>NZ_LGHZ01000027.1 GCF_001266615.1 Kluyvera genomosp. 1 | reverse complement strand
AGATGTGTATAAGAGACAGGCGCGGGATGTGCATATTACGCTTCCCCGCTTCAGAGTCAAGCGTTTAATTTCGCTTTTCTCTGTCGAAGTTCTCAGGAGAACCTCGCTGACCCGGCGGCTTGTTTGCCGTTGTCCGTCTCAGTGGGGCCGCATTATAGGGAGAATTTGAGATCCCGCAAGCATAAATATGAAAAATGTTTTCGTTCGTTCACTTTTCATACACAACACTTATTTTTGCCTGGATTTCATACAAAAACGAGCCCCGAAGGGCCCGTTTTCTTATTTTGTGACTTACTGCACTGCCACAATTTGGTCATCTTTAACTTCCAGACGAACCGTTTTTCCTGGAATCAACTCACCAGACAGAATTTGCTGTGCCAGTGGGTTTTCAATCTGCTGCTGAATAGCGCGTTTCAACGGACGTGCACCGTAAACCGGGTCGTAACCATTTTGGCTAAGCAAATGCAGAGCCTCATCGGAGATCTGCGTTTCATAACCACGCTCTTCCAGCCGTTTATACAGACGCTGCAGCTGAATCTGGGCAATAGACGCAATATGTGTTTCACCCAGAGGATGGAACACAACGACTTCATCTATACGGTTAATAAACTCTGGGCGGAAACTGTGGCTTACCACTCCCAGCACCAGATCTTTCATATGGCCGTAATCCAGCTCACCAAAGCGTTCCTGAATCAGATCGGAACCCAGGTTCGACGTCATAATGACCACCGTATTACGGAAATCGACCGTTCTCCCCTGCCCATCAGTCAAACGACCATCGTCAAGTACCTGCAGCAAGATGTTAAACACATCCGGATGCGCTTTCTCCACTTCATCCAGCAGGATGACAGAGTAAGGACGACGACGAACCGCTTCCGTCAGATAGCCACCCTCTTCATAACCGACATATCCTGGAGGCGCACCAACGAGACGAGATACGGAGTGTTTCTCCATAAACTCGGACATATCGATACGCACCATGGCGTCGTCACTGTCGAACATAAAGTTAGCCAGCGCTTTACACAGTTCGGTTTTACCCACACCGGTCGGCCCCAGGAACAAGAATGAACCAATTGGGCGATTCGGATCGGACAACCCGGCACGGCTACGACGGATAGCGTTCGATACGGCTTCCACCGCTTCGTTCTGGCCAATCACCCGGCTATGCAGGTCTTGCTCCATACGCAGCAATTTATCGCGTTCACCTTCGAGCATTCTGGCAACCGGAATACCAGTCCAGCGGGCCAGCACTTCGGCAATTTCTGCATCCGTCACTTTATTACGTAACAGACGCATGGTTTTGCCTTCAGACTGCGTGGCGGCTTCAAGCTGTTTTTCCAACTCAGGAATTTTGCCGTATTGCAGTTCGGACATCCTCGCCAGGTCGCCCACACGGCGAGCCTGTTCAATAGCGATTTTCGCCTGCTCAAGCTCAGCTTTGATCGTTTGAGTACCGGAAAGTGACGCTTTTTCCGCCTTCCACTCTTCTTCTAACTCAGAATACTGGCGCTCTTTCTCTTCCAGCTCTTCGTTAAGCATATCGAGACGTTTTTTACTCGCCTCGTCAGACTCTTTCATTAACGCCTGCTGTTCCAGCTTCAGCTGAATAATACGGCGATCGAGTCGGTCCAACTCTTCCGGTTTAGAGTCAATCTGCATACGAATACTGGATGCCGCTTCATCAATCAGATCGATAGCTTTATCCGGCAACTGACGGTCGGCAATATAACGATGAGACAGCGTCGCTGCCGCCACGATCGCTGGGTCAGTAATCTGCACATGGTGATGCAGTTCGTAACGTTCTTTCAGACCACGCAGAATAGCGATGGTATCTTCGACCGACGGTTCTGCAACGAACACTTTTTGGAAGCGACGTTCTAGCGCAGCATCTTTTTCAATGTATTGGCGGTATTCATCCAGCGTGGTGGCACCCACACAGTGCAATTCACCGCGAGCCAGCGCCGGTTTCAGCATGTTACCGGCATCCATAGCGCCGTCTGCTTTACCCGCGCCCACCATGGTGTGCAACTCATCAATAAACAGAATAACGTTGCCTTCCTGTTTAGAGAGGTCGTTCAGCACCCCTTTTAAACGCTCTTCAAACTCACCGCGGTATTTTGCCCCGGCCACCAGCGCGCCCATATCCAGTGCGAGCACGCGGCGGCCTTTTAAGCCCTCCGGCACTTCACCATTGATAATGCGCTGTGCCAGCCCTTCAACAATGGCTGTTTTACCGACACCTGGCTCACCGATTAATACCGGGTTATTTTTGGTACGACGCTGCAGTACCTGAATAGTACGGCGAATTTCTTCATCACGACCGATAACCGGATCGAGTTTGCCCTGTTCGGCACGTTCGGTCAGGTCGACGGTATATTTTTTCAATGCCTGACGTTGGTCTTCGGCACCCTGGTCATTCACGCTTTCACCTCCGCGCATTTTTTCAATTGCCTGAGTGATATTGGCAGTTGTCGCGCCGGCTGATTTCAGTAATTCAGCCAGAGTGCCACGGGACTCAAGCGCCGCCAGAACGAACAGCTCTGACGAAATAAAGTTATCGCCGCTTTTCTGCGCCAGCTTATCGCAAAGATTAAGGACGCGAATCAGATCCTGAGACGGCTGCACGTCGCCTCCGGTGCCTTCCACCTGCGGTAAACGGCTCAACGCCTGATCGATTGCCGTGCGAAGCTGGCCTGCATTAATGCCTGCAGACGTTAATAAAGGACGAACCGATCCCCCTTCCTGATTCAGCAAGGCGCTCATTAAATGAAGAGGTTCGATAAATTGGTTGTCTTGCCCCAGTGCGAGTGACTGGGCATCGGCAAGAGCAAGCTGGAATTTATTGGTAAGACGATCCAGACGCATGACTCCTCCCATAATAGGTCAATTTTGCTACAGGAGATTAAATGAGGTCATCCCTCAATTATTCAAGGTTAAATGACCTATTCAATGAGAAAATATTATCAGCGTTCTGGATCGCCTTGATTCTATAGGTTATATCAGCCAGATAAAACTTGCCATACGACCTGTAGTACGGTCACGACGATAAGAGAAAAAATCATCCTTTTCGCTGAAGGTACAGCGGTCGCCACCGAAAACGGCAGTCACACCGATATTTGCCAACCGCTGACGGGCTAACAGATAGATATCGGCATAGTATTTCTCACCGACCGGGCGAAATGCATCCACCGCTTTGGCATCTTTCGCCATAAACGCTTCGCGCACTTCCGGGCCGACTTCAAAGGCCTGCGGACCAATCGCAGGACCAAACCAAGCCAGGATATTCTCCGCACTGTCGTTAAAGCAGGCGACGGTCTCTTCAAGCACACCATCGCACAGCCCACGCCAGCCAGCATGCGCTGCCGCCACTTCGGTTCCTGCGCGATTGCAAAACAGTACGGGCAAACAGTCAGCCGTCATGACTGCGCACACTGCCCCTGGCGTATTACTGTAGGACGCATCGGCGCGCTTTGAAGCATACGGTTCACCGGTCAGATGCAGAACATCTTTACCGTGTACCTGCTCAAGCCACACCGGTTTTGACGGCAATTTTCCCGCCGCAAACATGCGCTTACGGTTCTCTTCAACGTGTTCAATGTTGTCGCCACAGTGAGCGCCGAGATTTAAGGAATCCCACGCTCCCTGGCTGACACCACCGATGCGCGTTGAACTGCAGGCCGCAACCCCTTTCGGAAGCGGCCATTCAGGGACAATGATTTTGGTCATAGCCAGTCGACTTCGTCCTTATGTTCTTCAAAGTCATCGCGCATCACCGCGATAAGATCGACCATATCCTGAGGAATTGGCGCATGCCATTCCATCTCAATCCCCGAAATCGGGTGATAAAGACGCAGCATGGTCGCGTGCAGGGCCTGACGGTCAAACTTACGCAGCGTAGAGATAAACTCATCCGATGCACCTTTTGGTGGACGCGGACGACCGCCGTAGACCTGATCGCCCACCAGCGGGTGAGTAATATGCGCCATGTGCACGCGGATCTGGTGCGTACGTCCAGTTTCCAGACGCAACCGCAGACGCGTGTGCACACGGAAGTGTTCCATGATGCGATAGTGCGTAACCGCCGGTTTACCCATCGGGTGTACCGCCATATGGGTACGTTTGGTTGGGTGACGGCTGATCGGTTCTTCAACGGTACCGCCTGCTGTCATGTGACCAATCGCCACTGCCTCATACTCACGGGTAATTTCACGCAGCTGCAGCGACTCCACCAGACGCGTTTGCGCAGGAACAGTTTTTGCCACCACCATCAAACCGGTGGTGTCTTTATCCAGACGATGCACAATACCGGCGCGCGGTACGTCAGCAATCGGTGGATAATAGTGCAGCAGCGCATTCAGCACCGTGCCGTCCGGGTTACCTGCGCCAGGGTGTACTACAAAGCCACGCGGCTTGTTGATGACGATAATGTCTTCATCTTCATAAACGATATCGAGCGGGAGATCCTGCGCTTCAAAGCGGATTTCTTCATCGATTTCAGCATCGATAGCGACGGTTTCGCCACCCATGACTTTCTCTTTCGGCTTGTCAGAAACGTTGCCGTTTACCTGAACGCGTTGGTCAAGAATCCACTCTTTTATACGCGATCGCGAATAATCAGGGAACATTTCGGCCAAAGCCTGATCTAAGCGTTGACCGAGTTGTGACTCGGACACCGTTGCGGTGAGTTGTACTCGTTGTGCCATATACAGCTTCTTCGTTAACGTTGGGTTTTTACGGCTTTGCCGTTTAATATAGTGTGCTATTGTAGCTGGTCTTAGTCGGGAACAGGAACTGTGAATATCCCGTATAAACATTTTGAGGAAAGTCAAAACGTCATGACGCGCATGAAATATCTGGTGGCAGCGGCCACGTTGAGCCTGGCTTTGGCGGGGTGCTCTGGTTCAAAGGAAGAGGTTCCTGATAATCCGCCTAATGAAATCTACGCAACTGCTCAGCAAAAGCTCCAGGACGGTAACTGGAAACAGGCAATAACGCAACTGGAAGCGTTGGATAACCGCTATCCATTCGGTCCCTATTCTCAGCAGGTTCAGCTGGATCTGATCTACGCATACTACAAAAATGCCGATCTGCCGCTGGCTCAGGCCGCCATTGACCGCTTCATCCGTCTGAACCCAACGCATCCAAACATCGACTATGTGATGTACATGCGTGGTTTGACCAACATGGCGCTGGACGATAGCGCACTGCAGGGTTTCTTCGGGGTTGATCGCTCCGACCGTGACCCGCAGCACGCACGCGACGCATTCAATGACTTCTCGAAGCTGGTGCGCGGCTACCCGAACAGTCAGTATGTGACCGACGCTAGCAAACGTCTGGTATTCCTGAAAGACCGTCTGGCGAAGTATGAGCTTTCCGTTGTCGATTACTACACCGCTCGCGGTGCATGGGTTGCTGTGGTTAACCGTACCGAAAACATGATGCGTAACTATCCAGATACTCAGGCAACACGCGATGCACTGCCGCAGATGGAACACGCATACCGTGAAATGCAGATGACTGCTCAGGCTGACAAAGTGGCGAAAATCATTGCCGCCAACGGCAAAAGCACTCAGTCCTGATATTCGCTTTACTAAAAGCAAAACGGCAGCCCGATGGCTGCCGTTTTTTTATCCATTTGAATCACTTGCTGAAGCGGTTTAGCGGCAAGTCATCCTATCAAATATGGCTGGATTTTCCCGATCCGACAAGTAAAAAATCACTTCTTCCTGTCCTGACTCACAAAATGAATGCACTGACAAAAAGTGACAAAATAATGTGATATTTATCACACATTTTAAGCAAATCCGAGGTATGCTGGAATCACCAAGACGGAAAGACAAGAGGTAAAATTTATGACAATGAACATTACCAGTAAACAAATGGAAATTACTCCGGCTATCCGCCAGCATGTCGCAGACCGTCTCGCCAAATTGGAAAAATGGCAAACTCAGTTAATCAATCCTCATATCATTCTGTCGAAAGAACCACAGGGTTTTGTAGCCGATGCCACGATGAACACCCCAAACGGGCATCTCGTCGCCAGTGCAAAACATGAAGATATGTATACCGCCATTAACGAATTGATCAACAAGCTGGAACGGCAGCTGAACAAGGTGCAACACAAAGGGGAAGCCCGTCGCGCAGCAACATCAGTGAAAGACGCAAGCTTCGTGGAAGTTGAAGAAGAGTAAACCGAACTTTGAACTTTACTGTGTCACGCCAACGCGCCTTCGGGCGCGTTTTTTATTGACAGAACGAAAACAGACCGGGTACTGTAAAACCTCACCACGCTAAGGATTTAATCAACCGTGAAATTGCTGCCGTTTTTCTTCGCATTCTTTTTTACCTTCCCCTGAATGGGAGGCGTTTCGTCGTGTGATAAAGAATGCGAAGACGAACAATAAGGCCTCCCACCCGGGGGGCCTTTTTTATTGATAACAAGAAAGGCAAACATGATGACTTCGGAAAACCCATTACTGGCGATACGCGATAAGATAAGTGCGCTGGATGAGAAATTAGTAAGCCTGCTGGCAGAGCGACGCGGGCTCGCCATTGAAGTGGGTAAAGCTAAGCTGGCATCCCACCGACCGGTACGCGATATCGATCGCGAGCGTGACCTGCTGGAACGTTTGATCACTATCGGCAAAACCCACCAGCTCGATGCGCACTATATTACTCGCCTGTTTCAGCTGATTATTGAAGATTCCGTTCTTACTCAACAGACCTTATTGCAGCAGCATTTAAACCAGATCAACCCGCACTCAGCGCGCATCGCGTTTCTTGGCCCCAAAGGCTCTTACTCGCATCTGGCGGCACGCCAGTACGCTGCCCGCCACTTCGAGCAGTTCATTGAAAGCGGCTGCCTGAAATTTGCGGATATCTTTAATCAGGTTGAAACCGGGCAGGCCGACTATGCCGTCGTGCCAATCGAGAATACCAGTTCAGGCGGCATCAATGACGTCTATGATCTGCTGCAGCACACCAGCCTGTCCATCGTGGGTGAGATGACGGTCCCTATTGACCACTGCTTGCTGGTTAACGCCGGGACGACGCTGGAAAGCATTGAAACGGTCTACAGTCATCCGCAGCCATTCCAGCAGTGCAGCCAGTTCCTGAGTCACTACCCGCAGTGGAAAATTGAATATACCGAGAGTACTTCGGCGGCAATGGAAAAAGTGGCGCAGGCCAATTCACCTACCGTAGCCGCACTCGGCAGCGAAGCCGGTGGCAAGCTTTATGGCCTACAGGTGCTTGAGCACTGTCAGGCTAATCAAACGCAAAATATCACCCGCTTCCTGGTACTGGCGCGTAAAGCGGTTAATGTCTCCGATCAGGTACCGGCAAAAACCACGCTGCTGATTGCCACCGGGCAACAGGCCGGTGCACTGGTTGAAGCTCTGCTGGTACTGCGTAACCATAACCTGATTATGACCAAGCTTGAGTCTCGCCCTATCCATGGCAACCCATGGGAAGAGATGTTTTATCTCGATATCCAGGCAAACCTGGAAGCGCTGCCAATGCAAAAGGCGCTGAAAGAGCTGTCTGGAATTACCCGCTCAATGAAAGTGCTGGGGAGCTACCCCAGCGAAAACGTCGTACCGGTTGACCCGATTTAAGCTTCGATAAACGGCGTCTTCTTCAAGCCTGCTACCGTGACTGGCAAGGTGAAGATGGCGCCGGAGAGCGGGTACTGTGCCACTTCTGCCGCCGACATATTTTCTCGCGTGGTGGTAACAAACAGCGTGCGCATATCCGTGCCACCAAAGCAGACCATCGTTGGGCAGCGCACCGGCAGCCGATATTCCTCAAGCTGTTCACCTTGCGGCGAGAATCGCGCAATCCGCCAGCCGTCAAACATCGCGGTCCAGTAACCCCCCTCTTCATCTATCGCTGCCCCATCAGGAATACCTTCACCTGTAATGAAGCGGCGAAACACCTCCCGGCGTCCAGGCTCACCGTGCTCATCCAGCGGCGTGCGGTAAATCACCGCATTTGGCGTGTCGGAGGTGTACATCCAGTTCTTGTCTTCACTAAATGCCAGACCGTTTGCACCATGGATATCGCATTGAATCACTTTGGGCTTAAGCTGATTGTCCACGCGAACCAGCAGCGCGCCGTTGTAATCACCAGGCCCCCAGAAAGTACCGGCATAAAAACGTCCATCTCGGTCCGTCCCGCCGTCGTTAAAACGCGCTAGCTGAGGGTTGCTCGGGTTATCACAGACCTTATGCACCAGCAGACCGCGACTGTCGGCAAGCCAGATGGCACTGCGTAAGGCCACAATAAAGCCGCCCTTCTCCCGCAGGGAAAAACAGCCGACCTCTTCCGGAAACTGGAGGATCTGGTGTTCACCGGTGGCCAGCACATAGCGATGAATCTCACACTCCATAATGTCGGCCCAATAGAGCGTCTGCTCGGCGTCGCTCCACGTCGGGCATTCCGGCAGATGTCCGGTGTAATCAAACAGCAGGTTTGCGTCAGCCATCGTCTTTATCCCATAAAAAAAGCCAGAGGATTTCCCCTGGCTTTCAAGTATATACAGTTTTTGGTTACTGTCGGTTGTCATTCGCCTGCCGTAACAGGACGCGGCTCTCACTCTGGAAACGTTGTGCGTAGTCACCGAACCAGTGCTCAACTTTACGGAAACTGTCGATAAACGCCTGCTTGTTTCCCTGTTCCAGCAAACCGATAGCCTCACCAAAACGCTGATAGTAACGTTTGATCAACGCCAGATTATTGCCCGACGACATGATGATATCGGCATATAGCTGCGGATCCTGGGCAAACAGTCGCCCTACCATCGCCAGCTCCAGGCGGTAAATCGGCGAGGAGAGTGCCAGCAACTGCTCCAGTTGCACATTCTCTTCCGCCAGATGCAGACCGTAAGCAAAAGTGGCAAAATGTCGCAACGCCTGAATAAACGCCATATTCTGATCGTGCTCAACGGCACTAATCCGGTGTAAACGCGCGCCCCAAACCTGAATCTGTTCGAGGAACCACTGGTAAGCTTCCGGTTGACGGCCATCGCAGTAAACAACCACCTGTTTTGCCAGGCTACCGCTATCCGGCCCGAACATCGGGTGCAGCCCTACAACAGGACCACTGTGCGCAGATAGCATCGCCTGCAACGGCCCGGCTTTTACCGAACAGAGATCGACCAGGATGCAATCTGCCGGCAGCGGTGGCAGTTTCTCGATAACCTGTTCGGTGACGTGAATTGGCACGCTCACGATAACCATACCAGCATCCGCCACCAGCTCCGGCGCACGTGCCCAGTCTTCTTTTTCCAGCGTACGAACCTGGTAGCCTGACAGACCGAGCATTTTTTCAAATAGCCGTCCCATCTGGCCACCGCCGCCGACAATTACCACCGGACGCAGTGACGGACAAAGGGTTTTAAACCCTTTGTCATTTTCACTGGAATAGGACTCACGCATTACGCGACGCAGCACATCCTCAATCAAATCTGGTGGCACGCCCATGGCAGCCGCTTCTTTGCGGCGCGAAGCCAGCATTGAAGCTTCGCGTTCCGGGACGTAAATCGGCAAGCCGTACTTACTTTTGACTTCGCCGACTTCAGCGACCAGTTCAAGACGCTTTGCCAGTAGATCCAGCAGTGCTTTATCAACGACATCTATTTGATCGCGCAGCGCGGTCAGTTCAGCAACCATACAATCCTCTTACGCCAGACGAGCCGCCAGATGGCCGCGTAAATCCTTGTCGAGCTCACGCAGCAACGCATCCGTTGCCTCCCAGCTGATGCATGCATCGGTGACTGAAACACCGTATTTCATGTCACAGCGCGGCTGCTCGGAAGACTGGTTGCCTTCGTGAATGTTGCTCTCAATCATCAGACCAATGATAGAACGATTACCATCCTTGATCTGTGCGACAACGGATTCCGCCACCGCAGGCTGACGACGGTAGTCTTTATTGGAATTACCATGACTGCAATCTACCATCAGCGATGCACGCAGTCCTGCTTGTTCCATCTCTTTTTCACACTGTGCCACGTCTTCAGGACCGTAGTTCGGCTTTTTACCACCGCGCAGAATCACGTGACCATCTGGGTTACCCTGCGTACGCAGCAGGCAAACCTGACCCGCCTGGTTGATACCGACAAAACGGTGCGGCATTGCAGCGGCGCGCATGGCGTTAATCGCTGTTGCCAGAGAACCGTCGGTCCCGTTTTTGAAACCAACCGGCATTGACAGACCAGAAGCCATTTCGCGGTGGGTCTGTGACTCGGTGGTGCGCGCACCGATCGCCGACCAGCTGAACAGGTCGCCCAGGTATTGCGGGCTGTTCGGATCCAGCGCTTCGGTTGCCAGCGGCAAGCCCATGCTGACTAACTCAACCAACAGACGACGGGCAATTTTCAAACCACCTTCCACATCAAACGAGCCATCCATATGCGGATCGTTGATAAGCCCTTTCCAACCCACAGTGGTACGAGGCTTTTCAAAATAGACACGCATAACCAGGTAGAGGCTATCGCTGACCTCTTCCGCAAGGGTTTTAAATCGACGCGCGTATTCGATGGCAGCTTCAGGATCGTGAATAGAGCAAGGCCCACACACTACCAGCAGGCGCGGATCGCGGCCGGCGATAATGTCAGAAATCGTTTTACGGGATTGGGCGATTTGCGCTTCCTGCTCTACGGTGAGCGGGAATTCAGCTTTCAGTTGATCCGGGGTGATCAAAACCTGTTCATCGGCGATATTTACGTTGTTCAGCGCGTCTTTTTGCATGATGGCATTACCTGTTATGGCTCGTTTGCGATAGTGGTTTCCTCAATGAGGTGAAGCCACAATATCACAAACAGTAAAGAATTCAATCCAAAATACGTACACCTTTCTTTACATCAGCCTATTTAGTGCAAAATAATGCCGATTGCAGTGTAAACATAGAATTACACTCTTTGTATCTACCGTGCGAGCGGTCTCTCGCACCACTTAATCCCAACTCTGTATCCTGCCGCCGGACATAACCACACGACGAACGGGCCATCACACGATTTCAGTTAAAGATAATCAGTTACTGGCCGATACATTTAACTGTGCTACTGCTAATTAAGCCGAATATATGCACCTGAGGTGAGAAACAATGCGGGATTAACCAGATTTATGGCAACAAAACAGTTAGCCCGCAAATATTTTCAGCGAGTCTATCATTGTCTAATTGCGCCGTTTGAAAATGCACATCGCCGCTAGAACCGAGAAGAAAAAAGCCTCGAAAGGATTAATTGATTTAACCATCACACTCTGAAAATAATATAATTGTAAGATTTTACTTAAATCACATAAAACGAATTTCTGACATAATGACGGTTCTAACAAACAATGATATTCTGCCAACAACTCTCCAGAGTAACTATTTCCAGAGCGGTATGGCGGATTCTCGTGAGAAATTCAATCTTGATCTCTTTGTTCCGAGCCACTCTGGTGCTGATGCTATCTCTGATACTGGTCCCGGCAACGGCGGCTTCTCTTACTGATACAGATAAATCGGTACGCTTGATTGTGTCGGGCATAGTGAGCTATACCCGCTGGCCATCGATTAGCGGGTCCCCCAAACTGTGTATTTTTGCGACCTCTCAATATTTACAGGCGCTTAGCGTAACAGCTGAGGAAAGTACTTTACCCTACATCCCCGTGGTTGTCCGGACGCCTCAGGAGGCTCTGGTGGCCCGATGCAATGGTATTTATTTCGGTACGGAATCCCCCGAGAAGCAGGTTGAATTAATCAACCAATTTCAGCATCAGCCACTGCTATTAATCTCAGAACGTAACTCGGAATGCATTATTGGCAGCGCATTTTGTTTAATAACCAATGAGCCGCGAATCAGATTCTCCGTCAATCTGGATGCACTGTCTCGGAGTGGTGTAAGAGTCAATCCGGATGTATTAATGCTCGCCAGGAATAAGCAGCATGAATAAGGAATCCACGTCCACCACCCGCCCTACGTTTAAGAAAACGTTGAGGCGTATCAATATGATAAGTGTCATTGTCACGATGACGCTTATATGGCTTTTGTTGTGTTTTGCATCGGTAGTGACATTAAAGCAATACGCGCAAAAGAATCTCGAATTAACCGGTGCATCGATGAGCCATACTCTTGAAGCGTCGCTGGTTTTCAACGATCCGCAGGCCGCGAATGAAACCCTTGCGACTCTGGGTAAGCAAGGGCAATTTGCCATGGCAAATGTGCTTGATGAACACCAAAAACGGTTTGCGCACTGGGAATGGAACCCTGAGGGCAGTAGCGATACGCTGGGTGCTCTAGTCAGCCATTGGCTGTTCCCTGTGCCAATTTCACAGCCAATCATCCATAACGACAAACCTATTGGCGAAATTCGCCTGGCAGCGCGCGATACCCTGATCGGCCATTTCATCTGGATGTCGTTCGCCGTGCTCACCGGCTGTCTCTTTTTTGCTTCAATTATTGCACTGACCATTACGCGTTCTTTGCATCATGGCATGGTCGAAGAGATTCAAAATATTACCGATGTCGTTCATGATGCCCGCAAGAATCGTAACTTCTCACGGCGAGTTAAAGAAGGGCGTATTGAAGAATTTCATCGTTTTGGCGAGGACTTCAACAGCCTGCTCGATGAAATGGAAGAGTGGCAGCTAAAGCTACAGGAGAAGAATGCCCAACTGATGCGTACTGCCATGCATGACCCACTTACCGGGCTTGCTAATCGCGCGGCATTCCGCAATAGCATTGCGGCGCTCATGAATAATTCGGCGGCAAAAACTCACTCGGCCCTGCTATTTCTGGATGGCGACAATTTTAAACAGATCAACGATACCTGGGGACATGCCGCGGGCGACAGCGTGCTGATCGAAGTCGCCAGCAGAATGATCGCGTTTGGCGGTAAACGCTACCAGTCATACCGCCTTGGCGGCGATGAGTTTGCCATGGTGCTGTCGGGCGTTCATTCTGAACTTGATGTACAGAACATAAGTACGGCATTGGCGCAGCAATTTAGCCAACCGTTCGATCTGCATAACGGCCATCGTACCCCCATGTCGCTCAGCATCGGCTTCGCGCTGGCGTGGGAAAACAACTCGCTGGAGACGTTACTGGAACGAGCAGACCATAATATGTATCAGGCAAAAAATCAGCGAACTAAAACAATAGGCTAGAAAGGAATACGATATGTTAAAGCGATACTTTGCACCACTCTTACTGGCATCACTGGTCCTCTCCGGTTGTCAGACGCCACCAAAGGGCAAATTCTCGCCTGAACAGATCGCCGCGATGCAATCCTACGGCTTTAATGAATTAAACGGCGATTGGTCTCTGGGCCTGTCGGCTAAAATATTATTTGATAAAAATGAGGCCACGCTGCAACCGGAAAGTGAAACGCAAATCGAGTCGATGGCATCACGCCTGGCGGCTACAGGGTTAAACCACGCCCAGATGGATGGCCACACGGATAACTACGGTGAAGATGGCTATAACGAAGCCCTCTCGCTAAAACGCGCCAATGCCGTTGCCGACGCCTGGGCAAAAGGCGCACATATTCCACGTAGCAACCTCACCACTCGCGGATTAGGCAAAAAATACCCTGTCGCTAGCAACAGCACAGGCCAGGGACGTGCTGAAAACCGCCGTGTTGCAGTAGTCATCAGCACGCCGTAAGGCTACTTAGCGGAAGACCCGGCGAGTGGCGCATTAGCCGCCGCTCGCCAACGTAGCATGTCGAAGAGAATAAACAGCAGTAAACTCGCCCCCATTACCGGCATCGCCAGCCCAAAGGCCACGGCGAGCACCAGCGTCACTATCCGAACGGGTAATGAGAGTACACGCCAGCTGTACGACAGCGTCTGCAGCGGATTAACCTGCGATTGTGCCGGACGTTTAATCCACCATAAACGATAGCCCATCACGATTGCCACGCACAGCGCCAGCCCAAAGGCGATCAGCAACAGCTGATTGGGTAAACCAAACAGCACCCCCATGTGGAAATCTACCCCCCAGCGCGTCAACTTGGCCATCAGCGGAAAACGGGCAAACTGGGTATGATCAACGATAGTCATGGAATGAGGATCGATTGCCACAGCATCGACCTGAGTGGGCCACCGCCGGTCAATCTCCGTTACCGTCCAGGCACGATCGTCACGTTTAGGTGGGCGGATCTCCAGATGTGTTGCAGTGATTCCCACTTGCTGAGCAAGATTCAGGATCGCATCAATTTTGTCGATCGCGACCGCCGGTTCCTTCATGAGCATACCGGCATGAGTGCCGTGATGCTCGGCGTGAGGATCCATCACCATCACACCGCCGTTCAGTTGGGTATTCACTTGCGGTGTTAGCCAATTAAACGCGGCGCGCATTTTATCAACGTTGCCACCCGCCCACTGCGACCAGGTCAGCCCGGTAGCGGAGAACAACAGCATTCCTGCCAGCAAACACCAACCGAGCGTCACGTGAACCCGGCGGGTATTTTGCAGGCGATTTTTGATGCGCCGCTTTGGCCGGGTCAAGGCCCACAGGGCAATCCCCCCAAGCGCTGCAATCCACATCCACGACGCAGCCAGCTCACTATAAAGTCGGCCAAAATCACCCAGTAATAGCGAACGGTGCGCATAATCAATCCACTGACGCAGCGGCAATATCCCGCTGGTACCGTAAACCGTCATATCGCCTTTCACCGCGAGCGTAACGGGATCGATAAAGATGGCGCGGTTTTCCGATTCACCCAGCGATGGGTCAGCAAACATTACCCGCGTGGTTTCACCCGGCTCTAGCGCCGGGCGTACCGCATTCAAACCAAGCGGCGTGGTAAGCTCTCGCTTCGCTGCCGTAATCTGTTCCGCCAGTGAATGCCGCTCACCCTCAACGCTGCCGTGGAGCGCCTGAGCATAGACCCAATTTTCTAGCTGCGGTGTCGCCACGTAGAGCGTGCCAGTCAGCGCCGCGACAAAAATAAATGGCCCAACAAACAGGCCGATAAAGAAATGCAGGCGGCGCAGCAGATGCCTCCAGGCCGCCCGCGAGGTGCAGGTTGTCATACTTTTCCTTCATATAGGCGAAAAGAGTCGTGACGCTTGAGCGTCATTTATCGTTATTAATTGGAGAAAGCAGACAATTGCGGCGGAGCGCGGGTATCGGGGAACAGCCAGGGAAACTCGAACCAATGGGCAAGCACCGGCGGGAAAGATGAGGTCGAAACGCGTAACAGCAGCGCACACAGAAGCGCGCACAGCGCCAGAATCAGGCCGGGAACATGGGTAAGCAGTACACAGTAACCGCAGGCCTCACCGTGGTCGATGGGCATTTTATCTGGTGTAGACGAGTGATGCTCGGTCATCGGCATACTCATTTCATGATGCATACCGGGCATCGCGCTCATAGGCGATTGTTGTAACGAAATGGAGACCAGCGGAGCAAAGATAATCAGCGCCATAGCAAACAGCGCAAGCCAGGCGGCTCGCCTTTTCAGTGCTGCTATGCTGATTGCTGTTGCGCTCACTCACCCTCCCCATTACTGCGGGCATTGTAAATGATTTATCAGCAATATGTTAACGCAAGGTGCCTTTGGCGATAAAAAAAGGGCCAGCCTTGCGGCCAGCCCTTTTTCACACGGATGTCGCTTAAGCGCCAAGACGCTCTTTGATACGAGCAGACTTACCAGTGCGCTCACGCAGGTAGTACAGTTTAGCTTTACGTACAGCACCACGACGTTTAACAGCAATGCTGTCAACTACCGGAGAGTGAGTCTGGAAGACACGCTCAACGCCTTCGCCGTTGGAAATTTTACGAACAGTGAATGCAGAGTGCAGACCGCGGCTACGAATAGCGATAACCACGCCCTCAAATGCCTGCAGACGTTTTTTGGAACCTTCAACAACCCATACTTTCACTTCCACGGTATCACCCGGACGGAAGGAAGGTACGTCCTGCTTCATCTGTTCTTGTTCAAGTTGCTTAATAATGTTGCTCATAATTTAATCTCTTATCCTGGGTAAACTGATATTTGGGGGTCTTAGACCAGCCCATCATGTTTATGTTGCTGTTGTGCGTGTTCCGTTTTGAACTCCGCCAGCAACCTTGCTTGCTCTTCAGTCAGAGCCAGGTTTTCCAGAAGTTCAGGTCTTCTAAGCCAGGAGCGGCCCAGCGACTGCTTCAAACGCCAGCGACGTATCTCGGCATGGTTCCCCGACAGCAGAACTGGCGGTACTTCCATCCCTTCCAACACTTCAGGGCGAGTATAGTGTGGGCAGTCCAGCAATCCATCAGCAAACGAATCTTCGATTGCTGAAGCTTCATGACCCAGTACACCCGGAATAAACCGGGAAACGGAGTCGATCAGCGTCATTGCCGGTAACTCTCCACCGCTGAGAACGTAATCGCCGATAGACCATTCTTCGTCAATCTCGGTCTGAATCACGCGCTCATCGATACCTTCGTAGCGACCACACACCAGAATCAATTTTTGATTCGTTGCCAGTTCGCTGACGCCTGCTTGATCAAGCTTGCGTCCCTGAGGTGACAGATAAATCACCTTTGCGCCTTCACCTGCCGCGGCTTTTGCTGCATTGATGGCGTCCCGTAAAGGTTGCACCATCATTAACATTCCCGGTCCGCCGCCGTAAGGACGATCGTCCACGGTACGGTGCCGGTCATGAGCGAAATCACGAGGACTCCAGCTCTGAATGTTCAGCAGGCCATTTTTTACTGCCCGGCCAGTTACCCCGTAATCGGTAATTGCGCGGAACATTTCAGGAAACAGGCTAATTATGCCAATCCACATAGCGCCGTCTTTTACCGTTTATCCGGAGATTTAAAAACCAGGATCCCAATCTACTTCGATAGTACGAGTAGTGAGATCGACTTTCTTGATAACCTGCCCATCGAGGAACGGTACGAGACGTTCCTTGATGCCAAATGCATCTTTCAGGTTTGCCTTAATGACGAGAACGTCATTCGACCCGGTTTCCATCATATCGATGACTTTACCGAGACCGTAGCCTTCGGTGGTCACTACCTGGCAGCCCATAAGGTCTTTCCAATAGTAGCTTCCATCGTCCAGCGCCGGCAGCTGTGATGAATCGACGATAATTTCGCAATTCGTCAACAGATTCGCGGCATCGCGATCGTCAACGCCTTTCAGCTTAATGACGATATCCTGATTGTGGTAGCGCCAGCTTTCCAGCTCAACGGTCTGCCACTGACCCGCCTTCTGGATTAACCAGGGCTGATAGTCAAAAATGCTTTCGGCGTCCTCGGTGGAGGAAAACACTCTGAGCCAACCACGGATACCGTAGGAAGAACCCATTTTGCCCAATACAATCGGATCAACAGGTGCTTTTGCGGCGAGTTGTTTGCTCATCATGACCACCGTGACAGATTAAGCTGCTTTGTTAGCGGCTTTGATCAGCGCTGCTACGCGATCGGAAATTGTAGCGCCCAGGCCAACCCAGTGAGCGATACGATCCAGATCCAGGCGAGTGCCTTCTTCTTTTTCGCTTGCGATTGGGTTGAAGAAGCCAACGCGCTCAATGAAGCGACCGTTACGTGCGTTACGGCTGTCAGTAACAACAACCTGGTAGAACGGACGCTTTTTAGCGCCGTGACGTGCTAAACGAATAGTTACCATAACATCCTCTTGTGTGAATAGAACAACCGGGCCCCATCGAGGGAGGGGGCCCGGTGTCATATTAAAAGCCCGAAAATTTTACTCATTTCTGGGGGAATTGCAATCAACATCTGTCTTTTACCGCACGATAACCAGAACGTTACCGTAACCGACAGCGCGAGTCGGGGGAATTATCACGGCCGGGATGAGCCGGATGACCCCCCCCCGCCGCCAACGCAGGGAAAAGATTAACGGCCAGGGAATCCTGGCGGCATCATGCCTTTCATTCCGCGCATCATTTTCATCATGCCGCCTTTCGACTTCATTTTCTTCATCATGCGCTGCATGTCATCAAACTGCTTCAGCAGACGGTTCACGTCCTGTACCTGCAGGCCACAACCTTGGGCGATACGACGTTTGCGAGAACCTTTGATGATTTCCGGCTTAGCGCGCTCTTTGAAGGTCATGGAGTTGATAATCGCCTCCATACGCACCAGCACTTTATCGTCCATCTGCGATTTGACGTTGTCAGGGATCTGACCCATGCCCGGCAGTTTGCCCATCAGGCTGGCCATACCGCCCATATTTTTCATCTGGCGCAGCTGCTCCAGGAAGTCGGTCAGGTCAAAACCGTCGCCTTTTTTCAGCTTGGTCGCCAGCTTTTCAGCCTGCGCACGGTCAACCTTGCTCTCGATATCTTCGATAAGCGACAGTACGTCGCCCATACCGAGAATACGGGAGGCAATACGATCTGGATGGAATGGCTCCAGCGCTTCGGTTTTTTCGCCGACACCGAGGAATTTAATCGGCTTACCGGTGATGTGACGAATAGACAGCGCGGCACCGCCACGAGCGTCACCGTCAACTTTGGTCAGCACCACGCCGGTTAACGGCAGGGCTTCGTTGAAAGCTTTCGCGGTGTTCGCCGCATCCTGACCGGTCATGGCATCGACAACAAACAGGGTTTCTACTGGCTTGATTGCCGCATGAACCTGTTTGATTTCGTCCATCATCGCTTCATCTACGTGTAAACGACCGGCGGTATCCACCAGCAGCACATCGTAGAACTTCAGCTTCGCTTCTTTCAGCGCGGCGTTAACGATGTCGATGGGCTTCTGCCCAACGTCAGACGGGAAGAAGTCCACGCCAACCTGCTCAGCCAGCGTTTCCAACTGCTTAATCGCCGCAGGGCGATAAACGTCAGCGGAAACAACCAATACTTTCTTCTTGTGCTTCTCACGCAGGAATTTCCCCAGCTTACCGACGCTGGTTGTTTTACCCGCACCCTGCAAGCCCGCCATCAGCACGACGGCCGGAGGCTGAGCGGCCAGATTCAGGCTCTGGTTCTCTTCGCCCATCGCCGAAACCAGTTCGCTACGAACGATTTTGACGAATTCCTGACCCGGCGTCAGGCTTTTGTTAACTTCATGACCAACCGCTTTTTCTTTTACGCGATTGATAAAATCACGCACTACCGGCAGCGCAACGTCAGCCTCCAGCAGCGCCATGCGCACTTCGCGCAGCGTCTCTTTTACGTTGTCTTCAGTAAGGCGTCCACGGCCACTGATATTGCGCAGCGTGCGCGACAAACGATCGGTTAAATTATCAAACATTGTCTCTCGCCTGGGGTGGAAACGGTGAGTCGCTAACGCGACCAAAAAACGGAAATTTGCCGGAGTATAACACGACAGCGGCCGAGTTGTGATGCTGCGGTTGACGCTGACGTCACGTAACGCTACACGCATCATCCTTTCGTCAGGCAATGCGCCTTGATACAACTCAACGGATTTTGCGTATATACTGCATCTCTTTCTTCTATTTGACGACTGCCGACACTTTATGCCTGTTTTTGCCCTGCTCGCGCTTGTTGCCTACTCCATCAGCCTCGCGCTGATTATTCCCGGCTTGCTGCAAAAGAACAGCGGCTGGCGGCGTATGGCAATTCTCTCTGCCACCGTTGCGCTGGTGTGCCATGCGTTTGCGCTGGAAGCGCGTATTCTGCCGGGCGGTGAAAGTGGGCAGAACCTCAGCCTGTTAAACGTCGGCTCACTGGTCAGTCTAATGATTTGTACGGTGATGACCATCGTTGCCTCGCGCAATCGCGGCTGGTTATTACTGCCTATCGTTTACGCCTTCGCGCTGATAAACCTCGCGTTTGCCACCTTTATGCCCAATGAGTTCATTACCCATCTGGAGGCCACCCCGGGGATGATGGTGCATATCGGACTGTCTCTGTTCGCCTACGCGACGCTTATCATCGCCGCGCTGTACGCGCTACAGCTGGCATGGATTGACTACCAGCTCAAAAATAAGAAGCTGGCGTTTAGTCACGAAATGCCGCCGCTGATGGTTATCGAACGCAAAATGTTTCATATCACCCAGGTTGGGGTTGTCCTGCTGACCCTGACGCTCTGTACCGGCCTGTTTTACATGCATAACCTCTTTAGCATGGAAAATATCGATAAGGCCGTCCTTTCCATCATCGCCTGGTTCGTCTATATCGTGTTGTTGTGGGGCCACTATCATGAAGGGTGGCGCGGACGCCGGGTCGTCTGGTTTAACGTTGCTGGTGCCGGCATCTTGACGCTCGCCTACTTCGGTAGCCGCATCATTCAACAGTTTGTGAGCTAAGTACTAAGGACTTCTCTTGGAACATATTTCAACCACCACGCTGATCGTCACGCTGATCATCATGGTGGTCATTTCCGCCTATTTCTCCGGTTCTGAAACCGGCATGATGACGCTAAACCGCTACCGCCTACGTCATCTGGCAAAACAGGGCGATCGTCGGGCGCGCCGCGTTGAAAAACTCCTGCAAAAGCCCGACCGCTTAATCAGCCTGGTGCTGATTGGTAATAACCTGGTCAATATCCTGGCATCTGCGCTCGGCACCATCGTCGGCATGCGCCTGTACGGTGATTTGGGCGTGGCCATTGCGACAGGCGTACTCACCTTTGTGGTGCTGGTGTTCGCCGAAGTCCTGCCGAAAACTATCGCTGCACTGTATCCAGAAAAAGTCGCCTACCCGAGTAGTTTCCTGCTCGCACCGCTGCAAATTTTGATGATGCCGCTGGTGTGGCTGCTGAATCTCATCACCCGCATTTTGATGCGTATGATGGGCATTAAAACCGATATCACCATCAGCAGCGCACTGAGCAAAGATGAGCTGCGGACCATCGTTAACGAATCCCGCGCGCAAATCTCCCGTCGCAACCAGGATATGCTGCTGTCAGTACTGGATCTGGAAAAAATCAGCGTTGATGACATCATGGTCCCGCGCAATGAAATCGTTGGCATCAATATTAACGACGACTGGAAAGCCATCGTCCGCCAGCTAACCCACTCTCCACACGGACGTATCGTGCTGTATCGCGACTCGCTGGACGACGCCATCAGTATGCTGCGCGTACGCGAAGCCTATCGTCTGATGACGGAGAAAAAAGAGTTCACCAAAGAGGTGATGCTGCGCGCCGCTGATGAAATTTACTTTGTCCCGGAAGGCACACCGCTCAGCACCCAACTGGTCAAATTCCAGCGTAATAAGAAGAAAGTAGGCCTCGTGGTTGACGAATACGGCGATATTCAAGGGCTGGTGACGGTCGAAGATATTCTTGAAGAGATCGTTGGCGACTTTACCACGTCAATGTCGCCATCACTTGCCGAAGAGGTCAATCCACAGAACGATGGTTCCGTCATTATTGACGGCGGCGCTAACGTGCGTGAACTGAATAAAGCCTTTAACTGGCATCTGCCGGAAGATGAAGCGCGAACCGTTAACGGTATGATTGTGGAAGCACTGGAAGAGATCCCGGCGGCAGGCACACGCGTACGCATCGCGCAGTACGATATCGATATTCTCGACGTACAGGATAATGTGATTAAGCAGGTCCAGGTAAACCCAGTCAGGCCGATTCGCGAGAGCGTAGCGGAATAATCAATTCCCTCTCCCCTGCCGGGGAGAGGGGGAAACGAAGGTTAACCCTTCGCCTTAGCAACGGAGACCATCGCAGCGCGAATGGTACGACCGTTCAGGGTATAACCCTTTTGCATCACCATCAGCACGTTGCCAGCCGCAATCTCATCGGACTCAACCATCGCAATCGCCTGATGAACGTTCGGGTCCATTGGGACGTTGATGTCCGCAACAACCTGAACGCCAAACTTAGCCACCACGTCCAGCATTGATTTACGGGTCAGTTCGATACCCTCAATCATACCCGCCATGGATTCGCTGTCTTTGTTGGCCACTTCCAGCGCACGATCCAGGCTATCCAGCACCGGCAGCAGTTCGTTGACGAATTTTTCCAGCGCGAATTTGTGAGCCTTCTCGACGTCGATTTCAGTACGACGACGCAGGTTTTCCATTTCTGCTTTCACGCGCAGGACGCTTTCGCGTTCGCGGGTTTCAGCTTCCGCTAACTGCGACTCAAGGTTCGCAATTTTTTCATCGCGCGGATCCACCTGCTCAGCAGAAGCGTCTGATGCAACCGCCTCAACTTCTTCGTGCTGTTCCATGATAATTTCTTCCGGGGATTGCCCCTCAGGCGTTTTCTGTTCTTTACTACTCATGAATTTCTCCGCGTTTTTTCACAATCATCTCGCTAACCTGGATTATTATGGGGATCAGATTCCGGGTTTCAAGGGAAGCTCTCACATTGTCACCAATCTTTGGCACAAGGACATTCAGAAAATGAACAATCATTTCAAGTGTATCGGTATTGTAGGACATCCTCGTCACCCGACTGCCCTGACAACACATGAAATGCTCTATCGCTGGCTTTGCACCAAAGGCTACGATGTTATTGTTGAACGCCAGATAGCCCATGAATTGAAACTCGATAACGTGAAAACCGGAACGCTCGCTGAAATTGGCGTAAAAGCCGATCTCGCGGTCGTAGTCGGCGGTGACGGTAACATGCTCGGCGCCGCGCGGACGCTCGCCCGCTATGACATTAGCGTTATCGGCATCAACCGTGGCAACCTCGGTTTTCTCACCGATCTCGACCCGGATAACGCCCATCAGCAACTCGCCGATGTGCTGGATGGCAACTACATTGCCGAAAAGCGTTTCCTGCTTGAAGCGCAAGTGTGCCAGCAGAATTGTCAAAAACGTATCAGTACCGCCATTAACGAAGTGGTGCTGCATCCCGGCAAAGTCGCACACATGATCGAGTTCGAAGTTTACATCGATGAGACCTTCGCTTTCTCTCAGCGTTCTGATGGACTGATTATCTCAACCCCAACAGGTTCAACGGCCTATTCACTCTCCGCGGGCGGCCCTATTCTGACGCCATCGCTGGATGCTATTACTCTGGTCCCCATGTTCCCGCACACCCTGTCGGCACGCCCGCTGGTCATTAACAGCAACAGTACCATTCGTCTGCGTTTCTCGCACCGCCGCAACGATCTTGAGATCAGCTGCGACAGCCAAATTGCGCTACCGATTCAAGAAGGTGAAGACGTGCTTATCCGTCGAAGTGATTACCATCTCAATCTTATTCACCCAAAAGACTACAGCTATTTCAATACATTAAGCACCAAACTGGGATGGTCAAAAAAATTATTCTAAATTAACACCAGCCTCTTTACTGTATAAAAAACCAGTCTATACTGTATTAAATTACAGTTATGGTTTTTCATACAGGAAAGCGGCTATGTTGGCACAACTGACCATCAGCAATTTTGCAATCGTTCGTGAGCTTGAGATCGACTTCAATAGTGGCATGACGGCTATTACCGGCGAAACCGGTGCAGGCAAATCCATTGCAATTGATGCCCTCGGCTTGTGCCTTGGCGGCCGCGCAGAAGCCGATATGGTACGCGCAGGCGCCAGCCGCGCTGACCTTTGTGCCCGCTTCGCGCTTAAAGATACGCCAGCCGCGCTGCGTTGGCTGGAAGATAACCAGCTTGAAGATGGACGTGAGTGTCTGCTACGTCGCGTCATCAGCAGCGACGGCCGCTCTCGCGGCTTTATCAACGGCACTGCCGTACCGCTCTCCCAGCTGCGCGAACTGGGTCAACTGCTTATCCAAATTCACGGCCAGCATGCTCACCAGCAGTTGGTTAAACCGGAACATCAAAAGAGTCTGCTTGATGCCTACGCCGGAGAATCTGATCTCGCCCGCCAAATGGCGGAACATTACCGTCTGTGGAATCAAAGCTGCCGCGATCTCGCCACGCATCAGCAGCAGAGCCAGGAGCGCATCGCCCGTGCAGAGCTGTTGAAATACCAGCTAAAAGAGCTGATTGAATTCAATCCGCAGCCGGGTGAGTACGAGCAAATTGATGAAGAATACAAGCGCCTTGCCAACAGCGGGCAGCTTATCGCCACCAGTCAGCATGCATTAACCATACTGGCTGACGGCGAGGATGTTAATCTGCAAAGCCAGCTATATACCGCCCGTCAGTTAGCCGGTGAACTTGCCAGCATGGACAAAAAACTTTCTGGCGTGCTGGATATGCTGGAAGAAGCGGCCATTCAACTGAGTGAAGCCAGCGACGAACTGCGCCATTACTGCGATCGCCTGGATCTTGATCCGAATCGCCTGTTCGAACTGGAGCAACGCCTGTCAAAACAGATTTCACTGGCACGTAAACACCAGATATCGCCCGAAGAGCTGCCGGCATTTTACCAGTCTCTGCTCGATGAACAGCAGCAGCTTGACGATCAAAGCGACTCTCTGGAGACGCTGAAGCTCTCCGTGACGCGCCATCATCAGCTGGCGCTGGAAACCGCACAGCAACTGCATGCGCAGCGTCAAGCGAGCGCGACGGAGCTTTCTGGGCTCATTACCGACAGCATGCATATGCTCTCGATGCCACACGGTGTATTTGATATTGATGTCCGCTTCGAAGAGCAACATCTCACGGCTGAAGGCGCGGATCGCATCGAGTTTCGCGTCACCACCAACCCGGGGCAGCCTCTACAGGCCATCGCCAAAGTCGCCTCCGGTGGTGAACTATCGCGTATTGCGCTGGCCATTCAGGTGATTACCGCACGCAAAATGGAAACTCCGGCGCTGATCTTTGATGAGGTCGACGTAGGGATTAGCGGTCCAACTGCCGCAGTCGTCGGCAAACTGCTCCGCCAACTGGGTGAATCCACGCAGGTCATGTGCGTCACTCACCTGCCGCAGGTGGCTGGCTGTGGCCACCATCACTTCTATGTTAGTAAAGAAACCGACGGTGCCATGACCGAAACCCACATGCAACCGCTGGATAAACGCGCTCGTTTGCAGGAGCTGGCACGCCTTCTTGGCGGTAGCGAAGTCACTCGCAACACCCTCGCAAATGCGAAAGAGTTGCTCGCCGCATAAACTTTTTTGATTTCCAGGAGTCAGAGTTCACAATAAAAACGCCGTAAGACCCGATCGCAAAGGTTCCCAACGCACCTCAGGTCTATTATCATCGGCATATTAAATATGAGCCGCGTACTGCTCGGGCCCGAAAAGGAATCAAATCACTATGCGCTGTAAAACGCTGACTGCTGCCGCAGCGGTTCTTCTGATGATGACTGCAGGCTGTTCCACTCTGGAGCGAGTGGTTTACCGTCCTGATATTAGTCAGGGGAACTATCTGGTACCTAACGACATTGCCAAAATCCATACTGGCATGACGCAACAACAGGTTGCCTATACTCTGGGTACACCGATGATGACCGACCCGTTCGGTACCAACACCTGGTTCTACGTTTTCCGCCAGCAGCCAGGACATGAAAAAGTCACTCAGCAAACGCTGACCCTGACCTTCAACAGCAGCGGCGTGTTGACCAACATCGACAACAAGCCGGCCCTGACGAAGTAAATCAACGATACAAAAAAAGCGCTTAATGAGCGCTTTTTTATTGGTCTGCTACAGCGTAAAGAACTATCCCTTTTTCTGCCCGGCTTTCTCAGCGCGCTGACGACGCAGCTCTTTTGGATCGGCAATCAACGGACGATAAATCTCAACGCGATCGCCATCATTCACCACATCCTGCAGCTTCACTGGCCGGCTATAAATTCCAACTTTATTGTTACTGAGATCGATATCATCACGTAGCGCCAATAACCCACTTGCCTGAATTGCCTGCTCAACCGTGGCACCTTCGTCGAGAGTGACCCGCTGCAAATACTGCTTTTGCGGCAACGCATAAGCGACCTCTACGACTATTTTACCCGGCACTGTAGACCTCTCTGGCACGCATCGTGAACGCCTGCACCATATTCAGCGCCAGCTCCTTAAAGATGCGACCAAACGCCAGCTCGATGAGTTTGTTGGTAAACTCAAAATCAAGCTGAAACTCAATCTTACAGGCATCCTGGCTTAACGGCGTAAACTTCCAGCCACCGATCAATTTCTTAAACGGCCCATCGACCAGATGCATCAGGATACTCTGGTTACTGGTTAACGTGTTACGCGTGGTAAAGGTCTTACTGATGCCAGCCTTAGAGACATCCACCGCCGCCGTCATTTGCGTCGGGCCCGACTCCAGTACGCGGCTGCCTGTACAACCAGGAATAAAATCCGGGTAGGCATCGACATCATTCACCAGTTGATACATTTGCTCTGCGCTGTAAGGGACCAGTGCAGTACGGCTAATCTGAGGCATAGCAATTTCCATGATCGAACACGACGTAAATAGTATCATTTATCTACTGTTAAAAAAAACGGACACTGTTTATATCGTGCTAAGATAAGCCATTGCGCCTCGCGGGAGCTTGAGGCTATGTTTATCAGATTAGCGATAACTTCAGGATATTATGACAAAGAAAAAAGCACACAAACCTGGATCGGCCACCATTGCGCTGAATAAACGCGCCCGCCACGAATACTTTATCGAAGAAGAGATTGAAGCGGGTCTCGCCCTCCAGGGTTGGGAAGTAAAATCCCTGCGTGCAGGTAAAGCCAACATAGGCGATAGCTACGTTATCTTAAAAGATGGCGAAGCTTTCCTTTTTGGCGCCAACTTCACGCCCATGGCCGTTGCCTCAACGCACTACGTTTGCGATCCAACACGTACGCGCAAACTGCTGCTGAACCAGCGAGAGCTGGACAACCTGTATGGCCGTATCAACCGTGAAGGCTACACCGTAGTCGCGCTTTCTTTATACTGGAAGAACGCCTGGTGTAAGGTCAAAATTGGCGTGGCAAAAGGTAAGAAACAGCACGACAAACGTACCGACCTTAAAGACCGTGAATGGCAGTTGGATAAAGCCCGTATTATGAAACATGCTGGACGATAGCCATGACAACGCTTGCCGGTGCCTGCCGACAAGCGTTGTTCAAATCACCGTTCCCTCAGCGCTTCCTTCATCTTGTTCAGCGGCTTAATCAAATAATCCAGCACCGATTTTTGCCCCGTTTTAATTTCCACGTTTGCGATCATCCCTGGCATGATAGGAAAACGCTTACCCTGTTTATTCACCAGCTCTGCCTGTTTAGTGCGTACGTATACCCGATAGTAAAACTGGTCACGACGCACCTCATCCTGCAAAGTGTCAGGTGAAACGACTTCTACGGTGCCTTTTAAATCTCCATAGATAGAGGTGTCGTAGGCCGTAATTTTGACGGTCGCCGGTAAGCCGGGACGAATATAGGCGATATCACGCGGGTTAATTCGCGATTCTATAAGCAGCTGATCTTCCAAGGGTACAATTTCCATCAACTTGCCACCGGGCTGCAGCACGCCCCCCACGGTATTCACCTGAATATCTTTAACCACCCCGCGTACCGGCGAAAAGAGCGATGCACGCTGAACCTGGTCGGCTTTCCCCGCCATAACCTGTATCTGCGCATCCAGATCGGCATCATTCTTCACCTGCTCTTCTCGCGCCCGCACGGCATACTGATTGCGTGCTTCATCCATCTTGCCACGCAACTCGGCCGCCTGGCGTTCAAGGCGGATCACCTCCACCTCACCCGCAGCCCCACGGGCAATCAGCGGCTTGGTCATCCGTATTTCCGCATCAACGAGCTGCAGGGTTTTTTGCAAATTACTGAGCGTTTCATTCAGCGTTCTGCGCCTGGATTCATACAGTTGTTTCTCGCGGGCGACCAGCGCGGGCTCCTGGAGCGATTCGGCGCTAAACTTCAACGGCAGCCCGCTTAGCTCCGCACTTAAACGCTCACTAGATGCCCTAAGCGATCGGGCTCGTACAGATGCTTCACCAAAGTTCGATTGAAAACGTGTCTGGTCAAGACGTGCCAACATCTGTCCGCGATTCACAATATCGCCCTCTTTAACCAAAAGTTGACTGACGATACCGCCGTCCAGGCTCTCAATCACCTGCGCATGGGTAGAAGGCGTCACCTTGCCCGTCCCCACGGTTACTTCATCGAGAATCGCCCAGCGGGCCCACAGCACAAAAACGGCAAGACCAAGAAAACTTAACCAAATCACCGATGACGAAAGACGACTCTGGCGGTTCAACTCATCCTGCATTTTCGCTTCAATCATTGCACACCTCCAGGGACGAGTGAGGCTACGTTGCTATTCTTCCTCGCCTGGTTCAGTAGCGTGTCGCGTGGGCCGTCGGCCACCACCTTGCCGTTTTCCAGCACCACAATGCGGTCAACAAGCTTAAGCAAGGCCGGTCGATGGGTCACCAGCACCAACGTGCGCCCGGTTAGCCACTGCTGAAGCTGACGAATCACCCACTCCTCCAGCTGTTCATCCATCGAGGCGGTAGGTTCATCCAGCAGCACAATCTGCGGGTTACGCACAATCAGACGGCTCAGCAACACCATTTGACGCTGCCCGCCCGATAAACCTCGCCCGCCTTCGTTGATCATGCGATCGAGGCTCGCGGCGTCCTGCTGCACTAGCGTAATCGCCCCGCTAATCCGCAGTGCCTGAATCAACTCCGCTTCGGTAGCATGAGGATGGCCAAGCATCAGGTTTTGTCGTAGCGTACCGAAAAAGAGCCTTGAGTCCTGGGAGAGATACCCGACCTGCCGTCGGACATCAGTTGGGTCGATGTGCGCCATATCGACGCCATCAATGATAGTTTTACCTTTGGTAGCCTGCACCTGCCCTGAAAAAAGCCGCAGCAGCGTCGACTTCCCTGCTCCGGTTTTCCCAAGAATCGCAACTCGCTCACCGGGCATAATCTCTAGTCCATCAATGCTCAGCGCCTGCTCACCCTTTTCCACGTCATAGCTGTATTGCATCTGCTGCATTTGATAGTGCCCCGCCAATACCGGACAGTGCGCCATTTTCTTGTCCGACTCTTTATCCAGCGGTTTTTTCAGCAGTTCATTCAGTCCTGTCATCGCCGATTTCGCATGCTGCCAGCGCGAAAATACCATCGTCAACTGCATTAGCGGCGCAATGGTACGCGACGACAGCATGCTGCAGGCCACCAGCGTACCGGTAGTAATGCTGCCATCAATAACTAAAAAGCAGCCAAACACCAGCATCCCCGCGTAGGTAATTTGCTGGACGGTTGATGCCCAGCCGCTCAGCCGCGCGCCCCAGATACGCTGCTTCATGCCGATACTGGCCCCAACGGCGTGCGTTGTTTCCCACTGGCGCTGAAAGTAAGGCTCGGCCTGCAGAGCCTTAATATCTTCAACCCCTTCAATCGACTCCACCAACACGGCGTTGCGAATCGCACTTTCGCGCATCCCCTCTTTCGCGAGCTTGGCCATCGGCCACTGCACCAACAGACCGGGGATCACAATCAACGGGATCGCGATCAGCGGGATCACCACCAGCGGCCCGCCAACCATCGCAATGATCACAAGAAACAGCAGCACGAAAGGCATATCCATTGCCGCCCCTACCGTCGTTGATGTCAGCAGTTCACGCACCTGATCCAGCTCGCGGAGCTGAGAAATAAACGAACCGGTAGATTTCGGCCTCGCGTCATTCTTAATCGACATCGCCCTGGCAAAAAACATAGACGATAAGTTCAGGTCAATGTGCTTGCCCATGATGTCTGAAATGTAGGTACGTGCCAGACGGATAAAAAACTCTAGCGCTGCGGCGAGCAGTACGCCAAAGAATAGCACCCACAGCGTCGGAAACGACTGGGCCGGGATGACTCGGTCATACACCTGCATCGAAAATAGAATTCCCCCCAGTGCCATCACGTTACCGACGATAGAAGCTAGCGCGATTTCGGAGAGCTTGCGCCCGGTATGACGGAAGTGACGCCAAAACCAGTGCGCTTCCCATGGGCGGGTAAAATCATCGATGCGCGAGTCTCTCCCACGCACCGCGATGCCCAACATGACAACATCGGACTTTATCCTTTCAAGCAGAGTCTCTAGCGCCTCTTCTCGCACCAAATCCCCGCCATTGCTGAGCCAGTAGGTCGCTAGCCCTTCGGCGTTAAGTGACTCCAGCAGCATTATTTCACCGCTTTCCATCTGGACGATGGCAGGCAGGTTCTGCGCGCTCCAGCGCATTTTCGCCACCGGAACACGGTGTACCTGTAGCCCCATCAAGCCACTGAGCCTTTGCAAGCGCACCTCAATCGGTAAATTTTCAAACCAGCGCATCTGCTGGCGCACGGCTGGTGCATCCGCAGGCAGACCAAAACGGCCCGCTGCACGCACCATCACGTTAATCCAGCTTTCGGTATCCGGCTCTTGCATAACCACTCCTGCATCCGTGTTGTCTAAAGTGCGGGTAAGTCATCACCAACGGTTCGGCTACGCTCGATGCCTAACATATCAAGTAGGTTATCGGCAGCCCCCGCGTAGCGCACAGCAGCATCCCACGCGTCATAGCGTGCGGTTATGGTGGCGCTATCGGCCTGAAAGACATCCTGTTCAATACTCAGCAGATCGTTCAGGCTTCGCTTGCTGAGGCGGTATTCATCACGATATACACGCCGGGCCAACCCGGCAGTGGCCGACTGAGCTTCTCCAGCCTGCTGACGAATCTGAGCACCGGTCAGGTCCGCCCAGGCGGTTGCTGCCCGCTGATTCATATCCAGCTTGCTCGCTTCAACCTGGGCCTGAGCACTCGCTCGGTCCCCTTCTGCCGCATCCACGCGGGCGCTCACTGCCCCCCCCTGGTAAAGCGGCGCATCAACAACCAATTGCACCTGATCGTCCCAGTAATTACTCTGATCGTTTTCGTAACGTGTTCGTCCAGCCTGTACTGAGATGGTCGGCCAGTGCTGCGCCTGTGCTTGGCGAATGCGTTGTTCTGCCGCCAGCCGTTTTGACTGGGCGCTGCGCACTGCGTTACTGCGTTCGTACGGGAGGGAGTTAATGGAGAATTTTTGCTTCATCAGATCTTCTGGAAGATCCGGCAGATTGTCAGAAACGACGCCCGTCAGCACGCTTAACGCCGCCTGCGAGGTACGCTTTTGGGCCTCAAACTGGGCAACGGTGGCGTTCATGCCTGCGATACGTGATTCCGCCTGCAACACGTCGGACTGAGAACTCAGGCCTGCCTGGGCCCGCAGTTTCGCCATTTCCTGAATCGCCTCCAGTGAATGAATATTATTCCGCGCCACCTGCGCCAGCGCCTGGTAGCGCTTGACCTGGAGGTAGGTTTGCAGCGTTTGCGTACCGACATCGTTGAGGGCGCTATATAGATCAAAACGCCATGCATCGGAGAGATTGTACTGCTCATCAATGCTGCCGCCTGTTTTGCCAAAATCGTATAGCAGCTGTTTTAGCGAAACACCGCCAGAACCGTTGTTATTTAACGACCCAGCGGAGTCAGTACGATGCGAACGGCCCATATTGCCCTGCAGAGAAATCTGCGGAAACCACGCGCTTTTTGCCTCATCAAGATTCGCCCGCCCCACGCGGATCTGCGCGGAGGCCTGGGCGATTTTCGGGTTGCGGGCAAAAGCCCGCAATATAGCCTCCTTAATGGTCAACTGAGCCTGAAGCTGTTCGCTTGGGGCCGATTGCCACCGATATTGTCCTTCATTACCTGGAGCCGCCAACAGATTAGCCACTGGTAACATCATTAACAGTAGAGATACGGCACATTTCATTTTTCCACCTTAGGATTGCCCGTGGTGATATTGTTGATTACCCGCCTCATCCCTGAGGTGTTAATTCCCGCTAGACCATGTTGACATGCAGTCCATGCTGAATGAGAACATCGCTAAGCGTATTAGTTTGCGAACTGTTGTGATAAACGTCGAACTGCATACCGTTCACCTCACGCTGTCCGGTAATAGCCCAGGTGTCATTCGCGCCTTGTTTCAGGTTGATCTGGTCGCCGTCGCTGCCTTTGATTAGCAGGTCATCTTCCGGTTTATCGGTGAGCGTCAGCGCTTCATTAACGTCCAGCGTAACGCTGTTGTTCCCCGCTTTACCGAGATCGATAATTTCAATGTTATGCACTTTTCCGGCAAGCTCGATGAGGTTCAGGATGATATTGGAGCCATCCAACACTAAGGTATCCGTTCCCGCGCCGCCGTCGATTTCGGTAAAGCCCAGCGATGAGAGATGGATAGTGTCGTTACCCGTACTACCGTGTACTGTAGTGCCGGTTTGGGTGGTGCCATCAGCTAAGTCGATACTTAGACCGCCGATGGTGTAGGTCGTCTCAGAGGTTGCTGAGCTTTCGCTCACGACGCTTTCAGTAGTCACACCAGTGGCGGAATGCGACGTCGTACTAGTGTTATCCGTGGTTTGGGCTGATGAATCTAAACTGTCCGAGACACTTGCGGCCATCAAAGAGAAGGTCGCCGCTTCTGCAGACAACGTCGTTGTCCCATCAGGCGGGTTCGTATTTGGATTGCTTCCGTTTAAGCCAACGTTGAGATAGCCCGTGTTACCTACGGCATCGGTTGCAGAGAGACTAATAATTGTGCTTAGCGTTAGAATTTTTGCCAGTTCCAACCCAACATCAAGCTGCGCAGTCCATTTACCATCAGAACCCACAGTGGTCGTCCCTTTTGCCAGGTTAACCAGATTGAGATTAACAGTAGCACCCTGTAGCAGACCCGTTGAAGAACCAGTAAGCGTTAATTTTACCGTCCCGACTAACCCCGCTAAAACGCCAGCCAGCAAACCAAGAAGACTTCCTACCGGGTTAAGAGTTAATGTTGGCGGTGTAAATCGGACCCCTGCATCAATCGAGGTTGCGGTGGTGTTTCCAACCTGGTCGGTGACGGTAACACCAATATGTGCGGTTCCGGTAGACAAGCCCTTCAGGATTGTCGAACTGACCGCTGCCGACCACGTACCGTCTGCCGCAACGGTGGCGTTGATCTGCGCACCGCCTATCGTCACCACCACTTTCGCCCCGCTCACAACTCCCGTTATCTTACCGGTAATATTCTGCCCAGAGGCAGCCTCGTTAATATTGAGTATTCCATCACTACCAAACAGCGTGTTCAGCGTCACCATCGGTAAGTTGTGGGTAATAACATCCAACACGCTGGAGCTAGTAGCAGTGTTACCTGCGGTGTTTTTCACAGACACGCTCACCGTCGAGTTACCATCCGCCAGCAGGCTGAGATCGGCTTTTGGTACCGTCACCGCCCAACTACCATCCGTCGCTACCGTGGCGGTGTAACTCTTCGTACCGAGCGTCACGGTCAGCACAGAACCGATCGCGTTCGCACTGGTCCCGGTGATGGTCTGGTCAGAGCTAAGATCCGCCAGACTCAGTCCGCCATCGCCAAACAGCGAGGTAATCGACACCGTCGGCGCCGCATGGATAGAGACGCTAGCCAGTTTAGTTGCCGTCGCCACGTTGCCCGCAACGTCTGTCGCTGTCACGCTAACCTGAAGGTTATTGGTACCGTCGATTAACCCTTGCAGAGAAACAGCAGAAATCGGGATCAGCCAGGCGCCGCCTGAACCGACTGTCGCGGTCAGCGACAGGCCGCCCACCGTCACGTTGATCTGCGTACCTACCGCCAGGTTGGTGCTGGTCCCTGAGAGGATCGGGTTCGTCAACAGATCGACCAGATCCAGCACGCCGTTACCAAACAACGTCCCCAGAGAAATAGACGGCACCGCCTGAACGATGGTGCCCACTACCTGACTGCCGCTCACGGTGTTACCGACCGCATCCGTCACGCTGGCCGTCACTTTCAACGAACCATCGGCAATAGAAGCCAGTGCACCTGCGGTGAGTTGCAGCGACCAGGTACCATTGCTTACCGGCACCTGATACGGCGTTGAACCAATTGTAACCGTCACAGTGCCCGTTGTGGTTCCCGTTACCGTACCGGAGATGACTTGCGCCACTGTAGTTTCCGCATGGTTCAGCCATCCATCATTACCAAACAGCGAGGTAATGGCGACCGACGGCAGGTTGGTCAGGCCAACGGTGACGTTCGCCCCCACAGCCGTACCGACGTTGCCATCCGGCGTCGTCACTTTGACCTGCGGCGCAAAGATACCGTCCAACAGACCGGTCAGGTTTGCCGGGGTCAGGTTGATGGTGAAGGTGCCGTTTGCCGCCACCGTACCGGTAAAGGTTTTCGCCCCGATGACGACCTCAACGGTCGACCCCACCGGGGCATTACTGACCACCCCGGTGATGGTCTGATTGAGCAGAGAGTCCGCCACATTGAGCAGGCCATCGCCAAAGGCTACGACGTTACTAATAACCGGTGCGACCAGGTCGAGTTTGAACTGGCCAACTTGCGACACCGGGTTACCGTACTGGTCGCTGGCAGTGACCGTTACCGAGACATTGCCGGTTCCCAAAGCCTGCAATGCCGAGACAATGGTGCTTAAATCAACCGACCAGCGTCCGGTGCCATCGGCGTTAGTGGTGAAAGTCTGGCCGCTGCCCAGTTGAACGGTAATGACACCGTTAGCAAGCCCGGTGGAGGTCCCACTCAGCAGCGCATTCGTCAGTTCCGTAATACTCAGCGTACCGTCACCGAACAGTGGGTCGAGGGTAATGGTCGGCAGGTTGTGTGTCGCAATCGTCAGGGTTGACGATGAGTTCACAACGTTGCCGTATTTATCCGTGACCGCAACGTTTACAGTCGCCAGGCCATCAGGCAAGGAGCTCAGGATAGCTGTTGGCAACGTTGCCACCCATTTTCCAGTTCCATCACCTAATGCCGTCAGCGTGGCATTGACCGCACGACCACCAAAGGTGACCACGACGCTGGTAACGTTCGCCAGCGTACTGACCGTACCGGAAATCACCTGGTCGGTCGTACTTTCGGCTAGGTTAATGACGTTATCCACCGCCACCAGCACGTTGCTGACCACCGGCAGGTTTGTCAGCGCCAGGTTGAAGTCAATGGTCTGGTAGGTGGTATTGCCGTTGGCATCGACCACATCCACACGCGCCGTCAGCGTCTGGTTCACCAGCCCCTGCCAGATAGAGGGCGGTAACTGGAAGGTGTAGGAACCGTCAGTCCCCACCGCCAGATTGTTAATAGTGAAGTTGGCCCCGGCAATCGTCAGCGACACTTTAGCACCGCGATAATCGCCGTTGATATGGCCGGTCAGGGTCTGCGTGATCAGTGATTCAGCGACGTTCAGGATGCCGTCGTTAAAGACCTGGTCAATGAGTACGCCCAGCGTTTTGTTGAGCGCAACGTTCAGTGAAACGGTATTGGAAGAGACGTTACCCGCGCTGTCCGACGAGGTGATGCTGATAACCTGCGGCCCATCGGTCAACTTGTTAAGGTCGATCTGCGGGAAGGTATAGCTCCAGTGACCATTATTGTCGCTGTGCGCAGTCCAGGTCAGCACGCCAACGGTAATGGTCACGTCGGTATTTGGATCGCCCTGCCCCTGAACTACAAGACCAGAGACGGCATTGACCGAGTTGAGTACGGCTGGAATGCTGAGCGTATCAACCTGCAACAACGGCGCAGTGGTATCTATTGTGAAGGTCTGCTGCTGCTGAACCTGGTTACCTGCCGCATCGCTAACCGTCGCCGTGATGGTCGCGCTGTTACCGCTCAGTGCCGCCATATCAGCCTGAGAGACCTGTACGGACCAAGCCCCGCTTGCCACGACAGCGTAGTAGGTATTCCCGTTCAGGGTGACAACGACCTGGCTGCCGTTCGCATCGGACGTGCCGGTAATCACCTGTGCAGAGGCTTTCTCATTAATATTGACCACGTTATCGCCGGTAAACTGGTTAACGGTGAGCGTGGGGGGAATGGTATCGACCGTAAAGGTCTGCGAGGCCACAGGCGTAAGTGGCTCACTCACGCTACTGGCGCTGATGGTATAGGTGCCGTCCGGTATCAGCCCTTGCGGCAGGCTGTAAGACCAGGAACCATCCGGCTGGACGGTGACTCTGATTATCTCGGTCGCATTACCACCGCTGGGCTGCAGGTAAAGCGTAATCTGTTCACCCACCAGGTTCAGTGAGTGCCCGGTAATCGACACCGTACCGTTCACAAACTCATTCGCGGCAACAAGGTTATTGCCGGTAACCGGATCCATCAGCACCGCGTAGTCCGGCGGCGTCAGATCGATAGTCAGATCCGGAACCCCGGTCGCGCTGCCGGTATTACCGGCTTTGTCGATCCCCACAACCGTGACGGTACCGGTCTGCAACGTCGCCATATCCGCAGGTGAAAGCTGCACAGACCAGCTGCCATCTGCCTGCACCACCGCATCGAAGCTGTGGGAAGTACCGCCACCTGTACTTCCTGTAAAGGTGACACGGACGGTATCACCCGCCTGCAGATTGGTAGAGGTACCGGAGATGGTCTGCGCGGTTTCGCTTTCCAGATAGGTCAGCTCGCCATCACCGGCAAACGGATTCGTCACACTGACCGTCGGCTGGGTGACAAGGATAACCACCGGTGCGCTGGTGGTGCCGCTGTTCCCACCGGCATCCACCACGGTAACGATGACATTCGTCTGACCGCGTTCAGCAACAGTAAGCCACTGAGCAGCGTCAAGGGTCAGCGTCCAGCTATTACCAGACACCAGGGCATCAAATGTCTGGCTACCAATGGTGACCTTCACCGTCGTCCCGAGCAAATAAGCCGATCCCGTGGTGAATGTACCACTCAGCTCGGTGCTGACAGCACCGCTATATTCATTACTGTTCACATAGCCATCGCCAAAGATAGACGAGGTAATTTGCGCGGTAGGAGCCGTAAAGTCGACGGTAAATCCAACAGATTCGGATTTGCTGTTACCGTACTGATCTTCAGCGGTGATGATGATCTCGTGCGAAGCGGCCGGATCGAGCGACTGCAATGCCCCGGCAGGCAAGTTCACCGTCCAGACACCGTTGTTTACACTCGCCGTATATGTCACTCCACCAATATCAATCTGCACGGTCACATACTGGTTACTGCCGTTAGTGATACCGGTGCTCCCGGTTAACGTCAATGGCCCTGTCGCCTCAGCAATATTCAGGATGCTATCGCCACCAAAGAGGTTAGTGGCGGTTGGCGCAGGCAGATCAATATGCACGCCTACCTGATCGGTAACCGGTCCACCGACGTTGTTCGCCCGATCGGTGACCGTTACCGTGACGCTCTGGTTGACGCCATCAACAATGCCCACCATATCCGCTTGCGGGATGGTAATTGACCATTCGCCATTAGTACCGACAGCCTGGTTATAGGTATGCCCGTTAAAGACCAGTTGAACCGTCTGGCCGGCTCCGGTCACTCCCGTATTGCCGGTAATAACCTGATCGGAATTCATTTCCGCGTAATTGATGGAACCATCGCCAAACGGTGTGTTGAACGTCGCCGCTGGCAAATTATGGACGAGCACATCAAAGCTCGCCTGGCTCGTCACAACGTTACCGGCTTTGTCCGTAACGGTGACGCTCACCGTTGTGGTGCCATCAGGCAGTGCGCCCAGCACCGTTGATGTCAGATCCAACGACCAGGTTCCATTGCTATTAATTGTCGCCGTGACAGGTGTGCCGTTATTCAAGCTTACCGTTACGCTGGCAACATTGGCCACATCCGTATTGATCTGACCTGAGATCGTCTGCGTACCGCCGGCTTCAACCGCGTTAAGCAACCCATCGGTAAACGGTGTAGTGAGCTGTGGTGCAGTCAGCGGATCGGTCAACACTGTAAAGGTGTTCGCTGGCGTAGAGGTTGTGCTGTTACCCGCCTGGTCAGTGACCGTCACGGTCAGAGTGTGCGAACCGTCGTCCAGTGCATTGAGCTGAGCCGGTGTTAAAGCCACCGACCAGTTGCCGTTAACGTCCACCACCCCGGTTATACTCTGCGTGCCGTCAATGGTGACTTTCACCGTCTGGCCCGCACCTGCCTGCCCCGTCGAGCCTGCCAGTTGCGTACCCGCGTTCGCTTCCGCCTTGCTAATGTAATTATCACCAAAAATTGTCGCCGGCAGCGTTGCCGTCGGCGGCGTTAACATCACAACCAGTGTGGTGGTCGCGGTGGCCGGGTTATTCCAGGCATCCACGGCCGACACGGTGGCGGTCAACTGACCGCTGGTGTTGAGTTCACCAGCGCCAACGGCCACAGTCCAGACTCCGCCGCTCACGCTGCCAGAGAAGGTCTGCGTACCGATGGTGACATTGACAATCGTGCCATCCGCCAGCCCGGTTGCTGTACCGGTCAGCGTGGCTGGCGCTCCGGCTTCGGCAATACTGACAATGTTATCGGTGTACATCGCACCCAGGGTAATCGTCGGTGCCGTCGTGGTATTTGCACTCACAGGAATCGTCACAGGCGTTGTGTTGCCCTGTGCATCGGTGGAGTAGAACACCAGATTGGTCGTACTTTGCCCCAGGCTTTGCAACGCGCCCGACGGGATTGTCATGCTCCAGTTACCCTGATCATTCACTGAGGTAACCAGAGTGGTGCCATTGATATCCAGTTTCACCGTCTGTCCCGGCGTACCGGTTCCGCTGACGGTCTGATCAACGCTCGCCTCCGCGATATTAATCACCCCGTCAGACAAGATAGAACCTTGCGTCGTCACCGTCAGAGCCGGACCGGTGGTATCGACAACCACATTGTGCGTCGCCGATGCCGGGTTATGCGCTGCATCCTGCGCACTGGCAGTGACCTGGTAATACGGGCTTCCAACCGAAGAGTCCGACATATCCTGCACGTCGGCCTGCGGAACGGTGATCTTCCAGTTACCGCTGCTATCCACCGTACCGGTATAGGTTTTGGCATTCAAGGTCACAGTGACGACAGTACCAGCCGCCAGATGCGTCGACGTCCCGGTGATATCCAGAGACTGGTTATGCTCCTGGGCGTTAATCACATCATCCAGTGCGATACTGTTGATGATCAGCGTCGGCTGCGAGGCCGTATGCGTCACAAAGGTCACGCTATGGCTGGCCGATGCGGTATTGCCCGCCAAATCTGTCACCAACACAGAAATGACCTGCGAACCATCCGGCACCGCTACCACATCATCTCGCGGGATACTAAGCGACCAGACGCCGCCCGATACCTGAGTTGTGTACGTTTGCCCATTCAGGGTGACGGTGACCGTTCTGCCGTCTTCCACACGCGTGGTGGTGCCGCTGATGATCAGTGCACTTTGCGCTTCCAGATTGCTGACAAAATCATCACCGGAGACTTTGTTAACCTGTACCACAGGCGCGTTGACCGCTGAGGCATCCAGGGTAAAACTCGAAGAGGTCGTTGTGGTGTTGCCCGCATAGTCGGTAATGGTTGCTTTGACCGTGACCGGGCCATCAGGCACATTCGACAGCGCCCCGGCAGGCAGCGTGACGCTCCATGTCCCGTTAGATTGCAGGATAGCGTCGTAGTTCTGCCCATTAATCAGCACCTTGACCGTCTGCGCATGCAGCGGATCGTACGAGCCCGTACCGGTAATGTTCAGTGCACCGCCCGCTTCCACTGTATTGACGATGTTGTCGCTGGTAACGCTGTTGATTCCCAGCGTCGGCGCCTGCGTATCCACCAGCAGCGCCGCAGTGGTGCTACTTTGGTTGCCCGCCGCGTCAGTCGCGGTAACGGTAATGGTATGGTTGTCCTGGTTGAGCGCCCCCAGTTGCGTGGGCGTCAGTGGCAATGTCCAGTTGCCGTTCGCATCCACCGTTGCCGTCAGCGGTGTACCGGAATCCAGTGTGACGGTGACCGTCTGGCCACTACCTTTACTGCCCGTGGTGCCGCTCAGAGTGCCACCAGCAGCAGCTTCTGCCGCATTCACGATGCCATCGGTGAACGGTACGCTGATTGTCGGTTGTGGCAGTTGATGCGTGATGATGGTGAACTGGTGTTCACTGGAAACAGGAAGATTATCGACATCATATGTGGTAACCGTCACCGTCGCAGTGCCATCGGCAATGGCCGCCGCATCCGCCTTCGGAATGGTTAACTGCCAGTTACCGCTGGAATCCACCTGTGTGGTGTACTGTTTGCCGTTGAGCGTAACGGTAACCGTTGTCCCATCGGCAACGCGCGCAGTGCTCCCACCGATAGTTAAACCGTCGTTGATATCCGCAGCACTGATTTTATCGTCAGATTCAACGGGGCTAACCGCAATGGCGCTGGAGTTGGTATTCACCGTGAAGCTCACGGTCTGCACAGACGAGCTGTTACCGACCGGATCAGTCACCACCACTGACATCAAATAGGTGCCGTTGCCCATACCGGAGAGCACGCTGGAGCTTACCGGGACAGACCAGGTACCGTCTGCGCCCACCGTACCCGTAACGGTCGCACCATTAATGTTGATGGTGACGACGCTGCCCGGATCCGCCGGAACGGTTTTCCCGGTCAGGTTAATGCCGCTGTTGAGCTCGGCAATATCAATTTGGTTATCGCGGGTGACCGGGTCGATCACCACATTCGGTGCCGTCGTATCCAGAGTTATGGTGCGGGTTATCGTCGTGGTATTGCCTGCGTTATCTGTCGCAGTCACCGTATAGGAGGTTGCGCCATTAGGCAGCGCACCCAAATCGGTCCCGGACAATGTCACCTGCCAGACGCCACCGCTCAGGATGGCATTATGTGGCACACCGTTAAGGGTAACCACTACGCTTGCCGTATCCCCCGACGCGTTGATCGTTACCGTCTGCCCGCTTTGTACGTTAGCGGCATTCAGCACGTCGGTGCCATTCACCGGTGTGACCGTCACGGTTGGCGGCGTTTTGTCCACGCTAAATGCAATGGTTTCTGAGGCGGTATTGCCCGCAGCATCTTTCACATCAACCGTGATCGTACCCGGTGCAGAAGGCAGGCTTTCCATCGCCCCGGCCGGTAGGGTGACTGACCAGGAACCGTCGTTCTGAACCACGCCGATATACTGCTGACCGTTAAGCGTTACCACAACGCTTTGACCCGCACCCGTTACGTTGGTATGCCCGGTCAGCACCTGATTCTGGGTGGATTCCGCCAGGTTAACCGTACCGTCAACAAACGGCTGATCCACCTGCAATTGCGGCAGGTTATGGATGATAACGGTAAAGTTATGGTTGTCACTCACGGTGCCAGCCGATGTCGTGGCCTGCGCGGTGATCGTATTCAGGCCATCGTCCAGCAGAGCAAGGTCTGCGGCCGGAATCGTCGTTTGCCAACTGCCATTCGCCGTGACCGCTGCCGTGTAGACTTTACCGTTTAGCGTAACAACAATGATGGTGCCTTCCGGCAGACCCGCACTGTTGCCTTTAACCTCCAGGGGACTCCCCGACTCCGCCAGATTCAGATAGTCATCACCGGAAAGGATGCTGATAGCGACCGCATCGGTCGTGGTATCCACGCCAAAGCTGGATACCACGGTCTGAGTCTGTCCGTATGCGTCGGTGACGCTAACGGAATAACTTTGCGTGCCATCGGCAAGTTTTTGCAGTTCAACCGCAGGTAAAACAATCTGCCAGTTACCCAGAGCGTCCACCACCCCGGTGTAGCTCTTCCCACCCAGGTTTAATGTCACCACGCTGCCTATTTCGGCATTGGTCAAACCGTGCAAGGTTTGATCAACTTTCACCTCGGCGGCGTTCAGGGCGTTGCCATCGGTGAAATCCTGCACGCTGAGGGTCAGCGCGGTCGTTTTCACATCAACGTTATGCGTGATGGTGGTGGTGTTACCCGCTGCATCGGAGAGACTAACTGTGATGGTATGGGCACCATTGCCAAGTAGTTCCAGATCCGCCGAGGGCAGCGTGACCTGCCAGTTACCGTCGTCCCCCACCACTGTGGTATAGGTTTTTCCGTTCAGGGTTACGGTAACGAGCTGGCCGCGCTCACTGGTCGCACTGATGCCGTTAAGCACCTGATCCTGACCCATCTCGGTAAAATTGAGTTTGTCATCGCCCGTTAACGGCAGCACCGTCAACGCCGGAGGCACGGTATCTACCTGAGCGATATCAGTAATCGTTCCCGCATTCCCTGATGCATCGGTCGCGTTGACGGAGATCGCCAGTTGACCATCCGGGAAGGTTTGCAAATCGGCTACAGGAACGGTGATTTTCCAGTTACCGTCGCCATCTACCGTTGCCTGGTAGGTTTTACCACCGACCATGACCGTGACATGCTGGCCGCCGCCGGACACACCGGTGTTCCCGGAGAGGGTTTGCGCCGTAGCTTTTTCAGTGCTGTTCAGGTAGCCATCACCAAAAGGTTCATTGATTGTCGGCTGCGGCAGGTGGTGAATCAGAACATTTAAGGTGTGCTGATCTTGAGCCGTCTCAGTCCCTTGTGTCACGATGGCCGTGATAACATTTGGGCCGTCACTCAGTTGCAACAGGTCGGCTGACGGGATAATGACGCTCCAGTGACCCGCAGCATCAATGTTGGTGACCGTATAATTTTTGCCATTAACGGTGACGACAATAGCAACACCCGCGCCAGTGACCGTGGTGATACCACGCACTTCCAGCGACTGCTCTGCTTCAGCAGCACTCAAGTAATCATCCGTAGAAATAATGGCGATGGCGATCCCCGGTTGACCGGTGCTCACCGTCACGGTGTCATTTCTGACAATGGTATTACCGTTAATGTCGTTGACAGTGGCGGTAATAGTATTCGCCCCCTGTCCCAGCATCGCTAAATCGCCAGAAGGGATAATAACCTTCCAACTGCCATCGCCACTGACTTGCGCATAATAGGTTTTCGTCCCCAAAGTCAGGGTAACAATCTCTCCGACAGCAACATTAACCGTATGGCCAGAAAGGGTCTGGCTGAGCAACACTTCCGCCGAATTAATAACGTTATCGCCAGCGAACTGATCGAAAGAGAGGTCGGGGTTAGAGAAGTTGGTGGTGATCGTGCTCTGTTGTTGAGTCACGTTACCCGCCAGATCCACCACGCGGTAGGTCAGGGTGTAGCTTTGATCATCCTGCAAAAGCGCCATATCGGCCTGCGGGATCGTTAGTTGCCACTGACCATTGGCATCGACCGTGGTGTTGTACGTTTTGCCGTTTAAGGTCACGCTAACCTGGCTGCCCTCATCCGCAATACTTGAGTAACCGCGGACCAGCTTATCGCCTTCGGTGAGTTCCAGGTCGACGACATTATTTGGTGCAAAGGCGGTTAGCGTCAGCGCCGGAGGAATGGTATCAACCCAGAACTGGGTGGTTTCAGTGGTCGTGCCTCCAGACAGCGTTGTCAGCGTTACCGTTACGTCATGGTTGCCCTGCGCAAAGGTGGCCATCAAGGATGGCGGTAAAAAGACTACCCAGCTTCCGTCACTGCCCACCACCGTGGTCCAGGTATAGCCACCACTGGTGACCGTGATTTGACCACCTGCGTTCGCCGCATCTGTCGTCCCGGATATGGTTTGCGGTGTAAGAATATCGGTTGAGTTGAGTGTGTTGTTGTTACCAATAACCGCAAGGTGCAACACAGGTGCGCCAGGAGTACCGCCGCCGTTGTTGCCCCCCCCCGTATTCCCTCCTCCCGTATTCCCTCCTCCCGTATACCCACCACTGTGATTACTGTCGCCACCTCCGGCAGCCGCCGCGATGCCAACAATACCCGCTACCGCAGCAATTCCACCTAATACCGCCATTGCGGAAATACCACTCGCACCAATTAATGAATTCGCGGCGACCTCGGTAAAGGTTGGATAAATAGCTTCAGCGCCAATGGCTCCCGCAGTTTCAACAGTTGCCGGGAAGACGGCATGGTGGGTGCCAAGGGTATCTTCAAAGATTAATTCGCTGTGCAAACCTTCCGCATCGAGCTTAAAGAAGTTCTGGTAACGAACAGTGGTTCCATCTTTCATATGGACAATCAGATCGTTTCCCTGGCGCTCATATCCGCTCACCACATCCGGAGATGCATTCACCCGGACGACGCTGGTCTCAGTAAGATTCACTACTCGGTCGCTATTTTTCGTATATTCCATAACGACATCGCCGGTTTTCCTATTTAATACATCAACTGCACCTGGAAGACTATTTTGCGGGGCCATTTTGTCACCTCGAAAAAAATGATCTGATATCAGCGCCAGAAATTATTATGTAAACGACCTGACGCACATTATTAAACTTGCGAAATTAAAATTTCATGCTAGATGAAGCCATCAAATAGCAACAGGTTGTTTTAATGGGGAAAATAATTATTTTTCATCAACATAAATGATTTCACGATATAGAAACATATAATCAATGTTTTCTGGATAGGCAAATGTAAACATCACAATTCATTGATATTTTTTTGGATACATAATATATCTCAGACTTCTGATGGATAAGTTAAGCATGGCTAAACCTTTAGTGTGAAAATCATTAAGTAAAATTCGAATGATTACCTTATTAAAGATATTTAATTACAGGTATACGCTATATTGTTTTTATTATTAATATGCAATATCGATACGTTTCGCTGTATGTGTCGACACTTATCTCTCCCGAGGAATCCGTCCCGCCGCCGGATTGATTGCATATTGTACGGCAAAAATTTCTCCCAACACTTCCTGCAATAGGGACTGGTATGCCGTATGGCAAATCTGTTATACTTAACGCAACACTATTGGGGCTGATTCTGGATTCGACGGGATTTGCGAAACCCAAGGTGCATGCCGAGGGGCGGTTGGCCTCGTAAAAAGCCGCAAAAAATAGTCGCAAACGACGAAAACTACGCTTTAGCAGCTTAATAACCTGCTAAGAGCCCTCTCTCCCTAGCTTCCGCTCTTAAGACGGGGATCAAAGAGAGGTCAAACCCAAAAGAGATCGCGTGGATGCCCTGCCTGGGGTTGAAGCGTTAAAACTAATCAGGCTAGTTTGGTAGTGGCGTGTCTGTCCGCAGGTGCCAGGCGAATGTAAAGACTGACTAAGCATGTAGTGCCGAGGATGTAGGAATTTCGGACGCGGGTTCAACTCCCGCCAGCTCCACCACTTTTTAGTTGTTTGAAGTACAATGAAGTCTACTAAGCCCGCACAGCACAAGCTCTGCGGGCTTTTTTACGTCTATTGTCGTCCAGTGAGAATTGCTGAGAACTATCACTTATGGCACCCTGAATGGGACCCACTAAGAAGGGTCCAAAAACCGAGGGTCCCAAAATGGCAAAAATCGCTAAGAAGCTCACTGACACTGAAATCAAAAGCACCAAGCCAGCCGACAAAGAAATCAACTTGTTTGACGGAGATGGTTTGATACTACGAATCGCTCCCCTCTCGAAAGGAGGAAAGAAGAATTGGTATTTCAGGTATGCAGTGCCAGTCAGTAAAAAAAGAACCAAAATGAGCCTTGGGACATATCCTCACCTTACTCTGGCAAGAGCCAGAGCCTTACGAGATGAATACCTTTCCTTGCTTGCTAATGGCATTGATCCCCAAGTTCATAACAAGAATGCTACTGAACACACTCTCCAAGCCGTGGCAAGGAAATGGTTGGATGAGAAGGTAAAGACCTCAGGTATCTCACAAGACCATGCAGCAGACATCTGGCGCAGCTTAGAGAGAAATGTCTTTCCTGGCCTGGGTAATGTCCCTATCAATGAGATCCGACCTAAGCTCTTAAAACAACACCTTGATCCTATTGAGCAACGAGGCGTATTGGAAACTCTACGCCGCATCATTTCACGTCTGAATGAAATCTTCCGGTGGGCAGCCACTGAAGAACTTATTGAGTTCAATCCGGCTGACAACCTTGGTCAAAGATTCAGTAAACCAAAAAAGCAAAATATGCCTGCCCTTCCCCCAAGCGAATTGCCAAGGTTTATGGAATCTTTGACGAATGCGTCAATCCGGCTGGAAACACGTATGCTAATTGAATGGCAATTGTTGACATGGGTTCGTCCGGGTGAAGCCGTTCGCGCAAGGTGGTCTGATATTGATACAACCAACAACATTTGGAACATTCCTGCTGATTTTATGAAAATGAAAAAGCCTCACAAAGTTCCTTTGAGTAAAGAAGCTTTGCACATCCTTGAATTAATGAATTCAATAAGTGGACATAGAGAATGGGTTTTCCCTAGCATTAAAGCGCCTCTTAACCATATGCATGAACAAACAGCCAACGCAGCTATCATCCGAATGGGGTTTGGAGGCGAGCTTGTAGCTCACGGTATGCGTTCTATTGCAAGAACAGCGGCAGAGGAGTCTGGTAAGTTCAGAGCTGAAGTTCTTGAGGCAGCCCTTGCCCACTCAAAAAAAGATGAAATTATCGCAGCATACAATCGTGCAGAATATTTGATAGAGCGACAGAGTTTGATGCAATGGTGGAGTGATTACGTTCAAGCTCAAAGATTAAATGCTCTGGTAGCCTAGGCATCAGAATAGTTAATATAATCCTGAAGGTGCAGAAAATGGAAGCCTTATTCAAAGTTTTTGAAAAATTCAGTTCCAGACCGCTTTTTTTTATTTTTTTCGGACTCTCACTTTGCGAATTTTTTCAGGAACAATCGGTTCTAATGAATCCATCAGCAGATAACATTGCGAAATTATTTGCAGCCATGACATTAGTTGTTTTTTTAACTTGGGGATTTGAATGGCTAATTTTTAAGTTCAATGTAAACCTTGAACCTCATGATCAAGGCGATATTGGACCAACAATTGGAACGGCTACTTTAGCTGTATACTTAGTTTATGCCTTTCATTTTCTCAGTGAAAATCCTGAAGCATTAAATTTAAAGTTATTAACTAACTCTGGTTTTATATACAGCACAACTCTATTATTATTCTCATTAGAAAGTATGAAGCTTAGAAGACTTAAACAAAAGTAAACAACATCATTGCGAGATAAATACAAAAGAGGTATGGCGGTAAATCACCATACCTAAAACATAATAATTTTGGTAGTATCGGTGATACATAATCCACACCAATATTGGAGCGATACTGAGACGCTATAGCCTGATATCTTTCTCCATAACCAATTCTAAGTTGAGATTTAAGATACGTTTTTTTTCTTTCCCTTTTTCTTTTGGGATTTGTCGTGATGTGAATAATATATCTTTGGTTTCAGATTAAATCCTTCAACAACTTCCTTCCAAGTTTGAACCGCCAATAAAAATTGAATAGAATTGATGTCAATTAATTTTTTAGCTTTTGTAGTAGTTGAGATCCATAAAACCACATCAGTAATTGTCTCTTCAAATTTTACTACTCCTCTTACTATAGTTTGAATTGTAGTTTTTGACTGTTCAATATTATAAATTAGATCATGCGGTTTATCTGATATCTTTACAGCAATAATCTCTCCATTTTTATAAAGATCTGCAACTTCAACATTGTAGTCCTTGCCATTATCACGTAAGGATGGTATTTTTTTTAGCTGGCGATCTAGAAGTATATAACCTTTCTCATCAGACATCTTTTCATTAAAATAATACTCTCTATATTCTAATTTGTCTTTAGAAGTTCCTTCTGCGATTTGTTTTATTTTTTCAGCTTGCCATACTTTGAAGTCGTCTTCCTTAAGAGCATCTTTAACCTCAAATTTTATACTGGCTAAAGAAGTAGACAAATACTTCATAAAAGCAGAGTTAAATCGACTCCATCCTCCCCTCTTAAGGAAGAAGTGCTCACTGCCCTCGCTATAAGTAATGCTCAATATTTCTTTTAACGAGGCTGTATGACCACTGTTATTTTCATTAGTTATCTTAACAAAAACTTTATTGACATCTTTTATGTCGTTAGTTTTTATGAATTTCTTTACATCTGCTATTTTTATGTCATTAATTTTATCTGATGATTGAAGATACTTTCCTCTCCCCTCAACTTTTGTGTGCAATTTAAAAAATGTCAAAGAATTATTAATTACAATAGAGGCACCAAAAGATTGAATCTCATCAATAATAACTTTTGCATCATCTGTAATGATCGATTGAAGTAGATAATTATCAAGCTCATCGATCTTTGACTCGTCAGTGATTTTTTCCGATTTAGGAAATTCGATTTTCTCTTTGGTTGCCAACGAAGAATCAATATCATTGAAAACATCGACTAATGCAGTAGGGGCACCATCCAAACTTAGCTGAATTGAATCAGAAAAAGTTATATTATTACATCCCCACTTGTCAGTTTCTTTGGCTTTTGTTTTGAGATGCTCGATGGATTCGCCAGGAAAATATGATCCTTGAACAAACTGTGAGTATGAGGATGCCTCCTGACTCTTTCCCCCACAAAAGAATCTGCTTTTCTTGAGTAAAATATTTTCATCATTAGCTATACGCATTGCCACATTCAGCCCAAAGTCTGCTTCAATAAACTTGCTGAGATAAAAATGTGATTTACCAAGACTGATAAGATAGCAATTCTCAGGGTCCTTTTCTTTAAATCCTATTAGCAGGCCAAAATAGAATATATTATGAGGCTTTTCAATTTCTTCATTGAAGAAATCACTAAAAACATCCCACCACCATACTTCATTTCCTTTTAACTTATCAGAAAAATAAAATTTGAGTTGATAAGATTGATGTAGAATAGTTTTTTGTTCGACAAGCCCTTCTTTAATGATTTTTTTGTCAATTCTGGAAGACTCTTATATGGCATTCTATATATGTTATAGCTGACTGACATTTAATCGCCTCTGAAATATATATTCATACAAGTTAATGTTAAAGTGAATAATTTTTAATATACTTGATTTATCGAGCTAAAATACTCAATGAATTTAACAACTGTGTATCTAAGGTTTCACTTGAGGGCACTGGTAGTCCGTTCGCAATGCGATAATTTTTTATTGACTGCCTTGTGGAAGGCCCCATTATGCCGTCAATATTCCCGTTGTAATAACCTTTGTCCAGCAAAGCGAATTGAACCCGCATGATTAAGCGCTTACGCTTCTCTGTACCAGAAGTCAGCTCATTACTTGCACGGTTAGCTTCTGTAGTTCCAACAGAATTCGTAGTAGTAGAGTTGTTATTGTCGTTAGAACGAAGCGAACGCACAGAGGAAGAGGACGATGAGGAACTTGTTCCTGAACTTGAAGACCCAGATGAACTTGGTGAGCTGTATGTTTTTGGATAATAGGGAGTGCTGCCACCATAGTACCCGCCACCTGATGATGAACGGTGAGAACTATGGCTCCGATGGGAGCTATGACTGCGATGCCCTGCAATGTAGAATGGAACTTCGGTGTTAAGTGGGGCTATCACTAAATCATGTTCATTAAGAGTCATACCAGGCAAATCACTTGCTCCGGTAGATGAATCACTTGCCCATACAGAATTATTGAGTGCCAAAAACCCCGGAAGTAGAGCAGCAAAATTAAATTTTTTCATAAAATTGGTCTCGGTGGTTGATGAAAACGGCCCGTTGAAGAACTGAAATAACCAGCACAGGAAGACTTCTGAGTGCATTCATCACATTCTTTAGGATAGTAATTTTTCCAATCAGAGATCGACTGAGCAGCAAGCTCCCAGGCTCTTTCAGGAAGATGACACAAAGGATAATTAAAAATTGTTAGAGGTATACCTGACCTGTGTGCAGCGTCTATAGCGGAGGTTATTTTCTCACTATAGCTGCTGTGTTCAATGAAGATTGTTGACCAGTTTTTTCGCGCCCAACCGATAGATTCCAACCCCATAAGGGAAATCTGATTGATGTTGGAGAAAACACGGCCAACGAACTCTACGATGTCATCCAATTCCGTATAGTTAGCCAGTGTCGGAATAACTCTAAGTTCGATATTAATCCCTGAGTTCCCTGCATTGATTAACCCCTTAACCGTTTCATTAAATGCGCCATCACTTCCTACCAAATGATCATGCACAAGTGGTCTTGATGAGTAGAGCGGTATACCAAAGGTGATTTTTATTTTTTTACTTCGCTTTGCCATTTCATGAGTAAAGTTGGTATCAGCAAATTTGCGTCCGTTTGTTAAAACATGCAAAGCAGTACCTGGTGAATTCTCGATGATAAAATCAATGAAGTTAAGGAAATCATCTCCATACAGCAAAGGTTCACCACCGCTGACCCCAACTACTCCATTCAACCCAAATGAAGCGATAGCAAGGGCTGATTGGGTAAGTAGCCAGTCATCATTTGATTTCTTTGGTGGCTGCGAACAAAAGAGACACAAGTTATTGCAGCGTTCCGTTACTAAGACAGTATTATGATTGGCTCTGCGGGACAGAATAACGCGGATCATATTGCCATTGTTAATTACCCCAATATCTCCATCTTCAATTGACTCAAATAATTCAGTGCTAATAACAGAGTAATCAAAGCATGGTAGAATGGCATCATTATTGCTTTCAGCAACTACCAGCAAATTGGGCAAAAAGAATAAAGGGTTCACTGGTTTTTGTTTGCATAACCGATAGAACCCTGTGGGCACATTCTTTTTTGAAGCAAAATGAAAGATATCGTTCCTGATAACCTCAGACATATGCCCATCCTTTTAGCATCTCAGCCTTCGGACCACCTTCTGAGATGGAGTTCATCAGATACCTGAACATTCCCTTGTGATACTGACAAAACGTTGAACGACTCCTATCACCGACAGGCTCACCTTGTACACTTATGTTCTGGCATGGGTCTGCACCGCAAAATGGTTGATACGCGCATGTATCACAACCTGGCAGAGCAAAATTGAACGATGAACTCAATACTGCGTTATAGTAAGGACTCTTGGAAAATGATAGCGTCTTAACCTCACCCGCACTGAACTCCGTTTCAGGGTTCACCTTCTGCAACATGCGGCTCTCATCGCTGCCATATACTCGACCGTCATAATTGAAAAGAATACTGTTAAGCACGACCCCACTTGGCGACTTCAAATCCGCATAACCACTAAAACCGGGATTGAAGATCCTTTTCAGATGAATGGAGGCCGAATGTTCCACAACCCTTATCCCTTCAATGTTGATCTTAAGGATTTCATCTATCAACGAGGCATAGAAACTTAAGTATTCGTCCATAGAAAAGGTGAACGATGCTTTTTGTGCAAACCCATAGGGACTAACAGGTCGGATAAACATGTCCTTGAGGCCAAGAGACAAGTGAGCCTGGACAATCGATTCAGGATGCCTGATAAGATCTTTAGTAACTGTAGTAACCGTTGCAACGCGACCAGCGCCTAAAGACCGTTTGATAGCCTCTACTCCTGATACTGTTCTACTATAAGCAAGCCCATGACCAAGAATTCGATTACTGTTGTGAACAACTTCCTCTCCATCGAGCGAAATAGAGAACGTTATGTTCCTGTTTCTCGACCATTCAAGCATATCCTCATTCAAGACAGACAGGCTTGATACTATCACCATCTCAAAATCGGTGCTTCCCAACGTTTCAGTACAATGCTCATAGATAGACTGAATTAAATCGAACCGCAAGAGTGGCTCTCCACCCTGTATCTCTATCTTGTAAGGTGGTGTCGATATTTTTTTGATAGTCGAAATGATATCAGGGATGAGATCGGGATCTAGATCATAACCAGAGGCGTTCACTGAAGCTCTACTGACCTGACAATACTTGCAGGTATGGTCGCAGCGCAATGTGGGCACAATCATGAAAATTGGCCTGATCGCCAGTTCATTCATCAATCGTTTTGCAAAAGCAGAACTTAAAGCATAGGGAGCAATAGCTGATGAGCTTTCGTTGGTTATGAACAGCTTGCTTTCTAGTGCATTTGATTGCTCCGCACTGATTTGCTCATCAGAAAGATCAAGCAGCTCTTGCTCATTAATGAAGTGATGAAAGCCAGCGAGGTTGCTTATAAAAACCCGTCCATTAGGCAATCTGTCAAAATTGAATGGCATCAATTCCATTACGAAAGCCTTTCATCGACACTGCGAAGCACTTTATGGACAATAGAATCTCTCAACGCCCCCGTTTTATGCTGTAGTTTTTCTCGCAAAGCATAATCATTCAGCAGCCTCTCGAATTCATAGAGGCATTCGGGACCATCGTTTTCAAAAGAGATTGTCCAGGAGGATATATCTTCACAAAGTTTCCACTGAGTAAGAGAAGTCATCCAGTACAGGCTATTGCGTATAACCCATTCAGAATAAACATCTTTTTTTAACGTCCTTTCGCACATTGCCATTGCCTCACAAAACTAATAATCACAATCAGCAACCGCTTTAAAGCGGATTTTTCCTATAGAAATGAGGATACACCATTTAATTAATATGTTACAGGATGTTAGCATCTGAATGCCGATTCTGAAAAATGATGTTGCTTATCCCTATGTAAATAATGATATTTTCCGATTATTATCAGCAGCTCGAACAGGTGAAAATTTAGGAGGCTAACATGCCATTATAAGTATGGGCTTCAAGATCTTTTTGTCGGCCATGGGATGAGAGCTATTGCCTCAACAGTGCTTAAAGAGAAAGGATTTCCTCCTGATGTGATTGAAGCTGCGTTAGCACATATCGATACTTACGAAGTCAGGAGAGCCTACAATCGTGCTCAATACCTTGAACTGCGTAGAGAAATGATGCTCTGGTGGGGTGAGTATGTAGAAGCAGCATCCTTTGGAAACTCATCAATAAGTGTTATTGGCAAGTAAACCTCAACAGAAGGATATACCGATTAAAATCTTTAGCTGCTCTCATAATTGAACTTTCTCACATTTATGAGCAAGATAGTGAACATTTTGCATTTCAATCGCACTAAAAATGATTAGTATGTCTATGTAAGAATTCTGATTTATAGCTATGTTCAGTAAAATTTTCATAGGATAAAAAATGTCTAACATAGAGGAAACACTGCCAGAAAGTGCGATCAGTTCTTGGGGGGGGTTTGTTTACCAAGGGAAAGTAGCTCTTTATCACTGCCTGAAACTATTAACGGCAAAATCATTTCAACAGAGAATAATTGATAATTTTGAGTTGCAATTAGATAGCACAGATGACTTTGCTATTTATTGTGATGGCAAGGTGATATCAACTCATCAAGTGAAAGCAAAGCTATCGCAATATCGTTCTGAATATGTCAAAGCTATTTATAAAGCAGCATGTATAGCTACTGACTGTGATGAAAATACAATCAGATATTTTCATGTAGCTAAAGAACTTGATAATTTTGAAAATTATACAAGTAATGATGGGAAAATAGTGGAGTTTTACAGTTATGGCGATATTAAATACTGTTTACTATCAAAAATAAATGAATTGATTGATGAGCAAATTGAATTGTTTTTAGATACCAACAAGTTGATTAAAACAAAAAATTTAATTATTGAAAAATCCACTTTACTCTCAGAGCTAATAACTAATAAAGTAATTGTAATTCATAATTTAGTTCACAATGGACAAAAACAAGACTACGCAGCATATCATAATAGAATCTCAAGTAGCATTTTTTGGGAATTACTAATATCCCCCCCACTTAATCGGACAGACGAAATATATCAAGCATTATTAACCAAAGAAAAAATAACAAATATTATTGAAACTGAGTTCTATAATGACTTGGACGCTTTTAGCGTGAAGCAAATTGAATCGATATCAAACGTTTTCAGATTTATTTATAGCTTGAATTATAACTCTGCCATACAATTGCATACCTCTTTACAGCCTCACAGACAAAACAATGTTATAAATGAAGATGATGTCCGGGATTATCTTGATGTAGTATCAGCAATATCCCACATACCAAAACTAATGGGCTTGCCTCATTATTCTAAAAAAATAGATAAATATCTCCCAACAGCGTTGACAATTAGAGATGGAAGAAGACGAAACACTTCATTCCAAGAAGAGTTGAAAAATCACATAAGGGATAATGCTACACTTGCATCGTTGCTTTATGAATATAATAATATAATAGCCTATAAAGTATCAGATGATACGATAATTTCAGCAACCTCAGAAAAAATCACAAAAATTAACGACTCTAAAGAGAACAATAACCATATTGTTAGGGAATTTGATTTAAGGGTTATCTCTACTGATAAAGCAGAGGCGGAACTAAATGCTAAATAATTTTATAAAACAAGCTATTGAAGATCACCAGTTTATAGAAGTTGAAAGTACGCTAGAAAATATTTCTTTTTTTAAAAAGGAGAAAGATGCATTACGTCGATATATAATAACCTACAGAACTGATAAACTTGAAGATGCGAGTTTCATTAATGAGTTAATTATTAACAACACCCCAACTGAACTTTTAGAAGCTCCAGCTTTTGCAAAAAACACTGATCTTATAATAGTTTTTCAACTCGACAAGCTTTCAAATTACAAGCAATATGAAAAAAGTATATTTGATATAGAAGAAAATGCTTATCATTTCAAAAAGTATGTATTGTATTATTCAAATGAAGAGAATCAATTAATTTCCGGGAAGAACTTTAATAATCTTAGAGCAGTTCTCTCAGATCATGAAGAATTCTCCACATATAAAGCAGATCCATCCCGACCCAGCCTGTATAACATGGCAGCTAGAATTTTCATTAAACTACCTTTTTTAGAAATGCCTGATATAGAAAAGGATATTGTTCCAATTGATCTCCAAATCAACACGCTGGTAGATTCATTAAATTTATCTGAGATATATACTAAGATCAGCACAGCAAATAAACAAAGTGATGTAAATTTAGAAATGCTAATTGAGGAATTAATAAATGAAGAACTGGAAGCTATCAAAGCTGAGAATAAATAACTTCAAAGCGTTTGATAAAGTCGAATTCGATTTTGAGAGTTCTTCTTTGTTGACACTTGAAGGCCCTAATGGATATGGCAAAACAAGCGTATATGATGCTTTAGAATTATTGTTTACAGGAAAAATAAAAAGAATTGTACAACTATGTGAAACAATAATGCCAGGAGGCATTAAAAATTATAGTGATAATCTTTTCTGGAACAAAACAAATGGAGAGGATGATATCGAAATCAGTGTCGAGATGTCGAATGATAATAATGAGAAACTTTACTTTTCACGAAGAGCATATGCAAAAGATTTAAAAATAATACAGAATAATAAAGCAGATAATTTTAGCATATTTAAACTCTATAAATTAGGTTTGTTAGACTCTTACGAAAACAGCACCTTAATTACACAAAATGAACTTGATGAAATATTAGGCGAAAAATTCACTGATAACTACAACTTTCTTAACTATCTTGAACAAGGACAGAGTTCATTTATTTTTGCTAACAGTATTAGGCAGCGAAAAAATGCTATCAGTGGTTTGATGAACGTTAGTGAACTAACTGAAATCATAAATTTATGTGGACGAGTTCAAAGTACATTGACGAGGAAATCAACCGGTCTGAATTTCATTCAAAAGAGGGATTCAATTACATCTCAAATTCAAGCGATAGGTGTACCAGGAACAAATGATAATAATCCTGTGCAGTATGAAAAAATATCAACTCATCTGACTACGCCGTCATGGGATGTTGAGAACCCTTCAATTTTTTCTGATATTGAAACAACAGAAAAAAATGAGAATAAAATTTCATTACTAAAAAAACTAATTACTAACAAAGAACAGCTTCGCGTAATTATTGATAATGCCAGAATAGAAAATTTCATAAGCAAAAATGAAAAGCTATTAACCGAGGTAATAAAAGTAGGACATCATATTGAAGCCTACCCGGAACTGGCTCAAAAGAATAAGATTAACAATGGGATGAATTTATCTTTAAGCATTTTGCGTAAGAAGGAAGATTCGATAAGTCAGGATGATACTGATAAAATCAAAGATAATACAAATATAAATATTATCGATTTTAAAAGACACTTACAACTTAGAGATAATTACAAAAAAGAAATAGGTGAGAAAAATGCTATTCTTGTAGAGATTAGCCAAGCAAGAAAGAAATTAATAGAAGAACATCAAAAGAAAACATCTCTATCAGAAAAACATTGTCTACTTTGTGGGCATGACTGGATCACAAAAGATCTGCTATTAGACGCAATCGATATTAAAAGTAAATATTTAGAAAGTTTATTAGATAATGTAGGGAAACAGCTACAAGCCGAACTCGATGAAATAAAGCAATCTAAGGATGCTGAGATTCAGCGTTTGGTAGAAGCACAAACACAGCTTAAATTTGACAATAAATTATTTGATAGTTTACAAAAGTCAGAAAGCATATTCGAAAAAATAAAAAAAATAAATGAAAGACTTTCTCAAATCGGAATATCTTACCCGCAGACCTTTACAGATTTACCAGAAGAAATAGAATCAAGGAAACAATCATTAGTATCGTTGATACGTCAACAAAAGAAAAATGAGCTGATTTCACTTCCTGAAGGATGGGAATCAGTCTTGAATGAATCATTCGCTACACCAGATGATGTTTTCAACATAGACTTAGAACAGATCAATCGAAAAGATAAATATTTCTTATACAAAAAGAATGAAGCGAATAATCTTAGACTTAAAGCTTTAAAAAAAGAGCTTAACGATTTGTTAGATATGGATAAAGCCTTAACAAATGCTAAACAGAAAATTACCACATTAAAGGAACAACTCACTATACTAAACAAAGATTATTCTAAAAAAACCATCGCTGATATAGAGTTAACGTTCCATATTTATAGCGGTAGACTTATCCAAAACTATCAACGTGGCTTAGGACTATTTATAGATGAAGGGAATGGAGATAGACTGAGGTTCTGCACAGCAGAAAAATCAGAACATGACGCAACCATGTCAATGAGTTCTGGACAGCTATCGGCATTGAGCTTGGCCTTTTTCCTATCACTTAATAAAGTGTATGCGAAGTCCCCCCTTGTTCTGATAGATGATCCAGCTCAATCTCTTGACGAGATAAATATAGCTTCTTTAAGCGACTTGCTACGCTGTGAGTTAAGTAATAGGCAGTTGATACTCTCATCACATGAAGATAATATTTCTTCATATCTCAGGTTTAGATTCATGCGTGCAGGTTTGACGCAAAAACCCTTCAACATGCAATCACATACCGGTAAATAGAAATTCATAGCTAGGGTATTGAAATACCTTAGCTATATTAAATTATATAACGCCTTTCCTTTTTGAAAATCACCCCAAGTAAATATATTGAATACTTATATCTGTAATACTACCATAGTCCTCGTTGTATTCTTTATTTTCCTTTGGTACGTATATGAATGTCGTTTCAATTTGCATAGAGTGATTCATGCTTAAAGAAAAATCATTGCCATAATCATTCAAAGAATGACGTTTCTCATGATTCAACAGGGATTTGTAATAAGTATCATCATTTTTGTCAAACGTAAGTTCAACTTCAACTTGACTATAATCTAAACGACATCTGCACAATATACCGAAATCACTCAACTCAGTTTGTATTATCTCAAGTTTAACTTTAGAAAATCTGCCTATATAAACAGCCTTAGCCTTAAAATATAAATCTACCTGACCTTTACTGTCAGTAACATTTATATTGTCCGCATTTTTAAAAAATGAATCTTCAAGAAAAGTTCCCAAGTCCATTTCAAACATACCAATTTCAATATAGTTTTTGATATCTACATATGACGTAGGATACCTCTCTTTCTCTACAGAATAGTGGCTCATAAGATTAGATACTGAATGAAAATATTTAATATCTGCTTTTACACCCAGAGAACTAATATCAGCCTTCAGATCATCATGCAAGACTCCCACCCCTATTTTTTTATTAGATATTTGCTCTGGGGAAGAAAAATCATGAGAGTTGTTAGAGACAAAAGCCACTTCCTCATTTTCAACTTTATTTTCAACAAGATAATTCAAGAAAGAAAGCCAAATTAAACTATCCTTATAGCCTGAACCATCGTTTTTGAAAGGCTTCTCAATATTAAACGCTTTTTTACAAATCAATTGATGCGATACTTCATCAGATTTAATAATTATTACTTTATTTTTATCAATATATTTATATATCTGCTTTAAAAAATCATATCTAATCGGATTCCGATCATCTGCATCAGTAAAACCTTCAAAATGTTCAACTTTCGTTTCATCGCCCATAGGGAAAAACCTGTTATACTCATTCAATGCAGAGGTTAGCTTTTTTTTAGCTGCATCGTAACCATCCCGAAAGTGTTTTTCCACTTCTTTTAATACTATATCCGAAATGAGTAATACATGACTCTCATTATTTATATAACTTAACATTAAACGCAAGTCAGCAGATTTGATATAATATGAATTATGAAAGATATTCGTATCAATTAAAATTTTCAAAACTTTCTCCTAAAAACTTCCTTGTATTTAAAGATAATACTAGTATTAGATGTTGACAAATGCTTTTTAAAGTGCTAAGGTAAAATTGTATAGTAAGAAAGTGGGTTTAAGGATTTCCTTGCAATCCACGATCGTTGTCGGTTTGTTCTGGCAACACCCCCTACTTAGATGTAGGCAGCGGCCACCACGAGGTGGTCGTTTTTTTATCAAGGATATTTTATGAGATTTTGCTTCATTGATGAGGCTGGTGATTCTCAGCCAATAAACTCTCCAACGCAAAACATCCAACCTCTTCTTGTTATAAGTGGCTTATTCATAGATGGCAGTAAAATTCCATTACTAACAAAAGAATTTATTCAGTATCCATACCCGATATTAAGAAAACCATCTCTAAACCTTATAGCAAAAGCTCTGCCAGAAAAAAGGTAAAGAATTACGTTAAATATAGTAATTTTTTAGATTGAAACTTTACAAAACCTCGTTTTTTTTGAAACTCAGTCAGTGAACTTATAAGGTCTCTAAATTTATTTCCTTAACATTATTAAAAGTTAAAAGATCGATGTAGCAACATTCCTCTTAAGCAACATGCTTTCTTGAATTCTCGATAGTTGATTGAATCCACTCTTCCACTTCACTTTCAATGAAAGCAACTGCACGAGATCCAATTTTTACTGGTGATGGGAAACATCCTTTGCTGATTAGGTGATAGATCCAGGCTTTACCATAACCGGTTCGATTGAGAACCTCTGGTAAACGAATAAGGCGGGTATTGTGCTGATTCATAGTCGCTTCCTCTTGTGTCGTTTTGATGGAAATGACTATACGAATGAATCAGCAAGAAAGAGACAGAAGCTGAGAACGCCAGAGCTAATAGAGGTTAGCCTTAGTCAGAATCTGAGATTTTCATCACCTCTGAAACTCTGATCTTTTTCAAATGGCTGTTCTTGTTGATGAACAGATGAAACTGGCGAATAAAAGGTATACTCGCCGCCTTCAAAGCAAGTGGTTTGTCCGTATCCCTGATTTGGTGGTTCAGGCGAGTGTTGATCTCATCATCGTCATCTGTATACAACAGGCGGGAAAGGCGGTCTTCTGATATACGTACTTTATGCAATTTTGACCATACCAGGATGTCAATCATAGGAATGAGTCTGTAATTGATGATTTTCTTGATGGTGCCATAGCCAAACCTGATCGAATCAGATGTATCGGCTTCGATGCCCCGTACTTTACGCCATTGAGGTAGCGCAGCTTTGAGTGATTCAGCGATCTCTTCATCTGTCCCGTTTGCAAGATCGATTTCGACCATGACAGTATCCCTGAACAACTTGGGGAGAGCTTCTGAAACAGGGCTATCGAGGAGTTCACGGTTAACCGAGTACTCATCCCCTCCCTCCCAGAAGAAAAGTGAATTTCGCAGCCCCACAATACTGAGTTGCGCCAGTCTTTCAGTTGTTGTCAGATAGAAGTGAGGTGGCTGGTAAAGGGTATCTTCTCTTGTGAGGTATCCAAGATGTTGTTCTGTAATAAGAAACGGTTTTCCGATGAAAATCCGCTCAATGTAAAGTCTGACCGCTTCTGCTTCAAATTCTTCATGATATGGTTTGAAGAACAATGTCCTTGCCAGCAATTCATGGTAGAGGTGTATAAGCGGAAGCTCTTCGAATCCTCGATATGTATCTATATCCAGCCACTTCTTCACCTCTCTCGTATGCTCAACTGACCAGTTTTTCATAACAATCTCCAACAGGCGGAAGACTTAATGTATGTAGCTAACGTAATCGACATGTTAAAGGAAGACCAATGAAATGAGTTCAGATGACATCAGGAAGTTGAACCAAGAGGTTTGATATTTTTTGATACAGTTTGCCAACGGGCTATTTTCAGGGGTTCATGCCGTTACGATTTAAGGTTCCTTTATAGAACCAAAGATAAAGTCAGAAACAACAGTTATCTAGAAAATTCAATCAAATAGATATCTAGTTACAGGGACGCCAGCCCAAAATTCTCCATCGGTGATTACCAGAGTCATCCGTTGAAGTCCTAAAAGCCCGCTTTTGCGGGCTTTTTTGTTTTTGTGTTGAAGCATCATCATGCTCTAGCTTGCTGAGCATGCACGACTCGTTTTCTCTTGGGTTTATCCGGCCAGTCAATATCAGGCGCAAAGTTGACGTCAACGCATAGCAACAGGGTCCAGTACTGCTTCCACAGCACCATCTCTTTAACTTCTCCATGAGTAGCCATGTTCAGCTTAATTGCGCTTTGCAGTGGAGCGATGGCTGATTTCGCTTCTTCGATAAGCAGTCGTTTAAACTGGATTGCTACCTCAACATCTTCAGAATGTTGTTCGGCTTTATCAGTCAACCACTCACTGCCATTCCACTTATCGTAACGAGCAACCGGGGCGATTCGTGAGTGGGTTTAGTGTTTCCCACTTAAAAGCGCCAACCGAACTTACGTAAAGTTCACTCTCCGGTCTGGTATCTTGTTGCCTTAAGCGATACATCGAGAAATAACGCTTAACAATTGGTGTTTATTTCAGCTCTTTAAGTGTTGCAAATCCGATCATATAACTGCGCAATGTTGCCTTTTCTCAGGTGATCTTCATCACGTTTCATCTTGTAATCGCCGTTAGAAATTGACACAAATCAAAGATGCATTTTGTTTATACCTTCATATCTGGACGCTCACTCGCTCATATGTAAATGTAATTGATAGTAATTATTATTATCATATCAATAATCATTTATAGGTTAACGATGCTACACTCCATTACTCGAGGGGCCTGTGTACTCTCTGCCCTGCCGCTCTTTATTGCAGGTGCTGCTTCAGCCGCCACGGCTAACAAAGCGCAGAATAATGCCAACAAAGAAGAGACGCTTATCGTCACCGCGAATCGTTCGGAGAGCAGCCTTTGGGAGAGCCCGGCGACCATCCAGGTTATCGACAGCCAGATGCTAAAAAACTCCACCAACAGTTCTATTGCTGATGATTTACAAGACATTCCCGGCGTTGAGATTACCGATAACGCCCTTGCTGGCCGCAAACAGATTCGTATTCGTGGCGAAGCCTCTTCACGCGTATTAATTTTAATCGACGGACAGGAAGTGACTTACCAGCGCGCTGGACAAAACTATGGCGGTGGCCTGTTGATTGATGAGTCGTCTCTTGAACGTATTGAAGTGGTGAAAGGCCCCTATTCGGTGCTGTACGGCTCTCAGGCTATCGGCGGCGTAGTGAATTTCATCACCAAAAAAGGCGGCGATAAGCCACTCGCGGGCACGGTAAAAGCCGTTTACAACTCGGCCAGCATGGGCTGGGAAGAGTCAGCTGCGGCATGGGGCAGCATCGGCCAGTTAGATTACCGGATTAACGGCAGCTACTCCGATCAGGGCGATCGCGATACGCCGGACGGCCGCCTGCCCAATACCCACAACCGTAATAACGGTCAGGGTCTCTGGTTAGGCTACAACCTCGACAAGCATCACTTTGGCCTGTCGCTCGACAGATACCGCCTAGCAACGCAGACTTACTTTGAAGATCCGGACGGCGAGTACGATGCCTTTAGCGTCAAGATCCCCAAGCTGGAGCGTGAAAAGATCGGCCTGTTCTACGACATGGATGTGGACGGCGACTATCTGAAGAAGATCCACCTCGATGCCTACGAGCAAACTATCGATCGCACGTTTGAAAACGAGGTTGCGACCACTCAGGTTGTTCCTGTGCCCCTTGCCAAAGCACTCACTATTCGCAATCAGACGTCCACCAAAGACAAGCAGTACACCCAAGGCGTGACGTTACAGAGCAACTTTGCGTTACCGGCAAACAATGATCTGGTGGTCGGTGCACAGTATCAGCGCGATCGGGTATCCCAGACCTCGAATGGCTACACGGACCAAAAGGCAATCACCGGCAATGCGATGTTTGCCAAAGAAACGCGCACCACCTCGTATAACGAGTCCGAACAAAGCAATACCTCACTTTTCGCCCAGAACGACTGGCATTTTGCCGACAACTGGACCTGGACGTTGGGTGCGCGCCAATACTGGTTATCGTCAAAACTTACCCGAGGCGATGCACAATCAACCGTCAACGGCGTGACCAGCGACACCTCTTTGGCCGAGCAGTCCGCCCACGATAATGAATTCGTCACTGCCACCAGCCTGCGCTATTCCGGCTTCGACAATATCGAGCTGCGCGCGGCCTTTGCGCAAGGCTACGTCTTCCCAACCCTCAGCCAGCTGTTTATGCAGACCACCGCAGGCGGCGGCGTCACTTACGGCAATCCCGATCTGAAAGCCGAGCACTCTAATAACTACGAGCTAGGTGCACGCTACAACGGCAATCTGTGGATGGTTGACGGTGCCGTCTATTATTCAGAAGCGAAAGATTATATCGCCAGCGTCTCCTGTTCAGGCCAGGCTCTGTGCAACGGCAATATCGCCACTTCGCGCGGCAGCTATTACTACTACGACAACATCGACCGAGCTAAAACCTGGGGTATGGAGCTCAGCGCGGAATACAACGGTTGGGCGGTATCCCCGTACGTTAGCGGCAACCTGATTCGCCGTCAGTACGAAGGGCCGACACTGAAAACCACCAACACCGGCGAGCCGACCGTCAACGGCCGGGTCGGGCTAAAACACACGCTGATGCTGAACGTCGCTAACGTCACTTCTGATATCTACATTCGCGCAGCCTCCAGCGCTAAAGACGATACCGGCACCAAGGAAACCCGCACGCCGGGCTGGGCGACACTGAACCTGGCGGTCAACACGGAATTTGGTGCCAACGACCAGTATCAGGTCAATGTGGCGCTCAATAACCTGACCGATAAACGCTATCGCACGGCGCATGAATCCATTCCGGCGGCAGGCATTAACGCAGCCGTTGGCTTTGCCTGGAACTTCTGATGATGAAAAAAATAGCCATAGGACTCCTGGCGCTGATCTGCACGTTCAGCACACAGGCGGCAGAACGCATCGTGGTAGCCGGTGGTTCCCTCACCGAACTGATTTATGCCATCGGCGCGGGAAAGCGCGTCGTCGGCGTCGATGAAACCACCTCATACCCACCGGAAACCCAAGCGCTACCGCATATCGGCTACTGGAAACAGCTCAGCAGCGAAGGCATTTTATCGCTGCGTCCGGACAGCTTTATCACCTGGCAGGACGCGGGCCCGCAGTTGGTATTCGATCAGCTCCGCGCGCAGAAGGTGAACGTCATCACTCTACCGCGCGTTCCGGCGACCGTTGAGCAGATGTACGCCAACATTCATACGTTGGCCAAAAACCTCAACGCCGGGATGCAAGGCGATGCGTTGGTTAATACGCTGCGCCAGCGTCTGGACGCTGTTGCCCAGAGCAGCGCCAGTAAACCCGCCCCAATCAAAGCGATGTTTATCTTAAGCGCCGGCGGCAGCGCGCCGCAGGTAGCAGGAAAAGGCAGCGTGGCGGATGCCATTATGACGTTGGCTGGCGCGCAGAACGTCGCCCAACACCCGCAGTACCGTAGTTACAGCGCGGAAGCGTTAATTGCCGCTAACCCTGAAGTGATTGTCGTCACTTCACAAATGGTCGACGGTGATATCAACCGTCTCAGCACGGTCGCCGGGCTCACTCGCACCGCCGCATGGAAAAACCAGCGCATCGTCATCCTCGATCAGGCCCTGATTCTGGGCATGGGGCCACGCGTCGCCGATGCCGTTGAAACGCTGCACCGCCAGTTCTGGCCAAACTAAAGGATATTGATAGACCCGTGATGCACACTACGACAAACGAACTGGATTTAACCCCGCACTTTGCGCTGGAGGGCGGACAGCCCTTCAAAGATCGCCGAGCCACTATGCCCTGGCGTGGCGCAATCCCTGTTGCCAAAGAGCAGCTAGCGCAAACCTGGCAACAGGTGCTCAGCCAGGCGACTCCGCCGCGCAAGCGACTGTTGTATCTGCACATTCCATTTTGCGCCACCCATTGCACTTTCTGTGGCTTCTACCAGAACCGTTATCAGGAGGAGAGCTGCACACGCTATACCGACGCGCTGCTGCGTGAAATTGAAATGGAAGCCGATAGCGTTCTGCATCAGTCGGCGCCTATTCACGCGGTGTATTTCGGCGGCGGTACGCCGTCGGCACTCTCCGCCCACGATCTGGCGCGCATTATTACCGCACTGCGCGAACGCCTGCCGCTGGCGCCAGACTGTGAAATCACTATTGAGGGCCGGGTACTGAACTTCGACGACGCGCGTATTGACGCCTGTCTCGATGCGGGTGCCAACCGCTTCTCCATCGGCATTCAGTCGTTTAACAGCAAAATCCGCAAGAAGATGGCGCGCACCTCCGATGGCCCAACCGCCATTGCCTTTATGGAGGGATTAGTCCGTCGCGACAGAGCTGCCGTGGTGTGCGATTTACTGTTCGGCCTGCCGGGCCAGGACGCCAAACTGTGGGGCGAGGATCTGGCGATCGCTCGCGATATCGGGCTGGACGGCGTGGATCTTTACGCGCTTAACCTGCTGCCCAATACGCCGCTCGGCAAAGCGGTAGAAAACGGCCGCACCACGGTCCCTCAGCCCGCTGAGCGCCGCGATTTCTATCTGCAAGGCTGTGATTTTATGGATAAGGCAGGTTGGCGCTGTATCAGCAACAGCCATTGGGCGCGCACCACCCGCGAGCGCAACCTCTACAATTTACTGATTAAACAAGGTGCAGACTGCCTGGCGTTAGGCTCCGGCGCAGGCGGCTCGGTCAACGGCTACTCGTGGATGGTGGAACGCAATCTTGATAACTGGCATCAATCAATCGCTGCTGGACAAAAACCATTGATGATGATGATGCGTACCGCCGAACGCGGTTTCCAGTGGCGCCATACCTTACAGGCTGGCGTCGAAACCGCCCGTGTGCCACTGGATACGCTGACCCCGCACGCGGCAAAACTCGCCCCACTGCTGACGCAGTGGCATAAGGCCGGGTTAACGCTGGATGACTCAACCTGTCTGCGACTGACCAACGAAGGCCGCTTCTGGGCCAGCAACATTTTACAGTCTCTTGATGAACTGATTCAGGAGCTTAACGCACCGCGGATTGCGGTAGAAACCCCATAACAGGAGTTAATGATGAGCAACGTCTCTTTGCAGGATTTCATGAAAACCGAACCGGACGGCACCCTGGAAGCCATTGCGAGCCAATACAACACCACGCTGCTAGAGGTGGTAAAAAGCCTGCCATCACACACGCTGGTGAGCGGTGACAAGTTTGATACCGTCTGGGATACCGTCTGCGAATGGGGAAAAGTGACCACGCTTGTGCACTCTGCCGACGTGATTCTGGAATTTACTGGCGAACTGCCGTCCGGTTTCCACCGTCATGGTTACTTTAACCTGCGCGGTAAAAAGGGCATGACTGGGCACATTAAAGCTGAAAACTGCACCCACATCGCGCTGGTCGAACGCAAATTCATGGCGATGGATACCGCCTCACTTCTGTTCTTCAACGCAGCGGGCAATGCGATGTTTAAAATCTTCCTGGGTCGCGATGACCACCGCCAGCTGCTGGCTGAACAGGTTGATGCCTTCCGTACGCTGGCTGCCGTACTCAAAGGGGATGCCTGATGAACCCATGGCTGATTTTTGGCGCGGGAGGCAAAGGTGTGGGCGCGTTGACCGTTGAGCTAGCGCTGGCTGAAAAGCGCCCAGTGGTGGCGGTGGTGCGTCATCAGGAAGCCGCTGCGCGCCTGCAAGCCAAAGGCGTCAACGTGTTTATCGGTGATGCCTGTGACGCCGATTGTGTTGCGCAGGCCTGTCAGGCCGCGGGGACAGAGGCGACGGTCATCTCATCGATGGGCGGTGCGCACGATTATCTGGCACATCGCACGGTAATTGATGAAGCCGAAAAAGCCGGCCTCAAACGCATGATTCTCGTCACCTCACTAGGTTGTGGCGATAGCTGGCCGTTCCTTTCGGCACGGGCAAAAGCGGCATTTGGCCAAGCGGTAAGAGAGAAATCACTGGCGGAAAGTTGGCTGCAAACCAGCACGCTGGATTACGCCATTTTGCGTCCTGGCGGCTTGCTGAACGGTGAGGCCACCGGCAAAGCACTGCGTAGCCAACAGCAGGAAGTGCATGGCTTTGTGCAGCGCGCCGACGTCGCGGCACATATTCAGGCATTGGCCAGCGCTCCGGCGCTCAATCAACAGGTCTACAGCCTGGTCGAGCCTGAGCTAAAACCGGCCTAATCCCCACGCGGCGCTGGCTCACAGCGCCGCAACGATGTGTTATGGAGACTTGCGTGTTTAAGGATTCCCTCTCTTCCTTTAGCGTTTTCATCGGCCTGCTGTTCATTCTGGCGACCCTTGTGCTGGTCGGAGCCAGTCAGGGCGCGCTGAAAATTACCTTCGCCTCCCTGCAGGATGAACAATTCCGCGATATCTGGCTCAATATTCGCCTGCCGCGCGTGCTGTTAGCGGTGCTGGTGGGGGGCGCGCTGGCAACGGCGGGCGTGATTATGCAGGGGTTATTTCGCAACCCTATGGCCGACCCCGGCCTGCTCGGGGTCAGCAGCGGTTCCGCATTAATGGTAGGCGTTGCCATCATCTTTCCGATTTCACTTCCCGCCGTCTTTTTACTCTATGAGCAGATGATTTTCGCCGTTGCCGGAAGCCTGGTGGTGTGCGCGGTCATTTTCCTGATAAGCCTGCGCCATACCCACGGCGGCATGATGCAGCTTTTACTGGCCGGTATTGCCATCAACGCCCTGTGCGGCGCGGCGATTGGCGTATTGAGCTATGTCGGTGATGAACAGCAGCTGCGTCAGCTGACGCTGTGGATGATGGGAAGCCTGGGACAGGCGCAGTGGCCGACGCTGCTGGTCGCCGCCTCATTTGCGGTTCCCGCGATAATGGCGACCGGTTGGCTGGCGAATACGCTGAATCTGTTGCAGCTTGGCGACGAAGAAGCTCACTACCTCGGCGTTAACGTCAAACGTAAGCGTCAGCAACTGCTGTTGATAAGCTCACTGCTGGTCGGCGCGGCGGTTTCTGTCAGCGGCGTCATTGGCTTTATTGGGCTGGTGATCCCACACCTGATCCGCATGACTATCGGTGCCGATCACCGTTGGCTTATCCCCTGCTCCACGCTCGCCGGTGCCTGCTTATTACTGGTGGCCGATACGCTGGCTAGGACGCTGGTACAGCCTGCGGAAATGCCCGTCGGCCTGTTAACCAGCCTGATTGGCGGCCCTTACTTTTTATGGCTGATCCTACGTACCCGGAGAGCGCTATGATTGACGCCCAAAATCTGACTTTTAGTATCAACGGGCGCTGTCTGACCAATAACGTCTCCCTGACGCTGCCCGGCGGTGAAATTGTGGCGATCCTCGGGCCAAACGGTGCAGGAAAATCGACGCTGCTGCGCCAGTTGACCGGCTATCTCCAGCCGGATAGCGGCCATTGCTCACTGTTCGGACGGCCTTTACGCGATTGGCCAACGGCGGAGCTGGCAAAAACCCGCGCGGTAATGCGCCAGAATTGCCATATGGCCTTCCCGTTCAGCGTCATGGAAGTGGTGCGGATGGGCCGCCACCCGCATCGGACCCGTAATCCGCGTGATGAAACCGAACACATTATGGCGCTGTGCGGCTGTAATGAACTGGCCTCCCGCGACTATCGCCATCTCTCCGGCGGAGAACAACAGCGGGTGCAGCTGGCACGTTTGCTGGTTCAGCTCTGGGAACCAGAACCCTCTCCGAAATGGCTGTTTTTGGATGAGCCTACCTCGGCGCTGGATATCCACCACCAGCAGCATCTGTTCCGTCTGCTGCGCCAACTGGTGCACAAACGGCAGTTTAACGTCTGCTGCGTACTGCACGACTTGAATCTGGCTGCGCGCTACGCCGATCGCATCATTCTGCTGGAAAAAGGCCAAATTGTGGATAACGGTACGCCGCAGGAAGTGCTCACCGAGACCGCATTAAGGAATCTCTATCAGGCCGAAATTAGCGTCGCGCACGCGCCTGATAATGCACCGTTAATTATGTTGGATCGCTAGTTTCCGTGGGGTCGGATTACGCCCCATTTGGAACACAATGATTCAATTACAGTTTATTCCTAAAGCCTCATCCATTTGTCTATGCCATCCTTGCTAACGCTCACTAACTGATGAGGAAGTATTATGAAAAAAACAACAATTGCACTGTCTGTTCTTCTGCTGGCTTCTCCTGTTTTCGCTGCGACCACACACGCCACTGACGAAACAGTTGCCGCTGCGCAAGAAAATGCGAATACGGCAAAAGAGAAACTGCATCAGGCACAACACCAGGGCGAAGAGCTGAAGCTGAAGTCTAAGCACGCTGCGGAAGGGAAAAGTGACAGCGTAGGCAGCCAGGTTAGCGAAGGCGCACAAAAAACCTGGAACAAAACCAAAGAAGGGACTGAGAAAGGGTGGAATGCCACCAAAGAAGGGACGCAGAAAGGCTGGGATAAGACCAAAGAAGGCACCCAGAAAGGTTGGGACAAAACCAAAGAGACCTCCCAAAAAGGGTGGGATGCCACGAAAAAAGGCGCTCAGGAAGGCTGGGATAAAACCAAAGAAGGTGCCAGCTCGCTTGAGAAGAAAATTAGCGAGTAATCCCCTGTTCTTAATAACAAAAAGCCGGATGGAAACATCCGGCTTTTTTTATGTTTTCTTTCTGGCCAACTACGCCAGCGCATTTTCCTACCCCTTCGTTGTATATTGACATACATAACGAATACTCCCATCATATTCATCACACAAATAATAATAGCTGTTCCCCTCATGCGTAGATGGTAACCCAGTTACCACCAGTCTTTCTGCTAACAAATTGAATTTGAATATGTTTAACAATAAAAAACTACCGTTCGCCACGGGGTTGCTGGCTTTCTCGTGCCTGGCAATCAGCAAACCAGGCTACGCCGACGATACGATGGTCGTCTCCGCAAGCCCAGCCGCCGACAGCACCTCGCAAGAAACCCCGGCTGCGGAAAAACAGGCCACGCTGGGTAGCCTTGGCAAACGAGCATTGATTGATGTTCCCTGGTCAGTACAAACCCTGTCAGCCCCGTTTATCAGCCAGCAGCAGCTCAAAAGTGTGAAAGATGTTTATCGCTATATGCCTTCCGTTCAAGGTGATGGCGTTCGTCCGCAGACCCGTGGTATGCAGGGCAGCGTGGTGCAAAACCACATGATTGATGGCCTGAATACCGTCTCCACCACCGAATACGCTGCCGAGCAATTCCAGAGTGTGGAAGTGCTCAGTGGGCTGGCGGGTTCACTGTACGGGCCAGCAAATCCAGCCGGGATGTTTAACCTTGTCTCCAAACGCCCAACCGATACCCCGCTGCACCGCGTCACCGTCGGAGCCAGCACCGGTAACGGCACGCTAACCTCGATGGATTTTAGCGGCCCGATTGATGACGGCGACCGCGTAAAATATCGCCTTAATCTACTTAATGATGAAGGCCACGGCTACACCAGCGGCAGCCATAAACGCCGTCAGCTGGCGAGTCTGGGGCTGGATTTCCAGCTCACCGATAAAACGGTTCTGGAAACCAATTTCAGCTATTACCACTATTACGAAAAAGGGATGCCGGGATCCTTTGCGCTAGCGAAAGGGGTTCATTTCCCTTCTCCGCTGGATGCGAGCAAAGCTAAATATGGCCAGAGCTACGCCGGTAACGATGATGAAACCAGCACCGCCAGCCTGCATATCAAGCATGATTTTGACGGTAACTGGCTGTTAGACGTTGGCGTGCTGCGCCAGATTGCTGACCGAGAATCCACCACCGTCACCAACACGCTGACCGATAATCGCGGAAACTACACCACCACGACATCGGACTCCGCCGCCAGCCGCTTCACCATCAACAGCTATATGGCCAACCTGACCGGCAGCTTCGATACCGGCTGGTTAAGTCACGATATCAGCACCGGGGTGCGCGGTTTTGTGTGGAAAAACTATAACCCGGTCGCCGGCGGTACCTTTACGCTGGGCAAATCCTCTCTCGACGAGAATCCGGTTTATCCGCGTCCACCGTATCCTGATTTTGATTCACGCTATCAATCGGCAACGACAACACAGCACGCCTTCCTGCTGAGCGATACGCTGCACTTTAGCCCACAGTGGAGTCTGCTGCTTTCCGGTAGCGAAAACCTGTTTACGGTCAGCAACTACAATAAAACCGGCAAACAGACCAGCGATAAGAAAGACAACGGCGCCAGCGGCTCTGCCAGCCTGATGTACAAACCGGTCGATAACGTAACGCTGTACACCACCTGGGCCGACAGCATGCAGCAGGGCGATACCGCCCCGGCAGGTGCCAGCAACTCCGGTGAAGTTCTTTCCCCGTACCGTAGCCACCAGATTGAATTCGGCGCGAAATATGCCCCTATCAACGATCTGATGCTCTCCGCCGCCGTATTCCAGGCCAAACGTCCGTTTGCTTACACCAACGATGACGGCATTTTTGCCGAAGATGGTACGCAGAAAAACCGGGGGCTGGAGCTAATGGCTGACGGTCACGTCACCCGCAACTTACGTCTGTTTGGCGGTGCCACCTGGCTTGATCCGCGCCTGCACGACACCGCTAGCGAAACGGCGGACGGTAAACAAGTGGTCGGCCTGCCACGCTTCACGGCGAGCATGCTGGCGGTTTATAGCATTGAACAGCTGCCGGGCGTCGATGTGGATACCAATGTGCGCTACATTGGCCGCCGTGCGACGGATAATGCTAACGACAGCTGGGTGGGCAGTTACACCACCGTCGATGTGGGCAGCAGCTATGCCACTCGCATGTTCAACACGCCTGTTACCTTCCGTCTCGATGTCACCAACCTGACCAATCGCCGCTACTGGACTAACGTGGTGCCGGGCGCACTTACCGGCTATACCGGTGCGGGTAACGCCAGCGCTCAACTCGGTGCGCCGCGTCAGGCTCAACTGTCGATGCAAATTGATTTTTAAGGAATCTGATACATGAAACGTCGCCATGCGTGGTTGCTCTGCGCATGGCTGGCCTTCCCCGCACTGGCCGCTCGCCAGGTGGTGGATGATGCCGGCCATACCGTAACCGTTCCCGACCAGGTGAATGCTATTGCCGACGGTTGGTTTGCCCACCATTCCGTGCTGATGACCCTGGGAGCAGGAAGTAAAATCGTCGCCACCGTCAATCACCCGGACAGCCAGCCGTGGATGTTTAAAATTGCCCCAACGCTCAATCAGGCGCTACAGGTTCGCGGCACCGCTTTCAACCCGGAGAGCCTGCTCGCCAAACGGGTCGACGTGGTGTTTACCTCAAAGGGTAACGATAAAGCGCAAGGCTATCGTCAGGCGGGGCTCCCCACGCTTGAGATGGCATTTACCGACTATCCATCGCTGATGAAATCGGTGACCACCACCGCCGATGTACTCGGCACTGCCGATGCGCTCGCGCGGGCAACAGCCTATAACCAGTATTTGCGAACCACGCTCGACAACGTACAGAACAAAACACAGAGTCTGACTCAGGCACAGCGCCCTACCGTTTTGCACATTCAGTCACTAAAACCGCTGAAAGTGGACGGTAGCCACACGTTAATTGATACCTGGATTAACCTCGCCGGCGGTAAAAATGCGGCGCAGGGAATTGAAGGTAATATGAAAGAGGTCTCCGCAGAGCGCGTGCTGGCCTGGCAGCCAGATGTCATTATTCTTGGCGCCAACTGCGGCACGCTGGCGGACTCGCCGTATGCGCAACTGTTCTCAGGGCTGAAAGCCGTGAAAAACGGCCACCTGTGGCAAAACCCTGCTGGCGTCTTCCCGTGGGATCGTTACGGCACTGAAAGTGCGCTACAGATCCAGTGGGCGGCGCAGAAACTGCATCCGGACCTATTCCCGGGTATAGAGATGGCAAAAGTGACGCAGGATTTTTACCGCCAGTTCTTTGATTACCCACTGAGTGCTGACGAAGCGCAGCGTATTTTGCACGCCCAGCCGCCGATAAACTAACCCGGCATCTTCAATTGGCCGGATAACAATATCGCCTTATCCGGCCAACGTTCACATTCAAGCCGCTCGTTTTAGTTATACACCAACGTAAAGGTCGCCATGCTGTTGGCAATCCCCGCCCCCACTGCGCTTTCCGTCTGCACATACTGAGCAGTGAAATTAATCCGCTCGGCGCTGGCGGCATTACTTGCCGTAACTTTTTTCAGCAACGGAAGATTGGTCGCTTCATTGATTTTCACCGCCGTCCCCGCCGCGGGGGCCGGTGCATCATTGCTACCATAGCTCAGCTTGACGCCAACGCCGCTTGCTGCGCCGCTGAGCCGCGTCAGTGCCAGAGTATCCGGGAACCCCGCCCCTACCTCCAGGCCAAAGAAACCAATACGCACATCCGTCGGCTGCGTGCAGTAAACCGGAATGGCAAAGTTCTGCGCACTGCCGCCGGTGGTATTGACCCCTTTGAACGCCGATTTATTGACTGAACCCAGCGCTACGTTAATCGTGGGTGTGGTCACCAGGCAGCTGCCGCTGGCACCAATATCAACGTTCAATGCCGATAGCCCAAGGAAGGTTGGCTGTGTGGTTGTGGTCCCGTTACCCGTCGCGGAGGTCAGATCCATAAACAGTTGCCCGACCTGCGGCTGCGCATCGACGTTGGCGTGATTTCCCCCAGAGAGCTGAATTTCACCGGTCTTGTAGAACGTGACGTAGGCTTTGATAACGATCTCTTTTTGCGACAGCAACGTGGGCATATCTGCGCTGTCGCAGATCGTCGCCGACTGATTCCCCGCAGGCGATGTACTGCCATCAATGTAATGCACCGCCCCACCGTTGCACTGGAAACCGAGCGAATAACCTAGCCCATCAAGTTTGGTGGGAAAAATATGGACACCGTTGATAGCCGTTGCCGCACCGTTGGTATCTATCTGCTGATAAACCAGCCGTTTCCAACCCGCTGCAGGAGCCTGTAAATCACAGGTGAAACGAATACCGCTACCGTTATCCGCCATCGAATGTGACATCTGTGAATTGACCGGCAGCGACGGCAGATACTGAATGTTCTGCGTGTTGATGGTCATATCACCCACGGTATTGCTGCAATTCTCCGCCCATACGCGCGGACTGGAGATGGCGGCGGCCAGCAGAATAAGAGAACAGACAAACCGATAATTTCTGCGCATGTTCATGACCTTTTTATAAACAGACCGCGTTCACCGTTTTTACCGGATTGCGCTGTTGATGGCTGGGGAGATGGAAATGGACGGTACAGGTTTGCGCGGTGTTGCTGGCATCCCAACGCACCACAATCGCCCCCTGCTCGGGAATGCCGCTGAGATAAACCTGTCCTTGATCGGCCACAATACCGGACGCGGCACCGTCATCGCCCAGCAGCCGAGCGCTGGCGCCAAACGGCAGCGGGCCGTGAGCGCCGCGCAGTGTAAACAGCACGCGGTTACCAATGTGAGTCTGATAATTGGCTTCAACAATGGCGCCGCCACCGGGGATCACAGTTTGTCCCTGAAGCTCAACATCGGTATCGTCGGCCATCGATTCGGTATCGAGACTGATATCGTTTTTCCGAAAGGCGGTTAGCGTTGGCACAATGGCATAGCCACGCCAGTCGGTGTGCAGATCGGTACCGTTTTGAATCGCCACATTATCGGCTCCTGGCGCGCGGACAATCGCAAAGCTGTCGCCGGTATACTGCCCCAGGGTAATGCCGTGAGGGTGAGCAACAATCGACCCCGACGCCCCCCAGGTCACCTGATGGCTGGTGTTATCGTGCTGATAACCGAGCTGCGCTTCGCCGTAACCACCGCGATAATCGAGCGATACGCCGCTGTTGCTGCCCTGCCCGTTGCTACCGTAGCCCTGCTGAACGCTGTAGTAGAGATTATTTTTCTCCAGCGCTGAACCGTAGAGAGAAACCTGCTGTGAGGTGTAGCCGTTATTATCCGAGGTCGTGCTGTAGCTGACGGAACTGTTTGGCAGCATGTCACCCAGCGGAATATTGATGTTGAAAGATAATGAACGGTCGGTTTTGTTATTCTCTGACGATTGCGTAAAGTAGTAGCCCAGCCCCCAGGAAACACCTTTCCACGCGCTGTAAAACCCCACATGTATCGTCCGGTCCCGGCGCGGAGAATGCCAATAGTTTTGTGCCCATGCAGAAGCAGACAAACTCCCTACTTCCCCCAACGGCTGCGAAAACGACACTTCTTCGCGGCTGCGTTTGCTGTCCGTTTCGCCATAGCGCCCTTCCAGCGCATTAGCCTCGCTGAAATTGTAGTAACCCAACGAGGAATAGCGGTAGCTGGCAAGACTGAGTGTCGTGCCGGTGGTGGTGAAGTTTTTTTGATACTGCGCACGCGCGGAATGTCCACTGTAGCGTTGTTCTGACGGTGTACGGGTAATAGCATGGGTGTAATCCACGCCCAGCGAACCCAGCTCGCCAAACCCTCGCCCTAACCCTGCGGACCACGATTGATAATCCTCAGCGATCTGCGCGCCGCCGTAAAACGTGACATCGCCGGGCAGGCCGTAAAAAAGCGTCGACTGCATAAACTGTGGCCTGCGGGTTTCAGCCTGGGTTGAGTAAAAACGCCCGACGCTAACACTGTACTTAATTCGCCCCTGCCGCAGCATAAATGGCACCGCTGAAAACGGCTGGATAAATTTGCGCTCGGAGCCATCGCTTTCTTTCACCGTCACTTCAAGGTCGCCACTTTGCGAGGTGGGATAAAGATCGTTAATGGCGAATGCCCCTGGGGCAACGAACGTCTCATAGATGACGTAACCGTGCTGGGAGACGGTGACTTTGGCATTACTGTGAGCCATACCGCGAATAATTGGTGCAAAACCACGCTGACTATCCGGCAGCATTTCCTCATCGGACATCAGCTGTGCACCGCGAAACTGCACGCTATCGAAAACATCTCCGCTGGTGTAGGTGTCGCCAATGCGCAGCTGACTTTTTAGCGCACGCACGTCATGCTGCAGATAGGTACTTTGCGAACGCCAGCGCTGGGTTTTGTCATACTGCATGGAGGCAATATTACGTAATCGCCAGCCGCCAAGATTAATACCGCTGCGTAAATTCAAATAGTTAGACTGATAGCTGCCGTTGCCCTGCTGGGTTTGTGCGCCGGTAAGATTGTAGTCAACAAACGCGGCCGGAATGCCGTCATCCCAGCGCGCCGGATCGACGTAGCCTCGGCTTTGCAGATTCATTGCGGCCTGCGGAATGCTGAGATTGAGCCGCTGGCCCACAAAATCAAACTGGCTGGTGGCATCGGGAATAAATCGTCCAATGTCGGTAAACGTCTCACCTTCATGCAGTCGATTAAAAGCGGAAAAAGCGCTGACATTCACGCCATACTCAGCCAGTTTGGCCGATGTTAAGCGCGGTTTTAGCGCGCCGTCTTGTTCAACGAACTCAATCGTCTCTTGCCCAATCTGCTGATTATTCACCCACACCGATACCGGGTAGCTGCCGGGCTGCTGGCCACCCGATTTGGCAAAATAGTGCAAATCAGCAGTTTTTTGCTGTGGGTCGGAAAGCTCCACCGCGGCGGGGTCAAAGTAGTCATCCGCCTTCGCGGTATTGTGATAACACAAGAACAATAGCGCCGTTGGCAGGCAGGCCAGGAGTATGCTGCTTAAGTAAGCATCGTCATCCTGAAAATCTGAAGTTGTCTTTTTCACAGTCATACTCAGCGTCGTTTTACCGTTGAGCGAAGTCGGTAACACCGCCGAAGTCGTTAATCGCACGCCACTTCACTGTGCCGCCATGATGGGCAGGCCACGATTTATTGCTAAACGGCGCAATCATGCCCGGTTCATCCAACTCCTCTCCCCCCACGGAAAGAGAGAAAAATGAGACAAAGTAAGGCGTTGGATTATGTGCCACCAGGCTCGAACCGAGGGTCTGGAAGGTCAGCTTTTGCCATGCTTCTCCGGCATCACCCGCAAGATTTTTAGGTCGATAGAATATTTTGAATTTTGACTTAATATTGACCTGGAGTTTATTGGCATCGTCCTTTTTCGTCGGTGCAATACTTTTCACATTTAACCAAAATACTGATTCGCGATCCGTCGGCAGCGTTGCACCGGTAAAGTTAATACGCAGAATATTTTTTTGTTCCGGATCAAGGCGGAACAAAGGCGGTGTAACAATAAATGGAGGCTGGCTCTTATCCGTTGCAGAATAATCCTCTACCCATGACTGCACCAAATAAGGAGTCGCATTATCGGCATTTGTCACCGATAAAGATGCCTCACGTTTTCCCTCTTCATATATTACGCGAGTGCCTCCCATGACAATGCCCGCATGAGCAGTTGCTGATAATAAAAGGAGAAAGAGAGAAAGGCTCGCGATAAAACGATTCATAGATATAAGCCGTATTATAAAATAGCGTTTAATTTGAGCAGAAGTCACCTTCTGCTCAGGATTTAATTAGTTGTAAACCATATTAAAATCAGCGACGCCATTTGCCGCACCGGTTGTGACGGTTGCGCCAGTAGAGGCATAGTCGGCAAAGAAGGTCAGGTCAGCGGTACCTTCGGTACCTTTAGAGCCCGCGTCGACATTGTGCGCTTTAGTTACGCTGCCTAGTTTTACCACCTCGCTCTGATCGTCTTCGTAAAGCTTAATACCCACACCGGTAGCGCTGCCTGTAGCATTATCAACGGCGAGCAGGTCTGAGTTGGTACTGTCTTTTTTACCATCAAATAAAACAGCAACATGCGCTACGGAGTCAGGGCAATCTTTGACTTTAATATGGAAAGCCGTTTTGGTTGTTTCCGTCCCGGCACCGGTAAAATAGCTTTTCGCCCATTTGCCGAGATCGACGGTTTGATTTGTGCTGCCGCTATCAACGTTGCAGGAGGAGTCGGTGATAGAACCGGTAAAGTTGACCTGACCACCCGGGCCTTGAGTCCCTGCGGATGAACCAGGATTGGTGGTGACGGCCGCTGAGGCCACACCGGATACCAGCGCAGTGATGACACATGCCATAATGCGATATTGTGCTTTCATTCTCATTCTCTTATTGACGAACATTTATGCCGATAGCCCGCGAAAATATAATTCCCACGCCTACCCGCCGTGAACCCCTCCATGTTATGTGGTTTTATTCCTTTGCAGGGTATTAAATGCGTAACCGTTACCCCTCCGTTTAATTTCCATAAACAGAAAGCATTTGATATTAATCTATTAAGTAAACGGCCAATGCCAAGTGGTGTATTAGAAATACGACATCAATAATATTCTTATTAAAACCTGATGCAATGCATTATTAAGTAAAGCTGTAGTGAAATAATTTAATCCATCTAAATAAAAATAAACAACAACCATGACATGTTATCATTAATCATCACCGAACAAACATTGTATTCAGATATAGAGATTTCGACTTAACACCCTTAGCATTTCGGCAACGAACTTAACGGCCTTATGCACAATATATATTTCAAGTTATGACAAAAAATGCTTTCTTTAAGTAAAACTAAGAATATTCTTATGAGCAATAGTTAGCCATGAAGCAGAAAACTAAATAATCATCCGATAAATCAGCATGTTCATTAACAAATCGATCTTGTACTGGTCATCTCGAACCTTTTAATTTAGAATTTGCTTAATTAAGAAAAGCGTAAAGTCAATAATGAACGACAGCCCACTTCTGCAGGCCCAAGCCCACCAGGCAGCGATGCTTTTAAAAGCAATGAGCAACCCTCACCGGCTGCTGATTCTTTGTATGCTCTGTGAGACCCCGGGCACCAGCGCCGGTGATTTAGCCAAAATCACCGGATTAAGTCCATCAGCGACCTCCCAGCATCTCAGCAGAATGCGCGAAGAGGGGTTGATTGACAGTCAGCGTGATGCGCAGCGTATTCACTACTTTATTAAAAATGACGCGGTGAAGCAGATTGTCGCCACTTTAAAAACGCTCTACTGCCCGTAAGAGAGAAACACATGACCGTTGAACACATCTCCCCGGCCGCGGCGCTCAAGCTCATTGATCAAGGTGCCGACCTTATTGATATTCGCGATGCCGACGAGTACGCGCGAGAACATATTGCTGCCGCCCAACTGTGCCCACTGGCATCGCTGGAAGAAGGTCACTTACCGCGGTTAAACGTTGATGACATAGTGATTTTTCACTGTCAGTCTGGCAACCGGACGCGTAATAACCTGAACCGCCTGATTGCCGCAGCTGGTCCAGCGCAGGTAAAAATACTCGAAGGCGGTATTGAAGCCTGGCGCCAGGCGGGACTGACGACCATAGTAGACAAATCTCAACCCCTACCTCTAATGCGCCAGGTACAGATTGCTGCAGGCGTGTTAATTTTACTGGGCGTCGTGCTCGGCTATAGCCTCTCCAGCGCATTCTTCCTGTTAAGTGCGTTTGTCGGTGCCGGATTGACCTTCGCAGGCGTCACCGGGTTTTGCGGTATGGCACGGCTCCTTGCCGTGATGCCGTGGAACCGACGCTGACTTCTTGTCGCGAGAGGCACGTTTGTCTCTCGCGTATTCATAGCAATAGATAACAAAGGAGCATTTTGATGTTTGCACCTGGCGATCTGGTCCAATCAAAAATGGGTGGGCCAAAATTAAAGGTTATTGAAGCGCACGAAGAGAGCATTGTGGCCGTACAGGCTAGCGATGAACAAGGTAAGCAGTACACGTTAAAAAACAGCGATGTCGCCCCTTATCAGGAAGACGGTGATTTCGGCGTCTGCTGATTTTCCTCTGCGGTGGGCTCGGCTCACCGCAAGCCCCTTCCCCTGCCCTGCTAAAATGAATGATTACCCACAAATTACGCATAATTTCAAATGAAAGACATTGGAATTAAATTCTATAAAACCAGCGAATGGTCGGATAAAAAAGCCAAACGTGATTAAAATCACAATAAAAACCCCATCATCGTCATCAGACGAAAAGACACACTCATCGCAGTCTTTTTTAACCTTCATGAAACAACGATTAACTTATTGATATTTAACAATTAATAAAACATCGAAAACAAAAATAGCGCGCCGTGAGACAAACAATCCACAGCAGAGTATTTTATCGACAAAAACGCATTAAATAAAAATGTTTCACTAGTTGTTTGTTTTATTGCAGATGGATAACCTATACGCGTCAAATAAAGCAAACCAAAACGCCATTAAACACGACTTATCCTGTGTTAACCGTTCATTTTTCGAGGAGCATACCGATGTTCTCTGCGCAGTCACGCCTGCGTCATGCGGCAGCAGACACTTTTGCCATGGTTGTCTACTGTTCCGTCGTGAACATGATGATTGAAATTTTTCTCTCAGGAATGAGCTTCGAGCAGTCACTTTCATCCCGTCTGGTTGCCATCCCAGTCAACATTATTATTGCCTGGCCATACGGTATGTATCGTGATTTCGTTATGCGACAAGCGGCACGGATTAGCCCGGCGGGTTGGATGAAGAGAGTGGCCGATCCGATTGCTTACGTCACCTTCCAGTCCCCGGTGTACGTACTGATTCTACTGAGTGTCGGTGCTGACTGGCACCAGATAGCGGCAGCAGTCAGTTCTAACGCGGTGATCTCATTGGTGATGGGTGCTGTTTACGGCTACTTCCTCGATTTTTGTCGCCGTCTGTTCCGTGTAGAACAGTACGCCCAGGCGAAAGCCTGATTGCCGTGAAATAAATGACTGGCATTGCCAGTCATTTATTTATACGTTCTCGCCAAATAACCCATCTAAAAAGCGTTCAAGCGCCATGCGCGAACTAAAGCCGTGCGGAATGCCATAATGCTGCTCAACCGAGCCCCCCAGATACAGTGGAAACTGTTCGTAGTGATCGCACGCTTTAATATCTGAAGCTGGCTCAGCATATTTATTGCTGCGCTCTTTTAGTGCCGGGTGAATGATAAGCGCTGTGCGCCCCATTCGCGCTTCGCGGTTAACGTAAACATAATCTTCGCCACGGCGATAGCCGTAAGCTTTTGTGGTTACCGCATCCATGGTAAAGCCCGCTTTTTCAAGAACGCGCGCCACCTCATCTGGTCGTAAATACATTTTTTATCCTCGTCATCTTTTACTGCATCGCCACCTTACCGTAATCAGTATTCGCCTCGCTTTCAGATAATTCCAGAAACAAGCTATTTCGCGGCAATTTATGTCGGATGACCTACACTTAGGGTTCTATCAAATTTTGGGGAGACCGTAATGATTAAACCATTTAGCCGCAATGAAGCAGACCAAGAGGCACAGGATATTCATAATGATGTCAGCCAATTAGCTGATAGTCTCGAAGGTATTCTCAAGAGTTGGGCCAGTGATAATAAGGATGAAGTAGAGGCTGCTCGCCGTGAGGCAAAATCTCTGCTGAGCGAAACTCGCGCCCGCATTCATGGACGCAGCCGCTTGCAGCAAAGCGTCCGTGATGTTGCCGATACTGCTGATAGCTATATTCACGATAAACCGTGGCAAAGTGTGAGCGCTGCCGCGGCGGTAGGGATATTTGTTGGCATATTATTAGGATGCCGTCGATAATATAACCACAATGATGTCGATAATAAAAACGCGTCTGCCCCGGATTATCTCAGATAATCCGGGGCTTTTATTTTATCGCCTCAATCAGTGCGGCGACCTGCTGCTGCGCCATTTTCTGCGACACAATATTAGTGAAGCTCATGATCAGACCCGCATTACCACGATGTGCCATCCGCCAATCATTCACCGCCTGTACCGCAAGCCCGGCACGCCTCGCCTGTCGCGCCATCGCTTTGTCGTCGCCCTCGACGGCCACCACCAGCTGGATCCCTCCTGACTGAGGAACAACATTAAACCCCTGAGCCACCAGAGCCTCCTCCAGCCAGCGACGACGCTGCGCATAGTGCACGCGCATTTTCTTCAGATGACGCCAGAAATGACCTTCACGCATGAAATCTGCCAGCGTCTGCTGCCACAGTAGCGGCACTGGACAGGCCAGGCGCTGCGCCTGACGACGAAACGCCGCCACCAGCGGCAAAGGGACCACCAGCCATGCCGTACGCAGCGCAGGAAATAACGACTTACTGAACGTACCGGCATAAATAACCCGCTGCGGCGCATCAAGACTCTTTAACGGCGGCAACGGCTTACCGAGATAGCGAAATTCACTGTCGTAGTCATCTTCAACGATCCACCCTTGATGGTGGGCGGCCCAGTCAAGAAGCTGGCGACGCCGTGGCAGAGAGAGCGCCACGCCGGTGGGGCTTTGGTGAGCGGGTGTCAGTAACGCGAAGCGCGCCCCTGGCGCATGCTGCATTCCCCACTCAATATTCATGCCGTCTGCATCGACCGGCACAGGAAAGAGCGTCACGCCCTCCTGCTCCACCAAAGGTCGAATCAGCGGAAAACCCGGGTCTTCCACCCACATGGTTTCGCCGCGCCCGCCCAGAGCTTGCAGAATTAGGCTCATTGATGGGGCATATCCGGAGGTGATAAATACCTGTTCGGCTTCGCATTCGATGCTGCGTGATAGACGCAAATATTCAACCAGGGCCTGGCGTAGAGCACTTTCGCCGCAGACATCCCCGAGCGCAAGATCAAAACGCGTCTGTGTCCGTAGCCTCCTCCCCATCACCCGCGCCCATAGCCCGCGAGGAAAGAGATCCAGTGCCGGCAGTCCCAGTTGAAAAGGCTGCGGCTGCGACTGTTCTCCGCCAAAACCCAGCGGCGCGGCGGTAATCGGCTGTACTGTTAAGTGATCGCTTACAAACGTTCCCGCCTGCCCACGTCGCTCAAGCCAGCCTTGCGCCACCAGTTCACCGTAGGCGTTCTCTACCGTCACCCGGGAAACACCCAGTTCCTGGGCGTAAACCCGGCTCGAAGGCAAACGTCTACCGGAGGTTAATTCCCCCTGCTCAATTGCCAACTTTAGCTGACGCGCGATTTGCTGATAACGCGGTACACCGTTTACGCTCATGGTCTTATTTTTTACCCTCAATATGGCTATCTTTTTAAGACCATTATAGTGCTATTTTTGTCCCATCTTGAACGAGGAGTGACACCATGATTGCATTACGCCAACCCTATAGTGAACTGAGCCCAGCCGTTTATGCCGGGCTAGTCCAGGCCAGTATCGCGCTGGAAAAAAGCTCGCTGGAACGCACGCTGCTTGAGCTGCTGTATCTGCGCGTTTCGCAGATTAATGGTTGCGCATTCTGCCTTGAAATGCACAGCAAAGCGCTGCGCAAATCCGGCGTCGAACAGGCCAAACTGGATGCCCTGGCGGGGTGGCGAGTGAGCAATCACTTCAGCGATGCAGAACGCGCAGCGCTAACCTGGGCGGAAGATCTGACCCACGTAGCTGAAACCCATGCCGAAGACAGCGTCTATCAACCGTTGCTGGCGTACTTCAGCGCCGAGCAAATAAGCGATATGACATTTGCCATTAGCCTGATGAACGCATTTAACCGCCTGGCCGTGGGTATGCGGATGTAAGTTCTTGGCGCCTGTAAATAATCGCTATTTACAGGCGTAATTCCCTGGTAATTCCTCCATCTATTGACACCCAAATACAACCCTGTTTTTCACCCGGATATTTCCCTAAAAACCATCATCATCATACAAATAACACACCTGAATTTCAGCTGATTTCCCAGGCAATATTTGCAGCAATTCTTAGATCCTCGCCAAATTTCGCGTGTAAATTTGCAAAAAAAATCCGTTCGGCATAATTCGCTCTCAGCCCTTATATCATGGGAAATTCCACCACAATCTTCCTCTTGCATATTTCAGATGAAAACAGATTGAGGGTTGTCACATCGTCTCAGTATGCTAGGGTATAAACAGGTCATTATTTTCATCAGGTAGCATATCGACATAAACTAAAAAACGGGAAATTTCATATTGCATGGCAGTTAAATTAGAAGTTAAAAATCTTTATAAAATATTCGGCGAGCACCCACAGCGAGCATTTAAATATATCGAGAAGGGTTTCAATAAAGAACAAATTCTGGATAAAACAGGGTTATCACTTGGCGTAAAAGACGCCAGTCTGGCCATTGAAGAAGGCGAGATATTTGTCATCATGGGATTATCCGGTTCCGGCAAATCAACCATGGTACGCCTTCTCAATCGTCTGATTGAACCCACCCGCGGACAGGTGCTTATTGACGGTATGGATATTGCCAAAATATCCGATGCTGAACTTCGTGATGTCCGCCGCAAAAAAATTGCGATGGTCTTCCAGTCGTTCGCGTTAATGCCGCACATGAGCGTGCTCGATAATACCGCTTTTGGTATGGACTTAGCTGGCGTACCTGCGCAAGAACGTCAGGCCAAGGCGCTGGACGCGCTGCGCCAGGTTGGCCTTGAGAACTATGCTCACGCTTATCCGGATGAACTTTCCGGCGGGATGCGTCAGCGCGTAGGTCTTGCCCGTGCGCTGGCCATTAACCCCGACATTCTATTAATGGATGAAGCCTTCTCGGCACTCGACCCATTAATTCGTACTGAGATGCAGGATGAACTGGTAAAATTACAGGCCAAACATCAGCGCACCGTGGTCTTTATTTCCCACGATCTCGACGAAGCGATGCGAATTGGTGACCGCATTGCCATTATGCAAAATGGCGAAGTGGTTCAGGTCGGTACACCGGATGAAATATTAAATAACCCAGCCAATGATTACGTCCGCACCTTCTTCCGCGGCGTCGATATTAGCCAGGTATTTAGTGCCAAAGATATTGCTCGTCGTAATCCCGACGCGCTTATCAGAAAAACCCCAGGGTTTGGTCCCCGCTCAGCATTAAAATTATTACAGGATGATGACCGTGAATACGGCTACGTCATCGAACGTGGTAATAAGTTTGTCGGCATCGTGTCAATTGATTCACTGAAAGAAGCGTTAAAGGCGAATCAGGGAATTGAGGCGGCGCTGATTAATGAACCCGTCGCGGTTGACGCACAAACTCCGCTCAGCGAATTGCTCTCTCAGGTGGGCCACGCCCCCTGCGCCGTACCGGTTGTTGGAGAAGAACAGCAGTACGTCGGCGTTATTTCAAAAAGAATGCTGCTACAGGCATTAGATCGCGAGGGGGCAAACAATGGCTGATCAATCAAATCCGTGGGATACCACACCGGCCGCAGACAGTGCGGCAAACTCTGCTGACGCATGGGGCTCACCGACGCCCGCAGACGGCGGTAGCGCAGACTGGCTGCACAGTGCACCCGCACCGCAGGCAGAACACTTCAATATTATGGATCCGTTCCATAAAACGTTGATCCCGCTCGATAGCTGGGTCACCCATGGGATCGACTGGGTCGTGACCCATTTCCGCCCGGTATTCCAGGGGATCCGTGTTCCCATCGACTATATCCTCAGCGCTTTCCAGCAGTTGTTGTTAGGAATGCCAGCTCCCGTGGCCATCGTGGTGTTTGCCCTGATTGCCTGGCAAATCTCCGGTCTGGGGATGGGCGTGGCGACCTTGATTTCACTGATTGCCATCGGTGCGATTGGCGCATGGTCACAGGCGATGATAACCCTGGCACTGGTGCTGACTGCACTACTGTTTTGCGTCGTCATCGGTCTACCGCTGGGGATCTGGCTGGCACGCAGCCCACGGGCGGCGAAAATCATTCGTCCGCTTCTCGATGCTATGCAGACAACACCTGCGTTTGTTTACCTGGTGCCTATCGTCATGCTGTTCGGTATCGGTAACGTCCCTGGCGTCGTGGTGACCATTATCTTCGCCCTGCCGCCGATTGTGCGTCTGACCATTCTGGGGATTAACCAGGTGCCGGCGGATCTGATTGAAGCCTCGCGCTCCTTCGGTGCCAGTCCGCGTCAGATGCTGTTCAAAGTCCAGCTGCCGCTGGCGATGCCAACCATTATGGCTGGCGTCAACCAGACGCTGATGCTGGCGCTGTCGATGGTGGTTATCGCCTCGATGATTGCCGTCGGCGGTCTCGGTCAGATGGTACTGCGCGGTATCGGCCGTCTGGATATGGGCCTTGCCACCGTGGGTGGCGTGGGGATTGTTATCCTCGCCATCATCCTGGACCGCTTAACCCAAGCCGTTGGCCGTGATTCCCGCAGCCGTGGCAACCGCCGCTGGTTCCATACCGGTCCTCTGGGCCTGGTTCTGCGCCCCTTCACTAAGTAACCATCGTATTGGCCCGGCGCACGCCGGGCCAATGCTCCGCAACAATCACTATTAAAGGAACAACGATGCGACACTCATTGGTTTTTGCTACCGCTTTCACGACTTTGGTTTCCACCAGCGCTTTTGCCGCCGACCTGCCGGGGAAAGGCATTACCGTACAGCCAGTACAGAGCACGCTGTCAGAAGAGACCTTCCAGACGCTATTGGTCAGCCGCGCGCTGGAAAAACTCGGCTACACCGTCGATAAGCCAAATGAAGTGGATTACAACGTCGGTTATACCTCCATCGCCGCCGGTGATGCGACCTTCACCGCCGTGAACTGGATCCCGCTGCATGACGATATGTATGAAGCCGCTGGCGGCGACAAGAAATTCTACCGTGAAGGGACGCTGATTAACGGCGCCGCTCAGGGTTACCTGATCGACAAAAAAACCGCCGACCAGTACCACATCACCAATATTGAACAGTTCAAAGATCCGAAGATTGCCAAATTGTTCGACACCAACGGCAACGGCAAAGCCGACCTGACGGGCTGCAACCCTGGTTGGGGCTGCGAGGCGGTCATTAACCACCAGTTGGATGCCTATGACCTGACCAAAACGGTCGAGCATAACCAGGGGAACTATGCGGCGATGATGGCCGACACCATCACCCGTTTCAAAGAAGGTAAACCGATTATCTATTACACCTGGACGCCATACTGGGTGAGCGACGTGTTGAAGCCAGGTAAAGACGTCGTATGGCTGCAGGTTCCGTTCTCCTCCCTGCCGGGCGTGCAGAAAAATATCGATACCAAACTGTCTAACGGCGCTAACTACGGCTTCCCGGTCAGCACCATGCATATTGTCGCCAACAAAGCGTGGGCGGAGAAAAACCCGGCAGCGGCCAAGCTGTTTGCCATCATGAAGCTGCCACTGTCCGATATCAACGCACAGAACGCCATGATGCACGACGGTAAATCATCCGAAGCCGACGTTCAGGGCCAGGTTGATGGCTGGGTGAAAGCCCACCAGCAGGTCTTTGACGGTTGGATCAAAGAAGCGCTGGCTGCACAGAAGTAACGACCTGGTTCGACCCCTCCCGTCGCCGCCCATGGCGCCGGGAGTTTCCCCACAATCGCAATGGCACATTCCGCTACGCGACATTTTCCCCCTCCCCGCCGCCATTCGTTATGATTGCTAACATTCTCACCAATACTCTCTTAAACAATGACTAAACCTTCGCATGGGCTTAGCCCCGCGCTTATTGCGCTAATGTCTATCGCCACGGGTCTGGCGGTCGCCAGTAACTACTACGCTCAGCCGCTGCTGGAGACCATTGCCCGCAACTTTTCGCTCAGCGCCAGCCAGGCCGGATTTATCGTCACCGCCGCCCAGTTGGGTTACGCGGTTGGCTTGCTGTTCCTGGTGCCGTTAGGGGATATGTTTGAACGACGTCGGCTTATCGTCACCATGACGCTGCTGGCCGCGGGAGGGATGCTAATTACCGCCAACAGCCATTCTCTGGCGATGATGATTCTTGGCACTGCCCTCACCGGCCTGTTTTCCGTCGTCGCCCAGCTGCTGGTCCCGCTGGCCGCCACCCTCGCCGCGCCCGAAAAACGCGGCAAGGTGGTCGGTACGGTGATGAGCGGACTGCTGCTGGGTATCTTGTTGGCGCGTACCGTCGCCGGGCTTTTAGCAAGCCTGGGGGGCTGGCGTACCGTTTACTGGGTTGCCACCGTGCTAATGGTACTGCTGGCACTTGCCCTATGGCGCGGTCTGCCGACGCTCAAGCAGCAGAACCACCTCAACTACGGGCAGCTGTTAGGATCGATTTTCAGCCTCTTCGCCCGCGATAAACTGCTGCGCACCCGCGCGCTACTGGGCTGTCTGACCTTTGCCAACTTCAGCATTTTGTGGACATCAATGGCATTTCTGCTGTCCGGCGCGCCGTTCAACTATTCAGAGGCCACCATCGGATTATTCGGTCTGGCGGGTGCGGCTGGAGCACTCGGCGCGAGGTCGGTCGGTGGGCTGGCGGATAAGGGCAAAGCACACCTGACCACCACCTGGGGCCTGGTGCTTTTACTGCTGTCATGGGTGGCCATCTGGTTTGGGCATACCTCAGCACTGGCGTTGATTGTCGGCATTCTGGTGCTCGATTTAATGGTACAGGGCGTACATATCACCAACCAGACGGTAATCTACCGGGTACAGCCGGATGCGCGTAACCGCCTGACGGCGGGCTATATGACCAGCTATTTTATCGGTGGTGCTGCCGGTTCGCTGCTCTCCGCCTCTGCATGGCAGCATGCAGGCTGGCTGGGCGTTTGCCTGGCGGGTAGCCTGATAGCCGTCGCCAATTTGCTCGTGTGGTGGTGGGGTTATCATCGTCAGGAAGCTGAATAACGTAGCAAATGCCGGGTATACGTACCCGGCGTGCGTATGTCATAGATTAACTACATAAATTACGGCAATTAATTCATTTACTTTATTTGTCACTCTCGTTACTATATCGACTGTAACTAATGAGGTAATGCCCAGATGGATAGTTCGTTTACGCCCATTGAACAAATGCTGAAATTCCGCGCCAGCCGCAGCGAAGAGTTCCCATTCCAGGAAATTCTGCTGACTCGTCTTTGCATGCACATGCAGGGCAAACTGCTGGATAATCGCAATAAGATGCTGAAGGCTCAGGGGATTAACGAGACGTTATTTATGGCGCTAATCACGCTGGAGTCTCAAGAAAACCACAGCATTCAGCCTTCCGAACTCAGCTGCGCGCTGGGATCATCGCGCACCAATGCCACCCGCATTGCCGATGAGCTGGAAAAGCGTGGCTGGATTGAACGTCGTGAAAGCGACAACGATCGCCGCTGCCTGCATCTGCAGCTCACCGACAAAGGTCGCGAGTTCCTGAACGAGGTTCTGCCGCCGCAGCATAACTGTCTGCATCAGCTTTGGTCATCATTAAGCCATGCTGAGAAAGACCAGCTTGAACATATCACCCGCAAACTTCTCACCCGTCTGGATCAGATGGAAGAGGATGGCACAGTGCTTGACGCCCTGCGTTGATACCACCGCGATAGAAAAGAAAACAAACAGGCCAGCAGATAATCCCTGCTGGCCTTTTACGGTAAACAAGTCGGCTTAAGCCGGTATAAATAATAAGAATGTGGAGAATCACATGAGCGCAAATGCGGAGACTCAAGCCCCGCAGCAACCCGCCAACAAGAAAGGCAAGCGTAATCGCATCCTCATCTTGTTGACCTTGCTCTTTGTTATTATTGGCATTATCTATGGCAGTTACTGGTTCTTAGTCTTGCGTCATTTTGAGGAAACCGATGACGCATACGTGGCGGGTAACCAGGTTCAAATCATGTCGCAGGTATCCGGTAGCGTTACCAAAGTCTGGGCAGATAACACCGACTACATCAAAGAAGGCGATGTGTTGGTGACGCTTGACCAGACCGATGCGCAGCAGGCCTTTGAAAAAGCACAGACCACGCTGGCCTCCAGCGTACGTCAGATGCGTCAGCTGATGATCAACAACAAGCAGCTGCAGGCCAATATCGAAATTCGTAAAACCACCCTGTCGCAGGCGCAAACCGACCTTAACCGTCGTATTCCGCTAGGCAGCGCAAACCTGATTGGCCGCGAAGAGCTGCAGCACGCCAGAGATGCCGTGACCAGCGCTCAGGCAGCCCTGAACGTCGCCGTTCAGCAGTACAACGCGAACCAGGCGATGATCCTCGGCACCACCCTGGAAGAACAGCCTACCGTTCGCCAGGCAGCGACCGATGTGCGTAACGCATGGCTTGCACTGCAACGTACCAAAATCGTCAGCCCGATGAGCGGCTACGTTTCCCGTCGTTCCGTACAGCCGGGCGCGCAGATTAGCCCAACTACTCCGCTGATGGCCGTCGTGCCAGCAAGTAACCTGTGGGTCGATGCTAACTTTAAAGAAACCCAGCTTGCGCATATGCGCATTGGCCAGCCGGTTACCGTCATCAGTGATATTTACGGCGATGATGTGAAGTACACCGGCAAAGTGGTTGGTCTGGATATGGGTACCGGTAGCGCCTTCTCCCTGCTGCCAGCACAGAACGCTACCGGTAACTGGATCAAAGTCGTCCAGCGCTTGCCGGTGCGTGTTGAACTGGATGCTGACCAGCTGGCGAAACATCCGCTGCGTATTGGCCTGTCTACGCTGGTTAAGGTCGATACCTCTAACCGCGACGGGCAAATGCTGGCGAATGAGATCCGTACCAGCCCGGTTTACGAAAGCAACGCGCGTGAAATCAGCCTCGATCCGGTCAACAAGCTGATCAACGATATCGTCCAGGCCAACGCCAACTAATGCTGGGGTGCGCGTAATGCAACCGCAAAAACCGCTAGAAGGCGCGCAGCTGGTCATTATGACCATTGCGCTGTCGCTTGCGACATTCATGCAGGTGCTGGACTCCACCATCGCCAACGTGGCTATTCCCACGATTGCCGGGAACCTTGGCTCATCATTGAGCCAGGGGACATGGGTTATTACCTCATTCGGGGTGGCTAACGCCATCTCGATCCCCATTACCGGCTGGCTGGCAAAGCGCGTCGGTGAGGTTAAGCTGTTCCTGTGGTCAACTGTTGCCTTCGTGATTGCTTCGTGGGCATGTGGGATGTCCACCAGCCTGAGCATGCTTATCTTCTTCCGCGTGATCCAGGGGATTGTCGCCGGGCCGCTAATTCCGCTGTCGCAGAGTCTGCTGCTTAGCAACTATCCGCCGGCTAAGCGTTCTATCGCGCTAGCGCTGTGGTCGATGACGGTTATCGTCGCACCAATTTGCGGGCCAATCCTCGGTGGTTATATTAGCGATAACTATCACTGGGGCTGGATCTTCTTCATCAACGTGCCTATCGGTGCCCTGGTGGTGTTATTAAGCCTGCAGAGCCTGCGTGGACGCGAAACGCGAACCGAACAGCGCCGTATCGACGGTATTGGTCTGGCACTGCTGGTACTGGGTATTGGTAGCCTGCAGGTGATGCTCGACCAGGGTAAAGAGCTCGACTGGTTTAACTCCACCGAGATCATCGTGCTCACTATTGTGGCGGTGATATCGCTGAGCTTCCTGATCGTCTGGGAGCTGACGGACGACAACCCGATAGTCGATCTCTCGTTGTTTAAGTCGCGAAACTTTACCATCGGCTGTTTGTGTATCAGTTTGGCCTACATGCTCTACTTCGGCGCAATAGTTCTCTTGCCGCAGCTATTGCAGGAGGTTTACGGCTATACCGCAACGTGGGCAGGCCTGGCGTCAGCGCCAGTTGGGGTGATACCGGTACTTCTGTCGCCGATTATTGGGCGCTTTGCCCATAAGCTGGATATGCGCCGTCTGGTCACGTTCAGCTTTATCATGTACGCCGTCTGCTTCTACTGGCGTGCCTATACCTTCGAGCCGGGAATGGACTTCGGGGCGTCGGCGTGGCCGCAGTTTATTCAGGGCTTCGCCGTGGCATGCTTCTTCATGCCGCTCACCACCATCACGCTCTCCGGGCTACCGCCTGAGCGTTTGGCGGCGGCATCGAGTTTGTCGAACTTTACGCGCACGCTGGCGGGGTCTATCGGGACATCGATAACGACGACCCTGTGGACCAACCGTGAAGCAATGCACCACGCGCAGCTCACCGAGTCGGTGACGCCGTTTAACCCCAATGCCCAGCAGATGTACGATCAGCTGCAAAGCATGGGGATGACGCAGCAGCAGGCCTCCGGCTGGATAGCCCAACAGATCACCAACCAGGGGCTCATTATCTCGGCCAACGAAATCTTCTGGATTTCGGCGGGGATCTTCCTGGTGCTGCTGGGACTGGTGTGGTTTGCCAAACCGCCGTTCGGTGCAGGCGGCGGAGGCGGAGGCGCTCACTAAAGAAAAAGCCAGCTCAGATGAGCTGGCTTTTTTATGCCTATCAGCAAAACACTATGGCTGAGCCCCGACTCCCCATCGGCAATCAATGACCGCCCTTGCGTTTATCCGCGCGCATTACCTACAAACAAAAACCCCGGAGCAAGCCCCGGGGTTTTTGTTTGTTTCTGTCTGAGAAACTAGATGTGCAGTTCCTGCAGCGTCTCTTTTGGCAGTGCCAGTTCATCATTGCTGTTAATGCGTACACCGCGGTCAATGATGTGACGCGCGATATCCTGCGCTTCGCTCAGAGAGTGCATCTGGTAGGTGCCGCACTGGTAGACGTTCAGCTCAGGGATCTGATTTTGATCCTTCACTTTCAGAACATCGGCCATCGCCGCTTTCCAGGCATCCGCAACGCGCTGCTCTTCCGGCGTACCAATCAGGCTCATGTAGAAGCCGGTACGGCAACCCATCGGCGAGATATCGATAATTTCAACGCCGTTACCGTTCAGATGGTCACGCATGAAGCCCGCAAAGAGGTGCTCCAGAGTGTGGATACCTTTTTCCGGCATCACTTCCTGGTTTGGTACGCAAAAACGCAGGTCAAAAACCGTGATTGCGTCGCCGTGCGGGGTATTCATCTTCTTCGCCACGCGAACGGCTGGGGCTTCCATACGGGTATGATCGACTGTGAAGCTATCTAACAACGGCATTTCGTAACCTCCGATATCACCTTCATGCTCCCGAGCACTGCACTTTATTCTATCGGGTAAAAAATAACCCATTGAATAGAATCAACTTTATGCATTACCACTCGTTCTGCTTCAGGATAATGTGATTTTTTTTAAAATAAACTGAACTCTTTGTTCCAATGCCAGTCTGAGTATATGAAAGACGCGCATTTGTTATCATCATCCCTGATTCAGAGATGTATATTTTGGCCACAGTGATGTGGCCTTTTTCTTTTGGATCAAGCGTGTCTCGCCAGCAAAGCTTCAAACGATTCGCTATCCGCTTCTTCAATTTGACGCTGACGTTCTCTGGACGCATCGCGTTCCTTCGCGAAATCCTCTTCGCTCAGCACCTCTAACGGTTCTTCACGCAGCATTGTGCGATACTGTTCCGCCAGCGCTTTACCGGTTCCACCAATCCCACTCTCAAGCATAGAACGCAGAATGCGAGCGGAGAAGGTTAATTCTGGATTATCAAAACAGGCTACCAGTTCATCGCAGACTTTTTGATACTCGGTGCCACCGTTCATGCCGTCCAGCGTCTGAGCGACGCGCTTGAGGTCATGGAACAGATCTTTACCGACTTTAGTCAGCGGGAACTGCGCGGTTTCGCAGCCAATACCCAACGTCAGACCCGGCTTACGCCCTTCCAGAATCACGCGATTCCAGTTAGTACGGGTACACAGCAGCTCATCGCTGCTCATTTCCGGCGCATCGGCCAGTACGCACCACACCATAAACAGGTCGAGGAAACGGATCTGCTGCTCGTCAACGCCAATTGGCGAGAACGGGTTGATATCAAGCGAACGCACTTCGATGTACTCGATACCGCCGCGCAGCAGCGCGTCAGATGGTGTTTCACCGTCTCGGGTCACGCGTTTTGGACGAATCGGCGCGTACAGCTCATTCTCAATTTGCAGAATGTTGCTGTTAATCTGCAGGTGCTTGCCGTCTTTCTCAAGACCAATGCGCGCATACTCTTCCGACGGCGTTTTAATGGCCCGCTTCAATCCTGCCACATACTCGTGCAATTCGTTAAACGTAATTCCGAGATTGCTTTGCGACTTATTGGTATAACCCAGGTCGCTTAGGCGCAGCGAGGTTGCGTAAGGCAGGTAGTACATACCGCAGTCGGTTTTCTCAAACGGCAGCGTCGTCGGTTTGCCCTGCAGGAATGAGGAGCAAATGGCCGGAGAGGCACCGAACAGGTACGGAATCACCCAGCCAAAGCGATAGTAGTTACGAATCAAACGGAAATAGCCCGCAGAAATCGCCTCTTTATCGTGAACGCCACACTTCGCCTGCCAGAATGCCATCGGCAGTGAGAAGTTGTAGTGGACGCCGGAAATCGTCTGCATCAGCGCACCGTAGCGGTTTTTAAGCCCTTCACGGTACAGCGTTTTCAAACGCCCAACGTTAGAGGTGCCATACTGCGCCAGTTCGATATCCTGCCCCGGTGCGATATAGCACGGCATGCTCAACGGCCACATACGCTCATCGCCAAGCTGACGAGCGGTATAGCGATGTACATCGCGCAGCAGCGTCAGCATGTGGTCAATGTCGCCATCAACCGGCGTAATGAACTCCAACAGCGCTTCTGCGAAGTCGGTGGTTATCCATTTGTGGGTCAGCGTGGAGCCTAGCGCCTCCGGATGACCGGTTGTTGCCAATGAACCATCTGCATTAACACGAAGAGTTTCACGCTCAAGACCGCGCTGGATCCCTTTAAGAGCCTGAGGATGTTTTTCCAGCCAGGACAGCGCCTGTGATACGTCCGGGATCAAATTGACCTCCCGCCTGTCGAATTCATTTTATTAAGCATAATTGTCATCGTGGAGATGGGGACTCGTCCACCAACCATCCAATTAGTGCCACCACGTCATGCCCTGGAGCGTCAGCGCCGCCACTACGATGTAGCGCAGCGCTTTACCCAGGCATAAAAAAAAGAGTACCGGTCCCCAGGAAATTCGCATCCACCCTGCCAACAGGCACAGCAAATCGCCAATCACTGGCATCCAGCTCAGCAGTAACGTAGCCGCGCCGTAGCGACGTAGCCAACCCACTGCCTTTTCCTGCCAACGCGATGTTTTGCGTAATGGAAAAAAACGACCAAGAATAACGTTAGTTGCCCCGCCAAGGCTATTACCCATTGTTGCTATTGCTACTAAAAGCCAAGGTTTGCTGGCTCCAGAAAGCAACAACGCAACCAATACCGCTTCAGAGTTCCCAGGCAGCAGCGTCGCACTGAGGAAGCTGCTTGCAAACAGCGACCCCAGTGCCAGAAGTTCATTCACAGCAGACGCACGTCAACGGCATCCATCCCCGCCGCAGCGGCGGCCTGAAGGCCAAAATCAGCATCTTCAAACACCACGCAGCGTTCTGGTGCCACGCCCATACGTTCGGCACACAGCAAAAAGGTATCCGGCGCAGGCTTATGCAATTTGACGTGATCGGCGGCAACAACGGCCGCAAAGTAATGACGTAGCCCTAAATGGGCCAGCAGAGCCTCAGCAATCGCGCTTTCACTCCCGGTCCCTACCGACATCGGGCGGCGACCATGCCAGGCTTTCACCACCTCAATCAGCGGTAAAGGCGTGACGGAATCCAACAGCATCTCTTTAACGGCCTGCGTTTTTTCACGCGCGAGAAGATGAGGATCCAGGTCTGCCTCATGGCTTTCAATAATAGCCTGCGCAATACGCCAGGTCGGGGAGCCATTAAGCGCCACCATCGCCTGCTCATCAAAACGCATACCGTAGCGACCCAGCACTTCTTTCCATGCCTTACGATGCGTCGGTTCGGTATCAAGGATGGTGCCATCCATATCAAAAATCAATCCAGCGTAGCGCTCGTACATCGTCTTCTCACCCATCGGATAATGTCTTGTTACTTTATCGCAAAAGGGGCGCATTGTCGCTGACAGCCGTAGAGACAACAAAGGCGCCGTCGGGCGCCTTTGTATTTATATTATGTCGACAATCATTTAATTTTCATGTCATTTTCAACGACTCGCACGCCCTGAACCTGGCGCGTCAGCTCAACTGCACGCTGTGCGTCGGCCGATGATGACACAAAACCACTCAGCTGCACGCGGCCTTTGAAAGTCTGCACGTTAATTTCGCTGGATTTAATGTTTTTGTCGCCAAACAGCGCGGTTTTCACTTTGGTGGTGATGACCGTGTCGTCAATGTAGCCGCCGGTACTTTCCTTGGTTGACGAACCCGCACAGCCGGACAGCGAGATTGCTACCAAAAGCGCTGCGCAAAACGCCGCCATTGCTTTGAACCATTTCATGGATTTCTCTCCTTGCAGTAATGTCGCCAAAATATGGGCGTATAAACTCTAAATAATTCGAGTTGCGAGAAGGCGGCAAGTGAGGAAATCCCGATAAGCTTACCAGGTAAGTGATCCGGGTGAGCGAGCGCAGCCAACGCACATGCAACTCGAAGTATGACGAGTATCCAGCGATAAATTATAGAGGAAAGAATAGGTTGCCAATGAGAAAAGTGTGATTTTTAAGTTCAGAAAAAAATGAGATGTGAAGCAAGGGATATTCAGGAATTCAGAAACAATGGGGGGATTCATTCAGGAGAAGATGGTGCATCCAG
>NZ_LGHZ01000026.1 GCF_001266615.1 Kluyvera genomosp. 1 | reverse complement strand
AGATGTGTATAAGAGACAGAGCTGAGGGTACCGCGAAGCGGCGATTCTGCCGCCAGAGCCTGGGGGTGCAGGGGGCGGCGGCGATTGGCCGCCCCCTGCGCGCTCCTTGCGCCATTCAGGTTATATGGCGAAAAATGATCGAGGAGCGCAATAGGCTGGAAAGCCTCGCATGACACCTTCTTACCTCACGAGTTAACTAGCATAAAAAAGCGGAGCAAAGACTCCGCTTTTCTATTTGCCAACACGCTAACTTACAGCCCTTTCAGCAGCTTCTCAACGTAGGCCGGCACCACTTCACTTGCCAAACCGTAATGCTTCTCCTCAAACTCGCTGCCCACCTGGCTCGGCTCGAGGTTAAGCTCGACGGTATGCGCGCCGTGCAGCTTCGCTTCATGGACAAAACCGGCGGCCGGATAGACGTGGCCGGAAGTGCCAATGGCAATGAAGATATCCGCCATCGACAGCGCCAGATAGATATGATCCATCTCGAACGGCATTTCGCCGAACCAAACGATATGTGGACGCAGCGGCGCCGGGAACTGGCAGCAGTGGCAGCGTTCATCGACCGACATGTCACCCGGCCAGTCAAAGACCTGACCGCTCTGAGTACAACGGACCTTCAGCAGCTCACCGTGCATATGCAGAACATCGCGGTTCCCCGCGCGTTCATGCAGATTATCGATGTTCTGCGTCACCAGCATAAAGCGATCGCCGAGCGCATCTTCCAGACGGGCTAGCGCCAGATGCGCCGCGTTTGGCGCAATCTCCGGCTGCTGCAGCTGACGTCGACGCTCATTATAGAATTTCTGCACCAGAGCAGGATCGCGCGCGTAGCCTTCCGGCGTCGCCACATCCTCAACCTTATGCTCTTCCCATAACCCATCCGCTGCGCGGAAGGTGCGAATCCCTGACTCCGCTGAAATCCCGGCACCGGTTAACACAAGTACCCTTGGTTTATCCATTTGCTCTGACATAGCCCTGTCCGTGAAAAAGGTTCGCTGGCGCAGACGCTGGCGCAGCTGACGTTTATTCCGACGAAAACGGCTCAATCGATGTAAGCGGCGCGACTGCATATCTACTCCACGTTAGTTAGTAAGATGAAGGAACGCAGCGCCGCGCATTCCCCCTGCATCTCCGTGGCGCGCGCGTTCAATTCGCGGCGGTCGGGCTACAGGCAATAAATGGCGCGGTAAGCGGTGCGCAAGTCCATCGGCGATCGCTGAAAAATTGGATAACCCACCGCCGAGAACCACTAAATCAGGATCAACGATGGTCAATATGTTGCCAAGACAGACGGCCAGCAGATCCAGATAACGCTCGACGTGTTCGCGGGCGTTAGGATCCTCTTGCTCCCACAGGGCAACGATTTCCGGTGAGGTAAGCGACTGCTGGTAAAAATGGTTATATAACCAGGCAAAACCGCGACCGGATAAATAGTTTTCAATACAACCAAGCTGGCCACAACCGCAGCGGGTCAGTGGGAAATCACGACCGACAACCTCAAGGGCGTCCACCGGCAGGCGAATATGGCCAAACTCACCGGTGATGTAACTGTGACCGGTAATCGATTTGCCGTTTTGCACAATGCCACCACCGACGCCGGTGCCCAGAATCAGCCCCATCACCAGCGGGTATTGGGTAAATTCCTCATCCCAGGCTTCTGAGATGGCAAAACAGTTGGCGTCGTTATCCAGGCGCACGTCGCGGTCTAGCAAACGACTCAGATCGGCACGCAGCGGTTTACCGCTAGCCGCCGGGACGTTGGCGGCGTACAGCAGGCCACCGTCCGTTTCCGGCATGCCGGGAATACCGATCCCGACGGTGCCACGACAATTAAAGCGTTCATCCGCCTCAACGACCAGTCCGATAACGGCCTCAAGAAAGTGCTCGTAGCCCTCTTTCGGCGTCGGAATGCGTTTTTCCCACTGAAGCTGGCGCGATGAATCAAATACGCCCAGCGCGATTTTGCTGCCGCCAATGTCAAATCCATAATGCATCATTGTCAATTCCTCTTATACTCGTCGTCTTTCAAGCAGCAGGAAGATGGCTTCACTCGTTCCCCCTCTTCCTGTAACTCGAAATCCATAGAGTAATCTGACGCGCGCAGCATCAAAGCCGCACGGTCAGGACGTCAAATTACTGGCCACTCAGCACCCTCGCAGGGTCAATACGGCTGGCGCGACGAGCGGGATACCAGCTCGCCAGCAGACTCAGCAACAGTGCCGTGACCAGCACATAAACGACATCCAGCCAGTGCAGTTCAGACGGCAGGAAGTCGATAAAATAAATGTCACCAGACAAGAACTGGTGACCAATAAGTTTTTCAATCACGTTAATAATGCCGGTCAGATACAAGGAGCCAAGCACCCCAATCACCACCCCGCATAGGCTGCCCAGGAGGCCCGCTAACAAACCATACCATACGAAAATTGCGCGGATCAGCCCGTCTTTGGCCCCCAATGTGCGCAGCACCGCAATATCGCTACTTTTGTCTTTGACCGCCATGACCAGCGTCGACACGATGTTAAAGCAGGCCACACCAATCACCAGTACCATCGCCAGATACATAATCGCGCGGATCATTTGAATATCGCGGTACATATAGCCGTAGGTGCCAATCCAGCTCTGGATAGTCACATAGCTGTTGGTCACAAGGCCTGCATCGCGCACCAGTTTATTGGCGTTAAAGACGTCCTGGACTTTGATAGCGATGCCGGTGATGCTCTCGCCCATATCCAGATACTGCTGGGCGTCCTGCATCGGGATCATGGCAAAGCTGTGATCGAGCTGGCCGCTCAGTTGCAGGATCCCGGTCACGTGCAGGCGCACGCGTTTCGGTTGCAATAGCTTATGCTCCGGATTGGAGTTCGGGATCATGATAGAGACCCAGTCCCCCGCCTTCACTTTCAACGCATCAGCCACGCCTTTGCCAAGGATAATTTGCTGCTCACCGGCTTTGAAATTAGCCCAGGCATCGGCCTGCACAAAGCTCGGCAGCGCACTCAGCTTGCTCTCCTGCAGAGGATCAACGCCTTTCACCTGGATGGCGCGCAAATTGCTGCCGCTCTCCACCAGACCGGTAAAGTTGATATAAGGCGCAGCGGCTTCAATGCCCTTCACCGCCTCCACTTTGGGCAGGATAGTGCGCCAATTGTTCCATGGCTGGTTAACCGCTTCAATTTCACCGTGCGGGACGACCGCCAGAATACGGTTGTTCAGCTCGCGCTCGAAGCCGTTCATCGCGCTCAGCCCGACGATCAGTACCGCCACGCCCAACGCGATACCGACGGTAGAAATCACCGAAATCAGTGAGACCATACCGCCGCGTCGACGCCCGCGACTAAAACGCAGGCCAATCAGTAACGATAGCGATGGAGCCATTACTGTGCTCCCATCAGGGTTAATTGATCGCTTAAGCGACCGTCACGCATCTCCAACTGGCGGCCCATACGTTTAGCGAGCTGCAGGTCGTGGGTGACCACTAAAAATGCGGTGCCCTGCGATTGATTTAGCTCACCGAGCAGCTTGAAGATACTGTCAGCATTTTTGGCATCGAGGTTACCGGTCGGTTCATCCGCCAGCACCAGACGCGGGTTATTCACCAGCGCACGGGCGATGGCAACACGCTGGCGTTCGCCGCCGGACAGCTCAGAAGGACGGTGGCTGGCACGGTGATCGAGCCCCACCGCTTTTAGCATCTCCAGCGCACGGCTGTTGATTTCCGCCGGTTTCTTCTTGCCAATCAGCAGCGGCATCGCCACGTTTTCCAGCGCGGTGAAGTCCGGCAGCAGATGATGGAACTGGTAGATAAAGCCCAGCTTCTGGTTACGCAGCTCCGCTTTCGCCGCCGACGAGAGCGAGCTCATCGGCTGGCCGCTGAATATCACATCGCCAGAGGTTGGCGTATCCAGACCGCCCAGCAGATGCAGCAAAGTACTCTTCCCCGAACCGGAAGTGCCGACGATAGCCATCATCTCCCCTTCGGCAATGCTGAAGCTAACATCGTGCAAAACGTCAGTTTGCACGTTGCCTTCCTGATAGCGTTTGCACAGGTTGTCGCATTGCAACAGGATCTTATTCATAACGTAAAGCCTCAGCGGGTTGAGTGGCGGCAGCGCGCCAGGAAGGGTACAGCGTTGACAGCAGCGCCAGGGCCATCGCCACCAGCGCAATCACAATAACCTGCAGCGGCTCGATGGCAACCGGCAGCGCCGCACCATCGAGGAACGCGCCGATAATCGGCATTAAATTGTTGAGCTGGCTGGCCAGCAGCACACCGAGCACCGCGCCCAGCAGCGCGCCGATAATCCCGGCGCTGGCACCTTGCACCATAAACACGGTCATGATCTGCCGGGGCGTTAGTCCCTGCGTTTGCAGAATCGCCACTTCGCCCTGCTTCTCCATCACCATCAGCCCAAGCGAAGTGATGATGTTAAACGCTGCCACGGCAACGATCAGGCTCAGCAGCAGCCCCATCATATTTTTTTCCATGCGCACGGCCTGGAACAGCTCGCCCTTACGATCGCGCCAGTCCTGCCATTTGGTGCCTTCCGGCAACGTTTGCTGGCTTAACGTGTCAACCTGCAGCGGTTTATCCAACCACAGACGCCAGCCGGTAATGTTACCCAGTGGGTAGAGCATCAGACGCGAGGCATCCTGAATGTTGACCAGCATCTGATAGCCATCCACTTCACTGCTGGCAGCAAAGGTGCCGATGACGGTGAACAGACGCTGGCTCGGCAGACGCCCCATCGGCGTAAACTGACTCGCCGACGGCACCATCACGCGGATTTGGTCGCCGCGATTGACGCCCAACTGCCCGGCAAGCTGCTCACCGAGTATGACGTTGTATTTCCCGGCCACCAGATCGGTTTGTTTGACGTTCACCAGATAAGGGGTCAGCGGGTCTTTTTGCGCCGGATCGATTCCCAGCATCACGCCAACCGAGACGCTGCGGGCGCTTTGCAGCACCACATCACCGGTGGTGAGCGGTGCAACGCGGGTCACGCCCTGGAGCTTCACGCTCTGCTCGGGGAATTTTTGCGGGTTCAGGGAGCCTTGTTCGGCGCTCAGAATGGCCTGCGGCATCAGCCCCAGGATGTTGTTTTGCAGCTCGCGTTCAAAGCCGTTCATCACCGACAGGACGGTGACCAGCGCCATGACGCCAAGCGTAATGCCGATGGTTGACAGCCAGGAAACAAAGCGACCGAAGCGGTCCGCTGCCCGCCCGCGCATGTAGCGCAGGCCAATAAATAGTGCGACAGGTTGGTACATGTAATCCGTCTGATTGCTGATAGCAGAAGCACGAGTATATAAGCGAATGCCGGATCGGTAAATGACTGAACCGTAAGCCAAGCCTGACAATCCGCTGACGATACAACACGAACATTGAATTTTTCACCGTTGCGGTCAATAGTGTTGTTTTCCCTTTATTTGCGAATTCATGATGATCCGCACCTTAAATCCGCTATTTTTACCCGCTGGCGCGCTGCTGCTGGCACTGTTTCTGGTTTACACCGGTGTTAGCGCCGCTGAAAAAGTGACCTGGGTGATGGAAGTGACGCCGGTGATTATCATCGTGCCTCTGTTGTTGCTCACCGCCAAACGTTACCCGCTCACCCCCCTGCTCTACGCGCTGATTTTCTTTCACGCCATTATTTTGATGGTCGGCGGCCAATATACCTATGCCAAAGTACCTATCGGTTTTGATGTGCAGGCGTGGTTGGATCTCAGCCGTAACCCGTACGACAAACTGGGACACTTCTTCCAGGGGCTAGTGCCGGCGCTGGCGGCTCGTGAAATTCTCGCCCGCGGGCAGTTTGTCCGTGGACGTAAAATGCTGGCGTTTCTGGTCTGCTGCGTGGCGTTAGCCATCAGCGCGACTTATGAACTCATCGAATGGTGGGCGGCGCTGGCGATGGGACAAGGCGCGGATGATTTCCTCGGCACTCAGGGTGACCCGTGGGATACCCAATCGGATATGTTCTGCGCCCTGCTCGGCGCGTTAACCACGGTGATTGTGCTGGCTGGCATACATTGTCGGCAGTTAAAACGGTATGGCTTGATTAGCGCCTGAAAACGCATTCTCCGGCCAACACCGCATTCGTGTTGGCCGGAAAAAATAGGATTCCCTTCCTATCCCCGACGCAGTTTGATAATCAGAATCGGCAAGGCAAACAGCAGCGTTAGCAGGTTTGCCACACTGACCGCCGTGTCTTCAATCATCACGCCATACACCAGCCACAGGGCCAAACCGCAAACAAACATTACGTACATCAGCCCGGATATTCCCTGGGTGTTGCGGGTGGTAATGACCTTAAACGCCTGCGGTAAAAAAGAGAGCGTCGTCAGGCATGCCGCCAGATAGCCAATCAGCGAGATCCACTCCATGATTACGCCTTCACTTCGCTGACAGCAGCAACAGTTTCTATCGGCGTATCCTCGACCACCACTGGCTGTGGCACTTTGCGATACTTATCCAGCAGGTGAATGTGAATCTTACGCAGCATGTCGCCATTTAAACGGTAGTAGCGGAAATAGAGCGCCAGCGTGATGACAAAGAACAGCGTCGGCAGCGCAATCATAATAAACTGCATGCCCAGTACCGTTTCGGCCGACTGCACACCGTTAGGCACATAGCCAATCACGCCCAGCACCACCGCAATAAAGAACGCCGCAAATGCCGAGCCCCCCTTCACGACCATGGTTTGCACCGCATAGGCGATGCTTTCACAGCGCACGTTAAACTTGTACTCGCCGTAGTCGACGGTGTCGGCCACCATAATGACCTGCAGCACCCAAAACAGCGCCGTGCCGATATTAAGAAATACCCCCGCCACGCAGATAATAAGCAGATTGTGGAACCCCGTCAGCGCCATCATAAGCAGCACGCCGGCGCTCAATATCGGCATCACTGACGCCCCCGACCACAGGATTCGCCGCGATAACGCTTTTGCCAGTCGTGGAAAGAGCACCAGCGTCAGTAGGTTTGCCGCGCCAGCGTAGGACAGGTAATACGGGAACAAATCGGCATCGCCGACGACATAGGTAAAGTAGTAGATAGCAAAGCCGGTAATGATATTCGACGCCACGTTATAGGCCAGCGCCATCCCCAGCAGGCACGATAGCTGATCGTTTTTGTAGATCAGCGCGAGAATGGATTTTAATGAAAGCCGCGAGCTGTCTGCCGTTGCCTCGCTATCGGACGAGAACACCTCATGCACGTTTTTCAGCGTGACAATCGTTGATGCGATAAAGAACGCAATCAGCACCAGCGTGAACATCTGAAAGCCAAAACCGCGATCCGCGCCGCCGACATAGTTCACAAACGGCAGCGTCACGCCGGCAGTCACAAACCCGGCGAGGCTGGCAAAAAAGCGCGGGAACGGCACCAGCTGTTCTCGCTCTTGTTTATCCAGCGTTATCGTCGGCACCAGCGACCAGAAGGGAATATCCATAATGGTGTAGGTCATCCCCCACAGAATGTAGGTCACACAGACGAAGACTATCTGCGCAGTCCCTTCAAAGAGGTGGGCGCTGAACAGTAAAAACAACACCAGCGAGTTGGCCAACGTGCCAAGTAGGATCCACGGCTTAAACTTCCCCCACCGTGAGCGCGTGGCATTGACAATCCAACCCATCACCGGGTCGTTAAAGGCGTTCCAGATCTTAGCCACCAGAAACAGCGAACCGACCACGCCAACCGAGAGACCCACGACGTCGGTGTAGTAATACATCAGATACATGTAAACGATGCCGATCGCGAAATCCTTACCAAATGCACCGAACCCGTAACTTAATTTTGTTTTCAGAGAGATGCTCATAGGGTACCGGGTCGCAGTTACCTGCGCCCGCCTGCTGTTATGTGCGAGGTAAAACGCCGGATACACCGCCCGGCGTCGTCAGGTATTAACGGTGCAGCCAGGCCGGTAGCCAGTCGCCGTGAGCGGCAATCAGGTCATCCACCAGCGCGTAAATCTCCTCAATGCCGAGTACGGCGGCAGTATGCGGGTCCATCATTGTCGCGTGATATACCCGACTGCGGTTTTCGGTCAAAATGGCTTCCGTCAGCAACGTCTGGACGTTGATGTTGGTTTGCATCATCGCCGCCAGGTGGGAAGGAATGGTCCCCACTTTGGTAGGCTGAATACCGTTGGCATCCACCAGGCAGGCCACTTCCACGCAGCTGCCCTGCGGCAGGTTATCGATAAGCCCGTCGTTACGCACGTTGCCGTAAATCACGCTCGGCTCACCGGTCCAGATGGCGTTCATAATGGTGCTGGCGTACTCCCGCGACGGCTTAATATCAATCCGTTCAGCGGTTTTGTACTCTTCCAGCTCTTTATGCCAGTTAGCCAGCTGTTCAACACAGCGTTTCGGATACTCATCCAGCGGCACTTTGTAGCGTGCAATCAGGTCTTCGCGCCCCGGCTTAATAAACCAAGGGGTATATTCCGCAAAATGCTCCGATGACTCGGTCACAAAGTAGCCCAGCTTTTTGAACATTTCATAGCGGACGATGTTCTGACAACGCTCGTTACCGTGCAGATTTGGTTTCGGCGCTTGCCCGGACTCATAGGCTGCCAGCAGTTCCGGGTACAGATTCACGTAGCTGCCGTCGGCGGTTTTACGTTCCAGTTCGAGATAGAACGCCATGTGGTTGATGCCCGCGCTGCGGTAGCGTAACGAGGCGGGGTCGATATCCAGATCGCGCGCCAGTTCCTCCGCGGTTCCCTGCACCGAGTGGCACAGACCGACCTGCTTAATGTGCGGATAGCGCGCGTACATCGCCCAGGTATTCATCGCCATCGGGTTCACATAGTTGAGCATGGTGGCATCCGGGCACACTTCCGTCATGTCATCACAGATTTGCCACAGATGCGGGATGGTGCGCAGCGCGCGCATAATACCGCCAGGGCCAAGCGTGTCGGCAATGGTCTGTTCCAGCCCGTGGCGTTTGCAGACGTCAAAATCGGTCACCGTGCAGGGCTCATAGCCGCCAATCTGGAAGGCGACCACGACAAAATCAGCCCCTTGCAGCGCCGCTTTTTGGTTGGTATGGCAGGTGATATGGCCCGATGCGCCGGCGGAATCCATCAGTTTGCGCACCACAATGTGCGACTCTTCCAGCCGTTTTTCATCAATGTCCATCAGCGCGATATGCGCCGATTTGAGCGCCTCACGATGGAAAACATCGCCGAGGATGTTCTTGACGAAAATAGTCGAACCCGCGCCGATAAAGGTAATTTTTGGTGCTGTCATCATGACTCTCCAGAACAGTAGTGGACAAGGTCATGGTGGCACGCGAAATGGCGAAAAACCTCCAGCTTCCATGAGGAGCATTCCCAGAAACTCAGATCCGATGAGAGCTCAACCACGATCTGAGTTTTTGGGACAAATTAGGCAGAAAAGCAGAGTATCCGGCCTCATATCCGTTCTATTATCAATAGCAGACACCCGATCTGTGTCCGCTTTCGCGGTATCAATGCGTGAAAGCGGGCATGATTCTGACAATTCAGGAAACGGAGTCACCATGAGTATCGATCCGATAACCTTTCTGCCGCCCGACCCGCACATGTGCAACGGCGATGAAAAGCAGACCCGCAGTCCGCTGTCGCTCTATTCCGAATATCAACGCATGGATATTGAACTGCGTCGTCCGCACGTCATGCCCGCCAGCCACTGGCACGGCCAGGTGGAGGTCAACGTGCCGTTCGACGGCGACGTTGAGTATTTGATCAACAACGAAGTGGTGCAGATAAAACAAGGGCACATTACCCTGTTCTGGGCCTGTACTCCGCATCAGCTCACGCGTATCGGCCACTGCCAGCAGATGGCGATTTTCAGCCTGCCGATGCATCTTTTCCTCTCCTGGCCGCTCGACCGGGAGCTGATTAACCATGTGACTCACGGAATGGTGGTGAAATCACTGGCAACCCAGCAGCTTAGCACCTTTGAAGTGCTGCGCTGGCAGCAGGAGATGAGCAACCCGAATGAGCAAATTCGCCAACTGGCGATCGATGAAATCGGCCTGATGCTCAAGCGTTTTAGCCTCTCCGGCTGGCAGCCGATTTTGCTCAACAAAACGTCGCGCACCCATAAAAACAGCGTCTCACGCCACGCCCAGTTTTACGTCAGTCAAATGCTGGGGTTTATTGCCGATAACTACGATCAGGCGCTGACCATTAACGACGTCGCCGACCACGTCAAACTCAACGCCAACTACGCGATGGGCATTTTCCAGCGGGTAATGCAGTTAACGTTAAAGCAGTACATTACCGCAATGCGAATAAATCATGTCCGCGCACTACTCAGCGATACTGATAAAACCATCCTCGACGTCGCCATGACCGCCGGATTCCGCTCAAGCAGCCGTTTTTACAGTACATTCAGCAAGCTGGTCGGCATGTCGCCACAGCAATATCGCAAGCTGAGCCAGCAGCGCAGACAGCTTACTTGATACCTAACGCCGAGTTTTAAGCGGTTGCACTCCCGCCACCATCACGGATAATAAGATCATAAAATTGATATCATTACCGTGTATACACGACGTCACTGATGCCGCCTACAGGTGGCAGACGAACGAATAAACACGGATTTCTGGAGAACGTGCGCTGACCATGCCTGAACATGCTCGTTATGCCCTACCGACCAAACCCGGCGAACAGCGCCTGCTTGGCGAACTGACCGGCGCCGCCTGCGCAACGATTGTCGCCGAGATTGCAGAACATCATTCCGGCCCGGTGGTGCTCATCGCCCCGGATATGCAAAATGCGCTGCGTCTGCACGATGAAATCAGCCAGTTCACCGACAATCTGGTGATGAATCTTGCCGACTGGGAAACTCTCCCGTACGACAGCTTCTCCCCGCATCAGGACATCATCTCCTCGCGCCTGTCCACGCTCTACCAGCTGCCCGCGATGAAGCGCGGCGTGCTGATCGTCCCGGTCAGTACCCTAATGCAGCGCGTCTGTCCGCACAGTTTCCTTCACGGCCACGCGCTGGTGATGAAAAAAGGGCAACAGCTATCGCGCGACGCGTTGCGCAGCCAGTTGGATAGCGCGGGTTATCGCCACGTTGACCAGGTCATGGAACACGGCGAATACGCCACCCGTGGTGCGCTACTCGATCTCTACCCTATGGGCAGCGACCAGCCGTACCGTCTGGATTTCTTCGATGATGAAATCGACAGCCTGCGCGTCTTTGACGTTGACAGTCAGCGTACTCTCGAAGAGGTTGAGGCCATCAACCTGCTGCCGGCGCATGAATTCCCGACCGACAAAGCGGCCATCGAACTGTTCCGCAGCCAGTGGCGCGATCAGTTTGACGTCAAGCGCGATGCGGAGCACATCTATCAGCAGGTCAGCAAAGGGACGCTGCCCGCGGGCATAGAATATTGGCAGCCGCTGTTCTTCAGCGAGCCGCTGCCGCCGCTGTTTAGCTACTTCCCGGCGAATACGCTGCTGGTGAATACCGGTGATATCGATGCCAGCGCCAACCGTTTCCAGACCGACGCCCAGGCGCGCTTTGAAAACCGCGGCGTTGACCCGATGCGTCCGCTGCTGGCGCCAAACCGTCTGTGGCTGCGCAGCGACGAGCTCAATAGCGAGCTGAAAAAATGGCCTCGCGTCCAGCTTAAAACCGAGCACCTGGACAAGAAAGCGGCCCACGTTAACCTTGGTTTCCAGCCGCTGCCTGACCTGTCGGTACAGGCACAAAACAAATCGCCGCTGGAAAACCTGCGTAAGTTTATTGAGAGCTTCACCGGTCCGGTGATTTTCTCGGTGGAGAGCGAAGGCCGTCGCGAAGCGCTCGGCGAACTGCTGGCGCGCATTAAGCTGGCACCGAAGCGGATTCAGCGTCTGGATGAAGCCGTGGGTAACCAGCGCTATCTGATGCTCGGCGCGGCGGAACACGGGTTCATCGATACCCAGCATAACCGGGCGCTGATTTGCGAGAGCGATCTGCTCGGTGAGCGCGTGGCCCGCCGCCGTCAGGACGCTCGCCGGACCATCAACCCGGACACGCTCATCCGCAACCTGGCGGAGCTGCACATTGGCCAGCCGGTGGTGCACCTTGAGCACGGCGTGGGTCGCTACGCCGGGATGACCACCCTCGAAGCCGGCGGCATTACCGCCGAATATCTGATGTTGATGTACGCCAACGACGCCAAGCTGTACGTGCCGGTATCATCGCTACATCTGATAAGCCGCTACGCGGGCGGTGCGGATGAGAGCGCCCCGCTGCATAAACTGGGCGGCGACGCCTGGTCGCGAGCGCGGCAGAAAGCCGCCGAAAAAGTGCGCGATGTTGCGGCAGAATTGCTGGATATCTACGCCCAGCGCGCGGCCAAAGAAGGATTTGCCTTCAAGCACGATCGCGAACAGTATCAGCTGTTCTGCGACAGCTTCCCGTTTGAAACTACGCCCGATCAGGCGCAGGCGATTAATGCCGTGCTCAGCGATATGTGTCAGCCGCTGGCGATGGACCGTCTGGTATGCGGCGACGTTGGCTTTGGTAAAACCGAAGTGGCGATGCGCGCCGCCTTCCTGGCGGTAGAAAACCACAAACAGGTGGCGGTGCTGGTGCCCACCACCCTGCTGGCCCAGCAGCACTACGATAACTTCCGCGACCGTTTTGCCAACTGGCCGGTGCGCATTGAGATGCTGTCGCGTTTTCGCAGTGCCAAAGAACAGACGCAAATTCTGCAGGAAGCCGCCGAGGGTAAAATCGATATTCTGATTGGCACCCATAAACTGCTGCAAAGCGATGTAAAGCTGCGCGATCTGGGCCTGCTGATTGTCGATGAAGAACACCGCTTCGGCGTTCGTCATAAAGAGCGCATTAAAGCGATGCGCGCCGATGTCGATATTCTGACGCTCACCGCCACCCCTATCCCCCGTACGCTGAATATGGCGATGAGCGGGATGCGCGATCTGTCGATTATCGCCACCCCTCCGGCGCGTCGTCTGGCGGTGAAAACCTTTGTCCGCGAATACGACAGCCTGGTGGTGCGCGAAGCAATCCTGCGTGAAACGCTGCGCGGCGGCCAGGTGTACTATCTGTTCAACGATGTCGAAAACATTCAGAAAACCGCCGATAAACTGGCGGAACTGGTGCCGGAAGCGCGTATCGCTATCGGCCACGGCCAGATGCGCGAGCGCGAGCTGGAACGGGTGATGAATGATTTCCACCACCAGCGTTTCAACGTGCTGGTGTGTACCACCATTATCGAAACCGGGATCGATATCCCGACCGCCAACACCATTATCATTGAGCGCGCCGACCACTTCGGTCTGGCCCAGTTGCACCAGTTGCGCGGCCGCGTGGGCCGTTCGCACCACCAGGCCTACGCCTGGCTGCTGACGCCGCATCCGAAAGCGATGACTACCGATGCGCAAAAGCGCCTGGAAGCCATTGCCTCGCTGGAAGATCTCGGCGCGGGCTTTGCGTTAGCCACCCACGATCTGGAGATTCGCGGCGCGGGCGAGCTGCTGGGTGAAGGCCAAAGCGGGCAGATGGAGTCTATCGGCTTCTCACTGTATATGGAGATGCTGGAAAACGCCGTCGATGCGCTCAAAGAAGGCCGCGAGCCGTCGCTGGAAGATCTCACCAGCCAGCAGACCGAAGTCGAGCTACGCATGCCGTCGCTGCTGCCGGATGACTACATTCCGGACGTTAACACCCGTCTGTCGTTCTACAAACGCATTGCCAGCGCCAAAGGCGAAAGCGAGCTTGATGAGATTAAGGTCGAGCTGATTGACCGCTTCGGCCTGCTGCCGGACGCGGCGCGCAACCTGCTGGATATCGCCCGTCTACGCCAGCAGGCGCAGAAACTGGGGATCCGCAAGCTCGAAGGTAACGAGAAAGGCGGCGTGATTGAGTTTGCCGAGAAGAACCACGTCAATCCGTCATGGCTGATTGGTCTGCTGCAAAAACAGCCGCAGCACTATCGCCTCGATGGCCCAACACGGTTGAAGTTCTTCCAGGAACTGACCGAGCGCAAAACCCGCATGGACTGGGTGCGCCAGTTTATGCGCCAGCTCGAAGAGAACGCCGTCGCCTGACCCTGTTCCCGGCAGCGCCTGCTGCCGGGTTCTTTCCGTTTCTCTTAGTATTCCCAGCGCAGGGTCATGCCTAGCACCAGCGGGCTGGCATCAAGTTCATCCGGATGGATGAATGGCGTACCGGCAAAGAAATCGTAGTTAGTTTTCCACAGCATCCCGCGCAGCCCGGCCACGCCACCCGCCAGATAGGTAGTGGAATAGATTTCGCTGCCCTGTCCGCTGACTCGGCCAATATCCACTCCCAGATAAAACTGCGCCGCCAGTGAGGGCAGATTCAGGTTGAGATCGTTACGCAGGAACCAGCCGCTGTCAGCCTGCAACGTGGTATCACCGTCAAAGCCGCGCACCGTCCAGCGGTTGCCGATGGAAAGCTGGTCGGGAAGATTGAGCTTATCCGGCGTGATCTGCTGGCTGTAGTGCGGATGCCAGCTTAACGAGCGATTGAACAGTGAGAACGGCACATTGGCTTCCACGTCAATATTGACAAGCCGTGAACCCACATCGGCATTGCCGGTTTGCTCTTCCACCGACTGTTCGGCCCCGAGCCAGCGGGTGTTGCGCTGGAACGACACTTTAGTATCAATCACCGCCTTTCCCGGGTAAGCCGTATGTTCAAGGGTGGCGCGCCACGAGGCCATGTCGTGGGCCTGGACGAGAATCTCCGTATCATTGAGATCGTATTCTTCGTCGCGCTTCAGCACCTGGAAGCTGGCCTGGAGTTTCTGATAGCCGCTGCGAAACAGCATGCGGTTAAGCGTGGCGCTGAGATTTCGCTCATCGCCGCTGTACTCATAGGTATTGCTGCCGTCCACTACCCGCTGGGTGTACTTATCGCGGCTGGCGTAGAGATCCAGCGACCACCAGCCGAACGGCACCGAGTAATAGGCGGTACCGTACTTTGAATTTTTATCCCCCTGGTTTTGCAGTCCGCCACCCGCCGAGAGATAAATCAAGTCGTCGAGGGTAGTGATATTGTCCAGATACAGCGTGCCGCCACCCTGATAGCGCCCGGTGTATTTGCTCCCCGCATCGTCCACCCACGCGCCGACGCGCCAGCGTTTCGCCTGCTGGCGTGAAATTTCAATATCGCTTTCGCCGTCGTGCGCGCCCGGTTTCAGTTTAATACTGGCGGTTGTTCCCGGCACCCGCTGGAGATTTTCCAGCCCCTGCTCCAGCGCGCGCAGCGACAGCAGATCGCCGGACGAGAGCGGCAGCGTATTGGCGAAAAAGACATTCTGCTGGCTGCCATCGCTCCACTGAACTTTACCCACCTTGCCGGGCTCAAGCCGTAAATGCAGTTCGCCGGTGCGTAGATCCTGATTGGGAATCGCCACGCGGCTGGTGACGTAGCCGCTGGCGATAACCTGGTTTTGCACCGCTCGCGCCAGCAGACTAATCCCTTTCGCCCCCAGGCAGCGGCCCTGCGCCTGTTTAAGCAACGATGTCAGCGTCAGCCACTGCGGCAGCGCCTGACGATTATCAATTACCACCCGGTCAAGGGTAAAACAGGGCGTTTCCTGTGGAAAATCCAGATCTCCGGTGTGCAGCGTGCTTTTGCTCGCCATCACTTCGGTGCCCTGCGGCGTAAGCTGCGTTTGACGGGCTTTTTGGTTGTCGGTTTGGCTTGAAGAGGGGCGGATGGCAGAACCACTGTCGGCCATGACGTGGGGGCAAAACGGAATGAAAATGGAACAGCAGACAAAAGCCACAAGCTGACGTCGCATAGTGGGGAAATCCCTTGTTCTGATAAAGTCAGAATAAAAACTGGCCACCTTCCCGGTGGCCAATGTGATGTATATTAACGATTAAAAGGATCAATAGGGATTTTTGGTATACGCACCATAGATAGACCCTTTATTACTCATTTTGTTGACATAAAACGTCGTATTGTTAGCGTATACAACTCCAGTCTGTTTTATATTGATAGCATCAGATTTCATTACACCATTATTTTCCGTATAAAATTCACCTGCATTATCAATACGCTTTACGGCTTCAACGCTAAAGCTATTAGCACCATAAATATATCCCCCTTTATTGTTCTCAATAGTTGCTGAGGCGTACATATTGAGATCACCATTAGTTGTGATATCACCGTTGTTAGAAATATCTTTGCCGGTTAAAGAAATATTTTTAGTGGTCGTAATTCTGCCATCATTGGATAACTCATCAGCGGCATTAACGGAAATATTGCCATCAGACGACTGGACGATTCCGTCATTATCAGTATAAAAGTCATCGGTCGCATTAATATTGATATCCCCGGTGGCGATCAGGCTCCCATTGGCAATATCAATGTCATTACCGGTGATATTGATGCTATTTCCGGAGATGGCACCGCGGTCGTTATCCAGGTTATCGGCCTTGATCGTGACCTCCGCGCCGTTAATGACTCCGCCGCTATGCTTATCGTAACAATTCGCCGTGTTATCCAGTGTGTTAACGACCAATTGCAGGGAACCGTCGCTGCTAAGCTTACCGTCGGTATTGGTCAGCGTCCTGGTATTGACCAACAGCGAGTGGGTGGTGGCGACTTCACCGTCTTCGTTATCAAAAGCGTGTCCGGCATAAATGCTGGCATCAGCGGCAGCGATTTTGCCATGATTGTCGATGTCGTCAGCATCCACCTGGAGACTATTATTGGCCTGAACGGAGCCGCCATTGCTGACTTTTTTCGCCGTCGCGGAGATATCCTGGCCATAGATGCTCCCGCTGTTATTCAGTGAGTCAGTATTCAGCGTCAGAGTGCTGTTGCTGGCAATCCAGCTGCTGTTATCGATCTCATCGGCAGTGATACTTACCGCGCCGTTACCGGAGATCCCCTGCCCGGCGTTATCCAGCGACTGGCCGTGAGTATCGATGGTAATTGAACCATCGGATACAATCGCACCGTCAACGTTGTTATCGATATTCCCGCTGTTAATGGTCATCGCGCGCTCGGCCTGAAGCGTGCCGTGGTCGTTATCGAGGGTATTTTTGTGGGTATCAATCGCCACTTCACCACCGGCAATCAGGCCGTTATTCTCCAGCTTGCCCTTAGTGCTCAGCGAAAGGGTATCGCTGGCAGAGATAGTGCCGTTATTGCGCACGCCCACGCCGTCTTCCGTGCCGATTAGCTGAATTTTATTGGCGTACATACCGCCAAGGCTGGAGACATCCACCGCCAGAGAAGGTTTGCTGAACACGGAAGACGAAATACCGCGAGTCGCCAACGTGGCGTAATCGACGTGATTACTGCCGGTAACGATGCGCAAATCCTGCGCCTGCAGCTGGGCGTTGACCTTCACCGAGCGGGAGATAATGTCGGTATAGCCGGTGCTGCGGTCATCCATCCCCTTACCGGTGATCACTACCTGACCATCGTTAACGTTAAAGCCGGTCAGCTCACCGTTGCTCATCTCGGCGGTCCCGGTCACCAGCGTGGAGCGGCTGGCGTTAATAAACCCGCAGCCGTCACAGGAAATGCCTGACGGGTTGGCAATGACCACCGCCGCCTGCTGCCCGGCCACTTCGACCATACCGTTCAACTGGCTCGGGTCGCGGGAGTTGACTTCGTTAAGAATCACCGTGGCGCTGCCGCCCGACATATTGCTGTTACCCGCAATATCGCCGCCAAGCGTGGTGCTGCTGCCGGTGGAACTGTTGTTGAGAATCACACCGGTCGGGTCAACGTCGAACTGGGTAAAGGTGTTATGGGAAACGCCTCCTGAACTGGCGCCGCTAATATTCACCACCGTCGCCCCGGTGTCCGCAATCGTGACTTTGGTGTCAGGCGATTTGCGGCCATCCACCACTACGGCGGCGCTCGCCTGGGCAATCGCGCCAAGCCCTAGGCCCACGGCGAGGGACATAGCACTCAGTTTAAAAAGGGTCTTTCCTGCTTTTAACGTTTTCATCGCTGTTCCTTTAGATGAGGGGTAAATTTTGCTTAGTCATAGCTAATATTGAAGGTCGCCGAGGCCTGGAAATCCCCCGGCTGCACTGGGGTACCGTCGCTAACCAGCTGTGCCTGCATAGGCATCTCGCGGTGGTTAACCGTGCCGGTGTAGGGGAACGTCAGCACGCTGGCGCCGTCCGGCGGCAGCGGATTGTCCTGGGTATCGGTGATTTTGACCCCAACGCCCGCAGCGCTGCCGCTCTGCTGGCCCAGCAGCGTGACGTTGTTGCTATCCACTCTGGTGGAGGTCATCTTGACGTAGACATTGTTCAGAGTAGCGCTACAGTTATCGACCACCAGAGTAAAGGGCACCTTGTCGGTGCTGTCCCCTGAGAGCTGCTGCGGGGTGATACCGTCACCGAGATTGATGACCGCGGAAGGGTTGCCCTCGACGCTGATATGGGTGTCGCAGGTCGGCGTTATCGGTACCAGATGAACATCGAAATAGTAGGAAATATTATGTTTTATAGATGAACCGAACCGCATAGAAAACAATCCATAACGACTACCGACGAAATCGCTATCGAAAGGAAATGGCTGCCATGAAGGAAGCTGCCAGAAATAGACATTAAGCTTAAAATTCATCCCTGATTTCTTGGAACCAATCGCCTTCATGTTATCCCAAGGGTGACCATCCTGGTTTAACCAGGTGGCCGTGCTGTCAACAACAATCGGAATCGTGTCCCCGGAATGCCCCTGGCACTCACCTGACTCATCCCCCCCCTGACAGATAATTTCCATGGAGTAGGCAATGCCTGGCATATTCTGATTAACCAGATACAGCGTGCGACCGCTCGAATCAGTACCGGCAATCCCGCTGGCTGGCACGTTACTCATCCCGAAGACAGTAACGCTGTTATCGCCAGAACTGTCTGAGCACTCCAGATCGTCATCGTGATCGAACAGACCAATGGTCTTCATCCCCAACAGCACATCGCTTGCCGGGGCGCCGGTGATGCTATCGAACATCCCCGTAACGTCCCCCAAATTAAGGGTCTTTCCCCCGGCATATTTATTGATAAAGCTGTTACTCACATAGCAGTCATTCACCTTCGCCTGCGCACTCGCGAGGTGAAACAGGAATAACGCCACGCCCAGCGAGGCCATCAGCATTCGGCGAATTAACCCCATCTTGTTGAAAAAACTCACGGCATTTCTCCTTTGCATCACTGATACTCCACGTCGACCATCAGCACCGCCGACACCAGTCCGGCGCTGACGCTGCCGATTTTTTGATAGCGCACGTCAAAGGCGTAGCTTTGGCGATAGTCGTTCTCGGTGGTGGGTATCACCACATCGGAGGTGCCATCGCTTTTCAGCACGTTCTGCTGCCCGTCGTGCCAAAACACCACCACCCCCACGCCCCCGGCACCATGGCCGTCAGCCGGAAGATCGTTGGCAAATACCTGTTTAAAATCTTCGGGCCTGACGCCGCTGACGGGCTGGATTGAAAAGTGCAGCGCAGAGAGCTGATCGACGTTGTCGCACTCATCAACCGCCACGTTAAAGGAGGCCTGCGAGCCGTAATCCGTTGGTGTTTGGGGATCTTCCTCAAGGGTGCGCACCTCGACGGTGGGTAATATCACCGTGGCGGGTTCAATCTGAATGGCACAATGGTCGTCAATCAGATTGGCAGTAATGGTCATATCCAGCGCCTGGCTTGCCGCCGCAGGGCGGAGGACAGCCAGCAACAGCATGCCGATGAGCGATATCGCGCTCGTTTTTGTGGCAGCGGCAATCATCTTAAGGCTCCCGTTATTGGTAATTGACGGTAAACGTGACCGGCGCACTGAAACTGCCGCTGTGCAGATCGGCACTGTTTTTTCCTGGCGCGACCACCAAACGGGTGGAAAACGGCATATCGGCGCTGGCGTTGGGGTCGAAAGTCTGCGCGGAAGAGATCGTGTCGCTACAGTTCAGCAGCATCCCGCTGCCGTCGGCATCGCGGTAAATTTCAGCGGCGGCACCGGTCGCCTCTCCAGCCCCGCCGAAGGTGACGCCGTTGCAGAGCCCATTGGCACCGGCGGATGCCTGCACCGTGGCGCTGCTTACCCCCTGGCAATGGCTGAAGCTTACCGCGAAGTTTTGCCAGGCATTTCCCTGCTGCACCTGGCTTTTATAGACGTCGCCAAAGGCCAGCGTGCCGTCGGTAAGAAGCGCGCCGCTGCTGGTTTTCAGCTCTGCTTGACAGGTCCCCGCAACCACAGTAGAGGTAAAGTTGACCTGGACATCATCAATCGCCCAGCTGGCTGGGGCGTAAAGCGTCGTCAGCAAGGCGGCGGAGAGCATCAGCGATAAAGTACGAAGAAGTACTGCCGAATTTCGGTTCATGGGCTGCATCGTCCGCTAGTTGTAATCGAAGTGAAAAATGGCCGTCGCCTGCACGTTGCCCGCTTTGGCAAGGGCGGGATCAACGGTGGCGGCAATCCTGGCAATCAGCGGAACCTGTACGGACTGGGTAAAGTTGTCTTTAACAAGCTCCTGCCAGCCAAAGGTGCCATAGTCGATTTTTTGATTAAGGGTCAACGGCGTATCCGGGCTGTCGGCCCGACTGAGCGAAATACCCAGCCCCTGCGCAGCCTGTAGACCTTCTGCCTTGTTGAGCAGCATATTGCCCGCCTGCGGATCGACATCGGCTTCGATCGTGGTGAAGAAGTTCGGCGTGCCTGCTGCCGGGCATTCGGTCGCCTGCAGGCTGAAGCTGGCCGTCGCTGCGCTATCGCCGCTGATGATCGATTCCAACGGGACTTCCCCGGCGCTGTCGCCAATCACCACTGTTTGGTTTTTGCCGTCGCCGCTGCCGCCGACCACGTTAACCATACAGGTGGTATCAGCAACGGTGGCGGTGAAGGTCACATCAATACTGCCACCCACTACCGGCTCTGCCTTGACGGTTAATGAGTACAGGCCGCAGGCCAGGAGCAGACTGGTTATCGATAACGAGTAAGACTTCATTTGACGCTCCCAGGCTGTGGTTTCACACCAGCATGTATCTGACACCGCTGACCAGAGAGGACAATCGTTTTCGCCGCCTTTTGCGGATCGGGAGGAATGCGGTAGCTCACGGCGCACATTTCAGAAGAACTGGCCCCCCAGACCACCTGCAACGTGCCGGTATCGGCGATGCCGCGAACATAGGCATAGCCGGACTGGCCGACGTTGCCGACCTCATCACCTTTCTCATTGCGTACCGATGCGCCGAGTGGAATGTCGCCACCATCGTCACGCGCCAGCATCAGCAGCACCGACTGTCCCTGATCGGTTTCGAAATTAACGCCAACCACTGCGCCACTGGTTGGGACAACGGTGGTGCTGGTGCTTTTTATCTCGACGTCGTTCTCCAGTCCTTCGATATTCAGGCCAACACGGTTTTCCCGGTACGGCGACAGATAGGTCGACATGCCGTAACCGGAGCGACCAATTTCACCATCCCCCATCGTCAGCTTCGCGCCTTCGGCACCCTCGGCATGCACCAGCGCGATGGCGCTATCGCTACCGATACTGTCGGGTGCGAAGGTGATACCACCGGGATGCACAATCACCCCGCCGCTGTTGCTCAGTGAATACTGGCTTCCCTCACCGTCGGTCGCCGAAGCCGAGGCGTTGACCGGGCCGTAAGGACCGTTCCATGTCAGATAAGTGCCTACCGACGAAGTGGTTGAACTGTCGCCACCACCAAATCCTGTGGCCGCGTTGACGCTGTAGCTAAATTTATTGTCTTCCGTCGCCCCGCTGGCGTTGGTATTCAGCTGAGTGCTGCCGTGGCCGCTATTGCTGATGCCGCCGCTGAGCATGTTGAAGCCTGCCGGATTATGCTTATCGTGGGTAAAGGCGCTGAACGGCACGGAAAAGTTGAGATAGACGCTGTCGTCCTTTTGCCCTTCGTTGTCATAGCTGCGCTGGGCCGAGACGCTGTAACTGACCGCTTTCCAGCTGTTGCTGTAACCGGCTGAATACTGTTGTGTATCGGCGTAGCCGCCCCAGTAGGTTTGCCAGGTTCCCGACAAATAGAATGAGCCATGATCCTCGCCATCCCAGCGCAGCGGCTGGCTGATGTTCAGCTGGAGCTGATCGCGCAGGCGCTGGTAGTGGCTCAGATCCTCAAGCGTGCCGTTGCGCAGATCGTCGTTGAGCGAAGCCGCATCTTTTAAGGTCAGATAGCCGCGCGTTGAGAAGCGATAGGCGGCAAGGCTAAACGAGGTTTGCGTCGCCGACAGCAGGCTGCTGTAAGTCAGCCGATAGCTCTCACCGGACTCACTGTTATGCGCGTCATCGTCAAATTCTGCACGCGAATGGGTAATGTCCGCCGCAAGCGCCCCGAACGGCGTGTTAAACGCCAGTCCGCCCAAGGCAGCGAGGTAGTTCTGGTCGCTGGCCTGCAACCCGCCATAGCCGGTAATGATATCGCTCATACCGTAGTAGCCGTTGAGCTGTGCCACCTTCGGCTTGTGGTTTAACGAGTTATCATGGAGTTCGCCGGCAGCGACTTCCCAGCGTCCATGTCCCCTGCGCATCAACTGCGGCACCGAAGAGTACGCCACCACGAAGGTAGTTTTGCTGCCGTCCGCCTCTTCCACCGTGACGTCCAGATCGTTGCCATAACCGCTGGGCACCACATCCGTCAGGGTAAAGGGCCCTGGAGGTACCGTGGTCTGGTAAATCGTCGAGCCATTTTGCTTTACCGTCACTTTGGCGTTGCTGTTCGCCACCCCTCGGATAAGCGGTGCGTAGTTATTCACGCTGGAGGAGTACATCCGCGTGTCGGTGTACATACGCAGGCCGCGAATTTTCAGGGTGTCGAAGGCATCACCTTTGGTGCTGGAGTCGCCCATGATCATCTGTGCACGCAGCGCCGCGATATCGCGCTGCAGGTAGATATCCTGGCTGTCGTATTCCGTTTTACCGTTGTCGCTGTCCCAGTTAAGTGAACCACGAGCACGCAGGCGCCATGGCCCCAGGTTGGCACCATAGGACAGCCCAGCGTAGGCCGTATCGGAGTCATTGCTGCTGCTGACCCGATGGTAATAGTTGGTGTCGTAAGCCAGTAATAATGCCGGCATACCGTTGTCCCAACGCGATGGAGGAACCGTACCGTTCGGAATGTGCCGTAAGAAAATCTGCGGAACAATGATATCCAGCCGAAGATTCAACGGATCGTAGTTCACCGAGGAACCAGGAAAATAGCGAGCTAAGTCGTCAAGACACTTCTCTTCTGTCGGGAGTGGCGTAACCGCTTTGCTACTATCGATTTCAAGCCGCTCAAGTAAGGAAGGCATCAGGCATGGATCGGCCTGCACCGTGCCGTTATCCTGAAAATGAAGGCTAAGTTCATTGAGGATTTGCTTATTATTCAGATATACCTGAACCTGATATTCACCCGGCGCGACAGGGTTGCCTTTCGCATAACGGGAAGTATCAATTTTATTGCTGCCCATTAGAAAGTTGCTGTTAAACTCCACCTCTTCCTGCGCCGAGGACAGAATCGGATAACAGGCGAGCGTAATAAGCAGAAGCCGCCAGCGGGACGTCGTGCAATCCATGTTCTATTTCCCATATGCCAGATGAACAACGATGAATTATTTAATTTTCTGATTGTTATCCAGCGTATTTCCCAAATCACCAATGGCGATGTAGTGTATTTCCGCCGAACCCGGTGCCGACTTCAGCGAATTAATGGACAGCGTTTCTTTCGCAAATGGTGGGATCATTTTGGGTGTTACCGCCCACGTCGAGGAACCGGATTTCACCTCTGCCCGACTGAGCGAAACATAATAAGGCGAGGTATTGTTAGCCATTAGCGTCGGCTTGCCGCCTTCACTGCTCCACTGCCACTGCAGTTTTTCCGCCGCTTCGCTCGCCGAGCCAGCGAGATTATCCGGTCGCCAGAACAGCTTAATGCGGGTACGCAGCGCAACCTGCAACGTACTGGCATTGGCTGCGGTTTTTGATTTCGCCGGAATTTCCAGCATGCTAAGCCAATACACCGATTCGCGATCCTGTGGGAAGCTGTTATTCAGTGCGGTAATTTTGATGGTCTGCTCACGGCCCGGATCGAGACGCCCAACGGGCGGTGTGACCATAAACGGTAAATTGAGCTTATCGGGAGACTGCGATTCCCGCCCATCGTCAATCCAGGTCTGAACCAGTACCGGAGCGGTGCCGCGATTAGTGGCTTTGATCGTTTTCTCATGCGCTGATTGCGCGTAAATCACCCGAGTGGATGACAGCACCACGCCCGATTGCGCGGAGAAAGACAGAATAAATAAGCCGCAGAGACCCGCAGCGATGAGAGTTTTACCGGTAAACAACGACATAAGCACTTCCTTGCTGAGCTCAAACGTAGCGATCGTTTAATCTCTGCCATCTGCCAACGCAGATGGCAGAGCGTCGTGCTTATTAGACGTAGTCGACGGTGAAGGTCACCATGCTGTTAACCACGCCAGGACCGACCTTAGTGGTGTCCGTAGCAACGTACGCGGCATACATACCCAAAGCGCCTGCACCGTTATCAAGAGTGACATCCAGTGAATCCGCATCCAGCTTCAGCACGGTAGAGTCTGATGATTCCAGAGCAACCTGCACGCCCGGAGCACCATGGTTATCTGGCTTCGTTGAGTTATTCAGATAGCCAGTGATTGCATCGATATCGGTACCCTGTGAAACAAACTTGATGGTACCTGTTTTGACGTCAGCCGGGCATTCAGAGAACTTGATAGCAAAAGCGGTTGCATTATATGGGGTGCTATTTGCAACAAATTTTGCCGTTTCGATTTCGTCCAGAACTACGGACGCGCCATTATTGACAGCAATCTGACAAGTCCCAGAGGTGACGGTGCCACGCACGGTAATCGTGCTAAGGTCCTGGCCATAAGTTACGGTTTCTTCCGCCAGCGCGGAACCTGAAGCCAGTAATACCGCCACAGACAATCCTAATAATGCTTTTTTCATTTGTAAAAACTCCTGTTAAAAACACAATAATTCCATCTACGAATGTTCACGCTATTTAAATAACGGAAACGTCATTTCTAAAGCACGATGAAATAAGAAACCCATTAACTGTTCCACTAAGAAAGTTAATTATTCAGATTAAACAAATTTCAACGGGGAAAAGAATAGTAACTGCCCTGACACTCGTCTAATTGTTAATAACGATCGATAATGTGGTTATCGATCGTTTGCACTGATCAATCAATAATTCTTACCCATCAATTATTTCAATAAATAATGTCCACAAAGAATCACCAGGTCACAAGAAATGTCCAAAAAGAGAGTTATTTTAAATAATAACAGGCCAATGAATTCAATATTTTTATTGTCAGAAAAACGATATTGTGAAAGAAAACGCCATTAATAATGGCGGCATTAATAAAATATTTTTACACCCCTGTTTTTAATATATTCACTTCAACTATTGGGGGCTGAATATGATTGATGAAGAGCAATATTAGCGACCGTCAGGGGCGATTAGCCGCCATTTTACGCACTAACATCCCTGCGAACCGCCGCTCAAAAGCGTTCCAAGCATGCGGTAAAGCTGTCCGTATCCGCATGTTTGTCTCCCTTTTCAGGATCCTATCGACAGCGGAACACCCTCTTCATGTCATCACCTTTCGCTAATCATATGATTACTCTAGGTAAATGTAGTTCTTCTTTCTTCTGGAAAAAAGCATGTCCGATTTTATTAATTGAAAAGCTATTTCATTACCTCTGGAATCTGTTCCTTACCTCTGTTTACATTTCAATAAAAATGCGTATATTTCTCATTTGCATTCACAACAATGCATTTGCACGTGGCAAATCTCGACCGGGTCCGCAGAGTCCCGGAGAAAAATAACTATCATTGATAAGGACTTACCATGTCTTTCACTTCCACCACCCGGGATGGTCGCATCGCGCCGTCGCTGGTTGCTATTGGTATTGCCCTGGCGCTCTACCCTCAGCTCAGCCAGGCCGCCGATAAAACCGAAGATACTATCATCGTCGAAGGATCCTCAAGCTCCAGCAGCGACACGCAACAGCAGGACTACAGCGTCAAAGCCACCACCGCTGGCACCAAAATGCAGATGATCCAGCGTGATATTCCACAGTCGGTGAGCATTATCAGCGAGCAGCGCATGCAGGATCAGCAGCTGCAAACCCTGGGCGATGTGATGAACAATACCATCGGCATCACCAGCAGCCAGGCTGACTCCGACCGTACCAGCTACTACTCTCGCGGTTTCCAGATTGATAACTATATGGTCGATGGCATTCCGACCTATTTTGAATCACGCTGGAATCTGGGTGATGCGCTTTCCGATACCGCCCTGTTCGAGCGTGTGGAAGTAGTCCGCGGCGCGAGCGGCCTGATGACAGGGACGGGTAACCCTTCCGCTTCAATTAACATGGTCCGCAAGCATGCCACGAGCCAGGAATTTAAAGGCAATGTGTCCGCCGAATATGGCTCGTGGAATAAGCAACGTTACGTCGCCGACTTGCAAAGCCCGCTGACTGAAGATGGAAAAGTGCGCGCGCGTATTGTGGCCGGTTATCAGAACAATGACTCCTGGCTTGACCGCTACAACAACGACAAAACCTTCTTCTCCGGTATTCTGGATGCCGATCTGGGCGATACCACCAGCCTGTCCGTGGGTTATGAGTATCAGCGCATCGATATCAATAGCCCGACCTGGGGCGGCCTGCCACGCTGGAATACCGATGGCAGCACCAATCATTACGACCGTGCGCACAGCACCTCTCCCGACTGGGCTTACAACGACAAAGACATCAATAAAGTCTTCATGTCTCTGACACAGCGCTTTGCCGATACCTGGCAGGCAACGCTGAACGCCACCCACTCCGAGGTGAAGTTCGACAGTAAAATGATGTACATCGATGCCTACGTGAATAAAGCCGACGGTTCGCTGGTTGGCCCGTACGGCAGCTATGGCCCTGACTATGAATATGTGGGCGGAACCGGCTGGAATAGCGGTAAGCGTAAAGTGGATGCTTTAGATCTTTATGCCGACGGGAGCTACGATCTGTTTGGTCGTCAGCACAACCTGATGCTGGGCGGCAGCTACAGCAAGCAAAACAACCGCTACTTCAGCTCCTGGGATAACGTCTTCCCGGATGCGGTTGGTAACTTTGCCAACTTCAACAGCGCCAGCTTCCCGGAAACCAACTGGAACCCACAAAGCCTGGCGCAAGATGACACCACGCGTATGAAGTCGTTGTACGCCGCAACGCGCATCACGCTGGCTGACCCGCTGCACCTGATTGTGGGCGCACGCTACACCAACTGGAGCGTCGGCACCCTGACCTACAACATGGAGCAAAACCATACCACGCCGTACGCAGGTCTGGTGTTTGATATCAACGATAACTGGTCCACCTATGCCAGCTATACCTCCATCTTCCAGCCGCAGAATGAGCGTAATAGTTCGGGCCAATACCTGAAGCCGATTACGGGTAACAACTATGAGGTGGGCCTGAAATCCGACTGGATGGATAGCCGCTTAACCACTAGCCTGGCCGTCTTCCGTATTGAACAGGACAACCTGGCGCAGTCTACAGGGGTTCCTATTTCAGGTACGAACGGCGACATCGCCTACACCACCGCGGATGGTACCGTCAGTAAGGGTGTCGAGTTTGAGATTAACGGCGCGCTGACCGATAACTGGCAGATGACCTTTGGGGCTACCCGCTATGTTGCTGACGATAACGAAGGCAACGCGATTAACCCGAATCTGCCGCGCACCACCGTGAAGCTGTTTACCCGCTATCGCCTGCCAGCGATGCCTGAGTTGACCGTTGGCGGCGGCGTTAACTGGCAGAACCGCGTTTACAAAGATACCGTGACGGCATTTGGGACCTTCCGCGCTGAACAGGGCAGTTACGCGCTGGTCGATTTGTTCACCCGCTATCAGTTCACCAAGAACTTCTCGGTGCAGGGTAACCTCAATAACCTGTTCGACAAAACCTACGATACCAACATCGACGGTTCAATTGTCTATGGCGAACCGCGTAACGTCAGCGTGACCGCAAGCTATCAGTTCTGATGTAAAAACCTGCTATGCCACAGGAGCCTTCGGGCTCCTTTTTTTTGCCTTGATGCCAGCCCTCGTCTAGCATCAAACGCGGGAACAAGCTCCCCCGTGGATGATGGTCTTAGGGTCACCCGCTCGGGCTCCACGCCGCCTGGAACGACTCTTAAACGACAGACGTAAAAAAGGCAGCCATTCGGCTGCCTTAGTCTCCCCAATACTACGTACGACTTCGAATAACTTAGTTATTGCGAATATAGTCGTCCATCTCGGTTTTCAGGTTATCGGATTTAGTACCGAAGATTGCCTGAACGCCGGAACCTGCGACCACAACACCCGCAGCGCCCAGTTTCTTCAGGCCAGCCTGATCCACTTTAGCGACATCGGCCACGCTCACGCGCAGGCGGGTGATACATGCGTCAAGGTTAGTGATGTTTTCTTTACCACCGAAGGCTGCAATCAGCGCCGGAGCCATTTCGCTGGTCGCGGTAGCTTTAGCATCTTCAGAAGTATCTTCACGGCCTGGCGTTTTCAGATCCAGTGCTTTAATCAGCACGCGGAACACCACGTAGTACACGATCGCATAGCAGATACCGACAATCGGGAACAGCCACAGCTTGCTGCTGTTACCGGACAGAACGATAAAGTCGATCAGACCGTGAGAGAACGAAGTACCGTCACGCATACCCAGCAGAATACAAATTGGGAATGCCAGACCTGCCAGAATCGCGTGGATGATGTACAGGATCGGCGCAACGAACATGAAGGAGAACTCGATCGGCTCGGTAATACCGGTCAGGAACGAGGTCAGCGCTGCGGAGATCATGATACCGCCCACTTTCGCGCGGTTTTCTGGTTTAGCTGAATGCCAGATAGCGATAGCAGCAGCTGGCAGACCGTACATTTTGAACAGGAAGCCGCCGGACAGTTTGCCCGCAGTTGGGTCGCCTGCCATGTAGCGAGGAATGTCGCCATGGAAGACCTGACCTGCTGCGTTGGTGTATTCACCGATCTGCATCTGGAAAGGAACGTTCCAGATGTGGTGCAGACCAAACGGCACCAGGCAGCGTTCAATGAAGCCATAAATACCGAACGCCACAACGGGGTTCTGGTACGCGGCCCACTGAGAGAAGGTCTGAATAGCAGTACCGATTGGTGGCCAGATGAAGGACAGCACGATACCCATGAAGATAGCAGTCAGACCCGAGATTATCGGAACGAAGCGCTTACCGGCGAAGAAGCCCAGATATTCTGGCAGCTTGATGCGATAGAAACGGTTGAACATGTAAGCTGCAATCGCACCTGCGATGATACCACCCAGAACACCGGTATCAGCCAGGTGTTTTGCGGCGATTTCTTCAGCCGGTAAATGCAGTACCAGCGGCGCAACCACAGCCATGGTTTTAACCATAATGCCGTAAGCGACGACCGATGCCAGTGCGGATACACCGTCGTTATTGGTGAAACCTAATGCCACACCGATAGCGAAGATAAGCGGCATGTTAGCAAAAACAGAACCGCCTGCTTCTGCCATAACATGAGAGACGACGGCTGGCAGCCAGCTGAAGTTTGCGGAACCGACGCCCAGCAGGATACCTGCGATAGGCAGCACGGAAACCGGCAGCATCAGCGATTTACCGACCTTCTGCAGGTTAGCAAATGCATTCTTAAACATAATTAGGAGTGCTCCTGAGTATTTGTACTTTTCTCTACGTTTTCACGCATTAGTGAGTGGGGAGAGACTCACCAGGGTCAGGGCATCTACAGTGCCCTTTATTTATTACACAGAGTAAAATAATTCACTCTGATTTTGTTTGACGGTTATCACGTTTCAAAGAGCTATGGCTGAAAAACTTAATGTTCTTTACATAATACGTGTCTGTATGTTGCAAGATTAACATTCACCGCCACTTTTACGGCGGTGAACTGTACTCGCTTTGACCATTAATTACGAGCATTAAAATAAACCAAAAAATCAGCAGGATTGCAGGCGGGCGGGATCGATATGGAAGAGGTTTGCGAAGTTATCCGTCGTCTGCTGCGCCAGCTGTTCTATGCTTACGCCCTTCAATACGGCCATGTATTCTGCAACGTCACGCACCATCGCAGGCTGGTTCTCTTTACCACGATGCGGCACGGGTGCCAGATAAGGTGAATCAGTCTCAACCAGTAGCCTATCCAGCGGGACGTAACGAGCGGCCTCTCGCAGCTGTTCCGCATTGCGGAAAGTCACAATCCCGGAGAACGAGATATAAAACCCCATATCCAGAAGTTTGCCCGCCGTCTCAGTATCTTCTGTGAAACAGTGTAGTACACCGCCGCAATCCATCACGCTTTCTTCACGCAGGATAGCCAGCGTATCGGCACGCGCATCACGGGTGTGCACAATAACCGGCTTATTCAGCTCACGGCCGATTTGAATATGCTGGCGGAACGACAGCTGCTGCTGCGGTTTGGTTTCCGGGGTATAGAAGTAATCCAGCCCGGTTTCCCCCATTGCCACAACGCCCTCTTCCGCAGCCATGCGGCGCAAGTCTTCCACGTCGTACGCTTCATCCTGATTCAGCGGATGGACGCCGCAGGAGAAGACCACTTCTGGACGTACACCCACCAGCTCACGCATCTGGCGATAGCCGGGTAAGGTGGTGGCCACTGCCAGCGCGAAACGGACGTCACGCGCGGCGGCTTTTGCCATTACATCGTCTACGTCTTTATGCAAGGATTGATAATCAAGGCCATCGAGATGGCAGTGCGAGTCGACTAAAAACATGATGTCTCTCTTAGAAATGAGGTGCTGGCAATACTGCGCCAGGTTGCAAATACTGTTCCCAGCGCAGCAGACGCTCGGTGAGGATTAATTCGCGGTTCAGACCCGTAACGCTCAGCAACTGTTCACGGCAAACGCAGGCATCGGCGACGATAGCCTGCAACCGCGAAGCCGACAGCGTACGGGCCAGTTGGTCCACCAGCGCAAGATTATCGGCATTGGTCAACCGGCTGATGCCCTGCTGCTGTTTCAGGGCGTCGAGCAGCAGTGAAGACAGCCAGTGCAGACGCTGTGAGACTGAATCATGGTTCAGTGCAGGTAGAATGGCCAGCCAGTCGCCGCTATTTAAACTCTCACTTAGCGCCTGGCACAGTTTTTCTCGGGCCGCCCAGGTATCCTGCCCCAGCAGCTCCAGCGCTGCTGCGGGCGCATGATCGCACAGGCGTAACGCGGCCAGCAGCGTATCGCGGGAGGACGTAATTTCCCGCTCCAGCCACGCCAGCGCATACTGTTCGCTCGGCGGTGCCAGGTGATGAGAACGACATCGGCTACGCAAGGTTGCCAATAAACGCGCAGGCTCCTCGCAAGCGAGGAAAAACCAGGTGTTTTTCGGGGGTTCTTCCAGCGTTTTCAACAGCGCATTGGCGGCAGCTTCGGTAAGCTGCGCCGCGTCGGCAATCCACACCACTTTGGCACCGCCCAGACGGGCATGCTCATAGAGTTTTTCGCTGACGCTGCGTACCGCATCAATACCGAGCGTACTTTTGCCTTTTTCCGGCTCCAGCACGTAATAATCCGGGTGCGTTCCCGCCTGCATCAATTGGCAGCTATGGCACTGGCCGCAGCTTTTATGACCGTCCGGGTTATGGCACATGAGCAGACGAGTCATGGCATAGGCCAGTGAATCAGCGCCCATCCCCGCACGCGCCTGAATCAGCAGCGCGTGGTGACCCCGTCCGGCCTGATAGCTTGCGGTAAGCTGTTCAAACGGTGGGCGTAACCACGGGTACCATTTCATGCCTGCTGCTCCGCAACCCACTCAGCCACCGCGGTGCGGATATCGCTCATCACGTTTTCCAACGACTGAGTCGCATCGACGGTAATAATGCTGTCATCAGCCGCCGCCAGCTCCAGATAACGTGCGCGCGTGCGGTTAAAGAAATTCAGCGACTCTTGCTCGATGCGATCGAGATCGCCACGTGCACGCGCGCGCTTGAGGCCAACTTCCGGCGTGACGTCGAGATAAATAGTCAGATTGGGACGGAAATCGCCCAGCACGGCATCACGCAGGGTCGCCAGCATCTGGCGATCGATGCCACGTCCGCCACCCTGATAGGCCTGCGTCGACAAGTCATGGCGGTCACCGATAACCCACTGGCCTTTCGCCAGCGCCGGTTTAATCACGGTATCGACCAGCTGTACGCGTGCCGCGTAGAACATCAGCACTTCCGCTTTATCGGTAATCACTTCATCGCCGACTGACTTAATGTCCAGCACCAGGCTACGCAGTTTTTCTGCCAGCACGGTGCCGCCCGGTTCACGGGTAAACAGCAGATCGTTCACGCCAAGCTCACGCAGCGTTTCAACGACAACATCCCGCGCGGTGGTTTTACCCGCCCCTTCTAGTCCTTCAATGACGATGTAATTACTGCGCATTTTTATCCTTTAGCACTTTCAGGTAATCCTGCACCGACCGGTTATGCCCTGCAAGATTGGTATTGAACGTATGTCCGCCTTTGCCGTCCGCAACAAAATAGAGGTACGGCGTTTTTGCCGGATGTGCGGCCGCATTCAGTGATGCTTCCCCCGGACTGGCAATGGCGCCCGGCGGCATGCCGGAAATGGTGTAGGTATTATACGCGCTTGGCGTCTCAAGGTCTTTACGCGAGAGTTTGCCATTGTAGCTTTCGCCCATACCGTAGATAACAGTCGGATCGGTTTGCAGACGCATGCCGATACGCAGACGGTTAATAAACACCGAGGCGACGCGATCGCGCTCTTCCGCTACCGCCGTCTCTTTCTCGATAATCGACGCCATGGTGACCAGCTGGTTTTTATCATGGTAAGGCAAATTATCCGCCCGCCCTTCCCAGACTTTATCAACCTGAGTCACCATCTTCTGGTGTGCGCGTTTAAGGATCGCCACGTCGCTGGTATTGGCGGTGTACATCCAGGTGTCGGGCCAGAACCAGCCTTCAACCCACTCTGGGTTATCCAGCTTCAGCGCCTGCGCCACCGTTGCGTATTGGTCATCGCTCAAGGTGTGTTTAATGTATGGCGATTCGCGCAGCTGCTTGAGGTAATCGCTCAGGCGCATCCCTTCAACAAAACGCAGCGGGAACTGCGCTTCTTTGCCGCTTGCCAGCAGTTGCAGCATTTCACGAACGGTCATTTGTGGCGTTAAGCGATAGGTGCCGGCCTTAAAGTGCGACAGCTCCGGCTCCAGGCGCAGCAGCCACTGGAATACGCGCGGGCGGTTCAGTACTTTTTCTGCGTAGAGCTGTTCACCGAGCGCCATACGGCCTGTGCCGGGTTTCAGCGTAAAGATGGTTTCGTCTTTAATCAGCAGCGCGCTGTCCGCCAGTTGGCGAACTTTCCACATACCCGCGCCGGCAGCGATACCGAGGACGATGATTACTAACAGGACAAAGCGTAACATTTTCTTCATGCTAATCAGGCAACTCACAAAGTGGGGCTAAAAATTGGTAGAGTTCGCGGTCAGGCCACTGCTGCTCCGCGTAGCGCTGAACAGGTACCACCGGCATCAGCGCGTTGCAAATCAAAACCTCATCGGCCTGACTTATCTCTGTAAGCCGGGCATTCACTTCGACAACGCGATACGGCGAGCGTGCCAACGAGGTGAGAATAAACTGACGCATGATCCCGCTCACCCCTGCGCTATCGAGCCGCGGCGTATAGACGTTCTGCCCGCAGCGCCAGAACAAATTAGCGGCACAGCATTCCGTAAGCCACCCGTCGCTGTCAAGGACAAGGGCCTCATCGGCGTCCGTCTGCTCAAGATGAGAACGAATCAGCACTTGCTCAAGACGATTGAGATGCTTAATACCAGCAAGATACGGATTGCGCCCCAGCGTCACCGGGCTTAGCGCAAGATTTACCCCGCGTTGTTTCCACTGAGTATAGTGGGCGGGCGCGGCGAAAGTAGAAAGTATACGAGTGGGTGAATCACAGGTGCGGCCGCTGTAGCCTCGGCCACCCGGCCCGCGGCTGATAATCACCTTAAGAACGCCATTAGCTTGCTTCACGGCCAGCGTCGACATTTCCTGGGCCAGAACAGACCAGTCGCTAAAGCGAATGGAGAGGCGTTCGCAGGCTTGCTGTAAACGTTCAATATGGGCGTTTAGCAGCTGTACCCTCCCCTCAACGATGCGCGCCGTGGTAAAGCTACCGTCACCAAACTGCGTGGCACGATCATTGACCGCCAGGGTATTTTGTTCGAGGCCATTAATTAAGAACATAGCGGCTCCTTATCGATGGTCGGGTAGTTTCGCAAGTCGGAAGACGTTGAACAAGCAGAGAAAGCCGAATAAAAAAAGGCCCGACAAGCGGGCCTTAATATTCGTTATCTGCCAGCGAAAATGCCGTCAGATAATCAGGCTCAGACCTTTTTGAAGATCAGAGAGCCATTGGTACCACCGAAGCCGAAGGAGTTACACAGAGTGTACTCCAGACCGCTAACCTGACGCGCTTCATGAGGCACGAAGTCCAGGTCACAACCTTCATCCGGGTTATCCAGGTTGATGGTTGGCGGGACAGCCTGATCGCGCAGCGCCAGGATGGAGTAGATAGATTCTACTGCACCCGCAGCACCCAGCAGGTGACCGGTCATCGACTTGGTAGAGCTGACCATCACGCGGCTTGCGGCGTCGCCAAAGACAGATTTAACGGCCTGTGCTTCTGCTTTATCGCCTGCTGGGGTAGAGGTGCCGTGGGCATTCACGTAGCCAATCTGGCCCGCTTCAATGCCTGCGTCACGAATGGCGTTAACCATTGCCAGCGCTGCACCTGCACCATCTTCCGGTGGTGAAGTCATGTGGTACGCATCGCTGCTCATGCCGAAGCCAACGACTTCTGCATAAATTTTCGCGCCGCGTTTTTTCGCGTGTTCGTACTCTTCCAGCACGACCATGCCTGCACCGTCGCCCAGTACGAAGCCATCACGCTCTTTATCCCACGGACGGCTTGCCGCCTGAGGATTATCGTTACGCGTTGACAGCGCACGTGCGGCACCAAAGCCACCCACGCCAAGCGGGGTACTGGCTTTTTCTGCGCCACCGGCGACCATCGCATCCGCATCACCATAAGCGATAATACGCGCAGCCTGTCCGATGTTGTGCACACCAGAAGTACATGCGGTTGCGATAGAGATGCTTGGACCACGCAAACCGAACATGATGGTCAAGTGACCTGCCACCATGTTAACAATCGTTGATGGAACGAAGAACGGGCTGATCTTACGCGGGCCACCGTTTACCAAAGAGGTATGGTTTTCTTCGATAAGACCGAGGCCGCCAATACCGGAGCCGATAGCGGCGCCAATACGGTGAGCATTCTCTTCCGTAATCTCAAGGCCAGAATCCTGCATGGCCTGCCAGCCTGCAACAATTCCATATTGAATGAAGGCATCCATCTTGCGCTGTTCTTTGCGCGAGATAATGTCATCACAGTTAAAATCCTTTACTAAGCCAGCAAATTTGGTTGCATAGGCGCTAGTATCGAAATGGTCGATCAGGCTGATGCCACTCTGACCGGCAAGGAGAGCTTTCCAGGTAGACTCTACGGTATTGCCGACAGGAGACAACATGCCCAGTCCGGTCACAACTACACGACGCTTAGACACGTTTGTCCTCCAGGGAGGGATAAAATAGATACTTGTGGGACAAAAAGATAAAACTCAGGCGGTCGAATGACCGCCTGGAGATGTTCACTTACGCCTGGTGACCGTTGATGTAATCAATGGCAGCCTGAACAGTAGTAATTTTCTCAGCTTCTTCGTCCGGAATCTCAGTATCAAACTCTTCTTCCAGAGCCATTACCAGCTCAACGGTGTCAAGAGAATCTGCGCCCAGGTCTTCAACGAAGGAAGCATTGTTGGTCACTTCTTCCTGCTTAACGCCCAGCTGTTCGCCGATGATTTTCTTAACGCGTTCTTCGATAGTGCTCATACTCTTAAATTTCCTATCAAAACTCGCTTTCGCGATGGTTTTCGTAGTGTATAAAATGTTGAAAAATTTGCAACTAAATCCCGGCAGGTCATACCACGATTTTACGCTATTTTGCGGGTGTTTGCCCTCATAACGCAAATCATTTTGCACTAATCATACTCAGACATACGTAGATTGCCCGTTGTCTGAGCACTTTGTGCAAAACACGGTCAGACCATATACATCCCGCCGTTAACGTGCAACGTTTCACCAGTGATGTAACTTGCTTCGTCGGAGGCCAAAAATGCAACCGCGTTAGCGATTTCATTTGGAGAGCCGAGGCGCCCCGCTGGCACAGCCGCCAGAGTACCCGCACGCTGCTCATCAGTCAGCGCACGCGTCATGTCCGTTTCAATAAAGCCCGGAGCAACAACGTTTACAGTAATACCGCGTGACGCAATTTCACGCGCCAGAGATTTACTGAAGCCGATCAGACCCGCTTTCGCCGCAGCGTAGTTAGCCTGACCCGCATTTCCCATGGTACCAACCACAGAACCGACAGTGATAATACGCCCATGACGCTTTTTCATCATAGCGCGCATTACCGCTTTTGACAGACGGAAAACAGATGACAGGTTGGTTTCGATGATATCGTTCCACTCATCATCTTTCATGCGCATTAACAGGTTATCACGAGTAATCCCGGCATTATTGACCAGAATGTCGACTTCGCCAAATTCCGCACGAATTTTTTCCAGAACAGTTTCAATAGATGCCGGGTCGGTCACATTCAACATCAGACCTTTACCGTTCGCACCCAGATAGTCGCTAATCGCCTGCGCACCGCTTTCGCTGGTCGCAGTACCGATAACTTTTGCGCCGCGTGCGGCGAGAGTTTCAGCGATTGCGCGGCCAATACCGCGGCTTGCACCTGTTACCAGGGCAATTTTTCCTTCGAAGCTCATGCTTTCCTCTTTTATTGCGCAAGTGCCGCTGACAGCGCAGCCGGCTCGTTAATCGCCGATGCTGTCAGGGTATCTACAATACGTTTCGTCAGACCGGTCAGAACTTTACCTGGCCCCACTTCATACAAGTGCTCTACGCCCTGGGATGCCATAAACTCAACGGTTTTGGTCCACTGAACGGGGCTGTACAACTGACGAACCAGCGCATCGCGAATCGCGTCGGCGTCGGTTTCGCTCTTCACATCGACGTTATTCACAACCGGAATCGTCGGCGCGCTAAAGGTGATTTTCTGCAGTTCAACCGCCAGTTTCTCCGCCGCAGGCTTCATCAGCGCGCAGTGGGATGGCACGCTGACCGGCAGAGGCAGTGCGCGTTTCGCGCCCGCAGCTTTACAAGCAGCGCCCGCACGTTCAACCGCCTCTTTGTGGCCGGCAATAACCACCTGGCCTGGGGAGTTGAAGTTGACTGGGGAAACAACCTGCCCTTCGGCAGATTCTTCACAGGCTTTGGCGATAGAGGCATCGTCAAGACCGATGATAGCTGACATACCGCCGGTGCCTTCTGGAACCGCTTCCTGCATGAATTTGCCACGCATTTCAACCAGACAAACCGCATCAGCGAATGGGATCACGCCCGCGCAAACCAGCGCAGAGTATTCGCCAAGGCTATGGCCTGCCAGCAGCGCAGGCGCTTTGCCACCCTGCTGCTGCCACAGACGGAACAGCGCAACGGAAGCCGTCAGCAGCGCCGGCTGAGTCTGCCAGGTTTTGTTCAGTTCTTCAGCCGGACCCTGCTGGGTCAGCGCCCAAAGATCGTAGCCCAGAGCCGCAGAAGCTTCATGAAAAGTTTCTTCAATAACCGGGTAGGTCGCTGCCAGTTCAGACAACATGCCTACCGCTTGAGAACCCTGTCCCGGGAACACAAAAGCGAATTGCGTCATTTTTTTATCCTTGTACTTAGAAACGAACCAGCGCAGAGCCCCAGGTGAAACCACCACCGAAGGCTTCCAGCAGCACCAGCTGACCGCGCTTGATGCGGCCATCGCGGACGGCTTCGTCAAAGGCGCACGGTACGGAAGCAGCCGAGGTGTTGCCGTGACGATCGAGCGTCACCACCACGTTGTCCATCGACATACCGAGTTTCTTCGCCGTCGCGCTGATAATACGTAAGTTCGCTTGGTGTGGCACCAGCCAGTCCAGTTCAGAGCGGTCCATATTGTTAGCCGCCAGCGTTTCATCAACGATGTGCGCCAGTTCAGTGACCGCTACTTTAAAGACTTCGTTACCGGCCATCGTCAGATAGATGGAATTGTCCGGATTAACACGATCGGCATTAGGCAGCGTCAGCAGTTTGCCATAGCTACCATCAGCGTGCAGATGAGTAGAGATAATCCCCTGCTCTTCTGATGCGCCAAGAACGACGGCACCCGCGCCGTCGCCGAAAATAATGATCGTGCCGCGGTCGGTAGGATCGCAGGTACGTGCCAACGTATCAGCACCAATGACCAGCGCATATTTCACCGCGCCAGATTTCACATACTGGTCAGCAACGCTCAGCGCATAGGTAAAACCGGCGCACGCAGCGGCGATGTCAAACGCCGGCGCGCCTTTTACGCCCAGCATGTCCTGAATCTGGCAGGCCGCGCTTGGAAACGCATGGGTCGCCGAGGTCGTTGCCACCACAATAAGCCCCAGCTCGCTGGCTTCGATGCCGGCCATGTCCAAAGCACGCTTAGCGGCTTCGTAACCCAGCGTAGACACGGTTTCATTAGGGCCTGCGATACGACGCTCGCGGATACCTGTACGGGAGACAATCCACTCGTCAGAGGTATCAACCATTTTTTCCAGATCGGCGTTAGTCCGCACCTGCTCAGGCAGATAGCTGCCGGTACCAATAATCTTCGTATGCATGTACGCTCAGTCACTTTTCGCTAATATAGCCGCACTACTCGACCGCTGCGAAGCTGGCTTTATGACTTGCCGACTTCATGTGCGTCAAATCCTGCGGGGTATACGGATTCCAGGCGAGCGGCAATTCTCTGTGGAACTTGTCGCTGCACTGCCTGCACTGCCTGTTCAATCGCGATCGCGAACGCTCGCTGATTGGCTGCACCATGACTCTTAATCACCGTACCGCGCAATCCTAACAGACAGGCGCCATTATACTGGTCGGGGTTGAGGTGACTGAATCGCCTTGTTAGGCTTTTTTGTAACCAACGCTTTAATAAAATCAGCCACCACGACCGTTTTTTACCCTCGCTCTGCGATTTCAGCAGCGAGAGGAAGACTCTGACAACCCCTTCCATCGTCTTTAAGGTGACGTTACCTGTAAAGCCATCGCAAACCAGAACATCGGTTTTACCCGTCAACAGTTCATTGGCTTCAAGATAGCCGATATAGTTGAGGGAGGAGATTGTTTTTAACACTAATGAGGCATCACGAATACTATCGTGCCCCTTAATCTCTTCTTCGCCGATGTTGAGCAGCGCCACGCGCGGGTTTGCAATCCCCAACACGTCTTCTGCCATCACCGACCCCATGACGGCAAACTGCACCAGCATGGTACTGTCACAATCCACGTTAGCGCCCAGATCGAGCACGACCGTTTTGCCCTTTTGCTGATGCGGTAACACCGTCACCAGCGCAGGACGCTCAATCCCGGTTATCGGTTTGAGCAATAATTTTGCCAACCCCATCAGCGCACCGGTATTTCCTGCGCTGACGCAGGCCTCAGCCCGCCCTTCTTTTACCATCTCTAGCGCCACACGCATCGAGCTTCCGCGACTATGGCGAATAGCGTGCGAGGGCCGTTCATCACTGGCAATAACCGACTGGGCAGGGATTATCTGCAAACGCGAACGTTGTTCAAAGTCAGCTTTGGCGAGTAATGGCGTAATGTCGTCGGGATTGCCGACTAAAAGAAGTGAGAGTTGCGAATTAGAATCCAGTGCCTGCAATGCTGCAGGCACTGTCACAGAAGGGCCAAAATCGCCCCCCATGACATCTAACGCCAGGGTTAGACGTGTCAAGGTATCGTCGCCGCTCGGTTTGGTGTTTCCCCAGTTACCCGGGGAAATTCCTCACTAAGCTTCACCACGCTTTAACTCTTTGGTCTTCACACGAATGCGAAAACCTCGAGCATCGCGTGATTACTTAGCGATTACCTTACGGCCACGGTAGAAACCGTCGGCAGTGATGTGGTGACGCAGGTGTTTCTCGCCGGAGGTTTTGTCTACAGACAAGTTTGCTGCGGTCAGAGCGTCATGGGAACGACGCATGCCACGTTTGGAACGGGTTGGTTTATTCTGTTGTACGGCCATGGACCTTACTCCTCAATTACTTTTGCTTTAAGCTGGCTAATACGGCAAATGGATTTGGCTTCTGTGCCTCTTCAGGCAATTCACCAAAGACCATGTCCGCCTCGGACACTTCACAGTGTTCAGAATCATGCACCGGAACTACCGGCAAGGCGAGGATGATTTCATCTTCGACCAACGCCTGCAGATCGATTTCACCGAATTCGTTAACCTCAATCGGCTCATACGCTTCCGGGAGTGCTTCAACCTGGTCATCATTCTTGACCGGACTGAAACAATACGTTGTGTGAACATGATGGGTAAACGATTTGCCACAACGCTGACATTCCAGCGACACCGTCACCTTCGCATCACCGGTAATCACCGCGAGACGTTGGTTGTCGATGGCGAAGGAGATCTCGCATTCCACATCAGTATCCACACTGACTACGGACGCGGCGACGCGCTCCACCTGATCGCGGGTATAGATACCTGCATAATCAAGGCGTTTTTGAGCCGTACGAACCGGATCGAGAGTCAGGGGTAATTTTACGTTTTGCATAGGGCGCGCATATTAACTTTGTAGCGTCATAGAGTCAAAGAAAAAGGCAGCCTCAGGTTGCCTTTCGCCATTTATTCGCACACATTGCGGCCTATAGTTTAAAATGTCGGAATCTAATTCGCTACACTCTATTTGAAAAATTATGCCTGAATTGATTCTTGCCTCCACCTCCCCCTACCGCAAAATGCTGTTAGAGAAGCTGGGACTGCCGTTCGAATGCGCCGCGCCAGAAGTTGACGAATTGGCGCTACCGGGAGAAACGCCGCGCAATCTGGTGCTACGCCTGGCCCAAGCCAAAGCTCAGGCGCTGGCCGCGCGTTACCCTAACCACCTGATTATTGGCTCCGATCAAGTTTGCGTATTGGATGGCGAGATAACCGGCAAACCGCACACCGAAGACAATGCGCGGCTGCAATTAAAAAAAGCCAGCGGCAATGTGGTGACCTTTTATACCGGGCTAGCGCTGTATAATTCGGCTAATGGGCAGCTGCAAACCGAATGTGAGCCCTTTGATGTTCATTTCCGTCATCTGAGCGAGCACGAAATCAACGTTTATCTGCGTAAGGAAAGTCCACTGAACTGTGCCGGCAGCTTTAAAAGCGAAGGGCTAGGTATCGCGCTGTTTGACCGCCTTGAAGGGCGCGATCCGAATACGTTGGTTGGATTGCCCCTGATTGCGCTGTGCAAAATGCTGCGCCGCGAGGAGTGTAACCCGCTACTGGATTAATCTTTATTGCCTGACACAGCGCTCTGGTGTCAGGCAACCCTCAAACATATTGCTTATTCCTTCCGCGATCACAGTTTATTTTTTCGTCGCCGCTAAAATTCCTCAATCCATATTGAAACATTGTTTTAATTTAAGGGGTGAGAATGCGTGGCAACGGTAAAATATTATTTATGTTAGCAATGGTAGCCGCCTCATACAGTTACGCCGCCGACAGCTGGCAGCATCAGGGCGTGGTGGAAGGTAATCTCCCGGCGAGTTGGCAACAGATGAAAAGCCAAATGACTTACCCCGACTCCTGGCTATCCGGGCACTATTCTGATTTCAAAGGCTGGCAGGAGCACGCTCGTCAGCAGCTACGCCAGTCGCTGTTGACGCCGGATGCTCACAAACCGTTTGATGCGCGGAAAATCGCCAGTGAAGATCGCGGCAGCTACACTGCCGAAAAGCTGGCGCTAAATATTACTGATGACAATCGCATTGCGGCTTTAATGCTCACCCCTAAGACTGTCTCTT
>NZ_LGHZ01000025.1 GCF_001266615.1 Kluyvera genomosp. 1 | reverse complement strand
ACAGTATATGCATTAGGCGGTTGTATCAAGCAGCCCACCAACCATTGCGGGGATATTTCCACAACAAAATTGGCCAACTCGGCGTATTTAAAGCGATTATTGACGCACAAAAAAATGCAAACGCGGCACGATGTCATCACCCTCAACATCGATGCAGCAGTAAAGTGCCGCAGGTAGACTCAGGGTAACGGCGATGGCTAAAAAACCATCGTGCGTCAGCCGTGAAATAACCAGACCCATGATGCTAAATCAAAAAAACACCCTTGGATAAATCTGATAACCCGCCCACGCCAGAGAAAAACAGTAATCTCGCTGGTAAATCAGCAATGTCATCCGGACTTTTTCTGGCCGTGTCAGGCTATTTTATTTTAGTCATCCTTGTCTTTTATTTATTGCCTATAAAGCATCCAGAGTTGAAATAATCTGTTAACTTAATGACTTGTTATCAATGACATTCTCTGTAAACTGTTCCTTCAGTTCGCCTGTAATATGGATATTTATATCGTCTCGTAGCGATCATCATTAAATCGTTGATCGCCTGGCTTTGATTATAAAAAATAAAAATTCATGTGGTTTAATGTTACAAATGAAAAGAAATTCAACAGAAAAGAAAAATAAAGACTCATTTATTACGTCTCGTTACATAATACTCTGTGTGGGTATTCTTTTTTGTCTTGCTGTTTTGCTGGTACGCGTTGCGGATCTGCAATTTCTAAACCACCCCATGCTGGCTCGCGAAGCCGATCAGCGTTCATTACGCACCATTGAACTGCCAACCAATCGCGGAACGCTGGTCGATCGCAACGGTGAAGCGCTAGCCATGAGCGTCCCCTCTCGTGATGTGATAGCCGATCCGGTAAAAATCGTTGAGGATAGCCCCAATTTTCGCGATCCAAAATGGCAATATCTGGCGGCTGCGCTGAATACCACTCCGGACCAAATCGCGAACAAGATTTATCAGAACGCGCACCGCCACTTTCTTTTCCTCGATAGAAAGGTAGAGCTGGGTATCGCCAAGGATGTGGCCAATTTACATATCAAAGGGATCAGCGAAGTCTACGACGATAGCCGTTTTTATCCGATGGGCGAAGCCGCTGCCCCGCTACTCGGCATTGTCGGTGCCGATAACACCGGTCTAAACGGCGTTGAAAAAGGTTATGACAATATTCTCCAGGGCGAACCGGGGAAAGAGATTTACCGTAAAGACGCCAATGGCGGCATTATCAGCGTTCTCGATTACGATGCGCCGAAGCAGCCACCGACCGTACAGCTCAGTATTGATAAATTTGACCAGTACACCATGTACAGCAAACTACGCGAAGGCGTATTGCTGAATAAAGCGGATTCCGGCGCGGCGGTGTTGGTGAAGATTGATACCGGCGAAATCCTCGCAATGGCCTCTTATCCCTCGTACAACCCCAACAATTTTGATAATGCGACCCAAACGCAGATGCGCGATGTGGCCATTAACGACAGTTTTGAACCAGGTTCAACGGTTAAGCCACTGGTGATTATTGAAGGGTTGGAGAGAAACATTATTCAGCCCGACACGCTGCTGAACACCACGCCGTATAGCGTTAATGGGCACCTGATCCGCGACGTTGGGCACTGGCCACAGCTGACGCCGACCGGCATTTTACAAAAATCGAGCGACATCGGGGTCTCGCACATTGCGCTGGCGATGCCGGCACAGGCGTTGGTCGATACTTATCATGCTTTTGGCCTCGGTAAACCGACCGGCCTCGGGCTGAGCGGTGAAAGCGTCGGCTATTTCCCGCTACATCGCCAGCAGTGGGCGGATATTGAACGTGCCACCTTCTCCTTTGGCTACGGTCTGCGCGTGACACCGCTGCAAATTGCCCGCGAATACGCCACCATGGGTTCATACGGCGTGTATCGCCCATTATCGATAACCAAAGTCACGCCACCGGTAATGGGCCAGCAGATTGCCGATCCGAATATTGTTAAAACGGTTGTCCGTATGATGGAGAGCGACGTGTTGCCCGGCGGGAGCGGCGTCAGAGCGGCGGTTCCGGGATATCGTCTGGCGACAAAAACCGGTACGGCAGAAAAACTGGGCAGCAGCGGAAAATATGACGGTGGCTACGTGAACTACACCGCGGGTGTCGCTCCGGTGAGCCATCCTGAAGTCGCTCTGGTGGTCGTGGTCAACAACCCAACGGCGGGCACCCACTTTGGGGGGTCAGTAGCGGCCCCGATATTTGGCAACATCATGGGACCGGTACTGAAAAACATGAATATTGCGCCAGATGCACTGCACTAAAGGTGCCGGGACATTCGGCCGGGCTAAATCATTCTAGCCCGGCCACAGCGCGATAGCGGTTAGACGACGGCGGTTGTCAGCCGTGAGGAACAACACAACCGTCCCTGCTCATCAAAGATCTCTATCTGCCAGACCTGATGACGACGCCCGGCATGCAACGCTTTGCACACGCCGCGAACGCGTCCACTGCGCGCAGAACGAATATGGTTGGCGTTAACTTCAAGTCCAACGACTTTCTCCTCGCCTTCGGTGCACAAATACCCTGCGACCGAGCCCAAAGTTTCTGCCAGCACCACCGACGCCCCGCCGTGCAAAAGACCAAACGGCTGATGCGTGCGTGAGTCCACCGGCATGGTGGCCTCCAGTGAGTCTTCGCCGATACGGTCAAACTGAATATCCAGCAGCCCCACCATATTGCCTTCACCCATCGCATTAAGGGCCGCCAACGTCGCTTGTCGTTTCCAGATCATCCGATAATCTCCAGTAAAGCCTGTAATGGATGGCGCACGCCGTTACCCTCGACACGCTTCACCTGGCTTCGGCAAGAATAGCCGGTAGCCAGGCAGCGGTTACGCGGCAGTCGCTGCATCGCCTGATGCCAGGAGAGCTCATAGATGCCTAACGAGTTGGCGTGATTTTTCACTTCGTGACCGTAAGTCCCGGCCATTCCGCAGCAGCCGACGCTCACGTTCTCCAGCGTCGCGCCAAAGCGCGCAAAAATCGTCGCCCACTGTTTCGGTGCCGCCGGCAGCGCGGTGACCTCCGTACAGTGGCCGAATAGATACCAGGACTCACCGGCTGGCAGTACCGTCTCGTGGCTCTCCAACACCTGCGGCAGCCATTCATGGACCAGCATGACGTTAAAATCACCGCGCTTATCGCCCAGCACCTGCTTATACTCATCGCGATAGCACAGCACCAGCGCCGGATCGACGCCAACCATCGGCATGCCCAACGCCGCCACCCTGTTCAGATAGTCAGACGTTTTCTGTGCCGTTTTGGTAAAGCGCGTCACGAAGCCCTTGATATGCTGAGCTTTACCGTTCGGAGAGAATGGCAGCAGCACCGGCTGATAGCCCAATTTATCGATCAGGCGAATAAAGTCGGCGACGACCTGCGCATCGTAATAGCTGGTAAACGGATCCTGCACCACCAGCACCGTCTGGGCTTTTTGCTCTGGCGATAGCGCTTCAAGCTGCTCAAGCGTCAGATTAGCCGAGCGATGCGTCACCACCTGTTTTTGCAGCGACGGCACGGACAGCATCGGTAAATCCACCATGCCGATATGTTTCTCCGACAGCTTTCGCACCAGCGGCTGGTTCATAAAGAAGTTGAACGTTTTCGGCGCGCGCGCCATCAGCGGTGCATAGCTTTCCACCGTCGCCACCAGATGATCGCGAACCGGGCGAAGATAGCGCGTGTGGTACAACTGCAGGAAGCGAGAGCGGAATTCCGGCACATCAATTTTAATCGGGCACTGTGTTGAACACGCCTTGCAGGCCAGACAGCCGGACATCGCCTCTTTCACTTCATGGGAGAAATCGTATTCCCCTTTGCGGGCATGCCAGCTGTTGCGGGTGCGCTCGACCAAAGAGCGCAGGCTTGCACGCTTCTCTGGCAGCTCTTTTTCCAGCATCGAAGGATCCACGCCGCGATCGGCCAGCAGACGCAGCCATTCACGAACCAGCGTCGCACGGCCTTTCGGCGAGTGCATGCGGTTATTGGTGATTTTCATCGACGGACACATCGGGCTTTTGGCATCAAAGTTGAAGCACAAACCGTTACCGTTACACTCCATCGCCCCGCGCCATGACGACCGCACGGTTACCGGAATTTGTCGATCGTAGGTGCCACGTTTTACCGCATCCACCTTCATCATCGGCGCATCCACGCCTTCCGGCGGGCAAATTTTCCCTGGGTTCAGACGGTTATCCGGGTCAAACGCCGCTTTAACTTTGCGCAGCTCAGCATAAAGCTGTTCGCCAAAGAACGCGGGGCTGTATTCAGCGCGGAAGCCTTTTCCATGCTCCCCCCACAGTAGCCCACCGTATTTCGCGGTCAGCGCCACCACGTCATCGGAGATCTTCTTCATTAAAATCTCTTGCTGCGGGTCGCACATATCCAGCGCCGGACGAACGTGCAGTACTCCTGCATCGACGTGGCCGAACATACCGTAGCTCAGGCCATGGCTATCGAGCAGCGCGCGAAACTCGACAATATAGTCCGCCAAATGCTCTGGCGGCACGCAGGTATCCTCCGCAAACGGAATGGGCTTCGCCGCCCCTTTCGCATTGCCGAGCAGACCAACCGCCTTCTTACGCATAGCGTAAATACGCTCGATACCGTCCAGTTCATTGCAGCGCTGCCAGCCAATAACTCCGCCTTCGTGCTGGGCGATAAGTTCATCAAGACGCTGGCACAGCGCAGTGACCTGCCCCTCAATCAACGCCTCGTCGTCGCCGGCGAACTCGACGATATTCAGCCCCAGCATCTCTTTATCGGGAACATCGGTAATCAGTTCGTTGACCGAGTGCCAAACAATATCTTCCCGCGCCAGATTCAGGACTTTCGAGTCAACCGTTTCAACCGAGAGCGCGCGTGCCTCAACCATAAACGGTGCGTTGCGTAGCGCAGAGTCGAAAGAGTCGTACTTGATATTCACCAGACGGCGCACTTTCGGTAGCGGCGTGATATCAAGACGCGCTTCAGTGATAAATGCCAGCGTGCCTTCAGAACCGGTCAATACGCGGGTGAGGTCAAATTCGCTCATCGCGTCGTTAAAGACGTGGCGCAGATCGTAACCGGTCAGGAAGCGGTTAAGTTTAGGGAATTTGTCGATAATCAGCTGACGATTGTCGCGGCAACGTTCGAATACAGTGCGATAGATACGCCCCGCCGCCGACTGCTCTTTTGCCAGCGTTTCGGCCAGCGCCACGGGAACCGGCTGGGTATCGAGGATATCGCCACCGAGCAGCACCGCCCGCACGCCGAGTACGTGATCGGAGGTTTTGCCATACACCAGCGACCCCTGCCCGGAAGCATCGGTGTTGATCATTCCCCCCAGCGTCGCACGGTTGCTGGTCGACAGCTCCGGCGCAAAAAAATAACCGTGGGGTTTCAAATATTGATTAAGCTGATCTTTGATGACACCCGCTTCTACGCGCACCCACCCCTCTTCAGGGTTGATTTCGATGATGCGGTTCATATAGCGGGACATATCTACGATGATGCCCTGATTCAACGCCTGTCCATTGGTGCCGGTACCACCGCCGCGCGGGGTAAAGACCAGGGACTGATAGCGTTCTTCTGCGGCAATACGTGCCAACAGTGCAACATCAGCGGTGGAACGAGGGAACACTACCGCATCGGGAAGAAGCTGGTAGATGCTGTTATCGGTCGCCATCGTCAGCCTGTCGGCGTAGCGAGTCGCGGTATCTCCGGTAAAGCCTTGTTGCTCCAGTGCCTGCAAATAATTCAGCACCAGCGGTACTTCGCCAGGTGCCTGGGAAATCTGTGGGATCATTACGTTTGACCCTTTCTGAATGTTGTGTTGTACGCACACAATATCGCCAGCTATCGTCAATACAGTAGTCGGCAAAAACTGCGTGTATAAATGATTAATCGTTTGCGTCGTGCCGTTATGGTTTTATCACATTTTTTCCTTATGCGCCCGGTAGTTTTTGCCGCAGAATCAGCACCGGGAATTTATTGATATTATTATCAATGAACGGATTTATGCCGCATCTGCGGTCTTGCGAGCTATTGAAGGTAAAGCTTATTTATGAACACGGTTCTTAAACCGCGGGATATTCCGCAAATACTGCTATCGGTGCTGTTTCTGGCACTGATGATCATCGCTTGTTTATGGATTGTTCAGCCGTTTATTCTGGGCTTCGCCTGGGCATCAACTATCGTTATTGCCACCTGGCCAGTACTGATTTGGCTTCAGCGCATCCTTTTTGGCCGCCGCTCCCTGGCTGTCCTCGTCATGACGCTGCTGCTCTTTTTATTGTTCGTGATTCCCATTGCCCTGCTGGTCAACAGCCTGGTGGATAGCAGCTCGCCGCTGATTCATGCCATCACCAGTGGAACGCTCACGCTGCCTGATTTTGCCTGGCTCAATAGCATTCCGTTTATTGGTGCCAAAATGTATAGCGGCTGGCACAGCCTGCTGGATATGGGCGGCAGTGCATTGATGGCGAAGATTCGTCCTTACCTTGGCACCACCACCACCTGGTTTGTCGGCCAGGCTGCGCATGTTGGTCGCTTCCTATTGCATAGTGGTCTGATGCTGCTGTTCAGCGCCCTGCTGTACTGGCAGGGGGAAAAAGTGGCCTTTGGCATGCGCTACTTCGCCACCCGTCTGGCGGCTAAACGCGGCGACGCCGCCGTTCTGCTGGCAGGCCAGGCTATCCGCGCCGTTGCGCTGGGCGTGGTGGTCACCGCGCTGGTACAGGCCGTGCTGGGCGGTATTGGTCTGGCTATTTCCGGCGTGCCTTACGCGACGCTGTTCACCGTGGTGATGATTTTTTCCTGCCTGGTGCAGCTGGGGCCATTGATCGTACTGGTGCCCTGCATTATCTGGCTCTACTGGACGGGTGATACCACCTGGGGCACCGTGCTGCTGGTGTGGAGCTGCGTAGTCGGCACGATGGACAACGTGATTCGTCCGATGCTGATTCGCATGGGCGCTGACCTGCCGATGATTCTGATCCTCTCCGGCGTTATCGGTGGACTGGTGGCTTTCGGCATGATTGGCCTGTTTATTGGTCCTGTCCTGTTGGCGGTGTCCTGGCGCTTGTTTGACGCCTGGTTACATGAAATCCCACCGCCATCAACCGATCCGGAACAGGTTCTGGAAGAGCTGGCCGAGCTTGAACAGAATAACTATCCAAAACAGTAAGATAAAAAAGGCGGGGAAACCCGCCTTTCACTTAAGTAAAACTGACCAATTCCTCACCAAATCACCTCAAAAATGCACGCTATTCGCGACATGCCTCGGAAAATATTCACATTTATTTAACTATTGAGAGGAATCCGATCGACGCAAAAAACGCGTATGCCTACTATAACCTCCAAGGTAATAGATCAACCCCTTGATTTATATATCCCCTGAGTGAAACAACGAATTGCTGTGTGTAGTCTTTGCCCATCTCCCACGATGGGCTTTTTTTTATCTAACGCACGGCAATTTCCGGCACGCCAGTGCCGGAAGCGAGTGGACAATATCACCCGATATCACAGCGGCTCATCATGCGCCAATTGGACGGCAGCACGCGGGTTTTACCGTTAACCCGTACCGTCACACGGTGGTGAATGTCTGCCGATGAACTGCCGATTTGCAGCTCAAACTCCCCGGGTTCAACAATGCGTTGTCCCTCATAGCTGGTAAAGTTCAGCATATCCACCGGCAGCGTCACGGTCAGCGTTGTCTGCTCTCCCGGTGACAACGTCACGCGTTGGAAGGCTTTTAGCTCCTGAAGCGGACGCACCATAGAGGCGACGTTATCGCGGACATAAATTTGCACCACATCGCTGCCGCTGCGTTCACCGATGTTTCTCACCGGAATACGCAAGGTGATATCACCGTCAATTGCCACCTGGCTGTGTGCCAACTGTGGTTCGCCATAGCGAAACTTTCCCCAACCTTTACCGAAACCAAAGGGATACAGTGCGCCGAAGTGGAAAGCAAACGGCGTGCCGCCGCTTTTTAGCTTGTGGTTATAGTAGAAAGGCATCGCTCCGGCACTTTTCGGCACGCTCACCACCAGGCGACCCTGCGGCTCAGCACGGCCGGTCAGCACATCGGCAATGGCCCAGCCGCCCTCCTGTCCCGGCGCCCAGGCCAGCATCAGGGCCGCGACGTTGTCTTCAAGCCCCTGCAGGTTATACGGACGACCGCCGGTCATCACCACCACCACCGGTTTACCGGTATCCACCAGCGCCTGGAGCAGCTGTTGCTGCACGCCAGGCAGATTCAGGCTATCCGTATCGGAACCTTCGCCTACAGTGCCGCTCTGGAACAGCCCGGCCAGATCGCCCACACAGGCAACAATCACGTCACTCTCCTGCGCGGCACGAACCGCATCAGGAATCAGGCTGAGATCCTCAGACACCGGCGAAGACTGCATGGGTTTACCCGAACTGTCACCGGGGAAAACCGGCGCCCCCGCCATGCGCTGCTCAATAATATGACAGCCTTTGGCGTAGCGAATTTGGCTATCACCCAGATAGTGGCGCAGCGCCATCAGCGGCGTAGTGACCTGCGAAGTTTTTTCCACCATATCGCTGATGATCAGATGCACCGGGAAGCTATAGCCGCTCAAAAGCGCTAGCGGATCATCCGCCGTCGGGCCCACCACCGCGATGCGGGGTTTACCGGTAAGCGGCAGCGTATTGCGGTTTTCCAGCAGCGTAATGGAGCGAGTCGCAACCTCTCGCGCCACCTGGCGCGTAGCATCAGATTGCAGTGAAATCGCATTCTCGTCGGTATAAGGATGTTCAAACAGGCCCAGGCGGAATTTCTCTGTGAGCGTGCGGGCGACAATCTCGTCAATTTTCTCAAGCGTAATCAGCCCCCGCTCAACCGCCTCCGCCAGATGGCGGGCACAATCATCTTTTGGCAGCTCCACGTCCAGCCCGGCATTAAAGGCCAGCGCTGCTGACTCAGCGGCATCCTGTGCCACGCCGTGATGTTGATGCAGCAGGCTCACGCCGCCGTAGTCAGCCACCACGATACCGTCAAAACCCCAGCGTTCCCGCAGCACCGTGGTCAACAGGAAACTGTCGCTGTGCCCTGGCTGGTTATCAATGTCGTGATAGGCTGGCATCACTGAGCCGGCATTGGCCTGCTTCACCGCCATTTCAAACGGCAGCAGGAAGGTATCATTTAGTTCACGGAACCCCAAATGCACCGGAGCGTGGTTACGTGCCCCTTCGCTAAACGAGTGACCCACATAGTGCTTAAGGGTTGCCAGCACATCACGTTTTTCGCCCTGCAGCCCGTCAACATAGGCACAGGCCATCACCCCCACCAGCCACGGATCTTCGCCGAACGTCTCCTCGGTACGCCCCCAGCGCACATCACGTGAGACATCCAGCACCGGTGCGAGCCCTTGTTTGCATCCCGTGGAGCGCGCCTCCTCACCAATTTGCTGCGCAGCACGTTTAACCAGCCCAGGATCCCAGGTCGAGCCATAGTTCAGCGATGATGGGAACAGCGTCGCGTCTTTGCACAGCAAACCGACCAGGCACTCCTCATGGAACAGCGCCGGGATCCCTAGCCGCGTCTCCTCCATCATCATTTTTTGCAGGCGGTTGGCCGCGCGGACACCGGTTTTTGCATCAACAATATGGGTGCCCAGCGGACGGGTAATTTGTCCTACGCCAAGTTTCAGGCGCTCGCTCAGCGAGGTTTGTTCGCTAACGCCGGCAAACTCATCGCTCATATCCGTTCTTTCTCGATGATGACCCTCTTCCGACAGCACCAGCCACCAGGCATGCATCTGGGCATATTTTTCCTCGGGGGTCATGCGAACCAGTAAATCATCGACACGTTCCTGAATCGGGCGTTGGGGATCTTTATAAATCGGGGTCATAGCCGTTCTCCTGAGTTGCTGATCAATACCCGAAATCATTCATAGCAATGACGGGTAAGCGCACGGTATTAACAGTTGTGAATCAGTATTCAGAAGTGAAGGGCGAGGAACAATTGTCAGAATTGCCTGTAGATTTATGATTTTTGGTTTTCTTCGCGGAGTGTGATCGGCAGCAACTCCCAGAATAAAAAAATCCCGGGCACAGGGCCCGGGATGCTCAGCAGGATAAGGCGTTATTTTTTCAATTCAGCCAGACCCAGCCAGGTCTGCACGACGGTATCCGGGTTCAGCGACAGGCTGTCGATCCCTTCTTCCATCAGCCAGGCGGCGAAATCTTCGTGATCTGACGGGCCTTGCCCACAAATACCGACGTATTTACCCTGTTTCTTGGCGGCACGAATCGCCATCGACAACAGCGCTTTCACCGCATCGTTACGCTCATCGAACAGCGCGGAAACGACACCTGAGTCACGGTCAAGACCCAGCGCCAGCTGCGTCATGTCGTTCGACCCGATAGAGAAGCCATCGAAGTGCTCAAGGAACTGCTCCGCCAACAGGGCGTTGGACGGGATTTCGCACATCATAATGATCTTCAGACCGTTCTCTCCACGCTTCAGACCCTGACGCGCCAGCTCATCAACCACCGCTTTCGCCTGATCGACGGTACGCACGAACGGCACCATGATCTCAACGTTGGTCAACCCCATGTCGTTACGGACGCGTTTCACCGCATCACATTCCAGCGCAAAGCAATCGCGGAAACTATCAGAAACGTAGCGACCGGCGCCGCGGAAGCCGAGCATTGGGTTCTCTTCTTCCGGCTCGTAACGCTCACCGCCCACCAGGTTGGCGTATTCGTTCGATTTGAAATCAGACAGGCGCACAATGACGCGTTTCGGATAAAACGCCGCGCCCAGCGTGGCGATCCCTTCGGTCAGACGGCCAACGTAAAACTCTTTCGGCGAGTCGAAGCCCTTCATCATCTCGCGGATTTCGTTTTGCAGCTTCGGCTCCTGGTCATCAAACTCCAGCAGCGCACGCGGGTGCACGCCAATCATGCGGTTGATGATGAATTCCAGACGCGCCAGCCCTACGCCTTCGTTTGGCAGACAGGCGAAGTCAAATGCACGGTCAGGGTTACCGACGTTCATCATGATCTTCAGCGGCAGATCCGGCATGGTGTCGACGCTGGAGCTGTTAACGCTAAAGTCCAGCAGATCGGCGTAAACATAGCCAGTGTCGCCTTCCGCGCAGGAAACGGTAACTTTTTCGTCATCTTTCATGCGTTCAGTGGCATCACCGCAGCCCACAACTGCTGGGATCCCCAATTCACGGGCGATGATCGCTGCGTGACAGGTACGCCCGCCGCGGTTGGTAACAATCGCCGCCGCTTTTTTCATGATCGGTTCCCAATCCGGGTCGGTCATGTCGGTAACCAGCACGTCGCCTGGCTGAATACGATTCATCTCGCTGATATCGTGAATCACTTTCACGCTACCCGCGCCGATACGATGGCCGATAGCACGGCCTTCGGAAACGATACGCCCCTGAGAATGCAGCGTATAACGCTCCATCACCTGTCCACGCGAACGTACGGTTTCTGGACGCGCCTGAACAATAAACAATTTGCCGGTATGACCGTCTTTAGCCCACTCGATGTCCATCGGACGACCGTAGTGTTTTTCAATCTGTACGGCTTGCTTCGCCAGTTCCTGCACTTCATCGTTGGTCAACGAGAAGATATCGCACTGCTCACGCGGCACATCTTCAATACGGACCTGTTTGCCATGCTCCTGCGTCGGCGCGTAAACCATACGGATCTTTTTCGACCCCATCGTGCGACGTACAATAGCCGGACGATTGGCCGCCAGCGTCGGTTTATGCACGTAAAACTCATCCGGGTTCACCGCGCCCTGTACCACCATTTCACCCAGGCCCCACGCGGAGGTAATAAATACCACCTGGTCAAAGCCGGATTCAGTATCGATAGAGAACATCACGCCGGAGGACGCCAGGTCAGAGCGCACCATCAGCTGGACGCCAGCCGAGAGCGCCACGCCGCGATGGTCGTAACCCTGGTGAACGCGATAAGAGATCGCGCGGTCGTTAAACAGCGAAGCAAACACGTGTTTCACCGCCACCAGCACCGCATCAAAGCCGTGGACGTTGAGGAAGGTTTCCTGCTGGCCGGCAAAAGAGGCATCCGGCATATCTTCCGCAGTGGCAGACGAGCGCACCGCAAAAGAGGCGTTGGCATTATCCGCCGCCAGCTGGTTATAGGCATCATGAATGGCCTGTTCCAGTTCGCTTTGGAAAGGAGTGTCGATGATCCATTGGCGGATCTGCGCGCCGGCTTTCGCCAGGGCGGTAACGTCGTCGATATCGGTGTCATCCAACAGCTGATAGATCTGCTGGTTCACGCCGCTCTGGTCGAGAAACTGATTAAACGCATCGGCAGTGGTGGCAAATCCGTTGGGTACAGAAACTCCCATCCCGGACAGGTTCGTAATCATTTCACCCAAGGAGGCATTTTTGCCTCCAACTCTGTCTACATCATTCATGCCGAGTTGGTTGTACCAAAGCACCAGCGGTGACGAGCCATTGTTGGACATCGAGACAATCCTTTTTAGATTAAAGAAGCAGTGATAAGTAACGACTGACTACTCAAATTATCCTCGCATATTTAAACTGCTGAAAAAAACGGTGAATCGTGTAAGCAAATTATTTTTTTACTTTTTAGGATTGATTCCCATTAATTCATAACCTACTGATTAGGCTAAAAAGCCACAATAACCGACGGTCTATTGATAGCAATGTAAAAATGAAATGGGTATTTCATTAAAAATAAAAATACCATTTCATTTTTATTTTAAGGACAAACATCGTCAGGTTGTGTTTAAATTTAATTTACGCTTTCAGGCAATTAACGGGGAATGGCAAAATGGAAAGTGCAGTGGATCGTCAGGTGTTTTATATTTCCGATGGCACCGCTATTACGGCAGAAGTTCTTGGTCATGCAGTGATGTCGCAATTCCCGGTGGCGATAAACAGCATTACGTTGCCGTTTATTGAAAGCGAAAGCCGTGCCAAGGCGGTAAAAGAGCAAATCGACGCCATTTACCTGCAAACGGGCGTGCGCCCGTTGGTTTTCTATTCCATCGTTATTCCCGAAATTCGTGACATTATTCTGCAATGTGAAGGTTTTTGTCAGGATATCGTTCAGGCGCTGGTCGCGCCATTACAGGAAGAGCTTAAGCTTGATCCTACCCCTATTGCCCATCGAACCCATGGCTTAACCCCCGGTAACCTCACCAAGTACGACGCGCGTATTGCCGCGATTGATTACACCCTGGCGCACGACGACGGTATCTCATTGCGTAACCTCGATCAGGCGCAGGTGATTCTGCTTGGCGTTTCACGCTGTGGAAAAACGCCAACCAGTCTTTATCTGGCGATGCAGTTTGGTATTCGTGCCGCCAACTACCCGTTTATTGCCGATGATATGGATAATCTCGTGCTGCCAGCGTCGTTAAAACCGCTGCAACATAAACTGTTTGGCCTGACAATCAACGCCGAGCGTTTGGCCGCCATTCGCGAAGAACGACGCGAGAACAGCCGCTATGCCTCAATGCGCCAGTGCCGAATGGAAGTGGCGGAAGTTGAAGCGCTTTACCGCCGTAATCAAATACCGTGGATCAACAGTACCAATTATTCAGTAGAAGAAATTGCCACTAAAATCATGGATATAATGGGACTTAGCCGCAGAATGTACTAATACACTAGTACAATGCATCAAATTTGTTTATCATAGCAGTGTGATTGAGCGCACATTACGCTCCGCGCTTGAATTCAGCGGAGATTGGTTTATCGTGATGTGCATCACTTCTCAGCACATTGGCTGACGAAGAAACAAATTTCTGAGATCCCCATGAATAAGACCGATGAATTGCGTACCGCTCGAATTGAGAGCTTAATTACGCCTGCAGAACTGGCCGAACGCTACCCGGTATCGCCGGACGTTGCAGCGCACGTTACCGCTTCACGCCGCCGGATTGAAAAGATCCTCAATGGCGAAGATCGCCGTCTGCTGGCGATTGTTGGCCCCTGCTCTATTCACGATTTAGATGCTGCCGTTGATTACGCTCGTCGCTTACAGGTGCTGCGTGAAAAACATCAGGGTGAGCTGGAAATCGTGATGCGCACCTATTTTGAAAAGCCACGTACGGTTGTTGGCTGGAAAGGCTTAATCTCCGATCCAGACCTCAATGGCAGCTATCGCGTCAACCATGGCATTGAACAGGCGCGCAAGTTGCTGCTGCAGGTGAATACCCTGGGCGTACCGACCGCTACCGAGTTTCTTGATATGGTGACCGGTCAGTTTATCGCCGACCTGATTAGCTGGGGCGCTATCGGCGCGCGGACAACGGAAAGCCAGATCCACCGCGAAATGGCTTCCGCACTCTCCTGCCCAGTTGGTTTTAAAAACGGTACCGATGGCAATACGCGCATTGCGGTTGACGCCATTCGCGCTTCTCGCGCTAGCCATATGTTCCTGTCGCCGGATAAAAATGGCCAGATGACCATTTACCAGACCAGCGGGAACCCTTACGGTCATATCATCATGCGCGGTGGCAAAAAGCCAAACTACCATGCCAACGATATTGCCGCCGCCTGCGATACGCTGCACGAGTTCGATTTACCTGAACATCTGGTGGTTGACTTCAGCCACGGCAATTGCCAGAAGCAGCACCGCCGGCAACTGGAAGTGTGTGATGATATCTGCCAGCAAATTCGCAATGGTTCTTCAGCTATTGCCGGGATCATGGCTGAAAGTTTCCTGCGTGAAGGAACGCAGAAAATCGTCGCCGATCAACCGTTAACCTACGGCCAATCCATCACCGATCCTTGCCTGAGCTGGGAAGATACTGAACTGCTGTTGGAAAAACTGGCGGCTGCCGTCGCAACCCGTCTGTAATATCCCCCGCCCGCCGGACATCGGCGGGCGCACGATATCCCCACCGTTGATTTAATTAAATAAAACTTGCGGTTAATGCATTGAATATTGATAATGGTTATCATTGTTACATTGATTTTCATTATAAATATGTCGCTAATGGATACCTGCGCAGAAATAGAATCACAAAAGGATAATACCCCTCGCCCTCTCCCCAGCGATCGCCGGATCGACAGCCAGACGCTGTTAGGTCAGGAAGGTCGAGTCATTATTGAACACGGCGAACAGCAATATTTGCTGCGACAAACTCAGGCAGGAAAACTCATTTTAACGAAATAGCTGCACCACCCGGACGGCAGTGCAGCAGAGAGTCGCTTAACTCGAACAGCTCACTTCGAGATGCTTACCCCAGTCTGGCGGGCGTCGACCATAGTCGTCATGGCGATCGTCCCACGGATGACGTAGCGCTTCATGCAGGCGGTGCAATTCCTGATAGTCACCCTGCTCTGCCTGTTCAATCGCCCGCTGCGCCAGCCAGTTGCGTAACACCATGGCCGGGTTGGCCAGTTTCATTGCGCATTGGCGCTGCGAGTCAGCGATCTGTTCTTGCTGCAGGCGAACACGGTACTGGGTAAACCAACTATCAAAAGCGGCCCGGTCGATAAACTCATCGCGCAACGGCGACGCCGCACTCAATTGTTCGGTTTCACTCAGCAGACGGAAAGTCAGGGTGTAATCGCTGCCCTCACGCTTCATCAGCGCATACAGACCGTTGAGCAAATCGTTATCGCCCGACTCCTCGCTAAACAGCCCAAGTTTTTTGCGCATCCTCTGACCATATTCACGGAACAGCGTCTGCTGGTAGGTATCCAGCGCGGCGTTAAGCGCATCAACCTCAATCAGCGCCGATAGCGACTGCGCCAGACACTGTAAATTCCACAGCCCAATGGCAGGTTGATTATCAAAACGGTAGCGCCCCTGATAGTCAGAGTGATTACAAATAAACTCAGGCTGATAATCATCGAGAAAACCAAACGGGCCGTAATCCAGCGTTAGTCCAAGAATCGACATATTGTCAGTATTCATTACACCATGCGCGAAACCAACCGTTTGCCAGCGGGCAATCATCTGTGCGGTACGCGTGACCACATCATGGAACCACAGCGCATAGCTCTCCGGCTCATCCTGCAGATGCGGACAGTGATGGCGAATGGTGTAATCCGCAAGCTGACGGACGCTGTCCATTTCACGACGGTAATAAAAATGCTCGAAATGACCAAAACGAATATGGCTTTCAGCGATGCGCATCAGCATCGCGCCAGATTCGACGGTTTCCCGTTGGATAGGGGTATCGCTGGTGACAATCGCTAACGCACGAGTCCCAGGGATCCCGAGATAATGCATCGCCTCAGAAGCCAGGCTTTCACGCAGCGTAGAGCGCAGCACCGCACGCCCGTCGCCCATACGCGAATAAGGCGTCAGCCCCGCCCCTTTAAGATGCCAGTCAACCGACTTGCCGTTTTCTAGCTGTTGTTCACCGAGTAAAATACCGCGCCCATCGCCGAGTTGACCGGCCCAGGCACCGAACTGATGGCCACTATAAACCTGCGCCAGAGGCGACATACCGGGCAGCAGTTGCTCACCGCCCCAAACGCCAGCCCCTTGTGCAGGGGTAAAAAGTTCGGCGGGAATGGCTAATTCATTGGCAAGCGGCGCGTTGTGCCAGATAACTCGGGCATTGTGCAGCGGCGTAGGCTGTAGCGCGCTATAAAATCCTGGCAGCTCGTCGCGCCAGCGGGTGTTAAATGACAGGTTCATGGTTCCTCCTGTCCGTAGTGTATTGGGTTAACGTACGTTAAACACCCGGGTAAATACAGGGTTATTGTTGCGCTAATGTTATTAATGACGATTCAGGCACTGCTGGCCATAAATTCCCTAGCATACCGCTAAAGCCATAAGGCTCCAGCCGCTGTCGCAAAATGTCGTCATCAACGCCGGAGATCATAATCGCCTGACAGTACGGTTGAATCTGGCTGACGATAGCCCGCATAAACGGTTCAAAAGAGGCCGATTTTGCCTGGCGCTGCACGAAGTTTCTATCCAGCACCACGCGACTAAAAAGCCCGGCAAAGACCGCTTTAGTCGAGGCATCGCCGGATCCAAAATCGCTCAACACCAGCGGGAATTGCTGGCACAGCCTGGCAAGCGCGTGATTTTCATCAATATGATTAAGCCCCGGAAAACCTTCACTCACCGCCAGTTCAAGGAAAGAGAAACGCGCGGCACTGGCCGCCAGTTCATCCTGGGTCAGCAAGGCATCGACAACGCCGGGAGGGATAGTTATCCACGCCTTCAGTCCATGCTGAAGGAAAAACAGCTGACAGGTGGTCAGGAGCGCCAGTTTTTCCTGGAATAAGGCGATTTCTTCTTGCGCGGTAAGACGTGGCAAAACGAGGCTAGTCGGAATTCGAACGTGGTTATTAACACCGCTAAACTGGCTGACCACCTTCAGGCCAACCAACTGTCCCCCACTATTCCTGGCGGGGAGAAAAAACAACTGAGAACAATACGTATTATCCAGCGATACAATCATTGCGACTGCCCTTCACTAAAAGTCATGTCCGGGTTCCTGACGTCACAAAGCGATAACCTATAGTAATAGATGCTGTGATTATTCCTTTCATCGGTTCCTTTTTATTTCATTGGTCCGTCACTGGATCGTAATGATTGTAATCGAAACCCATGGATTAACACAATCAACCTTAAGTTCCATGATCTCGCCTAACAAAATGAGAATATCGTTCGCTATTTAATTTAAATTAAATCGACTACATAAAAAAAGGAGGCACTTTTTGGCCTCCTTTTCTTTTCGATTAAATTCGCCTGGCCTGCCAGAAATTCTTCCGCCAGTAGACGTTGTCGAGCGAGGAACGCGTGACGCCCTGGCTGGTTGAGGCATGGATAAACTGATTGTCGGTGTCGTAGATACCCACGTGCAGGCCACTTTCCCCTGCGCCGGTTTTGAAGAACACCAGATCGCCAGGCAGGAGGTCGTCCTTATCGATTTCAGTGCCTATTTTTGCCTGCTGACGGGTTTCTCTTGGCAGACGCATCTCAAATTTGTCGCGGAAAGTCATCAGCACAAACGCCGAGCAATCGACGCCGCGACGATTCATGCCACCGTAGCGATAAGGCGTGCCGTGCCAGTTCTGCAGCTGGTCGTTTAAACTCGCAATCACCGTAATAGAATCCGCAAGCCGTGGATTTGGCGGCGGTGGGCGATGACTGCTACAGCCAGCTAAAATGAATGCCACGAGAAAAAGAGCCCAGAAACGCATATCCAGCGCATCCTCTATTTTTATGATCAGCCAACAAATTATATCGATAAGCGATCGACTGGCAAGCAATGACCGCCGTTTGAAGCTGAGTATGGATTATTTTTCACCGACAGCATCATAAACGAGGAGCTGATGGCCAGCTATTTCCAGCTTCTGAAAAACCATATTATAAGCCAGGGCTAAATTTTCCGGCTGCAATACAGCATCAGTTTGGCCGCTGGCAATCAATCGGCCAGAACATAATAACCATACGTAATGGGCGTGACGCAAAGTGTAGTTAAGATCGTGGCTGCTCATAATGATGGTTACGCCAGCAGCGCAGAGTTCAGTTAACAGTTTATCTAACGCGGCCTGCTGCGCCACATCCAAACTGTTCATCGGCTCGTCCAGCAACAGAAGCTGACCATCGATATTATCCCACGGAGAGATCTGAAGTATCACGGCGGCCAGCCTGACCCGCTGCCATTCACCGCCTGAGAGCTGGCTGACGTTGCGTCCCAGTTTATTGCCAAGACCAAGCGCTTCGGTCACATGCGCCGCAAACGGTGAATGTTGGTTATCATGTTGATGCAGCATCAGGAACTGCCAGACAGGCATGGCAAACGGCGGTGTCTGGTGCTGGGAAAGATAGGCGCGATGGCGTGCCAGCGCCGAGGCCGTCCACTCATCGAGCGACTGCCCATTGAGCATCACTTGCCCTTTTCCCCGACTCAATCCCGCCATTCTTGCCAGAAGCGTACTTTTCCCCGCCCCATTCGGCCCGACAAGATGAATCATTTCCCCGCGCCCCACATCAACGTTCACACTCTGTAATCGCGCGCTTTCGCTGACATCCTGAAGCTGCATCAAAGGCATCATGGCTGGGAGATCGCCTGTTTAATGGCGGCCACCAGCGTCGGATCATCCGGCGTCATATCCGGGGAGAAACGGTTAATAACTTCGCCATGACGGCCGATTAAGAATTTCTCAAAATTCCACAGAATATCGCCAGGCTGCGCTGGGGCTCGTCCTTTACTGGCCATACGCTCATAGAAGCCACTGCCTTCTGGTGCGATGGCATCCGGCGCGATATGAGTCAGCTTAGCGTAAAGCGGATGACGCCCTTCGCCATTGACGTCAATCTTGCTAAACAACGGGAACGTTACGCCATAGGTCGTGCTGCAGAAGGTCTTGATCTCCTCTTCGCTGCCCGGTTCCTGTCCCAGGAACTGGTTGCACGGGAACCCCAGTACGGTAAACCCTTCGCTCTGCAGCGAAGTCTGCAATGTCTCCAGCTGTTCATACTGTGGTGTCAAGCCGCATTTGGAGGCAACGTTCACAATCAACAGGACTTTGCCTTTATAGCCTTCGAGAGTCGTGCTTTCACCGTCAATCGTGGTGACCGGGGTGTTCAAAATAGTTGTTTGCATAGCGTCCTCTTTTGCAGGTTAAGCCGGGTCTATCGCCCGGACTTTAATAGTAACCAGATAAATACCGGCGCGCCTAGCGTTGCCGTCACAACCCCTATTGGCAGTTCAGCGGCAGAGAGCGCCAGTCGTGCAATAATATCGGCAAACAGCAGTGTACTGGCTCCTGCTAGCGCGCTGGCAGGCAATAGCACGCGGTGATCGGTTAGCCCGCACAGGCGTAGCATGTGCGGCACCACCAGCCCAATAAAACCAATCGCCCCGGCCAGCGCCACGCTAACGCCCACCAGCCAACCAGTAGCCATCACCAGCAGTTTACGCCACAGCGCAATCGGTACGCCGAGTTGACGCGCGGAAGTTTCCCCCAAGGCCAGTAGATTGAGCGGCTGGGATTGCAGACAGACCCACACCAGCACCGGCAGCAGCGTCACCATCAGCCACAGCTGCTGCCAGTCAACGCCACCAAAGCCCCCCATCATCCAATACATCAACTGACGCAGGTCAAACGACGTTGAGAAGTAGACAGCCCAGGTCATTAACGCGCTACAGATAATCCCCAACGCAACGCCTGCTAACAGCAGGCGGCTAGTCGACAGATGACGACGAGCAAAACGCATCAAAATGGCGGTAATCAATAATGCACCGGCTATCGCCGCGAGTCCTGGCATCCAGCCGGGCAACGCGCCATGGCCAAGCATAATGACCGCAATGAGTCCTACCCCTGCGCCGTTGGATACACCGAGCAGGCCTGGTTCGGCCAGCGGATTTTCAAACAGTGTCTGCATCACCGCGCCACAAAGCGCCAGCGATGCGCCAACCAGCATCACGGCAAGCGTTCGCGGCAGCCTAATCTGCCAGATAAAGAGCTGCCCTTTCGCGTTAAACCACTCTCCCGGTGCAATCCATTGATCGCCCGCACATAGGCCAATAACCAGCATAAACAAGAGCACCAGCGTCAGTGCGGCAAGCCAGCGGCGGTTTCGTCGCTGCTGTTGATGAACATAGAGCTGCATAATTACCCGTAAGCGCGTAAAGAGGCTTTTGATTTTAAGGCGGATGCGCCATCTAAGAAAAGAAAAAGGCCGCGAATGCGGCCTTTTTAGTTAGTTCAGATTACTCTTCTTTGGGTGTTGCGTTTTCGACCCGGCTTTTTAACTTCTGTCCTGGTCTGAAGGTCACCACACGCCGGGCTGTAATGGGAATATCTTCACCCGTTTTCGGGTTACGTCCCGGGCGTTGATTTTTATCACGCAAATCAAAGTTACCAAAACCGGATAGCTTCACCTGCTCGCCGTTTTCCAGAGCGCGACGGATCTCCTCAAAAAACAGTTCTACCAGTTCTTTGGCATCCCGCTTGCTAAGCCCAAGCTTATCAAACAGATATTCTGACATTTCAGCTTTTGTAAGCGCCATAGGTTCAATCCCTCAATGATGCCTGGAATCGCTCTTTTAATGCCTCTACACATTTGGCGACGGTAGCGGCAATCTCCTCTTCTTCGAGTGTACGGCTGGTATCTTGTAAAATCAGGCTGATAGCAAGGCTCTTGTAGCCTTCCGCAACACCCTTACCACGGTACACGTCAAATAAGTTTACGCCAACTATCTGATTTACGCCAACTTTCTTACATTCGTTTAAAATATCTGCTGCAGGCACATTTTCAGCGACCACAACGGCGATATCACGGCGGTTTGCCGGGAAGCGGGAAACGTCCTGAGCCTGAGGAACCACGCGGTCTGCAAGCTTATTCCACTCCAGTTCGAATGCCAGCGTACGGCCGTTCAGATCCAGTTTACGCTCAAGCTCTGGGTGAATAACACCAATGAAACCAACGCGTTCACCTTTCAGATAAATCGCCGCAGACTGCCCCGGATGCAGCGCCGGGTTAGCTTCTGCTTTAAATTCAATTTCAGACAATTTACCGGTCAGATCGAGAACCGACTCCAGATCGCCCTTCATATCATAGAAATCAACGGTCTCTTTTGCCAGGTTCCAATGCTCTTCATAGCGGTTACCGCAGATAATCCCACCCAGCATCACATCCTGACGGATGCCCAACGGAGCTTGCGTATCCGGAACAAAACGCAGACCGGTTTCGAAGATACGTACGCGGTTCTGCTGGCGATTCTGGTTGTATACCGCAGTCGACAGCAGGCCGGTCAGCAGGGACAGACGCATTGCAGACATTTCACTGGAGATTGGGCTTGGCAGAATCAGCGCTTCTTCGCCTGGGTGCATCCACTGCTGAACTTTCGGGTCAACGAAGCTATAGGTGATAACTTCCTGATAGCCTTTATCATTCAGCATGGTTTTCACACGCTTGAGCGACAGGTTAGCTTCTTTGTGACTGCCCATCACCAGACCGGCCTGTACAGGCTCGTTCGGGATGCTGTTATAGCCATAAATGCGGGCAACTTCTTCAACCAGGTCTTCTTCGATTTCCATATCGAAACGCCAGGTTGGCGCAACCGCCTGCCATTGATCCTGACCGACGGTCACTTCGCAACCCAGACGGGTCAGAATATCGGTGACCTGATCATCCGCGATGTGATGACCAATCAGGCGATCCAGTTTGCTACGACGCAAAGTGATAGTCGCGCGCTTCGGCAGCGTCGCTTCGCTGGTAACATCGATGATTGGACCGGCTTCACCGCCGCACAGTTCGATCAGCAGGCGAGTTGCACGTTCCATGGCTTTGTACTGCAGAACCGGATCGACACCGCGCTCATAGCGATGAGACGCATCCGTGTGCAGACCATGACGGCGCGCACGGCCAGTAATGGACAGAGGGCTAAAGAATGCGGATTCGAGCAGAACGTTCTGGGTTTCATCGTTCACACCAGAGTGTTCGCCACCAAAGATACCGGCCATGGCCAGCGCTTTGTTGTGGTCAGCAATAACGAGCGTATCGGCGCTGAGTTTAGCTTCGCTACCGTCCAGCAGGACCAGCGTTTCACCTTCTTTGGCCATACGAACTTTGATCCCACCTTCGATGCGATCTTTATCGAACGCATGCATCGGTTGGCCCAGTTCCAGTAGCACATAGTTGGTGATATCAACCACCGCATCAATGGAGCGGATGCCGCAGCGACGTAGCTTCTCTTTCATCCACAGTGGCGTTGGTGCTTTAACGTTAATACCTTTCACCACACGACCCAGATAGCGCGGGCACGCATCGGCGGCTTCAACCTCAATCGGCAGAACATCAGCGATAGTAGAGGCAACCGGTGCAATTTCTGGCTCGTTCAGCGGCAGTTTGTTCAGTACCGCAACGTCGCGAGCAACACCGATAATACCCAGGCAGTCGGCGCGGTTTGGCGTGACGCTAATTTCGATGGTGTTGTCGTCAAGCTTCAGGTATTCACGGATATCAGTACCCAGCGGCGCATCAGCAGGCAGTTCAATAATGCCATCGTGATCGTCGGAAATACCCAGCTCAGAGAAGGAACACAGCATCCCTTCGGACGGTTCGCCACGCAGTTTAGCCGCTTTGATTTTGAAATCGCCAGGCAGTACGGCACCAATAGTCGCCACCGCGACTTTCAGCCCCTGACGGCAGTTTGGTGCGCCGCAGACGATGTCCAGCAGACGTTCTCCGCCGACGTTGACTTTCGTTACACGCAGTTTGTCCGCGTTAGGGTGCTGACCGCACTCAACGACTTCACCTACAACGACGCCGTTGAAGCTGCCGGAAACCGCTTCAACACCGTCAACTTCCAGGCCAGCCATGGTGATTTGACCTGACAGCGCTTCACTATTAATAGCTGGATTCACCCATTCGCGTAACCACAGTTCACTGAATTTCATTGTTTTGTCCTGCCCTTATTTAAACTGTTTGAGGAAACGCAGATCGTTTTCGAAGAACGCACGTAAATCGGTGACGCCGTAACGCAGCATGGTCAGACGCTCCATACCCATACCAAAAGCGAAGCCGGAGTAGACTTCTGGATCGATACCCACGTTACGCAGGACATTCGGGTGCACCATGCCGCAGCCCAGAACTTCCAGCCATTTACCATTTTTACCCATCACATCCACTTCCGCAGATGGTTCAGTGAACGGGAAGTAGGACGGACGGAAACGAATCTGCAGGTCTTCCTCAAAGAAGTTGCGCAGGAAATCATGCAGTGTGCCTTTCAGATTGGTGAAGCTGATGTTTTTATCAACGATCAGACCTTCCATCTGATGGAACATTGGGGTGTGAGTTTGGTCGTAGTCATTACGATAAACGCGGCCCGGTGCAATGATACGGATTGGTGGCTCCTGACCCTTCATAGTGCGAATCTGTACGCCAGAAGTCTGGGTGCGCAGCAGACGCGTTGCATCAAACCAGAAAGTGTCGTGGTCAGCACGTGCCGGGTGATGGGCCGGGATATTCAGCGCATCGAAGTTATGATAGTCATCTTCGATTTCCGGGCCCGTCGCAACGGTAAAGCCGAGCTCACCGAAGAAACTTTCAATACGGTCGATAGTACGAGTTACCGGGTGCAAACCACCGTTTTCAATACGACGACCTGGCAGGGAGATATCGATAGTCTCCGCGGCGAGACGAGCATTTAGCGCGGCGCTTTCCAGGCTGGCTTTACGCGCGTTAAGTGCCTGCTGAACCTGCTCTTTCGCTTCGTTAATCACTGCACCCGCGGCTGGACGCTCTTCCGGCGGCAGCTCACGCAGGGTGGTCATTTGAAGGGTCAGATGCCCTTTCTTGCCCAAGTATTCGACGCGGACGTTGTCTAACGCGGCAACATCTGAAGCCTGGTTAATGGCGGCTGTTGCACTGGCAACCAGCTCTGCGAGATGTGACATGGTTTTCCTCGTTATGTGGCGATATTCTCTAGTCGCTCGTATATACGCTAAATCATTCACGTTGTATCAAGGCGGCAAAAGAGCGAATGCAGCCAATACAGAGACAACGTGAAGGATGACGCGTATAAAAAAAGCCTCCATCAGGGAGGCTTTTAGGCGCTGTTTTCCGTTTCTTCTTTCACGCGCAAGCCTCCTGGATTCAGGTGCTAAAGTAAAAAAAGAAGCGGAAAATAGCAGCATTCATGCTTGCGTTACCTTGTGTGGTAAGGATCGTAGAACCTTTATTGAAAGGGCTACGGGAATAAATGTCAATGCATTGATACAGTTAAAATGAAAAGAGGGAGACTAGCTCCCTCTTCCAACTGGCTTACGCCAGTGCTGCTTTCGCTTTTTCAACTAACGCGGTGAACGCGATTTTGTCGAATACTGCGATGTCAGCCAGGATCTTACGGTCGATTTCAACAGAGGCTTTTTTCAGGCCGTTGATGAATTTGCTGTAAGAAATACCGTTCTGACGTGCTGCTGCGTTGATACGCGCAATCCACAGTTGACGGAACTGACGCTTTTTCTGACGACGGTCACGATAAGCGTACTGACCTGCTTTGATAACAGCCTGGAAGGCAACGCGGTATACGCGAGAACGCGCACCGTAGTAGCCTTTAGCTTGTTTCAAAATTTTCTTGTGACGTGCACGGGCAACTACACCACGTTTTACGCGAGCCATATGTGCTCTCCTGTATCTATATTCTTAGTGAAAAAAAGTTAAACGTTAACGGCTTATGCGTACGGCAGGCACGCGATTACCAGACCCAGATCGCCTTTAGAAACAAGGCCTTTTGGACGCAGGTGACGTTTACGTTTAGTAGATTTTTTGGTCAGAATATGACGCAGGTTTGCGTGCTTACGCTTAAATCCACCACCACCGGTTTTTTTGAAGCGCTTAGCAGCACCGCGTACGGTCTTAATTTTTGGCATTTTAATAACTTCCACTTCGCATTGTTAATAAACGAAACGTAGGCGAACAGTACCTGTGAAGCCCAAGGGCTCCACAGACATTGCTACTTGAAGGCCTTACTGTTTCTTCTTAGGAGCGAGCACCATGATCATCTGGCGGCCTTCGATCTTCGTAGGGAAGGATTCGACTACTGCCAGTTCACTCAGATCGTCACGGACGCGCGTAAGCACTTCCATACCAATCTGTTGGTGGGCCATTTCACGACCGCGGAAACGCAGCGTGATCTTGGCCTTATCGCCCTCTTCGAGAAAGCGTACCAGGCTGCGGAGTTTTACCTGGTAGTCGCCATCATCGGTCCCAGGACGGAATTTGATTTCCTTAACCTGGATAACTTTTTGCTTTTTCTTCTGTTCCTTAGAAGACTTACTTTTTTCATAAAGGAACTTGCCGTAGTCCATGATACGACAAACTGGCGGTTCGGCGTTAGGGCTGATTTCAACTAAATCTACTCCAGCTTCTTCAGCTTTTTCGATAGCTTCTCTCAGACTCACAATACCCAAAGCTTCGCCTTCCAGACCTGTTAAGCGAACTTCCAGGGCGCGAATCTCGCCATTGATACGATTCGGACGTGCCGTTTGAACTCGTTTTCCGCCTTTAATACCTTATTCCTCCAGTTGTTTTAGACTGCGGCTGCGAATCTCTTGTTGCAGCTTCTCGATAACTTCATTTACGTCCAGGCTGCCCAAGTCTTTGCCACGACGGGTACGCACGGCTACTTTGCCTGCTTCTACCTCTTTGTCGCCACAGACCAACATGTAAGGGACACGACGTAAAGTGTGCTCGCGGATTTTAAAGCCAATCTTCTCATTTCTCAAGTCTGCTTTTACACGAATGCCCGCATTTTGCAGTTTACGAGTCAATTCGTTGACATATTCAGACTGAGAATCAGTGATATTCATCACCACAACCTGCACTGGTGCAATCCAGGTTGGGAAGAAGCCGGCAAACTCTTCGGTCAGGATGCCAATAAAGCGCTCCAGTGAACCAAGAATTGCACGGTGGATCATCACCGGTACCTGACGTTCGTTGTTTTCGCCAATATAAGAGGCGCTCAGACGAGACGGCAGAGAGAAGTCTAACTGAACGGTACCGCACTGCCATGCACGATCGAGGCAGTCATAAAGGGTAAATTCAATTTTCGGACCGTAGAAGGCACCTTCACCCAGTTGATACTCAAACGGGATGCCGTTTTCTTCCAGCGCAACAGCCAAATCGGCTTCTGCACGATCCCAGGTTTCATCGCTACCGATACGTTTTTCCGGACGCGTTGAAAGTTTGACGACGATTTTCTCGAAGCCAAAAGTACTGTACATATCATAGACTAAACGAATGCACGCGTTAACTTCATCACGCACCTGCTCTTCAGTACAGAAGATGTGGGCGTCATCCTGAGTAAATCCACGTACGCGCATTAAGCCATGCAGTGCACCTGATGGTTCATTACGGTGGCAGCTACCGAACTCAGCCATACGCAGCGGCAGGTCGCGGTAGGATTTCAGACCCTGGTTGAAGATCTGAACATGGCCTGGGCAGTTCATTGGCTTGATGCAATATTCACGGTTCTCTGAAGAGGTGGTGAACATGGCATCTTTGTAGTTGTCCCAGTGCCCGGTTTTTTCCCACAGCACGCGGTCCATCATGAACGGGCCTTTCACTTCCTGGTACTGGTATTCTTTGAGCTTGGAGCGTACAAAAGTTTCCAGCTCACGGAAGATAGTCCAGCCATCGTTATGCCAGAACACCATGCCCGGCGCTTCTTCCTGCATGTGGTACAGGTCAAGCTGCTTACCGATTTTACGGTGATCGCGCTTCGCCGCTTCTTCCAGACGCAGCAGGTAAGCATTGAGGGCTTTCTTATCCGTCCATGCAGTACCATAGATACGCTGCAACATCTTATTGTTGCTGTCGCCACGCCAGTAGGCGCCTGCTGTTTTCATCAGCTTGAAGTAGTGACAAAAACGCATATTCGGCACGTGCGGACCGCGGCACATGTCGACATATTCTTCGTGATGATACAAGCCAGGCTTGTCATCATGCGAAATGTTTTCATCAAGAATAGAAACTTTATAGGTTTCACCACGCGAGACGAAAGTATCGCGGGCTTCATGCCAGCTCACTTTCTTCTTGATGACATCATAGTTTTTCTCGGCGAGCTCGTGCATACGTTTTTCGAGCGCGTCGATGTCTTCCTGGGTCAGCGTGTGGTCAAGATCAACGTCATAATAGAAACCATTGTCAATAACCGGGCCGATCGCCATTTTGGTGTTTGGCCACAGCTGTTTGATCGCATGACCAAGCAGGTGCGCACACGAGTGACGAATAATCTCAAGACCGGCTTCATCTTTTGCGGTGATGAGAGACAGCGTTGAGTCATTTTCAATCAGATCGGAAGCATCAACCAATTCACCGTTAACACGGCCAGCGATGGTGGCTTTTGCCAGACCAGGGCCGATGTCCAGAGCAACATCCATTGGGCTAACGGAATGGTCGTAATGGCGTTGGCTGCCATCAGGAAGAGTAATTACAGGCATTTCATGTCCTTATTTGCAGTGGTGCCCCACACGAAAGAGCACATACAAAACTATATGATTAAATTTATCAACACGTTATGGATTGATTTCCGCTTCACTCTGCGAAAAATGGGGAACGAGTACCGCGTACTCTTGCCCTCCTACATCCGCCTGTTGATAACACCGTAGGTTAGTTTACACATCATAAGGACATGATAAAAGTCGCAATTGCCCTTCCCCGTGCACGTTGCTATTTTTGCCAGCGATTCTGGTACACTAAGTCAACGTTTGATTGAAAGGATCAGATTATGCCTACAGACCGATTTGCCAAGAAACACTGGAAAATGGTGCTGGTGCTAATAGCCATCTGCGGTGCCATGTTGTTGCTCAGATGGGCGGCCATGATTTGGGGTTAATAATGGAAATGATATCTCGGGACGACTGGAACGTAATTAAACGAACACTCACGTTAATGTCTTAGTATTAAAATATATACAAAAAATGCTTTTCGCGTGCGTTTATTGACAATATGTGCGGGAAGTTTTATTTAGACTGAAAATTTAATGACAAAAACTGAAGATTCTTATTTTAAAAAAGAATAATAGCAGTCAGAAAAACCGGTACAACTCTACCCGGTTTTCTCTGCCGGTATTAATAATCAATAGAAAATCAAATTATTACAGCACAGAATTATTAGGACCAACCACCAGCAACCAGGGTGTGCACGTTAAATGCATCATCCATAGACTGACCGGTAGACTGAGAGCCCGGAGCGATGTTAGAACCTGCTTCAACGTCATAGGCGCTGGAAATACCAACGTGCTGAGCCGTTGTTACGGTAGAAGTAGAACTGGCAGGCTGTGATGCAGGTTCAGCAGCAAATACGCCGAAAGAAATTGCCGACAGCAGAATTGCTGCAGATGCGATTTTGATATTTTTCATAATGTTTATTCTCTGACTTGATTAAGACTTTGAAATGCTAAGGCATCATATTGCCCTTGAACATAGTCTAGATCCAGATCACACTTTTGGCTAGTCAAAATATTTAGCTATTCGTGTCAAATTTACTGAATATATGTCTGAAAAGTCGAATGTGGAGATATTATGGAGAACTTGTATTTTTATTAAAATAAAACAGTGGTTGTATTTAATAATAACACTAAACGATAAATATCAGAACACAGGCCGGGTATTCCCGGCCTGAAAATTATTACATGGTGTAACCCAAGGTCAGCGATGTACGGCGGTCGGTATGATTCGGCGCCGTTGCCGGTGGCTCAGAGTTCCATGTCACGTTATACGCAACCTTCAAACCGAAGTGCTCGTTAATCGCAACGCTCAGCGCAGTTTCGGAGTTGACCGTGGTATCGTCCGCCCCAAGCACAGATACACCCTGGGTAAACTTGGTGGTATCCGTCATCTGCCAGGCGTAGGCGCCGGAAGCATATCCCAGTGGCTGAGTTTCCGTATTGCCATCAGTGTATTCATCGTAACGTACACCAGGACCAAATTCGAAACGCAAGCTGTGGATAGGACCAGTCAGGAACTGATGACCGTAACCGGTGGTAAACACGTCACGTTCATGGTAACCGTTGTAGCGGTCGGTCAGCCAACTTGCCTGGCCAAACAGATAGTCCACGCTGGTCATATTGTAACGACTACGGCCGCCCGCCGAATACTTTTCGGAAGAACGTTCATCGTTAGCGGAGGTATTGCTGGCAGCGCCCCACAGGGACCATGCCGTCGATTCGCCATACCAGGTCAGCGTAGTATCAGCGGTAGCCGATGAACTTTTGGTGTTGCCTGATTGTGCGAGGTAACCCGCATTAATATCGCCTTCAAAAGGCTTTTTAGCGGTACTTGGGTCATCCATGACAGTAAAAACGGTATCACTGGCGGTTGCATACGCAGACGCAAACACGCCCCCCAGCAGCACAACCGCTACCGGTACTGTCTTCAAAAGCTTCATTTATTAAGAGTCCGTACAACAAAAAAGGAGACGATTTCGTCCCGGAAACTTTCGCGAGGATCAACGACGGGGTGGTCCATAGAAAGGCAACAAATTATAAAAAGGCACGTATAACATAGCAATCTTATTCTTCTGTCATTTTTTGAATAAGAAACACCTTAAAACATATTTTATTTTATATTAAAAAATGAGTGTCATTTACCATTCTCTATAAAAATCATGCTGTTGATTCTTTCTTTATCGCCCGCCTGGTGCCAGACTGAAATGCGATAGGGTTTATCACAACCTAACGGTACATAAAGGGAGGTTATCGCAATGGTAAAAATCTACACCCTGACGCTTGCCCCTTCACTCGACAGCGCCACCCAAACGCCACAAATATATCCAGAGGGCAAACTTCGCTGTACCTCTCCCATTTTTGAGCCGGGCGGTGGAGGCATCAACGTTGCACGCGCCATCACTTTCCTTGGTGGCAACGCCACGGCGATTTTTCCCGTAGGCGGTGCCACCGGCCAACACCTGTCGGAGTTGCTTCTGGCAGAAAACGTCTGCGTCGAAAGTATCGAGACTCAGGAATGGACGCGGCAAAACCTCCATGTTCACGTTGATGCTAGCGGCGAGCAGTATCGTTTTGTCATGCCCGGAGCTACGCTCCACGCGGATGAGTTAGAAAAACTACGGGCAAAGGTTCAACAAATACCCACAGGTTCGTTGCTGGTTATCAGCGGTAGTCTGCCGCCGGGCGTTTCACTTGAGGCATTTGTTACGTTGATAAAAACCGCCCAACAGCAGGGCTTACGCTGCATTATCGATAGTTCTGGAGAAGCTTTAGCTGCCGCGCTGAATATTGGTCATATCGAGCTGGTGAAACCCAATCAGAAAGAACTCAGCGCGCTTGTACAACGGGAATTAATACAGCCAGATGATGTCCGTACAGCGGCCCAGGAAATTGTCCGCAGCGGTAAAGCGCATCGCGTAGTCGTTTCCTTAGGCGCGCAAGGGGCATTGGCCGTAGATGCCAATTGCTGTGTGCAGGTTGTTCCCCCGCCAATTAAAAGTCAAAGCACCGTCGGCGCCGGAGATAGCATGGTGGGAGCCATGACCCTGAAGCTTGCAGAAAATACCGACCTGAAAACCATGGTGCGCTATGGCGTTGCTGCCGGCAGCGCCGCCACGATTAACCAAGGGACGCGCTTATGCTCCCACGATAATACGCAAAAGATCTTCGACTATCTGCAACAGCACTAAATGTACAGTAAAACGGACTCACGGGTTCACCCGTGGGTCGCGAAATACCCGTAATCGACTATGCTAACAAAACTCCATTGTTAACAATGGAGTGCATCATGGTGGTTGCCCCATCGTCACATTGAGTGACACACCACACGTTCGTAGCAGAAACGGAAGCATTTGCCCTGCGCTTCCAGCAGTTTTTTTATCCGTTGTGCGGTATAGCTCGAATTTTACCCTGTACTTATGCGCTAACCTTATGATATGGCAGAAAACATGGGGAGAGACATCATGTGGCAAGCGATCGGTAGCCTGTTAGGCGAGCAACTTGGAAGTGGCGAAATCGAACAGCGCAATGAACTGCCAGGCGGAGAAATTCATGCCGCGTGGCATCTAAAATATGCTGGCCGGGATTTTTTCGTAAAATGCGATGAACGTGAATTACTGCCCATTTTTACCGCGGAAGCCGACCAGCTTGAGCTGCTCTCCCGCAGTAAAACCGTGACCGTCCCGGAAGTCTTTGTTGTCGGTTCCGACCGTGACTACAGTTTTCTGGTCATGGAATATCTGCCACCCCGTCCACTCGATGCGCACAACGCTTTTTTACTCGGGCAGCAGCTTGCCCATCTGCATCAATGGAGCGATCAGCCTCAGTTCGGGCTCGACTTCGATAACGATCTTTCCACCACACCGCAGCCCAATGCCTGGCAGCGCCGCTGGTCTAACTTCTTCGCTGAACAGCGTATTGGCTGGCAGCTTGAACTGGCGGCTGAAAAAGGGATGAAGTTTGGTGATATCGACGCCATTGTCGAACATATTCAGCAACGACTAAGCTCACATCAACCACAGCCATCTCTGCTGCATGGCGATTTGTGGTCAAATAACTGCGCACTGGGGCCGAATGGTCCATATCTGTTTGACCCTGCCTGCTACTGGGGCGATCGTGAATGCGACCTGGCGATGTTACCGCTGCATCCGGATCAACCACCGCAAATTTACGATGGGTATCAATCCGTCTCTCCGCTTCCCGCTGATTTTCTCGATAGGCAGCCAATCTATCAGTTGTATACCCTGATTAACCGAGCAATTCTGTTTGGTGGGCAGCATCTGGTTGTCGCGCAAAAAGCGCTGGATAACGTATTGGCCGCATAACACAAAGCCCCCTTTCGGGGGCTTTTCAATCAGTTCATCTGCACGCCTTTCAGGCGGAACTCAATATTCATAATCAGTCCGGTACCCGGCTTGCCCGCCTCATAACGCCATTTGCGCATGGCGGTTTTGACATCGCGTTCAAACATGTTGGACGGCTGAGCAGACAGAATTTCAACATTATCAACACGACCATCGGCGGTCACATCAAATTTCACCCGCACTTTACCCTCAATACGCAGCGCTTGTGCGCGCGTTGGGTAGCCTGGCTGCTGGCGATTCAGCGCACGAGGACCGGTAGGCGCGCTCGTTGTCGGCGCACTCGCACCCGGCAGATTATTCGCAACGGAGCGCGCTGGCGGCGCATCTTTATTAACCGTTGATAGCGGTCGCTGCTCAACCGGCTTCACTTCCGGTTTAGGCTGTTCCACTTTTTTCACCGGTTTCGGTTTTGGTTTAGGCTTCGGCTTTGGTTTATGAATAACGACCGGCGCCTGCGGTACCTCTGGAATCGGTTCTGGCTCGGGTTCCGGTTCAGGCTCAACAACCGGTTGCGGTTGTTCTACTGCCTGAGGCGGTTCCAAGTCTGCGGGCGCGACCATTGTGATGGTAATCGGCTGAGCGGGTGCCGGCAGTTCAATAACCTGATGTACCGAGGTATATAGCAGACCCGCCACGACGGCACCGTGGATACCAACAGAGAGGAGCGTCGGCCATGGAAAGCGGCGAGGTAAATCAAGGGTCATTGCGGTCATAGTCGTTACAGTTGAAAAATGAGAACTCGATTTTAAATGCAAATAGCAATCATATTCAATAAGACATCTTATCTTCGGTCAACTTTCTACCGGGGTTGCCTAAAAAAACCACGCAGAATCACGACTTTTATCCGTTACAAAACTTTGCATTGCAGTCAATGGCGCTTTCCCTTAACGTAATCCGCAAATTATTTAAACAGGAGTTCCGCCCGTGCTTTATGTCATCTATGCCCTGGATATCGCCGACTCTCTTGAAAAACGTTTGTCCGTCCGCCCCGCTCATCTGGCGCGACTGCAGTTGTTGCACGATGAAGGCCGCTTGTTGACCGCTGGCCCAATGCCAGCCGTCGACAGCAACGATCCCGGTGCTGCAGGATTTAGCGGCTCAACGGTGATTGCGGAATTCGAATCTCTGGAAGCGGCCCAATCCTGGGCGCAGGACGACCCATATGTTGCGGCAGGCGTCTACCAGCAGGTTTCAGTTAAGCCATATAAGAAAGTATTTTGATATGCCGCTGGCGTAGCGCCAGCCGGAAAAGACAGAGGGCACCGTAACGGTGCCCTTTTTTACTATCAGAGTTCGTAAATGGCGTAAAGCAGGCAATTGCGCTGCCGGCCGACAATGCATTTTCTGATAGCGTGGATGCGCATGTTGCGACGCGACTGAGATTCCAGCCAACGCGATTTACGACGGCTTGCTTGTCTTAGCATCCGCCAGCGCCCCACTTCGGGTCTACTACGCTTCATTTCTAACGCTCTTTCCAATAAAGACGGCTCATTATAGCCCCTTGCTAATCGCTGACCAGTGCTTTCTCATCGCGTTTTTATTTGCCAGATGTCTTGTGATGCGTAAACTCTTAACAACTGGCTTTCAAAAGGATTTTCGAAATATGACAACCGTCTACACCGTAGTGAGTTGGATGGCTATTCTGGGGTACTGGTTGTTAATCGCCGGGGTGACTTTACGTATTCTAATGAAACGTCGCGCAGTGCCATCAGCAATGGCCTGGCTGCTTATCATTTATATCCTGCCGTTGGTTGGGATTATTGCCTATCTGTCATTGGGTGAATTGCATCTCGGTAAACGCCGCGCCGAACGCGCACGCGCAATGTGGCCTTCTACGGCTAAATGGCTCAACGATCTTAAAGCCTGCAAACATATTTTTGCCGAAGACAACAGCCAGGTGGCCTCTTCACTGTTCAAGCTCTGCGAGCGTCGCCAGGGGATCGCTGGCCTGAAAGGCAATCAGCTACAGTTATTAACCGAAACCGATGACGTGATGCAGGCGATCATTCGCGATATTCAGCTCGCGCGCCATAACATCGAGATGGTTTTCTATATCTGGCAGCCCGGTGGAATGGCCGATCAGGTCGCAGAATCGCTGATGGCCGCCGCACGCCGTGGCGTTCATTGCCGCCTGATGTTAGATTCCGCAGGCAGCGTCGCCTTTTTCCGCAGCCCGTGGGCAGCCATGATGCGTAATGCCGGCATTGATGTTGTCGAGGCGCTTAAGGTCAATCTGATGCGTGTATTTTTACGACGTATGGATTTACGCCAACATCGTAAAATGATCATGATCGACAACTATATTGCCTATACTGGCAGTATGAATATGGTCGACCCGCGCTTCTTTAAACAGGATTCCGGCGTCGGGCAATGGATCGATCTAATGGCGCGTATGGAAGGCCCTATCGCCACTGGAATGGGAATTGTCTACTCGTGTGATTGGGAAATAGAAACCGGTAAGCGTATTTTACCTCCGACACCAGACCTCAATATCATGCCGTTTGAGGAAGCCAGCGGTCATACCATTCAGACTATCGCTTCGGGCCCGGGCTTCCCAGAGGACTTAATCCATCAGGCATTACTAACTGCAGCCTATTCCGCACGGGAATACCTGATAATGACCACCCCCTATTTCGTTCCCAGCGATGATTTGCTTCACGCCATCTGTACCGCCGCACAGCGCGGTGTTGACGTCAGCATTATCATGCCGCGCAAAAATGATTCGGTTCTGGTCGGCTGGGCCAGCCGCGCATTCTTTACCGAGCTTCTGGCAGCGGGCGTCAAAATTTATCAGTTTGAAGGTGGCCTGTTGCACACTAAGAGCGTGCTGGTCGATGGCGAGCTCAGTCTTGTCGGCACGGTTAACCTTGATATGCGTAGCCTGTGGCTCAACTTTGAGATAACGCTCGTCATCGACGATGCCGGATTCGGTGCCGATTTGGCTGCGGTACAGGACGATTATATTTCACGCTCACGCTTGCTGGACGCACGGCTGTGGGTGAAACGTCCGTTCTGGCATCGTATTGCCGAGCGGCTGTTTTACTTCTTCAGTCCGTTGCTGTAAAACGTGCCCATCAGAACTTAACAGGTAGTCATTATGGATATGGATTTAAACAATCGCCTGACCGAAGACGAAACGCTCGAACAGGCTTACGATATTTTCCTTGAACTGGCGGGCGATAATCTTGACCCGGCAGATATCATTCTCTTCAACCTGCAGTTTGAAGAGCGCGGCGGTGCTGAGCTGTTTGACCCATCTGAAGACTGGAAAGAACACGTTGATTACGATCTGAACCCTGATTTCTTTGCGGAAGTGGTGATTGGTCTGGCTGAAACGGATGGCGGTGAACTCAACGACATCTTCGCGCGCGTTCTGCTGTGTCGCGAGAAAGATCACAAGCTCTGCCATATTCTCTGGCGCGAGTAAAAAGTAAGGGCAGCGGCGCTGCCCTTTTTTATATCCGTATTGATACCGTTATAGTTTATTCGGCAGCGCGGTACCGCAAGAATTGCAGTAATGAGCTCGAGGCTCGTGATCGCGCTGTTTGCAATGTGGACAAACGCGCTCCTCGCGACGCTTCTGAAATTCGCTAGTCAGTTGCGCACTGATAATGCCTGTCGGAATCGCTATGACGGAATAGCCAATCAGGATCAGAATCGATGCCACCATTCTGCCCGCTGGCGTATGCGGCGTAATATCGCCATAGCCAACCGTCGTCACCGTCACAATCGCCCAATAGACCGAGGTACTGAGCGTAGTAAAACCATTTACCGGCCCTTCAATACCGTACATCAGCGCCCCGGCAACGATCATAACAATACCAATAAAGGCATAGAACAGGATCAACTGATGTCGAGAGTTAACGATGGCTCCCCACAAACTATTCAGCGCTGGCATAAGCCGCAATAATTTTAATATGCGCAGAACGCGGATGACGCGCATCGCCCGCCAGGCAAAAAGATATTCCACGCCAATTTCAGGCCACAACATAATGACGTAAAACGGCAGAATGGTCGCCAGGTCAATAAATCCCCAGAAGCTAAACACATAGCGTGCAGGATTAGGCCAACAAAAAAGCCGCAGGAAATATTCCAGGGTGAAGACCAGGGTAAACGCGATTTCCAGCCAAACGAAAGCGTGCCATTCATCGAAGGTCAAGTGATAGGTCGTGCCGATACCCGACTCAATAAAGATGGCGATGACGCTTAATAAAGCAAACAGTCCGCACAATGCTTCAAAGCGTCGGCTGGAATGAGTACGCTGATCGAAGAGAAAATGATAAAGACGATGGCGCAAAGCGCTGATAGCCATCACGTTGTAACCTCGTATAAAAAAGGGCTGGCAACTTGCCAGCCCTGTCGATTATAACGGGTCAACCTTCAGACAGGAAACCGCATGGCGGAAACTTCCCTCCAGAAGCGGACGGGTTTTCGCACATTCTGGTCCTGCCAGCGGGCAGCGAGTTCGGAACACACAGCCTGATGGCGGGTTGATCGGCGAAGGCAGTTCCCCTTCCAGCAGTTGGATCGTTTTCGTTTTTTCGAGGTCCGGATCTGGAATCGGTACCGCCGACATCAACGCCTTGGTGTATGGATGAAGCGGATTATTGTACACCTCATCGTAGGTACCAAGCTCAACCGCATGTCCCAGATACATCACCAGCACACGGTCAGAGATGTGCTTCACTACCGCCAGATCGTGAGCGATAAAAATAAGTGACAGCCCCATCTCACGCTGCAACTGCTGCAGCAAGTTGACCACCTGTGCCTGAATGGAAACATCCAGCGCAGATACTGGCTCATCGCAGATAATCAGTTTCGGCTCAAGGATCAGCGCACGAGCAATGCCAATACGTTGGCACTGGCCACCGGAAAACTCATGCGGATAACGGTTGATGAGGTTTGGCAGCAGACCTACTTTCATCATCATCGTCTTCACGCGGTCACGGACTTCCTGACGCGGCATGTTGGGATAATAGGTGCGCAGCGGCTCGGCGATAATATCACCAATGTTCATGCGCGGATTCAGGGAGGCCAGTGGATCCTGGAATATCATCTGAATATCGCTGCGCACAGCACGCCATTCATCCGGTTTCATGCCCAGCAAATCTTTGCCCAGCCACGCCACTTTGCCTTCGGTGGCTTTCACCAGGCCAATAATCGCACGCGCAAACGTGGATTTACCGCAGCCAGACTCACCGACTACGCCGAGGGTTTCACCTTCGTACAGACGCAGTGTCACGCCATCGACGGCTTTCAGAGTTTTGGACGGCTGCCAGAACCACTGCTTGCCGTCTTTTATATCAAAATGCACTTTCAGGTCGGCAATTTCGAGCAGGACTTTTCGTTCTTCGGTTACGGCATTCATACCAGATCCCCCACCGGCTTAAAGCAGGCGCGTAAACGGCCAGGCGCAAACTCCTCCAGAGGCGGAGCGCTGTTACAGATTTCCATCGCGTGCGGGCAGCGCGGCTGGAATGGGCAGCCTTTCGGCAGACGCATCAGGTTTGGTGGGTTGCCCGGGATCGTCAGAAGCGCTTCACCTTCGGCATCCAGACGTGGTACCGCATTGAGCAGTCCCATCGAATACGGATGCGCCGGATGGTAGAACACATCGCGCGCGTTACCGTACTCCATGGTGCGTCCGGCATACATGACCAGCACTTTGTCGCAGATCCCGGCAACGACACCAAGGTCGTGGGTGATCATGATAATGGCGGTGTTAAATTCGCGCTTAAGCTCATTCAGCAGCGTCATGATCTGTGCCTGAACGGTGACGTCCAGCGCGGTGGTTGGTTCATCGGCAATCAGCAGCTTTGGCCGGCACAGCAACGCCATGGCGATCATCACACGCTGACGCATACCACCGGAAAACTCGTGCGGGAACATGCGCATGCGCTTACGCGCTTCCGGCATTTTCACCGCGTCCAGCATTTTGACAGACTCTTCAAACGCTTCCGCTTTGCCCATGCCTTTATGTAGCATCAGCACTTCCATCAGCTGTTCGCCGACGCGCATGTATGGGTTCAGCGATGTCATCGGGTCCTGGAAGATCATCGAGATCTGCTCAGCGCGCAGTTTGTTCAGCTCTTTTTCCGGCAGATTGAGGATCTGGCGTCCGTTAAAGCTCGCCACGCCACCAATGCGCCCGTTCGCTGCCAACAATCCCATCAGGGCAAATGCCGTCTGGGATTTTCCAGAACCAGATTCCCCGACAATACCTAGCGTTTCACCCGCTTTCAGGCTGAAATTAAGATCGTTCACCGCCGTCACATCGCCGTCAGGCGTGCTGAAGGTGACGCGTAAATCTTTCACATCCAACAGCAGGCCAGATTTTTGCTGCTGCGGGGCGTTCACCATTTCAATCGTACTCATGGCATCACTCCTTAGCGGTCTTTCGGGTCGAGGGCATCACGCAAGCCATCGCCGATAAAGTTGAAACAAAACAGGGTTACTACCAGGAAACCCGCTGGGAACAGCAGCAGCCATGGAGAAACCTCCATGGAGTTGGCGCCATCACTTAATAAGGCGCCCCAGCTGCTGAGCGGCTCCTGGGTACCCAGACCGAGGAAGCTTAGGAATGATTCAAACAGGATCATGCTAGGCACTAACAGCGAGGCGTATACCACCACCACACCCAGTACGTTGGGGACAATATGGCGAACCACGATGTTGAGGGTTGAAACCCCACCGACCTGTGCCGCTTCAATAAACTCTTTACGTTTCAGACTGAGGGTCTGGCCGCGTACGATACGCGCCATATCCAGCCAGGAAACCATCCCAATGGCCACGAAGATCAGCAGGATATTTTGCCCGAAGAAGGTTACGAGCAAGATAACAAAGAACATGAACGGGAAAGAGTTGAGAATTTCCAGCAAACGCATCATCACGGAGTCTACTTTGCCACCCAGATAGCCGGAAAGCGAACCGTAGAGCGTGCCCAACACAACCGCTACCAACGCAGCAGCGATACCAACCATTAACGAAATACGACCACCGATAGCCACGCGCACTAACAGGTCACGACCGGATGAGTCGGTACCAAAATAGTGTCCAGAAGCCAAATCTGGCGCGTTGGACATCATGCCCCAGTCGGTATCGAAATAGGAAAACTGTGACAACATCGGTGCAAGCGTCACAAACAGCGCTATCAGCACCAGTACCACTAAGCTGGCGACCGCCGCGCGGTTATGCATAAAGCGTCGACGGGCGTCCTGCCAAAGGCTGCGTCCTTCCACTTCCAGCTTCTCACTGAAATTTTCCAGTGCCTCGCTGTTCTTTTTACTTAAAATCATGGCGAGCTCCAGCCTTAGTAACGGATTTTCGGGTCAATCACGGCGTAAAGGACGTCTACAACCGCGTTAAACAGGATCGTCAATGCGCCAACCAGAATAGTCAGGCTCAGCACCAGGGAATAATCGCGGTTAAGCGCCCCGTTGACGAACAGCTGTCCAATGCCCGGCAAGCCGTAGATCGTCTCGATAACCATCGAACCGGTAATAATACCGACGAAGGCAGGGCCCATATAAGAAAGCACCGGCAGCAGCGCAGGCTTTAACGCATGACGGAAAATAATCCGTCGCATCGGCAGCCCTTTAGCGCGCGCAGTACGAATAAAGTTAGAGTGCAAAACTTCAATCATTGATCCACGGGTGATACGGGCAATGCTGGCGATATAGGCCAGAGAGAGCGCCACCATTGGTAGGATCATGAACTTAAGCGCCCCGCCGTTCCACCCACCACCGGGCAGCCAGTGCAGCGTTATCGCAAAGATCATCACCAGCAGCGGCGCAACAACAAAGCTCGGTATGACCACCCCGGTCATTGCCACCCCCATGACGGCGTAATCCCATTTCGTGTTTTGGTTAAGCGCTGCAATAACGCCAGCACTCACGCCGAGAATTACCGCAAGGAAAAAGGCCGCAAAACCCAATTTCGCTGACACAGGGAAGCTTGAGGCTACCAGGTCATTCACGGAATAGTCTTTGTATTTAAATGACGGGCCAAAATCGCCGTGTGCCAGTTGTTTCAAATAATTGAAATACTGGACGCCGATAGGATCGTTCAGGTGATATTTAGCTTCAATGTTCGCCATAACTTCAGGCGGTAGAGTACGCTCACCGGTAAATGGACTGCCCGGTGCAAGACGCATCATAAAGAAGGAGATCGTTATAAGAATAAAAAGTGTCGGAATCGCTTCCAGACAGCGACGTAATATAAATTTCAACATTGCCCGTACCTTCTGGCGTGTGCCTTTTACATATCTTTGTAAGCCTGGCTTACGCAGTCATGTGATAGTGCGATGGAATAAGACACAGTGAGGCGGCATATTGCCGCCCCACGGATTGCCATTAATGCTTAATGATGTACAGATCTTTGGTATAGATATTGTCCATCGGATCTTTACCGGTGTAACCACCAACCCATGGTTTCACCAGACGGGCGTTCACATAGTAATAAACAGGAACGATAGCGGAATCTTTGCCCAGCTGCTGCTCAGCCTTGTCGTACAGTGCAGTACGTTGCGCTTCGTCGGTCACTTTCAACGTGTCTTTCATGATCGCATCAAATGCCGGGCTCTTATAGTGCGCGGTATTCATTGAGCTGTCGGACAGCATGGTGTTCAGGAAGGAAGTCGGCTCGTTGTAGTCCGCACACCAACCTGCACGAGCTACATCGTAAGTCCCCTGATGACGGGTATCGAGGAAGGTTTTCCACTCCTGGTTCACCAGCTTCACATCAACGCCGAGGTTTTTCTTCCAGATGGAAGCCGCAGCGATAGCCAGTTTTTTGTGCAGATCGGAAGTGTTGTACAGCAAGCTGAAGCTCAGTGGTTTATCTGCGGTATAACCCGCTTCGGCCAGCAGTTTTTTCGCTTCGGCATTACGCTGTTCTTGAGTCAGTTTGAACCAGTCTGGTTCGGTCAGCTTCGCGCCGTCAGTATAAGGAGGGGTATAGCCATAAGCCGGTAAATCGCCCTGCGCTTTGACTTTATTGGTGATAATGTCGCGATCCAGGCCCAGCTTCAGTGCAGTACGTACGCGCACATCGTTGAACGGTGCTTTTTGGTTATTAATTTCGTAATAGTAGGTACACAGATACGGATCAACGTGTACTTCGGTCGGGATCTCTTTTTTCAGTTTCTGGAACAGTTCGATCGGCAGATTATTATAAGTCATGTCGATCTCACCGCTGCGGTAACGGTTGACGTCCGTCACTTCAGAAGAGATTGGCAGGTAGGTGATTTGGTCGATAACCGTGTCTTTGTTATCCCAGTAATTCGGGTTGCGCTCCATTACGATGCGCTCGTTCACCACCCAGTCTTTCAGTTTATATGCACCGTTGGTGACGATGTTGGCAGGCTGAGTCCACTTCTCACCAAATTTATCGATGGCGGTTTTGTTAACCGGGGACATCGCCGGGTTGACCAGCAGTTTGTAGAAATACGGTACCGGCTCGCTCAGAGTGACTTCCAGAGTATGGTCATCGATGGCTTTCACACCGAGATCGGAGGTCGGTTTTTTACCGTCGATGATCTCATCAACGTTCAGAATATGGCCGTACTGCGGATAGCTTGCATAAGGGGACGCGGTTTTTGGGTCCACCAGGCGCTGCCAGCTATACACGAAATCTTGTGCCGTTACCGGCTCACCGTTGGACCACTTTGCGTCTTTACGCAGATGGAAGGTCCACACTTTAAAATCTTTGTTATCCCAGCTTTCGGCAACGCCCGGGATTGGGTGACCGTCTTTGGTCGAAGTGATCAGCAGACCTTCAAACAGGTCACGGCTCACGTTGGCTTCCGGTACACCTTCAATTTTATTTGGATCCAGCGACTGTGGCTCTGCACCATTGTTACGGATCATAGTCTGCTTATCTGCCAGCTTAACGCCCGCAGGAACATCTGCGGCCGCGGCACTTCCTGCGATAAGTGCAGCGAAAACGCCTGCTGCAATGAGGCTTTTTTTTGTGATGATGGTCATTGTGTTGATACTCCGTTCATTATTATTACTGACGTTTGTCAGCCTGTTTAGTCCCCTTGCGGGTTCCCATGCAGCGCAGGAGATTTTTGCGTCTACTGGGTCATTTACTGCCTGCTATCACCGACTTTTTTATTACGGTCGCTCTTATGGCAACCTGACGTCGACTCATATAAAGCCTCCCCCCTGTCGGGAGACTTCTCTTATTCGTTTCATTCCTGCTTACAACTAGGAATAATTATCATTTACACATTTTTATGTTGCGAATTACTCAGGCCGGAAAGTACCAAATGACTCTCACCGTCGCCAATATAATTTGCAAATTTGTTAACCAATTCTCTTTTGTTCAGAAAATTACGATTTAACCAACAGGTTAGCCGTCAAAATCACATACCCTAAATCACTATTTATCAAATAGATATGTAAAAATCGTCTGCAACAACGCTCTTGCTTTGCGAGATGTTTGTTTTTTGCACAAAAAATTAACAGTTGTTCATTTTTTAGCACATAACTCTGCATAGAAAGTAAAATTACTAATATCATTTCAATTATCTAACAGCAAGCCCCAGAGTATCGTGTGACGGAAATAACATTTAGGTTGCGTGGCTAAGAATCACTAAATTAGCGCATTCTATTGATAGAAAATGATTTTTTAAAATATTCAAATTGGTTATCTCTGCACTGAGACAGAGAGGGAAGGATAGGTTTTTCTGATATTAACGGGCGCACAGAAGAGCAAGGGCTCTTATGCGCGCCCTGAAATAATTAACCCACAAGGCCTGGGAAGATAGATTTGATGCCGGTGACAATAAATTCGATGCCCAATGCCATCAATAACAACCCCATAATACGGGTGACCACGTTAATTCCCGTTTGCCCCAGCATGCGAACCAGCCAAGGAGAAATACGGAAGATTCCCCAACAGCAAGCCGCAAACAGCGCAATAGAGATAGAAAAACCGATCAAATAAGAGAAAGAGTGATAGCGCGTTCCCCAGACGATGGTCGAGCTGATGGCACCCGGCCCCGCCATCAAAGGTAACGCTAGCGGAACCACACCGAGGCTTTCACGCACCGCTGTCTCTGATTTTTCCTGCTTATTCTGCTTATCTTCCCCCAGCTTCCCGCTGATCATCGACATGGCGATAGTCACCACCAGAATCCCGCCGGCAATACGGAATGAATCGATGGAGATACCGAACAGTTGCAGAATGAAGTCACCCAGGAATAGTGAAGTCAGCAAAATGATCGCCACCGATAGGGCGGCGGTCAGGTTGGTTTTGTTACGCACTACCGCCGTCTGATAGCTCGTCAGACTAATAAAGACGGGAATGATCCCCACCGGGTTAACCAACGCAAAAAGCCCGATAAAGAACTTAAAGAAGATAGGAAAATCAAACAGCGTTTGAATCACATGAACCCCGAAGAAACCATTAAAAGTTGTAGTTGACGAACAACAAACCGTGAAATGCGCTGACAATACCCTTTTTATTAGCAGTCTTCATCTGAATTATCCATAAAAAGAGGGGTAAAACAGAGTGTTATAGATTTGTGTAAACTATGCTAATGTTTCCTCCACCGATACTCACGAATGATTAACAGACTCCGCGTTTTACTAAAAGCACCATGCTGAAAGGTGTCAGCTTAGCCTAAATTTGATTTAGATCACGTAATTCGTACTCAGAAGTGGGTAATCTGCTTACACCGAAAGGGAATCAGCCTGAAAAATCAGGTGTATCTCTGACGGTAGGCTCCTTGGCTAAATCGAAGCTCTTTTAGTAAATCAGTGGATCAGTTTGTGAATAACGCTTTGTTTTCTTAACTTTTTCCCCAGCTGCAGGTGATTTGTCTATACTGACTTGTCGAGCAGATGATTCACTAAAAAAGTTTAACATTATCAGGAGAGCATTATGGCTGTTACTAATGTCGCTGAACTTAACGCACTCGTAGAGCGCGTAAAAAAAGCCCAGCGTGAATATGCCAGTTTCACTCAAGAGCAAGTTGACAAAATCTTCCGCGCCGCCGCCCTGGCCGCTGCAGATGCTCGAATCCCTCTCGCAAAAATGGCCGTTGCCGAATCCGGCATGGGTATCGTTGAAGACAAAGTGATCAAAAACCACTTCGCGTCTGAATATATCTACAACGCCTATAAAGATGAAAAAACCTGCGGTGTTCTGTCTGAAGACGACACTTTCGGTACCATCACCATCGCCGAACCTATCGGTATTATCTGCGGTATCGTACCGACTACTAACCCAACTTCTACTGCTATCTTCAAATCGCTGATCAGCCTGAAGACGCGTAACGCCATCATCTTCTCCCCGCACCCACGTGCGAAAGATGCCACTAACAAAGCCGCTGACATCGTTCTGCAAGCTGCTATTGCTGCGGGTGCACCGAAAGATCTGATCGGCTGGATTGATCAACCGTCCGTTGAGCTGTCTAACGCGCTGATGCACCACCCTGACATTAACCTGATTCTCGCGACCGGCGGTCCAGGCATGGTTAAAGCAGCATACAGCTCCGGTAAACCAGCAATCGGCGTTGGCGCAGGTAACACCCCTGTTGTTATCGACGAAACCGCTGATATCAAACGTGCTGTCGCTTCTGTATTGATGTCTAAAACCTTCGATAACGGCGTAATCTGTGCTTCAGAACAGTCCGTTGTTGTTGTTGACTCGGTATACGACGCCGTTCGCGAACGTTTCGCTAGCCACGGTGGCTACATGCTGCAGGGCAAAGAGCTGAAAGCCGTTCAGGACATCATCCTGAAAAATGGCGGTCTGAACGCCGCTATCGTAGGTCAGCCAGCGCATAAGATCGCTGAACTGGCAGGCTTCACCGTTCCAGCAACCACCAAGATCCTGATTGGTGAAGTGAAGGTTGTTGACGAAAGCGAACCGTTTGCACACGAAAAACTGTCTCCGACGCTGGCAATGTACCGCGCGAAAGACTTTGAAGATGCTGTAGTTAAAGCAGAAAAACTGGTTGCGATGGGCGGTATCGGTCATACCTCTTGCCTGTACACCGACCAGGACAACCAGCCAGAACGTGTTGCTCACTTCGGCCAGATGATGAAAACCGCGCGTATCCTGATTAACACCCCTGCTTCTCAGGGTGGTATCGGTGACCTGTATAACTTCAAACTCGCACCTTCCCTGACTCTGGGTTGTGGTTCATGGGGTGGTAACTCCATCTCTGAAAACGTTGGTCCTAAGCACCTGATCAACAAGAAAACCGTTGCTAAGCGAGCTGAAAACATGTTGTGGCACAAACTTCCGAAATCTATCTACTTCCGCCGTGGCTCACTGCCTATTGCGTTGGATGAATTGATTACTGATGGCCACAAACGTGCGCTCATCGTGACTGACCGCTTCCTGTTCAACAACGGCTATGCAGACCAGATCACCTCTGTGCTGAAAGCAGCTGGCGTTGAAGTTGACGTGTTCTTCGAAGTTGAAGCTGACCCAACGCTGACTATCGTACGTAAAGGTGCAGAACTGGCGAACTCCTTCAAACCAGACGTGATTATCGCGCTGGGCGGCGGTTCCCCAATGGATGCTGCTAAAATCATGTGGGTTATGTACGAGCACCCAGAAACTCACTTCGAAGAATTGGCGCTGCGCTTTATGGACATCCGTAAACGTATCTACAAGTTCCCGAAAATGGGTGTGAAAGCCAAAATGGTTGCTATCACCACCACTTCCGGTACCGGTTCTGAAGTGACTCCGTTTGCGGTTGTAACCGACGATGCAACAGGTCAGAAATATCCTCTGGCAGACTACGCGCTGACCCCAGACATGGCGATTGTTGATGCCAACCTGGTGATGGATATGCCTAAATCCCTGTGTGCATTCGGTGGTCTGGATGCTGTAACTCACGCCCTGGAAGCTTACGTTTCCGTACTGGCTTCTGAGTTCTCTGACGGTCAGGCACTGCAAGCTCTGAAACTGCTGAAAGAAAACCTGCCAGCGTCTTACCATGAAGGTTCTAAGAACCCGGTAGCTCGTGAACGTGTTCACAGTGCAGCAACCATCGCGGGCATCGCGTTTGCTAACGCCTTCCTGGGTGTATGTCACTCCATGGCGCACAAGTTGGGCTCTCAGTTCCACATTCCTCACGGTCTGGCGAACGCCCTGCTGATCAGCAACGTTATTCGCTATAACGCGAACGACAACCCAACCAAACAGACCGCATTCAGCCAGTATGACCGCCCACAGGCTCGTCGTCGCTATGCTGAAATCGCAGACCATCTGGGTCTGACTGCACCGGGCGACCGTACTGCAGCTAAGATCGAGAAACTGCTGGGCTGGTTGGACGAAATTAAAGCTGACCTGGGTATTCCTAAGTCAATCCGCGAAGCTGGCGTGCAGGAATCTGACTTCCTGGCGCATGTCGACAAACTGTCTGAAGATGCGTTTGATGACCAGTGTACCGGTGCGAACCCACGCTATCCGCTGATTGCTGAACTGAAACAGATCCTGCTGGATACTTTCTACGGACGTGAATTCGTTGAAGGTGCCGCAGAAGAGAAGAAAGAAGCAGCGCCAGCCAAAGCAGAGAAAAAAGCGAAGAAATAATTCGCTCCATCTCTGCTGAACAGGTAAATATCAAGCCCCATCGTCGATGGGGCTTTTTTTATGGGTCAGATTCAAAGAGAAAAATCAGAGTAACTTGGGTAAAACGGCGGGACAACTTCCCTGCCCCTTAGTTAGCATCGCATTGAAGAGGCAGGAGAAGCATCAGACGGCGATTAGCATGAACGACAGGCTTGGCGATGGTTTTCCTGGATGAGCGTCAGTGAGCCCTTCTCCAGCGCTTCTTTATAGTGTTTACGACATACGGATACATAACGTTCATTTCCGCCGATAACCACCTGCTCCCCTTCGTTATACGGGCGCCCCTCCTGGTCAAGACGTAAAACCATGCTAGCCTTACGGCCACAGAAACAGATCGTTTTTAATTCCACCAGCTTGTCTGACAGCGCTAATAAATACTGACTGCCGCCGAATAGCTCACCGCGGAAATCCGTTCTCAGCCCGTAGCACAATACCGGGATATCAAGGTTATCAACCACGTCAGAAAGCGCGTAGACCTGCTCACGCGTGAGAAACTGGCATTCATCCACCAGCACGCAGTTGACCGGCTCACGAGCGTTCTCTGCATTAATTTCATCAAACAAATTACTGGTATGGTTAAACAGCTTCGCCGGCGATGACAAACCGATGCGGGAGCTGACTTTGCCTGCACCAAAACGATCGTCTATTTCAGCGGTATAAACGATGGTGCGCATACCGCGCTCCTGGTAATTGTATGACGACTGCAAAAGGGCCGTCGACTTCCCTGCATTCATCGCTGAGTAGTAGAAATAAAGTTGTGCCATTGGCTGAGAGATCCTAATCGATGCGTTTTTTAAACGGCTCGCAGTGTAACATATTTTACGCCCACGCTCTCTGCGTCATCTCTTCATTGCGTATGAGCCAACACATCAACCGCTGCCCCTTTCGCAGGGGAAGCATTTAGCGTTACCGTTAATAACCGGCACGTTAATTGCGTACCGACTATATTTAACGCTAATTACAGTTAACACCATCATATAGCTGGATTATTTAGTTTTTCCTGCCAGCACAACTGCGCGGATTCTCCGAGCAATGCGATAAAATAGCTAGCACGATGAATAGTTGAAAAATTTAATGAATCCGACATAAAAAATGTGACCAGTACCAATTTGTGTAGCGATATACCCGCCTTTGTTATCTGTAAATTAAACAGTTTCCGCCTGAAATAACATCGTCATAACTATGGCCTTAAAGCTGAGCCCTTCATGGCTTGTGCTGTATTGCCAACCCAGACATTGGACATTGTTATCATATCGCAGAAATTTACCCGTACAGGAAAGAAGGTAAATAGATAAGTGATGGTTAAGAAAATCGATACACAAAGCCAGCCGGCGTGCAAAGTGGTTGAGGTGCGTAACGATTCGCAACCGATAAAACGATGCACAAAATGAACACCTGTCGGGTAATACATAAGGTTGATATTTATCCATACGGAGTATATTTATGTGCAGGGGTCCTCCGGCGGCCCGCATGTTATCCCGTTTCGCCACTGCGACAATAAGGACGAGCTGATTCTGTATCATTGCGGACAATTTAACTTATAAATATAAATAACAGCACCAAATAACACGTTATTTTGAATTCCTTACATTCTTCCCTATTGCACAACTGATTTTATCGCTCTATTATTACAGCAACAAACCACCCCACAATATAAGTTTGAGATTACTACAATGAGCGAAGCACTTAAAATTTTGAACAACATCCGTACTCTTCGTGCGCAGGCAAGAGAATGCACCCTTGAAACGCTTGAAGAAATGCTGGAAAAATTAGAAGTTGTTGTTAACGAACGCCGCGAAGAAGATAACGCTGCAGCTGCAGAAATCGAAGAACGCACTCGTAAACTGCAACAATATCGCGAAATGCTGATTGCTGACGGTATTGATCCGAACGAACTGCTGAATAGCATGGCTGCTGCTAAAACTGGCACCAAAGCTAAACGCGCTGCACGTCCGGCTAAATATAGCTACGTTGACGAAAACGGCGAAACCAAAACCTGGACCGGCCAGGGCCGTACCCCAGCAGTAATCAAAAAAGCGATGGACGAACAGGGTAAATCTCTGGACGATTTCCTGATCAAGGATTAATCCTAACGCTTCGCGAAAGTCCCGCTTCGGCGGGATTTTTTATATCTGAACGATCCCTGTCTCGTGATAACGCCCCCACCCTGGCGAGTACATTTTTTATCCATAGCCGTTATTAAGATATAAAAAAACCGGGTTTCCCCGGTTTTAGTCGCCATCACAAAATTACTTTGCGATGCCCAGAGTATCTTGCAGCCAGGCTTTGAAATCTTCACCCAGCGTATTGTGGCGGATACCGTATTCCACAAACGCCTGCATATACCCCAGCTTATTACCGCAGTCATGGCTCTTGCCTTTCATGTGGTACGCTTCAACAGTCTCTTTTTCGATGAGCATATCGATAGCGTCAGTCAACTGGATTTCATCACCGGCACCCGGAGGAGTTTTGGCCAGCAGAGGCCAAATTTCTGCACTCAGTACATAGCGACCCACAACGGCGAGATTCGATGGCGCCGCGTCAGCCTTTGGTTTCTCAACCACGCCAACCATCGGTACGCTGTCGCCTGGGTTCAGGGTGGCGCCCTTGCAATCAACAACCCCATATGCGGTCACATCAGCAACCGGCTCAACCATGATCTGGCTGGCGCCCGTTTCATCATATCGCGCGATCATTTCAGCCAGGTTATCACGGCTCAGATCGGATTCATATTCATCAAGAATCACGTCTGGCAGGATGACTGCGACTGGCTCATCGCCAACAACCGGATGCGCACACAGGACTGCATGTCCCAGCCCTTTAGCCAGCCCCTGACGTACCTGCATGATGGTGACGTGCGGCGGACAGATAGACTGTACTTCTTCCAGAAGCTGACGTTTAACGCGCTTCTCCAGCATGGCTTCAAGCTCAAAGCTGGTATCAAAGTGGTTTTCGATGGAATTCTTGGAAGAATGGGTAACCAGTACAATTTCAGTGATACCAGCGGCAATACACTCGTTCACGACATACTGAATTAAAGGCTTATCTACCAGCGGCAGCATTTCCTTAGGAATTGCTTTTGTCGCCGGTAACATCCTCGTCCCTAATCCCGCAACCGGGATTACAGCCTTTGTTACTTTCGAATTTAGGGCAGCCATTCAAATCTCCTGAACTGTTCAAACTTTGAACTTGCTCGTTAATTAAGTACGCATCGAGTATATCATTACAACCTCATGAGGCTGCTCTGAAAAGGACACGTTGACCTCGAATTAAGATTTATACTCGTAGTCGAAGACATTGAGCTGAAGGAGGAGCGCTTCCCAATTCACCGAATACCTCGTTTAACATGCCAACGATGATAATGGCTCGGGTCAACACACCAGCAAGCTGAAGCATGACGAGTATATCCACATCAATTTGCAGATAGTATCACCACGGCAGATAAGCCGTTAAAGCTATCCCTATAAAAAAATGCGTTTGCTCATTCCGCAGACAACATTAGGCGTAAACGGCCACCATTTCCCCAAACCTGACACTGCCATGAAGTACAGCGCTGACTTATTTGGTTGAGATAAGCGTTTCCTAACGTACCGAGCGGCACGCCATTACTTATTTGAATTTGATGGTCACCGGTATTTAATGTCCCGTTCAGCCCAGCAGATACCAAAATGAGGTTTTTTAAACCGCTGTGATAATAACCGACAAGTAACGGGAACTGCCCGGGAAGGTTAGCTTGCCGCAGCAACTGATTAACCTGTTTTAACAGACTCCCTAATTCTGGTAGTCGTTGGCCTTGATGCGAAAGTTGCTCTTGCAGCAAACCATTAAATAGTACCCGCAGTAATAGAGCGGCTAATACCCCATTATCTCCCGCCCGGGTAACATCAAGACAATAAAATGCTAAATCGTGTTCTGATAATGGGGCAATATCCAAAACCAGTCCTGGCGCATCAACGGCCATAAGCTGGCGATAATTTATCCGACAATGTGATATTTGTTGCTGTACCGGCGGCTGTAACTCTTGCAGCAACTTGGCTGCTGCTGCGGGATTGTTAACCAGCGCATCCCAATCTTCAAATAGCCGCTCTTCTTCTTCGACGCGGGAATTAAACATATTAGGATAAAGGCAGGCCAGCACGGTTTCACGCAGACGATTCAAATCTTTGACAGGTTTTAATAATACGTCCTGAACGCCAAGACGCAGCGCTTTGGCAATATCAGCCATATTTTCCGTCGCAGAAATGATAAGGATAGGCAACGTATCACCAGCATTACGCAGATGCTCAACCAGCTGCAACCCGTTCATACGCGGCATCGCCAGGTCGCAAATCATCAGATCGGGTTTCTGGCTCGCCATCTGCGTTAACGCATCGACGCCGTCCTGGGCCAGAAGGGTGCTCGCGCCAAGTGACGAAAGCCATGAATCCATAAGTGAGCGGAAAACGGGTTCGTCTTCAACAATTAAAATCTGTTTTCCCGCCAACGGCTGCGTCATGATGTCTCCCCTGCCCGACGATAAGTAAATAGTGGCATGCTATTGTGATAATCGCCTTTCAGAATTTGCTGAAGTAGTCGAAAAAAACCTTAAGTGGAACTTCTCACTAAAGGTAAAAGCTCATCTGTCTTTTTTTCAACCGCTTGTTGACCGGCGGCTATCGCAGACGAAGCTCGATGAAAATCCAGAGTAGATATCTGGGGGCAAAACGGTTGTAAGAGGATATCCGGCGGATCGCCCGCCATACGGTTACGCTTAAGCCGATTTTCCAGCACCTGAATCGAGGTCGTCATAATTTCCATCGCCGTCGGTGCAACGACCGAACGACGGGCAGCCACTCGCCCCAGGCGAGAACGCAGACGCTCACGCCATGATAGCTCATCCTCGGACTCATTTATTCCAACATCAGGCTGAATATTGGCGGACAGGAGATCCTGCTGCATAAGATGTGCGTCATGTTGCAAATCGACAGCAATCACAATGTCGGCTCCCAGCGCACGTGTTAGCGAGACCGGTACCGGATTGACCACCGCACCATCCACTAGCCAATAACCATTATGCTGAACCGGTGCCATTAAACCAGGAATGCTGCAAGAGGCTCGCACCGCCATATGCAGATCGCCTTCGGTAAACCACAGTTCACGGCCAGTACTGAGATTCGTTGCGACCGCCGCAAAACGCCGCTCACAGTGTTCAATCATCTCGTTTGGCATAATCTGCCGATAGTGATTAAACACCCGCTCACCGCGCAGCAGCCCGCCGCGACGCCAGGAAAGATCCATTAACCGCAGAACATCCCAATAGCTAAAGGAGCAGACCCACTGCTCCAGCTCGGGAAGACGATTACTGGCATAGGCCGCGCCAACCAGTGAACCGATAGAACACCCCGCGACAATATCAATCTCAATGCCCATCTTTTGTAGCGCTTTAATGACGCCAATATGCGACCAGCCTCGCGCTGCCCCTGAACCTAACGCCAGGCCAATTTTGATTTTTCTCATTATTCCCGATGAACGTCCTCTTGCTTCTGGCGTGGCATCATTGCCAGCGCTCGGTTACCATAGTGCTATCAGGCGTGATTTCGCCATTACTCTGTCGATTCAGGGAGACATCTTTGTCAGAACTTTGCCCATGTGGCAGCGCTCTCGAGTATAGCCTATGTTGTCAGCGTTATCTGTCCGGTAACGAATGTGCTCCAGACCCGTCACACCTTATGCGTTCCCGCTATTGCGCCTTCGTCATGAAAGATGCAGATTATCTGGTCAGAACCTGGCATGCATCCTGTCAGGCTGGTGCTTTCCGCGACGATATTCAAAAGGGTTTTGCCCATACCCAATGGCTTGGACTGACCGTTTTCGCCGCCGAGGAAGGCCGCAATCCTGATGAAGGCTTCGTCAGTTTTGTTGCCCGCTTTAGTGAAAATAACAAGAACGGCGCCATCATTGAGCGTTCACGATTCTTAAAAGAAAACGGGCAATGGTACTATATAGACGGTACACGGCCAGTCATTGGCAGAAACGATGCCTGCCCATGCGGCTCAGGTAAGAAATTTAAAAAATGCTGCGGGCAATAGACCCGATAACAGCTTCGCAAACATCATCAACAGGATTTACCCGGCAATGCACTCCATTCAACGAAAAGTTCTGCGCACTATCTGTCCTGACCAAAAAGGTCTGATCGCGCGTATTACCAACATTTGCTACAAGCATGAACTTAACATCGTGCAGAACAATGAATTTGTCGATCACCGCACCGGTCGCTTCTTTATGCGTACCGAGCTTGAAGGGATCTTCAACGACACAACCCTGCTTGCGGATTTAGACAGCGCCCTGCCGGAAGGTTCCGTTCGTGAACTGAACCCAGCCGGCCGTCGCCGCATCGTGATTCTGGTAACCAAGGAAGCCCACTGCCTGGGCGACCTGCTGATGAAAGCCAACTATGGCGGCCTGGACGTGGAAATCGCTGCAGTGATCGGCAACCATGAAACCCTGCGCACGCTGGTTGAACGCTTTGACATTCCTTTCCAACTGGTCAGCCACGAAGGCCTGGCACGTGAAGATCACGATAAGCTGATGGCCGATGCTATCGAAGCACATGATCCTGATTATGTCGTGTTGGCTAAATATATGCGCGTCCTGACGCCAGAATTTGTCAGCCGCTTCCCGAACAAAATTATCAACATTCATCACTCGTTCCTGCCTGCATTTATTGGCGCGCGTCCTTACCATCAGGCTTACGAGCGCGGTGTGAAGATTGTCGGTGCTACCGCCCACTACGTGAACGATAATCTGGATGAAGGTCCAATCATTATGCAGGACGTTATTCACGTCGATCACACCTATACTGCGGAAGATATGATGCGTGCAGGGCGTGACGTCGAGAAAAACGTACTGAGCCGTGCGCTTTATCAGGTGCTTGCCCAACGTGTCTTCGTTTACGGCAACCGGACGATTATTCTTTAATCGCTAGCGAAATGAATTGATTAGCTTTAATCCGTTACGGATGAAAAGTACGCAAACAGTTCGTTTTCGATAAAGGAATACTTTACAGCGGCGCGTCATTTGATATGATGCGCCCCGCTTCCCGAGTAAGGGAGCAGGCCAGTAAAACCTAGCAATACCCCGTGGTGGGGTTCCCGAGCGGCCAAAGGGAGCAGACTGTAAATCTGCCGTCATCGACTTCGAAGGTTCGAATCCTTCCCCCACCACCATCTCTAAGATTTATCACAATTTGAATTGCCCCTGGTGGGGTTCCCGAGCGGCCAAAGGGAGCAGACTGTAAATCTGCCGTCATCGACTTCGAAGGTTCGAATCCTTCCCCCACCACCATCACTTCCAGAAAGCACGTCATTCCAATCAATACGAATCACTCATGTTCTGTCCATGCGTCGACTACAGTTCGCTTTGAGCTCAATCAGGTCGCATTAGCCTCACGCCACTGCTTCACCATTTCGGTTGTCACCTCACGGCTGTAGCAAATAGGTGCATATCCCCCTTTCCGGCTCCAGGCACTTCGGCCACCGCAGGCGCGACCATTACGCATCGCGTTAAAGGGGCACGGGCAATTTCCGGGATATGCCGCAATCGACTCTTCAATGATACGCTGCTTAATTTGGTTATCCGAAACAGCCGTGCTTTTTGCCTGACTGCTCACGGTGAGAGAAAATCCCAGCAGCGCGCACATAACAATAAATACCTTTCTTAACACTACAGCATGCCCTGAAAACCGAAATGAAGACCCGTATTAAATACAACACCGTCTCCTCGTGTTTTGATGGGACACAATCATTTCTCTCATCCATAAAAAAACCCTGCCTAAGCAGGGTTTTGTCGATAACAGCGAGCTATTAGTGACGCGCGCGAACAATCTGGTATTTACGGGTCAGATATTCGACCGGCACGCTCCAGATGTGAACCAGACGCGAGAACGGGAACAGCAGGAACAGCGTCATCCCAAGCACCAGGTGCATACGGAAGATAAACGCTACGCCGTCCAGATACTGCGATGCGCCACCGTGGAAGGTCACCACGGACTGAGCCCAATTCACCAGTTTCATCATTTCGCTACCGTCCATATGCTGGGCAGAGAACGGAATGGTCAACAGCCCCAGCGCACACTGGATAACCAGAATCGACAGTACCAGAATATCAGCACCGGTGGTCGTTGCACGCACGCGCGGGCTTAACAGACGGCGTTTCAGCAACAGTACGCCACCGACGAGGCACATCACGCCGGACGCACCACCCGCAAACATCGCCATCTTCTGTTTCACTTCCAGCGGCAGCCACGCTTCATACATCCAGTGTGGTGTCAGCATTCCCAGGAAGTGACCGGCGAAAATACCCAGGATCCCGATGTGGAACAGGTTAGATGCCAGGTTCATTCCTTTACGATCCAGCATCTGGCTCGATGCCGCACGCCAGGTGTACTGGCCGTAATCGTAGCGCAGCCAGCTGCCAATCAGGAAGACAGAACCCGCGATGTACGGATAAATGTCGAAGAAGAACATATTCAGGAAGTGCATTATTGCTGTCCTCCGTTAGAGATATTCAAATATTGCGGGGCAACGGCTCCGGCAAAACGACGCTGGTGATTGGCGATTTCCGACTCACCGCAGCCCTGATCGGCAAAGAATTTGACCTGTTCTTCTTCCCAGACCGCATCCAGCGCCTGTGGCGTATCATCACGGGCTTCGTCCGCAATTTTTTCCGCCACTTTCGCTTCATCGACCGCGCTATTCGCCAGCTTCAGCAGCTGTTCGAACAACACCGCATAGGCACTTTCGCGCTGCTGCAGACGTGCGCAAAGCAATGCCAGAATTGGCGCGATATCCTGCAAACCGCCAATCGCCTCACTCTCCGGCAACTGCGCCAGATATTCCAGATACAGCGGCAGGTGATCCGGCAGCTCGCGGCTGTCGAGTTCCAGACCGTGCTGCTCGTACTGATTGAGCAGATCCACCATCGCCTGGCCACGGTCGCGGGATTCGCCGTGCACATGTTCAAACAGTAACAGCGACGTTGCGCGGCCGCGGTCGAACAGTTCACTGTAGGCGGACTGCGCATCCAGCGGATCCTGCGCGGTTAAATCGCGCAGGAAGATGCCCAACGCCTGGGCATCCGCTTTATCCAGTTTCTCTGACGAGGCCAGAGCGTCGAAGAGTTCGCCTTGATGCTGCCATAAGGCAGCATCCGGGTACTCGAGCAGACGAGACACAACCACGAGTTCAATCATGCGTGTGGCTCCGTTTTGCTGCTCACATCCACCGAGTCAATACGGCGGCTGTTGAACAGGTTGAACTTGCTGTCTGAACCGTGGCAGCCATCACCGAAGCTAAAGCCGCAGCCATTTTTCTCTGGGAACGCTTCACGAGCCTGTTCACGATGGCTGCTTGGTACCACGAAACGATCTTCGTAGTTGGCAATCGCCAGGTAGCGATACATTTCCTGCGCCTGCGCTTCGGTCAGACCGACCTCTTCCAGCGCACGGGTATCGATAACGCCATCAACGGTTTCCGTACGTTTGAAGTGACGCATTGCCAGCATACGTTTCAGCGCCAGCAGTACCGGCTGAGTGTCACCGGCGGTGAGCAGGTTCGCCAGGTACTGAACCGGGATACGCAGGCTTTCTACGTCTGGCAGAATGCCGTTACTGCCCAATTCACCCGCGTCAGCTGCAGACTGAATCGGTGACAGCGGCGGCACGTACCACACCATTGGCAGCGTACGGTATTCCGGGTGCAGCGGCAGCGCCAGCTTCCAGTCCATCGCCATTTTATAAACCGGCGATTTCTGTGCAGCATCGATAACGCTCAGTGGAATGCCGTCTTTCTGCGCCTGTTCAATGACTTTCGGATCGTTTGGATCGAGGAACACGTCCAGCTGACGCTGGTACAGGTCTTTCTCGTTCTCGGTGCTGGCTGCGGTTTCAATCGCATCCGCGTCATACAGCAACACGCCAAGGTATCGAATACGGCCTACGCAGGTCTCGGAACACACGGTCGGCTGACCCGCTTCGATACGCGGGTAGCAGAAGATGCATTTCTCAGACTTGCCGCTCTTCCAGTTGAAGTAGATTTTCTTGTACGGGCAGCCGGTGATACACATACGCCAGCCGCGGCATTTGTCCTGGTCGATCAGCACAATACCGTCTTCTTCACGCTTGTAGATAGCACCGCTCGGGCAAGTCGCGACGCACGCCGGGTTCAGGCAGTGTTCGCACAGGCGAGGCATGTACATCATGAAGGTGTTTTCAAACTGGCCGTACATTGCCTTCTGCATGTTTTCGAAGTTTTTGTCTTTCGACAGCTTCTCAAACTCGCCGCCCAGGTCGTCTTCCCAGTTTGGACCTTTAGTGATCTTGTCCATACGCTTGCCGGTAATCAGCGAGCGCGGGCGAGCAATCGGCTGCGCTTTGCTATCAGCCGGGGCGTTATGCAGCGTCTGGTAGTCAAAATCGAACGGCTCGTAATAATCATCCAGACCCGGCAGATGCGGGTTGGCGAAGATTTTACCCAGCAGCAGCGCTTTGTTACCCATGCGCGGCACTAGTTTTCCGTTGATCTTACGGATCCAGCCGCCCTTCCATTTTTCCTGGTTTTCCCAGTCGGTCGGGAAGCCGGTACCCGGCTTGGTTTCCACGTTGTTGAACCACGCGTACTCGGTCCCTTCACGGCTGGTCCAGACGTTTTTACAGGTGACTGAGCAGGTATGACAGCCGATGCATTTATCGAGATTCAGCACCATGCCGACTTGTGAACGAATTTTCATTTTACGCTCTCCTGTACCTGGTCGTTGCCTTCGCCATCCAGCCAGTTAATGTTCTTCATCTTACGAACCACCACGAACTCATCACGGTTAGAACCTACGGTGCCGTAGTAGTTAAAGCCGTACGCCAGGTGACCATAGCCACCGATCATATGGGTCGGTTTTGGCGTAATACGGGTCACCGAGTTATGGATCCCGCCGCGCTGACCGGTAATTTCAGAACCCGGCAGGTTCACGATACGTTCCTGCGCGTGGTACATCATGGTCATCCCGGCCGGTACGCGCTGGCTTACGACTGCACGAGCGGTCAGCGCACCGTTGTTGTTGAAGACTTCAATCCAGTCGTTGTCCTCAATACCGATCTCTTTGGCATCTTCTTCACTCATCCACACCACCGGACCACCGCGACCCAAGGTCAGCATCAGCAGGTTGTCACTGTAGGTAGAGTGAATGCCCCATTTCTGGTGCGGCGTCAGGAAGTTCAGCGCCTTCTCTGGGTTGCCGTTGGATTTCTTGCCCATCACCTCTTTCACCGAGCGGGTATCGATCGGCGGACGGTAAACCAACAGGCTTTCACCGAAGTCGCGCATCCACTGGTGGTCCTGATACAGGGACTGACGGCCAGACAGTGTACGCCATGGGATCAGCTCATGAACGTTGGTATAACCGGCGTTGTAAGAGACGTGTTCGTCTTCCAGGCCAGACCAGGTCGGGCTAGAGATAATCTTACGTGGTTGCGCTTGAATATCACGGAAGCGAATTTTTTCGTCTTCTTTATTGAGCGCCAGGTGCGTGTGGTCACGGCCGGTAAACTCACTCAGCGCCGCCCAAGCTTTCACCGCCACCTGACCGTTGGTTTCCGGCGCCAGGGTAAGGATCATTTCTGCAGCATCGATAGCTGTATCCAGCATCGGCTGGCCTTTGGCCGGGCCCTCTGCCTTCGTGTAGTTGAGCTTACGCAGCAGATCCATTTCGCTCTGGGTGTTCCAGGCAATCCCTTTACCGCCGTTACCGATTTTTTCCATCAGCGGGCCGATGGAGGTAAAGCGTTCGTAGGTCGCCGGATAATCACGTTCAACCGGAATGATGTGCGGTGCGGTTTTACCAGGGATCAGGTCGCATTCGCCTTTTTTCCAATCCTTCACGTCTAACGGCTGCGCCAGTTCGGCGGCGGAGTCATGCTGAATTGGCAGCGTCACCACGTCGGTTTCTTTGCCGAGGTGGCCAACGCACACTTCGGAGAATTTCTTGGCGATGCCTTTGTAGATATCCCAGTCGCTTTTCGATTCCCAGGCTGGGTCAACGGCGGCAGACAGCGGGTGAATAAACGGATGCATATCCGAGGTATTCATGTCGTCTTTTTCATACCAGGTCGCCGTTGGCAGCACGATATCGGAGTAGAGACAGGTGCTCGACAGACGGAAGTCCAGCGTTACCACCAGATCCAGCTTGCCGTCGAGGCCGTTATCTTGCCATTCCACTTCTTCAGGCTTCATACCGCCCTGCTTGCCCAGATCCACGCCCTGAATACCGTGCTCGGTACCGAGCAGGTACTTCAGCATGTATTCATGGCCTTTACCGGAAGAACCCAGCAGGTTTGAACGCCAGATAAACAGGTTGCGCGGGTGGTTTTTACCGTTTTCCGGCTGCTCAGCGGCAAAGCGGATAGTGCCTTCTTTCAGTGCCTTCACGGTGTAGTCCACCGGCGTCATACCGGCTTTCTTCGCTTCATCGGCGATACGCAGCGGATTGGTGCCTAACTGCGGTGCAGACGGCAGCCAGCCCATACGTTCTGCACGGACGTTGAAGTCCAGCAGATGGCCGGTGTAACGGGATTTATCCGCCAGCGGTGACAGCAGTTCCTGCGCGGTAACTGACTCATAGCGCCATTGGCTGGAGTGGTTATAGAAGTAGGAGGTGCTGTTCATGTGACGTGCCGGACGCTGCCAGTCAAGGGCAAACGCCAGAGGCTGCCAGCCGGTCTGCGGACGCAGTTTTTCCTGACCCACATAGTGTGCCCAGCCGCCGCCGCTTTGACCGACGCAGCCGCAGAACACCAGCATGTTGATAAGGCCACGATAGTTCATATCGAGGTGATACCAGTGGTTCAGACCCGCCCCGACGATAATCATCGAACGGCCGTGCGTTTTGTCTGCGTTATCAGCAAATTCACGAGCAGTACGAATAATCTGTGAACGCGGAACGCCGGTGATTTTCTCGGCCCAGGCTGGGGTGTACGCTTTCACGTCATCGTAGCTGGTTGCACAGTTTTCATCGTTCAGACCGCGATCCAGACCGTAGTTAGCCATGGTCAGATCGTAAACGGTGGTCACCAGCGCGGTGGTACCGTCAGCCAGCTGCAGGCGTTTCACCGGCAGTTTGTGCAGCAGAATATTTTCCAGCTCAACGCTGGTGAAGTGTTCGGTGCCGTCGCCGCCAAAGTACGGGAAGCCCACCTGCGCGATATCATCCTGGCTGCCGAGCAGGCTCAGCTGCAGTTCGGTCTCTTCACCGGATTTACCGTCGCGCTGCTCAAGGTTCCACTTACCTTTTTCGCCCCAGCGGAAGCCGATGGAACCGTTTGGCGCCACCATGTCGCCGTCGGTATTCACCGCAACGGTTTTCCACTCTGGGTTATTTTCCTGGCCCAGAGAATCTACGAGGTCAGCGGCGCGCAGCATACGGCCTGCGGCGTAATAGCCTTCACGCTCTTCAAGCATCACCAGCATTGGCATGTCGGTGTAACGACGTACGTAGTCAGTGAAATACTGGCTTGGCTTGTCGAGGTGGAATTCGCGCAGCATAACGTGGCCCATCGCCAGCGCCATGGCTGCATCGGTACCTTGTTTCGGTGCCAGCCACAGGTCGCACAGCTTGGCAATTTCAGCGTAGTCCGGCGTGATAGCAACGGTCTTGGTACCTTTATAGCGAACTTCAGTAAAGAAGTGCGCATCCGGGGTACGCGTCTGCGGAACGTTGGAACCCCAGGCAATGATGTAGCTGGAGTTGTACCAGTCTGCGGATTCCGGTACGTCAGTCTGCTCACCCCAGGTCTGTGGCGACGCTGGCGGCAAGTCACAGTACCAGTCGTAGAAGCTCAGGCAGGTACCGCCGATCAGTGACAGATAGCGTGCACCGGAAGCGTAGGAAACCATCGACATCGCCGGAATTGGCGAGAAGCCCGCCACGCGGTCCGGGCCGTAGGTTTTCACGGTATAGACGTTAGATGCTGCAATCAGCTCATTCACTTCCTGCCAGGAGGAGCGAACGAAACCGCCGCGACCACGCGCTTGTTTAAAGCTTTTGGCTTTATCGGCATCTTCAATAATGGACGCCCAGGCATCAACCGGATCGCTATGCAGTTTTTTCGCTTCACGCCACATTTTCATCAGGCGTTTACGCATCAGCGGATATTTCAGGCGGTTGGCGCTGTATAGGTACCAGGAATAGCTTGCACCGCGCGGGCAGCCGCGTGGTTCATGGTTTGGCAGATCGGGGCGGGTACGCGGGTAGTCTGTCTGCTGGGTTTCCCAGGTGACCAGACCATTTTTGACATAAATTTTCCAGCTGCAGGAACCGGTGCAGTTAACGCCGTGCGTAGAACGTACGACCTTATCGTGCTGCCAGCGCTGGCGATATCCATCTTCCCAATCCCGGTTGGTATCTAGAATCTGTCCGTGCCCATCGGCAAATGTTTCACCCTTTTGTTTAAAGTAGCGAAACCGGTCCAGGAATTTACTCATCGGGTCTCTCCTGTGTGGAACCTTACGGCTCTCTGATAAGTCGACATTGCTGAATTTGCAGCGAAGGTAACGCGCTGAAACATTGAGGGAATTGATAACGATCAAGATGGCTGGGCTTTATAATGAGCGTGGAAAATGCAAATACCCCCTTAGTGGTAGATATTTTTATTTTACAAGGCATTGTAAATTAAGCGTTTTTATCAAAAACAAAATAAAGGCGGTAACAGAAAAAGCATCGCTCGGTATTAAGGGGTAGAGGCTTTTTATCCCCTACCAGACCCAGGTTGGCACGCTGCCGACAAATAGCTAAACGGCAAGAGTATGTTGTAACTAAGAGTAGACAAAAATAAAGGCGCGAACTCTCGCGCCTTTATTCACAAATAACGGTTCAGGTTATTTTTTCGCTTTACGTCCGTAAACGGCCCACGTCACAACCACGCAGACAATATAGAACACGAGGAACACTTTCATTGCCCCAGCCGGCGAACCGGTCATTTCCAGCGAAATACCGAACGATTTCGGAATGAAGAAACCGCCAACCGCGCCAATAGCAGAGATAAAGCCCAACGCCGCCGCCGTATCCGTTGCCGCTTCACGCAGAGCATGTTCTTCGCTGCCACCCTGCGCTTTCACGCGATCCATGGTCAATTTACGGAAGATAACGGAGATCATCTGGAAGGTGGATGCGCTACCTAGCCCGGCCGTCACGAACAGGCCCATGAACACCGTAAAGAATGCCGCGAAGTTTCCGCCCTGGCCGTTGGTTGGTAGAGTCAGGAACAACAGTGCCGAGAAAATAGCCATCGCGATGAAGTTTATCAGCGTCACGCGAGTCCCGCCCAGACGGTCGGAAATACCGCCTCCGAGAGAACGCGCCAGCGCACCGATGAACGGGCCGAAGAAGGCAAAGTGCAGAATATTGATATCCGGGAACTGGGTTTTGGACAGCATCGCAAACCCGGCGGAGAAGCCGATGAACGAGCCGAAGGTCGCCAGGTACAGCACCGCCATGATCCACAGATGACCCCGCTTCAGTACCGGCAGCTGCTCACTCAGGGACGCTTTCGACGCAGACAGGTCGTTCATGCCAAACCAGGCCGCGAAGGTGAGGACGATCAGGAACGGCACCCAAATCCAGGCCGCGTTTTCGAGGAACAGCGTTGAGCCGTCCGGTTGAGCAACGCCGGTGCCACCGAAGATAGCGAAGATGGACATGCCAACAACCAGCGGCGCAACCAGCTGCATCACGCTCACGCCCATGTTGCCGAGGCCGCCGTTGATACCGAGCGCGCCGCCCTGCTTCGCTTTCGGGAAGAAGAAGCTAATGTTCGCCATGCTGGACGCAAAGTTCGCCCCCGCGAAGCCGCACAGCAGCGCGATGATCATAAATACGCTAAACGGCGTGGTAGGATCCTGCACCGCAAAACCGAGCCATACGCACGGAATAATCATGATCCCGGTGCTGAATGCCGTCCAGCGGCGTCCGCCAAAAATTGGCACCATAAATGCGTAAGGAACTCGCAGAAGTGCCCCTGATAAGCCCGGCAGTGCCGTCAACATGAAAAGCTGGTCGGTGGTAAACTGGAAGCCTACTTTAGGTAAATTAACGGCAACGGCACTGAACAACATCCATACGCAAAATGCTAACAGTAAACACGGTACTGAAATCCACAGGTTCCGGCTCGCGACGCGGTGACCGCGCTCTTGCCAGAACGCCGGATCTTCCGGACGCCAGTCGGTAATGACAGCGCCGGTTGCCCTTTCGGGGGCAGTGGAGTGACTCATAGACACCTCTGATTATTAATATCAACCCCTGCCACATTAGGGTTTACACCGCGCGGTAAGTTGATATAAATCAAAGGAAAAGTTGGCCATATGCTGAGCAAAAAAACGCCATCACCCTTTGTGGGTAGCTTTTTACGCAGAAAAAAACCTGTTTTTTCACGTGGCTGTTATGCTGCTACCCCATCCTTCCCACTAACTTTACTAATATGGAAATAAGGGAGTAACTCTTTAGGGGTATGGGTATACTCCAGGCGATAGACGAAAATACCGCCACTCGCCGGAAAGTCTTCCGCCAGGAGCCACATCGAAGCATGTTTAAACGTTTTTTTACACCACTCACGCTAGTGAATCAACTGGCACTGATCGTCCTGCTGTCTACCCTCATCGGGGTGGCGAGCATGATGGTTTCCGCACGCCTGGTCAACGGCGTACAGGGTAGCGCGCACGCCATTAACCAGGCCGGCTCACTGCGTATGCAGAGCTACCGCCTGTTGGCGGCAATCCCGGTGAAAGAGAGCGATCAGGCACTGTTTGATGAAATGCAGCAAACCGTATTCAGCCCTGAATTGCAGCTGGCCGCCGAACGCGACGGACAGGTAAAGCAGCTGGCCTCATTGCAACAATACTGGCTTAACTATCTAGCGCCGGATATTCGTCATGCGCAGACACAAAACGCTGTCGTCAACGATTTAACCGGCTTCGTTGACCGTATCAACCAATTGGTTACCGTCTTCGATCACACCACCGAGGAGCGTATCGCCCACGTGGTGTGGATGCACCGGCTGATGGCCGTGTTCATGGGCCTGCTGTTTATCTTCACCGTTTTCTGGTTACGGACGCGTCTGCTTCACCCTTGGCGCCAGCTGCTGCGCATGGCGGAAGCGATCAGCCATCGTGATTTTACCTACCGTGCGCAAATCAGCGGCCGCAATGAGATGGCGACGCTCGGCATGGCGCTCAATAACATGTCCGCTGAGCTTGCAGAAAGCTACGCCTCACTGGAAAAACGCGTCCAGGAGAAAACCGCCGGGCTTGAGCAGAAAAATGCCATCCTCTCCTTCTTATGGCAGGCCAACCGCCGCCTGCATTCCAGCATTCCGCTGTGCGAACGTATTTCACCGGTGCTCAACGGCCTGCAAGAACTGACCCCGCTACGTGAGATTGAAGTGCGGGTTTACGACATTGAAGACGAAGAAAACCATCAGGAATTTAGCTGCCATTCCGGCTGGGAGTGCGACGATAAAGGGTGCTATCTCTGCCCGCGCGATGTTGATATGTCAGCACCTGATGGCGTCACGCTAAAATGGCGTCTCACCGACCCACGTAATCAATACGGTATTTTGCTCGCTACGCTACCGCACGGTCGCGAGCTGAGTCACGATCAGCAGCAGCTGGTCGATACGCTGCTGGAACAGTTAACCTCGACGCTGGCGCTGGATAAGCAGCTCGAACGCCAGCAGCAGCTGATTGTTATGGAAGAGCGTGCGACCATTGCGCGCGAGCTGCACGATTCTATCGCCCAATCGCTGTCCTGCATGAAAATGCAGGTGAGCTGTCTGCAGATGATGCAAAACGAGCAGTCATCGCCAGAGAGTCGCGAGCTGTTGGGCCAGGTGCGCAACGAGCTCAATTCATCCTGGGCGCAGCTGCGCGAACTGTTGACGACTTTCCGCCTGAAATTGACCGAGTCCGGGCTGCGTCCGGCGCTGGAATCCAGCTGCAAAGAGTACAGCGGTCACTTTGGCTTCCCGGTTCAACTCGATTACCAGCTACCACCACGCTACGTCCCTTCACATCAGGCGATTCACGTTCTGCAAATTGTCCGTGAAGCACTCAGTAACGCCTTAAAACACTCGCAGGCGACAGAAGTGACAGTGGGCGTTACCCAGCAAGGCAACCAGGTAAAAATCGTGGTGACGGATAACGGCTGCGGCGTCCCGCTGCACGCCGAGCGCAGTAATCATTATGGCCTTATTATTATGCGTGACCGCGCACAGAGCCTGCGCGGCGATTGCCAGGTTCGTCGCCGTGAAAGCGGCGGTACTGAAGTCGCGGTTACGTTTGTCCCCGAAAAATCGCTTTCAACTCCCCAAGGAGAAATCCATGAGTAATCAGGAACGGGCTACTATCCTGCTAATTGACGATCATCCCATGCTGCGTACCGGCGTAAAACAGCTGGTCAGTATGGCATCGGATATTCAGGTCGTGGGCGAAGCCAGCAACGGTGAGCAAGGTATTGAGCTGGCAGAAGCGCTCGATCCAGACCTGATCCTGCTTGACCTCAACATGCCCGGCATGAACGGTCTGGAAACCCTCGATAAGCTGCGTGAAAAATCACTCTCAGGCCGCGTGGTTGTGTTTAGCGTGTCGAACCATGAAGAAGATGTGGTCACCGCCCTGAAACGCGGCGCGGACGGCTATCTGTTAAAAGACATGGAGCCGGAAGATCTGCTAAAAGCCCTGCAACAGGCTGCCGCCGGCGAAATGGTGCTGAGCGAAGCGTTAACACCGGTGCTGGCCGCCAGCCTACGCGCAAACCGCGCCACCTCCGACCGTGATATCAACCAGCTCACTCCGCGCGAGCGCGATATTCTGAAGCTTATCGCCCAGGGTCTGCCAAACAAGATGATTGCCCGACGTCTCGACATCACGGAGAGCACCGTGAAAGTTCACGTCAAGCATATGTTGAAGAAAATGAAGCTGAAATCCCGCGTGGAAGCGGCAGTTTGGGTCCATCAGGATCGTATTTTCTAAACCGCACGCCGCATAATTGTCGTGACAGGGACTTCGTCACGCACAATTAAGGCGTGGTACCCGACCAGCCGTAGTTCATCGGCGCAAAGCTGACGACCGGCTCGGTCAATGCCAGCGTTATCTCATTGGAGGTGACGCGCTGGCCCTTCTTATCTTCGACGATAACCGACAGATGCCAGGTGTTACTGGCCCCTTCACTGTAATCCCACGCGGGCATAATAATACTCCAGCCGTCGGTGCCATTATTCGATGCCGGTGGCGTCAGGCTCAGCGCGGTCGTATCACCCTGCCAGGTCACCGCTTTGACGCCGTATTCGTCACGCACCTGAAGTTTTAGCTCTACGGTTTCATAACTGGTCAGGTTCCACGGCGGCGTCGCCAGGTACACCGTCAGGCTCTTACGCTGACGATACTCCATCACCGGCAGATTATTACGCTCCGGCGCGTCATAGCGGCTGCCGCGCAGCGTCCGTGTCTGCGCAACTTCATCGGCGGCAAGCTGTTTCTTGAGCGGCACGCCAAACCGATAGTTCACCTTCATCCCCAGATTGTTCTGGTTCACCCCGCTCTCTCCCTGCTTGTGCTGAGCGCTAAAGGTCAGAAGCGGAACCGGGGTATAGTTCAGGCCCAATGAAACCGCCACCGGGTTGTGGTAACCGGTGCCGGTACGGAACAGATCGACACTATCGCCGAAATACTGCTCAACGCTCAGGCTGGTATTAATGTGGTTATAAGCGGGGATCCACGCCTGCGCAGTCACGTCGTAGCCGCGCGCCATACGCTGTTGCAGCGTAGTGCCGGTATTTTGCCACTCGCGCAGCGGGTGGTAGTAGTTCGCGGAAAAGCGCAGATTCTCGCCCCAGGCTTCTGCCCCGACGCCGCCGCGATTAAGATTTTCATCCAACAGGCTGTCATAGAACGTGTTGTAACCCAGCAGCCAGTGCCCTGCCACCCAACGCTGTCCGACGCCAAGATTACCCACCAGGCCATCATCCTGCTGGGTGACGCCAAACTGGCTCCAGGTCAGGTAGCGGCTGTTATCCTGCAAAGGGACAAACCAGCTGCCGTGGCTGCCGGTCAGTTTGCCCTGCTCATCAACTAATAACTGAATATTGGTATTGCCCCACGGAGATAACCAGCTTTCCAGCTGCTGGTTCATCTGGCCGTTGATACGTTCCTGTAGCTGAGTGAGTGCAAAAAGCCGCGCCTGCTCACCGGTATCAAGGCCATTGTCGGTCATGCTCGCTTCGCCGAAAGATTTCACCATTTCCGCCAGCTGTTTTTCCGCATCATGATTTTCCGGCGCAATGCTGAGATCCGGCAGCGTATCAAAGGGATGCTCCGCCTCTTCGATAAACGACGATCGCGCACGTGCGCTGCCGCTAGCCAGTATCACCAACACCAAACATGACGAGTAAAAACGTAAAGCCACCACCACAACCTCATAGCCAACTAAAAAAGAGGGTCGGAAATCGCCAACCCTAGCGGTCTTAGTTTAGCCCTTTTGGCCGCCACCTTCAGCCTTCGCGCCGCATTCCAGGAATAGACTGAATGGTTATGAAATCATCACCTTCCGTTCAGCGCAGACCAGCAGCGCTTTGAGTTCGGGAATACACGAACCGCAGTTGGTGCCGCACTTAAGCATTTTGCCGAGCTCTCCCGGCGTCGAACAGCCCTGTTTCTCAATCGCTTCAATGATGGTTTTTTCACCCACGCTGAAACAGCTGCAAACAATTTTTCCGACCGCGGGCCGCGCCAGATCCCGCCCCCCGAGGAGCGCGTGACGCGCCATCAGCGTCTGCGGCGCATCGCTAAACGCGCGCACGATAAGCGATGCATCAACCTCCGGCAGCGCCCGGCTACTCCAGAAGCCCAACATCAGTTGTCCCTGATGCCACGCTAACAGGTGCCACGTCTCTCCGAGGCTGGCAACCTGAATCTGCCAGCCGTGATGCTGACATAAGGCCAACAACTCCGTTTGAATAAGGCTGTCGCCGCACACCGTCAGATGATGCAGCCCCGGTACGGCCTTACGCCACCAGTGCAGATGCGTCGGTAAGTTTACTGGCGTACGGGAGTAAAGCTCGCCCTGCCAGCGTGGTTGCCACGCCGCGATGCGTACCGCCGTCTGCTTGCTTTCAGGCTGCCCGGAATGCGGATCAACTACCGCATCCACCAGGTTATTGATTTTCCCCTGCCGGGCAAAGCAGTCATTCCAGTGCATCGGTGTAAAGAGAGAGCCAGGACGCTGGCTGTCACTCACCACAACCCGTGCGACCATCACCCCACGCGGAGAACTGATCCGCGCCAATGCATCGCTATGCAGACCAAAACGGGCGGCGTCCTGAGGTGCTATCTCAGCGATGGGCTGGGCAATATGCTGCATCAGACGCGGCACATCTCCGGTGCGGGTCATGGTATGCCACTGGTCACGAATACGTCCGCTGTTGAGGATAAGAGGATAAAGCGGCTCGGCGTGCGCCTGCATTCCCTGCGGGGCAACCGGCACCATCCTCAGTTGCCCATCGCCGCGCCAGCCGCGATTCAGGTCCCACTTGTTGTGACCTCGGCTGACCGGCCAACGTATCGGTTCCAGGGCATCCCACTGTTGACGTGTCAGTTCAGACAATCCGCTGATATCAAATGCCCGCTGGCCATCATTCTCATAGCCGGAAAGCGCCGCATGCTCGCTAAACACCTCATGCGGATGCTGCCAGTCAAAGGCAGCGGCAAAGCCGAGCTGTTTTGCCACCTGGGCGATGATCCACCAGTCAGCCCTTGCCTCCCCAGGGGCCGGGAGAAACGCCCGTTGCCGCGAGATTCGCCGCTCGGAGTTAGTGACGGTACCGTTTTTCTCCCCCCACCCCAGCGCCGGAAACCGAATGTGCGCATAGCGCGAGGTATCGGTATCTGCCGCCACCTCGGAGACGATAACCAGCGGGCACGCCGCCAGTGCCCGGCTCACTGCGTGACTGTCCGGCAACGATACCGCCGGATTGGTGCCCATAATCCATACGGCTTTCACCTCACCGCGCCCGATGGCGCTAAACAGATCCACCGCCATCAGACCCGGCGTCTGCGCCAGCCGTTCGGTACCCCAAAAGCGCGCCACCCGCGCAAGGTCCGCAGGCTCAAAATTCATATGTGCCGCCAACATCGTCGCCAGGCCACCGACCTCACGGCCCCCCATGGCATTTGGCTGTCCGGTCAGCGAAAATGGCCCGCAGCCCGCACGGCCGAATTTCCCGCTCGCCAGATGAACGTTAATAATAGCGTTGCATTTGTCGCTGCCGCTGGACGACTGATTAATGCCCATGGTGTAGAGCGTAATAGCGCGTGGTGCGGTAATGAAATCCAGGTAAAACGCCTGCACGTCAGCGACCGATAGACCGCAAAAATCGGCAACGTTTGTCACCGTCCAGCCCGCAGCCAGCTCCAGCGCGGCGTCAGCATCAGTGAAGCCTGTGTCCACGTTGCCGGTTTCCGCTATTGTCTGGAGCAGGCCGACAAATAGCCCCGCATCCGTCCCTGGCGCGATCGCCAAATGGCGGTCCGCGATATCGCAGGTCGCTGTACGCCGTGGGTCTATCACCACCACTTTCATCTGCGGATTACGCTGTTTTGCCTGTACCAGCCGTTGATACAGTACCGGATGCGCCCAGGCGGCGTTCGATCCCACCAGCACCACCAAATCGCTGCATTCAACATCTTCATAGCTACACGGCACCACATCCGCGCCAAACGCCCGCTTGTAGCCGATGACCGCCGATGACATGCACAGCCGTGAATTGGTATCGATGTTCCCCGCGCCGATAAAGCCCTTCATCAGCTTGTTGGCCGCGTAGTAATCTTCCGTTAATAGCTGGCCGGAGGCGTAAAATGCCACCGCCTGCGGGCCATGTTCAGCGATAATTGCTCGCAGGCGGTCACCCGCTGCACCAAGCGCCTGTGGCCACCTGACCGGTTGGCCATCAAGCTGCGGATGCAGCAGGCGTCCGGTCAAACCGATGGTTTCAGCAAGTGATGCCCCTTTCACACACAGCCGCCCAACGTTGGCCGGATGCGCGTCATCGCCCTGCACGCTGACCTCGCCGTCACGCACGCTTGCCAATACCCCGCAGCCAACGCCGCAATACGGGCAAGTGGTTCGGGTTTGCGTCATGATGCCTCCGCGCGCATCACCAGCGCCTGGTTGCCCACCCACACTTTGCCGTCTTCAATCTTCACCGGCCACGCCCGTACCATTGGCTCGCCGCTCTCGCATGAGCGGCCATCGCGCAGACGAATACGCTGTTTATACAGCGGCGAGATAACCATCGGCTCACCGCCAGCATCACCCAAAAGCCCACGCGACAGCACATTGGCCTGGCTACCCGGCTCCTGGTTATCCAGCGCATAGACTTTGTCATTCAAGCGAAACAGCGCGATTTGCATCTCCCCAAGACGGGCACCAATGCCGGCCTGCGGCGGGATTGCTTCGACGGAGCAGACGACTTGCCACGGTTTATTGCTTGCGGCAAGCACAGGCAGCTCAGCCACTGGCGCAAGCTGCAATTGCCCCCGTACCGGCTGGCGCACCACGGCCTCATCCGGGCTGTCGCTATTCACAAACGAGCGGAACAACGCTAACCGCTGCGGGTCATTAAGCGTGGTCTGCCATTCACACTGATAGCTGTCGATAACCCGCGCCATCTCCTGCTCCAGCTCTTCGCCAATCCCCAGTGAATCATCGAGGATCACGCTTCTCAGATACTCCAGCCCCCCTTCGAGATTATCCATCCAGGTGCTGGTGCGCTGGAGGCGATCGGCGGTACGGATATAAAACATCAGGAAGCGGTCGATGGTGCGCAGCAAGGCCGCGTCGTCGAGATCGCTAGCAAACAAATCGCCATGACGCGGCTTCATGCCACCGTTACCGCACAAATAGAGGTTCCACCCCTTGTCGGTGGCAATAACCCCAACGTCTTTACTCTGCGCTTCAGCACATTCGCGGGTACAACCCGAGACCGCCATTTTGATTTTGTGCGGCGCGCGCAGCCCTTTGTAACGGTGTTCAAGGGTAACCGCCAGCCCGGTGGAGTCCTGCACGCCGTAGCGGCACCAGGTTGAGCCGACGCAGGATTTTACCGTCCGCAGTGATTTGCCATACGCATGGCCGGTTTCAAATCCCGCCGCCAGTAGCTCGCGCCAGATATCCGGCAGCTGTTCCAGCCGCGCCCCGAAGAGGTCGATGCGCTGACCGCCGGTAATTTTGCTGTACAGCGCGTAGCGTTTGGCAATATGGCCAATCGCAATCAGCCCGTCCGGCGTCACTTCTCCCGCCGGCATCCGTGGCACAATCGAGTAGGTGCCGTCTTTCTGGATATTGGCAAAATAGCGGTCGTTGGTGTCCTGGAGCGGCAGGTGCGCGGGCTTAAGCAGGTATTCATTCCAGCACGATGCCAGCACCGAACCGACCAGCGGTTTACAGATTTCACAACCGTCACCGTGGCCATAGCGCTGAATCAGCTGTTCAAAGGTATGAATGCGGTTGACCCGCACGAGGTGGTAAATCTCCTGGCGTGAGTACGGGAAGTGTTCGCAAATATCCTTTTTCACTTCCACGCCCTGCTGTTCCAACTGATACTCCATCACCTGTTTCACCAGTGCGCTACAGCCACCGCAGCCGGTCGCCGCTTTGGTGCAGCTTTTAATCGCGCCAATACTGGTTGCACCGGTGCTCACGGCCTGGCAAATATCCCCTTTACTGACGTTATGGCATGAGCAAATCTGTGCGCTATCCGGCAAGGCGGCAACGCCCAATGCTTTCGGTGCGCTACCTTCCATCACCGGCAGAATGAGCGATTCAGGGCGTGACGGCAGCGCCATCTCGTTCAGCATCATTTGCAGCAGCGTGGCGTAGTCGCTCGCATCCCCCACCAGCACGCCGCCTAATAGCGTTTTTCCATCGGCGCTGACCACGATTTTTTTATAAACCTGCTCTGGACCATGGATCCACTGATAGCTCTGGCTGCCGACGGTTCGCCCCTGCGCATCGCCAAAGGAGGCCACATCGACGCCCAGCAGTTTGAGCTTGGTACTCATGTCCGCCCCGGTAAACGCGCTCTCTTCACCAGCAAGTGTTGCCGCCACGACGCGCGCCATCTGGTAACCCGGAGCCACCAGACCGTAGATTTTGTTATCCCACACCGCGCATTCACCGATAGCGAAAATATCCGCAGCGGAAGTCTGACATTGGTTATCCACCGCGATACCGCCGCGCTCGCCAAGGCGAATACCGGCGCTGCGGGCCAGCGCGTCCTGTGGGCGGATGCCCGCGGAGAACACCACCATGTCGGTGTCCAGAGTGCTGCCGTCGGCAAAGCTCAGCGTCAACCCTTCGGCTGTTGGCGTAATGGCGGTCGTGGCTTTGCTGGTGTGTACGCCGACGCCTAAATCAACAATCTTCTCCCGCAGCATCGCCGCTCCGCCGTTATCGAGCTGAACCGCCATCAGATTAGGGGCAAACTCAACCACTTCCGTGGCAAGCCCCAACTGGCGTAGCGCATTCGCCGCCTCTAGCCCCAGCAGCCCGCCGCCAATCACCACGCCGCGAGTGGCCGTTTTCGCCCGCGCGGCGATGGCATCTAAATCATCCAGAGTACGGTATACAAAGCAGCCCGGCAGATCGTTACCGGGAATCGGCGGCACAAACGGATAGGAGCCGGTTGCCAGTACCAGTTTGTCCCAGTGCAGTTCGTGCCCCTCGGCATCGCGGATCAGGTGGGCATCAACATCGATATCGATTACCGCCTGCGACAGACGCAGTTCAATGCCGTGCTCAGCAAAGAAATCCCCGGCGACCAACGACAGCGAATCCGCGCTGCGCCCGGCAAAGTACTCGGATAAATGCACCCGATCGTAGGCGGCGTAACGCTCATCGCCAAAGACCACAATCTGATACTGCAAATGCAGGTTGCGACTGACGCATTGCTCAAGAAAATGGTGGCCGACCATACCGTGTCCCACCACCGCTAATGTTGATTTTGTCATGGTTTGCGTTCCTGCAGCCGTCGGCTGCGTCGTGAATTGGTCGAAGATCCAACCCGCTTGCGCAGGCTGCGTGGTATGCAGTAAATCGGTGAAGGTGGCCGCGCTGGCGCAGTCCCCCAGCAGCAAAACGCCGTTTAGCTGTCCATCGCGGATTAGCAAGCGGCGATAGTGGCCGGTGAGAGGGTCCAGCGAACACCAGCTTTCATCCTCCGGGGCAGCCTGAATTTGCCCTGCGCTGAAGAGATCGATACCGGTGACTTTCAGCCGCGTGCCGCTGTCCTGCCAGTGAAAATCGTGTCCCGCACGGCCTATCAGTCTTGCCGCCAGTACCTCCGCCTGCTGCATGCAGGGCGCCACCAGGCCGAATGTTTGGCCGTCTATTTCGCAGCACTCGCCGATGGCACTCACTCCCGCAACCGCCGTAGCCAACTGGCGGTTCACCATAATCCCGCGTTGACAGGCTATACCGGCATTTTGCGCCAACGCTATGTTTGGCCGCACGCCGGTGGCCATCACCACCCGCGCGGCGGGAACTTCTCGCCCATCGCTGAGCACAACCGCCTGCGGGGTAACCTGGCGAATCGCGGCGTTGAGTTCACACGTGATGCCGCGCTCCGCCAGCCGCTGAGCCAGCAACGCCGCGGCCTGTTCGTCCAGCTGCTGTTCCATCAACCGATCGCCGCGATGAATTAACGTGACGTTGTCACCGATTCGCCGTAGCGCGGCAGCCGCCTCTACGCCTAATACGCCGCCACCAATCACCACCGCATCACCAGACTGCGCGAGAATGGCGTCGACATCCTTGATGGTGCGGAAGGCAAAAACGTGCGACAGCTCAATACCCGGCAGCGGCGGTAGAAAGGCCGAAGAACCGCAGGCAAACACCAGCTCATCCCACGCCAGCTCGCGATGACTCGTACGCACTCTGCGCGCTGTGGTATCCACCGCCAGCGCAGTTTCACCACAACACAGAGTGATCCCGTGTTCGATGTACCACTGCGCCGGGTGCAGCAGCGTCTGCGCAAAGTCCTTTTCACCGCCGAGCACCGGCGACAGCTGTATGCGGTTATAGGCCGGATGCGGCTCATCGCCGATAAGGGTGATGGCATACGCCGAGGCGTCGGCTGCCACCAGCGTTTCCGCCAGCCGGGTTGCCGCCATACCATTGCCGATAATCACCAGTTGCCGCATAGGCCTTCCCCTTACGCCGCTTTCGGCTGTTTTTCATAGAGGAAGTGGAGAATCTGCTGGCGCAGATGGTGATAGCGGCCGTCGTCCGCCAGCTGCACCCGATTGCGCGGGCGCGGCAAATTGACGTCGAGAATTTCCCCAACGGTGGCCGCCGGGCCGTTGGTCATCATCAGCACCCGGTCGGAAAGCAGCACCGCTTCATCCACATCGTGGGTGATCAGCACAATGGTGGTGTTTAGCGCCTGCTGAATTTGCATCACCGAATCTTGCAGGTGCGCGCGAGTCAGCGCATCCAGCGCACCGAACGGCTCATCCATCAGCAAAACTTTGGGTTTCATGGCCAGCGCCCGGGCAATGCCCACGCGCTGCTTCATGCCGCCGGAGATTTCGCCGGGACGTTTATGCATCGCGTGGCCCATTTGTACCCGGTCGAGGTTGTGCTCAATCCACTCCCGGCGCTCGGCTTTACTCATGGTGCGCTGGAAGACATGATCAACCGCCAGCGCAACGTTATCGAAACAGCTCAACCACGGCAGCAGCGAATGGTTTTGAAACACCACCGCGCGCTCCGGGCCGGGGCCGGCGATTTCACGGTTGTCGCAGATAAGGCCGCCTTCGGTCGGCAGCGTAATGCCGGCAATCAAATTGAGCAGCGTGGATTTCCCACAGCCGGAGTGGCCGATAAGGCTCACGGTTTCCCCTTCGTGGATATCAAAAGAGACGTTTTGCAGCGCCAGAAACTCGCCGCTGGCGGTATGAAAACGCTGGCTCACGGCCTGCACCTGAATTAATGGTTTCATCACTTTACCCTCACTTCTCTTGCCAGCTAAAACGACGCGCAATCAGCATCAACCCTTGCTCCAGCAGCAGCCCCACCACGCCGATAATCACGATGGCGATCAGGATGTTTTCGACGTTAAGGTTGTTCCACTCGTTCCAAATCCAGAAGCCAATCCCTAACCCGCCGGTGAGCATTTCCGCCGCCACAATCACCAGCCAGGCAATGCCAATCGACAGGCGTACACCGGTGAGCACCGACGGCAACACCGCCGGGAAGAGGATTTTGCGCATCACCGTCCATTCGGAAAGCTGCAACACCCGCGCGACGTTGAGGTAGTCCTGCGGAATGCGCTTTACCCCTTCGGCGGTATTAATCACCATCGGCCAGATTGAGCAGATGAAAATGGTCCAGCTCGACGCGGGTTCCGCCTTCTGGAACAGCAGCAGCCCAATCGGCAGCCAGGCCAGTGGGCTAACCGGGCGCAGCAGCGCAATCAGCGGCGTAAACATGCGTGAGGCGAAGGTAAAACGGCCAATCAGGAAGCCGAGCGGAATGCCTACCAGCGCCGCCAGACCAAAGCCCACCGCCACGCGCTGCAAGGAGGCCAGCACATTCCAGCCGACGCCCACATCGTTCGGGCCGTTGATATAGAACGGATCGGAGAACAGCGTTAACGCCGAATCCAGCGTGCTCAGCGGTGTCGGGAACCCCTTGCTATTGACGGCGGCAATCTGCCAGGCCAATACCAGCAGGCCTAGTCCCAGCAATGCCGGGATCGTGCGTTCGGCAAGCCCACGCAGATGACGTCTGAACGCGGGAGGCTGGCGGCGCACCTGCAGCGGCGGCAGCGTAATCACTTCACCTGCGGGTGCAGGCGCATCGACAATTTTGGTTTTGGTCTTCATCTCATGCCCCCAGGCGTTGAACGTTAAAACTCCGGGCGTACCCGGCAGTGTCGGCTCCGGTCCATACCGAGCCGTCGATCAATGTGCTGCTGCGCAAGGTTTGTGTTGGCGCGGTTACCCCACCCACTGCCAGCGCCGCCTCTTTCCACACATCGATACGGTTAATACGCTGGGCCACGGCCAGATAATCCGGATCGCTTTTCAGCAGACCCCAGCGGCGGAACTGGGTTAAGAACCACATGCCGTCCGACAGCCAGGGATAGCTCACTTCGCCGTGGTCAAAAAAGCGAATCGGATGCGGGTCCTGCCAGCGGCGACCAATGCCGTTGTCATAGGCACCAAGCATGCGGCCAGTGAGATATTGCTCTTTGGTATTGAGCCAGCCGCGCTGGGCGAGGATCCTGGCGGTCTCGCGTTTGTTGTCGTCGGAGGCGTCAATCCAGCGTGCGGCATCCAGCAGTGCGGCAACCAACGCACGGCTGGTATGCGGATTTTGATCTACCCAGTCCCGGCGGGTGCCGAGCACTTTTTCCGGATGATCCGGCCAGATATCCTGGCTGGTGGCGGCGGTAAAACCGATGCGGTCATTGATGGCGCGCGCATTCCACGGCTCGCCGACGCAAAATCCCACCATGTTGCCAATACGCATGTTCATCACCATCTGCGGTGGCGGCACCACCACCGTGCGCACGTCGGTAAACGGGTTAATGCCGCCACTCGCCAGCCAGTAATAGAGCCACATGGCATGCGTGCCGGTGGGGAAGGTATGGGCGAAGGTATAGGTACCCGGCTCACTGTTAGCGACAAGCGTTTTCAGCCCGCTAAGATCGGTGACGCCCTTTTCCTGCAAATCGGTCGATAAGGTGATCCCCTGCCCGTTGCGGTTGAGGGTCATGAGGTTGGCCATCGCCTGCGGTTTACCGGCAATGCCCAGCTCCAACCCGTACAGCAGGCCGTAAAGAATATGGGCAGCATCCAGTTCGCCGTTAACCAGTTTGTCGCGTACCGCCGCCCAGCTGGCCTCTTTACTCGGCACCAGCGTGATGCCGTACTTTTTATCGAACCCTTTTAGCGACGCGATAGCCAGCGGCGCACAGTCGGTCAACGGAATAAATCCGACCTTGACCGTTTGCAGCTCCGGCTTATCTGACCCTGCCGCCCAGGCCGATTGCATCACGCCGGGTAGCAACATTGCGCCGCCCAGCGCGGCCCCTGCCTGTAGTAATCGCCGCCGTGATAGTGAAAACATCTCGCCCATACTCGCTCCCGAATGCAAAAAAAAAGCGCCCGGCAATGCTTACGCATTGCAGGACGCCTTTATCCTCGTGGTTAGCGCGCCGCCATTGGCGCACAACCGAGTGTTTCAAAATTAATGCAAATCAGATGCCAGATATGAAAGCGCGCATTTTCAGGGTAAAACGGCTAGCGCTATCACGTTTTTGCACCGCATTCAGGCATTCATGCCCGGTGATTGTGCAACGGTACCTTCCTCATCGTTTTGCCACAGCGATTTCACTGCCAGCAGCGCACGGGCAATTTCCACCATCCGCTGATTCTTATCCATCGCCATTTTTCGCAGGCAGTGCCAGGCCTGTTCTTCACTCATTTGCCGATGGGTCATCAGTACGCTTTTGGCTTTATCAATGAGCCGCCGCTCTTCCAGCGTATCCTTCAGCGAGGCTAGCTGGCTGGACAGCTGTTCCAGCTCGCGCGCCTGCTGACGAACCAGCGGCAGCAGCTGGCGGTCAAGATGCAGCACCAGACTGTCGCTGACGGGGTCGTCAAACGTCGGTGTTATCGATTCATCTTCGTGCAGAAGGTTATCGACGGCAGCCATTAGCTCGCCAATCAGCAGCTCTTCTAGCCCGCGCATCTGCTCCAGACGCTGGGTTTGCAGCGTAAACCAGTGCAGCGCGCTCTGCCCGTCATCCGCCGTCGGTTTACGGGTGCAGGCGATACGCCGCAGCTGTTCGATGGCAATGCCCGCCTGGCACTCGGTAAAAAACAGCATTTTCAGCGGCGCGCTGGCAAGCGACAAAAAACTGTCGAAACAAGGCTGTTGGCCGTCAATTCTGTCCACCAGCCGCTGGCGTAGTTCATCGCTGAAATCGCCCAGCGCAAATCCCTGCGCCCCTAACGCCCGTTCCTGGCCGACAAGCTCTTTGCCTTGCATAAAGCTGTAAAGCGCCACCAGCCGCCCTGCCAGCGTCGGATCATCGATGCTGTCGTTGAGTTGCGGAATGATATTCAACAAATGGCGAATAGTTCGGCTGAACTGCCCGGTGGCAGTCTCTGGGCTTATCTGCAGGGCGGTCACTTTCTCCCGCAGCGCGGGAAGCTGCTCCAGCGACCACACCGCGCGGGCAATACGCTGACACAGCCCACTGGCGGAGGGTAAATATTGCGGGACCAATCGGGCAAGCAGGCAACGCGTCTGTTCATCCACCAGCGCCGCGCTGGCACGGCGCTCTGCGGCGTATAATCCCCCCTGTGAGCACAACCAGATGTTGGATGCGCCCCGCTCACACTGTAACATATGCACCACGTGGCTTAACTGACTCACCAGTTGACCCTGCTGTGCGAGCTGATGGAGCTGCTCTTTTTGCACCTGACGCGCGTAACGAAACCACTCGATAGCGCCGGGTGTCTCATCTTCACGGTTTATCATGCGCTCTCCCGTTATAGGATTTTCTTACCGATAGTCCTAACGTCTAGCAATAACCGTGCCTTAAAGGAGTTCAGATGCAACGTATCGTCATTATCGCCAACGGTGCTGCTTATGGCAGCGAATCCCTATTTAACAGCCTGCGTTTAGCCATCGCCCTGCGCGAACAGCAAGATGACCTGCAGCTGCAGTTATTTTTAATGTCTGACGCGGTGACCGCGGGTCTGCGTGGGCAAAAACCGGCCGAAGGCTACAACATTCAGCAGATGCTGGAGATCCTCACCGCCCAAGGCGTGCCGGTTAAACTGTGCAAGACCTGCACCGACGGGCGTGGTATCAGCGCGCTGCCGCTGATTGATGGCGTAGAAATTGGCACGCTGGTAGAACTGGCGCAGTGGACGTTGGCGGCAGACAAGGTGCTGACCTTCTGATTCACGGTGATTTAGCCGGGCAAGCTAAAACCTTCACGATTTAAAGGATTTTATATTATCTCTGCGGCATTACTCGTATAAATGTCATGAAGGCTGAAAGGATTCAGGGATATTGTCATTTTTGTTGAAGCGTTGCTGATTTTTTTGATCAAAATCAGCATCAGCCCTCCCCGTGTTTGGTGTTATGCCATGAGTGATTTGTGAACAATATCACAGGCGAAATTAGAGGATTCGATCGCAGGACGCGGGTTGACTCATAGGCAGCGGGGTAGATTGGTGATGGTTAAGGCAAGTTTGACATTGTTTGGTGGGGATACGGTGGTGGTGCGTTGTTCAGAGCGTTGCCATATTCATTTAATGAGCACGCAGAAGAATACCAGCAGCCATAATACCGATATTTTGAGCGTACAGAACGAAGAAAAGGCGTATCTGACCGTACCGTATAGCGGGACCTGGAATGTGCTGATCGACAGCCACAGCCAGTCTCTTGAGCACTCCATCAGCTACGTAGCAGCCTGATGATTCAACCCGGAAGCACGCACTTCCGGGTTTTTTATTGTCTGGTTTAAGCCAGCCCCGGTGGATTCACACCACTGACCAGCGTCCGCACTTTACCAATCAGTTCATTCAGACCGTCGTCCGGCATCCCCAGTTTTTGCAGCTCTTGCTCCAGCGAGAACAGATACTGCGCGTTGGTGCCCAGCGGCCCGCTGGCGCGCGCAATCAGCGGCGCAATCACCTGCACACTGGTGTCAGACTCATACAGCGGATGACGCGGATCCATAATAAACACCAGCGCATTCACCGTGCGTCCATCATCCAGACACAGCTTGCACCAGGTTGGCAGATAGCAGCCGGTGATCATCTCGCGCTTCCACAGCAGTGAAAGCTCATTTTCGATTTCATCATCCGGTAGTCGATAGGCGACGCCGGTGGTACGCCCGCCCTCTTTAAGCGCCAACATCCGCCCTGGCTGGCAGGCGCTACCACGACCGGCCGTCAGGCGCAGGCAAAAAGCCCGATGCCAGCCAACCAGCGTACCCGTCACCGATTCGCTAAAATTAAGCGCCGGGTTCCACATCAGGGAGCCGTAGCCAAAAATCCATACCGGACCATTATCCGGACGACAAGCCAGCGTCGCCGCCAGCGATGCCGCACGTTGTTCAGCAGACCACAACAGCGATTCCTCAATGGCACCAAATGCCGTTGTACAATCTGCCTTCATCAAGAAATCACGCGTTAACACTTTAAACCTCCACCACCACTACTCTTCCCTGCAACACATACGCCCATAAGGGAACGAATGGTGACCTCCGGAGCTGTCATTGATGAAATATTATCCAGCTTTATGCTGCAGGATGCAATTTGTCTGCTATGACATCTGCGTTAATTCACCGGTGTTTTAGCGACAAAAACAGCGAATCCCAACGCACCAATATGCTGTTATTAAATAAATATTTAACCGATTCTTCATATTATAGACGTCTATGCGAAAAAATGCCCATATGGGTAAACTTTAGTAAAAAATCGCATTGCCAGTGGAAAAATTTGTTAATTTATACCACTGCTTTTTTCTATAATTATAAATACCTGCACAGATGGAGACAAACATGACCCACGCGCATGAGGCGGTGAAAACTCGCCATAAGGAGACGTCGCTTATTTTCCCGATAGTGGCGCTGGCAATCCTGGTATTCTGGGGAAATAATCAGTCATTGCCAGTGGTCATTGCCATTAACGCCATGGCACTCGTCGGTATTCTCTGCAGCGCATTTAGCGTTGTACGCCATGCGGACGTATTAGCACACCGCCTTGGCGAGCCGTACGGCTCTCTGATTTTAAGTCTTTCCGTGGTTATCCTTGAGGTTAGCCTGATATCCGCATTAATGGCAACGGGCGACGCCGCCCCTACCCTGATGCGTGATACGCTTTATTCCATCATTATGATCGTCACCGGCGGTTTAGTCGGTTTCTCGTTATTGCTCGGCGGCCGTAAATTCGCCACGCAATATATGAATCTCTTCGGTATCAAACAGTATTTAATTGCGCTGTTTCCGCTGGCCATTATTGTGTTGGTCTTCCCGACCGCCTTGCCAGGCGCTAACTTTACCATCGGCCAGTCTCTGTTGGTGGCGCTGATTTCTGCCGCTATGTACGGCGTATTCTTGTTAATTCAGACTAAAACGCACCAGAGCCTGTTTATCTACGAGCATGAAGACGATAGCGACGACGATGACCCACATCACGGTAAACCCTCAGCGCACAGCAGCCTGTGGCATGCGGTATGGCTGATTGTTCACCTGATTGCGGTTATTGCGGTGACCAAGATGAACGCTAACCCGCTGGAGACGCTGCTTACCAGCATGAACGCGCCGGTGGCATTTACCGGTTTCCTGGTGGCGTTGCTTATCCTGTCACCGGAAGGTCTGGGTGCGCTGAAAGCGGTGTTGAATAACCAGGTACAGCGCGCCATGAACCTGTTCTTCGGTTCGGTGCTGGCGACCATTTCACTGACCGTACCAGTGGTAACGCTGATTGCTTATATGACCGGTAACGATCTGATGTTTGGTCTCGGCATGCCGGAGATGATTGTGATGGTGGCCTCGCTGGTCCTGTGCCATATCTCGTTCTCAACCGGCCGTACTAACGTACTGAACGGTGCCGCGCATCTGGCGTTGTTTGCGGCCTACCTGATGACGATTTTTGCCTAAGCGCTGCTTAGAGGCCGGATAACGACGTTTCCCGTCTTCTCCGGTCTACGATTACGGCCACAAAAAAGCCGGCCTG
>NZ_LGHZ01000024.1 GCF_001266615.1 Kluyvera genomosp. 1 | reverse complement strand
TCGTCGGCAGCGTCAGATGTGTATAAGAGACAGGAGCGTCAGATGTGTATAAGAGACAGGCATAATCCTTTGTTGGCTAAAAGGCTGACGCCCAAAATAGCAGTGACGTCAGGGGCATGAATAACATCATTAATAAATTAATCGCATCATGTCTAGCCAGTTCCCGTCTTTAATTTCATAAATAAGACAATGTGAAGCTGAGCCCAAAGTAGCAGTCCAGATAGCAGCTCCGGTATACCTGTGGATATACCGGGTTCATATTTATTTCATTAAGACTTCAACAAATTTCGCCAGCCACTCAGGATGCGCAGGCCATGCCGGGGCGGTAACCAGATTGCCATCGACATGCGCCTGGTCGATGCCAATGTCCGCGTAGTGCCCACCGCTCAAGCGAATTTCAGGGGCACACGCCGGATAGGCACTGCAGGTGCGGTTAGCCAGCACGCCAGCAGCGGCTAAAAGCTGAGGGCCATGACAAACAGCGGCGATAGGTTTGCCCGCCGAGTTGAAATCCTGCACCAGCTTAATCACCTGCTGATTAAGTCTTAAATACTCTGGCGCGCGTCCGCCAGGGATCACCAGCGCATCATAATCCGCCGCCCGCACCGCGCTAAAATCCGCATTCAGGGTAAACCGGTGCCCCGGTTTTTCGCTGTAGGTCTGCGCACCGTCGAAGTCATGAATGGCGGTTTGCACAAAGTCACCCGCGCTTTTATCCGGACAGACTGCATCAACGCGGTGGCCTAACATCTTCAGTGCCTGAAAAGGCACCATGGTTTCATAATCTTCGACGTAATCGCCGACCAGCATCAGAATCTTTTTCATTAATCTGCCCCGCGAGTGATGATAAAAATGAGTGTTTACGGCCCCTTTTTACTATAGCCAACGCGGCCGACTGCATTATTTGACACGCTATAATTTCAGTAAAATATTCGGTTCGATCACATTCTGCGAGGATTGGCTCGGGGAAAATCGGCAGATAAATATAAATTATATATAAATATATAGTTGAGAATTTTTAATAACAGCTAAAAAACCGCTACTAATAAACCCGAGGCAATTGCATCTTATATCCCCCGTGTTATATTCCGCCTGAAATAGAGCACTCTGTTACTATTAATAATTTAATAAAGCAACAGCACTTATTTTTTATCATCTATTATTATTGCATTCATCGTTAATCCGGTGAATAAACATAAAAGGTATTTCTATGTTAACAAGACGTTCTTTCGTCAGGCACGGCCTGGTGGCCTCTGCGGGTATGCTGATCGCAAGCCAGATGGGCTTTAGCCGATTTGCCCGCGCTGCTAAAAACGATGGCTGGCTCATGCCGGACGAAGGCGCGCCCCACTCGGCTACCTGGATGGCGTTTGGCGCCAGCGCAGATATCTGGGAGCCGCATCTGCTGCCGATCGTTCAGGGCAATCTGGCGCTAATCGCCAAGTCCATTGCCGCATTTGAACCGCTCAATATGCTGGTGCGCGAAGAGGATTACGACCTCGCCGCCCGCCTTTGCGGCCAGACGATCAACCTTTTGGTGCAGCCAATTGACGATTTGTGGATACGCGATACCGGGCCGGTCTTTGTCCGCAACGCACAGGGTGAACTCGGCGGTGTTGGCTTTAATTTTAACGGCTGGGGCGATAAACAAGAACATGCGCAGGATGCCGAGGTTGCAGAGTTTGTGTGCGGGCAGTCCAGGGCCGAATTTATCCGCTCAACGCTGATACTTGAAGGTGGCGGAATTGAAGTCGATGGCGAAGGGACGGCGATCATTACCGAGAGTTGCGTGCTCAATGCCAATCGTAACCCCGGCGTCAGCAAAGCCGAATGTGAACGCGAGCTAAAACGCCTGCTGGGGCTGGAAAAAATCATCTGGCTACCGGGGATTGCGGGTAAGGACATTACCGATGGTCATACCGATTTCTATGCCCGTTTCACCCATCCAGGCACAGTAGTGGCGGGGCTTGAGCTGGACACATCCTCGTTTGATTACGCCGTGACCCGACGTCACCTGGACATTTTACGCGCGGCCTCGGATGCAAAAGGCCGACGCTTGAACGTCGTGACGCTGGAGGGGCCATCGACTATTCGACAGACCTACGCCAGCGATGATTTCGCCGCCGGTTATATTAATTTCTATGTCTGCAACGGCGCGGTTATCGCGCCTGAGTTTGGTGACACGCGCCGCGACCGCAATACCCGCGCCATTTTGCAGGAGCTGTTTGCCGACCGCGAAATCGTGCAACTGAATATCGACGGCGTTGCCGCCGGTGGTGGCGGCATTCACTGCGCCACGCAGCAGCAGCCGCGCTAGCGCAAAGTAAAAGGGAATCCTGGTGGATTCCCTTCGTAAAACGATAAAACAGGATTAATGAATTAATCTAATAAAGGCTAGCAAATTGCCCCACCTAATCGAATAAATCCCTTTGCGTTATCCTTCTTCCACACAACAGCAAAAGGATAACGCCATGCAAACGGTCACCCTGAACAACGGTATTGAGATGCCCCTGCTGGGGTTTGGCGTATTTCAGATGACGGATGCGGCCGAATGTGAGAAAGCCGTTATCGACGCCATCGAAACGGGATATCGCCTGATTGATACCGCCGCTTCCTATCAGAATGAAACCCAGGTGGGGAATGCACTGAGAAACAGCGGCATCGCGCGCTCCGAACTGTTCGTCACCACCAAACTTTGGCTACAAGATACCCATTATGAAGGTGCCAAAGCGCAGTTTGAACGTTCGCTAAACCGCCTGCAGCTCGACTACGTCGACCTGTATCTGATCCACCAGCCCTACGGTGATGTCCACGGGGCCTGGCGGGCAATGGAAGAGTTGCAGCAGGCGGGAAAAATTCGCGCTATTGGCGTCAGTAATTTTCACCCTGACCGGCTGGCCGACCTGACTGCCTTTAACAAGATTGTCCCTGCGGTGAATCAGATTGAAGTGAACCCTTTCAATCAGCAGCTTCACGCCGCACCGTGGATGCAAAGCCACGGCATTCAGCCGGAAGCCTGGGCGCCATTTGCCGAAGGTAAAAACGGCCTGTTCCAGCATCCCGTATTAACGGCGATAGGTAAGAAGTATGGCAAAACCTTGGGGCAAGTCGTCCTGCGCTGGATCTTCCAGCGCGGCATCGTTTCGCTAGCGAAATCCGTACGCAAAGCGCGTATGGCGGAGAACATCAATATTCTCGATTTTGCGCTTAGCGATGACGATATGCGGCGTATTACCGCCCTGGATACCGCCACCAGCGCCTTCTTCTCTCACCGCGATCCGGCGATGGTGGAATGGCTGACCGGTCGCAAACTCGACGTTTAAAACACGCCCAAGGGGAACTAATTCAATGCAAAAACGTTATTTGGGTAAATCTGGGCTCGAAGTTTCAGCACTTGGACTCGGCTGCATGGGGCTTAGCCACGGCTACGGCCCGGCAACCGATCCGCGTCAGGCTATCGAACTCATTCGCGCCGCCGTCGAACGTGGCGTCACCTTCTTCGATACTGCGGAAGTGTACGGCCCCTATTTGAATGAAGAGGTGGTCGGCGAAGCGTTAAAACCGCTACGCGACCGCGTGGTCATTGCCACCAAGTTTGGTTTTACTTTTGGTGACGATAATAAGCAGCAGATTTTGAACAGCCGACCTGAGCATATCCGTCAGGCCGTCGAGGGGTCGCTTCGCCGCCTGAAAACCGACGTTATCGATTTACTGTACCAGCACCGCGTCGACCCGGAAGTGCCGATTGAAGATGTTGCCGGGACGGTGAAAGACCTGATTGCGGAAGGTAAGGTCAAACACTTTGGCCTTTCCGAAGCGGGGGCACAGACCATTCGCCGGGCGCACGCCGTACAGCCAGTGACGGCGTTACAAAGCGAGTATTCCATGTGGTGGCGCGAGCCGGAGCAGGAGATCCTGCCGCTGCTGGAAGAGCTAGGTATTGGCTTTGTGCCGTTTAGCCCGTTGGGTAAAGGCTTCCTGACAGGGTCGATTACCTCTGGCACCACCTTTGGCAAAGATGATTATCGCCGCACGGTGCCACGCTTTGCAGCGCAGGCCATTGAAGCCAATGAGAAACTGGTCACCTTGTTGGGGCAACTGGCAGCCGAAAAAGGTGTGACATCGGCGCAAATCGCGCTGGCGTGGCTGCTGGCTCAAAAACCGTGGATAGCGCCGATTCCTGGCACCACGAAGCTGCACCGACTGGAGGAAAATCTACAGGCCGCAAACCTGAAGCTATCTACGCAGGATTGGCAGCAGATTACCCAGGCGTTGGAAACGATACAAATTGTCGGTGCCCGCTACACACCGGAGCATCAAGCTCGGGTAGGCAGATAAACGAGAAATGCTGACTCCTCATCCTTTCGTATCAGGACAAAATATTGATTGGTGTTATACTTTGCCCAGCTTAGAGGTGGTGCAACAGGGAGTTAGCCATTTTGTCCCGACAAAAATATATCAGTGCGATGGTGTTGATCGTCGTGTGTACGACTGCGCTTTTCATCGCACTGGCCACTCGCGAAGCACGCGATTTACAGAACTATATGGGATATATCGTCGAGAACGGTAAATCTGCGCTATTCCATGAAGAGTCGATTAATCAGAATATCGCCACCCGACTTTCGCGCGAATTTTATAGCCGGACCTATTCAGCCACCGCTAACAATCCAAACAGCCTCTGCCAGCATCTTGAGAAAGAAGGCAAGATTTACGGATTCAATCTGCTGAAAAAGAATATCAATGATCTGGAAGGCACGCTGCAGACCCACAATAAGGCCTGCGAAGATTGGGCCCGAGATATTGGTGCACTGTCGATTATCCATGCTTCGGAGAGCGCCAATTTATCGAAATACAGTTTTTCGAACTATACCGGCTATACCTTCCGCAACATTCGCTACTACATCGATCTCTCTCATCGCTATATCTATATTAATCATCTTGTTAACACTAAAAACTATACTTTCCGCAACTGGCTGATAGGTGATAATGGCAGCATTAATATCGCACACAGCGCCCGCACGATTTCTATTGATGAAGACGCACTCGACGATTTGATTAAGGGTGAAAGTACGCTGTCCCATATCTACCAGGACGGTTACACCCACAACAATATTATCAGCATGCTCACGCCTGTTTTTCTCGGCGATAAAGTGAAAGGTATTCTGATTACGGATATCAATATTAGCGATCTGGTAGTGTCATTTAAGACCATCGATCGGCCATTCTTGTGGAAATTCCTTTCACTGTACGTCACCGATAATAAAACCGGCGCGCGTATTATCTTCCATAAGCCGCATCTTAAATCCTTTTATATGATTGGTGGCGAGGATTCGTTAACCCGGAACTACACTCTTCACCTCAAGCTGGATGCTATCTACGTTATCACCACCAATTTATGGCTGCTTTTACTTTACGTAGCGGGAACCTGGATACTGTGTCGCTATGCACGCAAGCAATTGAGCCGACAAGAATCACTTTCCCGGGATAACATCACCGATGCCATGACGGGGCTCTATAACCGCAAAGTCATTAATCCCGAGTTAGAGCACAAGCTTCAGTCGCTGGTTGGCCGAAATATCCCGGTCACGGTTATCGCTATCGATAGCGATGGGCTCAAAAGGATCAACGATACGCTCGGTCATCACATGGGCGATAAATCAATTCAAACGCTGGGTCAGGCGCTGGGTAATGCCATTCGCAAAAGCGACTATGGCTTACGGCTGGGCGGTGATGAATTCAGTTTGATTCTTATCGATAATTCGCTGAACAAATCCCGCGATGTCATCGAGCGCGTAAACGAACAGCTGCTCGCAATCGACAAGGATAAACTGGTGGCATTTTCGTGGGGGGCGTACCAACTCCAGCCTGGAGATACGCTGGATGTGGCGATGCACAAAGCGGACGAATTGCTGTATCAGCACAAACGCAGCAAGTATGCGGACCGCGGGTAAAAAGACGGCATTGAGTTCCCTCCCCGTTTTTCCAATACAGAGCGCCTGTGAAGGTGCCCTGTACTACGGCCTATTGCGATAACCATTGCCCCATTCCACTGAGAGTATCATCGGCTACTTGTATTGCCCCCGACGCTGAGTCTTCCCTCTCCTTTCACTTAACCCGCCATACCTTTCATTGCATTGCTTTTGTGAATGAGATCAGAAAAACGAGATCTTTCATTTTATTTCTTTTGATAAATAACGCACATTCAAAAGCAATAAAACGAAAGCATGATACACAAAGAAGCTTCCGTATCATTACGCAAAACAGACCATTTCCCCGCCAGATGCACAGTCATAATTAAACGAAAAGGACCTGTAACTGATGAAAAATGTGTTCAAGATATCGATTCTCGCCCTGCTGGTGTCCAACGGCGCATTTGCGGCTAACTACGCGTTGAATAACGATAATATTGCCATCTCCTTTGACGATGCTAAATCTGAAGCCGTTATCAAAGATACCCACACGCAACGCCAGCTGTCGCCGCAGTCGCTGTTTTTCCTGACTCTGCCCGATGAAACCGTCATCAAAGCCGCAGACTTTAAAATTGCCCACGTAGAGCAGCGTGATAATGCGATCAAAATTGATTACGACCACCCGGACTTCAAGGTGACCGTGACGCTGAATTCGCTGAAAGGGAAATATGCCAGCATTGATTACACGGTCACGGCCGTCGGTAAGCCTCGCGATGTGGCCAAAATCACCTTCTTCCCAACCAAAGGACAGGCGCAGGCACCTTATGTTGACGGCGCAATTAACAGTTCGCCGATCGTAGCTGACTCCTTCTTCATTTTGCCGAATAAGCCGATTATCAATACCTATGCCTATGAAGCGACCACCAATCTCAACGTATTATTGAAAACCCCGATCCAGCCAGAAGCGCCGGTCAGCTACACCGTGATGTTCGGGACCTTCCCTGAAACTAACCAGCTTCGCCGCAGCGTTAATCAGTTTGTCGAGGCCGTTCGTCCGCGGCCGTATAAACCGTACCTGCACTACAACAGCTGGATGGATATTGGCTTCTTCACCACCTACACCGAGCAGGACATTTTGGGACGGATGGATGAGTGGAATAAGGAGTTTATTACTGCCCGAGGCGTGAAGCTGGACGCTTTCTTGTTGGATGACGGCTGGGATGACCGTACGGGCCGCTGGCTGTTTGGCCCAGCGTTCAGCAATGGCTTTAGCAAAGTGCGCGAAAAAGCCAACAGCCTGCACAGCTCGATAGGCTTATGGCTGTCGCCGTGGGGCGGCTATAACAAGCCGCGCGATATTCGCGTCTCTCACGCCAAAGAGTATGGCTTTGAAACCGTCGATGGGAAGCTGGCGCTCTCTGGGCCGAACTATTACAAAAACTTTAATGAGCAGATCCTCAAGCTCATCAAAGATGAGCATATTACTTCGTTTAAACTCGACGGGATGGGCAATGCCAATTCGCATATTAAGGGCAGTAAGTTTGCTTCTGACTTTGATGCCTCCGTCGATCTGTTGGAAAACATGCGTGAGGCCAATAAAGATCTGTTCATCAACCTGACCACCGGCACCGATGCCAGCCCATCGTGGCTGTTTTATGCCGATTCCATCTGGCGACAGGGAGATGACATCAACCTCTACGGCATCGGTTCGCCGGTACAGCAGTGGATGACCTATCGTGATGCCGAAACCTATCGCTCAATAGTTCGTAAAGGGCCGTTATTCCCACTGAACTCATTGATGTATCACGGCATCGTCAGCGCAGAGCACGCCTATTACGGCCTGGAGAAAGTGCAAACCGACGGTGATTTTGCCGATCAGGTGTGGAGCTACTTCGCAACCGGGACTCAGCTTCAGGAGCTGTACATCACGCCGTCAATGCTGAATAAAGCGAAATGGGATACGCTGGCACAGGCCGCGAAGTGGTCAGCGGCAAACAGCAGCGTGCTGGTTGATACGCACTGGGTGGGTGGCGACCCAACCGCACTGGAAACCTACGGCTGGGCGTCGTGGAGCAAAGAGAAATCGATCCTTGGCCTGCGTAACCCGTCCGATAAGCCGCAGCGTTTCTACCTGGATTTGAGTAAAGCGTTGGAAATTCCACAAGGAGAGGCAACGCAATTTACGCTCAAACCGATCTACGGCAGTAATAGCACGCTGCCTGAGAAGTATCAGGACGCCACGGTGATCACCCTGAAACCACTGGAGACGCTGGTGCTTGAAGCTAATCCCGTGAAATAAGCGAATAAGGCTGCTCACTCATGTGGGCAGCCAGTTTTCGTTTATCCCTGCGTTTTGTCTAATCCTTTGGCTATTGCCGTGCCTATTTGGGCGCAAACCACCAGCCCCTGCACAAACGGGCGCTCGTGCATCAGCCACGGCAACGCCGCAAAGGCGACTCTTCCCCGCGCGCTTTCCGGTTCCATTAGGCTGAAATCGTCACCAATAGAGGGGATTTCATTCCCGCACGCCAGCAGTTGCTCACGAAGCGAAGGAAACGGCAGATCTTTCGTTTTTAAGGCTTTCTGACCTCTGGCATCAATAAATACATCAAACGTATAGCGTTCTTCTTCTGTGATAATCGTCGTCAACTTATCCTCTACCGTCATCTCATAATCACGCCCTAGCGCCAGGATGCGAATAACGCCGGCGTCGCGCAGCGCCAGCAAACGGCGGATGGATTCCGAGGGAATTGCTGCATAGTTGTCGATAAAAACGCGTGCCAATCCATTTTTAAAACGTTTCCCATCTCGCTCATTTAAGTGAGGAACGATCGGCTCAACCATTTCATGCAATCGCAGGATGGTGTAACGCCATGGGACGGTGTGCTTTTCACGTTTATTGCGTTCCACTTCCTGCAGATTGGCCTGTGCCCATGCAAACGGATCGTGTTTTTTCCTGTCGGCAAACCAGGCATCGGCAAAGCTATCGGCATCACGCGATCGCAGCGCAATCTCCGCGCTCCACTGCGGGTCGGCGTGTTCCAGTTCGTCAGCAATAAGTTGAAAAACACGATCCAGCAGGCCGTCACTTCCCTGATCAATAGCCTCTTCAATAGCGCGTTCCGTCACGATGGCGAGCGGTTCATAAGGCAGCGGACAGTAGAAGTCGGCCTCCGGTAAAATGCCCGTTCGGGACATCAAACTGAGTTGTAGCCCCCTGCTTTCTGGGTGCAAATGGAATCGCGCCGTCTCTCCCTCGGATCGAATAAATACACCGTGCTGAATAACCACCGCCATCGCCGCATCCAGTCCGCTTAGGGAAGCCCCCATAATCCCGACCCGACTGGCCGGGATCTTTGCCTCCATCAGCCCCGTCCACGGGCTAGGGAAGAAATCGCGCGGCGTCTCATCGTCTTCCGGCCACAGATGGCCCGTGGCAAGCACGACATAATCAAACATCTCCGCCTCGCGACGATCGTCCACCCACACTTTGACGCCGTTCGTCGTCGTCCGCACATCCGTTACCTTGCTGGACTCCTTAACCTTGACCACAAATCCTGACTGCTGGGCTTTTTTCACCAGAGCCCGAAAACGATCGCGATAGTAATCCCCCAGAACCACGCGCGGTAGAAATTGCCGTTCATGCAGGGATTCACGCTCCAAACCCCAGCGAGCTAGCCAGCCGTCGCTCCGCTCGCGAAGCCATTCCAGATAGGAGATAAAAATGGGCGGTATTTCGATACTGGCAATATTTGCCAGCATCAGCGTCGCGTTATGGTCATCGTTATAAGGCATGCCAACCCCGGCCTCCTCCGCCTGCTCATAGACCGTCACCACAAGCGGTTCACCCCGTTCCAGCAATGCGTAAAAAGTGTAAATTCCCGTTGGCCCAGCACCAATAATGGCGATGTTTTTCATGGTTGTCCTAAATAAGAGGCATGCCATTAAGTCTGGTTGATAACGCGGATTGCGCCAGATATAGCGCTGAAATTTATAGGTACGGTTCAGACAGGATGAAAGGTTCGGATGATGGGGGGATGGGTGTAAATGATTTACACGGAATATTTTAAGGGCAGATGCTGTTGTTACTGATGGGTTTGAAATGGTGCCGATAAGAGGAGTCGAACCTCCGACCTTCGCATTACGAATGCGCTGCTCTACCAACTGAGCTATATCGGCCCTGCAAGAGGTGTTCACGAGCGTGAATCACGGGACAAAAGGTTAAGACTAACGGGGCGATGCGTCAATAGTCAGTTGAATCAACTGCCTGTTTTTGCATCGCCCGCTATCAATTACGCACGAATGGTATCTTCGCCGAAGCCGATCCACTTGTAAGTGGTCAGGGCTTCCAGCCCCATTGGGCCACGCGCGTGCAGTTTCTGCGTGCTGACTGCCACTTCCGCACCGAGACCAAACTGGCCGCCATCGGTGAAACGAGTAGACGCGTTAACGTAGACCGCAGAGGAATCCACTTCGTTGATAAAACGGTTGGCATTGCTCAGGGTGCGCGTCAGGATGGCATCGGAATGCTGGGTACCGTGAGCGCGGATATGGGCGATAGCGCCGTCCATGTCTGGAACGATAACTACGTTCAGATCCAGTGACAGGAACTCGTTATCAAGCTCTTCAGGTTTCAGGGCCACCAGCTTCGCCGGGCCTTTCAGCTCGCGCATGACCGTTTCATCACCGTGCAGCGTCACGCCGCTTTCCGCCATCTGCTGGCTTAACGCTGGCAGGAAACGTCCGGCAATAGCCTGATTCACCAGCAGTGTTTCCACGGTGTTGCAGGTACTTGGACGCTGCGTTTTGGCATTCACGATAATCTTCAGCGCCGGTTCAATCTCAGCCGTATCGTCAACGTAGATATGACAAACGCCGATACCGCCGGTGATCACCGGGATCGTCGACTGCTCGCGACACAGCTTGTGCAGACCCGCACCGCCGCGAGGGATCAACATATCGATGTATTTATCCATGCGCAGCATTTCACTGACCAGCGCACGATCTGGATTTTCAATCGCCTGCACTGCAGCTTCTGGCAGGCCGCACTCTTTTAACGCCCGTTGGATAACGCCAACCGTGGCGGCGTTGGTGCGATAAGTCTCTTTACCCCCGCGCAGGATCGCAGCGTTGCCCGTTTTCAGGCACAGCGCAGCAACATCTACGGTGACGTTCGGGCGCGCTTCATAAATCACGCCGATAACACCCAGCGGTACGCGACGACGCTCAATACGCAGCCCGCTGTCGAGCAGCCCGCCGTCAATCACCTGTCCAACCGGATCGGCCAGCGTGCAGACCTGACGGACGTCGTTGGCAATCGCCGTCAAACGCGCCGGCGTCAGTGCCAGCCTGTCGAGCATCGCTTCGCTCAGGCCGCCTTCGCGCGCCTGAGTCAGATCCTCGGCGTTAGCGCGCAGGATCTCATCGCTGTGAGATTCCAGATAATCAGCAATGGTTTCCAGAACCCGATTTTTTTCACGGCTGGAAAGCAGCGCCAGTTTGTAAGAGGCCTGCTTTGCCGCAATGCCCATTTGTTCCAGCATGTTGAACTCCTTATCGGGTGATCATGTCGTCGCGATGCACGGCAACGGGGCCGTACTCATAGCCGAGGATGGCGTCAATCTCTTGCGAGTGGTGCCCGGCAATCAGACGCAGCGCGTCGCTGTTATAGCGGCTAACGCCGTGCGCGATGTCCCGACCTTCAAGGTTACGAATACGGATCACTTCACCACGGGAGAAGTTACCTGTCACGTTTTTAATGCCTTTTGGAAGTAATGAACTCCCGCGTTCCAGAATCGCCCCGGTCGCACCGGCATCAACAATCAGTTCACCGGCCGGAGGTGCACCGAAGATCCAGCGTTTACGGTTCTCCAGAGGGGTGTCCTGGGCGTGGAAGCGAGTCCCAACGGAGACGTTCGCCATTACGTCACCAATCACGCCAGGCAGGCTGCCTGCGGCAATAATGGTGTCGATACCTGCGCGGCAAGCCACGTCAGCGGCCTGCAGTTTGGTCCCCATGCCGCCGGTGCCCAGGCCGGAAACGCTGTCGCCTGCAACAGCGCGCAGCTTGTCATCAATCCCGTAGACATCTTTAATCAGTTCCGCATCCGGGTTGCTGCGCGGGTCGGCGGTGAACAGGCCCTGCTGATCGGTGAGCAGCAACAGCTTATCGGCGCCAGCCAGAATCGCTGCCAGCGCGGAGAGGTTATCGTTGTCGCCCACCTTAATTTCGGCAGTCGCCACCGCATCATTCTCGTTAATCACCGGAACAATGTTGTTATCAAGCAGCGCGCGCATGGTATCGCGGGCGTTGAGGAAACGTTCGCGGTCTTCCATATCGGCGCGGGTCAGCAGCATCTGACCGACGTGAATACCGTAAATGGAGAACAGCTGTTCCCACAGTTGAATTAGACGGCTCTGACCCACGGCGGCCAGCAGCTGTTTAGAAGCGATAGTCGCGGGCAGTTCGGGGTAACCCAGGTGCTCTCGCCCGGCGGCAATGGCGCCTGAGGTGACGATAACAATACGATGCCCAGCCGCATGGAGCTGAGCACACTGGCGAACCAGTTCCACAATGTGCGCGCGGTTCAGGCGGCGCGATCCGCCTGTTAAAACACTGGTGCCCAGCTTGACGACCAGCGTCTGACTATCACTCATGATTCTCTGCCGTTAAATAGGAAAAAATGATACCAAACTCACGTTGTAGCAGGAGTCAGGCCGCTTGCCAACTGCCAGCATTGAAAGCGAGGGTTTTGTTGCGCGGGATCAGGCAGCCTAGGGGGGATTGTTGACAATTTTATGACAGATAAAATTAATCATACTTTTTTATATTTAATCGAACATTGTCATAAATTTTTAACACGCGAGGGATAAAAACGTTCCTGTTTTTTCACAGTGGTCTTTCACAGCAATTTTAGAACATAAAAAACCGGGATTAAGAAATGCAAAAAACTACGCTGGCATTAACGATGATGGGTATTATTGCGTCCTCTTCAGCGATGGCTGCTGAAGTATATAACAAAGACGGTAATAAACTGGACGTTTACGGCAAAGTCAAAGCCATGCATTACATGAGCGACGATTCAAGCTCCGATGGCGATAAAACATACGTTCGTTTTGGTTTCAAAGGCGAAACACAAATTAACGATCAGCTGACCGGTTATGGTCGCTGGGAATCTGAATTCTCCGGTAATAACGACGAAAGCACCTCTACGCAAAAAACGCGTCTGGCCTTTGCCGGTCTGAAAGTAAAACAGTTCGGTTCCTTTGATTACGGTCGTAACCTCGGCGCACTGTACGATGTTGAAGCCTGGACCGATATGTTCCCGGAATTCGGCGGCGATTCCACCGGCAAAACCGACAACTTCATGACCAAGCGCTCCAGCGGCCTGGCAACCTACCGTAACTCTGACTTCTTTGGCGTGATTGATGGTCTGGATTTAACTCTGCAATATCAGGGTAAAAACGATCGTAGCACCTACGCTACCGCCAACGGCGACGGTTTCGGCAGCTCACTGACCTATGATTTCGGCGGCAGCGACTTCGCCATTAGCGCAGCGTACACCAACTCCGACCGTACCAACGTGCAGCAGGCAAAATCTCTGGCTCAGGGCGGAAAAAATGCTGAGTCCTGGGGTACCGGTGTGAAATATGACGCTAACAACCTTTACCTGGCGATGATTTATACCGAAACACGCAATATGACCCCAATTAAAGGTCTGGTTTCTGCCGATCAAGGTTTTGCTAATAAAGCGCAGAACTTCGAAGCCGTAGCGCAATATCAATTTGATTTCGGTCTGCGTCCATCCCTGGGCTATGTACAGATGAAAGGTAAAGATCTGGACAACGGAATTGGCGACCAGGACCTGATGAAATATGTGGATGTGGGTGCAACCTACTATTTCAACAAAAACATGTCTGCATTTGTTGATTATAAGATCAACCTGATCGATGAAGATGCTGTGACCAAACGTCTGGCTATTATGACCGACGACGTTGTTGCGGTTGGTATGACCTACCAGTTCTAAGTGATTTATAAAAAAGCCTTCCTGATGGAAGGCTTTTTTATTGTCGTCATATAAAGGCCAGCGCACAGGCTGGCCTTTTTGCATCACTTATGCCGTACGCTTAATGGCTTCATTGGCAAAACCCTCAGCGGGTTCTAACGCCAGATCCAGCGTTTTCAGCAACTCTTTTGCCCGGTCATGAAAACCATTTACCGTTAGCTGCAGACGCTCAACGACCTCGGGATCTTTTATCGCCACAGCCTGCCAAACCCCATCTTTATCAAACAGGCCGAACTGGTAGCTGTAGGTAAAGCGCTTTTCCTGCGCTTCCATAATCATCCACCAGCCCCAGAATTCACGCTTCTCCGGTGCAGGCTTTACGTTAACGCAAACGGCCAGGCAGTCGAAAAAAAAGCGGTTGTCTTCACATTGTTCTTCGCGAATATAGGGGCCAAGCGCAGCGAATTTCTTAATCAGTCTACTCTTCGGGTGTCCACTCGGTAACGTCATTGCGATCTCCTTTAGTGATGCAACTGTTTTACCAAATCAATAGAATTTATCAATATATTAACAAAATCTATTATTGATCCACCCGGCAATTTCTTTCAGCGCCTTGTCAAAGTTGCGATACACCGGGTTAAACGGGATCTGCATCAGTTTCCCCTGCGCAGATGACGATACGATTAAACGCGACTCTTCTTCCGGGCTAAACGGATCGTTATCCCAGTATCCTGAAAGCATTGGCGTTGGGCAGCGGCGGCCTAACAGCCCCTGAGTTTTCAGCGAGTAGCGGTTAAGTTCAACGCGTAGCGCTTCGTCTGACGCATCGTGCATCCCCAATCTTGATGCCAGCACGTCGAGATACATTTCCGGCACGCGCCCCTGCTGCAGCGGGTCATTCAGCAGGCAATGGACCACCGGGCCCAAACAGGCGACGGCTTTCAGATTTTGCGCTTCCAGATACGCCAGGCGTACCGCAATGTTGGCACCGAAACGGAAACCAAAGGCCGCGACGCGAGTGTGGTCAACCCACGGAATATTCGGCAGCGCGCGAATCACGTGCTGATGCAGCATGCTGGAATCCTGGCTCAGCTTCCATTTTGACGAGAAGCCGATAGACGGCATATCAACCGTCAGCATCGCAATACCCAGCGGGGCAAAGTAGTGTTCATACAGGCTGTAGTAATCGGTCTGCAGGCCGTCCAGGCCGCCACACATCAGCACCGTCGGGAACGGGCCGTCACCTTTTGGCATATGCAGGAAGCCGGTAATCGGTGCCCCACCAGGAATAGCAAACTCCAACTCACGCATCTCGCCGGGTAAACGCTTCGCCGCTTCTTCATAGGCGCGGTTCGCCAGCGCCTGCGCCTGCTCGGCAAGGTCATCCCCTTTCAGATGCGGGTAGGCGGCGATGCTATAAAGGTTAGAAGCGTGCAGCCAGTGGCGGCCGCTGAGCGTTTCATCCTCTTCCTGTGTGGCTTTCTGCTGCCAAAGCATCGCTTGAGTGGACCACTCGTAGATCCAGTTACCGCCGCGGTAGCCGACAACGGTGTCAAACAGCTCATCGTCGGTGCGTTCAGCCTTACTCATCACGATACGCGCCTGGACGTCGAGAATTTCCTGCGGCGTGACGCCACGCCAGATCCACATCAGGCGGTTAATCATGCGGTACCAGTGCGGGACGTTACTTCCGCTCAACGCCGACTGCATGCTGTCGGTTTTGCCGTTAGTAAAGCGGCGCACCAGCGTTGATGTTTCAGGGTGTTTAAAGCGCGGTTTGAATAGCGTTTCGCTGAGATTGGCTTCTGGCATCACAAAATCTCCAAAGGTACGATCTAAGGCCTATTGTAACGCGTGGGACGTTAAAAAAAACAACGCCCGGCAGAACCGGGCGTTGGAAGCGCATTTATTGAATGAATTAACGGCCAGAGATAGGCGGTACGAATACCACGCCCATATCCCAAGGCTGTTCAATCCAGGTATCCTGCGGGATATCAACAACATAATCGTTAACCAGTGGACGACCCGCCGGTTTAGCGAAAATGGTGACGAAATGCGCTTTCGGGTACATTTCACGAATCGCTACCGCGGTACCGCCGGTATCGACCAGATCGTCAATTACGATAAAGCCTTCACCATCGCCTTCAGCGCGTTTAAGAACTTTCAGTTCACGCTGGTTGTCGTGGTCATAGCTGGAGATGCATACGGTGTCGACATGACGAATGCCCAGTTCACGTGCCAGCAGTGCGCCCGGTACCAGACCGCCACGGCTAACGGCAATAATGCCTTTCCATTGTTCTGAAGGCATCAGGCGTGCAGCCAGTTTGCGCGCGTGAATCTGCAACATGTCCCAGGTGACGACGTATTTTTCGCTCATGTGAAGTGTCCCAGCCTGTGTTTACGGCTTAAAAAGTGTTCAAGGGGGAAATGGGTTGCGCGAGATTATAGAGATCTGACGCACTAAAAACCAGTGTTAAGCGGAATCACGGGCGCTTTTTACGTGGTTTCTTCTACCGGGAGGGAGAGAAAGTGGTATTCTCAACCGCATCGCGCAAGCCAGTCTTGTGGTATATGTATGTGCTAACCCTTTACCTGCAAGCGACTTTTGCAGAACGCCGTAAGGAGACTCATCGTGTCTGAACTGTCTCAATTATCCCCGCAGCCGCTGTGGGATATTTTTGCCAAAATCTGTTCCATTCCGCACCCTTCTCATCATGAAGAGCAGCTCGCTGCCCATATCGTGGGCTGGGCAAAAGAAAAAGGTCTTCACGCAGAACGTGACCAGGTCGGCAACATTCTGATTCGTAAAGCCGCGACGCCGGGCATGGAGAACCGCAAAGCGGTTGTTCTGCAGGCTCACCTCGATATGGTGCCGCAGAAAAACAATGATACCGTGCACGACTTTGCGAAAGACCCTATTCAGCCGTACATCGACGGCGAGTGGGTAAAAGCGCGTGGTACGACGCTGGGCGCGGATAACGGTATCGGTATGGCCTCCGCGCTGGCGGTGTTGTCCGATGATTCCGTTGAACACGGCCCGCTGGAAGTACTGCTGACCATGACCGAAGAGACCGGGATGGACGGCGCATTTGGCCTGCAGCCAAACTGGCTTCAGGGCGAAATCCTGATCAACACCGACTCTGAAGAAGAGGGTGAAATCTACATGGGCTGTGCGGGTGGTATCGACTTTACCAGCACCCTGCCGCTGACCCGTGAAGCCATTCCGGCGGGTTTCCAGACCTTCAAGCTGACGCTGAAAGGCCTGAAAGGCGGTCACTCCGGCGGTGATATTCACCTCGGTCTGGGCAATGCCAACAAGCTGCTGGCCCGTTTCCTGGTCGCTCACGCAGCAGAACTGGATCTGCGTCTGGTTGACTTCACCGGTGGTACCCTGCGTAACGCAATCCCACGTGAAGCCTTCGCAACGCTGGCGATTCCGGCAGATAAAGTCAGCTCTCTGAAAGATCTGGTTGAGACTTACCTGCATATTCTGCAAAACGAGCTGTCCGCGAAAGAGAAAAACCTGAATCTGGTTCTGGAAGCCCTTGCCGTTGAAGGTAAAGCGCTGAGCAATGCTTCCCGCGATGCGTTTGTTCAGCTGCTGAACGCCACACCAAACGGCGTTATTCGCAACTCTGACGTGGCCAAAGGCGTAGTAGAAACCTCTCTGAACGTGGGTGTGGTCTCCTTCACCGAAGACTCCGCCATTATCCACTGCCTGATTCGTTCCCTGCTCGACAGCGGTAAAGATTACGTTGTTAGCATGCTGGAATCACTGGGCGCGCTGGCGGGTGCTAAAACCCAGCCGAAAGGCGGCTACCCAGGCTGGCAGCCAGATGCAAGCTCCCCGGTCATGCAGCTGGTACGTGAAACCTATCAGCGCCTGTTCAACAAGGTGCCAAATATTCAGATTATCCACGCGGGTCTGGAATGTGGTCTGTTCAAGAAACCGTATCCAAACATGGATATGGTCTCCATTGGGCCAACCATTACCGGTCCACACTCTCCGGATGAGCAGGTTCACATCGAAAGCGTTGGCCAGTACTGGCAGCTGCTGACGGAACTGCTGAAAGCGATTCCGGCGAAATAAGTTTTGCCCTCCCGGCGGGTTTAGCTCGCCGGGAATCTCCCCCGCTATCTCACCTTCTCCATCCGATAATTCACAAATCGCTCCCCGCGCGCTTCAACTTCCTGTTCGGCAATCACCCGAAAACCCTGTTGTTCAAAACACGCTTTCGCCGTCAGGCTCGCCTCTACCGTTAACGTTCCCGCTGGGAGCTGTAAAAAAAGCTCATGCAGTAAAGCGCTGGCAATTCCCTGTCTGGAATACGTAGGATTGACGAAGAGCAGATCGATATAAGTACCGACTGCGGTGACAAAACCGACCGGGCGATGCTCTATAGTGGCCACCAGCACCCGTGAGCCAGCCAGTTTTTGCCGCCAGCGGGCTTCATCAACTTGAGCCCAGGCATCAATCTGCGAGGCAGAATAGTGCTGGCGGGCCGTTTCCCGCACTGCGCGCTGAAAAATCTGGCACAGGGTAGAAAAATCTTCTTCACGGTACGCGCGAATAAGCATGGCTAAATCCCTAAAAGCAATTGTCGCTCCAGCTGCGGGTCGAGCAGCGTAACGTGCAGGCCGACAAGGCGCACGCCGCGCCCGGCCCGCCGTTCCTGCCACGATTTATGCGCCGTGGCGATAAGATCGTCTTTGTTAAGTTTCGGCCAGACGTGTTCCTGGGTGGTGAGCTGGAAGTCATTAAATTTAAGCTTAACGCCCTGACGCGCAATCAGTAGATCCGGTTTGACCTTTGCCAGCCGGCGTTCCAGCTCAGGATAGAGCCGTTCGATAATCGCCTCGCAGTCTGACCATTCATGAATGTCTTCTTCCAGCGTGCGCTCAACGCCAATCGATTTACGCTGCCTGTCGTTGTGGATCTCGCGTTCATCGATACCCTGACTGCGCTCCCACAGGATCCGGCCAAACTTGCCAAAGCGTTTTAACAGCATCGCCAGATCGCTTTTCTGCACGTCTTCACAGGTGCGAAGCCCCATGCTTTCGAGTTTGGCCGCCGACACCTTGCCTACGCCGGGGATTTTACTTAACGGTAGCGTCTTAAGAAATGCAGGAACTTCTGCCGGTGTCAGGACGAACTGACCGTTCGGTTTATTGAGATCGGAGGCAATTTTAGCCAAGAACTTTACCGGCGCCACACCCGCCGAGGCGGTCAGCGCCAGCTCGTCAAATATGGTTTGGCGGATTTCCTGGGCCATTAACGTCGCCGAACCGTGACAGTGCGTGCTGTCGCTCACATCAAGGTAAGCTTCATCCAGCGAAAGCGGTTCAATCAACGAAGTATAGCGGGAGAAAATTTCGCGAATGTGGTGTGAGGCTTCGCGATAGGCTTCAAAGCGCCCCGGCAATAATGTCAGGTGTGGGCAGAGCTTTAACGCCATTCCAGTAGGCATAGCGCTGCGCACGCCAAACTTACGCGCCGGATAGTTCGCCGTACTGATCACCCCACGCTGTACCCGACTGCCACCGATGGCGATGGGAATATCGCGCAGCGCCGGATTGTCACGCATTTCAACCGCAGCGAAGAAGCAGTCCATATCGATATGGATTATTTTGCGCATCGTTAGCCCTCACTTACCACTGGATAAGTATACAGCATAACTTCAGCAAATGAGAAGAGTGGTGAATCGCCCGACATAGCCGGGCGATGGGGAAACTACAGGATACGATTGTGTTGGCGCTGCGCTTCACGCGCTATGCGCTTTTTACGCGCATCACAGGGCTCAGGGCAGTCGCAGACCTTTTCCATACCCAGCGAAGATATCCCGCCGCAGCTACCCTGCAGCGTTTTTCGCTTGACTATATAGCCCAGCGACATTCCCAACACGACCAGGACAAAAATCGCGAATGTCGCCAGAAAGACCGTCAACATCATCAGCCTCCGAAGTCGTCGAGCATGATGTTTTCATCCTCTACACCCAGATCTTTAAGCATTTTAATCACCGATGCGTTCATCATCGGCGGCCCACACATATAGAATTCACAATCTTCGGGTGCCGGGTGATCGCGCAGGTAATTCTCGTACAGAACGTTATGAATAAAGCCGGTGTAGCCCGTCCAGTTATCTTCCGGTAGCGCATCAGAGAGCGCAATATTGAAGGTAAAGTTCGGGTTTTCGCGCGCCAGCTGTTCAAATTCTTCGGCGTAGAACATCTCACGCAGCGAGCGCGCGCCGTACCAGAAGCTGATTTTACGCGTGCTGTGCAGACGCTTGAGCTGGTCGAAAATATGTGAACGCATCGGTGCCATCCCGGCCCCGCCGCCGATAAAGACCATTTCCGCTTCAGTCTCTTTCGCAAAGAACTCACCAAACGGCCCGGAGATCGTCACCTTATCGCCCGCTTTCAGCGACCAAATATAGGATGACATAATTCCCGGCGGTGCTTCAGGCGCAGAAGGCGGCGGCGTGGCGATACGCACGTTGAGCATGATGATGCCCTTTTCTTCCGGATAGTTCGCCATGGAGTAGGCGCGTAGCGTCGGCTCTTTGACGTCAGAGACGTAGCGGAAGAGATTAAATTTGTCCCAGTCGCCGCGATACTCATCAGGCACATCGAAATCAGCGTAGGCTACCTTATGCGGCGGGCATTCAATTTGAATATAGCCACCCGCACGGAACGGCACGCTTTCACCGGCTGGAATTGCCAGCTTCAGCTCTTTAATAAAGGTGGCTTTGTTATCGTTAGAGATAACTTCGCATTCCCATTTCTTCACGCCGAACACTTCGTCAGGCAGTTCGATTTTCATGTCCTGGCGCACTGCCACCTGACAGGCCAAACGGCAGCCCTCTTTGGCTTCACGCTTAGTAATATGCGAAAGTTCGGTCGGCAGAATATCACCGCCGCCCTCTTTCACCGTCACCCGGCATTGACCGCAGGAGCCGCCGCCGCCACAGGCGGAAGAGATAAAGATACCGTTGCTGGACAGCGTATTCAGCAGCTTGTCCCCCGCTGGGGTTTTAATCTGCTTATCCGCCTCGTTGTTGATTTCAATCACCACATCACCAGCATTCACCAGCTTTGATTTAGCGAACAAAATCAACAGCGACAGCGCCAGCACGATCAGCGTAAACATCACTACGCCCAGTAAAATTTCCATCATTAGCGGCCCTTATAGCTGCACACCGGAGAATGACATAAAACCTAATGCCATCAGTCCCGTGGTGATAAAGGTGATCCCTAAGCCTCGCAGTCCCGCGGGCACATTCGAATACTTCATTTTTTCACGGATTCCGGCCATGGCGACAATCGCCAGCATCCAGCCGATACCGGAACCAAAACCGTAAACGATAGATTCGCTGAAGTTGTAATCGCGCTGAACCATGAACGAAACGCCGCCGAAGATGGCGCAGTTCACGGCAATCAGCGGCAGGAAGATCCCCAGCGCGGTATACAGCGACGGGAAGTACTTATCGAGGATCATTTCGAGAATCTGTACCAGCGCCGCAATCACTCCGATAAACGTGATGAAGTTGAGGAAGCTGAGGTCGACGCCTTCCGCCAGCGCACCGTCGCGCAGCACCAGGTTATAGACCAGGTTATTGATGGGTACGGCCAGACCCAGCACAACGGTTACCGCCACGCCAAGGCCAAATGCGGTCGAGACTTTCTTCGACACCGCCAGGAAAGTACACATCCCCAGGAAGAACGCCAGCGCCATGTTTTCAACAAACACCGCGCGGACAAACAGGCTAATGTAATGAGCCATAATCGGTTACTCCTTTTCCTGCTGTTCCGGCTTCCAGCTACGCAGCGCCCAGATCAGCAAACCGATAATGAAAAATGCGCTTGGCGCGAGCAGGAACAAACCGTTTGGCTGATACCAGCCGCCGTTCTTGACGGTTTCCAGCACCGTGACGCCGAACAGTTTACCGCTGCCAATAAGCTCACGCAGGAAGCCGACAATCAGCAGAATGGCGCCGTAGCCCAAGCCGTTACCGATGCCATCCATAAAGCTCGCCAGCGGCGGAGACTTCATGGCATACGCTTCCGCGCGCCCCATCACGATACAGTTGGTGATGATAAGCCCCACGAACACCGACAGCTGTTTAGAGGTTTCGTACGCAAAAGCGCGCAGCAGCTGATCGACCACGATAACCAGCGAAGCGATAATCGCCATCTGCACGATAATACGCACGCTGTTCGGGATGTGATGGCGGATCATCGAGATAAACATGCTGGAGAATGCCGTCACCAGCGTGACCGCAATGGTCATCACGAATGCCGTTTCCAGCTTGGTGGTGACCGCCAGCGCTGAACAGACGCCCAGCACCTGCAGCGCAATCGGGTTATTGGCAATAAGCGGGCCAACCAGTAAGCGTTTCACTTCTTTCATATCGCCTTGCTCAGCCATGATTCAGCCCTCCTTCACGCACCTGCTTCAGGAATGGGCCAAAACCCATTTCACCCATCCAGAAATTGAAACTGTGCTGTACGCCGTTAGCGGTCAGCGTTGCGCCGGATAAGCCATCAACCGCATACAGATCGCCCTGAGGCGCGGCCCCTTTCATCACTCTCAGCGCCGGCTGGCCGTTGTCGTCCACCACGCGCTTGCCAATAAACTGCGCACGCCAGTTCGGATTCTCGATTTCGCCGCCCAACCCCGGAGTTTCCCCCTGGTCGTAGTAGGTAATGCCTTTGATGGTGCGGCCGTCAGTGTCCAGCGCCACAAAAGCGTACATCATCGACCACAGACCGTTACCGTAGACCGGCAGAACGATTTCCTGAATTTTCTGCTGTTCATTTTTAATCAGGTAGATTTCCACCACGTTGCTGCGGCGTTTAATCCCTGCCGGATCCTCATTGGCTTCAAGTGCCACGCTTTGCTGGGGATCTTTTAACGCCATGCTCTGATTAAACTTCGCCGGATCGCGGTCCAGCATTGCCCCGCTTTTTAAATCCACCAGGCGCGGCGTCACGCGGGCAGCATAGATTTCAGCGACTTCATCAGCAGACATCTTGTCGTGCATCAGACCTGCAACGGCAAGGATATTGCGCTGTTTATCCAGCGCGCGCTGTTCTTGCTGCAGAGGCTTAAGCCCCACGGCAGAACCTGCCACCACGATGGAGCACACCAGGCAAAGCACCAGCACCACCAGCAGCGTTTTACCGATGCTATCGTTACTTTTCATCTCAGCCACGCGACTTCCTCCGCTTAATATTGGCCTGCACCACCAGATAATCGAACAGCGGCGCAAAGAGGTTGGCGAACAGAATCGCCAGCATCATCCCTTCTGGATAGGCCGGGTTCACCACGCGGATCAGCACGCACATCACGCCAATCAATGCGCCGTAGCACCACTTTCCTTTATCCGTAAACGAGGCTGAAACCGGGTCGGTGGCCATAAACATCATGCCGAAAGCAAACCCGCCCAGTACCAGATGCCAGTACCACGGCATCGCAAACATCGGGTTAGTATCCGACCCCACCAGGTTAAACAGGGTGGCACAGGCCATCATGCCCACCATCACCCCTGCCACAATTCGCCAGGAGGCAACGCGACCAAAAATAATCAACGCCCCGCCAAGCAGAATCATCAGAGTAGAGACTTCGCCAATCGAACCGGGAATATTGCCAATAAATGCATCCATCCAACTTACCGGCTGACCGGTAACCACGTTCACCAGTGACTCACCGCCGTGGCTCGCCCATTGGGAGAGCGGCGTCGCGCCGGAGAAGCCATCGGCCGCCGTCCATACCAGATCGCCGGAGATTTGCGCCGGATAGGCAAAGAACAGGAATGCTCGCCCCGCCAGCGCCGGGTTTAAGAAGTTACGCCCGGTTCCACCGAAAATTTCTTTAGCAATTACCACCCCAAAGGAAATACCCAGCGCGGTCTGCCATAACGGCATCGTCGGTGGAACAATCAGCGCAAAGAGAATCGAGGTGACAAAGAAGCCTTCGTTAATCTCATGCTTACGCACAATAGAAAACAGGACTTCCCAGAATCCGCCAACCAGAAAAACGGTCGCGTAGATTGGCACGAAGAACACCGCGCCCAACATCATCATGCTGATCCAGCCGGCATCCGGAGCAAAACTCACGCCCAGCGTCTGCGCCAGACTGTAATGCCAGTTACCCGCAATCACCTGCTGCAGTTGTTCCGCCCCGTACAGTTTGTGCAGCGCGGGGATGGTTTGCAGCCCCACGTTGTACATACCCCAGAACATTGCCGGGAACACTGCGAACCAGACGAGGATCATCATGCGTTTTAGATCGATAGCGTCACGGACGTGCGATGCTCCTTTCGTCACATGGCCTGGCGTATAGACCAACGTCGCCGTCGCTTCGAACAGCGGGTAGTATTTTTCCAGCTTGCCGCCCTGCGTAAAGTGCGGCTCAACTTTTTCCAGTAGCTGTTTTAAGCCCATCACTTAGCCTTCCTGCTCAATTTGCGTTAATACGCGGCGTAACACCGGGCCGTATTCATATTTTCCCGGACAGACATAGGTGCATAGCGCCAAATCTTCTTCGTCCAGCTCCAGGCAGCCCAGCGCCTGAGCGCTATCGCTATCGCCAGCCAACAGGTCGCGCAGCAGCACGGTTGGCAGGATATCCAGCGGCATCACACGCTCGTAGCTGCCGATAGGCACCATCGCACGTTCTCCACCATGGGTATCCGTCGAGAAGTTGAAGAGTTTTTTCTTCAGGAAATGACCCAGCGTGGTGCGTGTAATAGAGAACTTATCCCGGCCAGGAGCAACCCAGCCAAGCAGCTCTTTTTCACGCCCTTCTTTCAGCACGCTGATCTGCAAATGAAAGCGCCCAAGAAACGCGTGCGGTCCGACGGCCTGAGTGCCGTTCAGCACGGAGCCGGAGATCACCCGGTTTTCCCCTTCGTGCAGTTCATCCACCAGCAGCGCATTGAGATCGGCCCCCAAGCAGGTGCGTAACAGACGCGGATGTTTCGCCTGCGGGCCACCCAGCGCAATCACGCGTTCGGTCCATAACACCCCATCGAGGAACAGCTTGCCGATGGCGATAACATCCTGGTAATTGAGATGCCAGACCTGTTTGTTCAGGCTAACTGGCTCCAGGAAGTGAATATGCGTGCCGACTAATCCCGCCGGATGCGGGCCGGTAAACTGATTAAAAGTCACTTGCCCCTGCGAATGCCCACCGAGCTTGCCACCGCTGCTTTGGCAGACATGGACCTTACCGTCGGTCAGGCGCGTCAGCAACGTTAGACCGGCATTAAAGGCTTCGCGCTGAGCAAAGATAATGGGCTGCGGATCGGCCGCCAGCGGGTTGGTGTCCATCGCGGTGACAAAAATTGCTACTGGTTCCGTACCCGGTGCAGGCGTTTTACTGAATGGCCGCGTGCGCATTGCCGTCCAAAGACCAGATTCAATCAGCTGCGAAGCTACCGTCTCACGCGGCAACGTTGCCAGTTCATCAGGCGAAAAGCGCGTAAACGCAACGGACTCATCGCCGTCGACATCAATGACTACCGATTGCAGAACCCTGCGCTCACCACGATGTATTGCACTGACCGTGCCACAGGCTGGAGAAGTAAAACGTACGCCAGGTATTTTTTTATCTTCAAAAAGCAGCTGCCCTTTAATGACCCGGTCGCCCTCTTTTACCGCCATAGAAGGACGCAGCCCAATATACTCTTCGCCCAGGATAGCCACACGGCTAACCGCAATATCATCAATACACTGCCTGTCGGGCAGGCCGGCAATAGGCAAATCAAGGCCTTTCGTTATTTTAATCATACTGTTTGCAGGTATCCGTTAACGACGACGTCAACACGCGTTGAGGCCAGCGTTTTGGTTAACGAGACAAAAGAAAGGAGTGTCACCGGAAACCCAATGGCGTTCCATGATTGGGTAAAACGAGGGGCTGAAGCATCCTTTCTTACACTGTTTTGGGAATTTCTCCGTTAATCATCCACGCATTCCATTATCTGGGTGAATGATTCCGTAACTAAAGTTTACCATTTTCTCCTTCTGCGATGCAGCAGTTCTGCTTTTTGGCCCGCTAAATTGCGAGCTATTGCGCAAAGTTCGATTGATTCAGACAAAGATAGCTAGTGAATCATCAGCTTATCCTACACTCTTTGTGAAGAGAGCGAATGAGCTGCCAGGCAGCACAACGCACCGGGTTCGGATGGGAATGCAATAGGAAATTGTAAACGCCAACCGCCCCTCTTGCGAAAAAATGCGGTGGTGCTAAGGTGAGCGCACAAAAAACAGATTTATCTGCTTTTTCTCTCTATGGCCTCTCCTGGCGTGTTGTTATTTTTTATCAAGGAACATGTAGTATGCGCAAAATCGCATTATTTATTGCGATGCTTTTAATGCCGTGCGTTTCGTTTGCTGGGTTACTGAGCAGCAATAGTCCGACGACGCCCGTTAGCAAAGAATATAAGCAACAAATGATGGGCTCCCCGGTTTATATCCAGATCTTTAAAGAAGAGCGTACGCTCGATCTTTTCGTCAAAATGGGTGAAACCTACCAGCTCCTTGATAGCTACAAAATCTGCAACTATTCCGGCGGCTTGGGGCCAAAACAGCGCCAGGGCGATTTCAAAAGCCCGGAAGGGTTTTATTCAGTTCAGCGTAGTCAGTTGAAACCCGATAGCCGCTTCTATAAAGCCATTAATATTGGTTTCCCGAATGCTTACGATCGCGCTCATGGCTATGAAGGGAAATATCTGATGATTCACGGTGCCTGCGTCTCGGTTGGCTGTTACGCCATGACTGATTCCGGCATTGATGAGATTTTCCAGTTTGTCACCGCCGCTCTGGTCTTTGGGCAGTCTGGCGTGCAGGTCAGCATCTATCCATTCCGCATGACAGATGCCAACATGAAGCGCCACAAATACTCTTACTACAATGATTTCTGGCAGCAGTTAAAGCCGGGCTACGACTACTTCCAGCAGACCCAGCGGCCGCCAATGGTTTCAGTTGTCGATGGTCGTTACGTGGTGAGCAAACCGCTCAGCCACGAAGTCGTTCAGCCGCAGCTGGCATCAAACTATACGCTCACCGAGGCAAAATAAGCGCCATTCGCCTGGCATGATCTTGTGCCAGGTTTCATTCCCCGTCAGCGGTTGAGTCGCAATGACCGTCACCACATCGTTGGCGGTCGTTTCCTTCTGAAAGTCGATTTCGACATCTTGATCCAGAAGCGTTGCTACGCCAAACGGCGCGCGGCGAGTGATCCAATAAAGATTAGTCGAGCAGAACGCCATCACATAGCGCCCGTCAGACAGCAGCATATTGAACACGCCCTTCTCACGTAATTCGTCAGCCAGTGAGGCAATATATTTAAATACCGCCTGCATATTGCCCGGCGTACGCGGGTACCGCTGCGTCAGTTTATGCAGCAGCCAGCAGAAGGCTTTTTCACTATCCGTTTCCCCCACCGGACGAAACTGCCCCGTCTCCAGCGATTTGTAGCCGGTGAGCTGACCGTTATGTGCATAGGTCCAGTTGCGTCCCCACAGCTCACGAGTAAACGGATGGGTGTTTTCCAGCGCCACCATGCCTCGGTTGGCCTGGCGGATATGCGCAATCACCGAGCAGGATTTTATCGGATAGTCCTGCACCAGCCTGGCGATAGGTGATTGGTAGCTCGGCTGCGGATCTTTAAACGTGCGACAGCCTTTGCCTTCATAGAAGGTGATTCCCCAGCCGTCTTTATGCGGCCCGGTGCCCCCACCGCGCTGAACCAGCCCGGTAAAACTGAAGCAAATATCGGTTGGCACATTGGCGCTCATCCCGAGCAATTCGCACATATCACACCCCCACAGCAATCGGGGCCGAAGCCCCGTGAAACTTATGCCTTAACCATCTCTTTTTCGATAAGCATGATCAGGATATGGATAACTTTAATATGAATTTCCTGCACGCGGTCGGCATAGCCAAAGTGCGGTACACGGATTTCGATATCCGCAGAACCTGCCATTTTGCCGCCGTCTTTACCGGTCAGGGTGATCACTTTCATGCCCTGCGCGCGCGCCGCTTCAATCGCTTTAATGACGTTTGCAGAGTTACCGGACGTGGAGATACCCAGCAGAACGTCGCCTGCACGGCCTACAGATTCAACGTAGCGAGAGAAAACATATTCATAACCGAAATCATTACTCACACAGGAGAGATGGCTGACATCGGAAATCGCAATCGCCGGGTAACCCGGACGGTTTTCGCGATAGCGACCAGTCAGTTCTTCCGCAAAGTGCATCGCGTCACAGTGTGAGCCACCATTACCGCAGGAGAGCACTTTACCGCCCGCTTTGAAGCTGTCCGCCAGCAGGACTGCTGCGCGCTGAATGGCGTGGATATTGGCTTCGTCTTTGAGGAAGTTTGCCAGCGTATCGGCCGCTTCATTCAGTTCGTTACGAATAAGATCCTGGTACATGAGGATAATCCTTCAGCATTAATAAAATTGTCATGGCTAGTGTAACGGATAGCGCTAGCACAGAGAAGCGAGCGCCGTTCTATTCAGCGGATGTTTGGATTTTTGGTGCGCTAAAAAGCGGCAACAATGTGAGCGACGTTGTAATTATTTTGTAAACACATTGCTAATTAAAATCACATCAACTACAAACATATCATCACAAGTGGTCAGACCTCCTACAAGACAGGGGCATTTCTCTATGATGATTTTGAGTGTTGTATTAACCATTGCTTTACTCGGTGTACTCTTTTATCACCGCGTCAGTTTAACGCTCAGCAGCGTGATTTTACTGGCCTGGACCGCCGCGCTTGGCGCTGCGGGTCTGTGGAATCTGTGGCTGCTGGTACCGCTGGCTATCATTCTGGTGCCGTTTAACTTTACCCCAATGCGTAAGTCGCTGATCTCTGCACCGGTCTTCCGCATGTTCAGTAAAGTAATGCCGCCGATGTCACGTACTGAAAAAGAAGCGATTGATGCCGGTACAACCTGGTGGGAAGGCGATCTGTTCCGCGGTAACCCGGACTGGAAAAAACTGCACAACTACCCGCGTCCACAGCTGACGGCAGAAGAGCAGGCCTTTATTGACGGCCCGGTTGAAGAAGCCTGCCGCATGGCCAATGACTTTGCGATTACCCATGAAATGGCCGATCTGCCGCCAGAACTGTGGGCCTATCTGAAAGAACACCGTTTCTTCGCGATGATCATTAAGAAAGAATACGGCGGTCTGGAATTTTCCGCGTATGCTCAGGCTCGCGTTCTGCAAAAACTGTCCGGCGTGTCTGGCATTCTGGCTATCACCGTCGGCGTACCGAACTCTTTAGGCCCGGGCGAGCTGCTGCAGCATTACGGTACTGAAGAACAGAAAGATCATTATCTGCCACGCCTGGCGCGTGGTCAGGAAATCCCATGCTTCGCGCTGACTAGCCCGGAAGCGGGTTCTGATGCGGGTGCCATTCCAGATACCGGCGTCGTCTGCATGGGCGAATGGCAGGGCGAGCAGGTTTTGGGTATGCGTCTGACCTGGAACAAGCGTTACATCACTCTCGCTCCTATCGCTACCGTACTGGGCCTGGCCTTTAAGTTGTCCGACCCGGATAAACTGCTGGGCGGAGCCGAAGAACTGGGCATTACCTGTGCACTGATCCCAACCAACACCCCGGGCGTGGAAATTGGCCGTCGCCACTTCCCGCTGAACGTTCCGTTCCAGAACGGTCCAACCCGTGGTCAGGATATCTTTGTGCCGATTGATTACATCATCGGTGGGCCGAAAATGGCCGGTCAGGGCTGGCGTATGCTGGTTGAATGTCTGTCCGTGGGTCGCGGTATCACCCTGCCATCTAACTCCACCGGTGGCGTGAAATCGGTGGCATTGGCAACCGGTGCTTACGCGCACATTCGCCGCCAGTTCAAAGTTTCCATCGGTAAGATGGAAGGTATTGAAGAGCCATTGGCGCGTATCGCCGGTAACGCCTACGTCATGGACGCCGCAGCTACGCTGATTACCTACGGCATTATGTTGGGTGAGAAACCAGCCGTACTGTCCGCTATCGTCAAATACCACTGTACCCACCGCGGTCAGCAGTCCATCGTTGACGCGATGGATATCGCCGGGGGTAAAGGCATCATGCTCGGCGAAGGCAACTTCCTGGCACGTGCTTACCAGGGCGCCCCCATCGCCATTACCGTTGAAGGGGCCAACATTCTGACCCGTAGCATGATGATCTTCGGCCAGGGCGCAATTCGTTGCCATCCATACGTGCTGGAAGAGATGGCCGCAGCACAAAATAAAGATGTGAATGCCTTCGATAAGCTGCTGTTTAAACACATCGGCCACGTCGGTAGCAACAAAGTACGCAGCTTCTGGTTGGGGATCACCCGTGGCTTAACCAGCCCGACGCCAACCCGTGATGCCACCAAACGTTACTATCAGCATCTGAACCGCCTGAGCGCCAACCTGGCGCTGCTGTCAGACGTATCCATGGCGGTACTGGGCGGTAGCCTGAAGCGTCGTGAACGTATCTCCGCGCGATTGGGGGATGTGTTGAGCCAGCTGTATCTCGCCTCTTCCGTGCTGAAACGCTATGACGACGAAGGCCGTAACGAAGCAGATTTACCGCTGGTGCACTGGGGCGTTCAGGACGCGCTGTATCAGGCAGAACAGGCGATTGACGACCTGCTGCAAAACTTCCCGAACCGTTTTGTTGCAGGTGCGATGCGCGTGGTGATCTTCCCTACCGGTCGCCATTACTTAGCGCCGTCGGATAAGTTAGATCATGCTGTGGCGAAAATTCTGCAGACCCCAAGCGCAACCCGTTCACGTATTGGCCGCGGTCAGTACCTGACACCAAGTCAGCACAACCCAGTGGGCCTGCTGGAAGAAGCGTTGGTTGACGTCATGGCCGCTGATCCTATCCACCAGCGCATCTGTAAAGAGATTGGCAAAAACCTGCCATTCACTCGCCTGGATGAACTGGCGCATAACGCGCTGGCAAAAGGGCTGATTGACCAGGCCGAAGCCGCGATTCTCATCAAGGCTGAAGAGAGCCGTCTGCGCAGCATTAACGTTGACGACTTTGCCCCAGACGAGCTGGCAACCAAGCCGGTAAAGCTGCCGGACAACGTACGCAAGGTTGAAGCCGCGTAACGTTATCCTATCGTTATCCTCTAAGCGGAGCCTGGCTCCGCTTTTTTTATCCAAACTGTCCTCAGCGCTATCACCTCCTGATAAGGTGTTACAGTTAGATTGATGCCCTGCCATAAGGAGCGAATCACTGTGCCTGGTTTGAAAATTACCCTTTTGCAGCAACCGCTGGTGTGGATGGATGGCCCCGCCAACCTGCGCCATTTTGGCCGCCTGATGGAAGATATTGTCGGGCGCGATGTGATTGTCCTGCCGGAAATGTTTACAACCGGTTTTGCGATGGAAGCCGCCGAGCAGTCAATGGCGGAAGAAGACGTGATTGCCTGGATGCGTACGCAGGCGCTGCGTACTAATGCCCTCATCGCCGGCAGCGCCGCGCTACAAACCGGACGCGGGGCAGTAAACCGTTTCCTGCTGGTCGAACCGAAAGGTCGCGTGCATGCTTATGATAAGCGCCATCTGTTCCGCATGGCGGATGAACACCATCATTATCTGGCTGGTGACAAACGCATCGTGCTGACCTGGCGCGGCTGGCGTATTCTGCCGCTGGTGTGCTACGACCTGCGTTTCCCGGTGTGGTCGCGGAACCGTAATGACTACGATTTAGCGCTGTACGTTGCCAACTGGCCAGCACCGCGCTCACTGCACTGGCAGGCGCTACTGACAGCACGAGCCATTGAAAACCAGGCATACGTTGTCGGATGCAACCGCGTTGGCACTGACGGTAATGGCCATCACTATCGTGGGGACAGCCGGGTTATTTCTCCGCAGGGCGAGATCCTGGCAACCGCAGAAGCGCACCAGGCGACGCGTATTGACGGTGAACTGTCATTGTCCGCACTCCAAGAATACCGGGAGAAATTCCCCGCATGGCAGGATGCCGATCCTTTCGCTCTGGGCTAATTGAATGGTCTTCAGGCCCGGTGATTTTCGGGCCAATTCTCTGAACGGGTACTCAGGAAAAATGAGGTGGGCGTAAAACGACGAAAGCCTGAATCATTTCTGATTCAGGCTTTCTGAATGTGGCGGAACGGACGGGACTCGAACCCGCGACCCCCTGCGTGACAGGCAGGTATTCTAACCGACTGAACTACCGCTCCACAACGTTCCCTTCGGAACGAGGCGAATATTACGGTTTCCCTGTAAAACCGTCAACGCTTTTTCTCTACTTTTGAATCGTTTGCTGCAAAAATCACCCATAAGCTTATTTTCACAGCAAAATTAGCCGTTTTATCCTCGCCAGAGGCAGCTTCCACCTTTTTTCTGAACGAGGTCGAGGCGCGATTCATGATTCATCAGCTCCTCATCGGTGGCGTAAACCACGCGTAATTTGCTCTCTGCACGCACAATACGTTGAATACCGGTATTCCCCGCCTGCTGCTGCCCCTCACCTTCCATCGCAAATTTAATCGACGTTTGCCCACCGGTCATCGTCAGATAGACGTCCGCCAGAATCTGGGCATCAAGCAATGCGCCGTGCAGGGTACGCTTGGTGTTGTCTATTTCGTAGCGCGAACATAACGCATCAAGGCTGTTACGCTTGCCGGGGAACATCCGTCGCGCCAGCGCCAGGCTATCGGTGACCTTGCAGAAAGTATCGGTTTTTGGAATACCGCGATTGAGCTTACTAAACTCATAATCCATGAAGCCGATATCGAACGATGCGTTATGAATGACCAGTTCCGCCCCGCGAATGTAGTCCATAAACTCGTCAGCCACGTCGGCAAAGGTTGGTTTATCCAGCAAAAACTCATCGGCAATCCCGTGAACGCCGAAGGCTTCAGGGTCCACCAGCCGGTCAGGTTTGAGATACACGTGGAAGTTATTACCGGTCAAACGACGGTTTATCACCTCGACGGCACCGATCTCAATGATCTTGTGGCCTTCATAGTGGGCACCGATCTGGTTCATACCGGTGGTTTCGGTATCCAGAACGATCTGTCGTGTAATTGCAGTGCTCATATCAGTCATTTATGTCAGACTTGCCGTTTTACTTTCAATTGCAGATACAGGAAGTCTACCAGAGATGCTTAAACAGGTAGAAATTTTCACCGATGGCTCTTGCCTCGGCAATCCCGGTCCGGGTGGTTATGGGGCTATTTTACGCTATCAGCAGCGGGAAAAAACCTTCAGTGAAGGCTATCGTCTGACCACCAATAACCGGATGGAGATGATGGCGGCTATCGTCGCACTCGAAGCGCTCAAAGAGCCGTGTACCGTCGTACTGAGCACCGACAGTCAGTACGTTCGCCAGGGGATCACACAGTGGATCCACAATTGGAAAAAGCGCGGCTGGAAAACGGCGGACAAAAAACCGGTGAAGAACGTCGACCTATGGAAGCGACTCGACACCGCTCTCGGTAAGCATGAAATCCGCTGGGAATGGGTAAAAGGACACGCAGGTCATCCGGAGAACGAACGCTGCGACGAACTCGCCCGGACGGCGGCCAATTCGCCAACGCAGGACGATACCGGATACCAACCGGACGCTTAAGCGTCCGGCTTACGATACTGCCGGGTCGCGCCAACCGCCTGCTGAATACGGCTTTTGGCTTTGTTCTGGCGCATCGGATTGAGCGTAAGAGGAATGGTTCGCTTACGCGCAACAATCAGCTGTAAACAACCCAGCGCGGGCAAATGCGTACCTAAAAGCGCGCCCCCCTGCTTTGCCCACGGCAGCACCTGGAACTGACTTTGATGAAGTACTTCAAAATTCAGCAGCGACAGCCAATCTAGCTGACGCGTCAGGGTAAACATCCGGCTGTTATAGGGTACTGACTTACGCAGCACCGGCACCAGCTTGCGTAACCCCATCAGGCTCACGGGGTTAAAACTGCTGATGATCAGCCAGCCATCGTCAATCAGTACCCGATCGGCCTCACGCAGAAGACGGTGAGGATCGCTACACCAGGGAAGCGTATGGGAGAGCAAACAGGCATCAACCGACTTTTCGGCAAACGGTAGATGCAGCGGGTCGGCCATCACCTGGATAGGGCTGCCTTCTAAAGAGATATTTACCTGATGGGAGATGGCACAGGCTTCCGTATTGATCTCCGCGCTCAGGTTGCCCACTTTTAGTAGGTGAAAGCCATACAGTTTTCCCAGCCACGGTTTAAGTTGACGATCGATGGCCTCGCGATAATATTCACCCCAGGGCATTTGCGCCCACGAGACAGGCGCTGAGACTGTTTGAGGTATCCTTGCCGGTTTCATCACAACCTTCCCTACGCGTAAGAGGTAATCAATGAATCTTAACAGTATTCCTGCCTTTCAGGATAATTACATCTGGGTTCTTAACGATGAAACGGGCCGGTGTTTGATCGTCGATCCCGGTGACGCTGTGCCAGTGCTAAAAGCGGTCGCAGAAAATAATTGGCAGCCTGAAGCGATTCTTTTGACTCATCATCATAACGATCATGTCGGTGGCGTGGCGGATCTATGTAAGCAATTTCCGAATCTCGTCGTTTACGGTCCGGAAGAGACGATTAACAAGGGCGCAACAAAAATAGTTGTCGATGGCGATAAAATTCACATTCTTGGTCAGGAATTTTACGTTTTCGCCACCCCTGGACACACTTTAGGACATATCTGTTTCTACAGTGCACCGTACCTTTTTTGCGGCGACACCTTGTTTTCCGGGGGCTGCGGGCGGTTGTTCGAAGGCACTGCAGAGCAGATGTACCGCTCGTTACAGCGAATTAACACTCTTCCGGAAGAGACCCTCATTTGTTGCGCGCATGAATATACCCTCTCCAATATGAAGTTTGCACTGAGCGTTTTACCGCATGATTTGTTCATTAACGAATACTATCGTGAAGTTAAGGAGTTACGAGCAAAAAACCAAATAACACTCCCCACAACTCTGAAAAATGAACGTAAATTCAATCTTTTTTTAAGAACGGATGACATTGATTTAATTGAAGAAATAGAGAAAGAAACAAAGATGCTACAATCTGAGCAGCGTTTTGCATGGTTACGGTCAAAGAAAGATAACTTCTGATACTTGTGGGTTGCGTTTTCGAAAGTTCGCCGTTATGATCGCTCGTCTTTTAAGCAACTATTGACACACACATGAAGGCAAAAGCGATATTACTCGCCTCTGTCCTGCTCGTGGGGTGCCAGGCGTCACAGCAGGGCAACGTCCAACAGCACGCACAGAGCCTTTCTGCGGCTAGTCAAGGGGAAGCAAGTAAGTTCGCAAGTCAGGCACGTTGGATGGACGATGGGACATTCGACACGCAGAATCAGGACTTGTGGGCTTATATTGGCGACGAGCTAAAGATGGGAATCCCGGATAATACCCGGGTTCGCGAACAGAAACAGAAGTATTTGAAAAATAAGAGCTATCTCCACGATGTAACTTTACGGGCAGAGCCGTATATGTACTGGATAGCCGGGCAAGTTAAGAAACGTAACATGCCGATGGAACTGGTATTACTACCCATAGTGGAGAGCGCTTTTGACCCGCACGCAACGTCTGGTGCCAATGCCGCAGGCATTTGGCAAATCATTCCGAGCACAGGGCGAAATTACGGTCTGAAACAGACCCGCAGTTATGATGCACGTCGTGACCTCGTTGCTTCCACAACGGCGGCACTGGATATGATGCAGCGTCTGAACAAAATGTTCGATGGCGACTGGTTGTTGACCGTGGCGGCATATAACAGTGGTGAAGGCCGTGTGATGAAAGCGATGAAAGTGAACAAAGCCCGTGGCAAGCCCACCGACTTCTGGTCACTGCCGTTGCCTCAGGAAACCAAGCTGTACGTACCAAAAATGCTGGCGTTGAGTGATATTCTCAAAAACAGCAAACGCTACGGTGTTCGTCTGCCAAGTGCCGATGAAAGCCGAGCACTGGCGCGCGTTCGCCTCGACAGCCCGGTTGAACTCTCGCAGTTAGCAGATATGGCAGGAATGCCGGTCAGCAAACTGAAGACCTTCAACGCAGGCGTAAAAGGTTCAACGCTCGGTGCCGCTGGTCCGAAATACGTTATGGTGCCACAGAAGCATGCAGACCAGCTGCGTGAGTCCCTGGCCTCCGGTGAGATTGCCGACCTCCAGCCAACGCTGGTTGCTGACAACACGCTGCTGACCAGCCGCAGCTATAAGGTTCGTTCTGGTGATACACTGTCAGGGATCGCATCACGTTTAGGCGTGACGTCAAAAGATCTGCAACAGTGGAATAACCTGCGCGGAAGCAGCCTGAAAGTGGGTCAGAACTTAACGGTGGGTGCTGGCAGTAGCGCCGCGCGTCTCGCCGATAACAGCAGCATTACGTACCGTGTACGTAAGGGTGACTCACTGTCGAGCATTGCTAAACGCCACGGCGTCAACATCAAAGATGTGATGCGCTGGAATAACGGCACCGGCAATCTGCAGCCAGGCGATCAGCTCACGTTGTTTGTGAAAAACAGCGATCGACCTGACTCCTGATAAGCAATCCATAAAAAGGCACCGATTCCCCCGGTGCCTTTTTTATTGCCCTTTTTCAACTCATTTACCCGGACTAAACTCCACAATCAGCGGATTATGATCCGATGCGCGGGTTACTAGCACCGACGCCTGGCTGACATTAAGTCCACGATAAAAAACAAAATCGAGCGGTCGGCCAAAAGCGCGACGTCGCTGATCGTCGTCAAAACAAACAGGCCGTAGTGACATATCACGCGCGAAACGATAAAGCGCATTCATTCGCGGCCGACTCCAGGCGTTGAAATCGCCAGCCATAATGACCGGGCCGTTATGCTGCGCCATCTGCTCACCGATCGGAAGAAGCTGTTTACTGTAAACGTCGACACCCAGACTAAAATTAACCGCATGGATATTCACCACCATCAGCAACCGCGCGTCTGGAAGTGGGTAAACGGTCACTAACGCTGACTTTGCGAGTCTGAGAATAGGCTCACGCTCGCGCAGCGGGCAGCAGTATATAGGCTGAGCCGCAGACAGCGTCATAACACCAGAGGGGTGATGCGGCAAGGCAAAGGCCGGTACCTGATCGGCGGCCAGATAGTTAGTCGTCGCAAACTTAACGAGTTCAGGCGTGGTTTGCGCTTCCTGAAGCAGTACCAGGTGGGCATCTTTACCAAACTTATTCAGCACGGAAAGCCATTCAGCGCGCTTTTGCTTAAAGATATTCCACACCAGAATTCGAATATTTTCTTCCGTACTTAACGGCCTACCCATCGATAGTGCCTGGCTAATGCTGGTATAGGCACCTGGCGGCGGTAAAATCCGCTCCGCAGGTTGTCCGGCAATGTAGCGCATAGCGTAGGTATTTTTTCGCACTTTCTCTGATAACCTCAATAACGAAAGAACCCTCCTGCTTCCAGGAAGGTCCTTCTGTTATAGGGGCTTTTGCCCACGGTTTCAACGCTATTTGCGATAAAGCCTGGTGAACTTTTGTAAGCCAGCGCTTACCTTTTTGACCTTAGCCCAATGCGACACGAACTGTCTTATCCAGACGTCCGCTTAGCCCTGTCAGCAACAAGGCTCCCACTACAATCAGCGCGCCAATCCACGGGGTTTGTGCCAGTCCATAGTGTTCAACCGTTTGGCCACCGATAACCGAGCCAAGTGCGATACCGACGTTAAAAGCAGCAATGTTAAGGCCTGATGCGACATCTACAGCAGCCGGAGTGTATTGCTCCGCTTTCTGCACGACGTAAACCTGTAATCCCGGTACGTTCCCGAAGGCAAAGACGCCCATCACCAGAATAGTGGCCAGCGCGGCATATTGCATTGATGCAGTGAACTGGAATACCAGAAGCAAAGCAGCGAGTGCAGCAAAGATAAACTTCAGTGCAGGCACTGCGCCGTGTTTATCAGCCAGCTTTCCACCCCAGATATTACCGATAGCAACCGCGACGCCATAACCCAACAAAATCCAGCTCACCGCATTTGGCGTAAAGCCTGCTAAATTTTGCATCATCGGCGCCAGGAAGGTGAATGCGGTGAATACCCCGCCATAACCCAGTGCCGTAATTGCATAGATCATCAGCAGTCGTGGATGCGTCAGTACTTTTAACTGGTCAGATAGACTCGCAGGCGCACGTCCAGGGATATTGCTCGGCACCAGAATCGCACTGGCAATCAACGCGATCACTCCCAACATAGACACCGCGAGGAAAGTTTCACGCCAGCCGAAGTGTTGGCCGATAAACGTCCCCAACGGTACGCCGGTCACCAGCGCCACCGTCAGGCCGCCGAACATAATGGCAATGGCCGACGCCGCTTTCTCTTTCGGCACCAGACTGGTAGCAATGGTCGATCCAATAGAGAAGAAAACCCCATGTGCCAGACCAGTCAGCAAGCGAGCAACCACTAAAGTAATATACCCAGGCGCTTGCCAGGCCAGCAGGTTGCCGATGGTAAACAGTACCATCAGCGCCAGCAGCAGCTGTTTACGGGGCAGCTTACCAGTGAGCGCGGTTAATACGGGTGCACCAATGGCAACCCCTAGCGCGTAGATTGAGACTAAAAGCCCTGCAGAGGGCAGTGAAATAGATAATTGTTCAGCAATCGTTGGTACCAGACCGACAATGACAAACTCGGTTGTGCCAATGGCAAAGGCACTGATCGTTAAGGCTAGAAGCGCCAGCGGCATAATTTACTCCACATCATCAGGATTAAGATGACACGTAGTATGCCGGGGTGTTTAAATAACAAAAACATTCAAAATATCAATATAATTTTGCTTCAGGTGCAATAATGAGAGCTACATCAGAAGAAATCGCCATCTTTGTCGCCGTCGTTGAAAGCGGCAGTTTCAGTCGTGCCGCGGAGCAGCTTGGGCTCGCTAACTCAGCGGTCAGCCGAGCGGTCAAAAAACTGGAGTCTAAGCTTGGTGTGAGCTTGCTTAACCGCACCACTCGCCAGCTGAGCCTCACCGAAGAAGGTGAGCGCTATTTCCGCCGTATGCAGGTCGTTTTGCAGGAAATGGCGGCTGCGGAAAATGAGTTATTGGATACGCGCAATACCCCACGCGGCTTGCTACGGGTAGATGCGGCTACGCCGGTGATGCTGCATTTCCTGATGCCACTAATTAAGCCATTTCGTGAACGCTATCCTGAAATGACACTTTCCCTGGTGTCGTCCGAGACTTTTATTAATCTTATTGAACGTAAAGTAGATGTGGCAATACGTGCAGGAACACTGACTGACTCAAGCCTGCGTGCACGCCCGCTATTCACCAGTTATCGTAAGATTATTGCATCACCGGACTATATCACCCGTTATGGTAAGCCTGAGGATGCAACCGATCTCAAAGATCATCAGTGTCTGGGATTCACTGAACCATCGTCATTAAACACCTGGCCCATCTACTGCTGCGATGGTCAGTTTATGGAGATCAGCAGTGGGATTTCATCAAACAGTGGTGAAACGCTTAAACAGCTGTGTTTGAACGGCAATGGTATCGCCTGTTTATCGGACTATATGGTCGACAAGGAGATTGCTCGAGGGGAATTTGTTGAACTGTTGGCGGACAAGCGAATGCCTGTAGAGATGCCGTTTAGCGCTGTCTATTACAGTGACCGGGCGGTGAGTACACGTATCAGAGCCTTTATTGATTTTCTGAGCGAATACGTGAAAGAAACCCGTTAATAGGCAGTGATAAAGGAGGCGTATTAGCCTCCTTCGGTTTTGGTCAGGATGAGAGGATAATTAATCCCACTCTGGCGCCAAACTTTCTGGACTCACCAGTCGGTCATTGCAATCCAACTCCGCGATAGCGGCTTTATCTTCTGCATCCAACTGCAGATCCAGCGCCATCAGGTTGCTTGCCAGATTCTCACGCTTGGTCGATGACGGGATCACCGCGTAACCTTCACCTATCGCCCAAGCCAGAATAACCTGTGCAGCCGTGGCATTATGCTTCGCAGCAATGCGGCCAATCACTTCATCTTTCAATGCCTTACCATAAGCTAAAGTCATATACGATGTGATATGGATACCGTGCGCAGTTGCCCAATCGACAACCTTACGGTTCTGTAAATACGGCGACAGTTCAATCTGGTTAGTGGCAATATTTTCTGCCCCCACTGCAGTAATGGCACGCTTCATCAATGGGATGGTGAAGTTCGAGATACCTATCTGGCGAGTCAGCCCTAGCTTTTTCGCTTCCAGCAGTGCGGCCATAAACTCTTCTACTGCCACAGCATCGTTTGGCGATGGCCAGTGAATCAGCGTCAGATCAACATAATCGGTACGCAGTTTCTGTAGGCTTTCTTTCAGGCTGGAAACCAGTTTGTCTTTGCTAAGGTTTTCAATCCAGATTTTGGTGGTGATGAACATTTCATCACGCGCGATGCCGCTTTCCGCAATCGCCTGACCAACAGCCGCTTCATTATCATAGATTTGCGCTGTATCAATGGTGCGATAGCCGAGTTCCAGTGCTGTTTTAACAGAAGCGATAACAACATCATCTTTCAGGCGGAAAGTACCAAGGCCAAATGCAGGGATTGTCATGATTTTCCTCTTTATTTATCAATATAGGTTAACTAAAAACCATTATGAAGAAGGGGAGGAACGGGAAAAAGAGCGTTAAATGCAGAGGATTTTTGCTAAATCAGCAATAATTAATTAACACAAACAAAAAAGCCCTGAGCAAATGCTCAGGGCTCTTAATAAGTGGCGGAACGG
>NZ_LGHZ01000023.1 GCF_001266615.1 Kluyvera genomosp. 1 | reverse complement strand
CGTACTGCGGCTGCTGTTCTGGCATCCCGTAATCAGGTGTATGAATGGTCTGCCCATCGCCTAACGGCATAGGCTGGGCGGCATCAGCAGCCCACGCAGGAACAGTGCTTATCGCAGCAGCCGTAGTCGTGATGGATTCCGTTACCGTATGGCCACTTAATAGTGGATCAAATTCATCATAATCCGCGGTGCGTGTCGCACTGGCGCCGGAGAACAGGACATCGTCCGGATCGGCTTTAGCAACATAACGCTCAGCGTCCTGAGGTTCATCCATCCGTCGACCTGAAAACAAAGCTTCGTCGGTCATGCGGCCCATTGGGTTGGCAAATTTTTCGGCGATACGCTTACGACGCGCCAGCGCACCGCGCAGAATGCGCGCACGACGGGATTCATGTGACGCTTTTGACTTCTGCGCGTCATGTTCCTCTTCGTAATCGTCGTCTTCGTAGTCGTCTTCCTCAACCCACGAATCATCACGACGCGTACGGTTACTGGCAAACGTCAGAATATTGAGGATCCAGCTGCCCATTTTCTCAGCAATGCTGACCCAGGACCAACCGGTAAACAGCGTCAACCCCGCAGCCCAAATGCACAATAGCGCAATGGTACCGCCGCTGCTGTGCAGCATCGGTTGTAGTGCGGTACTCAGCAGGCTGCCAATAACGCCGCCTGAAGCGAAATACCAGATATCATCGGCGTTGATCGCCGCCAGACCACAAGAGGTCAGAATGATGGCCAGCACGCCAATTAAACGCAGCGAGACGGCAAAATAATCGATGTAATCTTCGCTTGCCCGGCGTTTCCAGGCAAACCAGCAGGCACCGATGATAATCACCGGTATGGTATAGGCCATGACCCCGAAGATGAAAAACAGGGTGTCGGCAAGCCATGCGCCTGATGCGCCACACAAATTGTGGATAGGTTCATGCCAGGCCGTTTGTGACCAGCTGGGATCGGAAGGATTGAAGCTCAGTAGTGCTGCCATTAACCAAACGGCAAAAATGGCGCATAGGAGGAGTAGCGCCTCAAGGAGTCGGCGTCCGCTGCTGAGTTTTGTCAGTTTGACTTCTTTGTCTTCTGTATATTCCTGGCTCAAGAAAGGCTCTCCAGGTGCCAAATGCTAAAAACGGACAACAGTGTTAGATCGCTCCAACACTGTTGCTGTATGGATTAACAGGAGTGTAATCAAACTACGCTGATTTTGCACCTGTTCCGTTTTAGCGGGTCTTAATTACCAGACGATTACTCTGTTTGACCTCTTCCATAACGACATAAGTACGGGTGTCGTTGACGCCAGGCAGGCGCAGCAGAGTTTCGCCGAGAAGCTTACGGTAGGCAGACATATCTGGTACACGGGTTTTCAACAGGTAGTCGAAATCACCGGAAACCAGGTGACACTCTTGAATTTCTTCAAGTTTTTGCACAGCGGTGTTAAATTGTTCAAACACATCCGGTGCACCACGATTCAGAGTAATCTCAACAAATACCAGCAGTGATGCGTCCAGATAATGCGGGTTCAGCAGCGCGGTATAGCCCTGAATAAACCCCTGTCGTTCCAGACGACGTACGCGCTCGAGGCACGGGGTCGGAGAAAGTCCTACTCTTTTGGAAAGCTCGACGTTCGAAATACGCCCATCTTTTTGCAGCTCATTCAGAATGTTGCGGTCGATGCGGTCGAGATCTTTGCCAGGGCGTTTTTTACTATCTACCATTATTATTGTCTCTCTGTATTCCTTCCCTACTCCTGTCTTGACTCTGTGTCACTTCACTGTTCAGAGCCTTATCCCTTTTTCAACACGCCGTTGTTGCTGCAACGACGCATATCCCAGGGTATGCGTATGAGAAGCCCCGGCGCCTCGCGGCCACTCTCCGACATCACGTATGATATCTGTCCACACCATACGTAGATTTCAGTGAACCGGGTAAAAATGGCATTTGCGTGCATGAAAATTCACCACACGCGAAACACTGCTTTTCTTCTTCCTTGAATGTTGTCGCAAAAGCACAGGGGATTGTCAAAGCAAAACATCTTTTTTTAGTACAACATGCCAGATATTCATTATCACCCGGGCTTGATTGACATGTAATCGTCTTATAATTCCGCAGCGTGCAGTAGAAATAGTTATATTTTTTGATGTTAAAATAAGCAATCAATCGGTCTATTCTATTACACATATCGTTAACAAAATCGCTGTGCTCTTTTTTTACGTCTACAAATTCCCTACAATCCAGACCAATGACTGCCAACAATTATGGGGATCTCATGGGCACGGCCAAACACAGTAAGCTGCTAATCCTTGGTTCTGGACCTGCGGGATACACCGCTGCGGTCTATGCTGCACGCGCAAACCTGCAACCGGTTCTGATTACCGGGCTGGAAAAAGGCGGTCAGTTGACCACCACGACCGAAGTGGAAAACTGGCCTGGCGATCCAAATGATCTGACCGGTCCACTGCTGATGGAGCGCATGCACGAGCATGCGACCAAATTTGATACCGAAATTATTTTCGATCACATCCACAGCGTTGACCTGCAGAACCGTCCGTTCCGCCTGACTGGCGACAGCGGCGAATACACCTGTGATGCTTTAATCATTGCCACCGGTGCTTCTGCCCGCTATCTGGGCCTGCCGTCTGAAGAAGCCTTTAAGGGCCGCGGCGTTTCCGCCTGCGCAACCTGCGATGGTTTCTTCTACCGCAACCAGAAAGTCGCGGTCATCGGCGGCGGCAACACGGCCGTTGAGGAAGCGCTGTATCTGTCTAACATCGCCTCAGAAGTGCACCTGATTCACCGTCGTGATTCATTCCGTGCGGAAAAAATTCTGATCAAGCGTCTGATGGATAAAGTGGAAAGCGGCAACATCGTCCTGCATACCAACCGTACGTTGGACGAAGTGACCGGCGATCAGATGGGCGTGAGCGGTCTGCGTCTGCGCGATACGCACAACACCGATACCGTTGAGTCTCTGGACGTTGCGGGTCTGTTTGTTGCCATCGGCCACAGCCCGAACACGGCAATTTTCCAGGGCCAACTGGAGCTGGAAAACGGCTACATCAAAGTGCAGTCCGGTATTCACGGTAACGCCACGCAAACCAGCATTCCTGGTGTCTTTGCTGCGGGCGACGTTATGGACCACATTTATCGTCAGGCAATCACCTCTGCGGGCACCGGCTGTATGGCCGCTCTGGACGCAGAACGCTACCTCGACGGTTTAGCTGACGCTTGCAAATAATCTTTACAAGTCAGTAACAAAAGTAAAAAAGGCGACGATAAGTCGCCTTTATTTTTTCTGCGATGTAACATTGCCGCGCCCGTAACTAAAACCATAAGCTACCTGCTAAGCGCCCAATGAATAAAAGTCGCCAACAAGAACTCACCCGCTGGCTCAAACAGCAAAGCGTAATTTCGCGCCGCTGGTTGATGATCTCCCGTCTGCTCGGCTTCGTCAGCGGCGTGCTGATTATTGGCCAGGCCTGGTTCCTCGCCCGAATTCTGCATCATATGATCATGGAGAATATTCCACGCGAAGCGCTGTTGATGCCGTTTATCCAACTGGTACTGATTTTTGTTCTCCGCGCATGGGTCGTTTGGTTACGTGAGCGCGTGGGCTTTCACGCCGGACAACAAATTCGTTTTGAAATTCGCCGTCAGGTGCTGGACCGCCTTCAGCAAGCCGGTCCAGCCTGGATTCAGGGAAAACCTGCCGGTAGCTGGGCGACGCTGATTCTTGAGCAAATTGACGATATGCACGACTACTACGCCCGCTACCTGCCGCAGATGGCGCTGGCTGCGTGCGTACCGCTGCTGATTGTCATGGCCATCTTCCCATCAAACTGGGCGGCTGCACTTATTCTTTTAGTCACTGCACCGCTGATCCCGCTGTTTATGGCGCTGGTTGGCATGGGTGCCGCCGATGCAAACCGCCGTAATTTCCTGGCATTGGCGCGCTTGAGCGGCCATTTCCTCGATCGCCTGCGCGGGATGGATACGCTGCGTATTTTTGGCCGTGGTGAAGCTGAAACAGAAAGCATTCGCGAAGCATCTCAGGATTTTCGTCATCGGACCATGGAAGTGCTGCGTCTTGCCTTCCTCTCCTCCGGCGTACTTGAATTCTTTACTTCGCTCTCTATCGCCCTGGTGGCGGTCTATTTTGGCTTCTCATACTTGGGCGAGCTGAACTTTGGTAGCTACAGTATGGCAGTCACGCTTTCTTCTGGCTTCCTGGCGTTGATTCTGGCTCCTGAGTTCTTCCAGCCGCTGCGTGATTTGGGCACCTTCTATCACGCCAAGGCTCAGGCGGTGGGCGCCGCCGACAGCTTGAAAACCTTTCTCGAAGCGCCGCTGGCGCATCCAGAGCAAGGCGAAAACGTACTGGAAACCAGTGAGCCGGTTACTCTGCGAGCGGAAAACCTGTTTATCACCTCGCCTGAAGGCAAAACACTGGTGGGTCCGCTGAACTTTACGCTCAATGCGGGGCAACGTGCGGTGCTTGTCGGGCAAAGCGGCTCGGGCAAAAGCTCATTACTCAATGCGCTGGCGGGTTTCCTGCCCTATAGCGGTTCTTTACAAATTAACGGCGTTGAACTTCGCCATCTCGACCCTGATAGCTGGCATCGACTGATGAGTTGGGTTGGCCAAAACCCACAGCTTCCGGCTGCGACCCTGCGCGAGAACGTGCTGTTAGGGAATCCAGATGCAAGTGAGCACCAACTGTTCAATGCTCTGGAAAAAGCGTGGGTGAACGAATTCCTGCCGCTACTTTCTGACGGCGTCGATACGGTAGTTGGCGAGCAGGCCGCTCGTTTATCCGTTGGTCAGGCACAGCGCGTGGCCGTTGCACGCGCCCTGATTTCCCCTTGTCGCCTGCTCCTGCTGGACGAACCTGCCGCCAGTCTCGACGCCCATAGCGAACAGCGCGTAATGCAGGCTCTGACCGATGCTTCCACCCAGCAGACTACGCTAATGGTCACCCACCAGTTGGAAGGATTGGCGGATTGGGACGTCATTTGGGTCATGGAGAATGGGCAAATTATCGAGCAAGGAACGTATCAACAGCTGGTCGATGCCAACGGCGTGTTTACCAGCCTGCTGGCCAATCGTCAGGAGGAAATTTAAATGCGCGCACTGTTACCTTATCTGGCGCTCTATAAACGCCATAAATGGCTGCTCAGCCTCGGCGTGATTCTGGCGATTGTCACCCTGTTAGCGAGTATTGGCTTACTAACCCTCTCCGGCTGGTTCTTGTCGGCTTCGGCGGTTGTTGGGTTTGCGGGCGCTTACAGTTTTAACTACATGCTCCCAGCTGCGGGTGTACGCGGCGCGGCAATTATTCGTACTGCGGGCCGCTACTTTGAGCGTCTGGTGAGCCACGACGCAACCTTCCGGGTACTGCAGCATCTGCGCGTCTTTACCTTCAGCAAACTACTGCCGCTCTCCCCCGCTGGGCTCGCCCGTTTTCGTCAGGGTGAACTGCTTAACCGCATGGTGGCGGATGTCGATACTCTCGACCACCTTTACCTGCGGGTCATTTCGCCGCTGATTGGCGCCCTGGTTGTCATTTTGGTTGTGACTGCCGGTCTGAGCATTCTCGATGTGTCTTTAGCGCTGACGCTCGGCGGCATTATGCTGGCCACGTTGTTGCTGTTGCCACCGCTATTTTATCGCGCGGGTAAGCCAACCGGTGAACAGCTCACCACGCTGCGCGGGCAGTATCGCCAACAGCTGACGGGCTGGCTGCAAGGCCAGGCTGAGCTGACTATTTTTAATGCCAGCCAGCGCTACCGTAAACAGATGGAACAGACCGAGCTGAACTGGCACGACGCCCAGCGCCGCCAGTCCGAGCTGACTGCGCTGTCCCAGGCGCTGATGCTGCTCATCGGCGGCGCAGCCGTGGTTGCGATGTTGTGGCTAGCAGCCGGCGGCGTTGGCGATAATATGCAGCCCGGCGCACTAATTGCCCTCTTCGTTTTCTGCGCATTGGCAGCCTTTGAAGCACTCGCTCCAGTAACTGGCGCATTCCAGCATTTAGGCCAGGTTATCGCCTCTGCCCTGCGCGTGAGTCAGATTATTGAACAGCAGCCAGAAGTCACATTCCCAACGCAAACCACCGTTGTACCGCAGCAGGTTGCACTCACTTTAGAGCAGGTCTCGTTCACCTATCCCGAACAATCACAGCCGGCACTGAGTAACCTCTCTCTGCGCATTAATGCGGGTGAGCATATCGCTATTCTTGGCCGCACCGGCTGCGGTAAATCAACGCTATTACAGCTGCTAACCCGCGCCTGGGATCCCCAGCAAGGCACCATTCAACTCAACGATATGTCGTTAAATCATATTGATGAGCCTACCCTGCGTCGCACCATGACTCTGGTTCCCCAGCGTGTACACCTATTCAGTGCCACGCTGCGTGACAACCTGCTGCTCGCAAACCCGCGTGCCAGCGATGAGGCGTTGAGCGACGTGCTCCGCCGCACTGGTCTGGAAAAACTGCTGGAAGATGCCGGCTTAAACAGCTGGCTGGGTGAAGGCGGACGCCAGCTTTCCGGCGGCGAGCTGCGCCGTCTAGGCATCGCCCGCGCGCTGTTGCACGATGCCCCACTGATGCTGCTGGATGAACCGACCGAAGGGTTAGACGCCACCACCGAAAGTCAAATCCTCGAATTGCTGGCGGAAGTCATGCGTGATAAAACGCTGCTGATGGTCACGCATCGCCTGCGTGGACTGGCGCGATTTAATCAGATAATTGTCATGGACAACGGGCAAATTATTGAGCAAGGTAATCATACAGAACTGCTGGCAAAACAAGGTCGTTACTACCAGTTTAAACAGCGTCTGTAGACTATGATTAGTTAACTTTGCTTCGTGAGGTCATCGCGGCATGCGCCTTGTCCAGCTTTCTCGACATTCGATAGCATTTCCCTCCCCCGAGGGCGCATTACGCGAACCAAATGGACTTCTGGCCTTAGGGGGCGATCTCGCCCCTGCACGTCTGCTGATGGCCTATCAGCGAGGGATCTTTCCGTGGTTTTCACCGGGCGACCCGATCCTTTGGTGGTCACCGGATCCCCGCGCGGTGCTGTGGCCCGAACAGTTCCATCTCAGCCGCAGTATGAAACGCTTCCATAAGACCTCTCCGTACCGGGTTACGCTCAACTATGCCTTCAGCCAGGTGATTGACGGCTGCGCGCAGGATCGCAACGAAGGCACCTGGATTACCACTAGCATCAGCCAAGCCTATCACCGCCTACATGAACTGGGTCACGCGCACTCGATCGAGGTGTGGCAAGATGACACGCTCGTAGGCGGCATGTACGGCGTTGCCATGGGCGAGCTGTTTTGCGGTGAGTCGATGTTCAGCCGCGCAGAGAACGCGTCTAAGACTGCGCTGTACGTCTTCTGTGAGGCATTTCGCCAGGCTGGCGGGAAATTAATAGATTGCCAGGTGCTTAATAGCCATACAGCTTCTCTTGGCGCGATGGAAATTCCCCGTCGTGACTATCTGGAATATCTGGATAATCTGAGAACCGGTTCACTCTCTGATAAATTCTGGGTCCCACGGCGCCTGTTTTCAGCCGAAACGTAAATGTTTTCAGCACAATTCCCATCAGGATGATATAATTGCCGACGAGAGTCGCTTCTGCCTTTTGCCCCGCCGCCGTTTGGGAATCATTCGAGTCAGATAACGCCCACGTTTATCCTGCTGTTTCCGGCCTGGTTTGCGCCCATCACATGAGTATCTTGTGTGGTGAAAGGGTGATGCGCAAAAACGACTTTCGCCGATTAAGACGGACAATTCTTTACTTACTTGATGAACTTCGGCATTATCTTGCCGGTTCAAATTACGGTAGTGATACCCCAGAGGATTAGATGGCCAAAGAAGACAATATTGAAATGCAGGGTACCGTACTTGATACGTTACCTAATACCATGTTCCGCGTAGAACTGGAAAACGGACACGTGGTGACTGCACATATCTCCGGTAAAATGCGCAAAAACTATATCCGCATCCTGACGGGCGACAAAGTGACTGTTGAGCTGACCCCGTACGACCTGAGCAAAGGCCGCATTGTCTTCCGTAGTCGCTAATAACCGCAGATAATGAGCGTCTGGCGCAACGTTCGCCGAGCGCTTTTTGCTGAATAATGCCTCGCTTATCGCGGGGCATTTTTTTGCCTGAAAATTGGGCATAAAAAAACCGGGCATTCAGGTGCCCGGTTTTTATTTACATACCGATATCAGCGGTTAATGTGCTGCTTCCGGTTTGTGCTTCTGTGCACTCTGGAAGTCGTAGGTCAGCTCGTTTTTCTCTTTATCGAGCGCTACCGTCACCTGGCCACCATCAACCAGCGAGCCAAACAACAGTTCGTTGGCGAGCGGTTTCTTCAGGTTATCCTGAATGACACGCGCCATTGGACGCGCGCCCATAGCTCGGTCGTAACCTTTTTCTGCCAGCCAATTACGAGCTTCCTGACTCACCTCCAGCGACACACCTTTCTGATCCAGCTGAACCTGCAGCTCGACGATGAATTTATCCACCACCTGATGGATAACGTCGGTCGACAGATGATCGAACCAGATAATGTTGTCCAGACGGTTACGGAACTCCGGCGTAAAGATCTTTTTGATCTCTTCCATCGCGTCGGTACTGTTGTCCTGATGGATAAGACCAATTGATTTACGCTCGGTTTCACGCACGCCGGCGTTGGTGGTCATCACCAGCACCACGTTACGGAAGTCTGCCTTACGCCCGTTGTTGTCGGTCAGCGTGCCGTTGTCCATCACCTGCAACAGCAGGTTAAAGACGTCCGGGTGTGCTTTTTCGATTTCATCCAGCAACAGCACCGCGTGCGGATGCTTGATAACCGCATCAGTTAGCAGACCACCCTGATCAAAACCAACATATCCCGGAGGCGCGCCAATCAGGCGGCTTACCGTATGGCGTTCCATATATTCGGACATATCGAAACGCAGCAGTTCAATGCCCATTGCTTTCGCCAGTTGGACGGTAACCTCCGTTTTACCCACCCCGGTAGGGCCAGCGAACAAGAACGAACCGACTGGACGATGCTCATGGCCAAGACCCGCACGGCTCATTTTGATGGCCTCAGTCAGTGCGTCAATCGCCTTATCCTGCCCGAACACCAGCATTTTCAGACGATTGCCAAGATTTTTCAGCGTATCGCGATCGCTCTGGGAAACGCTTTTCTCCGGAATACGCGCAATACGCGCAACCACGGATTCAATGTCCGCCACGTTGATCGTTTTCTTACGCTTGCTCACCGGCATCAGGCGCGCACGCGCACCCGCTTCGTCGATCACGTCAATCGCTTTATCCGGCAGATGACGGTCGTTGATGTATTTCACCGCCAGCTCAACAGCCGCACGCACCGCTTTCGCGGTATAGCGGACGTCGTGGTGCGCTTCATACTTCGGCTTCAGGCCGTTGAGGATCTGTACGGTCTCATCAACGGACGGTTCGGTAATATCAATTTTCTGGAAACGACGCGCCAGCGCCCTGTCCTTCTCAAAGATATTGCTGAATTCCTGGTAAGTGGTTGAACCCATCACCCGAATTTTGCCGCTGGAAAGCAGCGGTTTAATCAGGTTTGCCGCATCCACCTGACCACCCGACGCCGCGCCCGCACCGATGATAGTGTGGATCTCATCGATGAACAGAATGCTGTTGGTATCCTGTTCAAGCTGTTTGAGCAGCGCTTTAAAACGTTTTTCAAAATCACCGCGATATTTGGTTCCCGCCAGCAGTGAGCCAATATCCAGTGAGTAAATGGTGCAATCAGCCATGATTTCCGGCACGTCACCGCGGACGATACGCCATGCAAGGCCTTCGGCTATCGCTGTTTTCCCGACGCCAGACTCACCGACCAGCAGTGGGTTATTTTTGCGACGACGGCACAGAACCTGAATCGTGCGTTCCAGCTCTTTGTCGCGGCCAATCAGCGGGTCAATTCCCCCGACGCGAGCAAGCTGATTAAGGTTGGTGGTGAAGTTTTCCATACGATCCTCCCCGCCTGCTTGCTCTTCGTTAGACTGCTGGGTTCCGGAATCGGAAGGCTGGCTAGGCTCGTCTTTACGCGTGCCGTGAGAGATGAAGTTCACCACGTCAAGGCGGCTCACTTCATGTTTACGCAGAAGATACGCAGCCTGCGACTCCTGCTCGCTGAAAATCGCCACAAGGACGTTAGCACCGGTCACTTCGCTACGCCCGGATGACTGGACGTGGAAGACCGCGCGCTGAAGAACACGCTGGAAGCTGAGCGTCGGTTGTGTTTCACGCTCTTCTTCACTGACCGGCAGAACCGGCGTGGTTTGTTCGATGAAGGCTTCGAGTTCCTGACGCAGCGCCACCAGATCGACCGAGCACGCTTCCAGCGCTTCACGGGCGGATGGGTTGCTCAGCAGAGCCAGCAACAGATGCTCGACGGTCATAAACTCGTGACGGTGCTCGCGCGCTCTGGCGAAAGCCATGTTTAAACTGAGTTCCAGTTCTTGATTGAGCATTGGCACCTCCCCCAATTTTCATGCCTGTATCAGGCTTGTTCCAGCGTACACAACAGTGGATGCTCGTTATCCTTCGCGTATTGATTCACCATCGCTACTTTGGTTTCGGCGACTTCTGCCGTAAATACACCACAAATAGCTTTACCTTGATAGTGGACCGTTAGCATCAGTTGTGTTGCGCGTTCTACATCATAAGAAAAGAATTTTTGTAACACGTCAATAACAAACTCCATCGGAGTGTAATCATCATTGACCAATATCACTTTATACATCGACGGGGGTTTAAGCCCATCCTGAAGTTTGTCTGCCGTAAGCTGGTCGAAGTCCAGCCAGTCTCTGGTCTTACTCATTGTCAGTCATCATCGTCGGTGTCATCTATTGCTGCTGACGAGCCTGATTGCACGCTGGGATTGCAGGTGATTCACGGGATAGATAATGCTTTTCCCCTACTCCACCTTAACTCCATTCCCTGCGTATACAGCTCTTGAATTTACTGTAGATCATAGATAGCTATCACCTATAGTTGTCATTCGCGAACTCTGTCACATTCCCGTCAATAGCGTTAACTGCTTCAAATTTTGATGCATTTTCCGCCTCTAGCCCCCTTCAAACGCTTGACGCACTGTCCGAAATATCTAAATTGTACTGGCGAGAGTTGGTGAGCTTTTGTACAACTCCTGACTCCACCACCGGTTCATTCCATCTACTTATTAAACGTATAATAGAATTACGAAGGATGTCGAAGTATGGAAATGGGTACTGTTAAGTGGTTCAACAATGCTAAAGGGTTCGGTTTTATTTGCCCGGAAGGCGGTGGCGAGGACATCTTCGCCCATTACTCCACCATCCAGATGGATGGGTACAGAACATTAAAAGCTGGGCAATCCGTCCACTTTGATGTCCACGAGGGGCCGAAAGGCAACCACGCAAGCGTCATCATTCCCGTGGAAGCACAAGCAGAAACGGTCGCCTAGTTTACTGCCCCATTGTGTACATCCCGCTACCAAAATGCCAGTCCTTCTGACCGGCATTTTTTCATTTATTTTGCCGTCATTATTCTCGCGCCAGCGCATCTACCGGATCGAGCCGCGCGGCATTACGTGCCGGTAGCCAGCCGAAGAGTACGCCGGTTAGGGTTGAGCAAATAAACGCCGTCAACAGCGCCAGCGGTGAGAAGCCAATCTCCCAGCCCGGCAGAACCAGCTGCAACAGCAGTGCAATCATTAACGATAGCGTCACACCGAGTGCACCGCCGACCAGACACACGAGAATGGCCTCGATCAAAAACTGTTGTAACACGTTGCTCGCCCTGGCGCCTACCGCCATACGGATACCAATTTCTCGCGTCCGTTCAGTGACCGATACCAGCATGATATTCATCACGCCAATGCCGCCAACCACCAGGGAGATCACCGCCACCAGCGTTAAGAACAGCTGTAATGTATGTGTGGTGCGTTCCGCCGTTTTCAAGACGCTGTCCATGTTCCAGACAAAGAAATCTTTCTTACCGTGGCGAAGACTCAAAAGCCGGGTCAACTGCTGCTCAGCGAGCGCGCTGTCATAGCCCTCTTTAACCCTGACGGTTATTGAGTTCAGCCACGACTGGCCCATCACTCGCCCGGACATCGTTGAGTAAGGCAGCCAAACGCGCAGCACTTTGCTGCTGCCAAACATCGACTGTTTCTCATCCGCGACGCCAATCACCGTGGCGGGCGTATTCCCCACGAGAATAACCTCGCCGACCACACTGACCTTATTCGGAAACAGCTGACGCCGCGTGTTACTGTCCAGTACCACCACCTGCGAGCGTTCCGCAGCCTGAACGTCGTTGAAGGTATTCCCTTCGCTAAAGGTCATGCCATAGACGTTGAAATATTGCTGGCCAATCCCCTGTACGCTCGCGGCAACGTCGATATTGCCTGCGCGAATTCGCAGATTTTTTGACACCGATGGCGTGGCCGAACTGACCCATGACTGCTTTTCAATCGCCAGCAAATCGTCATATTTCAGCGACTGTTGGTACTGCGGATCGTCATCACCAAAGTCTTTCCCTGGATAGACGTCGATAGTGTTAGTACCGATGGCTCGAATATCAGCTAAGACCATCTGCTTCGCCGCATCGCCCACCACCACAATTGATACCACTGACGCGATACCGATAATAATCCCCAGCATGGTGAGCAGCGTACGCATCTTATTCGCCACCATCGCGCGCCACGCCATCGACAGCGCCTCGCGGAAGCTGTTGCTGAACTGCCGCCAACCGGAGACATCCTGAGCCGCAGGCGCTCGCGCCACCACGGCGCTTTCACCCGCTGGAGGATTACAGATAATTTCTCCGTCGCGAATCTCAATCACCCGTTCCGCCTGAGCCGCTACCAGCGGGTCGTGAGTCACGATGATGATCGTGTGTCCCTGCTCTTTGAGCTGATGAAGAATCGCCATCACCTCTTCACCAGAATGACTGTCCAGCGCACCAGTCGGCTCATCCGCCAGAATGACCTGACCGCCGTTCATCAGCGCACGCGCGATACTCACGCGCTGCTGCTGACCACCGGAGAGCTGGGATGGTGCATAATCCACCCGGTCCTGCATGCCCAAACGCTGTAAAAGCTGTTTTGCCCTTTCCAGCCGGGCCTTACGATCCATACCGGCGTATACCGCCGGGACTTCGACGTTTTGCGCGGCCGTCAGATGAGACAACAGGTGATAACGCTGGAAGATAAAACCGAAGTGCTCGCGCCTGAGCGCAGCCAACGCATCGCTATCCAGCGTTGCCACGTCCGTCCCTGCCACCCGGTAAGTGCCGCTGGTGGGTTTATCCAGACAACCGAGGATATTCATCAGCGTCGATTTACCCGAACCCGATGCCCCGACAATGGCCACCATTTCTCCGGCGTTAATCTGTAAGGTGATGCCCTTCAGCACCTCCACGCTGCCATCGCCGGAAGGATAACTACGTCGAATATCCGTTAGTTCAAGCAGTGCGGTCATTTCCCTGCTCCGGCTTTACCTTCACCAGTGATCACCTCATCGCCCGCTTCCAGCCCTTTCGCAATCTCGACGTCCGTATCGTTACGCGCGCCGATGACCACTTCACGCGTTTTCACGTCACCGTTACGCAGCAGACGCACGTTGTAGCGATTGTCGCCGACATTATCACCCAGCGCCGACAGTGGAATCGTCAGCACATCGTTCACGCCAGTCAATTGAATATGTACCTGCGCCGTCATCTCCAGACGCAGCACGCCCGTTGGGTTCGGCACTTCGAAACGCGCGTAATAGAAAATGGCGTCGTTAACCTTCTCCGGCGTCGGCAGAATATCTTTCAGCGTGCCTTCGTAACGCGTTAACGGGTCGCCCAATACGGTGAACCAGGCCTTCTGCCCGGGCTTTAAGAGAATGACGTCAGCCTCTGAAACCTGCGCTTTAACCAGCATCGTGCTGAGATCCGCAAGCGTCAGGATATTGGGTGCCTGTTGGGCGGCGATTACTGTCTGCCCCTGCAGAGTGGTAATTTGCGTCACTTCGCCACGCATAGGTGCAACGATGCGAGTGTAATCAAGGTTAGTTTTGGCCGTATCCAGTGAGGCCTGATTGCGTTTGATTTGCGCGTCGATAGTGCCTATTTGCGCCTTTTTGACCGCCATTTCGGTTGCTGCGGTATCCAGATCCTGACGGGAAACAGCCTGCGTTTTTGCCAGTTGCTGCTGACGAGAATAGGTGACGCTGGCCAGCTTCCATTCAGCTTCAGCCTGCTGGCGCTGCGCGTTGAGCTCCATGAGCGTCGCTTCAACTTCTTTAATCTGGTTCTCTGCTTGTTCGGGATCGATAACCCCCAACAGCTGATCTTTAACCACCTTGTCGCCGATATTGACTGACAGCGTTTTAAGCTGGCCGCTCACCTGTGCGCCGACATCAACTTTTCGCAGGGCATCAAGTTTACCGGTAGCCAGTACGCTTTGTTCAAGGGAACCTTTACGCACAATAAGCGTTTGGTAATTAGGCAACGGCGCATTGAGCGTTCGCCATACCGCAATAACCACAATTATTAAAATGGCAATAGCGAGCACGTACCGCTTTTTAAACTTTCCCTTGATGTTCATAAAAATCCTGAATTCCCCAGTTTATTCGACAGAATGGAAAAACTAACGTCAACAATAAGTAAACACATGAGTAATAATCCCCAGAATCTACCTGGTGATTGATATTTTGTTTAATATTCCGATTGTAAAATTTTGAAAAATTTTATATTTGGATCGTAGACCATGTCACAGCTTAGCGAAAATTCACCTGCGGATTCGCGCCAACTCACCAGCCTTGGGCTCTTTTTTAGCCTGTTTAGCGGCCAATGGCGACCAGGCGAATTCTGGAATAAACGCAGCTTTCGACGGAAGTTTATGCTGCGTTCCCTGCTGATGCCACGTTTAAGCCGTGAATGGATGGCCGAACTGTCCCAATGGTCAAATCTCAATACTCTGCTGGCACGCCAGCCGCGCCTTCCCGTGCGCCTGCATCGCCCGTATCTGGCGGTCAATTTTAGCCGTCACCAGGTGCTAGACGCGTTGCGCTATCACTATACGCTGTTGTCCGAGATCATGTCCGCAGAAGAGTTGTCTACCTACCTGAATACACAGGCTTTGCCGCTGGCTGCAATTGAAGGCAAAAATGGCGACCGGTTTACCTTCGAGCTGACTATGCAGGTCAATCTGGATAAGGAAGGCGATAGTACGATCCTGATGCGTAATAGCGATGGCGACGTTTTGGCAGAAATGACCTTTAGTCTTTTAGCCTTTGAGAGTAAGCGCACGCTGTTTATTGGCGGACTGCAGGGCGGTAAGTCTGACCTACCGCACGAGGCAATCCAAAGCGCCACCAAATCCTGTCATGGCCTGTTCCCTAAACGCTTAGTGATGGAAGCTGTATGTCGTTTTGCCGAGCGCCTGCGGGCGGAACAAATTCTCGCCGTCAGCAACGAGGCACATATTTTCCGCGGTGAACGTTACCAGGATAAGAATAAAAAAATACTGTCTGATTACGATACGTTTTGGACAGCCGTCGGCGGCGAATGCGACAAACAGGGGTATTTCCACCTGCCGATTCACATTGCCCGTAAGGATGAGTCCGAGATCGCCAGTAAAAAACGTGCTGAATATCGCCGCCGTTACCAGCTACTGGATGAGATTCAAAGACAAATGGAGACGCTATTTGCAACAAGATAGTTATCGATGGGCGCCGAGTCATCGGCGCTTAAAAAACAGACAAAAATAGTCATAATGAATTCTAAATAATTCATCAACAGAATGTTTTCTCCACAATTCCTCCACAATCTTTGCATTTGTTGAAATATCGTTGAGAGTACCGTTGATTAAATAGGCAAAACCTTCATTTAATGAGATTTTTCCTATGTCCAGCGTTGCCGAGCTTCAACTCTCTTCTGCCCCACAACCTGAATCGAGCTGGCAGCTTTTTAAACTGCTGACGACCGGCGCATTGAAGCCCGGCCGGGCCTGGAAAAATCCCGCCTATCGCCGTAAGTTCATGCTGCGTACGCTCGGCGCGCCGCGTATGACCAGTAAACTGCTGGCTAGCCTGACCCAACAGCCACAGTTAATGCAAATCCTCAATGTTCAGCCAGGCCTGCCTTGTCGACTGCACCGCCCATGGCTGTCAACGCATATGAGCCCTCAGCAAACAATCGACGCATTGTGCTGCCACTACCAGCAGATGCTCGATAAGCTTCCTGTCAACATTGCCAGTAGCTATCTGTCGGCCAATGGCGCGCAACTGGCGACCATCGAAGGGAAAGAAGGCCAGCGCTATCGCATTTACCTGGGCGCTGACGCGATGCTGGATAAAGAAGGTGAAGCCACGCTGACGTTTCGCGATGAAAACAATATCGTCCTGGCCGAATTAACCTTCACGCTGTGTCAGTATAACGGCCTTAGTACTTTCTTTATTGGTGGCCTACAGGGGGCGAAAGCCGATGTTCCTCATCAGCTTATTCAAGTGGCAACAAAAGCATGCCATGGCCTGTTTCCAAAACGTTTGGTGGTAGATGCGTTACTGACGGTCGGTGAAATGCTGTCGGTCGAACACGTTCGGGCGGTGAGTAATGAAACTCATATTTACCGCAGCCTGCGCTATCGCCGCAAAAAACGCGACAAACTGCATGCGGATTACAATAGCTTCTGGGAGTCACTGAGTGCGACGGTCGACATTGAAGGGGATTACATCCTGCCGTTAGCGCTACCGCGCAAAACAATGGAAGAAATTGCCAGTAAGAAGCGTGCTGAGTACCGCCGACGCTATGAACTGCTGGATGCGCTCCAGCAGCAAGTTGCCTTAACTATTCAGCGTTAATCAGCCTTCCCGCGCGCCAACCAGACGACGCGGGAAAACATCTTTTTCAGCAGTGGTGGCACGGCTTCCAGGCCGCGCCGCCCTGCTTCCATCGCCACCTCAATGGCGAGATCCGGCTTCGACGAACGGTGAATCGCTTTGGTGATCACCCGGCGCATGTTCATCGGTACATTCTCTGGAATCTGCGCAACGCGGTGATACACATTAGCGAATCCCTGCTTATACATGAAGTGCTCCATGTCGAGGGCGGGCAACGTCGTCAAATGATGACGCTCTAGCTCCCGGTCGTTATTGAGCACACCACGAACCGTGGCAGCATACTTTTTACCCGCTTCATCACCATCCACCAGCACGTGCCATTCAATCCCCATTCGCCGAGCAAATTTGATAAGCGGCTTCAGCCCGGATTGCGCAAATTCAATGACCTTAACCCCTTCAGCATCAAAATGATGACCGCATTGCCGGGCCAGCTCGTTGATGACCCAGGTCTCCGTCTCCCCCTCCACCAGCAGCCAGCAGCGGGCAAACAGCGAAGAAGCGCGATTAAAGCGGATATGGAAAGAGATGCGTCGACTATCTTCTGAATTCATCCCTTCCGGCCCGAGACGCCAGGCAGCGACGCGAGAGGACTCGCGCACCAGACGACAGACATTCTGCATCGGGGTCAACGACAACAGCTCACCGGAATTGGTGGTGGCAATGCGCTGGAGCGGCATCAGATTTAGCAGACTCCAGGCCACTGAAAGCATAATAGGATGTAGACGCGTTTCCGGGTCTTCCACCAACAGCAGCGGACGGGCGTCTTTATCCAGCCTGACCGTCCCTTTCGCCTGCAGAAGCGTGGAGAACATACCCAAAAGAATCACCCGATGATTACGTGCGCCAGGCTTATCGATCATCCGGTTGATCAAATCCAGATAGCGCCAGCTGCGCTGCTCATCATGCGATCGGCGACGCATCAAGCGCTGGATCGCAGGACCAGAACCCTGTTCGGAGAAGTAGTGTTCCAGCAGTTGTCCCATGGCTGCCAGCCCTTGACGGATCTGTCCGTCGCTGAGATTTTGCGGGCTGGTCACCAGTTCTCGAGACAAAAAATCCAGCTGGCGGGCGGTAATTTCAACATCCGAGACTGGCGGCACCGTACCGTTGCGAATACGGCGCATAAAACGGGCGTCGCGCAGACGCAGCACCGGCATCAGTCGAATCAACTCTCGCGCTCTGGCATCGATGTCATCGAGTTCTAGCGCCTGACCATCGCTATCAATAAAACTGCGCAACGTCAGCACGCTGCCATCGCCAGCAAGCTCGCCCTCAAGACGATAAAAAATACGCTGATAACCGTCATGACAAGCCGTCCAACAATCGGAAAGCCCACGGTAGCGACGCCCACGATATCGCCCCGGCTCATTTTCCCGGAAAGTCAGAATGATATGCAGATGATGTTCCCGACCTTCAATGTCACCCGGCGGAAACCAAAAATCGGAATGCACAAAATGGTACAGCCCCTCGTGCGGAGAAAGCAGCAACGTTAGCGCATCCAGCAGGCTTGATTTACCCCATGCGTTTTCGCCGATTAAAACGTTATTCTCTTCCAGCATTAACGATAAACGGTTAATGCCGCGAAACCCTGCAATCTCGGTGCGCTCAAGAAGCATAAATCCTCCGTAACACAGTAACGACCATCCTGCTTTATCGGCAGTATAGCGGCATGCTCTGCGCTTGACACCGCCATGGTGCCCGGATCCGGACCGTGTGTTGATTTAATAACCATTAAATGTAATAAAGTGCGCTCCTGGTCACCCTTACCCGATTATTCCGAAAATATTGCACTACACTCTAATTCGAAGAATAAATTGATTAAGGAATGACACCACATTGTTTTGCATCAAAGTTCACGTATTTATTTAACTGGTTAAGGGATGACGTTAGTTTTTAAAATAACGCGGACTATGCCTGCCCCCCTTTTTGGCAGGTATAAATTCTGTCGTCATCCTTTGTGACGATAATATTTTTGATTCGAGGTGGTTATGTTTAGAAAATTGGCTGCAGAGTTCTTCGGAACCTTCTGGCTGGTATTTGGTGGTTGCGGTAGCGCCGTTCTGGCTGCAGCATTCCCGGAATTAGGGATTGGTTTTGCAGGCGTCGCACTGGCGTTCGGTTTAACCGTTCTCACCATGGCTTATGCCGTAGGACACATTTCTGGCGGTCATTTCAACCCTGCGGTAACTTTGGGCCTGTGGGCCGGCGGTCGTTTCCCAGCTAAAGAAGTGATTGGCTATATTATTGCTCAGGTTGTTGGCGGTATTGTTGCAGCCGCTATTCTGTATCTGATTGCGAGCGGTAAAGCTGGCTTTGACGCAGCAGCCAGCGGTTTTGCATCTAACGGTTATGGTGAACATTCACCGGGCGGGTTCTCCATGCTCTCCGCTATCGTTATCGAAATCGTCCTGACCTGTGGCTTCCTGATTGTGATTCATGGTGCGACCGATAAAAACGCACCGGCTGGCTTCGCGCCAATTGCAATTGGTCTGGCACTGACCCTGATTCATCTGATCAGCATTCCTGTGACTAACACCTCCGTTAACCCGGCGCGTAGTACTGCGGTAGCTATCTTCCAGGGCGGTTGGGCACTGGATCAGCTGTGGCTGTTCTGGGTGATGCCAATCATCGGCGGTATCCTGGGTGGCGTTATCTATCGCACCCTGCTGGAAAAGAAATAACGTCTTACTGATTCTTATCGCCCGGATGGCATTACGCTGCGTCACTCCGGGACGACATGTCATCCAGAACTGGACGCACAATTCTTACGTAAAGGCTCGGGTCTCCCGGGCCTTTCTTTTTTTCGTGGCTTTACTCAGTATGTGGTTTTCGGTAGTGTCTCTGCGCTATTAAAATACTGCAAGGAACTGTGTCAGCCATGTTATCCGGATTGCTCATTATTCTGGTGCCGCTCATTATCGGCTACCTCATTCCTCTTAGCCATCGCGGCACACTTCGCCTCATAAATCGGCTGCTAAGCTGGATCGTGTATCTTATTCTCTTCTTTATGGGGATAAGCCTGGCATTTCTGGATAATTTAACCGCCAATCTGCTCGCTATTCTTCACTATTCCGCCATTAGCATTGTGGTTATTCTGGCTTGTAATACCGCAGCGCTGCTGTGGCTGGAAAAAATCCGTCCATGGGGCCATCCGCACCATCAGGAAAAATTACCTTCTCGCTTAGCCATGGCGCTGGAATCATTGAAACTGTGCTTTGTGGTTATTGCCGGATTCGTGCTAGGGCTGAGTGGTCTTTCTTTTTTACAGCACGCGACTGACGCCAGCGAATACACGCTAATATTCCTGCTATTCCTTGTTGGTATTCAGCTGCGAAATAGCGGCATGACGCTGCGACAAATTATTCTTAATCGTCGCGGTATGTTGATTGCTCTGGTTGTCGTCGCCAGCTCCATGGTGGCTGGCGTCATTAACGCCTTCCTGCTGGGCCTACCGATTAAAATCGGTCTGGCGATGGCCTCGGGTTTTGGCTGGTATTCGCTGTCAGGCATTCTGCTAACCGATGCCTATGGCCCGGTCATTGGCAGCGCTACCTTCTTTAACGATCTCGCGCGCGAGCTGGTGGCGATTATGCTGATTCCAGGTATGGTACGCCGCAGCCGCTCCACGGCACTCGGCCTGTGCGGTGCGACGTCCATGGACTTTACGCTGCCGGTATTGCAACGCTCCGGCGGCGTGGAAATGGTGCCTCCCGCTATCGTTCACGGCTTTATTCTCAGTCTGTTGGTGCCACTAATGATGGCCTTCTTCACCGCCTGATACCCCCAAGGCGGTAGCATCTGCTGCCGCCAAAATTGCGCTAAATCAACCTCCCTTTAAGTTGCACTAAAAATGCCTTTTCAAGGCTTACCTCCAGGCTTACCCTTAAACATGTATATTAAATATAACTTTAAAAGGTGTGACCATGTTTTGTGTGCAATGTGAACAAACCATCCGTACTCCGGCAGGGAACGGCTGCTCTTACGCACAGGGTATGTGCGGCAAGACCGCAGAAACGTCCGATCTGCAGGATCTGCTGATTGCCTCCCTGCAAGGTCTGTCCGCATGGGCGGTGAAAGCGCGTGAATACGGCATCATCAGCCACGACGTCGATAACTTCGCCCCGCGCGCGTTCTTCTCCACCCTGACCAACGTTAACTTCGACTCCCCACGTATTGTCGGCTATGCACGCCAGGCGATTGCGATGCGCGAAGCGCTGAAAGCACAGTGCCTGGCCGTCGACGCGAATGCCTCCGTCAGCAACCCAATGGCCGATTTGCAGCTGGTGAGCGACGATCTGGGCGCACTGCAGCAACAGGCTGCCGAATTCACGCCGAACAAAGACAAAGCCACCATCGGCGAGAACATTCTCGGCCTTCGCCTGCTTTGCCTGTACGGCCTGAAAGGCGCGGCGGCTTACATGGAGCACGCCCACGTTCTGGACCAGTACGACAACGAAATTTACGCTCAGTATCATAAGATTATGGCGTGGCTGGGCACCTGGCCTGCCGACATGAACGCTCTGCTGGAGTGCTCCATGGAAATCGGCCAGATGAACTTCAAAGTGATGAGCATTCTGGATGCCGGTGAAACCACCAAATACGGGCACCCAACGCCAACTCAGGTCAACGTGAAAGCCACCGAAGGCAAATGTATTCTGATCTCCGGTCACGACCTGAAAGACCTGTACAACCTGCTGGAACAAACCGAAGGCACCGGCGTTAACGTCTACACCCACGGTGAAATGCTGCCAGCCCACGGTTACCCTGAACTGCGTAAATTCAAACACCTGATCGGTAACTACGGCAGCGGCTGGCAGAACCAGCAGGTAGAGTTCGCCCGCTTCCCGGGTCCAATCGTGATGACTTCCAACTGCATCATCGACCCTACCGTAGGTGCTTACGACGACCGTATCTGGACGCGCAGCATCGTCGGCTGGCCAAACGTCAGCCACCTGGAAGGTGATGACTTCGGCCCGGTTATCGCCCAGGCACAGCAGATGGCGGGTTTCCCGTACAGCGAAATCCCACACCTGATCACCGTCGGTTTCGGCCGCCAGACTCTGCTGGGTGCGGCTGACTCGCTGATCGATCTGGTGAGCCGTGAAAAACTGCGCCACATCTTCCTCGTTGGCGGCTGCGACGGCGCACGCGGTGAACGTAACTACTTCACCGACTTCGCCACCAGCGTACCGGATGACTGCCTGATCCTGACCCTGGCCTGCGGTAAATACCGTTTCAACAAGCTGGAGTTCGGCGATATCGAAGGCCTGCCGCGTCTTATTGACGCCGGTCAGTGTAACGATGCTTACTCCGCGATCATTCTGGCTGTCACCCTGGCAGAAAAACTGGGCTGTGGCGTAAATGACCTGCCGCTGTCTCTGGTGCTTTCCTGGTTTGAACAAAAAGCGATTGTGATTCTGCTGACCCTGCTTTCTCTGGGCGTAAAAAACATCGTGACTGGCCCAACCGCACCGGGCTTCTTCACGCCAGACCTGCTGGCCGTTCTCAACGAGAAATTTGGTCTGCGTTCCGTGACCACCGTTGAAGAAGACATGAAGCAGCTGCTGAGCGCGTAAGGAGTAAAGAATGACAATGCCAACCCATCAGTGCCCATGGCGGATGCAGGTACATCACATCCATCAGGAAACGCCGGACGTATGGACAATTTCGTTGCTGTGCCACGATTATTATCCTTACCGCGCCGGGCAGTATGCACTGGTTAGCGTACGCAATTCGGCGGATACCCTGCGGGCTTACACCATTTCATCAACTCCGGGCGTTAGCGAGTACATCACGCTAACCGTTCGTCGGATTGACGACGGTGCCGGTTCACAGTGGTTAACCCGTGACGTGAAACGCGGCGATTACATCTGGCTATCCGATGCAATGGGTGATTTCACCTGTGAAGATAAAGCAGAAGATAAGTTCCTGATGCTGGCCGCTGGCTGCGGCGTGACGCCTATCATGTCGATGCGTCGCTGGTTGGCAAAATACCGCCCGCAGGCCGATGTGCAGGTTATCTTCAACGTTCGCTCACCTGCTGATGTGATTTTTGCCGAAGAATGGCGTCAATACCCGGTAACGCTGGTGGCGGAGAACAATGCCACTCATGGTTTTGTTTCCGGTCGCCTGAGCACCGCTCTGCTGCAAAGCGTGCCGGACCTGGCTTCCCGCACTGTGATGACCTGTGGCCCTGCGCCGTATATGGATCTGGTGGAAAAAGAGGTGAAAGCACTGGGCGTGACCCGCTTCTTTAAAGAGAAGTTCTTCACTCCCGTTGCTGAAGCGGCCTCGGCTGGCCTGAAGTTTACCAAACTGCAACCGGCAAAAGAGTTCTACGCGCCTGTTGGCACCACGTTGCTGGACGCGCTGGAAAGCAATCAGGTACCGGTTGTTGCGGCCTGTCGTGCGGGCGTGTGCGGCTGCTGTAAAACCAAAGTGGTTTCCGGCGAGTATACCGTCGACAGCACCATGACGCTGACCGACGCGGAAATTGCCGAAGGCTACGTGCTGGCCTGCTCCTGCCATCCACAAGGTGATTTAGTGCTGGCGTAATATCACGCAAAACATCAAAAGGCCGCCGGGCGATACCCGGTGGCCTTTTTTATTCTCAGAAAATGGCGTAAACCGGACGCTAGCGCTGCGCTTTTATATATTCAACAAACGCCTGAAATGCCGCCGAGGCAAATTTTCGGTTGGAATAGTAAAGATAGAAACCCGGCAGTTCCGGTAGCCAATCGTCGAGTAGCGAAATGAGTGCACCGCTGCGTATATAGGGTTCCGCCATTTCGTACAGTACATAGCTTATTCCCGCGCCCTCAAGCGCCAGGTTCAGCGCAATATCAAGATCGTTGACCTCAAGCATCCCCTTTACGCCGATCTCTATCCGTTCATTATCACGGCCAAACTGCCATTGGTAACGGCGGCCACCGGGGTAGCGAAACTGAATGCATGAGTGCAGCAAAAGGTCGTGGGGCCGTTCAGGTGCCGTGTGATGCTGGAGATACTCAGGGCTGGCGACCACCGCATAACGAATCGGCTTGCCCAGCGGAATGGAGATCATATCTTTCTCGATGAGCTCGCTTAGCCTAACGCCAGCATCGAACTCACTGCTGACAATATCAACCAGATGATCATCCTGGGTAATTTCAACCCTAACGTCAGGATACTTTTGAGTAAACCCTGCGACGAGGGGGGCGAGCCGATAGCGGCCGCCCAGCCTGACGGCATTGATCCGCAGGGTGCCTATCGGCGTGGTACGGAAATCATTAATCGCTTCTACCGCCGCCATAGCATCGGTAAATAACGGGGAAAGAGAGTCAAATAATTGCTGCCCGGCAGCGGTCAGTGAAACGCTGCGCGTGGTGCGATTAAATAAGCGGATCTTTAACCGCTCCTCAAGCTGGCGTATGGAGTGGCTCATTGCCGAGGATGTCACGCCCGCTGCCTCGGCCGCCAGCCGGAAACTGCGAAAAGTGGCGACCGCGATAAACGGTTCAAAGTCAGAAATTTTCGTTTTCATTACTGAATCAGGCTCATCAACCCGTCAAATTTAATGAGATTAATTAAAGCCTATTTATCCTCTAAAGTCTTGCTATCAGCAACATTGACCTGAGGAATGATAATGACAACGACACTCACACAGCACATTTTTATCGCCGGCGGCTACGGCATGATTGGCAGTAATCTGGCGAAACAGCTGCGAGCCCGTTTCCCGGAAGCTACATTAACCCTGGCAGGCCGCACGCCGCACAAAGGCGATGCGCTGGCGGCAACGCTGGGAAATACCCAAAGCGTCGCACTGGATTTGTTAAGTGGAGAGATTCCACCGCTTGCCGCCACGGCCCAGCTGATTATCAGCGCCGTCCCAGACCCAAAACATGCGCTTGGCGAATTTGCGATTCGCCATCATATCGCGTTTATCGATATCACCGTGGGCACCGCTGACGGCTATGCGCCGTTACTGAATATGGCTGTACGCCATCAACCCACCTCACCGGTAGTGCCATTGGGTTATTACGAAGCGGGTATGTTCTTGCCACTCGTGGATACACTGAGCCGTCAGTTTAGTGCTATCCATAGCGTGCGACTGACGGCCTTACACGATGCAGAAGATCCGATTGGCGCGGCAACCGAACAAGAATTAAATCAGGAAGCTGCTCCTGCATTTATTCGCGAGGATGGTGTCTGGCGCTACACCTCGGCGCCTGGGGAAATTAACCTTATCAGCGGCGAACGCGTCGAGACGGCGCCATTTGGCATTCTGGATGTCAGCGCGATTGCCGCAATGACCCAGGCTGAAAATATCCGGTTAGATGTAGCAATGGGGATTTCCGAAGGAAAACGAGAATCAGCAAAAGCGTCGGTAGAGCTGTACGTGGATATACAGGGCATCAATTTGTCCGGCGCTCCGGAAGCAAAACGCCTTGTTGCCTCCGACCCGCAGGGACAGGCCCACTTTACGGCGTTGGGGATTGTCACGGTGATCCAAGCCATGCAGGAACGCTCAGTCACTGGTTTTGTGCTGCCAGAACAGCTACTAAAAACCGACACCGCGCTCGCGGCGATGCAGCAGTCAGGCGTTGAATTGATTGAAGCCTAACCGCTGACCCATAGGGGACCACAGCCTTTTCTGTGCCCCCTCCGGGCTTAAGGCTGGCTGGCACTCAGCGTTCTTTCTGCCCGCTTACTGGAGCAAAGCGCAATGCCGCAAACAATCAACAGCGCGCTAACCAGATGAAACGAATGCAGCGGCACGCTTAGAAACAGCACGCTGAATAACCCACCGCTCAGCGGAATAATATGAGAAAAAACTTCTCCTCGCGTCGCCCCAATGGCCTGAATACCTTTATTCCACAGCAGATATGACAGCCACGAAGGAAAAATCACGAGATAAAGCAGGCCAATCACCACATCGCTACGGCTGAATTCAACCACAGCAGGCACGCCATTTTTTGCCATCGAAAAAATCAATATCGGGATGAGGACCACAGCGCCGATCGTCGCGCTGATCGCCACAAAGCCATTTCCGCCTACTTCGCGAGGCTTTACGCGAAGAAAAGCACAATACACCGCCCAACTCGCCGCCGAGCCCATGGTCCATAAGTCACCGCGGTTAAGATGTTTTAGCGTATCCAGATGCCATAAATCCCCCTGCATCACCAGCCAAATCACCCCAAGTGAGCTGATAATCACGCCACCGATATTCTGTGGTGATATTGTTTCTTTAAAGATGGTCTTATTAATTAACAACACTAAGGCTGGCGTAGTTGATAAATAAATAGCCGCATTAAGCGAAGAGGTGTATTGCAAACCAATATATAAAGTGAGTGGGAATAATACCTGACCAAATAAGGCCAAAAAAGTGATGATGTGGAAAGAACGTCGCATGGCACGCCACTGCTCGCCGACCTGCCGATGATAAAGCGCCATCAGCAGTATAGCGGTGAATACCCAACGGGCTGTAGATAATAATATAGGATCAACCAGGTTTACTAACAAATGCCCGACCACATAATTGCCGCCCCAAAAACACGCGGCCAGCGTGAGTAATAAATAAGGCATATCGCCCCCGTAAAATAACAGTGTTTTGTTATTAGTCAGGTTACTGCGCAGGGAATAGAGATGCTAATATAAAGTTTTGCTCTGCCGGTATCGTTTAAAACTATGATGTTTACTCTCAGGCAACTTGAATTTTACATCGCATTAGCAGAGACGTTGCAGGTATCGAAAGCTGCCAGCCGCTGTCACGTGTCGCAGTCCTCAATGACGGTAGCACTGCGCAATCTGGAAGAAGCGCTTAACGCCCAGCTCTTTTTACGCCAGCCAAAAGGGATCCAGCTCACCGTCGCCGGGGAGCGCTTTCTGGCCCATGCCCGTACTATTATCAGCAATAGCCATATTGCGCTGGAAGATTTACATCGCCAACCGGAAACCACGACTGGCAAAGTGCGTATAGGCATCGCCCAGACGCTTTCGGCTTATCTGCTACCCGAAATATTAAGCGACATTGAAAACCGTTTCCCCCTGCTGGAGATTGACTATGTCGAGGCCACTGCACCAGAGTTGCTCACCGCATTGCGCCAGCAGCAGGTTGATTTTTGCCTCCTGCTAACCTCCAATATTGAACACGATGACGCGCTTGAAGTTGAGACGTTCATTCGTTCACTGCGACAACTGTGGATTGCCCCGGGGCACGCGTTACTGAGCCAATCGGTTATCCGCCTACGGGATATCGAAAAACTGCCCTTTTTAATGCTGGAAACCGATCAATATCCCGCGGTGATAACCGAAGTCTGGCGGCGCGATGGCTATCAGCCCAACATTCACTTTCGCAGTAATTCCTTTGAAGCCGTACGCAGCCTTGTCGCTCAGGGCAATGGCATCACCCTCTTATCTGACCTGGTTTATCGCCCATGGTCGCTGAACGGCCAGCGCGTCATTCGTCGGACGGTTGAAGACTGCATCACCTATATGGATGTCGGTGTTGTGACCCACGCAGAGCAAGCGCTATCGGCCCCGGCCCAGAGGCTGAGGGATTTTCTGCGCTCTCTGATCGTCAGGCTGGAAGGGAAAAACTGATTTGTCACTTTATGAAGCACCACAGGGACTGCGCCCTGTGGTGCATGATCAGGCCCTACTCTGCTACCACTTCATCTCGCCTGTATTCACCTTCGCACTCAGTTCGAGCGAGCTCTCATCCGCCAGATTCGGGTAAGCCGCTTTCATCGCGCCAATTACGGCTTTTGAGCCTTTTTGCTGGCTCAGCGTCTGCTCAAACGTTTGCAAATAGCCATGGGTGAAAGCGATCGCCGCATCGCCAGCCGGACGCTCGCCCAGATAGTGCCCTGGAATCACCTGCTGCGGTTTGAGCGACTGCATTTCGCTTAAGACCTTCATCCAGCCCTGACGAATCGCCGGCGTTTGCGTATCGGCAGTCCAGACATGGATACCGGAAGCAATACCGGTGCCGCCCAAAATCGCTTTGTTCGACGGGATCCAAACATAAGCGGCATAATCGCCTGAATGTTTCAGTTCCAGCGGCTCACCATCGACGGTAAAACGGGTACTGTTCGTCGCCTGAGGAACAATAATTTTACCCGGAGCCCCCTCTTTCATCTGCGGGCCCCAAAAGGCCAGCTTGGCGTCCTTGGTCGTCTTGATATGGTCAACAACCGCCTGAGAAGCCACCACTTTGGCCTGCGGGAAAGCGTTCACCAGCGGCTCAAGGCCAAAATAGAAATCCGGATCGCCGGAGGTAATCACAATTTCTTTTAGCGTTTTGCCGCTGGCTTTAATCATCTGCACCAGCTTTTCACCATCTTTCACGCTGAACTGCGCATCAAACAGCACCGCTTCTTTTGGCCCGGAAACCAGCGTCGATGAAACCGGGAAAATGCCCTTCTCCTGTGGGTTGTAGACGTCAAGGTTGAGCGGAGCCGCCAATGCAGGTGCGGCAGCCAGCGACAAGACCAGTGATAGCGTTTTTACGTTCATGGCAATCCTTATTGATACAGCCGAGTTTGGCTTTCGATAACCGCCATTCTACGGATTTATACTTCTGCTAGAATTCCTGAAACAATACATGCAGTGTTTCGTAAAACGATCAAATAGGAACGCAATGGACAGGATAATGGCGGCAATCACCTACAACCGCATTTGTGAACTCGGTAGCCTTAGCGCCGCGGCCCGTTCGCTGTGTATCTCGCGTCCGATGGTGAGCCGCTATTTGGATGAGATGGAAAAATGGGCAGGCGCACGGCTGATACACCGCTCAACCCGACGGCTCACCATTACCCCCGCGGGAGAGAAAACGCTGGAGAAAACCCGCCAGCTGGCGCAGCTCTCGCAGGGTATTGAAGGGGATGCAACTCGCGTGACGCCATCCGGAACGCTACGTATCGCCTGTGCGCATTTTACAGCAACCCATCTGCTTGGGCCGGTTATCCCTGCTTTCCTGGCTCGCTATCCGGCCTTGCGGATTGAAGTCGATATCAACAACCATCCAGTAAGCCTGGTGGGTGAACGCATCGATCTGGCCATTCGCATCACCAATGAACCCGAACCGGGGGCTATCGCTCGCTATTTGGGGGCTTGCCAGTCGGTGTTGTGCGCCTCGCCGGGCTATCTTAAGCACGCGGGCGTACCGAGCACGATTGAAGATCTCGCACGATATAACTGCCTGCACTATAGCCGCTTTTCCGGGCAATCCTGGTCATTTCGCGATGCCGAAAAAGGGGCGATGTCGGTGGCGGTCAGCGGAAATTTCAGTGCTGGGATCTCCTCGCTGTTGTGCGATATGGCCGAAGCGGATGTCGGCCTGGCGATGGTGCCCGAAATCGAGGCGCGAGAGCGTCTGGGAAACGGTCGTTTGGTCCAGGTCTTGCCGCAGTTACAGCCTCAGCCGCTGGGGATTTACGGGCTCTATCAATCTCGCGACCACCAGCATGCGGCGCTGAGTTTATTGCTTGATACCTTGAAGCAGCATTTCACGGCCGCCTAAAAGTTGAGTCGCACCAGGTCAACAACGTGGCGTTTGGCGGGCATTTGCAGGCGGCAAGTGAGCTGCAATACTCTTTATGATAAGCAGGAAGAGAGTTAACCATATGAAAATCTATACAACTACGCCCGGCGGCGAGCTGATCTTGCACGACGGCAGCCGTATTGTCATTGAGTTTGAGCAGGGCCAAACGCTAGAACTGGCGGGTAGCCCGCAGTCTTTAGCCGCCGAAATTCCCGATGGCATTGAGATCTGGGGAGGCAGAATACCGACTGAAACGTCTACCGATGTTGTCACCTCGCGACTGAACATCACGCCAACGGCAGCAAACGGTATCACCGTGTCGCCGCACAATGAGAACACACCCCACTCAGCTGTCGTGGCGATATCTATTGCTGATGAAGATGGCCGCCTGACACCGATACAAAACAAAAAAGTCGTGCTGGCGCTCGCTAACGGAAAAACCGTTGAAGTGATGGAAGATTACGGCCAAAAAGGTCTGCTGATTTGGGGAGGGTGCGAGCCGAATCCGGATCTTCCCTTTGAAGAGATTAAGGCCAGAACCGAATGTCTTGGTCTGTATCCTATCGCCGCCAATGTGGTGCATGTCTTTGCCTATAAACTGGCTAGCGAATAAAAGGTATTCATCGTAAAAATACGACTTATCAGTGATATAAAACCCAGTCAGTGGCTTAACACCGTTCACTTGAGCAAAGTGATTAGGGGAAACGCCGGGATTTGGTTCCCGGAGGGACGCCAAACCCGGTGGTCGCCCCGGGTATCTCAATCTTAAACTCACGGTGTTAAGCCACTGACTGGGTTTCGACTCATTCGTCGACAAAGAAACTAGCGCCAGGCGGAATTGCCACCCAGCGCATACTTCCCACCGCCGATAAAGGCAATTGCCAGCGCCGCAACAAAGAAATACACCAGGCTCTCAATCGCCCATGCCCCGGTTTTTTCCAGCGCAGCGGTTTCACCCAGCCCAACCATCAGCCACGCCACTATCATGGTAAAGGCCAGCACCAGTGCCGCCGGGCGAGTCAGTATGCCGAGAATCAGCAAAATTGGCGCAACCACTTCACCCACCAGCACGCCGTAGGCGATGAATCCTGGCAGCCCTTTTGCCACCAGCATTGCACTGATGCCATCAACGCCGCCAATCAGCTTGTGCAGCCCGTGAAACAACATCAAACCACCCACCGCAAGACGCAGCAGCAGCTTGCCAAAATCCTCATGCGACAGCATACGGTTTACCGTATTTAACAATGTTGTAATCATTTGAATAATTTCCCTGTTTATCCCCGTAGAACACCACGTTACTTGTTCTTATCACGTAAATATACCTGCTGAAAATAAGGGGATTCAGCCTGCGAAACGACGAGATTCATCTAAACTTGTAACCGGTATCACATTTAAGGAGATGGAAAACCATGAAACAGACCGTAGCCAATTACATTGCCAAAACCCTTGAACAAGCCGGAGTCAAACGAATTTGGGGAGTGACGGGAGACTCCCTCAACGGGCTCAGCGACAGCCTGAACCGGATGGGCACCATTGCGTGGATGCCCACTCGACACGAAGAAGTCGCCGCCTTCGCCGCCGGTGCCGAAGCACAGCTGACGGGCGAACTGGCGGTGTGCGCCGGTTCCTGCGGACCGGGAAACCTGCATTTAATCAACGGGCTGTTCGACTGCCACCGCAACCACGTTCCTGTTCTGGCTATTGCCGCACATATTCCATCGAGCGAAATCGGCAGTGGCTATTTTCAGGAGACCCACCCGCAGGAGCTGTTCCGCGAATGCAGCCACTACTGCGAGCTGGTTTCATCCCCGGATCAGATCCCACAGGTGCTGGCGATTGCCATGCGCAAAGCCGTCTTAAATCGCGGCGTCTCGGTGGTGGTGTTGCCGGGTGACGTGGCGCTGAAAGCGGCACCAGAAAGCGCAAGCACAAATTGGTACCCTGCGCCACAGCCTGTCGTCACGCCCGCACAGAGCGAGTTAGAAAAACTGGCCGAGAAACTCAAATCATCCAGTAATATTACTTTATTGTGCGGCAGCGGCTGCGCGGGTGCACATACCGAGCTCACTGCTTTCGCCGAGAAGCTGAAATCCCCTATCGTTCACGCCCTGCGCGGCAAAGAGCATGTCGAGTACGATAACCCGTATGACGTCGGGATGACCGGGCTTATCGGCTTCTCCTCCGGCTTCCACGCGATGATGAATGCCGATACCCTGATTCTGCTCGGCACCCAGTTCCCCTATCGCCCATTCTATCCGACGGAAAGCACCATCATTCAAATCGATATCAACCCTGCCAGCATCGGCGCACACAGCAAGGTCGATATGGCGCTAATTGGCGATGTCAAAGCCACGCTCGCCGCACTGCTACCGCTGCTGGAAGAGAAAACCGATCGCCGCTTCCTTGATAAAGCGCTGGAGCACTATCGCAGCGCGCGCAAGGGGCTGGATGATTTAGCCACCGCCAGTGACAAAGTGATTCACCCACAGTATCTGGCGCAGCAAATCAGCCGCTTCGCCGACGATGACGCTATCTTTACCTGCGATGTCGGGACGCCGACGGTGTGGGCCGCACGTTACTTACAGATGAACGGCAAGCGCCGTCTGCTCGGCTCGTTCAACCACGGTTCGATGGCCAACGCCATGCCGCAGGCGCTGGGCGCTCAAGCCACCCACCCAGACCGTCAGGTGGTAGCGATGTGCGGCGACGGCGGCTTTAGTATGCTGATGGGTGATTTTTTATCGGTGGCACAGATGAAGCTGCCGGTCAAAATCGTGGTCTTCAACAATAGCGTACTGGGTTTTGTCGCCATGGAGATGAAAGCCGGCGGTTATCTCACCGACGGTACTGAGCTACATGACACCAACTTTGCCCGGATCGCTGAAGCCTGCGGCATTCCCGGTATTCGCGTCGAAAAAGCGGCTGACGTCGATGAAGCGCTGCAGCGCGCCTTTAGCATCGATGGCCCGGTGCTTATCGACGTGGTGGTAGCGAAAGAAGAGTTAGCCATGCCGCCACAGGTCAAACTGGAGCAGGCCAAGGGCTTTAGCCTGTACATGCTGCGCGCCATCATCAACGGGCGCGGCGATGAAGTTATCGAACTGGCGAAAACCAACTGGCTCAGGTAAAAAGGATGGCATTGTTCTGAGTTTAAAAAGGAAAATGCCGTGATTGATTTACGTAGTGATACCGTAACCCGCCCGACGCGCGCCATGCTTGATGAGATGGTCGCCGCGCCGGTCGGTGATGATGTCTATGGCGATGACCCCACCGTTAACGCCCTGCAACAGTACGCCGCCGAGTTGGCTGGTAAAGAGGCGGCGCTGTTTCTACCCACCGGAACCCAGGCCAACCTGGTGGCGCTGCTAAGCCACTGTGAACGCGGCGAAGAGTATATCGTTGGCCAGGGCGCACATAACTATTTGTATGAAGCAGGCGGCGCGGCGGTGCTGGGCAGCATCCAGCCGCAGCCGATTGATGCGGCTTCTGATGGCACTCTACCACTGGATAAAGTAGCGGCCAAAATCAAAGCTGACGATATCCACTTCGCCCGCACCAAACTGTTGAGCATTGAAAATACCCACAACGGCAAAGTCCTGCCGCAGGCCTATCTGAAAGAAGCCTGGGATTTCACCCGCGAGCGCGGTCTGGCGCTGCACGTCGACGGCGCGCGCATTTTTAACGCCCTCGTCGCCTACGGCTGTGAGTTAAAAGAGATTGCCCAATATTGCGACTCTTTCACCATCTGTCTCTCTAAAGGTCTCGGCACGCCGGTCGGCTCCCTGCTGGTGGGCAACCGTGATTACATCAAACGTGCTAACCGCTGGCGTAAAATGACCGGCGGCGGCATGCGTCAGGCCGGTTTCCTCGCCGCTGCCGGGCTGTATGCGCTGAAAAACAACGTCGCCCGTCTGCAAGACGATCACGACAACGCGGCATGGCTTGCAGAACAGCTGCGCGAGATTGGCGCCGATGTGATGCGCCATGACACCAATATGCTGTTTGTTCGCGTAGGCGATACAAACGCCGCAGCGCTCGGCGAGTTCATGCAGCAGCGCGGCGTGCTGATTAACGCTTCGCCAATCGTCCGCCTGGTGACGCATCTGGACGTCAATCGTCAGCAGCTTGCTGAGGTTGTCAGCCACTGGAAAGCATTTTTAGCCCGCTAAGGAGCCCGATGTGTCACAGTCTATTCTGGTTTTTGGCGCCAGCGGCTATATCGGCCAGCATCTGGTCACCGAATTAAGCCAGCGCGGCTATACCGTGCGGGCTGTGGCACGTCGCATTGAACGGCTGCAAAAACTCCAACTGCCGGGGGTCACCTGCCATTCGGTAGATCTGGAGAAAAACAGTGATTTTTCCGCGCTGCTGGACGGCGTTGATACGGTCTACTATCTGGTACACGGTATGGGCGAGAGTGCCGATTTTATCGCCCATGAACGCCGGGTGGCTGAGAACGTGCGCAACGCGCTGCGCAAAACACCAGTCAAGCAGCTGATTTTTCTGAGCTCGCTGCAGGCACCCGCCCACGAGCAGTCCGCACATTTACGCGCCCGTCAGCTTACCGCCGATATCCTGCGCGACGCCGGTGTGCCGGTGAGTGAACTGCGTGCAGGCATTATCGTCGGTGCCGGTTCAGCGGCTTTTGAGGTGATGCGCGACATGGTCTACAACCTGCCGGTGCTGACGCCGCCGCGCTGGGTCCGCTCACGCACCACCCCTATCGCACTGGAAAACCTGCTGGTTTACCTGGTTGAATTGCTCAATCATCCTTCGCCTGAGCATCGTGTCTTTGAAGCCGCCGGCCCGGAAGAGCTCACCTATCAACAGCAGTTTGAACACTTTATGCGAGTTAGCGGCCGCCATCGCCTGCTTATCCCGATCCCCTTCCCCACCAGCTGGATTTCGGTGTGGTTTCTGAATGTCATTACCTCAGTACCGCCGACGATCGCCAAGGCGCTGATCCAGGGGTTGAAACACGATCTATTGGCAGACGATCGCGAGCTGCGCGCGCTGATCCCACAAACGTTGATCCCATTCGACGAAGCGGTGCGCCGCACCCTGGAAGAAGAGAAAAAGCTGGCCAACTCCAGCGACTGGGGTTATGACGCCCAGGCATTTGCCCGCTGGCGCCCGGAGTACGGTTTTTTTGCCAAACAGGCGGGCTTCACCGTCCATACGTCAGCAAGCCTCGCATCGCTGTGGGCCGTGGTTAACCAACTCGGCGGCAAAGAGGGCTACTTCTTCGGCAATATTCTGTGGAAAACGCGTGCGGCGATGGATTTGCTGGTCGGCCATCGGCTGGCCAAAGGCCGCCCTGAGCACGCGCTGCTGCAAACCGGTGATATGGTGGATAGCTGGAAGGTGATTATCGTCGAACCGGAAAAAGCGCTCACCTTGCTGTTCGGCATGAAAGCGCCAGGGCTGGGCCGCCTGAGCTTTACGATGGTCGATAAAGGCAGTCATCGCGAACTTGATGTTCGCGCCTGGTGGCATCCGCACGGTATGCCAGGATTACTCTACTGGCTGTTGATGATCCCCGCGCATCTATTCATTTTTCGCGGGATGGCGCGGCGAATTATTCGCCTCGCAGAAGAAGACACAGGAAAAAACGCGCATTAACCCTTTTTCGTCTTAGTTTCCCATTGCATACGAGTGAAATAAACGGAAGAATGCGCACGAAACTCTTTTTTAACACTGTGGATGATTATGAAGGTACTGGTCACCGGCGCCACCAGCGGTTTAGGCAGAAATGCAGTTGAATATCTGCGCAGCAGGGGCATTAGCGTCAGAGCAAGCGGTCGCAACGAAGCGATGGGCAAACTGCTGGAAAAAATGGGCGCCGAGTTCGTCCATGCTGACCTAACCGAACTGGTTTCTTCACAAGCCAAAGTGATGCTGGCAGGCGTCGACACCCTATGGCACTGCTCAAGCTTTACCTCGCCGTGGGGCACGCAGGCTGCGTTTGATTTGGCCAACGTCCGTGCCACCCGCCGTCTTGGCGAATGGGCCGTCGCCTGGGGTGTACGCAACTTCATCCATATTTCTTCGCCTTCTCTGTACTTCGACTATCACCATCACCGGGATATCAAAGAAGACTTCCGTCCGCACCGTTTCGCTAACGAATTCGCCCGCAGCAAAGCCGCCAGCGAAGAGGTGATTCAGCTGCTGGCGCAGGCGAACCCCAACACGCGCTTTACCATTCTTCGTCCGCAGAGCGTTTTTGGCCCACATGATAAAGTGTTTATTCCACGCCTGGCGCAGATGATGCATCACTACGGTAGCGTGCTGCTGCCACGCGGCGGTCATGCGATGGTGGATATGACCTACTATGAGAATGCCGTCCACGCGATGTGGCTCGCCAGCCAGCCGCGCTGCGACGACCTACCGTCCGGCCGGGCCTACAACATCACCAACGGTGAACCGCGCACGCTGCGCAGCATCGTTGAACGACTGATTGACGAGTTGGATATTTCCTGTCGGATCCGCTCTGTTCCTTATCCAATGCTGGACATGATTGCCCGTAGCATGGAGCGTTTTGGTGATAAAAAGTCAAAAGAGCCATCGCTGACCCACTACGGCGTTTCAAAGCTGAACTTCGATTTTACGCTGGACATCAGCCGCGCACGGGAAGAGCTAGGCTATGAGCCTATCGTTTCGCTCGACGACGGTATTATTCGTACCGCCGCCTGGCTTGAAGATCACGGTAAACTGCCCCGCTAGTTTTATCCCTGACCGTATTTTTCCAGCAGCGCTTCCGCAATCGCCTGCGTTTCGGCATCTGCGACGCCGTCCCAGCGCGCCGGACGGAAGTGCATCTGGAAGGCAGCAATCACACGAATCTGCTGCATACGGGTCATCCCCGGCTTCACCTCGTAACCGTAGCGCCCCAGTAAATCAAGCAGATTGATGGTCGACACCGGCGTATTAGGCGCGCGTCCATTCAGGTAAAACACGACTCGATGAGCATCTGGCCATGCGCCAATCCCCTGCTGCGCCAGCGACTGCCACGGAAACAGTGGGCCGGGATCGTCTTTACGCTGCGGCGCAATATCCGCATGCGCCACCACGTTCTGCGGCTCGATGTTGTAGCGCTTGATAATGTCTTTAGCCAGTGGGACCAGCGCCTGAATTTGCGCCGGCTCGAACGGCGTAAAGAAACGGGTACCGTCCGATTTTTTCCAGCCAGGATTTTCCAGCTCGATACCGACCGAGGTGTCATTGATGCGTGTTGCCCCCCGCCAGAAGCTAACCCCAGCATGCCAGGCCAGCTCCGACTCCGGCACCAGTTGCCAGATCTTAGGTTTGCCACGCATCAGCGGCGGCACGGAAGGAATCAGATAATGGACGCTCACCTGGCTGCCGGTGAGCGTGGTCAGCGAGCCGTCAAAATCATCTGCCGTATAGTGCAATACCAGCAATTTGACTCGTGGATACGCCGCCGGGGCTGAACGACTGCGGTCGAGAACGTAACCAGGCTTCTCGACCACCGCTTTTTTCTCTTCTTTACTGGCACACCCTGCCAACAAAACTGCCAGCATAAAAACCGTCAGAAAACGTTTCATCTGCGCGTTTTAACCGCCGTTCCGCTTACGCTGACCATCAGCATGCTGCTGTCTTTACCCACGGTTTCGTAGTCAATATCAATACCCACTACCGCGTCAGCGCCCAGCGCTTTTGCCTGCTCGCCCAGCTCTTTAAAAGCAATTTCGCGCGCTTTGCGCAGCTCTTTCTCATACGCTCCGGAACGGCCGCCGACGATGTCGCGGATACCGGCAAAAAAATCACGAAAGATATTCGCCCCAAGAATGGCTTCCCCGGTCACTACGCCGCAATACTCGACGATGGCTTGCCCTTCAAGGGTGGGGGTCGTGGAAAATTGCATTACCTGCTCCTTCTTTAACGTTCAATGTCTTAGCTCTCAGCGCTAAACGCATTATCGGACCGATACGCTATGCTTGAAAAGGGAATACTCCATAATCGTATACATAAATCGCGCCCGCTGCATGGCGGCGCCAGGGCGATTAATGCCGGGACTGCACACAAGGAACTATTATGCGCTATACCAACCTTGCCTTTCTTCTTCCAGCCGCGCTGCTGCTCAGCGCCTGTACAACCGTTACACCCGCTTATAAAGATATGGGAACCCGCAGCGGACCGTGCGTAGAAGGCGGCCCGGATACCGTGGCACAGAAGTTTTATGATTTCCAAATCCAGCACCGGACCTTTGACTACGCCGTGCTGCGCCCGTATCTCAGCGATGGGCTCGCTAAACTGCTCAACGACAGCAGCCAGGACGCCAGTACACGGGCGTTGCTGCAGTCCAGCCTTTTCTCCAGCAGTACAACGCCACCGGATAGCGCCAGCGTCGACAGCGCATCAACTATTCCGAACACCGACGCCCGCAACATCCCGCTACGCGTAGCGTTAAAACAGGGTAGTCAAAGCTGGAAGGATGAAGTGCTGATGGTGCGTGAAGGCCAGTGCTGGGCGGTTGATGACGTGCGCTATCTGGGCAACAACACCCACGCTCCGGCGGGCACATTGCGCCAATCTCTCGAGAAACGTTAATTAGCTGTTAACAAATTCTGCTTAACCGGTTATTCCGGCAAAATGTCTGGCATTCCCTCTGGAATGCCGACATTTATTCCCTGCCCCCACCCCGACCGTTATTTTGTGCTAACTTTATAAGAAAAGTTGGTTTATATTTAAGTTTTAACGCACAAATATTGCATAACTATTCTGTCAAAGGTACTATTTGCGGCCTCAATTGCTGATAATTCCTCTATGGCTGATACCTTCAGCGGGGATGAGTAAAGCGGCAGCAGAGTAAGCACCTGGCGTTTCCAGGGCGAGGACAACATATTCGTGACGGGTATCAATGAGCATTAAATTAGACGGCATTAACTGCTTTTATGGCGCACATCAGGCGCTGTTCGACATCACGCTGCAGTGCCCTGAAGGCGAAACGCTGGTGCTGCTTGGCCCAAGCGGCGCGGGTAAAAGCTCACTGCTGCGCGTGCTGAATCTGCTGGAGATGCCAAAATCTGGCACCCTGGCGATTGCGGGTAACCATTTTGATTTTGCTAAAACCCCGTCAGACAAAGCGATTCGCGAACTGCGTCAAAACGTGGGTATGGTTTTCCAGCAATATAACCTCTGGCCGCATCTGACGGTGGTACAAAACCTGATTGAAGCCCCTTGCCGCGTGCTGGGTCTGAGCAAAGATCAGGCGATGGCCCGTGCAGAAAAACTGCTGGAGCGTTTACGCCTCAAACCGTTTAGCGACCGTTTCCCTCTGCATCTTTCCGGTGGCCAGCAGCAGCGTGTGGCGATTGCCCGTGCGTTGATGATGGAGCCGCAGGTTCTGCTGTTCGATGAACCGACTGCGGCCCTCGACCCGGAAATTACCGCCCAGATCGTCAGCATTATTCACGAACTGGCGGAAACCAACATTACCCAGGTTATCGTCACCCACGAAGTCGAAGTGGCGCGTAAAACGGCCAGCCGCGTGGTGTACATGGAAAACGGCTATATCGTCGAACAAGGCGATGAAAGCTGCTTTACCAGCCCACAGACGGATGCATTTAGAAGTTATCTTTCTCACTGAGATTCAGGACAATGACTATGAAAAAAATACTGATTGCCGCGCTGCTCGCTAGCGTCAGCCTCTCCGCTGCCGCCGCCCAAACTATTCGTTTTGCAACGGAAGCCTCCTACCCTCCATTTGAGTCGGTCGATGCCAATAACCAGATCGTCGGCTTTGACGTGGATCTGGCTAACGCGCTGTGCAAAGAAATTGATGCCACCTGTACCTTCAGCAATCAGTCTTTCGATAGCCTGATCCCAAGCCTGAAATTCCGCCGTATCGACGCGGTGATGGCCGGCATGGATATCACGCCTGAGCGTGAGAAACAGGTTCTGTTCACCACGCCGTATTACGACAACTCCGCGCTGTTTGTCGGTGTGAAAGGCAAATTCACCGATGTTTCCCAGCTGAAAGGCAAAAAAGTCGGCGTGCAGAACGGCACCACGCACCAGAAATTCATCATGGATAAACATCCAGAAATCACCACCGTGCCTTACGACAGCTATCAGAACGCCAAACTGGATCTGCAGAATGGCCGCATCGATGGCGTATTTGGTGATACTGCGGTTGTGACCGAATGGCTGACGGCTAATGACAAGCTGGCCGCTGTGGGCGATAAAGTCACCGATAAAGACTACTTCGGCACCGGCCTGGGTATTGCTGTCCGTCAGGGCAACACCGAGCTGCAGCAGAAATTCAACGCTGCGCTGGAAAAAGTGAAGAAAGATGGGACGTACGCCACCATCTACGCTAAATGGTTCCAGAAGTAAGACTTGATGAACGAAATGTTTCCTTTAGCAAGCGCCGCCGGCATGACCGTCGGCCTTGCCGTTTGTGCACTGGTCATCGGGCTGGCGCTGGCGATGTTCTTTGCGGTATGGGAGTCAGTCAAATGGCGTCCTATCGCATGGACGGGCTCGGCGCTAGTTACCGTGCTGCGCGGCCTGCCGGAAATTCTGGTGGTGCTGTTTATCTATTTTGGCTCCTCTCAGCTACTGCTGACGCTGTCCGACGGTTTCACGATTAACCTCGGTTTCGTGCAGATTCCGGTGCAGATGCAGATCGAAAACTTCGATGTCAGCCCGTTCCTGTGCGGCGTTATCGCCCTTTCCCTGCTCTACGCCGCCTATGCCTCGCAAACGCTGCGCGGTGCGCTGAAAGCGGTACCGGTAGGTCAGTGGGAATCCGGCCAGGCGCTGGGGTTGTCGAAAAGCGCAATCTTCTTCCGCCTGGTGATGCCGCAGATGTGGCGCCACGCGCTGCCGGGGCTGGGCAACCAGTGGCTAGTGCTGCTGAAGGATACCGCGCTGGTGTCGCTGATTAGCGTGAACGATTTGATGCTGCAAACCAAAAGCATCGCTACGCGAACTCAGGAACCGTTTACCTGGTACATCGTCGCGGCGGCCATTTATCTGGTGATCACGCTGTTAAGCCAGTACATCCTCAAACGCATTGACCTGCGTACCACTCGCTTTGAACGGAGACCAGGCTGATGCTCGAGTATTTACCGGAGCTAATGAAAGGGCTGCACACCAGCCTGACGTTAACCGTGGCTTCCATCGTGGTGGCGCTGGTGCTGTCGCTGATTTTCACCATCATTCTGACGTTGAAAACGCCGGTGGTGGTGTGGCTGGTTCGCGCTTATATCACTCTGTTCACCGGCACCCCGCTGCTGGTGCAGATCTTCCTGATTTACTACGGCCCGGGCCAGTTCCCGTCGTTGCAGAATTATCCGGTGGTGTGGCATCTGCTGTCTGAACCGTGGCTGTGCGCCATGATTGCACTGTCGCTTAACAGCGCAGCCTACACCACGCAGCTGTTCTACGGCGCAATTCGGGCGATCCCGGAAGGCCAATGGCAGTCCTGTAGTTCACTGGGGATGAGCAAGAAAGATACGCTGGCGATCCTGCTGCCGTACGCGCTCAAACGCGCGCTCTCTTCTTACTCCAATGAAGTGGTGCTGGTGTTCAAAAGTACCTCACTGGCCTATACCATCACGCTGATGGAAGTGATGGGCCATGGGCAGCTGTTGTACGGGCGTACTTACGATGTGATGGTCTTCGGTGCAGCTGGTTTGGTCTACCTTATCGTCAACGGCCTGCTGACGCTGCTGATGCGCTTAATCGAACGTAAAGCACTGGCCTTCGAGCATCGCAATTAATTTTGCATAATTAAGAATAATGAAAACGGATAAGTCGCTGGCTTATCCGTTTTTTTTTGCAACAAACAAAATATTTACTCAGCTATATTGCATATAAATTCACACAGTGGCATTGTAGCTCCATGCCACACGCAGGGCAGCATCCAACAAGTCAGACAGACAGGAGCACATCCATGAAAAAATTAGTATTGGCCGCCTTACTCGCCACCGTTGCCGCAGGCGCTCAAGCCGCAGAGAAAATCAGCTTTGGCGTTTCCGCGACCTATCCTCCATTTGAATCAATGGATGCAAACAACAAGATTGTTGGCTTCGATATCGATCTGGCAACCGCGCTGTGCAAACAGATGCAGGCTGAATGTACCTTTACCAACCACGCGTTCGACAGCCTGATCCCAGCGTTGAAATTCAAAAAATACGATGCGGTGATTTCCGGTATGGATATCACGCCGGAACGTAGCAAACAGGTTTCCTTCACCGACGCCTACTACGCCAACTCCGCGCTGGTTATCGCTAAAAAAGGCGAGTTCAAAAGTTTTGAAGATCTGAAAGGCAAACGTATCGGGATGGAAAACGGGACGACCCACCAGAAATACCTGATGGATAAGCACCCGGAAGTGAAAACCGTGGCCTATGACAGCTACCAGAACGCGATTATTGACCTGAAGAACGGCCGTATCGATGGCGTATTTGGTGATACCGCCGTGGTGAATGAGTGGCTGAAAACCAACCCGCAGCTGGGTGCGGCGACGCCGAAAGTAACCGATGCGCAGTACTTCGGTACCGGCCTCGGCATCGCGGTTCGTCCGGACAACAAAGCGCTGCTGGAAAAACTTAACGGCGCGCTGAAAGCGATTAAAGCCGATGGCACCTATCAGAAAATCAGCGACCAGTGGTTCCCACAGTAAGTGAAAATACCCCGCAGGCATCGCGCCGAGCGGGGTTTCTTTTTACAGTGGGACAAAGAAGCGGAAACAGGCTCCTGCGGACGCTTCCATCAACCGAATCCCCCCGCCATGCAGTTCCAGCATTCTTCGTACAATCAGTAAACCCAAACCACCGCGATTTTCCCGCACGCTCTGCGGGTTCAGCGCCGACGGCCGCTGGAATAACTGATCGCGCAGTTCCTGCTCTACACCCGGCCCACTGTCTGCCACTTCTACCTGCAGCTGTGTCCCTTCCTGCCAGACGCGTAGTGCAATAGTTCCACCAACCGGCGTATGGCGCACGGCGTTATCCAGCAGATTGGTCACCACCCGCTCCATCATTGAGACATCGGCCAGCACCTGCGGCAAGCCGCGAGGCATATCGACCTGAAGCTTCAACTGCCGGGTTTCAATTGCCAAATCGAATTTCTGCGCCACGTCTTGAATCAGCTCGCCAATGGCAAAACGCTCCAGCTGCGGCTTAATCCCACCGTGTTCGAGCTTCGCCAACTCAAAAAGCTGCTGCGATAAATGGCGAACCTTATGTCCTTGCCGCAGCGCAATCGCCAGGTATTGCCGGTTATCGGCAGGCGACAGCGTGTCAGCCTTCATTGACAGCGTTTCCAGATACCCCAGCAGTGAAGTCAGCGGCGTGCGTAAATCATGGGAGATATTGGCGATAAATTCGCGGCGCTGCCGGTCGCTGTCGGAAAGCTGATCCCATTGGTTGGCAATTTTGCGCGCCAGTTCGATAAAGGTATTACGCAAAATCGCCACTTCATTAGCCGGATGGCTTTCTGGCTCCTGCTGCGCCAGCTGCTTAATCGCACTGATGCTGTCCTGATCCAGCCCACGGACATCGGCGGTCAGCTTCTTCACCGGACGCGTCACCCAATACCAGACGGTCATGCCCGCCAGCAGACCAAACAGCGCAACCAGAAGCAGTGACCACGTGAGCGTGCTCCACAACGTTTCGCGCCATGCGGTATCGGCCAGCGCGTTAAGATCTTCCCCCTGCAAAATAATGTACAGATAACAGTGAAGTTCACCGTTGAGGCGCACTGGTGCAACGCTAAAGACCTTTTGCTTATCGATGCTGCGCGGATCATCGCCGTAAACCGGCCAGGCAGCGCCTGAGAGAAAGGCTTGCAGCGGCGCAACGGCAATGGTCTGCCGCTTCAAATGACCGGCTGGCGCGGCATCGGCCAGCAGCTGGCCTTCCGGTGAAACCAAATACAGCTCGACGCTGGGATTGAGCGTCATCAGGCGGTCAAACAACGTTTTGAGCGTCTGCCGATTCACATTACCCTGCGCATCCAACAGCGGTTCGCTTTTGACAATTTGCTGTGCCAGCCCTGCCGACAGCCGCTGCACCATCGCATTACCGTACTGACTACTGCTATAGAGCTGCACGCTGCACACCGCCACGGCACACAGCAGCAAAATAGAGGTGAACACCAGCGTTAAGCGCTGGCTAAGACTCAATCGACGGATCATAGTGCAGACTCCGTTTTTTCAGTCGCAAACTTATAGCCTTTACCCCACACGGTCAGAATGATTTCGGGTTCAGCGGGATCGCGCTCAATCTTAATCCGCAGACGGTTGATGTGGGTGTTGACGGTATGCTCATAGCCTTCATGCTGATAGCCCCACACCCGGTCGAGCAGTGACAGGCGGGAAAAGACCTCGCCAGGATGACGCGCAAACCAGTACAGCAGGTCGAATTCGCGCGGCGTCAGTTCCACCGGCTCACCGCGCAGACGCACTTCTCGCGACAGCGGTTCGATGTCGAGGCCGTGGCAGGATATCGAGCCGCTTTCCAGGCGGATGTTTTGCCCCATCGCCTCCTGACGGCGGAACAGCGCCTTGACCCTGGCAATCAACTCCAGCACGGAAAAGGGCTTTGGCAAATAATCGTCGGCCCCCATCTCTAGCCCCAAAACGCGATGCGTTTCGCTGGTACGCGCGCTGATAATAATCACCGGCAGATAGCGCGTCATTTGGCGGATGCGACGGCAAATCTCCAGCCCGTCCACGCCCGGCAGCATTAAATCGAGGATCACGGCGTCCCAGCTCTGTTTTTCAAGCTGCACCAGTGCCTGATTGCCATCGGCTTCATGCACTATCTGATAGCCTTCATCCTGCAAGTTCAATCGCAGCAGGGTGGCGATGTCCTGGTCGTCTTCCACCAGCAGTATTTTCTTTGCGCTATTCATCACTTTTCACCGACAGTCTTTTCTCAAGCTTAACGCAGGCAGCCGCGGCAAGTTATCACATTTTATTTAAACTTCCGTGAGGATCTGGTGATAGGAAACCGCGCAAGCTGTGGACATGTCATTCACGGAGAGCCGGCCATGTCCGCATCGCGTCCTGCAAACATTCACCCACTGTGGCTTCGCTGCTGCCACTGGGTTAACGCTATCGCCATCGCCGGTATGCTGTTTAGCGGCTGGCGCATCTATAACGCTTCCCCGCTGTTTGATTTTACGTTTCCGGCGAGCCTCACGCTCGGCGGCTGGCTTGGCGGCGCATTACAGTGGCATTTCGCCATGATGTGGGTGCTGGGAATCAATGCATTGGTCTATTTGACGCTCGGCACGATCACCGGCCGTTTTCGCCGCAAATTCTTCCCACTATCACTTCGCGAGCTTATCCATGACCTGTATCAGGCGCTGCGCGGCAAGCTACAGCACGCCGATCTTAGCCACTACAACGCAGTGCAAAAACTCGCTTACTTAGGCGTGATTCTGCTGGGCATCGGGCTGGTGCTGTCCGGTCTGGTGCTGTGGAAATCGGTGCAGTTTCCGCTGCTGCGGGAGCTGCTCGGCGGTTACGACGCCGCCCGCTACATCCACTTCTTCTGTATGAGTGCGATGGGTCTGTTTGTGGTGATTCACCTGCTGATGGTTTTACTGGTGCCGCGCACTCTACTCGCCATGCTGCGCGGACGCTAAGGACAACAAGATGAAAAAACCGACCTTTCTTTCCGCCAGCGATTCACATTATTTGGTTAAGGACGCAGAAAAGTTGCTGAGCCCAGACCGCCGACGCCTGTTGCGTCAGGGTTTAACGCTCGGGGGCATCATGATGCTCACCGGCTGTGATATTAGCGACAACGAAAGCGTAGAGACGGCGCTGTCCCGCATGTCCCGCTTTAACGACCGCGTACAGGGGTTCCTGTTCAGCGACCGCGATCTAGCACCGGAATACAGCGAGTCGCAAATCACGCGGCCCTTCCCGTTTAACGCCTTCTATGGCCCAGAAGATATCCCGAAAGTGGATGGACGTGATTACCAACTGGAGATCCGCGGTCTGGTGCAGACGACGAAAAGCTGGACGCTGCCAGAGCTTTATCACATGCAGCAGGTTAGCCAAATCACCCGCCATATCTGCGTCGAGGGTTGGAGCGCCATCGGCAAATGGGGCGGCGTGCCTTTCCGCCAATTCCTGGGGCTGATTGGCGCCGATAAACGCGCCAAATATGTCAGCTTCCGCTGCGCGGATGATTACTACACCAGCATCGATATGGCTACCGCGCTCCATCCCCAGACGCTGTTGGCCTTAACCTGGGATAACCGCATTTTGCCTCCCGAGTACGGCTACCCAATGAAAATCCGTATTCCGACCAAACTCGGATACAAAAACCCGAAGCACGTTTTATCTATCGAAATCACCAATCGTTTCCCGGGCGGTTACTGGGAAGACCAGGGCTACAACTGGTTTGGTGGAAGTTAATACCCAAAACATAAATGATGAGGAAATACCATGAAAAAGATGATGATTGCCGCTGCCGCTCTGTCTGCCCTGTTTATGGTGAACGTCCAGGCCGCCGACAGCATGAGCAAAGATGCGATGAAGAAAGACGGTATGGCGATGTCTCACGATGGCATGGCTAAAGACGGCATGGCGAAACCACACGACAAAATGTGTAAAGACGGCATGTGTAAGGATGGGATGACCAAAAACGGCATGCACAAAGACGGCATGAAAAAGGACAAGATGGGAAAAATGGATAACATGGCGAAAGACGGGATGAAAAAAGACGCCATGAGTCAATAAGCCCTACGTGATAACCCGGCGGCCTTTGGCTTGCCGGGCTGTCATCACCACGTTAGTTACGCACTAACAGCGTCAGCACTTCATAATGCGCCGTGTGTGGGAACATATCGAACAGCTGTACCCGTTCCACGCGGTATCCCCTCAGGTGGGCGAAATCCTTCGCCATGGTCTGCGCATTGCAGCTGGAGTAAACGATGTACTCCGGAGCCATCTCGCTCAGATAGTCACACAGCGCTTTGCCAATCCCACGACGCGGCGGGTTCACCAACACCAACTGCGGAACTTCGCCCTGTGCGGTAGCAAACTGGGTCGAATCCAGCGCCTGGAAATGCAGTTTGTCGAGCCCCAACTGTGCCGCCGACTGTTTGGCGCAGGCAATGGCCTCTGGGGCAATTTCAATTCCGGTGAGCGTCATCTCCGGCGTGGCGCAGTGCAGGCCAAAACCGCCAACGCCACAGAACAGATCCCACATATGGTTGACCGGCAGCGCCCTCACCCAGTCACGCGCCGTCGCGTACAGCGCGCTGGCTACGGTAGGGTTGGTCTGGAAGAAGCTCTGAGGACGGATCCACAGCGGCACGCCATTAAAGGTTTCCGCCAGCGCCTGCTGCTCGGTAAAGAAAATTTCCTGCTCGCCTTCCATGATAGCCATATGCACCGGCTGAATATTCGCGGTGATCACTTTGAGCTGCGGCAGTTGCGCCTGCAGCCACGGCAGCGCCGCGCGCAGTTGTGCCAGTTTGTCCTGCGAGCGCAGCACGAAGCGCAGCATCATACCGCCGTTCTGCTGGCTTTCGGTGAGCAGCAGATACTTGAGCTCGCCGCGCTTGCGCGCCACGTTGTAGGGCGTCAGCCCGGCGCGGGCGATAAACGGCTTTAGAACGGCAAATACGGGCGCAAAGCTCTCTGGATAGAGTGGACAATCGGTAAGGTCTTCTGGAGTGCCATCGCGATGCAGCATGCCGAGCAGCGGTTTTTCTACGCTCCCGCTGACCACCATTTTAGCTTTATTGCGAAAGCCCTGTTCCGGGCCGCAGACGGGTGCGCACCAGTCGCCGACGGCAAAATCCGCCAGCAGCGTCTGGAGATCGGCCATTTTGGCCGCAAGTTGCTCGCTAATCGGTCGCTCAATCCACTGACATGAACGACAACGTTCGGCATCATAAAGTGCGCACTGCATACAAAGACCTTCACAAAAACGGGGGCGTGGATTGTATCACCGTTATTGTAAGCGGAAAAATCGCCGCGAGGTGGAGGGAACAAATAGCAGGAATAAAACCAGCAAATCCGGCATTTTTTGCATCACCAGCGAACGAAAAATTTCCCGTTTGGACTCCCCGGCAATACTGAACAGCTCCGGGTAACCGTAGCCGAGCGAAGCGGCCCACAGATAGCTGGCGGCAATCACCTGAGTGAGTAAGTAAACCCAACGCGCCCAGTTTCGTCCTTTCACCAGCGAAAACGCGCAGCCAATCTCGACAAAAACCAGGATCAGACTGCTCAGAAACACCAGCGTCAGCGTCCAGGTCTGTACGCTGCGATGAATAAAATCGCCAATACCGGCAAACCCCAACAGGTTTAAGATCATCAACAGATCGAGGCAGCGGATTAAAATAATCGCGAGCGCAGCCACCTGCACGATAGCAGGAACATTCAAACGGGCATGCGACCGACGAGTTCGAGTAAACAATTCCAATGTATTGCCTTCCATGAAAACGATGCCGCGAACGTTCGCGGCATCGACTGCATATCCGTATCGATTTTAAGTGGATTATCCGCGTCTTGCACGCTGGATATCGCGTACCCGTTGTTTTTCTGCGCGCGCCATCAGATACCAGGCGATTAATCCGACAATTCCGACGACGCCAAGTATCAGCGACGCCAGGGCGTTAATCTCCGGATTCACCCCCATACGTACGCTGGAGAAGACCAGCATCGGCAAGGTGGTGGCACCGGGCCCCGATACGAAGCTAGCAATAACAAGATCGTCGAGCGATAGCGTAAAGGCCAGCAGCCAGCCAGAGATCACCGCAGGCATAATCATTGGCAGCGTAATGATGAAAAAGACCTTCAGCGGCGTGGCACCGAGATCCATCGCCGCCTCTTCAATCGAATGATCAATTTCACGCAAACGCGAGGAGATCACAACGGCGACATAGGCGGTACAGAACGTTACGTGCGCCAGCCAAATGGTGAGCATCCCACGATCCGCCGGCCAGCCGATGGCGTGCGCCAGCGCTACGAACAGCAGTAGCAGCGAAAGCCCGGTGATCACGTCCGGCATAACCAATGGTGCGGTGATCATAAAGGCAAAACCGTTTGACCCACGGAAGCGTCCAAAGCGCACCATCACCATCGCCGCAATCGTGCCAAGAATCGCCGCCATCGTTGCCGCCGCAGCAGCAATGGTCAGACTCAGCCCCACTGCGCTCATCATCGCGTCATCGCGGAACAGTTCGCCGTACCAGCGCGTTGACCAGCCCGCCCACACGGTCACCAGCTTCGAGCTGTTGAACGAGTAGATAACCAGCATCAGCATGGGGGCGTAGAGGAACGTAAACCCAATCACCAGAATCAGGATGCGCCACGGCGAGCGCACGACCGGTAAGTTATTCATCCGTGATCCCCCATCTGTTTCTGCTGATATTTGTGGAACCACATGATCGGGACGATCAGCAGCAACAGCATGACGATCGCCACCGCCGAGGCCACCGGCCAGTCGCGGTTATTGAAGAACTCCTGCCACAGCACGCGGCCGATCATGATGCTATCCGGGCCGCCCAGCAGTTCCGGGATCACGAACTCCCCTACCGCCGGGATAAATACCAGCATCGACCCGGCGATAATCCCGCCTTTGGTGAGCGGCACAATCACACTGAAGAAAGTTTTCAGCGGGCGCGCACCGAGATCCAGCGACGCCTCAACCAGCGAGTAATCAATACGGGTCAATGCGGTGTAGATAGGCAGCACCATAAACGGCAGATAGGCGTAAACAATCCCGATATACACCGCAAGGTTGGTGTGCAGAATAGTCAGCGGCTGGTCAATAACGCCCAGCCACATCAGGAAGTTATTCAGCACGCCGTTATTTTTCAAAATCCCCATCCAGGCATAGACGCGAATCAGAAACGAGGTCCACGACGGCAGGATCACCAACAGCAGCAGGATATTACGGGTCGACGGTTTGCTGTGTGCAACCGCCCAGGCCAACGGATAGCCAAGCAGCAGACAGCAAATGGTCGAGATAGCTGCGACCTGTAGCGACTGGAGATAAGCTTCAAAATAGAGCGGATCGTCGGTCAGCTGCAGGAAGTTGCCAAAGTTCAGCGTCAGGCTCAGTTGGCCATCCGCCCATTCCATTAGGTCGGTATACGGTGGAATGGCCCGCGCCATTTCGGCGAGGCTGATTTTAAAGACAATCAGGAACGGCAGTAAGAACAGTAAAATCAGCCAGATATACGGCATCGCAATGACCAGCTTGCGGCCATGTTTCATGTTGATGCGCGCCAGCCATAGGGCCAGGCCGCCCGGCTTGTGCGGGCGAGCCGGTGGTTCATAAATACTCATCGCCCCTCCTTAAACCGTCAGTACCACACAGCTGTCGGCGTGCCAGCACAGACGTACTTCATCCCCCCAGGTCGGCAACCCTTTCTGGTAGCGATGCTCGTTCTGTAACTGAGCGCTGATCATCTGGCCGCTCTGCAGCCGCACGTGGTAGATAGAGAGATCGCCCAGATAGGCGATGTGCACCACTTCACCGACGGCAAAGTTATAGCCATCGGCCGGCGGCTCGTCACAAAGCATAATTTTTTCAGGACGCAGCGCCACGTAGACTGGAACGTTATCAACCACCGAGGCGTCGGGATCGACTTTGAGCGGATGCACCAGCCCCGGCGATTCAATCACCAGGCCATCTTCCTGACGCTCTTTTAATAGCCCCTCGAAGACGTTGACTGAACCGATAAATTCGGCGCTGTAGCGCGTCGTTGGGTGCTCATAAATCTCTTCCGGCTCGCCGATTTGCACGAACTTGCCGCGGTTCATAATGGCGATACGTCCGGCCATGGTCATGGCTTCTTCCTGGTCGTGGGTCACCATCACGCAGGTCACGCCAACGCGCTCCAGGATATCCACCACTTCCAACTGCATCCGGTCACGCAGCTTTTTATCCAGCGCGCCCATTGGTTCATCCAGCAGCAGCAACTTGGGCCGCTTTGCCAGGCTTCGCGCCAACGCCACGCGCTGACGCTGACCGCCAGAAAGCTGGTGTGGTTTACGTTTGGCGAATTCCTGCATATGCACCAGCGCCAGCATTTCGCTCACGCGAGCCGTGATTTCAGCTTTCGGCAGTTTGTCCTGCTTCAAACCAAAGGCAATGTTTTGTTCGACGGTCATGTGCGGGAAGAGCGCATAGGACTGGAACATCATATTAATTGGGCGTAAATACGGCGGTACCTGCGCTAGGTCGACGCCGTCCAGCACAATCTGTCCGGCGGTCGGCTGTTCAAACCCTGCCAGCATACGCAACAGCGTCGACTTACCGCAGCCGGAAGCGCCCAGCAGGGCAAAGATTTCGCCTTTATAAATGGTGAGGTTAACGTCATCGACCGCGTGCTGACCGTCAAACGATTTGGTCAGGTTACGGATTTCCAGCAGCGGGGTAAGCGCTTTGCGAGTTTTCGCCTGTGGGCGGGGAATAGCGTCGTTCAATCTGGTGCTCTCCGGCAAAAAACAAATATCGATATGACCCGGTTGTCACATCAACCCCTGGCAACCGGCCGGGCGGCCGGTTGCCAGATTGGGGCAGCTGCACTGCCCCGGTGCATGTCCATCACCTTTTAGGTGATGGAATTATTTCCCGCTTTTTACTTTCGTCCATGCGCGCGTTCTGACGCGGTCAATTTTTGGATCCTGGACTTTCAGCGTAAACAGCTTGGCGAAGACGTCAGCCGGTGGATAAATTGCCGGGTTATCGCGAACCTCAGCGCTCACCAGCGGGGTCGATGCTTTATTACCGTTGGCATAGAACACGTGATCGCTGATATGAGCGATAACGTCTGGGCGCATCAGATAGTTGAGGAACTGATAGGCTTCATCTTTATTTTTGGCATCTGCCGGCATCGCGAAGACATCAAAGAATGCCAGGGCGCCCTCTTTCGGAATGAAGTAAGAAACGTTCACGCCGTTCTTCGCCTCTTTCGCACGGTTCGCCGCCTGCCAGACATCACCCGCCCAGCCGATGGCCACGCAGATATCGCCGTTGGCAAGATCGTTAATGTATTGCGAAGAGTGGAAGTAGCGAATGTTTGGACGCAGCTTCAGCAGCAGATCGGTCGCCGGGCCGGTGTAATCATCGGCTTTAGTACTGTTCGGATCTTTGCCTAAATAGTTAAGCACGGTGGCAAAAATCTCTTCCGGTGCATCGAGGAATGAGACACCGCAGCTTTTCAGCTTCTCCAGGTTTTCTGGCTTCATCACCAGATCCCAGCTGTTCAGCGGCACGTCTTTGCCCAGCACCGCTTTGACTTTATCAACGTTATAACCAATACCGGTGGTCGCCCACAGATAAGGCAGCGCGTATTTGTTGTCCGGGTCGTGACGAGCCACCAGCTTCAGCACATCCGGGTCGAGGTTTTTCCAGTTTGGCAGCTTGCTCTTATCCAGCGGCTGGAAGACGCCAGCGGTCAGCTGACGCTCAAGGAAACTTGCCGAAGGCACCACCAGGTCAAAGCCGGTGCTGCCGGCCATCAGCTTGCCTTCCAGCACTTCGTTGGAGTCGAATACGTCGTACACGACTTTAATCCCGGTCTCTTTTTCAAAATTTGCCACGGTGTCCGGCGCAATATAGTCAGACCAGTTATAGACATGCAGCGTTTTTTGTTCTGCAGCGAGCACGCTTGCCGAGGCAGCCATCAGCGCACCCGTCACCAGACCTGTTAACCATTTTTTATTCAAGGCGGCCATATCTCTTATCCTTCTCGTCGCCCGTTAACAAACGGACTAAATATACGCAATTTAGAGTATGCAGAAATCATGCATATTATTTCGGACCATACCCAAAATAATTCGAGTTGCATGAAGGCGGCCAGGGAGTGAATCCCCAGGAGCGTACATGAGTACGTGACTGGGGTGAACGCGCGCAGCCAACGCACAGGCAACTTGAAGTATGACGGGTATATATGAGAGAGAAGAGACCGGGCTCCCCTACAATCATTGCTCGCAACACCGATGCAAGAATCTCGCCAACAATGATTATTGTTAGCAATACAGAGGGGGCATCGATATGTCGCAAGAATAACTGTAGCCCGGGTCAGAGGCTATAGGTCAGTGTAAAAAACGCCTTTTATCAATTTTTTATGCAAGATCACTCTATCTGATAAGCCAAAAGCGGCAATCAGGTAGTGAAAGAATCTTTAAAATTAGGTTAATAACAGAATAAAAGAATGTGATACGCAGCCACTATGGCAGTGACTGCGCTATTTCGCGGGCTGGATTAGTGAAGAAAATGGTATTGAATATCTTCCGGCGGCTGTTCAGCCTCTTCGGCCTTGTACAGCAGGTCGTGCGCGGAGGCCTCAAGAATCACCATGGAGACCTGCTCTTCACTTTGCTGCACAAACGAGGCGAACTGTTCGAACGTCACCCCAACGGATGCGGATAAAGACTGGCAAACCACCAGTTTTGGCAGATTATCATCCTGCATATCGAGAAACGCTTTTACGGTCAGCGAACTGGCGTTAATCGCCGAGAGATCGGCCCCCAGCGCCAGCAGCGCAGAAGGTTTGACCTCGGCCAACGCGGAGAACAGCACGACGTTATCCATGAGATCGATTTTGGCATCGAAGATGCCTTCAAAATTTTGCATATGCGGCAGGTGCAGCGCCTGACAGGTGTCGCACTCAAAAAAGCTCATGCCCATTTCGTCGAGCCACTGACGTAACGTATCCAGACTCGGGACGACGAGAGAATCCATATTGCCTATGACCTCATGCAGTAAAATAACAACTCAGAAAAACAAACTACCGGGCGCAGGCCCGGTATAAGTACGATTTTAGCGCACAGTCTACGCAAAAATGGCTGTGCATACCACGATAGACGTACTATCCGCCGATTTTCAGGCAAAAGCCGGGGTGTGCCTGGCGCTCGATCCACTCGATCATTTTGCCCGCAATATCGACTCCGGTGGTGGTTTCCACCCCTTCCAGCCCCGGTGAAGCGTTTACTTCCATTACCAGCGGACCGCGATTGGCGCGTAAAATATCAACGCCAGCCACATCAAGCCCCAGCGTTTGCGCGGCTTTCACCGCGATTTCTCGCTCGGCTGGAGTGATGTTGGCGACGGTCGCCACGCCGCCGCGATGCAGGTTCGAGCGGAAATCGCCGTCCTTTGCCCGCCGTTCAATCGCCGCAACGACCTCATTCCCCACAACTAAACAGCGGATATCACAGCCTTTGGCTTCTTTGATGTACTCCTGAACCAGGATATGGGCATTCAGGCCGCGAAACGCATCCACGACGCTTTCCGCCGCCTGCCGCGTTTCCGCCAGTACCACGCCAATACCCTGAGTCCCTTCCACCAGTTTCACCACCAGCGGTGCACCACCCACCATATCGATAAGATCGCTGGTATCGTCCGGCGAATGGGCAATGCCGGTGACGGGAAGATCGATGCCCTGGCGCGCCAGCAGCTGCAAAGAACGCAGCTTATCGCGGGCACGGGTAATGGCCACCGATTCGTTTAGCGGATAGCTTCCCAGCATTTCGAACTGGCGCAGCGCAGCCATACCATAGTAGGTAATCGCCGAACCAATACGCGGGATCACTGCGTCGAAGTGCGGCAGTTGCTGCCCTTTGTAATGAATGGACGACGCCGCAGGGTTAATGTTCATGTAGCAAGAAAGCGGATCGAGCACTTCAACAATATGCCCCCGGCGCTTGGCTGCCTCACGCAGACGCTTGCACGAATAGAGCGTTCCATCCCGGGACAAAATGGCAATTTTCACCCTTTACCTCTCCAGAAGACCTTAAAAAAGCCGACTTATGATACCGCGCCCACTGAACTGACGGCATGCGCCCGAACACAATTTCAGGCTTTCGCTACGCCGGTTATCCGTGCTCTATCAGCACGTTGCCCATCCCTGTTTATGCAGGTAGTCGAGAATAAACGGCCGATTCTCTTTGATGAGCGTACGACGAATATGGTCGCTCCAGGTATCCCGGCGCGCGTTGGTGCTGCGCGACAGATAATATTGCGCCAGCTGTTCGTCATAGCGATCCAGCTCCGCCTTATCGAGTGGCTGATAGTGGTTTTCATGAACCAGCAGCGTAGCCGGCAAACGTGGCTTGAGATCCGGCTGACTGGCCGGCCAGCCGAGGCACAGGCCAAACAGCGGCAGGACGTGTTTTGGCAAGCCGAGCAGATCCGTGACCTGCTGGATATTGTTACGCAGGCCGCCAATGTACACGCCGCCAAGACCCAGCGACTCCGCCGCGGTCAGCGCATTTTGCGCCATCAACGATGTATCCACCACGCCCAATAGCAGCTGTTCAGCCAGCCCTAATTGTGCGTCCGGGCAAATTTCCAGGTGCCGGTTAAAATCAGCGCAGAACACCCAAAACTCAGCCGCTTGCGCCACGTGGGCCTGGCCGCCAGTCAGCTCGACCAACTGTGCACGCATCGCTTTATCGGTGATGCGGATGATGGAAGTGCACTGCAAAAAGCTGGAACTTGACGTTGCCTGCGCGCTGGCGATGATCGCGTTGCGCTGCTCGTCGGTAATAGGTTCGTCGGTAAACTGGCGAATGGAGCGATGGTTAAGCAGAACCTCAATGGTCGGTGTCATCTTTATTTTCCTTTTTACGCGGCAGGTCAGGATTCATCAACTGCGGGGCGACCGTACGGGCAATGCCCCAGAAAAGTACCGCCGCGGCGGGCAGCATCAGCGCAATACCCACAAAAATCATCACCACCGCCGCCAGCGGGCTGGCGAAAGGGTCAGGCAATGTGACGTATTGATTGAGCGACAGCCACGCTGCCGCCAGCACAACCATGCCAATCGCCTCGAGTATCAACACGCTTTTCGGGAGTGCTCCGAGCGAACGCATACTTTTCCTCCAGTGAACCTGTACCGCATTTTCTTACGCTATTGACGACGAGTATAACGGCAAGCCTGCAAAAAATATTTAGCCAAACATAGCCTGGATGAATCGTAATAACAGGCAAAACCTTCTTTCCCCTTTATCCACCGCGCGGCATGATAAGCGCCATTCGCCGAGAGGCACATTGATTAGTCCGCTCGTTTAAGGAGAGACATATGTTTACCGTTATTTTTGGTCGTCCTGGCTGCCCTTACTGTGTTCGTGCAAAAGAGCTGGCGGAGAAACTGACTCAGGAGCGTGACGATTTTAACTACCGTTACGTCGACATTCATGCGGAAGGCATCACCAAAGCCGATCTGGAAAAAACGGTGGGTAAACCGGTTGAAACCGTGCCACAGATTTTTGTCGATCAGCAGCACATCGGCGGATGTACAGATTTTGAAGCCTGGGCGAAAGAAAACCTCGGCCTGTTTGCTTAAGAACGATTCCAGCGCCCGCTTTTACAGCGGGCGTTTTCCTTCCCGGCGTTTGTCACCCAACAGTGAACTGACGAACAAAAAGCACAGCGCCCCCAGCGCACACCAAAAGATAGCGCTGAATAACCACGCCATCTCCTGCCACAATGAACGATCGCTAATAAAGAAAACGCGCGTCATCAACAGACACAATGGTGCGGCCAGAATGGCACCCAGCAGCGGACGCATCACCCGACGGCGCGAGGAAATAAAGCTGGAAACGACGCCAGGAATCAAAAAAAACAACAAACCCAGCTCAGGCGTACCGGATGCACGAAAAGCGCCCTTCACCTGTAAAACCAGTGAACAAAAAACCACAATAAATAAGATGAAGCAGCAAATTATACCTGCCCAACCGCGTTCATTTTTCACACGCTTCTCCTGAAAAATCTCTCTATCGAAATCCAGACTTCGTCTTTTCAGACGCCCAGTCAGATAAAGTCATTGGCTTTCCATGCCAAAACACTTCTGTGCTAAAAGCGATTGTTACTAGCAGTAGCTGCCAGGAACGATTAAACTATCGTCCGCTATTTTCTGGTTATTCTGCGGGTACAGGATAGCAGCACACATGCCATAGCCCTTGGTCAACAGTAGACCAAATAGCCATTCCTTTCAACACGTTACTGGTAAACAATAAGTTAGACTCCGTGAATATAAACGTCGCAGATTTGTTAAACGGGAATTACATCCTGTTATTATTCGTGGTATTAGCGCTGGGGCTTTGCCTCGGTAAATTACGTCTGGGCTCTATCCAACTTGGTAATTCCATTGGCGTTTTAGTGGTTTCTCTCTTATTAGGGCAGCAACACTTCAGTATTAACACCGAAGCCCTTAACCTGGGCTTTATGCTGTTTATTTTTTGCGTCGGCGTAGAAGCAGGACCCAACTTTTTTTCTATTTTCTTCCGCGACGGCAAGAATTATCTGATGCTCGGTCTGGTGATGGTTGGCAGTGCGCTGCTGATTGCCCTCGGACTCGGTAAGCTATTTGGCTGGGATATCGGTCTGACGGCCGGTTTGCTGGCAGGCTCGATGACATCGACCCCGGTGCTGGTTGGCGCGGGCGATACGCTACGCCACTCAGGCATGGAAGCCGGTCTGCTAGCGCAGGCGCAGGATCACCTCAGCCTCGGTTATGCATTAACATACCTGATTGGTCTGGTTAGCCTGATTGTTGCCGCGCGTTATATGCCTAAGTTCCAGCATCAGGATCTGCAAACCAGCGCCCAGCAAATCGCGCGCGAGCGCGGTCTGGACACCGACACCAATCGTAAAGTCTATCTGCCGGTGATCCGCGCCTATCGCGTTGGCCCGGAACTGGTGGCCTGGGCCGACGGTAAAAATCTGCGCGAGCTGGGCATCTATCGCCAGACCGGGTGCTATATCGAACGTATCCGTCGTAACGGTATCCTTGCCAACCCAGACGGCGACGCGGTGCTGCAAATGGGCGATGAGATTTCGCTGGTAGGCTATCCGGACGCACATGCGCGCCTCGACCCAAGCTTCCGTAACGGTAAAGAGGTTTTCGACCGCGATCTGCTGGATATGCGTATCGTCACCGAAGAGATTGTGGTCAAAAACCACAATGTTGTTGGCCGCCGCCTGGCGCAGCTGAAGCTGACCGACCACGGTTGCTTCCTGAACCGCGTGATTCGCAGCCAGATTGAGATGCCGATTGACGACAACATTGTGCTCAACAAAGGTGACGTACTGCAGGTGAGCGGCGACGCGCGCCGCGTGAAAACCGTCGCCGACCGCATCGGCTTCGTCTCGATCCACAGCCAGGTGACCGACCTTCTGGCTTTCTGCGCCTTCTTTATTGTAGGCCTGATGATCGGCATGATCACCTTCCAGTTTAGCAACTTCAATTTCGGCGTCGGCAATGCAGCCGGCCTGCTGTTCGCCGGTATCATGCTGGGCTTCCTGCGTGCCAACCACCCAACTTTCGGTTACATCCCGCAGGGTGCGCTGAATATGGTGAAAGAATTTGGTCTGATGGTGTTTATGGCTGGCGTTGGCCTGAGCGCCGGTAGCGGCATCGGTAACGGTCTCGGCGTGGTCGGTGGGCAAATGCTGGTCGCCGGATTGTTCGTCAGCCTGATCCCGGTCGTTATCTGCTTCTTGTTCGGTGCATACATTCTGCGAATGAACCGCGCACTGCTGTTCGGGGCGATTATGGGGGCACGTACCTGCGCACCGGCCATGGAAATTATCAGCGACACCGCGCGCAGTAACATTCCTGCGCTCGGCTACGCAGGCACCTACGCTATCGCTAACGTATTGTTAACATTGGCCGGTACGTTGATTATCATCATCTGGCCAGGGCTCGGCGGCTAGCCTTGCTCGGGGAAAAACAAAGAAAAGAAAAATAATTTTGCGCAACGCAGAACTTTTTGACCGGGCGCAAGTCTTAATTAGTGCCACTGCTTTTCTTTGATGTCCCCATTTTGTGGAGCCCATCAACCCCGCCATCTTTGGTTCAAGGTTGATGGGTTTTTTGTTGCCTAAAATTCAGAACTGTTCGAATCAGCCAGCCAGATCTCCCCTCTAAACTCCGTAATAAAGCATCCATCTCCCTGCTAAACCTGACTTTAAACATTCACTCCATACACGCATTTGAGATATGACATTCCCCTCATCTATCGAATAAAATCAAACAAACAGTGATAGTGAGGATTAGGTATGTTTGCGTTTTACCCTGAAAAAACCTATGGCAGAGCAGAGGTAATGAGCAGGCTAACACCCGTTCCTGCGACAAATGGTGTGTACTTTTGGTGGTTTAAAGAGATACCTGGCGGTGTGCCAACCGATGAATGTATTGAAAAAGATGGCTATACCCTACTTTATGTCGGTATCTCACCCGATAAAAAGGGCAAACCCAACAGCAAAGCCAATCTCAAAACACGTATCAAAACCCATTACAGCGGTAATGCTGAGGGTTCAACGCTTCGGCGAACACTCGGGATCTTACTTGCGGCAGAAAGCCATTTCCCCCTTCGCCGCGTCGGCTCAGGAACCAGAACCACCTTCACACATGCCGGAGAACAATGGCTGGATAGCTGGATGGAACAAAACGCGAAAGTGCATTGGGTTGCGCACAATGAGCCCTGGGTTCTGGAAGAAAGCCTGATAAGCAGCATCGCGTTACCATTAAATATCCAGGGGAACGCCCACGCCTTTAAACCTTTGCTTTCCGCGATGCGGAGTAAAGCCATGGCAGAGGCGAAACGACTGGAGATTGCTGACGAGTCAGGTTACAGCAGACGATTGAAAAAACCCGTTGCTTAACACCAGTCCTGATATCGATACAGCTCAAGTGAGTGCTATCGACTCGCCAGATACCAACAAATACCAGGTACAATCAGTGCATACTTTGGCGTGTGATCAATATTGAATAAAGAGAATTCGAAAATAATAACTGCTCGTAATCCATTGAGAATTAAAAATGTATTTAAAAAAACTGGTGATGATTGGCTGCGTCGTTGCAATGTTAGCGGGATGTACCACTGGCGAGAAAATTCACAATGTTCAGGTTGGTATGACCAAACAGCAGGTTATTGATTTGTTGGGAACGCCAGACGGTGATTCAGTTAAAGGAAGTACCGAACAAATTCAGTACAGCAACCGGTTGGTATCTGGCTGGGGATGGGATAAGGGTGATTACTACGTTACCTTTGAGAACGGAAAAGTAACTTCATACGGTAGTGGCGAAATCCGCAGTGCGGGCGCACCAGTCAAAGGCATTGTTGTATTTTAATCTAAACAACTCGAGTTCCAGCTAAGTGACGAGAACGGGTATCTCTGCGCCGTAATTGTCACTTTCATCCCCTTAACACACTCATCTTATGCTCCGCCTTACATTTATACCTCTAACTTTCACTGCCTCGCTAAGCTGGCAGCATAAACGACCTCACCTACACGTAAGCCTCCGGGCATATTGCAGCGGCTAGCTCATTTCTGACATCCAGAATATGCACGTGTGCGCGGTTGTGCGCGGTAACGACCAGAAGCATCAATTTTACATCTGAGACAAAATCCCCCCCTCACCCCCCATCCGGCAAAATCTCGCGCCACCACTGCGGTTTCATATCCTCGAACGAATGAAAGAGGGGCGCAAAGGTCTCGCTCTGATTTTGATTAAATACCCCGCTCAGCAGCGCAATCATTGGGCCGTCATCAATCGCACCCAGCGAGCTGCCGCACTGTGGGCAGAAAGCGCGGCTGGAAACATCAGACGAACGCCAGGTGGCAGGCCGTCCGCCCTCGCCCGTCCACTGGACATCGTCGGCGGCAAACTCCAGCCATACTACAGTCTGGCCGCCAGTGTGCTTTTGGCAGAGGTCGCATGAACAACTGTGGACGTTGGTGGGATTCATGGCAGTAAAGGTGATGCGGCCGCACAGGCAGCCGCCGGATAATGCTGTCGTCATCGCAACGCCTCGGCAAAAGAGTTTGCCTAAGCGTATACGCTTTTACGCACTCTCTCCCGCAATCCGCCCTACCATTTTTCGGATATCCTCGCGCGCCAGTGGCTGGCGATCGGTGACAAAATGCAGCGTCATCCCCTCGATAAACGCGTCGAGCGCGCGGGCGGTGACCGGATCGAACCACTGCTCTAAGGTTTGCTGGCTGCGGCGCATCCAGTTTTGCAGTACCGCCTTCAGCGATGGCGTACTGCTGGCAAGCGCATAGAGTTGATACATCAGAGTCATATTTTTCGGCGTGGTGACCTGGCTGCTGAAAATCAGCTCCGCCACTGCATCGCAGGCGCCGTCAACGGTAGTCACGCCAGCAAAAAAACCGGTGTACTCTTCCGACATTCGCGCGGTGAAGATACCAAAGGCTTCGCCCAACAGCGCTTCGATACCGTCGAAATAGTAGGTCATTGAGCCTAATGGAACATCAGCGCAGCTGGCGATTTTGCGGTGCGTGACCGCACTAATCCCATGGATGGCGATGGTTTCGAGGGTCGCATCAATAATACGCGCACGACGCTGCGGGTCATTCGGTCGACGAGCCATAACTCTCCTCTTTCAGGTTATGTACAAATGTACACAACCTTGTTAGTGTTGTCTGCACACTTTCCGACCCGATTTGAATGGATGACAACGTTAACCTCCCGTAAAGCCCTGCAACTGCGGATGTGGGCACTCTTTATGTTCTTCTTTTTACCCGGTTTATTGATGGCCTCCTGGGCCACGCGTACTCCGGCAATCCGCGATATTTTGTCCGTTTCTACCGCCGAAATGGGCATCGTACTCTTTGGCCTGTCGATTGGTTCAATGAGCGGCATCCTTTGTTCGGCCTTTTTAGTGAAACGATTCGGTACCCGCGCCGTCATCCGTACCACCATGTCATGCGCTTTAGTTGGCATGATGATCCTAAGCCTGGCGCTGTATCTCAGCTCCGCGTGGGTCTTTGCCTTTGGTCTGGCGATATTCGGCGCCAGCTTCGGCTCGGCGGAAGTTGCGATTAACGTCGAAGGCGCTGCGGTTGAGCGCGAAATGAAAAAAACCGTGCTGCCGATGATGCACGGCTTCTACAGCTTCGGCACCCTGGTCGGCGCAGGCGTTGGCATGGCAGTGACCGCTTTCGGCCTGCCGGCAATGTGGCATATTCTGGTCGCCGCGCTGATTGGCATTGCTCCCATCGCCATCGCTATCAAAGCCATTCCGGACGGTACCGGACGCAACGAGGCCGAGAACGCACAGCATCAGGAAAAAGGCGTGCCGTTCTGGCGCGACGGGCAGTTGATGCTGATTGGCGTGGTGGTGCTGGCGATGGCCTTTGCCGAAGGCTCCGCGAACGACTGGCTGCCGCTATTGATGGTTGACGGCCACGGCTTTAGCCCCACTTCCGGCTCGCTGATTTATGCCGGCTTTACGCTGGGCATGACAGTCGGCCGATTCACCGGCGGCTGGTTTATTGACCGCTACAGCCGCGTCACCGTGGTTCGTGCCAGCGCGCTGATGGGCGCATTGGGCATTGCCCTGATAATCTTTGTCGACAGCCCGTGGGTTGCAGGGGTGTCGGTTATTCTGTGGGGCCTGGGCGCATCGCTTGGTTTCCCACTGACCATTTCCGCTGCCAGCGACACCGGCCCGGATGCCCCTACCCGCGTGAGCGTTGTTGCCACCACCGGGTATCTGGCGTTCCTGGTAGGGCCGCCGCTGCTCGGCTTCCTCGGCGAACATTACGGTCTGCGCAGCGCAATGCTGGCCGTACTGGCGCTGGTCCTGATTGCCGCGATAGTCGCGAAAGCGGTGGCTAAACCCGAACCCCGCGCTGTAATGGAGAATCACTAATGAGCGTTAAATTGATCGCCGTAGACATGGATGGCACGTTCCTGAACGATAAGAAAACGTACAACCGCGAGCGTTTTCGTCAGCAGTATCAACAGATGAAAGAACAGCAGATTCGTTTCGTGGTTGCTAGCGGTAACCAGTATTACCAGTTAGCCTCTTTCTTCCCGGAAATCGTCGAGGAAATTGCCTTCGTAGCCGAAAACGGCGGCTGGGTGCGTGATGCAGGCGAAGATGTCTATAACTGCTCAATGCCGCGCGACCACTTCCAGCAGATTGTCGATTTCCTGCTAACCCGTCCGGAAATTGAGATTATCGCCTGTGGTAAAGCCAGCGCCTATACGCTGAAAAGTTATGATTCGCATTTCCATCAGATTGCTGAGCATTACTATCACCGCATCGAACTGGTGGATAATTTCGACAATATTGATGACACCATTCTGAAGTTCGCCCTGAATATTCCTGATGACAAAGTCCCGCAGATGCAAACCACGCTGGATGCTAAACTCGGCCATTTGCTGACGGCGGTGACCACCGGCCACGGCAGTATCGACCTGATAATTCCGGGCGTCCATAAAGCGCACGGCCTGCGTTTATTGCAGGATCGCTGGGGTATTGCTGATCATGAAGTGGTCGCGTTCGGCGACAGCGGGAATGATATTGAGATGGTAAAACAGGCCGGATACGGCTTTGCCATGGCTAACGCCGCCGAGGCGGTAAAAGCGGTCGCGGGCTATCATGCGCCGCATAATAATGAGGAAGGCGTATTAGCTATCATTGATAAAGCACTGAAGGGCGAAGCGCCGTTTGCCTGACGGAACACCGGGCTACTGCGGTAGCCCGGTCCTACTTAGCGCCTGTCGGTATTACTCTGGCTGTAAGCCGCTGCCGACGCGTTTATCGCGCAGGAACATCACCACCAGCCCCAGCCACAGCACGCCGCCCGCCAGATTAAACAGGCTGAACAGGCCAATGCCGCCCAGCTGATAGCTGTGTTTGCTCAGCTCAATGCCCACCGTGAAGATAAGCATTTGCAGCATCCCCATCGCCGCCGAGACCGTGCCTTTACTCATGTCGCTGGCAAACAGCGTCAGACGCACCAGCCCCGCGTTCGCAAGACCAATCCCAAAGGCGTAAAAGCTAAGCCCCGCGGTCATCCACAGATAGGCGTGAGAAGACACCACCGTCGCCGCAGCCGCCAGAATCAAACCGAACATAATCGGATAACCACCGGCAATAATCAGTTCTCGGACCGTGCGGCGTGAGGTCAAACGCGCCAACACGAGGTTACCGAGGATCAGCGCGCCGAAAATTGGCACCTGCAGCAGACCATATTCGTAGCTGCTGGCTTTCTCGCCGCTGATAATAATCACCGGTGATTGGGCAATCCACGCCAGCAGCGGCAGGCTGACAAACCCTGTCGCCAGCGCGCCGGCCACAAAGCGGCCATTTTTCAGGACTTCGCGATAGTCGCGACCCAGCGCCTTTAATGAAAGCGATTCGCCTAAACGGGTCGCCGTTTCGGGCATCGACTTGAACAGCCCAACATAAGAGATGGCTGCCAGTAAAGCAAACAGCACAAACATGCTCTCCCAGCGCGCAAGATGGATCCATGCCGCGCCGACGAGTGGCCCTAACAGCGGTGCAATCAGCGCAACGTTGGCCATCAATGCCGTTATCTTGATGCAGGTCGCCTCATCGAACGACTCCTGAATGGCCGCATAGCCTACCGCGCCGATAAAGCACAGGCTCACCCCCTGTAAAAAACGCAGGAAAGTAAACTGCTCGATATTTTGCACCAAGAGCGTCGCCAGACAGGTGACGATAAACCAGATAATGCCGGTGAGCATCACAGGACGGCGGCCGATACGGTCCGACAGCGGCCCCAGCAGCCACTGCAGGAACATACCGCCCGCCAGATACGCGGTCATGGAGGTTGGAACCCACTCGTCGCCGGCATTAAATTCTTGCACGACCGCCAGCATCCCCGGCTGGATCATATCGTTGGCTATATAGGTGGAAAACTCGTAGAGCACGAGGCAAAGCGGGAACAGAATTGCCTTACGCCCCAAGCGTTTCCGGGAAGAAGTGGAAGTATCCATTTGACTCGCATCCGTCATAAAAACGCGCAAGTTTAATCAATGCACGGTAGTGGTGATAGTTAATTATCACGCAGCTTAACGATTTCGCACAAATTGATGTCGTTAAGATTTGCTTAAGGTTGCGCGCGTTATACTCTACGCCACTTGTTGCACCACCTTATTTTCCAGAGAGTTGTCTGTTAGTGACAGGATTCAGACAATACTGGTTTACCATCCTGGCATGGTTTTTTAAGGTGGCCGTCATAAAACCGTCATCTTTTAAGCCGGAACGTTATGCTGGAAAATCTCAATAACACGCTGTTTTTACTTATCAACGCCACCCCAGCCTCAGCGCAGTGGGAAATTTCGTTGGCGACATTCCTTGCCAAGGACCTGATTCTTATCGTTCCCCTGCTGGCTGCCGCCATGTGGCTATGGGGTGAACGTCGGCAAGTACATGCGCAGCGTCATCTGGTGGTCAAAGTGGCGCTGGCTATTGCGGTGAGCCTGACTCTCTCGTGGACAATTGGGCAGTTGTTCCCGCACGAAAGGCCGTTTGTCGCCAACATTGGCTACAACTTCCTGCCGCATGCGCCGGATAACTCTTTCCCGAGCGATCACGGTACGGTGATATTCACCTTCGCGCTGGCGTTCCTGTTCTGGCATCGCCTGTGGTCCGGGCTGGTATTAATGGCCATCGGTGTCGCCATCGCCTGGTCCCGCGTTTACCTTGGCGTGCACTGGCCGATGGACATGCTCGGCGGCTTCCTGTGCGGTATTGTCGGTTGCATGGTGGCGCAGATGCTATGGCATTTCATCGGCGCCCGCGTCTACCCGCGTTTGCAGCAGGTTTACCGCCTGATGTTCTCGCTGCCCATCCGTAAAGGTTGGGTACGCGGCTAACGACGGCATAAAGTGACCGCCCTGCAAAGGGCGGTTTTCCGCTACCCACTCCACCCCTGAAATTTGTGACCAACATCGCAAACTTCTCACCTCAAAATGAAATTCCTATCTTTTTAAAAAACAGTCATATAGCCGAAAGTTTCGCATAGGTGAAATATGACAAACATCACAAATTCACAATCAGGTCACTATTTTTAAGTAAAGGTCACTTTTTTACTATATGAACCCCTGATGGTTCGGTAAAAAATATTGGGGATCGCATTACCCCCTTTACTCAAGCCGTCGCGTAACCCGATATCCCCTCGTTACGCGCTCAGGAGTCATCATGGCGAAGGAAATCACCTATCACTGCACATTAAACGAGGGGATCCACGCCAGGCCCGCCGGGCACATTGCGCGCCTGTGTAATACCTATCAGTGCGACATAGTCTGGCAAAACAACCGAACCGGCATTGTCGGCAGCGCTAAAAATGCTCTCTCACTGGTGGCCACCGATACCTTACCCGGCGATGACTGTCAGATTATCTTTCGTGGGCCGGACAGCGACAATGCGGCTACCGCGCTGGAAGATCTCTTTGTGCATCTTCCCGATGTCAGCAACGTGACTGAACCGACACCTGGACACCTCCCGCGCTGGCTGGAGGAGCTAAATCCGCAGCACCAGCTTGGTATCTGTATTCATGATGGTATCGCTATCGCGCCGCCGGCATTTATCTCCGGCCTGCGCTTTGAGGACCTTCTGGCGCAATGCCCACAGCAGTGTCAACGCGTTGAACAAGAACAGCAGGCGTTTAACCACGCGCTGGAAACGCTGCGTCAGGAAAAAACAGCCGCGCTCACGCTCACTCAAGGTATCGAACACGATTTACTGGAAGCCCATCTGGCGTTTATCACCGATGTAGAATTTCACAGCAGTATTGACGACTATCTCCAGCAGGGTATGAACGGCTGGTTAGCCGTCGTCCATGCAGCAATGGACTATAGCGCCCAGTTGCAACGGTCGGCGAGTCGCTATATTCAACAGAGAACGCTGGATATTCTCGATATTGCCATCCAGATATTACGGACAATGGATAATACCCATCCACTGTTACAAGGGATTCCTGCACTTACCGCGCCTGCCGTGGTTTTTGCCAGCGCGCTGACGCCCAGCCAACTTTTAGCGATTCCGCGCGAAAAGCTGGCGGGACTGGTGCTCTCCCACACCGGACAGCACTCGCACACCGCCATTCTCGCCAGCGCGCTGGGAATACCGACGGTGGCAGATATTGAGCTTTTCAGCACAGCGTCGGCTAAACCGCACCGGGTCATCCTCGATGCCGGTTACGGCATTTTGATAACCGAGGTCAATGAGCGGCTTCTGCGCGGCTATCGCCAGGAAATCGCCGTACAGAGGCAAAAAAAACAGCAACATACGCCCCGAACCGCAGATCGCTCCCTGCTAACGCCTGCGTTGATCCAGTGGGATCTCGATGCAGAAGATAAAAACGAAACGATCAAAAAAATGGTGGATCATCTCTGGCTCTCGCAGCGCACCACTTCGCGCGAAAAACTGTGCCGGGATATCTGGGCACGGGAAACCCCCTTCCCCACCGTAGTTGGCTCAGGCTTTGCCATTCCACACGCGCGTACGTCCGCGGTGGAGAACTCAACCATCAGCATTGCCCGCTTAAGTCAGCCCGTCGCTTGGGGGGGCGTGCAGGTTGATACGGTATTCATGCTCTCCATCAGCGAGAGCGCCGCTGAAAACGAGCATATGCGCTATTTCTCAACCCTTGCCCGTATGTTGATGAACGATGAATTTGTCGCCAAAGCCCAAGCGACCACATCGCCGAATGCGCTCTACGATCTGATTTTCAGCACCCTGGCGCTCTAGGCCGCCCAACCCTGCAACGAGGCCGGTATGTTAAAACTATTAAAAAATACCAAGCGGCATTTTATGACTGGCGTGTCATACATGGTGCCTTTTGTCGTCGCAGGCGGCGTACTTCTGGCCCTGGCGGTGATGTTCAATGATCACGCCGCTGTACCAGAAAGCGGTTTTTTGAAAGCAATGTCGCAAATCGGTATGGCGGGTCTGACGTTGTTTATTCCCATTCTGGCTGGATTTATCGCCTGGTCGATGGTCGATAAACCCGGCATTGCTCCCGGCGCTATCGGCGGGCTGATGGCCTATCAAATGGGAGCCGGTTTCTTAGGCGGGATGCTGGCCGGTATCATCGCCGGATTGGTTGTCTGGCTGTTGCTCGCTGCTATTGCACGCCTGAAAATCCCTGTATTTCTACGCATGGTGCTGCCCATTTTTATTATTCCGCTCATCGGCACTTTCGTCACCGGCATGGCGGTCTACTACATTATTGGCGACCCCATTGCCGGGATGATGAAGTGGCTCAGCGGCTGGCTCGCCAATATGCAGGGCGTTTCGTTTATTATTCTCGGCGGTATTTTGGGCTGCATGATTGCCGTCGACATGGGCGGCCCGATGAACAAAACCGCCTTCTTCTTTGCCGTTGCGCTGATCTCAACCAATCCGCAATTGATGGCAGCGGTGGCCGCCGCCGACTGTACGCCACCGCTCGGGCTGGCCTTAGCCACCTTCATGTTCAAAGGCATTTTCAACGACGTCGAACGTGAGGCGGGAAAACCCGCAGTCATTATGGGCTTTATGGGGATAACCGAAGGTGCCATTCCCTTTGCCGCTGCCGATCCTGTTCGTGTCATCCCCGCAATTATGCTCGGCAGCGCAGTGGCGGCAATTTCATCGCTATGGTTTGGCGCAACGAATGCCGCGCCCTGGGGTGGGCTGATTGTACTCCCTGTCGTGAGCAACCATTTTGGCTATATCGTTTCGATCATTGCCGGCACGCTCACCACGGCTATCGCGGTGAAAGTACTGAAAACCGTCGTCAAAACCCAGGATGCGCAATAAGGACACAGAGCATGGCCGCCTTTATACAGTCAATTTTGAGCGAGTTTAGCGCCCAGTGTGCGACCACCGACAGCGTGCTGGTCGCCAGCGGTGACGCCCAGCCGCCAGTGATGGCCTACCATCTGCACGTCCCACGCATCGAGCTCACGGTAAAAGGTGCCTTGAATATGCTGCTGCCAAAAGGCAGCGACCGAATCATCAAATGCGAGCGCACGGTGGGGACCATTACCTACATTCCCGCTAACAGCTGGAACTCACCGCAGTGGGAAAGCCCGGTTATCTGTATGTCGATTGTTTTCTGGAAGCAGGATGTCGGTTTCAGTATCAGCAACTGGGACGGCACGCAGTTTAAAGAGGTAGAAAAATTTAACCTGCAAAACTCCAGCAGCACGGTACGCGACCGCCTGCTTGAGCTGGCGGAGTCATTAGCCTGGGCGCAGGATAAGACCAGCGAAACCTTTGCCCATATCGTCTATGCCCTACTAAACGATCTGCTTTATCAGGTGGCCGAAGGCATGAACAACCCTCGCGGGCTGTTCTCTCTGCTGGACGAAATTAAAAGCCACATCGATAGCCACTATCATCAGCAGATTAGCCGCGAAAGCGTGGCGGAAACCTTTAATATTTCGCCAGGCTATCTTTCACGCCTGTTTTCCCGAGAGTCAGATGTGAAGTTTAACGAGTACCTGAAGCTTGCCCGGATCTCGCGTTCAAAAACGCTGCTGACTCACTCTACGATGAAGATAAATGAGGTCGCAGAAAAGTGCGGATTCACGGACACCAACTATTTTTGCAAAGTGTTCCGGGACATCAACGATTGTACGCCGCTTGAATACCGGCGTAAGAACAAGGGAGCAAACTTGTCATGACACGCAGCGCTAAAGATGATGTTCAACCCTTTTCCAGCGACCGCAACCTGCATATTGTGGCCGTGACCGCCTGCGCGACCGGCGTCGCGCATACCTACATGGCCGCCGAACAGCTGGAAAAGCTGGCGAAACTTTATCGTTTTTCAATCAAAATCGAGACTCAGGGCGTATTGGGGATGAAAAATGAGATAACCGAGAAAGACCTCCTCGACGCCGAGCTAACCATTATCGCTTCCGATATCACCATCAATAACCCAACCCGTTTCGAGGGCTGTCGGATCCTCAACGTGTGTATCAACTCACTACTGCTCAAACCAGCTGAGGTGATCTCAGCAATCCGCAAGTCGCTGAATCTGCCGCGTGGCAACGTTATCGACCTCTAACCTACAGCTCATCAAACTCCACAATTCGTTCGCCGCCACGTCGCTCCAGGAATGCCAAAACCTGGCGCGGTGTGGTGTTTAACACCCGCGAGAGTGGGAACTCGCTTTCTCTCAACAGATGCTGACATGCGCTGAAGTCTCCCAGCGAAAAGGCGCTGTGAGAATCGGTCCCCAGCGATAGCAGCCCACCGGCATCCCGAACGGCAGCCACAATCTTGCGGCAGTTACCTTCACTTCCCCGACGGGAAAGGAGAAATGAGGCGTTATTCACCTCCAGCGCCACCTCATATTCGCGAGCAGCAGCAACCACCGCAGGAATATCAATCGGATATTCAGGATTTCCCGGATGGCTGATGATATGTACGTTGCCGCTGACAATGACCGCGATCATTGCCTCCGTATTGGTCACGATATCGGCTGGGGCAAAAACCTGCTTGTGGAATCCAGCGATAATCAGATCCAGCGCACCCCGCATTTTATCGCTGCAGTCGGTCTCGCCACCCGTTTTAATGTTGGCTTCAATACCACGCAGGATCCCGATACCATCCACCACCCTAGGCAAGATACGCATATTATTAAAGTGGAATGGGTGAGGCGCATCGACCATCTCCGGCCCATGATCGGTAATGGCAATCAGGCGAATCTGCTTGCGCGCCGCGGCGGCAATATAGTCATGGATCGTACTGTAAGCGTGGGTACTGGCCACGGTATGCAGATGAAGATCGACGTTGAACATTGGGTCTCCCTGTATGAATAAGGTCCCTTTTTGGGTAACACCGTAAGTTTAAGATTGAGATAACCGGGCCGACCATCGGGTTTGGTGTCCCTCCGCAAACCAAATCCTGATGCTTCCCCTCATCACTTTGCCTAAGTAAACGGTGTTACCCTTTTCGGAGCCAGATTTATTACGCTAACAACGCTTTCGCCTCGCGAACGACGCGCTCTGCAGTCATGCCGAAACTTTCATAGAGCTGCTCCGCAGGAGCGGATTCTCCGAAGCTCTGCATACCGACAATGGCCCCGTTAAGACCGGTATACTTAAACCAGTAGTCGGTTATTCCGGCTTCCACCGCAACGCGCGCGGTCACCGCTTTCGGCAGTACCGATTCCCGATAAGCTACGTCCTGCTTATCAAAGCGGTCGGTACAAGGCATCGATACCACCCGCGCGCGCACTCCCTCTGCGGTGAGTGTGTTCCAGGCCGCTATTGCCAGCTCAACTTCCGACCCCGTCGCAATCAGGATCACCTGAGGTTCCCCCTCGCACGCCTTCAGCACATAGGCACCACGTGCAATATCCTTAACCTGCTGCAAGGTGCGTTCCGGTTGAGTCAAATTCTGCCGGGATAAAATGAGCGCAGTTGGCCCATCATCACGTTCAACACCCTGCTGCCAGGCCACGGCGGTTTCAACCTGACAGCAGGGGCGCCAGACGCTTAAGTTTGGCGTCAGACGAAGAGAGGCCGTTTGCTCAACCGGCTGATGGGTTGGGCCGTCTTCACCAAGGCCAATGGAATCATGGGTATAGACCATCACGTGGCGCTGCTTCATCAGTGCCGCCATCCGCACAGCGTTGCGAGCGTACTCAACAAACATCAGGAACGTCGAGGTGTAGGGCAAGAAACCACCATGTAGCGCAATGCCATTTGCAATAGCGGTCATACCAAATTCACGCACACCGTAGTGGATGTAATTGCCCGCCGGCTGCTCGTTGATGGGCTGTGAGCCTGACCACAATGTCAGATTACTGGGTGCCAGATCGGCGGAACCACCAAGAAACTCAGGTAGCAGCGGGCCAAAGGCTTCAATGGTATTTTGCGAGGCTTTACGGCTGGCGATTTTGGCAGGCTTCGCCTGTAACCGCTCAATCAAGACCTGCGCGTGGGCACTAAAATTCGTGGGGAGATCGCCGCGTAGGCGACGCGTGAGCTCCACCGCCTCTTGCGGATAAACATCTTCGTAGCGAGAAAACATCACCTGCCACGCTGACTCTTTCGCGTCACCGGCTTCTTTGGCATCCCAGTTCGCATAAATTTCCGCGGGGATTTCAAACGGTCCATACGGCCACTTCAGGGCATCACGCGTCGCGGCTATTTCTGCTTCACCGAGCGGCGCGCCGTGCACATCGTGGGTGCCCGCTTTGTTAGGTGAACCGAAACCAATCACCGTTTTACACATCAACAAAGACGGTTTATCACTGACCGCGCGTGCGGTGTTGATCGCCCGCTGGATTGCCTCAGCATCATGCCCGTCAACATCGCGTACCACATGCCAGCCGTATGCCTCAAAGCGTTTGGCGGTGTCATCGGTAAACCAGCCCTCCACGTGGCCATCTATCGAAATACCGTTATCATCATAAAACGCCAGCAGTTTACCCAGCTTTAAGGTTCCTGCGAGGGAGCAAACTTCATGGGAAATTCCCTCCATCATGCAGCCATCACCCATGAATACATAGGTAAAGTGATCGATGATTTCGTGATTCGGGCGATTAAACTGTGCCGCCAGCGTTTTCTCGGCAATTGCCATACCAACCGCATTCGCAATCCCTTGCCCCAGAGGGCCGGTGGTGGTTTCAACGCCTGCGGTATAACCCACCTCCGGATGTCCCGGCGTTTTCGAGTGCAATTGGCGGAAGTTTTGCAGCTCGCTAAGCGGTAAATCGTAGCCGGTGAGATGCAGCAGGCTGTAAATCAGCATCGAGCCATGGCCATTAGAGAGCACAAAGCGGTCGCGGTTGGCCCAACCAGGGTTGTTCGGGTTATGGTGAAGAAAATCGCGCCACAGCACTTCCGCAATATCCGCCATCCCCATCGGCGCGCCGGGATGGCCGGACTTTGCCCGCTGCACGGCATCAATGCTGAGAAAGCGAATCGCATTCGCCAGGGTCTTTCTTGAGATCATCACTAACTCCATTTTAAAGCTGAAGGAAAAATTCGGTCGCGCCCTTAGGCCTAACGCTGACATTCTGATAGTGCGGAATCGTGGCGAAGGTCTCTAAATCATGAACCCCGGCCTGCGGTGTGAGGACTTCAACAACCACGCTTTGTGCCGCCTGCGCCGACAGCAGCCCGGCATGAGAATCTTCAAATACCACGCACTGGGAGACTGGAATGTTCAAGCGTTTCGCCCCCAGCAGGAAGGGTTCCGGATGCGGTTTGCCATAGGTAATATCTTCACTGGTTACCAGCACATCCGGAAACGGAAGCCCCGCATGCTGGATACGTGCAGAGGCCACCTTTAGCGATCCCGAAGTGACGATACCCCATGGCACATCGAGCGCATTCAGTTGCCGGAGAAATGCCGCAGCGCCCGGTACCGCGGTTATCCCCTGCGCATGGTTTGCTTCGTACTCTTCAAGCGCGAGAAACTCCTGCGTAATCACCGCTTCGCTAGCGTCGGGCATAAAATGACGTAGGGTGCTTAGCGCCGGTTTACCGTGCAAATAATGGCGTACAGCCTGCGCACTAAAGCCTTTGCGAACAGCCCACGCACTCCATGACGCTTCTACAAAATCCAATGAATTGACTAGCGTGCCGTCTAAGTCAAATAACAGCCCTCGAAAATGCATATATTTCGCCTTCTGAACCCATCAACATGCTTTATTTCTAGCGCAGTAGCGGCACGGCGATAAATATAACAAATGTCTTTTTAATAGTAATTTCGTTACCCGACAGGAATTAATCATCATTTAAATATATTTTTATGATTTCGGTCACAAAATAAATACCAGGCTTTTATTTTCAAGAAAACATCACTTTTTTTCTATTCAAACTCAATCGCCAACGGTCAAGGATATATACAAGACATGCAGGCAACGTCCTGCAAACAAAATTAGCCCGCAGTCGCATCACGTTTTGGGAGTGGTTATGTCGGAATTAATGACTTATCAGTGTGAACTTAAGGATGGAATCCACGCTCGACCGGCTGGACACATCGAGCGTCTTTGTAACACCTTTCAGTCCGAAGTGTGCTGGAAGAATATCCGCACCGGGCTTGAAGGCAGTGCCAAAAGTGCCCTCTCACTCGTCGCTACCGATACGCTACTTAACGACAACTGTGAAATTACCGTTTGCGGTACGGATGCGGCGCAAGCGGTGCAAAAACTGGGTTCACTGCTTAAAAAACTGCCGCAATTTGAAGTAACGAAAATGGAAGAGACGCAGGCACCATCAGGTTATCTTCCTCGTTCTCTACGCGAAACGCAGCCCGACTACATTCAGGGTATTCGCATCAGCGGTGGCGTCGCCATTGCCCGTCCATTGGTCGTCCAGACCCTGACGTTTGACGACATGATGGCGCGTGCACCGATGAAAACCCGCATCGCGGCCGAGGAAAAAGAGGCCTTGAAAACCGGTATAGAAGCACTCAAACAAGCCAGACTGGATGCACTCGAAAACAAGGTTGGCGTTGAGCACGATATTATCCAGGCACATTTATCGATTATTACCGACTCATCATTCCAAAATGCCATCATCCATTATATCGACAACGGTGAAAATAGCTGGCGGGCCGTAGTACTTGCAGCAATGGATTTTTGCGAAGTCCTTAACCGTTCTTCCAGTAAATATATTAAAGAAAGAACGCTGGATGTTTTAGATATTACCGGGCAGATGCTAACTACGCTGTACGGTGAAAACTCACTTCCACAAAACGGCCTTATCCTTACTACACCGTCGATTATCTTTGCCGATAGCCTGACGCCGAGCCAATTCCTGAGTCTTGATAAACAGCTGCTGGCAGGGATCGTGCTCTCCGCCACCGGACAGACCTCGCATACCGCGATTCTTGCCCGTTCTCTTGGTATCCCTACGTTAACCAATATCCCATTTGCCACGCTCAATCTCGATTCCCAGCGGGAGATTATCATCGACGGCTCCCCTGGTATTTTGGTGATATCCCCTAATAGCCAGGTGCTCCGTTATTACCGCAATGAAATGGCGGTGCAGAAAACCATGCAGCAGCAAATGCTGGCCAACGTCCATCAGCGGGCCGCTACCGCCGATGGCCATCACCTGGAAATTGCTGCCAATATTGCCAGCTTTGAAGAGGCCAACGCAGCGTTCACAAATGGCGCGGAGGGCATTGGTCTTTTCCGTACCGAAATGTCCTTTATGGACCGGGAAACTCCGCCAGATTACGCTGAGCTTACGGATCTCTACACCCGCGTCGTACTTCACGCTAACGGTAAGCCGGTTATCTTCCGCACCTTTGATATCGGCGGTGATAAACCTGTCGACTACCTTCAGCTAGGCGAAGAGGAAAACCCATTCCTCGGCTACCGCGCGGTGCGTACCTATCCCCGCTACCGCGATCTTTTCGCCATGCAGATAAAAGCCATCCTCAGCGCCTCTGCCGTCGGCAATGCCAGAATCATGATCCCGATGATTGCCAGCGTGGAGGAAGTTCTCTGGTGCCGTGAAGTGCTGGAGTCCGTCAAACAAACCCTACGCGACGAGTCTCTCCCTTTTGACGATGCCATTTCGCTGGGCGTGATGCTGGAAGTCCCGTCGGTGATCTTCACCATTCCTGAGATTGCCGAACATGTTGATTTCTTTAGCGTCGGTAGCAACGACCTGACACAGTACTTCTTCGCCGCCGACCGCGGTAACACGCAGGTCGAGGGGGTGTACGACAACTTTGCGCCATCATTTTTACGCGCCCTTCAGCTGGCCATCGATGAAGTACATCGCGCGGGCAAATGGATTGGTCTGTGCGGTGAGCTAGGGGCCAGCAAAGACTTTCTTCCGCTGCTCGTCGGAATGGGTTTTGACGAACTCAGTATGAGCAGCACCGCCATTCCAGGCGTCAAGCACGCGCTGCGTGAGATGAATTTTGCCCAGTGCCAGCAGTTGGCGCAACAGACGCTTGCCCTTACCCGTTCCAGTGATGTGAAGACAGTGCTAAAAAATCCGTCGGTAAAAGCCAGCAGCAAGAAACCGATCATCGCGCCGGAATTTATTCTCTTCCACCTCGATGTCGCCGACAAAAACGAGGCGATTAAACGGATGACCGACAATCTCTGGCTACAGCACCGCACCGATAGTCGAGAGCACCTGTGCGATGATATCTGGACTCGTGAAGACTCTTTCTCTACCGCCGTCGGCTACGGTTTTGCTATTCCGCATACCAAGTCCGACCATATTACCGATTCCACCATTAGCATGGCGACGCTGGAGAACCCCATTACCTGGGGCGACCAGCAGGTGGAAACCATCTTTATGCTTACGGTCAGCAAATCGGCCGAACCTAACGAACATATGAAATATTTCTCTACGCTCGCCCGAAAACTGATGAAAGAGGATTTCCGTAATGAAATAAAAAATGCCGATAGCGTTGACGTACTCTACAACCTGATGACCAGAACTTTAGACGTATAAATTCAAGGTCAAATATTAGTTTTAAATAAAATAGCCAAAATAAAAAATTCAGGAGTCACTCATGAAAATTGTCGGAGTTGCTGCATGTATTACCGGTGTTGCTCATACCTATATGGCGCAAGAAGCCATAGAACAGGAATGTAAAAAAAGGGGCTACGACGTAAAAGTTGAAACCCAAGGCGGTATGGGTATTGAGAATGAATTAAGCGAAGAAGAAATTGCAGACGCTGATGTCGTTATTCTGGCAATTGCCATCGGTATTGAAGGCGTCGAGCGTTTTGAAGAAAAAGAAGATGCGGGGCTGGTTATTTCACTCAACCCTGCCGAAGTCGTCCGCGATCCGGCTGCCATTATTGACCGCGCAGAGAAGTTGGCGAGCTAATTAAACGCCCTTCCCGGGTTTATTTCGGCATCCGGGTAGGGGAATACAACGTAATTCAATTTCTATCCGCCCGTTATTTTTATCACCAGATAATAAGGTCTGGGGAATGGCTACAGCCCAATTTAGGCCAGCGACCAATAAAAAATAGGGGCGTCAGGAGGATAAAATATGTCGGATAAAATGAAAGCCGTTAAGGATGACCTGGTCAAAGCGTTCAGCACCGGCGTCTCCTATATGATGCCGGTGGTGGTGGTCGGCGGGATCTGTCTGGCCCTGTCGCTGGTCGGCGGTGAGCCGGTCGCAGGCAAAGGAATGGTGGTCACCAACCCGTTCTTATTAAACCTCGGCGCTATCGGTAGCGCCGGTTTGGGGATGATGATACCGGTCCTTGCTGCCTATATTTCTTACTCTATCGCAGGCAAACCAGGCCTGACCCCGGGGCTGATTACCGGTTTTATGGCCAGCACCCCGCTTGGTGCCGATCACGTCGTAACCGGGTTCCTCGGTGCCATGCTGCTCGGGATTCTTAGTGGCTATGTCGCCAAATGGGTGAAAACCTGGAAGGTAGGCAAAGCGCTGATGCCGGTCATGCCGATTCTGATTATCCCCATCGTGTCGACCTGCCTTGTTGGCATGCTCTACCTGTACGTGCTGATTGGTCCAATTGGTGCCGCCATGAAATGGTTGGTATCCATGCTCTCCAATATGCAGGGCAGCAGCGGCATCGTGCTGGGCTTAATTCTTGGTGCCATGGCGGCATTTGATATGGGTGGCCCGGTGAATAAAACCGCCACCGCGTTTACCCTGGCATTGATGGCCGAAGGGATTTATGGCCCGAACGGTGCTTACCGTATCGCCTGCGCCATTCCACCGCTGGGTATTGCCCTCTCCACCTTTATTTCTCAGCGTAAATGGGCTGAGGATGAAAAACGTATGGGTACTTCCGCCGCCTTTATGGGCCTTATCGGAATTACCGAAGGCGCAATTCCATTCGCGGTGAAAAACCTCAAGACCGTTCTGCCTTCAATTATTATCGGCAGCGCCGTCGGTGCAGGTCTGGCAATGGTTCATGGCGTTGAGTCCATGGTTCCTCACGGTGGATTAATTGCCATCGCCGGTGTGAATAAAGCCCCACTATGGTACGTCCTCGACATGCTTATTGGCGTCATTGTCACCGCCATCTGTCTACATATATTGCGTCCAAATATTAGCGAGCCGGTTAAAAAAACCGACGCTAAAAAAACTGTCACTTCAGATATGAATAAAGCCTAAGGAGTTATCATGAAAAATACCATGAAGCAGTACGTTGATTATATCGTTAAGGGTGGTAAGTCCACGATGCTGGGTATTGGCCCAATGTCTCCGGCACTTATTCAGGCTTGTTTCGAATTAGGTAAAGAAAAAGATCTGCCGCTGATGTTTATCGCCAGTCGCAACCAGGTCGACGCCGACGAATTTGGCGCAGGCTATGTGAATAACTGGGATCAGTTCCGCTTCGCCGCCGACCTGAAAGCCATGGCAGATAAAGTCGGTTTTGACGGTGACTACTTCCTCTGCCGCGACCACGGTGGCCCATGGCAGCGCGATAAAGAACGTAAAGATCATATTCCGGAAGCCCAGGCGATGGAACTGGCACGCCGCTCTTATCAAATTGACATGGATGCCGGCTTCGATCTGTTGCACATCGACCCAACCAAAGACCCGTATGTGATGGGCAAAGTGATTGATATTGAGCTGGTGTTAAGCCGTACCGTTGAACTTATTCGTTTCTGTGAAGAGTACCGTAAGAAGAATAACCTGAAAGAATTCTTCTACGAAGTCGGTACAGAAGAGACCAACGGTGGCCTAACCGATATCAGCGCCTATGAAGCTTTTATCGTTGAGCTGAACAAACGCCTGAACAACGAAGGACTGCCGCAGCCTCTGTTTATCGTTGGCCAGACCGGCACCCTGACGCGTTTGACCAAAAACGTTGGCCACTTCAACGACAAGCAATCAGCAGAGTTGTCAGCCATCAGCACCCGCTACGGCGTCGGTTTGAAAGAGCACAACGGCGATTATCTGCCGGATGAAATTCTGCTCAAACATCCGGGGCTTGGGATCACCGCGATGAACGTTGCGCCCGCCTACGGCACCATTGAGACCCGCGCCTATTTGAAGCTGGCAGAAGTGGAAAAAGATCTGGCAGCCAAAGGCTTTATTAAATCCGCTTCAGATTTGAAAACCGTGCTGACCCGCGAGTGCGTCCTGAGCCATAAGTGGGAAAAATGGATGACCGACGAGCATAAAAACAAGTCTGAAGAACAAATCTTTAGCGAGCCTGCGCTGCTCAAAGAAATCCTCGAACTTAGCGGTCACTACAACTACGAAAAACCACCGGTAGTGAAAGAAATGCAGACCATGTTTACCAATCTGAAATCCTTCGGCGTTGAACCTGAGCGCTACGTGGTTAACAAAATTAAAGACATGATTCAGAACGAAGCCGAGTGTTTTAACATGCCGGGTCTGACCACCCGCGTTGCTCAGGCCAAATAATTAAACGCCAATAATAAGGAGAGGGCCCCTCCTTATTATTTAAACCGAACACAATTAGGTACAGGTTATGAATCAGCTTGAACAGTTAAAGCAGCGCACCATTATTGTTGCTGACAGCGGGGATATTGACAGCATCATGGCTTATCAGCCAGAAGATGCCACCACCAACCCTTCACTTATTTATAAAGCGGCGCAGCTCCCGCAGTATCAGAACCTGATAAAAGAGACCGCGGCTACCGTGAAATCTCGCTACGAGGCAACCCAAATAGCCGCCTCAACGATTGCTGACCATCTGGCAGTCAGCATTGGTGCTTTGATCCTAAAAAGCATCCCGGGACGCATTTCCACCGAAGTCGACGCCCGTCTTTCTTATGACACCGAAGCCAGTATCCGCAAAGCGCGGGAATTAATCGACCTGTATGCCGAGCAAGGCGTGGGGAAAGAGCGCGTGTTGATTAAACTTGCCGCCACCTGGCAGGGTATTCGCGCCGCCGAAGTGCTGGAAAAAGAGGGGATTAATTGTAACCTGACCCTGCTCTTTTCCTTCGCTCAGGCTCGCGCCTGTGCCGACGCCGGCGTCTTTTTAATCTCACCGTTTGTCGGACGAATTTCCGACTGGTACAAGAAAAGTCATCCCGAAACGGTCTATACCGTTGAGAACGATCCCGGCGTGGAATCGGTTCGCGCGATCTATCGTTTCTACAAAACGTACGGCTATCAGACCGTGGTGATGGGCGCCAGCTTCCGCACCCCGGAGCAGGTTTTAGCGCTAAACGGCTGCGACCGCCTCACCGTTTCACCACAGCTTTTAGCGCAGCTACAGCAGCGCGACGCACAAGTTGCGGTACAACTTGAAAAACCGAGCGAACTGCAGCCCAAGCCTGCAGCGATGAGCGAAGGCGAGTTTTACTGGGCGCACAATCAGGATGCGATGGCGGTAGAAAAGCTCGCCGAAGGCATTCGTCTGTTTGCCGTTGACCAAAACAGCCTGGAGGCGCTGCTTACTGAATATCTTTGAGCTTCGTGAAGCCTTTGCGAAGTTGCCGCTCGCAGGTAAAATGACGCGTTGACCCCGGTATCCTTGCCGGGGCATTTCCGCTAGAGGATCTATGGAAACACGACGCGACGAACGAATTGGCCAGCTCATTCAGGCACTGAAACGTAGCGATAAGCTGCATTTAAAAGAAGCGGCAGCGCTGCTTGGCGTTTCCGAAATGACGATTCGTCGCGACCTCAACAGCGAAAGCGGCCCGGTTGTTCTGCTGGGTGGCTACGTGGTGCTGGAACCGCGCAGCGTGCCTCATTACTTGTTAAGCGATCAGAAAACCCGTCTGGTGGATGAAAAGAAGCTGGCGGCCCGCCATGCGGCAAAACTGCTAAAAGCGCATCAGATGGCCTTCTTCGACTGCGGCACCACCACGCCGTGGATTATTGACGCCATTGATAATGAACTGCCGTTTACTGCCGTCTGCTATTCGCTCAATACCTTCCTCGCTCTCCAGGACAAACCCAACTGTCGCCCGATTCTCTGCGGCGGCGAGTTTCACGCCAGCAACGCCATTTTTAAGCCGATCAGCGAACAGGACACGCTTTCGCACCTGTGCCCGGATATCGCCTTCTACTCCGCGGCGGGGATTGATATTGAAATGGGAGCAACCTGTTTTAACCTCGAAGAACTGCCAGTGAAGCACTGGGCGATGCGCCAGGCGCGCTATCATGTGTTGGTGGCGGATCACAGCAAATTTGGCAAAGTGCGTCCGGCGCGGATGGGGGATTTAACCCGTTTTGATGTGATTGCCAGCGACACCTGTCCGGACGACGAACTGGTGGCACTGGCAAAACAGCAGCAAATTTCGCTGCTGTATTAAGACGTTATCAGGAGAACCAGCCGCCGAACCACTCGTGGAACTTCATCAGTACGAAGTCCATCATGCGGCTGAAGAACCCGCCCTCTTCGACCGCTTCCATCACAATCAGCGGGCGCTGTTCGATGGTTTTATCATTAAGCTTAAAGTCGATGGTGCCCACCACCTGCCCTTTGGTCAACGGCGCGGTTAGCTGCGGCTGAGTCAAGGTATAGCTGGCTTTCAGATTCTTCAACTGTCCGCGAGGGATGGTCACCGAACCTGCTTCCCCGGCGCCCAGTTTCACTTCGCTGGTATCACCGTACCAAACGCGCTGGCTGATAAAGGTCGCATCCGGTTTAATCGGGGTTACGGTTTCATAGAAACGGAAGCCCCAGGTCAGCAGTTTTTCCGACTCGTTAAAACGCACGCGGTCGCTTTTGGTCCCCAGCACCACGGCAATCAGGCGCATATCGCCCTGGGTTGCGGATGACACCAGGTTGTAGCCTGCGCCCGCCGTGGTCCCGGTTTTCACGCCATCAACGTTCAGGTTAGAGCTCCACAGCAGACGGTTGCGGTTAGGCTGGCGAATGTTGTTGAAGGTGAACTCTTTCTCTTTATGTACCGCGTACTCTTCCGGCACATCGTGAATCATCGCGCGGGTCAGCAGCGCCATATCGCGCGCGGTGCTGTACTGTCCCGGCGCATCTAAGCCGTGAACGGTTTTGAAGGTGGTGTTGGTCAGGCCGATTTTTTGCGCATAGCCATTCATCAGGCTCACGAAGGAATCCTGGCTACCGGCAACGTAGTCGGCAATGGCGATACTCGCGTCATTACCCGACTGAATGATCACCCCTTTATTGAGGTTTTCAACCGATACCTGCTCACCCGGTTTCAGGAACATCACTGAAGAGCCACGCAGCGCCGGGTTACCGGTCGCCCAAGCGTCACGGCCAATGGTGACCATATCCGGCAGTTTAATTTTTCCCGCTTTGAGCGCCTGGCCGACCACATAGCTGGTCATAATCTTGGTCAAACTCGCCGGGTCGAGCTTCTCGTCCGCATTGCCCTCGGTCAGCACCTTGCCGCTGGCATAATCCATTAAAATAAACGCACGAGCATCAATCGATGGCGCATCAGGGAGCTGATCCGCTGCCTGCACCGCCGGTGCGACTACCAGTAAAAGCGCGGAGCCTGCCAACAGGCTCCGAAAGGCGTTAGTGTTACACATCATAAAAGCCACCCAAGTATCCATTCCCAAAAACACGCCACCACAGTAACCGTACTGCATCAGGCGGTGAGTAATAACGTAGAAACTCTCTTAAAGAAACAGTGAGTTGGTAAAGTTTTTTAAGTTTACGCAAGATCCCCGCCTTGTGCTGAAAACCTGACATTTTTTTTGATCATGATTGCGTAACCGTTAACTTTCGCTCACAGTAAATTTCCGCTAAACAATCAGGAGTGGTTATGGTTACGCTGTGGGGACGCAATAACTCAACGAACGTGAAGAAAGTACGCTGGACGCTGGCCGAACTGGGGCTGCCTTATGAGCAAATTATGGCGGGTCAGGCATTCGGGGTGAACAGCGACGCAGCCTACCTGGCGCTGAATCCCAATGGCCTGGTGCCGATGCTCAAAGACGGCGACGACGTGCTGTGGGAATCAAACTCTATCGTCCGTTATCTGGCAGCGCAGTATGGCGCACAGACGTTATGGCAGGCCTCGCCCATTGTACGGGCGAAAAGCGAGAAATGGATGGACTGGGCTAATGAGACCCTCTCACCTGTGCATCGCAAAATCCTGTTCGGGCTGGTGAGAACCCCGGTTGAACAGCGCAATATGGCAGAGATTGAGGCGGCGATTGCCGCTTGTGAACCGCTGCTGGAGATTCTCGATAACGCCCTGGCGACGCAGACCTGGCTTTCCGGCGATAAATTTGGCGTAGGTGATATTGCCGTGGCGCCGTTTGTCTACAACCTGCTGGAAACGGTCAAAACCTGGCAATCTCGGCCAAATCTGGCACGCTGGTATCAGCAGCTCGCCGACCGCCCGGCCTTCCGCGACGTGGTGATGATCCCAGTCTCCTGATCCCTTCAGGTGCGCTGGCTACTGCCACGCACCTGCAGTTTTCCCACCAGCCGAATATGCGCCGACGCGTCGTCGCCATCGCATAAATAGCTCACCGCCATCCGTCCCAGTTCATTATAGGCAAGCTGTACGCTGGTTAGCGCAGGTGTTAACTGATGCGCGATCCGCTGATCATCATAACCGCACACCAATACTTCACCGGGAATCGACAGATTGAGCGTCGCCAGCGCCTGATAGCAGCCGAGCGTCATCCAGTCACTCGCGCAGAAAATCGCCTGCGGTGGCTGCGGTAGACGCATCAGCTCAAGCGTGGCGTGATAAGTAGCGTTCAGCGACCAATCGGTCTGCTTAATGAGCGTTTCATCGATTTCAATTCCGGCCTGCTCGAGCGTTTGTCGGTAGCCTTCCAAACGCAGAACGCTGGCGTCCATCCACTCGTCGCCCATGATATGCGCGATACGCGTCACGCCCTGCGCAAGCAGATGATTGACTATCTGGCAGGCGTTGGCGCGATCGTCAGGCAGAAAGGTCGGTAGCAGCGGCCGGTTGGGATCGTACTGATTCAGCAGCACCACCGGTTTTTTCAACAAGGATTCAAACGGGGAAAAATCAAACGCTCGGGTTACCGGGCTCGCCAACACCACACCGGCACAGTTGCGGGTATTGAGCTGGCGCAGGATCTGCTCGGCCATCTGCATATCATCGCCGTAGTCGTAAACGGTCAGCAGCATATCGCGCTGCCAGGCGGTACTGCTGGCTTCGCTGATGGCATCAGCAAACGGATCATAGTTCGGTGTACCGCACAGCAACAGCGCAATCTCCTCCTGCCCATCCGGGCGATGGGGCACGATAATTTTCTGATAGCCCAGCGCCGTCGCGGCGGCATACACCCGCTCGCGCGTGGCATCACTGAGACGAATCGCCCGACTATTATTGAGCACCAATGAGACCGTGGCCTGAGAAACACCGGCTTCCCTGGCGATATCACTCATCGTTATCTTATTTTTTTTTGGCATGTTTGCTCCTTGTCGCTGCCGACTATAGCACAGATATCTTTGGCTTTTTTTGTGAACAACTCAGCATATTGATCGTATGCCGATTGCGTCTATCCCCTTCGATAATAAATATTAGCTAATAATTATTAGCAATGGAGATCAATGATGCACTCGCAATGGAGCGAATCCCAGGCGCAGGCCTGGTATCAACAGCACGGTTGGGCCTGCGGATTTAATTATCTTCCGCACAGCGCGGTGAACTGGACTGAAATGTGGCAAGCCGAGACCTTTGATGCCGCCACTATCGACCAGGAGCTTGGCTGGGCGCATGACTATGGCTATAACGCCCTGCGTACCAATCTGCCGTTTATCGTCTGGGAGGCTGACCGCGATGGGTTGCTCAAACGTATCGATACCTTCCTGGCGCTGGCGGATAAGCACCAGATTCAGGTGATGCTGACGCTGATGGACGATTGTGCTTTTTCTGGCGATGAACCCTATCTTGGGCCACAAAAGCCACCGCGCGACGGCGTGCATAACAGTCAGGCGGCTGCCAGCCCCGGGCGCGCTATGGTGATGGACCCGAGCCAGTGGCCGCGCATCGAAGCCTACGTCCGCGACGTGTTGACGCAGTTTAAACATGATCCTCGCATTACGATTTGGGATCTCTATAACGAACCGGGCAATCGCGGGATCAACCTCTCGCCGACAGAATCAACGGAGTATGACATCGCGCTGGAAGCCTTCGCCCTGGAACTGATGGTTGCCACCTTTGGCTGGGCGCGCGACGTCGGTCCAAGCCAGCCGCTGACCGTCGGTGCCTGGCATATTGACTATCAACACTACGGCGCGCTGGAGCATCCCATCGATATTGCCGCACTCAACCTTTCGGACGTGATTAGCTACCACAACTACAACAACGCCACCCGCCAGCTTGGTGTGTTGGAAAATCTGGCCCAGCGTAACCGCCCGGTACTGTGTACTGAATGGCTGGCTCGCCATATGGACTGCGGGTTTCGCGAACAGCTTCCGCTGTTTTGCGCGTTTGAGACCGGCTGCTACCAATGGGGGCTGGTACAGGGCAAAACCCAGACCTGGATCCCATGGACCAGCGTTAACAGAGACCATCCCGCCCCACAGTCGCTCTGGTTCCACGATGTTCTGACCCCAGAGGGAAAACCGTGGTGCGAGCAGGAAATGCAGCTAGTGAAAAGCCTGACACACTCTCGTCAGCGTCGCCGCTAGTCATTACTACACGGAGGATTCATCCATGAAAAAGTCGATTTTGTTCCTGCTTACCTGCTGCAGTTTCAGCGCCATGCCTATCGCGCACAGCGCCGATCAGGTGGAACTCCGTTTTGCCTGGTGGGGGGGTAAAGCCCGTAACCAGGCGACCTTAAAGGCGCTGGATGCCTTTGAGGCCAAATACCCCAACATCAAGGTGAAGGCCGAGTACACCGGCTGGGACGGTTTTTACTCGCGCCTGACGACGCAAATCAACAGCAATACCGAAGCCGATGTGATGCAAACCAACTGGAACTGGCTGACGCTGCTGTCTAAAAGCGGCGACGGTTTTTACGATCTCAATAAACTCAGCCAGCCGATTGGTCTCGATCAATTCTCCCCAGCGGCTCTCGCCAGCACCACGGTCAACGGCAAAGTTAACGCCATTCCGGTTTCCGCCAACGTGATGCTGTTCTATTACAACGCTGCCACCTGGAACAAGGCGGGCGTAGCGCTGCCGAAAAGCTGGGACGAACTGTTAAAAGCCGGCCCGGTATTTAAAGAAAAGCTCGGCGATAACTACTTCCCGCTGATTCTGACCGAACAGGATTCGCTGCTGCTACTGAACTCCTATGTTTATCAGGGCAATCAAAAACCGATGGTTGACGAGAAAACGCGTAAGCTTGGCTGGAACCATGCGGATCTGGTGGAAGCCTTTACCTTCTATCGCAAATTAGTCGACGCCCATACGGTGCCAGACGCCAAAACCATGGCGTCGTTTGGTAAAGGCGTGGCCTACGAAATGAAGCCGTGGCTCAACGGCGAATGGGGTGGCATCTATAACTGGAACGTCCTGTATACCGCCGAATCGCAGAATCTTAAGAACCCATCGGATCTGGTGATGGGCGACTACCCGATGCGCGAAGGGGCAAAAGACGCCGGGCAGTTTAATAAGACCGCGCTGATGTTCTCGATCAGCAAAAATACGCGCCATCCGCAGGAAGCGGCGATGCTGATTAATTTCCTGATGAGCGAGAAAGAAGGCGTCGAACCGGTTGGGTTGGAGCGAGGCGTGCCGCTAAGCCAGGCCGGAGAGAAAATTCTGCGCGATGCCGGTGAGCTCAAAGATAGCGATCCGGTGCTTGCCGGGCTACTGCAATCAGCCTCACTACCGAATAAATCGAAAACCCTGCCGTATCTGGAAGATCCACAGTTTATCGCCCTGTTTGTCGCCGCATTGCAAAATATTGATTACGGCAAAGAGACGATTGACCGGGCCGCGACCACCTTCGAAGAGCAGGCCAATCGAATTTTGCGCCGGATTATGCGCTAACAGTACGTCCTCATAAATGCTGCAGCCCGGGAGACGAATTGATTGTCGCCCGGGCTGCACTAAACTCTACAACGCCCGCGTCAAGACCTCGCAGCCCCACGGTGCCAGCGCCAGCTGTTTTTCCACTTTCTCACCGGATACGGCATTGTGGAAGACGTCGGTGAAGACGATGGTCTGTTCGCAATCGGTATAGTTCTGCACAAACACCCACTCCCATTCCCCATCGGTTCGGCACGTAGCGACGACGCCGGTCGGCAATTTTGTATTCAAGGCTTGTGGCAATTTCAGCGACTCAACCAACATACTCGCGAATGCGTTGTGGAAGTCATCATCGTTGCGCGATGCGATATAGAACGCTTTACCTTTGCCAAACCGATGTTGAGTCAGCGCCGGGTAACCGGCATAAAAATCCTCGCTATAGCACGCCAGCACTTCGGCCCCTTCTGGATGAATGATTTCGCACAGTTCGCGAGCGCGCCAACTGCCCTGCAGGCCGCTGTCCGGCAGCGCTTCAACGCCATTACTTTGTTCATCAGTCAGGCAATCAATCTCCTCGGCCCATACGCCGAGCAGCGGACGTAACGGCCCTGGAAAACCACCGAGATGGCAAAGATCGCTTTCGTTGACGATCCCGGTCCAGTAGGTCGCAACAAAATTGCCGCCCTCACGGACAAAAGCTTCCGCTCGTTCGGCAAAGCCGTCACGCACCATATAGAGCATCGGCGCAATCACCAGTTGATAGCCGCTAAGATCGCTATCAGCGTTAATCACATCGACGGCAATCCCCCGCTCCCAGAACGGACGATAGTGATCGACCACCGTTTGTTCGTAATGAATGCCGCAGTTGCGCGGGCCGGCAGCATCGTTCACCGCCCAACGGTTTTCCCAATCAAAAATAATGGCGACTTTAGCCTGCGTTTTTGTGCCCACTACCGGGCTAAGCGCTGCGAGCATTTCCCCTAACTGCGAGACTTCGCGCCCGGTGCGCGTATTGAGATGCCCAACATGATCGATAACTGAACCGTGGAATTTTTCAATCGCCCCGCGGCTTTTACGCCACTGGAAATACTGCACCGCGTCGGCACCGTGAGCGACGGCCTGTAATGACGAGAGAATATGCATTCCCGGCTTTTTAAGCTTACTGGTTGGCTGCCAACAGGTTTGACCCGGAGAGGACTCCATCAATACAAACGGTTTGTCCTTTAAAGTGCGCATCAGATCATGGTACATCGCCGTTTTACACGCCACCGCACGCTCATCGTCCTGCTTGTGCCACATCGGATAGCTGTCCCAGCTGACAAAATCGACCACATCCTTTAGCTGCCAGTAGTCGTAATCATTGAAATACCACATGAAATTGGTCGTTGCCGGCAGTTCCGGGCGTTCAGCTTTCAGGGGTGCGACTTCATTTTGGTAGAACGCCTTCACCTGAGAGGTGACAAAACGCCGCCAGTCGAGGTTCAGTCCGTGATTCGAGGTTTCCCCCTGCGGCGCCGGGGATTCAATTTGCGACCAGTCGCTGTAGGTATGGCTCCAGAAACCGGTCCACCAGGCATGATTAAGTGCATCCAGCGTTTGATAGCGCGCCTGTAGCCAAACGCGGAAATCCTGCTGGCAGCGATCACAATGACACTCGCCGCCGTATTCATTGCTGATATGCCAGCCCAGTACCGCAGGGTGATGAGCATAATGCTGGGCCAGTTTCTGATTGATTAGCGTCACCTTTTGCTGGTAGACAGGTGAGGAAAGACAGTGGTTATGGCGACCACCGTGCAGTGCCTTAACACGTGCCGCGTTAACGCGCAGAGTTTCCGGGTAGCGCGCCGCCAGCCACGCTGGTTTACCGCCGCTCGGGGTTGCCAGGAACACAGAGATCCCACCGTCGTGGAGCTTATCCAGCACGTTATCCATCCAGCCAAAAGTAAACTCACCCTCGGCAGGCTCGAGCGCCGACCAGCTAAAGATCCCCACCGACATGATGTTACAACCCGCCTGCTGCATCATGGCGATGTCCTGTTCCAGGATCCCCGGCACGTGCAGCCACTGTTCAGGGTTATAGTCCGCGCCGTGCAGAAGCCAGGGGGCAGCAGGGTTAATTGGCAGATGCTTGTCCATGTCGGTTCCCTTATGTCACATAAAGACAAAAAATGTTATTCGTTCACAATATGTGGTTTTCTACGCGCTTCGGCCCCGCGACCGCAACCCGTGTCGGCATAAAATGTGATCACCAACGCGTTTTAGGCCATTTATCGGACAAAAATCCCCATGCGCCCCCTCCCGCCCACGCTTAGGTGACACGTCCGACAATCGCTCGGGTATACTGGAACAAATTTTTGATGGGGCGAGTATGAAAACCAAAGCAGCAACTCTCGCGGATGTGGCGCGCCATGCCGATGTGTCGTATCAGACGGTCTCCCGCGTGCTTAACAATTCCGCCAATGTATCGGCCAAAACGCGGAAGAAAATCGAACAGGCGATTGCCGAACTGAAGTACGTTCCTAACCGCGTCGCCCAGCAGCTGGTGGGGAAAGAGAGTAAAACGCTGGGCCTGGTCACCACCTCGCTGGCGCTGCATGCCCCGTCCCAAATTGCCGCCTCGGTGAAGAAATATGCCGGTGAACAGGGTTATCAGGTGCTGATTGCAATGATTGATGACGCCAGCGACAGCAGTATTCAAGCCGCCATCAACGAACTCAAATCCCAGCGCGTCGAGCGCGTGATTGTTAACGCCCCGCTCGAAACACCGCTGGCAGAAAGTCTGGTCGACGAGAACCCGGACGTACTGTGCCTGTTTCTCGACGTTGACCCCTACAGCTCCGTGTTCAACGTGACATTCAACCCGGCGGAAGGCGCACGCGCCAGCGTGAAGCACCTGTACGATCTTGGCCATCGTCAGTTTTGCCTGCTTTCTGGTCCAGAGCATTCAGTCCCCGCCCGTCTGCGTTTAAACACCTGGCGCGATACGTTGGCTTCCTATCAGCTTAATCCGCTGGCGGTGCACTATGGGCAGTGGGATGCGCAAAGCGGCTATCTTGCAACGCTTCAAATGCTGCGCGAGACCCCGCAGGCCACGGCTCTGCTGATCGCCAATGACCAAATGGCGCTGGGTGCGCTGAGCGCATTACATCAGCAAAAACGCAAAATTCCGCAGGATATTTCACTCATTGGCTACGACGATACCTACGAGAGCGCATTCTTTGAGCCGGCATTAACCACCGTGGCAATAGACTTTGATCTACAAGGAAAAATGGCCGTTCAGCAGTTGCTTCAGTCGGCAGAATCGCCGCTATCATCCCGCGCTTCTACCATCCTGCCGAGTCGTCTGGTGGTGCGAAATTCCGCTGGCCCACTGAATAATCCAGAAACCGATCTGTTGAGCATTGCCGAGCAGCTGCGATCGTTGGCGGACAAATTGACACCGAAAATTTAGAAAAGTCATACGTTCTCATAAATCAATAAGTGATCGTTATCGCTAAATGCAGCTAAAACCCGCACACATCTGTGAAATAAATCACAATTAACCGCCATGGTCATTGCTTGCTCATGGCGTTCAGATGTCAGATTAAAACAGAAATTGTTAACGTATGACATTTTTACAACGAGACATACCAAAACAATATTCAGTGGGCACAAGCAATCGCTTTGTGCCAAGGGGATGGCCTGATATTTGATGAGGATGTGGCGATGCTACTACCCGGCAAACGTAATTATATTCTGCTCAGCATATTCGATTTTCTCTACCTGTTCGCCTGGTCGGCAACCATGGCGTTCTTTGTTATCTGGACCACGCAGCATCTGGGGATCAGCGCGACGCAAACCGGGCTGCTCTATGCCACTAACGCCTTTATCGCCCTGTTGATGCAGCCGTTTTTTGGCTTCATCTCCGATAAATTTGGCCTGAAAAAACAGCTCATCTGGATTATCCTCGCCCTTCTTCTGCCGGTCGGCCCGTTCTTTATCTACGTTTATGCCCCGCTGTTGGTTCATAGCTTCTGGCTCGGCGCGATTCTCGGCGGGATTTACCTCGGCGTTATCTTTAACTCCGGCTGCGGAGTCATTGACTCGTACATCGATAAAATCTCCCGTCGTTATAGCTTTGAGTATGGCCGGGTGCGCATGTGGGGATCGCTGGGTTGGGCGGCGGCGGCGTGGATCGTGGGTAAATATATCGACACCCTGCCTAACCTCTCCTTCTGGCTGGCGAGCTGCGCAATCATCGTGGCGGCGCTGTGTTTTATGATGACCAAAATCGAGCTGACCGACGCGGAAATTCAAAAGACCAATTCGCTGAAAGTGGTTCACGCGCTGGAGCTGGCGAAAAATGGCCAGTTCTGGATGCTGCTGATTTTTACCCTGTTCGTCACGCAGATTTACGACACTTACGACCAACAATTTGCCCAGTATTTCTCCATGCAGTTCCCGACCAAAGAGGAAGGCAACCACTGGTACGGGATTTTGGCATCCATTCAGGTGTGCGGTGAGACACTATTCCTGTGCCTGATGCCGTGGTTTGTTAACCGTACCGGGGCCAAATGGGCACTGGTCATTGCCGGGACAATTATGTCGGTACGCATTGCCGGTTCCGCCATTCAGCTCGGGCCGGTATGGATCGCAGCCGTCAAAATGCTGCACGCCATCGAAAAACCGTTGATTCTGGTTTCGGTGTTTAAATTCATCTCCGCCAATTTCGACAACAAACTGCTGTCAACGGTCTACCTGCTGGTGCTGTTCGTCGCCTCTATCGCGACCGCCATCTATTCACCGATTGCCGGTTACCTGTACGACACTATCGGCTTTGCCGACACCTACCTGATTCTAGGCGCAATTGCCGGGTTCTTTACCCTCGTGTCGGTATTTACACTGCGGGATTCGCGCGTGGACAAACCTGTCGCTGCACAGCCACAGGGGTCAACCATCGCGGGATAATTATGACAGGGGGGACGAATGTCCCCCCTGATTTTAGACGAGCGTCATCGACGAATCGGCGTCCAGCTTCTCAATACTTTTGGCCAACGCGGCCAGGCAACGATCGAGAGTCACGACATTAACCGCAATATAAGACGGGCAGTCGTAGCGCCCGCTCATTAGACAGACCGCAGCAGAAGCAACCGCTTCGCCCGCCTGCCGAAAAAATTCCAGTTCCGTTGGCGAACAATCGCGTTTTAGCGGTATGACGCTACCGCGCAATGCACTACACAATTCGAGCAGGTTAGTACGCAAATGATCGTTTTCACCGACTGACATATACCCCTTTGCCTTTCGTAGCTGCAAATAGGCATCAAGGTCAATTCGCGCGTTGATGAGCTGGCCCACCAGCTGGCGTTTCAGTTTGCTTTCCGTCATGCATTTACCTCCCTTGCCACCCATTGGCCCTTTCATTATGAGGTTAATTAACGAACAGCATTCTGCGCGATATCAATAAATCATCATTAGCAACAATTTTAACAACGCAACAACTTTGCCGGATACCGCTAAACGCGCAACGTAGCAGTAGAGAGTCAACGTAAAGCCGTGTAGAATCGCCCGGTTTTTCTTTTCTGTTTACTTTGTGAGCGTACTAGCATGCAACAACCGCGAATTGGATTCGTCTCCCTGGGCTGCCCAAAAAACCTGGTGGATTCCGAACGTATCCTGACCGAACTGCGTACCGAAGGTTATGACGTAGTGCCGAGTTACGATGATGCCGATATGGTTATCGTCAATACCTGTGGTTTCATCGACAGCGCAGTCCAGGAGTCCCTGGAAGCCATCGGTGAAGCGCTGAAAGAAAACGGCAAGGTGATTGTGACCGGCTGCCTGGGTGCCAAAGAAGATCAAATTCGCGAAGTGCACCCAAAGGTTCTGGAAATCACCGGCCCACACAGCTACGAGCAGGTTCTGGAGCACGTTCACCACTACGCACCAAAACCACAGCATAACCCGTTCCTGAGCCTGGTGCCGGAACAGGGCGTGAAGCTGACGCCGCGCCACTACGCCTATCTGAAAATTTCCGAAGGCTGTAACCACCGCTGTGCATTCTGCATCATCCCATCGATGCGTGGCGATCTGGTCAGCCGTCCGATTGGCGAAGTGCTGGCGGAAGCCAAGCGCCTGGTCGACGCCGGCGTGAAAGAGATTCTGGTGATCTCGCAGGACACCTCCGCCTACGGCGTAGACGTCAAACACCGCACCGGTTTCCACAACGGCGAGCCGGTTAAAACCAGCATGGAAAGCCTGTGCGAGCAGCTGTCTAAGCTCGGCGTGTGGGTACGTTTGCACTACGTTTATCCGTATCCACACGTGGACAACGTCATCCCGCTGATGGCCGAAGGTAAAATCCTGCCGTACCTGGATATCCCGCTGCAGCACGCCAGCCCGCGTATTCTCAAACTGATGAAACGCCCAGGCTCCGTTGACCGCCAGCTGGCACGTATCAAACAGTGGCGCGAAATCTGCCCAGAATTGACGCTGCGTTCGACCTTTATCGTCGGCTTCCCGGGTGAAACGGAAGAAGATTTCCAGATGCTGCTCGACTTCCTGAAAGAAGCCCGCCTCGACCGCGTTGGCTGCTTCCAGTACAGCCCGGTTGACGGCGCGTCGGCAAACGACCTGCCAGACCAGGTACCAGACGACGTAAAAGAAGAACGCTGGAACCGCTTCATGCAGCTGCAGCAGCAGATCTCCGCTGAACGCCTGCAGGAAAAAGTGGGCCGCGAAATTCTGGTGATGATTGACGAAGTTGATGAAGAAGGCGCCATTGGCCGCAGCATGGCCGACGCCCCGGAAATCGACGGAGCGGTCTACCTGAATGGCGAAACCAAGGTGAAACCGGGTGATGTGGTCCGCGTGAAAGTCGAAAACGCGGACGAATATGACCTGTGGGGTAGCCGGGTTTAAGGCAATGCCTCATAACGGTAGGTCAGCTTCTCTGGTCTACCGTTCTACCCGGTGGCGTCATGCGCCGCCGGGTATTCTTCTCCCTACCCCTTCAGCTTCGGATCCAGCGCATCGCGCAGGCCGTCACCCAGCAAATTAAACGCCAGCACCGTCAGGAAAATCGCCAGCGCCGGGAATATCGCCACGTGTGGCGCAATCACCATATCCGCACGCGCTTCGTTCAACATCGCGCCCCACTCTGGCGTCGGCGGCTGCGCGCCGAGGCCGAGAAACGACAGGCTGGCAGCGGAGATTATCGATACGCCGATACGCATGGTGAAATAGACCACAATCGATGACACCGTGCCGGGCAGAATATGCTGGAACAAAATGACGCTATCGCTGGCGCCGATGCTGCGCGCTGACTCGATAAAAGTCTGCTGCTTAAGCACCAGCGTGTTGCCTCGCACCAGACGCGCAAATGCCGGGACGGAGAAAATCGCCACCGCGATAATGACGTTGGTCATACCGCTGCCCATAATCGCCACCACTGCAATCGCCAGCAGGATACCGGGGAAGGCAAACAGCACATCGCAGATACGCATAATGATGCGGTCCCACCAGCCTTCGTAGTAGCCTGCCAGCAGGCCCAGCACCGTACCAATCACCGAGCCAATCAGTACTGCAAATACGCCCGCGGTCAGGGAGATTTGCGCGCCCACCAGCACCCGGCTGAAGATGTCGCGGCCCAGCGAATCAACGCCAAACCAGTGGATCAGCGACGGTCCCTCGTTCAGGCGGTCGTAGTCAAAATAGTTTTCAGCGTCAAACGGCGCAATCCACGGCGCCACCACTGCCACGCCAATCAGCAACAGCACAAAAATGCCCGAGACCATCGCCACTGGCTGCTGGCGGAAACGCCGCCAAAACTCGCGCCACGGCGTGCGTTGCTTACCCGTTTCCAGCACCGGCATCGCATTGAGTGCAGCCTGCCTGCGCCAATTCAATAATCGCACGTTATTTATACCTGATAGCCGGGTTAATGGCGGCGTACAGCACGTCCACCACTAAATTGATAAGAATAAACTCCAGTGAAAACAGCAGCACTTCGGCCTGAATGACCGGGTAGTCGCGCATCTCCACCGAATCGACCAGCAGGCGTCCGAGCCCCGGCCAGTTAAACACTTTTTCAACCACAATCGAGCCACCGAGCAGGAAGCCAAACTGTAAGCCCATCATGGTGACCACCGGGATCATCGCGTTGCGAAGCCCGTGTTTGAGCACCACCACTTTTTCGCTCACCCCTTTGGCACGCGCGGTGCGCATGTAGTCTTCGTTCAGCACATCAACAAACGAGGCGCGGGTAAAACGCGCCATCACCGACGCCACGGCCGCACCCAGCGTTATCGACGGCAAAATGTAGTGCTGCCAACTGTCGGCGCCCACGGTGGGCAGCCATCCCAGCTCGACGGAAAAGATCTGCATCAGCAGCATCCCGAGCGCAAACGCCGGGAAGGAGATGCCGGTAACGGCCAGCGCCATGCCTAAACGATCCGGCCAGCGATTGCGCCAGACGGCGGCAGCAATACCGGCGGCCATGCCAAACAGCACCGCCCAGACCATGCTGGCTAGCGTTAACCATAACGTGGGGAGAAAACGGCTGGCGATCTCTTCTGACACCGGTCGGCGAGACACCATCGAAGTACCAAAATCACCCTGCACCGCGTGGCTGATATAGTGCCAGAACTGCACGTACAGCGGCTGATCCAACCCCAGCTGCTGGCGCACCATCGCAATCACCTGCGCGTCAGCTTCCGGCCCGGCAATCAATCGCGCCGGGTCGCCGGGTAGCATATGAACAAATAAAAACACCAGCACGGCCACGATAAACAGCGTGGGAATGAGGCCGAACAGGCGTTTAATTACATAGTTGAGCATGACTCTCCTTGCCGTGGGATCCCTGCTTTATCACAAAGCAGGGAACCTCACTTACTTCAAATCCGCATCGTCAAAGCTAAAACCGGTGTCCGGCATAATATAGAAGCCAGACAAAGACTTGCTGTGCGCCGAGACCAGTTTTTCCACCACCAGCGGCACCCACGGCGACTCTTTCCAGATAATATCCTGGGCTTCTTTGTACAGGCGCGCTTTTTCCTTCGCGTCGGTGGTTTGCAGCGCCGCCGTCAGGTCTTTATCGACCTGCGGATTGCCGTAGAACGCGGTATTGAACTGGGTTGGTGGCCAGTTAGAGGAAGCGAACAGCGGCGATAGCGCCCAGTCGGCTTCGCCGGTTGATGCCGACCAGCCGGTGTAGAACATCCGCACGCCGCTCTCTTTTTGCCCTTTGGCCTCTACCTCTGCCGCACGCTGCCCAGCGTCCATCGCCGTCACCTGCGCTTTAATGCCAATCTGCGCCAGCTGTTGCTGGGTAAATTGCAGCACCTTCTGCGCGGTGCTGTGGTTATGCGATGACCACAGCGTAGTGCTAAACCCGTTCGGGTAGCCCGCCTCTTTTAACAGTTCGCGCGCTTTAGCCGGGTCGTACGGCCACGGCTGATACTGCTGCGCGTAAGCGATAGACGGTGGCACCACGCCGGTGGCTGGCGTCGCGTAGCCCGCAAATGCCACCTTCACCAGCGCCTGGCGGTTAATGGCATAGTTGATGGCTTCGCGGACTTTTGGATTATCAAACGGTTTTTGCGTCACGTTCATGCTGATGTAGCGCTGCATGATGGACGGGCTCGCCACCAGCTCAAGCTGGCTGTTTTTCGCCAGCAACGCAGCCTGCTCGTAAGGGATCGGGAAAGCGAACTGCGCTTCACCGGTTTGCAGCATTGCCGCACGGGTATTGTTGTCGACCACCGGACGCCAGGTGATAGAGTCCAATTTCGGCAGCCCTTTTTGCCAGTAGTTGGCAAATTTGCTGACCTTCACAAAATCGGTCTGGTTCCAGGTATCAAGCTGATACGGCCCGGTTCCCACCGGATGGAAACCAATTTCATTACCGTATTTTTTCAGCGCTGCGGGCGAAATCATCGCCGTTGCCGGGTGGGCGAGGATATTGATAAACGCCGAGAACGGCTGTTTTAAGGTGATTTTCACCGTGCTGGCGTCCACCGCGTCGGTCTTATCAATATTCTTGTACAGGTTGTAGCGCTTGAGATGACTTTCCGGGTTGCTGGCGCGGTCGAGGTTTATCTTCACCGCCTCGGCATTAAAGTCGGTACCGTCCTGGAATTTCACCCCTTGACGCAGCTTAATGGTATAGACCTTGCCATCGTCGGACACGGTGTAGCTTTCCGCCAGCACGTTTTGCAGCTTCATCTCTTTATCAAGACCGAACAACCCCTGATAGAAGGATTTCGCCACCGCCTGCGACAGTGTGTCATTAGCGTCATAGGGATCCAGCGTGGTGAAGTTAGAACCCACCGCTACCACCACATCTTTTGCCGCGAACGCGGGAGAGGCGGCAAGCGCGGAGGCTACCCCCAGTGCAACCAGCCATTTACGTGAAATGCGTTGTGTCATGTTGTCCCCTGCCTGTCGTTTTATTATCGATTTCAGCCCGTTATCCATCCAATGTGCAGCACAAGACCGCCATGCAGTCATGCCACTTGGGTTATTTCGGGTCTCTCAGCGCACTGCTTACTGGCTCCCGAGCCACATAGTGACCCGGCGAGATCTGTTGCAAACTCACGGGTTCGATCTCTTCACCCCGTTTATAAATATTCCCCGGCAGCTCATCCGACAGCAGCACGCGCTGCGGGCGACGATGTGCAGGATCGGCCACCGGCACCGCGGCAAGCAGCTTGCGGGTATACGGATGCTGCGGATTTTCAAAGATAGCCCGCCGCGGGCCGATTTCCACAATCCGCCCGCGGTACATCACCGCCACGCGATGGCTGATGCGTTCGACCACCGCCATATCATGGGAAATAAACAAAAATGCGATACCCATTTCCCGCTGTAGTGAGAGCAGCAGATTGATTATCTGCGCGCGAATAGAAACATCCAACGCCGAGACGGACTCATCGGCAATCACCACTTTTGGCTCTAGCGCCAGTGCGCGAGCGATACAGATGCGTTGACGCTGACCGCCAGAGAACTCATGCGGATAGCGCCACGCATGTTCCGGCAGCAGCCCCACGCGCTGTAAAAGCCACTCGACGCGCTGTTGGAGCGCCTCGCCCTCCAGAACCCCGTGAATACGCAGCGGCTCCATAATCGAGAAACCGACCGTATGCCGTGGGTCTAGGGAAGCAAATGGGTCCTGGAAAATAAACTGAATATCGCGGCGCAGCGGCTGAAGCTGATTGGTGCGAAGCGTATCAATGCGCTCGCCGTTGAAAGTGATGGTGCCACTTTGTGACTCCACCAGCCGCAGCAGCGCACGACCGGTGGTGGATTTACCGCAGCCTGACTCCCCCACCAGCGACAGCGTTTCCCCCGGCCAGAGATCAAAACTGACGTTTTCCACCGCGTGCACTTCGCGGGTCACGCGATTGAGCAGCCCGCCACGCAGTGGAAAACGCGCCACCAGGTCACGAACCTGGAGAATCGGTTTGCCTTCCACGACCGTATTTTGTCGCTGTGGCTCAATGTTTGGCGCATTCAGCTCAGGGAAACTTTTGGGATAATCGCTACCGCGCATAGCGCCCAGCCGGGGAACCGCTGCCAGCAGGCGTTGGGTATAGGCGTGCTGCGGGGCGGTAAAAATCTGCTCGACGCTACCGGTTTCCACCGCTTTCCCCTGGTGCATGACCAGCACCCGGTCGGCGATTTCTGCCACCACGCCCATGTCGTGAGTGATAAAAATCACCCCCATCGACATCTCTTTTTGCAGCACATCGATAAGCTGGAGGATTTGCGCCTGAATGGTGACATCCAGCGCGGTCGTCGGCTCATCGGCGATTAACACCGCCGGACGGCACGACAGTGCCATGGCGATCATCACCCGCTGTCGCATCCCGCCGGAGAGCTGATGCGGATAGCGCGACAGCATAGTCTGCGCTTCCGGAATGCGCACTTTATCGAGCATTCTTTTCGCCTCGGCCAGCGCCTCTTCGCGCCCCAGCCTCTGATGCAGACGAATTGACTCGGCAATCTGCTCGCCAATGGTGAATACCGGATTCAGTGAGGTCATCGGCTCCTGGAAAATCATTGCCACATCGGCCCCGCGGATGCCGCGCATCTGTGTGGGCGTCTGCTCCAGCAAATCGACCACTTCACGGCTGCGACGCCGCAGTAGCATCTGTTCGCAGGCTACCTGCCCGCTCGACTGCTCCAGCAGGCGCATCAACGCCAGCGCCGTCACCGATTTTCCCGAGCCCGACTCGCCAACAATCGCCAGCGTTTCGCCACGATTCAGGTGAAATGAGAGCTGGTGTACGACGCCAACGGACTGTTTATCCTGACGAAAGGCGACGTTCAGGTTCTGAACGCTCAGCACCTGAGAAACAGCAAGCTCATCGGAATGCGGCACGATAACTCCTTCTATTCCTTGTAAATACCAATGGTTGGCGTATCACCGGCGTAGGCCCAGGCGCGATACATTCCTTCACTGTTAAACGGCAGCACCACGTTACCCTCGCGATCGATGGCAATCAGGCCTCCGCTGCCGCCGAGCGCCGGAAGTTTTTCCATCACCACCCGTTCGCAGGCTTCAAGCAGGCTGAGATTGCCATATTCCATTAGGGCGGCGATATCATAGGCCGCCAGCGTACGAATAAAGACTTCGCCGGTGCCAGTACAGGAGACGGCAACGCTGGCGTTATTGGCGTAGCATCCCGCGCCAACCAACGGGGTATCGCCAACCCGGCCCGGTAATTTATTGGTCATTCCCCCGGTAGAGGTCGCCGCCGCGAGGTTACCGTCAAAATCCAGCGCCACAGCACCCACGGTGCCCATTTTTTGGCGTTCATCCAGCGGTGCGTCATGGTCGATAATAAATTCGCCGTGGCTACGGGCTTCCACCAACTGCTGAAAACGCATATCGGTGGAGAAGAGTGAATTATTCACCCGCTCCATCCCTTCGGCTTCGGCAAAAGCTTCAGCGCCTTCACCCATCATCATCACGTGCGGGCTTTTATCCAGCACCAGCCGCGCAGCCAGCACCGGGTTACGCAGATGTTTCACTCCAGCAACGGCGCCTGCCTCCAGCGAATTACCGTCCATCACGCAGGCGTCAAGTTCGTGGGTTTCTGCGGCGGTGAATACGGAACCGATACCGGCGTTAAACAGCGGGCACTCCTCCAGCAGGCGTACAGCTTCAGTAACCGCATCCAGCGCGCTCGCGCCGGATTCCAGCATTTTCTGCGCGCTTTCGACGATGTCAGACAGCGCTGTCACGTACTCGTGCTCTTTTTGCGCTGACATCTGCTGGCGACTTATCGCCCCCGCTCCACCGTGAATCGCAATGACTGCCTTGCCCATTCGCTATCCCTTAGATCATTTTATTTATAAATATCATTATAGTGGCTCTGCTCCTATATCAATTTTGAATATAGAAAGAGCATCCGGAAATCATGAGTGAAATCCTGCAAGCTGCAGACTGTACACCACAGGTGGCATACAGTCTGCGGGGCTTTTCTGCCATAATGTGCGCATTCGAACGTTTCCCGCAGGAGTTTACCCATGGATTTTACCGCCGGATTGATACCGCTTGATACCGCGCTGACGCAGATGCTAAACCAGATAACCCCGCTGCACGACAGCGAATCGGTGCCGCTGCTGCAGGCGTTTGGCCGCATTACCGCCAGCGATATCACCTCCCCACTGGATGTACCGGGCTTTGATAACTCGGCGATGGATGGCTACGCGGTGCGTCTGGCCGATATTGCCGCACAAACGCCGTTGGCAGTCGCCGGGAAAGCATTTGCCGGGCAGCCGTTCCACGGTGAATGGCCAGCGGGCACCTGTATTCGCATTATGACCGGCGCACCGGTTCCCCCAGGCTGCGACGCGGTGGTGATGCAGGAAGAGACCGAGCAAACTGAGGCGGGTATCCGTTTTGTTGCCAATGTGAAGCCGGGGCAAAATATTCGCCTGCGTGGTGAAGACATTGCCAACGGTGCGGTGGTATTCCCTGCGGGAACGCGTCTGACGGTGGCCGAATTACCGGTACTGGCTTCGCTCGGCATTGCTGAAGTCAGCGTGGTGCGCAAAATTCGCGTCGCGCTGTTCTCCACCGGCGACGAACTCCAGCTGCCGGGTCAGCCGCTGGGTGACGGACAAATCTACGATACCAACCGCCTGGCAGTACATCTGATGCTCGAGCAGCTCGGTTGTGAAGTCATTAACCTCGGCATTATTCGTGATGACCCGGAACAGCTGCGTCAGACCTTTATCGAAGCCGATAAGTTGGCCGACGTGGTGATTAGCTCCGGTGGCGTTTCCGTTGGCGAAGCGGACTACACCAAAACCATCCTCGATGAACTGGGTGAAATCAGCTTCTGGAAACTGGCGATTAAACCCGGCAAACCGTTCGCTTTTGGCAAACTGAGCCACAGCTGGTTCTGCGGCCTGCCGGGCAACCCTGTCTCTGCCGCACTCACGTTCTATCAGCTGGTGCAGCCACTGCTGGCAAAATTGAGCGCCGGTAGCGCCGCCACTCAGGCACCGCGCCTGCGGGTGCGCACCACCGACGTGCTGAAAAAATCCCCAGGCCGTCTCGATTTCCAGCGCGGCCTGCTGACCCGTAACGAAAACGGCGAGCTCACCGTCGCGACGACCGGTCATCAGGGGTCGCATATCTTCAGCTCCTTTAGCCAGGGCAACTGCTTTATCGTGCTGGAGCGTGAGCGCGGTCGCGTCGAAGCGGGTGAATGGGTGGAAGTTGAGCCATTCAACCATCTGCTGGGTGGCCTGTAATGGCCGTGGAGCTTAGCGATAGCGAGATGCTGCGCTACAACCGGCAAATCATCCTGCGCGATTTTGACTTTGACGGTCAGGAAAAGCTGAAGGCTTCACGGGTGCTGGTTGTCGGGCTGGGCGGTCTAGGCTGCGCGGCGGCGCAGTATCTGGCAGCGGCAGGTATCGGTCAGATGACGCTGCTGGATTTTGACACCGTTGCGCTCTCCAACCTACAACGCCAAACGCTGCACAGCGATGCCACTATCGGCCAGCCGAAGGTGGACTCAGCGCGCGAGGCGCTGGCACGGATTAACCCGCACGTTGATCTCGTGGCGGTCAATGCACTGCTCGAAGAAGAAGCGCTGTCGGCGCTGATCGCTGAGCATGATCTGGTGCTCGACTGTACCGACAACGTGGCTATCCGCAACCAGCTTAACCGTGGCTGCTTCCAGCATAAAAAACCACTGGTTTCTGGGGCGGCGATTCGCATGGAAGGACAGATTTCGGTCTTTACCTATCAGCAAGGTGAGCCCTGCTACCGCTGCCTGAGCCGTCTGTTCGGGGAAAATGCCTTAACCTGCGTCGAAGCGGGCGTGATGTCGCCATTAGTCGGGGTGATCGGCGCGATGCAGGCAATGGAGGCAATTAAAGTGCTGGCCCATTACGGTACCCCGGCGGCGGGAAAACTGGTGATGTATGATGCGATGCGCTGCCAGTTCAGAGAAATGAAGCTGATGCGTAACCCTACCTGTGACGTGTGCGGCCAACCTTCGGCCTAACAACGCGTTTTCCCTCTCCTTTGCGGAGAGGGAAAACCAATCCGTTTACAGCGACGTACGACCAAACGCCGTTTGCCAATCCTGTTCAAACTTCGCCACCGCGGCATCCACCGCCGGGCTGCTGATTAGCTGTTGCGCCACGTCCAGCGGCAGCGTAATCGACTGACAACCCGCCAGCAGGCAATCCAGCGCCTGGCGCGGCGTTTTAAAGCTCGCCGCCAGTACTTTTGCCTGCGGCGCATGCAGAGCCAGCAGATCCTGTAATTCACATACGGTTTGAATACCGTTGCCGCCCTGCGCATCAAGACGATTGACATACGGCGCCACATATTCGGCCCCCGCCAGCGCGGAGAGCAGCCCCTGCGACGCGCCATACACGGCAGTTCCTAAGGTCGGAATACCTTCAGCAGACAGCAATTTAATCGCTGCCAGCCCTTCGGCCGTCACCGGAATCTTCACCACCAGATCTGGAATAATCGCCCGCAGCTTGTGTGCATCCGCCACCATACCGTCGGCGGTGGTCGCCATCACCTGGGCAAATAAACGCCCTTTGCCACCCATCGCATCCAATAACTCAGGCAGTAACGCGTCCAGCGGCTTCTTGCCTGCCGCCACGATGCTGGGATTGGTCGTCACGCCCGCCAGCGGAAATATGCGTGCCAGCGTCTTTACCGCTGCGACGTCTGAAGTGTCGAGATAGAGTTCCATGATGTGTCCTTAAACCGTGATATTGAGCATGGAATAACACTACCACAGCAAAACCTCCTCCGAAGTTGACGCACATCAAGATAACTTTCATTCGAAAGTATTTTAATCTTTATACGAAAGATGAGGAGTGCCTATGATTTTCAACATTCAGCGCTATTCCACCCATGATGGCCCAGGTATCCGCACCGTGGTCTTCCTGAAGGGCTGCTCGCTCGGCTGCCGCTGGTGCCAGAACCCGGAAAGCCGCGCGCGTGAACAGGACCTGTTGTTCGATCCGCGTCTGTGTCTTGACGGTTGCGATCTGTGCCAGAAAGCCGCCCCGGCGGTGATTGAGCGGGTGATAAGCGGTCTGGTTATTCACCGCGAAAAGCTGAATGCGGATGTACTGCACACCCTTAAAGAATGCTGCCCTACTCAGGCACTGACCGTCTGCGGCGAAGAAAAATCCGCCGACGAGATTATGGCCACCGTACTGCGCGATAAGTCGTTCTACGAACGCAGCGGCGGCGGTATGACGCTCTCCGGCGGCGAGCCGTTTATGAACCCGGAGTTGGCACTCCAGCTCCTGAAAAGCGCGCATGACAGCGGTATCCACACGGCGGTTGAAACCTGCCTGCACGTGCCGTGGCGCTACCTGGAACCAGCGCTGCCTTACATCGACCTGTTCCTCGCCGACTTAAAGCACGTGGACGACGCGCGCTTTAAAGAGTGGACCGACGGTTCCGCCAAACGCGTACTCGAGAACCTGAAACGTCTGTCGGCTGCAGGGAAAAAAATCACCCTGCGCGTCCCGCTGATTCAGGGTTTTAACGCCGACGAAGCGTCAATTAAAGCGATTACCGATTTTGCCGCCGAGCAGCTTTCCGGCGTGCGCGATATCCATTTTCTGCCTTACCACACGCTGGGCATCAATAAATATGCGCTGCTCGGCCAACCCTACTTTGCACCCGATAAGCCGCTGAACGACCTGGCGCTGTTGGATTTTGCCCAGCAGTACGCCCATGAAAATGGGTTAACGGCGACACTACGAGGATAAAACTGATGACTACGCTGACTCTCGATAAATTAACCGCCCGCATTCAGTCCCATAAAAACGCGCTGGTGCATATCGTTAAGCCGCCGGTGTGTACCGAACGTGCGCGCCACTATACCGAAGCCTATCAGCAGCACATGGATAAACCGATCCCGGTGCGTCGCGCGCTGGCGCTGGCTCATCACCTGGCGGAACGTACCATTTGGATCAAACATGACGAGCTGATCATCGGCAACCAGGCCTGCGAAGTTCGCGCCGCGCCGATTTTCCCGGAATATACCGTCAGTTGGATTGAAAAAGAGATCGATGATTTGGCCGACCGTCCGGGTGCAGGGTTTGCGGTAAGCGAAGAGAACAAGCGCGTGCTGCATGAAGTGTGCCCATGGTGGCGCGGCCAGACCGTACAGGATCGCTGCTACGGGATGTTTACCGATGAGCAAAAAGCGCTGCTGGCCACTGGCATCATCAAAGCCGAAGGCAATATGACCTCCGGCGACGCCCATCTGGCGGTGAACTTCCCGTTGCTGCTGGAAAAAGGCCTCGACGGGATGCGCGCTAAAGTTGCTGAACGCCGCACCCGTATTAATCTCACCGTGCTTGACGATCTGCACGGCGATCAGTTCCTGAAAGCAATTGATATCGTGCTCGACGCGGTGAGCTTGCACATCGTGCGCTTCGCCGAACTGGCTCGTCAAATGGCTGCTGAAGAGATCCGTGAAAGCCGCCGCGACGAGCTGCTGGCGATGGCGGAGAACTGCGATGTGATTGCCCACCAGCCGCCAAAAACGTTCTGGCAGGCGCTGCAGCTGAGCTACTTCATCCAACTGATTCTGCAAATTGAGTCTAACGGCCACTCGGTATCGTTTGGCCGTATGGACCAGTACCTCTATCCGTTCTACCGCCGTGACGTTGAGCTTGAGCAGTCGCTGGGGCGTGAGCATGCCATCGAGCTGCTGCACAGCTGCTGGCTGAAGCTACTGGAAGTGAACAAAATTCGCTCCGGTTCCCACTCGAAAGCCTCTGCGGGCAGCCCGCTGTATCAAAACGTCACTATCGGCGGCCAGAAGCGAGTGAATGGAGAAGCGCAGGACGCGGTCAACCCGCTCTCCTACGCCATTCTTGAGTCCTGCGGTCGTCTGCGTTCCACCCAGCCAAACCTGAGCGTGCGCTACCATGCGGGAATGAGTAACGACTTCCTCGACGCCTGCGTACAGGTCATTCGCTGCGGCTTCGGGATGCCGGCTTTTAACAACGATGAAATCGTGATCCCAGAATTCATCAAGCTGGGCGTAGAGCCAGAAGACGCTTACGACTATGCAGCGATCGGTTGTATCGAAACCGCCGTCGGCGGAAAGTGGGGCTACCGCTGCACCGGCATGAGCTTTATCAACTTCGCCCGCGTGATGCTAGCGGCGATGGAAGGCGGCCGCGACGCCACCAGCGGCCAGGTGTTCCTGCCGCAGGAGCACGCGCTGTCGAAAGGCAACTTTGCTAACTTCGAGCAGATGCTCGCGGATTGGGATAGCCAGATTCGTTACTACACCCGAAAGTCGATTGAGATTGAATACGTCGTTGACACCATGCTGGAAGAGAACGTGCACGATATTCTCTGCTCGGCGCTGGTGGATGACTGTATTGAGCGAGCGAAGAGTATCAAGCAAGGCGGCGCGAAATACGACTGGGTGTCTGGCCTGCAGGTCGGGATCGCCAACCTCGGCAACAGTCTGGCGGCGGTGAAAAAACTGGTCTTCGATCAGGGCATCATTGGTCAACAGGAGCTGGCAAAAGCGCTGGCGGAAGATTACGACGGCCTGACCCACGAACAGCTGCGTCAGCGCTTAATCAACGGTGCGCCAAAGTATGGCAACGATGATGATAGCGTTGACATCCTGTTGGCTCGCGCTTACCAGACCTATATCGACGAGTTGAAGCAGTATCACAACCCGCGCTACGGCCGAGGCCCGATTGGTGGTAACTACTACGCAGGGACCTCGTCCATTTCGGCCAACGTGCCGTTCGGCGCGCAAACCATGGCCACGCCGGACGGGCGCAAAGCGAAAACGCCGCTGGCGGAAGGCGCAAGCCCGGCGTCCGGAACCGACCATCTGGGCCCAACGGCGGTCATCAGCTCCGTCGGTAAGCTGCCAACGTCGGCGATTCTCGGCGGTGTGCTGTTAAACCAGAAGCTGAACCCGGCGACACTGGAAAACGAGAGCGATAAGCAAAAACTAATGGCGCTGCTGCGCACCTTCTTCGAGGTGCATAAAGGCTGGCACATTCAGTACAACATCGTGTCGCGCGAAACGCTGCTTGAAGCGAAGAAACATCCGGATCAGTACCGGGACCTGGTGGTCCGCGTCGCAGGCTACTCTGCCTTCTTCACCGCGCTGTCGCCGGATGCGCAGGACGATATCATCGCCCGTACCGAGCATACGCTGTAGCGTATGCTCCCCCTTGCCCCTCTCTCTTCCTGGAGAGGGGGCAAATCGCCCCGCTTTTCTTTCGAATGAAATTAAATTTGTGCTTTAGCTCACATTGTAATTAAATTGCTGCTGGCCGGATTTACCCCAGGAGCATCCCGTATGACCGTTAAAGTTATCGTCACTGATATGGACGGAACTTTTCTTAATGACGCCAAGACCTACGACCGTTCGCGGTTCCTGGCGCAGTTTGAACAGCTTCAGCAGCGTGGCATTGAATTCGTCGTCGCCAGCGGCAACCAGTACTATCAGCTCATCACTTTCTTCCCTGAGATACGCGACAGGATTTCCTACGTCGCTGAAAACGGTGCGCTGGTATACGAACACGGCCAGGAACTGTTCCACGGCGAGTTGACCCGCCACGAGTCGCAAACGGTATTCACCGAATTACTCAAAGATCCGCAGCTCAAGTTTGTCGCCTGTGGCCTTGAAAGCGCCTACATCAGCGATAGCGCACCAGACGAACTCGTGACGCTGATGTCCAAGCACTACTACCGCCTAAAACGCGTGGCGAACTATCACGATATTGACGACAAAATCTTTAAATTTTCGCTGAATTTGCCGGACAGCGAGATCCCCGAACTGGTGGATAAACTGCACGTGTCGCTCGATGGCATAATGAAGCCGGTAACCAGTGGCTTTGGTTTTGTTGACCTGATTATCCCCGGTCTGCATAAAGCCAACGGTATCAGCCTTCTGCTCAAACGCTGGCAGGTTTCCCCGCAGGAGTGCGTGGCGATTGGCGACAGCGACAACGACGCGGAAATGCTGAAGCTGGTGAAATACTCCTTTGCCATGGATAACGCGGCGGCACGCATTAAAGAGATCGCCCACTATCGCACCGATGACAATAACCACCACGGTGCGCTGAACGTGATTCAAGCCGTGCTGGACGGCACAAAGCCCTTCTGATTTTATCCCTACGCAGAGTGAATTAACGCAGCACCACCGGGCACATCGCCGGGTGGTGGCGTTACCTTATCTTTTCCGCCGCGCCTCGTATTTTTCCGTCATGACACCCGCTTAAAATTTAAACTTGCATTAACTTTATTTTAACTTAGAGTATCACCTGTAATGACTTTTACTTTCGAATGAAAGATTGCGAGGTTGATATGCCGATTACCTTTACCCACGAAACGCTGCCCGCCGACCCAAATGCGGCCATTCGTCAAATGAAACAGGCGCTACGCGCGCAGATTGGCGATGTACAAGCGGCGTTCGACCGCTTGAGCACCACGATTGAAGCGCGCGTGGCGGAGATTAATTCCCTGAAGGCGCAGGGACAGTCGGTCTGGCCGATGATTCCGTTCGCGGATATCGCAGAGGGGAAGATAGGCGATGCAACCCGTGCAGAGGTCAAACGCCGCGGCTGTGCGGTCATTAAAGGCCACTTCCCGCGCGAACAGGCGCTGGCGTGGGATCGTTCAATGCTCGATTATCTCGATCTCAACCGTTTCGACGATGTCTATAAAGGCCCCGGCGACACCTTCTTCGGCTCACTCGACGCCTCGCGCCCGGAGATCTACCCGATCTACTGGTCACAGGCGCAGATGCAGGCGCGGCAAAGTGAGCCAATGGCGCAGGCACAGTCATTTTTAAACCGCCTATGGCAGGTAGAAAGCGAAGGCCGGCAGTGGTTTAACCCGGACATCAGCGTGATTTATCCGGACCGCATTCGCCGCCGCCCGCCGGGAACCACCTCGAAAGGGCTGGGCGCGCATACCGACTCCGGCGCGCTCGAACGCTGGCTGCTGCCGGCCTATCAGCAGGTCTTCGCCAGCGTCTTTAACGGCAACGTCGAGCAGTACGATCCGTGGAATGCGGCGCATCGCACCGAAGTCGAAGAGTATACGGTGGATAACACCACTAAATGCTCGGTGTTCCGCACCTTCCAGGGCTGGACGGCGCTGTCAGATATGATCCCTGACCAAGGGCTGCTACACGTGGTGCCAATCCCGGAAGCCATGGCCTACGTGCTGCTGCGTCCGCTGCTCGACGATGTACCGGATGACGAACTGTGCGGCGTGGCACCGGGCAAAGTACTGCCGATTTCCGAGAGGTGGCACCCGCTGTTAATTAGCGCCCTGACCTCAATCCCGGCGCTGGAAGCCGGTGATTCCGTCTGGTGGCACTGCGATGTCATTCACTCTGTCGCCCCGGTGGAAAACCAGCAGGGCTGGGGCAACGTGATGTACATTCCCGCCGCACCGATGTGCGCCAAAAACCTTGCCTATGCGCATAAGGTGAAAGCGGCGCTGGAGCGCGGTGCGTCGCCGGGGGACTTCCCGCGTGAAGACTACGAAGCCAACTGGCAAGGCCGTTTTACCCTGGCCGATCTCAATATTCACGGCAAGCGCGCGCTGGGTATCGACGTCTGATTACCGTATAACCCTTCGCGTTCCACGGCGGAGTGCCCTTTTCCTGGACGCACCCGCCGTACCGATTCCCGAACCGCCAAACGGCCATGCAGCAGCAGCGAACCGACCGGCGCATCAGGGCGAATCAAACGCTGCTGCAGCATCTGCACGGCTTCAATACCCAACTCATCGCGCGGCACATGGACGGCAGTCAGCGGGACATCTTCAATCGCCGCAAGGTTAAACCCGTCGATGCTCATCACCGACACATCCTGCGGCACGCGCAGACCACGCTGGCTAAGCGCATTGATGGTGCCGGCCGCCATAAAATCACCGCCCACCAGAAACGCCGTCGGCATTGCCCGTCCGTTCAGCTCATCCAGCCACTGCCCCACTTTTTCCTGCGCTTCTTTCGCGCTAAAGCTGCTGATGTTAAGTAAATCACGCTCGTGTTCAAATACCAGGTTGTGCTGCCGCCACGACTCTTTCACCCCGGCTAATCGCTGTTCCATGGTGTAACGACGCAGGCACATCACGTTCATCACCTCGCGGTGCCCCATCTCGAACAGGTAGCGGGCGGCAAATGCGCCAATCATCCGGTGATCCGGAGCGATCGCCGGGAGGCGCATCCTCTCATCGCGGCAGTTGATCAACACGCAGGGTTTGCCAAGATCGGCCGCCAGATCGTGAATATGCGGATCGTCGATACCCAGCAGGATCGCGGCCTGGGTTTCCGCTTCATTCATCCGTGCCAGGAAGAGCGCTGGATCGCTGTCATTCTCCTCCAGTGGGCAGTAGCGCAGACGTACTTCATGCGCGGAAAGCGCCTTGGTGATGCTCTGGATCACGCGGTAGTAGAAGATATCCGAACGCTCATCAAACGCCCGCGGTGGCGCAAAGATAATCAGGTTATTCAGCAGCATACGTCCAGCGGCCAGGCCGTCCATCACCCCTAATTCACGAGCACAGGCCAATACCTGTTCGCGCGCCCGCGCGCTGGTATTGGCCTTCCCCGCCAGAACCCGCGAAACCGTGCTGGCGGAAAGCCCCGTACGCTGGGCAATTTCCGCAATTTTCAGCTTCTTTTCCATTTTGTGATCCGCATCTAATTCAGAAATGAAAGAATTTTCATGACCTAAAAACCGCAATTTTTCTGGCCTTAAGTACCTATACGCAATGTATATCAGCCGCTCATGAAAAAACGTGCATAAAACCTACTTTTCTCAATTTTTGTTCTCCCCTACTGTGAATTGGTAGAACAACTTCCATACAAGAATGATGGAAGGTCGTAGAAATAAAATAAATAAATATCAATAAATTAAAAAAAGTGGTGTGACAACTCTCCACGGAGTTGCCCCACCGTTCCCTACATCTTCTTGTGGAGATCCCTATGAGTCAGGGTATCAATAACGATATGGCCGTGAGTAAACCGCGCCGGATAGTCAAAAACTTACGCTGGTGGGTACTGGTCCTCTTTTTACTGGGCGTGACCGTCAACTACATCACCCGTAACTCGCTGGGGATCCTCGCCCCAGAACTGAAAACCAGCCTCGGCATCACCACCGAACAGTATTCGTGGATTGTGGGCGCATTCCAGCTGGCCTATACCTTGTTCCAGCCGTTGTGCGGCTGGTTGATTGACGTTATCGGCCTCAAACTTGGTTTTATGATTTGTGCCGGTCTTTGGGCGTTAACCTGCTTGCTGCACGCTGGCGCTGGAAACTGGCTGCATCTGGCAATTCTGCGCTTCTTTATGGGCGGTGCAGAGGCGGCTGCAACCCCGGCCAACGCCAAAACCATCGGCGAGTGGTTCCCAAAATCCGAACGTCCGGTGGCCGCTGGTTGGGCAGGCGTCGGCTTCTCGATTGGTGCAATGCTGGCGCCGCCAATTATCTACTTCGCGCATGCATCGTTCGGCTGGCAGGGTGCGTTTATGTTTACCGGCGTGCTGGCGGCCGCGTGGGTGGTGCTGTGGTGGGCGTTCTACCATAACCCGGATAAACACCCGAACCTGAGTAAAGAAGAGCTGGAATTCATTCGTCAGGATAATGAACCACCGGCGGTGAAATTACCGTTCCTCACCGCGCTGAAAACCGTCGGCAAGAACAAGCGTTTTTACGGTATCGCAATCCCAGCATTTATGGCTGAACCGGCATGGGCAGTGATGAGCTTCTGGGTGCCGCTATACCTCTCCAAAGCCTACGGCATGGACCTGAAGCAGATTGCCCTCTTCGCCTGGCTGCCGTTCCTGGCCGCCGACCTTGGCAGCGTTGCTAGCGGTTACTTGACCAAACTGTATGTTCGCCTGTTCGGCTGCTCCCGCGTGAACTCCATTGTGGCGTCCTCGGTCAGCGGCGCGTTCCTGATGATCTCCCTTGCGGCAATGGCCTTCACCAATAACCCGTATGTCGCCATTGCACTGATTTCCATTGGCGGTTTCGGTCACCAGATTATCTCCTGCATGCTCAGCGCCCTGGTGGTGGAGTCCTTTGACAAAGGCCAGATGGCGACCGTCAACGGCATGCGTGGATCCGCGGCGTGGATCGCCAGCTTCGCTTTCTCCCTGATTATCGGCGTTACCGCCGACAAGATTGGCTTCAACCCATTATTCATCGCCATGGGCTTCTTTGACCTGATTGGCGCTTGCTTCCTGGTCACCTTTATTGCTGAACGTCGCGCAAAACGCGCCTGAGAGTGGATGTAAACATGAAAACGCTGAAAAACTGGACCCTGCAAAAACAGTCAACCCATCACGTCGAGCTGAGCGTTGATGGCCAGCACACGCTGTGTCTGTACGTACTGGAAGAGAATCTGTTTCGCGTGCTGTTGAAACGCAAAGGCGAGCTGGCGCTGAATCGCACCTGGAGTATCGCACCACAGCAGGATGTTCCGTGGGAAGGCCGAGACCGTGAAGATCTCAGCGGTTTTACCCTGCCTGGCTGGACGCTCAATCAGCAGGATGACACCCTTGTGGTGGCAACCGAATCCCTGCGCGCGACCGTCCACCAGCCGCTGTGGATTGAGTGGCACTACCGCAATGCCGAGGGCGAATGGCAGCCGCTGGTCAATGACCGTCCAACCAGCGCTTATCTGGTCAATGCCCACGGCGACGGTGTGGCTCACTACCAAAGCCGTCGTAAAGATGAGCGTTTCTACGGCCTGGGCGATAAAGCGGGTGACCTGCAGCGCGGCGGCAAACGTTACGAGATGCGTAACCTTGATGCCATGGGCTATAACGCGGTAAGCACTGACCCGCTGTATAAGCATATTCCGTTCACCATCACCCGCCGTGACGATGTGAGCTTCGGTCTGTTTTACGATAACCTCAGCAGCTGCTGGCTGGATCTGGGGAATGAAATCGATAACTACCACACCGCCTACCGCCGCTGGCAGGCCGAAGCCGGCGATATCGATTACTACCTGTTTACCGGCGAACGCGTGCTGGATGTCACCAAGGCGTTCGTCCGCCTGACCGGCAAAACCCTGTTTGGGCCGAAATGGAGCCTTGGTTACAGCGGTTCGACCATGCATTACACCGATGCGCCGGATGCACAAAATCAGCTGATGAACTTCATTCGTCTTTGTGATGAACACGCAATTCCGTGCGACTCATTCCAGCTCTCCTCCGGCTATACCTCGATCAACGGCAAGCGCTACGTGTTCAACTGGAACTACGACAAAGTGCCGCAGCCGAAGGTGATGAGCCAGGCGTTCCACGATGCGGGCCTGCATCTGGCGGCTAACATCAAGCCGTGCCTGCTACAGGATCACCCACGCTACGGCGAAGTCGCCGAGGGTGGGCTCTTTATCCGCGATTCAGAAAGTGACGGCCCTGAACGTTCCAGCTTCTGGGATGATGAAGGTTCACACCTCGACTTCACCAACCCGAAAACCGTGGCCTGGTGGCAGGAAGGCGTGACCCAGCAGCTGCTAGAGCAAGACATCGACTCCACCTGGAACGATAATAACGAGTTTGAAGTGTGGGACGGCGAAGCGCGCTGCTACGGCTTTGGCAACGAAATTGCTATCAAGCACATTCGCCCGGTCATGCCGCTGCTGATGATTCGCGCCTCGCTGGAAGCCCAGCAGCGTTTTGCACCGAACAAGCGCCCGTACCTGATTTCCCGTTCCGGCTGCGCCGGGATGCAGCGCTACGTGCAAACCTGGAGCGGCGATAACCGCACCAACTGGGACACCCTGCGCTACAACATCCGTATGGGTCTGGGGATGAGCCTTTCCGGGCTATATAACCTGGGTCATGACGTTGGTGGCTTCTCCGGCGATAAACCGGATCCGGAACTGTTTGTACGCTGGGTGCAAAACGGGGTCATGCACCCGCGCTTTACCATCCACTCATGGAACGATGATCATACGGTCAACGAACCGTGGATGTATCCGGCCATCACGCCGTGCATTCGCGAGGCCATTGAGCTGCGCTATCGCCTGATGCCGTACCTCTACACCTTGCTGTGGCAGGCACACGTTGATGATGAGCCGATGCTGCGCCCAACCTTCCTCGATCACGAGCACGATGAGAACACCTTCGGTGAGTGCGATGACTTCCTGCTGGGACGTGACCTGCTGGTCGCCAGCGTGGTTGAACAGGGCCAGCGCCAACGCCCGGTATGGCTGCCTGACAATGAACACGGCTGGTACGATTTCTATACCGGTGAATGGTTCTCCGGCGGTCAAAACATCGTGATTGATGCACCGCTGGAGAAACTGCCGCTGCTGGTGCGTGCGGGTGCAGGTTTGCCGCTCAGCGAGCGCATCGCCTATGTTAACGCTGCCGAAGATAATAGCCGTGAACTCAAGCTGTTCCCGGTGAAAGGCGTCGGTTCAACCCGCGGCCAGCTGTTTGAGGATGACGGCGAATCCTGGGGTTACCAGGAAGGTAACGCGCTATGGCTGGATTGGGAGATGGTCTGCACCGGCGGTACCATCGACCTTAAAGTGAAAGCTCGCGGGGATTACCATCCGGCGTGGCAAGCGCTGAAAGTCACTCTGCCGGCGGGTGAGAAACGCCAGCTGTTGATTAACGGCGTTGCCACCAGCGAGTGGGTTCGGAACTAAGTCCTTTGCCCGTTAAGCCTGGATAAAGCTGTTTATTGTCCAGCTGTAACAAAGTACGCCATGTGTGTAACAGCACATGGCGTTTTTTATGGCGCAAAGATAACGTAGGAGTGCCCTTCAACTCGTGGAAGACCGACAATGAAAGCATTAACCGTTCTTGCTGTTGCGCTGGTTCTGAGTTCAACGAGCGCGCTGGCTTTTCAGGAGAAGCCGTCACCCGAAGCCGTTGCTGCCAGCGCGACGGTAAAAACCACTGCGCTTAGCCGTTTTTCAGCGGATGAGAATGATGGTTCGATTGCCCAGGTTTATAGCCCTGGCACCTTTAGTAACAACACCTATACCGCAAACGGCTACCCGGTTCCTGTCCCTCATCATCATTAATGCCTAATGCGTTGCTACCCGCCGTTTCCCTCCTGAATGAAACGGCATCGTGTACCGATGGCGACAGCACATCGTCGCCATCAATAACCCAGCCAGGCAATTCAGTGTGTTGATGAGTTTCTCCCCCGTCCCCAAAGCCCCGCATAGCGATCCGCAAACCAACGGACAATAGCGTACCGCCAGGATTTAGGTTGACGCGACGATCTACGACGGCAATGTGACAGGCACTCCTGAACCACCTCATGACGGGTAATATTCCTCAACACTTTTAGGCCGAGATATTCCATCTCCGTATCGCTGCGCATCTGGCTTATCGTCACATAGAAAACGGCACCGCGCTGCCGAACCTGATAGCAATAAAAGGTCTGTTCGTCCGCACTGGTGTAAAACGTAAATTCCTGCATCGCGCGATCCCCTCGTACATCAATAGGGGTCATTCTTCACAAAATTGTGCAGGAAATATGGGGCGAAAAAGGAGTTGTCAGCATGTTGCCGATAAATTGAAGAATGTGAAAAAAGCAGACGGGGAGAATCATGTCTCCGGTGCGGTCATCCCGCACCGGAGGGAGCACAACTTAGTTGTCGATGCCTTTGCTGCGCAGGTAATCTTCGTAGTTACCGGTGAAGTCAACCACGCGCTCAGGCGTAATTTCAATCACGCGGGTCGCCAGCGAGCTCACGAACTCACGGTCGTGGGAAACGAAGATCAGGGTGCCCTGATACATTTCCAGCGCCATGTTCAGCGATTCGATAGATTCCATATCCAGGTGGTTGGTAGGTTCATCCATCACCAGAATGTTCGGTTTCTGCATCATCAGCTTACCGAACAGCATACGGCCCTTCTCACCACCGGAGAGTACTTTCGCCGGTTTTTTGATATCGTCCTGGCTGAACAGCAGGCGCCCCAGGAAACCACGAACCACCTGCTCATCGTCGCCTTCCTGTTTCCACTGGCTCATCCAGTCAAACACGGTCAGGTCGTTATCGAAATCTTCCGCGTGATCCTGCGCGTAGTAGCCAATTTGCGCATTTTCAGACCATTTCACGGTGCCGTGATCGGCTTCCAGCTCACCTACCAGCGTTTTCAGCATGGTGGTTTTACCCACGCCGTTCGCACCGAGGATGGCAAGCTTTTCGCCCACTTCCAGCAGCAGGTTAACGTTCTTAAACAGCGGACCGTTATCAAAGCCTTTGGTAAGCTCTTCCACCGCCAGCGCGTTACGGAACAGTTTCTTGTCCTGTTCAAAACGAATGAACGGGTTCTGACGACTGGAGGCTTTGACTTCATCCAGTTTGATTTTGTCGATCTGGCGAGCTCGCGAGGTGGCCTGACGAGATTTAGAGGCGTTAGCGCTAAAGCGGCTCACGAAGGATTGCAGGTCTGCAATCTGGGCTTTTTTCTTGGCGTTATCCGCCAGCAGACGTTCACGCGCCTGCGTTGCAGCCGTCATGTATTCGTCGTAGTTGCCAGGGTAAACGCGCAGTTCGCCGTAGTCCAGATCCGCCATGTGGGTGCAGACCATGTTCAGGAAGTGACGGTCGTGCGAGATGATGATCATGGTGCTGTCGCGCTCGTTAAGCGTCTGCTCCAGCCAGCGAATGGTGTCGATGTCCAGGTTGTTCGTTGGTTCATCGAGCAGCAGGATGTCTGGGTTAGAGAACAGCGCCTGCGCCAGCAGCACACGCAGTTTCCAGCCTGGAGCGACTTCGCTCATCAGACCGTAATGCTGTTCAACGGGAATCCCCACGCCCAGCAGCAGTTCACCCGCTCGGGCTTCCGCAGAATAACCGTCCATTTCACCGTAGAGCACTTCAAGATCGGCCACTTTGTAGCCATCTTCTTCACTCATTTCAGCCAGACCGTAGATGCGGTCACGCTCTTGTTTCACTTCCCACAGCTCACCGTGACCCATAATCACCGTATCCAGCACGGTGAACTCTTCAAAGGCGAACTGATCCTGGCGCAGCTTACCGATGCGTTCGTTTGGATCGATGGAGACGTTGCCCAGCGTCGGTTCTAAGTCGCCGCCGAGAATTTTCATAAAGGTTGATTTGCCGCTCCCGTTAGCGCCAATCAGGCCGTAACGGTTGCCGCCGCCAAATTTGACGGAGATATTTTCGAACAGCGGCTTACTGCCAAACTGCATGGTAACGTTGCTGGTAACTAACACGGGAGTATCCTGAAGAATGTGACAAACCGCCTATTGTGCCACAATTCCGAATAAAAAGCGCCCGCCATCGCAAGACGCTAAACTGTAACTGAAGTGAAAAAAATGTGATTTAGTACACATCCGAATTCCCTGCGGCAAGGAATGCACATATAATGCGCTCCTACCAACAGGCTGAATTCCTAAACAACCGCCGTAAGGCACTGATACCTCGCACAACATGAACATGAAATTAAAAACGATTTTCGCTGCAGCGCTTGCTGTCGTGGGCTTCTGTAATTCGGCATCCGCGGTGACGTATCCGCTGCCGACCAACGGCAGCCGCATTGTCGGTCAGAACCAGGTTATCACCATTCCTGACGACAATAAGCAACCACTGGAATACTTCGCGGCCCAGTATCAGATGGGTTTGTCCAACATGCTGGAAGCTAACCCTGGCGTGGATACCTATCTGCCAAAGGGCGGCACCGTGCTGAATATTCCTCAGCAGCTGATCCTGCCGGATACCGTGCATGAAGGTATTGTGATTAACAGCGCAGAGATGCGTCTGTACTACTATCCGAAGGGCACCAACACCGTTATCGTGCTGCCAATTGGTATCGGCCAGCTGGGCAAAGATACGCCTATCAACTGGACCACCAAGGTAGAACGTAAGAAAGCCGGTCCAACCTGGACACCAACGGCGAAAATGCACGCAGAATACATCGCTGCGGGTAACCCACTGCCAGCCGTTGTACCTGCCGGCCCGGATAACCCAATGGGTCTGTACGCGCTGTACATCGGCCGTCTGTACGCCATTCACGGCACCAACGCCAACTTCGGTATCGGCCTGCGCGTAAGCCACGGTTGCGTACGTCTACGTCTGTCTCTTATACACATCTGACGCTCCTGTCTCTTATACACATCTGACGCTGCCGACGA
>NZ_LGHZ01000022.1 GCF_001266615.1 Kluyvera genomosp. 1 | reverse complement strand
GGCGTAGCACTGCGCCCCCATTAACGCGGCGGTGACCGTACCGCACACGGAGCCCAGCATGATGGATGGAATCACGCGCAGCGGGTCAGCGGCAGCAAAGGGAATGGCCCCTTCAGTCACGCCGACGCAGCCCATCACCAGCGCCGCTTTGCCGGCTTCGCGTTCTTCATTGTTAAAGTTTTTACGGTTGATAAGTGTCGCTAACCCCAGCCCCAGCGGAGGGACACAGATACCAACAGCAGCGATAGCGACTACGGTGTAGACACCCTGAGAAACACAGATCAGCATGAAGGCGTAGGCCACTTTATTCACCGGGCCGCCCATATCGAACGCCAGCATCAGCCCCATAATCACCGCCAGCACCACGATGCTGCCTTGCTGCATCCCTTGCAGCCAGTGTGTCAGGCTGTTGGTCAGCATGCCAACCGGCTCACCCAGGCCCCACATCATGATGCCAGCCGTAATCAGCGTACCGATAATGGGGATAACGAAAATAGGCATCACCGAGCGCAGGACTTTATGCACCGGAATTTTCTTCAGGTAGTAAACAACGATACCGCCGATAATCCCGGCAATCAGTGCGCCGAAGAAACCGGCGCCAAAGCTGTTGCCGACCCAGGCACCAATCGCGCAGGGTGCCAGAGCGGAGCGCTCGGCGATGGAGTAGCCAATGTAGGCGGCGAGGAATGGCACCATCAGCGTCAGGCCCGCGACGCCAATATCAAACAGTTTTTTCAGGTTAGGATCGGTGGCAACATCCGGGACAGCACCCTTGCCGTACAGCATGACGGAGACCGCCAGTAAGATACCGCCCGCTACGACAAACGGGATCATGTGCGACACGCCCGTCATCAAATGCTGACGGGTATTTCTGAGTATTTGTACTAATTCTTTCATCAGTCGCTCCCGGGCTTTATTTGCCCATGTCTATTAAGGTGTTGTGGCAACAATAGGCAATTGGCAGCGGGACAGACAGTGGATAAAAAGTGCATTTACTGGATTTTTGTAATGTCAGCAGAAAAATGCGAGCGACCTCTAAAGTTGGCGTTATCTCCGTCTTTATAAGCCAGACAGACAACCTGTGAGGTTGGTCTCATTTTCCAATAGGCAATACATTTGTCCAGTTTTTGACATAAATGTCAGATAGCCGCGCCGATAACAAGCCCCCTATTCTGTTACCCATATCGAATGATTTGGGAGATAGGGTTATGACGTTGGTTGTTGAATTTGTCTGCGAATTACCGAATGGCGTGCACGCCCGTCCTGCCAGCCATGTCGAAACGCTGTGCAACACGTTTAGCTGCGATATTGAATGGCATAACCTACGGGCGGACCGCAAGGGCAACGCTAAGAGCGCATTGGCGATTATCGGTACCGATACGCTGGCGGGCGATAGCTGCCAACTACTGATTAGCGGTAATGATGAGCAAGCCGCCCATGAGCGCCTCACCGCATGGCTAAAAGAGGAGTTTCCGCTGTGCGATGCTCCACTGGCTCAGGCGGTCAGCGTGGAACAAGAAGCGCCACCTGAATCGTTAACCCGTTTGAATCCCACGCTGTTCCGCGCCCAGCCGGTCTGCAACGGCAGCGCAGGCGGCGTGCTCACCCCCCTTGCCGCGCTGGATCTTAATAACCTCGGCGAACTGCCACCAGCAAAAAGCCCAGAGCAAGAGCAGTCTGCACTCGATAGCGGTTTAACCCTGTTAGTCAAAACCCTGGAGCTGCGTCTGCTGGAAAATGACAGCACCGCCAGCGCGATTCTCGAAGCTCACCGTTCACTGGCCACCGACACTTCGCTACGCCAGCATCTGCTGGCAGGCGTTAACGGCGGTTTGAGCTGTGCGGAAGCGATCATCGAAAGCACTCGCCACTTTTGCGATGAATTTGCCCGTTCGAGCAGCAGCTATTTGCAAGAACGCGCGCTCGATATGCGCGATGTGGGCTTCCAGCTGCTGCAGCATATCTATGGCGAACAGCGCTTCCCGGCACCAGGGCAGCTTACTCAGCCGTCTATCTGCGTTGCCGAAGAATTAACCCCAAGCCAGTTTCTCGAGCTGGATAAAACGCTGCTCAAAGGTCTGCTGCTGGAAAGCGGCGGCACAACCTCGCACACGGTGATCCTCGCGCGCTCCTTTAATATCCCAACGCTTGTTGGCGTCGATATTTCCGCGCTAATGCCGTGGCAGAATCAAACCGTCTATCTTGACGGCAACGCCGGTGCGGTGGTTGTCGCCCCAGATGAAGCCATCACCCGCTATTACCAGCAGGAGGCCCGTGTACAGGCAGCCGTTCGCGAACAGCAAAGCGAATGGCTTCACAAAGAGGCGCGTAGCGCCGATGGCATTCGTCTGGAGGTTGCCGCCAATATCGCGCACTCGGTGGAAGCACAGGCGGCGTTTGGCAACGGTGCGGAGGCGGTTGGCCTGTTCCGTACTGAAATGCTCTATATGGACCGCACCAGCGAGCCGAGCGAAAGCGAGCTGTACAACATATTCTGTCAGGCGCTGGAGTCGGCTGACGGGCGCAGCATTATCATTCGCACCATGGATATTGGCGGCGATAAGCCGGTGGACTATCTCAACATCCCGGCGGAAAACAACCCGTTCCTCGGCTATCGCGCGGTACGTATTTATGAAGAGTACTCACAGCTTTTCACTACCCAGCTGCGAGCGATTCTGCGCGCATCGGCGCACGGCAGCCTGAAAATCATGATTCCGATGATCTCCTCGATGGAAGAGATCCTATGGGTCAAAGAAAAAGTTGCCGAAGCCAAACAACAGCTCCGTAACGAACACGTGCCGTTTGATGAACGTATTCCGCTGGGCATCATGCTGGAAGTGCCGTCGGTGATGTTTATCATCGACCAATGCTGTGAAGAGATTGATTTCTTTAGCATCGGCAGCAATGACCTGACGCAATATCTGCTGGCAGTGGATCGCGACAACGCCAAAGTGACCCGCCATTACAACAGCCTGAACCCGGCCTTTCTGCGCGCACTCGACTTCGCTGTACAGGCGGTGCATCGTCAGGGGAAATGGATTGGCCTGTGCGGCGAGCTGGGGGCAAAAGGCTCAGTACTGCCGCTGCTGGTTGGCCTCGGGCTGGATGAAATCAGCATGAGCGCGCCATCAATTCCGGCGACCAAAGCGCGTCTGGCGCAGCTTGATAGCCGTGCCTGCCGCCAGCTGCTCAATCAGGCCATGGCCTGCCGCACGTCACTTGAAGTGGAGCACCTGCTGGCCCAATTCCGCATGAGTCAGCAGGATGCCCCGCTGATTACGCCACGCTGTATCTCGCTGGATAACGATTGGCGCAGTAAAGAAGAAGTGCTCAAGGGCATGACCGATAACTTGCTGCTCGCCAGGCGCTGCCGCTACCCGCGTAAACTGGAAGCCGATTTATGGGCGCGTGAAGCAGTGTTCTCTACCGGCCTCGGCTTTAGCTTTGCGATTCCACACAGCAAGTCCGAACATATCGAACAATCGACCATCAGCGTCGCCCGGCTGCCCGCACCCATCGCCTGGGGTGATGAAGAAGCGCAGTTCATTATTATGCTGACGCTCAACAAACATGCCGCCGGCGACCAGCACATGCGCATTTTCTCGCGCCTGGCGCGCCGCATCATGCATGCCGAATTCCGCAGCTCTCTGGTTAACGCCGCCTCTGCCGACGCCATTGCCAGCCTGCTGCAACATGAACTGGAACTTTAAGAGGAAATAGCATGGAACTGTATCTGGATACCGCCAATGTGCAGGAAGTTGAACGCCTGGCCCGAATTTTCCCGATTGCTGGCGTAACCACCAACCCGAGCATTGTGGCTGCCAGCCGAGAGTCTATCTGGGACGTGCTGCCGCGCCTGAAACACGCCATTGGTGAACACGGTACGCTGTTCGCCCAAACCATGAGCCGCGATGCCGACGGCATGGTGACCGACGCGCGTAAACTCCACGAGGCAATTCCCGGCATTGTGGTCAAAGTCCCGGTGACAACGGAAGGACTGGCGGCGATCAAACAGCTCAAAAGAGAAGGTATTACGACTCTGGGCACCGCCGTCTATAGCGCCTCACAGGGCCTGCTCGCGGCGCTGGCCGGCGCGAAGTACGTGGCCCCTTACGTCAATCGCGTAGACGCCCAGGGCGGTGACGGTATCCGCATGGTACAGGAGCTGCAAACGCTGCTGGAGCTGCACGCACCTGACAGTAAAGTACTGGCCGCCAGCTTTAAAACACCTCGCCAGGCGCTGGACTGTTTATTAACAGGATGTGAAGCCATCACCCTTCCTTTAGATGTAGCGCAACAAATGCTCGGCACACCCGCGGTAGAGTCAGCTATAGAGAAGTTCGAGCAAGACTGGAAAAACGCATTTGGAAATCTAAACCTGTAGGGGAGAAATGTATGGATCGCATTATTCAATCACCAGGTAAGTATATTCAGGGCGCCGACGTCATCATGCGTCTTGGTGAATACCTCACGCCAATGGCTAACAGCTGGCTGGTCGTCGGCGACAAGTTTGTGCTGGGATTTGCTGAAGAGACGCTGCGTAAGAGCCTGACCGGCGCAGGCCTGTCGGTCGAAATCGCCCCGTTTGGCGGCGAGTGTTCGCAAAACGAAATCAATCGCCTGCAAGATGTGGCGAGCAGCGCAAAATGCAACGCGATTCTCGGTATTGGCGGCGGTAAAACGCTGGATACCGCCAAAGCGCTGGCCCACTTTATGAATCTGCCGGTCGCCATTGTGCCGACCATCGCGTCCACCGATGCCCCGTGTAGCGCGCTCTCTGTGCTCTACACCGACGACGGTGAATTTGACCGCTACCTGATGCTGCCGCATAACCCAAACATGGTTATCGTCGACAGCAAAATCGTCGCCGGAGCCCCAGCGCGTCTGCTGGCAGCCGGGATTGGCGATGCACTGGCCACCTGGTTTGAAGCGCGCGCCTGCGCTCGCAGCGGTGCGACTACCATGGCCGGCGGCCAATGCACTCAGGCCGCACTGGCACTCGCCGAGCTGTGCTACAACACGCTGATCGAGGAAGGTGAAAAAGCGATGCTCGCCGCCGAGCAGCACGTGGTCACCCCGGCGCTGGAGCGCGTCATTGAAGCCAACACCTATCTCAGCGGCGTCGGTTTTGAAAGCGGCGGCCTGGCAGCAGCGCATGCGATCCACAATGGCATGACGGCGATTCCGGATGCGCACCACTACTACCACGGTGAAAAAGTGGCGTTTGGCACGCTCACTCAGCTGGTGCTGGAAAATGCGTCGGTGGAAGAGATTGAGACCGTTGCCGCACTGTGCCACAGCGTTGGCCTGCCAATTACTCTGGCACAGCTGGATATTAAAGAAGATATTCCGGCGAAAATGCGCCTGGTGGCAGAAGCCGCCTGCGCGGAAGGCGAGACCATTCACAACATGCCAGGCGGTGCCGATCCTGACCGCGTTTACGCGGCGCTATTGGTTGCCGACCAATACGGACAGCGCTTCTTGCACGAGTGGGAGTAATTTCCCCTCGTCGAATGCCACAAACGAAAATCCCCGCTTACGCGGGGATTTTTTTATACCGTTGAGCCCTTACAGCAGGTCAAAACGATCCAGGTTCATCACTTTCACCCAAGCCGCGACGAAGTCTTTCACAAACTTCTCTTTCGCATCGCTGGAAGCATAAACTTCCGCCAATGCGCGCAGTACGGCGTTAGAGCCAAAGACCAGATCAGCGCGGGTAGCCGTGTATTTCACTTCACCGCTGGCGCGATCGCGGCCTTCGAACAGTTCAGAAGAAGCATCGGTCGCTTTCCACTCGGTGCGCATATCCAGCAGGTTGGCAAAGAAGTCAGTGCTGAGTACGCCCACGTTGTCGGTCAGAACACCGTGCTGGCTTTCATCAAAGTTCGCGCCCAGCACGCGCAGGCCGCCTACCAGCACCGTCATTTCCGGGGCAGTCAGCGTCAGCAGCTGTGCTTTATCAATCAGCAGAGACTCAGTGGTTGCTTCGCCTGGTGCTGCGCGATAGTTACGGAACCCATCGGCAATCGGTTTGAGCAGCTCAAACATCTCGATGTCCGTCTGATCCTGACGTGCATCGACGCGGCCCGGAGCAAATGGCACCTTGATGTTCACGCCAGCCGCTTGCGCCGCCTTCTCTACGCCGACAACGCCGGCCAGCACGATGATATCGGCCAGCGACGCTTTGTGCGCCGACTTATAGATACCTTCCAGCACAGGCAGAACGCGTGCCGCCGTAGCGTTGACGTCCCAGCCTCTCTGTGGAGCCAGCGCCAGACGTGCGCCGTTAGCGCCGCCGCGTTTGTCACCGCCACGGAAGGTGGAAGCCGAAGCCCAGGCAACGGAAACCAGCTCACTCACGGTCAGGCCAGACGCCGCGATCTCAGCCTTCAGGCTTTCGATATCATCAGCGGATGGCTGGAAGAACGGATGCGGCAGCGGATCCTGCCAAATCAGATCTTCTTTTGGCACTTCCGGGCCGATGTAACGCGCTTTTGGCCCCATATCACGGTGGGTCAATTTGAACCACGCGCGGGCAAAGGCTTCGTTAAAGGCCTGCGGATCGTTGAGGAAGCGGCGAGAAATTTTCTCGAAGTCCGGGTCAAAACGCAGCGTCAGGTCGGTAACCAACATGGTTGGCTTACGTTTTTTCGACGGATCAAACGGGTCAGGGATCAGATCCGGTGCATCCACCGCTTCAAACTGGATTGCGCCAGCTGGGCTGCGAGTCTGTACCCATTCGTATTTGAACAGGTTCTCGAAGAAGTAGTTGCTCCACTGGGTTGGCGTCTGTGTCCAGACCACTTCCAGGCCAGAAGTGATGGCGTCTGCGCCTGCGCCGCTGCCGAAGCTGTTTGCCCAGCCAAGACCCTGTGATTCAATAGGTGCAGCTTCCGGGTCAGCACCCACGTGCGTAGCTTCCGCCGCGCCGTGAGTTTTACCCAGCGTATGACCACCGGCGATCAGCGCCACGGTCTCTTCGTCGTCCATCCCCATGTTACCGAAGGTGGCGCGAATTGCCGATGCTGCCGACAGCGGTTCACCGCTGGCGTTTGGCCCTTCCGGGTTCACGTAGATGAGGCCCATTTCGGTGGCTGCCAGCGGACGTTTCGCTAGCTCTTCTGGGTCACGGTGCGCCAGCCAGGCTTTTTCATCACCCCAGTTAACGTCCAGATCCGGTTCCCACACGTCTTCACGACCCGCACCGAAGCCAAAGGTACGGAAACCGGAGTTTTCCAGCGCCACGTTACCGGCAAGGATATACAGATCCGCCCAGGAAATTTTCTGGCCGTATTTTTGTTTGATTGGCCACAGCAGACGTCGCGCCTTATCCAGGCTGACGTTGTCCGGCCAGGAGTTCAGCGGGGCAAAACGTTGTTGGCCACGACCTGCGCCGCCACGACCGTCCATTGAACGGTAGGTACCCGCACCGTGCCATGCCATGCGGATAAACAGCCCTACGTAGCTGCCCCAGTCGGCTGGCCACCAGGATTGGGAATCGGTTAACAGCGCGCGAATATCACCCTTTAACGCGGAGTAGTCCAGTTTGCTGAATTCTTTACGGTAATCGAAATCCTCGCCCAGCGGGTTGGACCGATTGGAATGCTGATTAAGAAGATCGACGCGAAGCTGCTTCGGCCACCAGTCTTTGCTACTGGTGCCAGCGCCTGCGCTCTGATCGTGCCCACCACCGTGGTGGAAAGGACATTTACCTGCGTTCTGGTTATCGTCTGGCGTGCTCATCACTATGCTCCCTTACAGTATTTATCGTTAAGATATACACCCATGCTGATAAGTTATAGCTGAAATGACCCACGGATTTGATAGTTAATTCCTCTTATTTTTTCCTTGTCAGAGAGGAATTTCTACGCAGGTCAGTCTTATCCTCACATATTTAGGGGTAATTGACTGTGATCGATAGGGAGAATTAATAATAAACCACTTAAAAAATAGGGATTACCTCAACGCTTAGTGTGAGTGTGCAGCTGGGAGGGCCGTTTTTTCAGGCTGACAATGGCCAGAGCAAAGACAATCAATGCGATGCCAAAACCTTCCAGGATGTCGGGCTGTTCACCTAATAACCACCAGGAAAACAGCACGCCAAACACCGGAACCGCCAACGTACTCAGGCTAGCAATACTGGCAGGTAGATTGCGCAGGACGTATAGCCACAGACTCCAGGCCAACGCCGTCGCCAGAATGGCGCTATAGCCCAACGCCCAGAAGACGCCCGGCTGCCAATCTATCGGCCGTTGCGGAACCAGTAATGCCACGACGCTCATCACCAACGCGGCATACAGCATCTGCCAGCTGGTGAGCGCCAGCAGATCCAACCCGGGATGGCGCTGATACAGACGTTTAGCAACAATCGCGCTCGCCCCCCAACTGATGCCGGAAAGGATCGCCAGCAGTGCGCTTTTTAACGATGTGAGGTCAAGTTGCCACGGCTGCATGACCAAACATAGCCCCGCAGCTGCCACGCCTATCGCGCCATATTGCAGCCGCCGCATACGTTCGCTGAGAAACAGCGCCGCCATAATGACCACCCAAAACGGCATGGTATAGGTGAGGATAGCCACCTTGCCCGCCCCACCGCTCATCAACGCCCACTGGGCGAGGCCAATCATGCCGCAGGTTTGCAGCAGCGCAATAGCCAGGGTGTAGCCGAAGGGCGTTGACCGCATACCGCGACCACGAATAAGTAGCACGATAAACAATAGAAATGCGCCAAAAATACAGCGAAGTGCAGTGAAATCGAAGGCGCCAATGTAAAGCGTCACCTGTTTCATCGCAATCCAGCTGTAGCTCCAGATGAGCGTCAGCAGCAGCAGGCCAACCAGCGCCAGCGGATTGCTTTTCCCTTCGGTAGACATGGTCGTTCCGTAACAGTGATGTGATGACCGTTACTATACTGCGCAAAAGCCCTGTCTAAACAGGGCTTTTATCTGGAACAGCCCGAAGAGGGCTGCTTGATATGATTTACCAGAGAAAGCGTCTATTGCCTTCTGCTGGAAGGTTACGCCGGACGCACACCCAGCGTGTGGCAGATGGCATAGCTCATTTCCGCACGGTTCAGAGTGTAGAAGTGGAAGTCCTTCACCCCTTCACGGCTGAGAATTTTCACCATATCCATCGCGATGTTCGCGCCCACCAGCTTACGGGTTTCGGCATCATCATCCAGACCGTTGAACATCTGCGACATCCAGGACGGAATGCGCACGTTGGTCATGTCGGCAAATTTCTTCGCCTGCTTAAAGTTTGATACTGGCAAAATGCCAGGGATAATTTCTACGTCGATACCGGCGGTTACGCAGCGGTCGCGAAATCGCAGATAGCTTTCCACATCGAAGAAGAATTGAGTGATCGCGCGGTTAGCCCCGGCGTCCACTTTACGCTTCAGGTTAAGCAGATCGGCCTGCGCACTTTTCGCTTCCGGATGCACTTCCGGGTAAGCCGCGACGGAGATATCAAAGTCAGCCACGTCTTTTAACAGCGTGACCAGGTCGGCAGCGTACATGTCCGGCTTGCCGCTGCCCGGCGGCAGGTCACCGCGCAGGGCCACAATATGGCGAATACCGTTGTCCCAGTAATCCTGGGCGATAGCGCGCAGTTCATCGCGGCTAGCGTCAATACAGGTCAGATGTGGCACGGCTTCCAGACCGGTACGATCTTTAATGCCTTTAATAATGCTGTGCGTACGGTCGCGCTCACCGGAGTTTGCGCCGTAGGTTACCGAAACGAATTTCGGCTTCAGGCTGCTTAGGCGATCGATAGAGTTCCACAGCGTTTGCTCCATTTCACTGGTGCGCGGCGGGAAAAACTCAAAGGAAACGTTAATCTGCCCGACTTCGGCCAGACTCTGGTTCAGCGCTTCCCGCTGGTTGGCGTGAAAAAAGCTCATACCTTACCTCATCAATCGCGTGTCATTATTGTTGTGTTGTGAACATCTATCCGTTTAGACGTCTGGATGTAAAAATGCCGCAAAAGGAGACAGGCGTCAATAGAAAGATCGGTTTAAAAAGTGAGTAATCCTCAGCGAAGGTGAAATTAATTCATCTGCCCGCGCATTACCCCATTTACCGTCAACTCCCAGAACGCCATTTTGCTAACAACCTCACTTTTTATACGCAATTAAAATTGGGATGTACATCGCATATTTCTCATACACCCGACGCCGAGACCAAAATTCTATTGCAGACGTTAATGGGTTGTTTCACGATAAGTAGAACGTTCTACTAAAACGTTATACTCACTATAAACAGGGTTATGAAAAGCACGCACGAAGAGGCGGCTATTCGGGGGAAATCAGTATGAGTCTGATATCGAGTGTCATTAAATCGCTTTCTAAACTGTCGATGATTGGTCGCGCGCTGATGCTGCCGATCTCGCTGCTGCCTGCGGCCGGTCTGCTGTTGGCATTTGGGGATAAATTCCATCTTCCGCTGATGATGAACGCAGGCGGGATTATCTTTGATAACCTGCCGATGCTGTTCGCTATCGGTTCTGCGGTTGGCCTGGCGTCTGAATCCGGCATCGCCGCGCTGTCGGCGGCCGTTTCGGTCTTCGTCACCAACATCACCATCAGTACGGTACTCAGTATTACCCCTGAAATGGCGGGACAAGGCGGGAAATACGCGATGGTTGTCGGTATTCCAACCCTGCAGATGGGCGTCTTTGGCGGCCTGATCTGCGGTATCCTCGCCGCCTGGTGCTATAACCGCTTCCATAAAATGCAGTTGCCGGAGTTCCTCGGCTTCTTCTCCGGCAAGCGTTTCGTCGCTATCGCTACCGCCCTGTTGTCATTCGTACTCGGGCTGATTCTGCCGTACATTTGGCAGCATATTCAGGCGGGTATCGATGCGCTGTCCGTGATTATCAACGGCGATAATCAGGCCGCGTCGACCTTCATCTTCGGGCTGGTTGAACGTGCGCTGATCCCACTGGGCCTGCACCACATCTGGTATCCATCTTTCTGGTACTCGTTTGGTGACTACACCACCCACGCAGGCCAGGTGATTCACGGTGACCAGACTATTTGGTTCAAAATGCTGGAAGAGGGTGTCAAATCCTTCAGCAGCGACACCTACCAGGACGCCGGTAAGTTCATGCAGGGTGAATTCCCGCTGATGCTGTTCGCACTGCCGGCTGCCTGTCTGGCGATGTATCACGAAGCGCACACCAAGAATAAGAAAATCGCTGCCGGTATTCTGTTCTCTGCCGCGCTGACCTGCTTCCTGACCGGGATCACCGAGCCGGTCGAGTTCACCTTCATCTTCGTCGCGCCGATTCTCTACGTCTTTAACGCCATCATGGCTGGTCTCTCCTATATGGTGATGTACCTGCTGCATGCGCATATCGCCAAGTCGTTCTCCGCCGGGCTTATCGACTACATCTCGTTTGGTATCCTGCCATCGTTTAACGGCTATCAGACTAACTTCCTCAACGCCATTATCGTTGGCGTGCCGATGGGGCTGATTTACTACTTCACCTTCCGCTTTGTCATTCGCCGTTTCGACGTGAAAACGCCGGGCCGCACGGAAACCACGGTAACCGCCAACGACAAGAGCGACACCGAGCTGGCTACCGATATCATCGGCCTGCTGGGCGGTGAGCAAAATATTGCCTCCGTGGGCTCCTGCATCACCCGACTGCGTCTTGAAGTAGAAGATAAAAAGGCGGTGGATAAGGATGGTCTTAACAATATCGGCGCACGAGGGGTAGTTTTCGTCGGCGATAACGGCATTCAGGTGATATTTGGCGCGCGAGCGCAATTTATCGCGCAAACCATGTCGACGATGATTGGCAAATAATCATAAGATTGTCAGCGGTTGGAGGTTCCCATTCCTGATGGGAGCCTCCTTGTTTTCTGTGGATTAGCGGTCTGCTCAGGGAGCGATTTTGAAGAAAGTCAGCATTATTGATGTCGCCAAAAAGGCGGGCGTCTCGGTCTCGACCGTGTCGCTGGTGCTTCGCCAGAAAGGTAAAATCTCCGATGCGACGATCGAGAAAGTGCAGGCTGCCATCAATGAGCTGGGCTATGTTCACAACATTGCCGCCGCCAACCTTCGCGCCAACACCTCCAATCTGATTGGCCTGATCTTAAGAGACTTTAGCGACAGCTTCTCCATCAAAGTAATGGCCAGCATCGTTCAGGAGCTAGAGTCGCAGGGCTTTATGGTCTTTCTCGGCCAACCGCTTAACGAGCATGAACATCTTGAGCGTTGCCTGCTATCGTTTAAGCAGCAGGGTGTCGCTGGGGTTATCTATCTGGCATCGGATGTAAACCGCGATACGCTTCCCGCACAAATTCGCCAGTGTCCGCTGCCGTTGGTCGTGGTGTCACAATCGCCGATCAAAGAAGCCTGTAATCTGGTGCTGCGCGATAACCAACAGGCAGCAAGCCTTGCCACGCGCTATCTTATCGAACGCGGACATCGTTACATCGCCTATCTGGGCGGACAAAATAACAATCTGATTCGTCAGCAGCGGTTGGAGGGTTTTCGCAACACCTTAACCCGCTACGGCATTACGCCACGGGAAGAATTTATCCCCGCCTGCGGCGATGATACCCACGCCGCCAGTATCGCCACCCGTCAGTTGCTGGAAAACAATAACGCCATCACCGCCGTGCTGTGCCATTCTCCGGACGCGATGATCGGCTGCATTGATGGGATTCATAAAGTGGGCCGCACCGTGGGGAAGGACGTGTTTCTGACCCAACAGGTCGCACTGATTGGCTTTGAGGATATGCTGCACATCAACCTCACTTCGCCGGCGTTTAGCTATGTCTCCTCGGCGAGCGAAGAGACCGGCCGCCAGGCGGCAACGCTGATGATCCGTAAGCTCAGAGAACCGACGCTGCAAAATCAGTCCATCACGCTTTCCGGACAGTTGGTCACCCGCGAATCAGCTTAAAGTAGATCGGCCAGCCCGCGCAGCCGCGCCTCATTTTCCGCCAGCATTACCAATCCACAACGCACGTTGAGCACCCCGTCGCTGAGCGGGCGAAACACCACGCCCTGCCGCTGAATGGCGGCAAACGACGCCGGAAACAGGCTTAAGCCATCACCACGGGCAATGCGCGCCAGCAGGATGTCATGTTCCAGCGGCTCTTCAATACAGGTTGGCGCATAGCCCGCACGACGGAAAATACCCCGCGTGTAGTCAAAAAAGGCGGGGTTACGCTCACGCTTAAACCAAAACAGCGGTCGCGAATTCAGCGCGCTCAACGTCAGCAAATTTGCCTCGGCCTCCGGCCAGCGAGAAGGCAACGCGGCAATCAGCGGTTCTTGTAGAATGAGTGGGATAACGGAAAGCCCTTCCGTCTCTAGCGGCAGCGCCACCAGCGCGGCGTCCAGCTTCCCGCGCCGAACCTGACGCACCAGCTCCGGCGAACCGTGACGCACAATACTTAATGCCTCAAATCGGGCTTCAAGACATATTTCCAGCTCGCTAAACACGCCCTGCTCAAAGGCCGTGGTCAACCCTAAACGCAGCGACGGCACGCCGCTTTGCGCAAACTTAGCGAGTACCGCGTAGGTTTTATCCTGCTGCGACAGCAGCGGGCGGACAATATCCAGCACCCGCTGTCCTTCCTCGGTCAGGGTCAATCCTTTGGTATGGCGAACAAAAAGCGTCAGCCCCAGCCGTTCTTCAAGCTGGCGAATGTGGCGGCTGAGCGGAGGCTGCGACATAAACAGTCGCTGCGCCGCGCGGCTCATATTGTTCTCTTCCGCCACCACGGCAAAGTAGCGCAGCAGGCGAATATCGAGAGAGTGAAGTGCGGAATTCGTCATACCAAAAAGGTATCACGGAATCGGTATTATCCAAATCGTTCTGCGCGCCCTATCCTCACGCCATACCCACATCAATGAGGAATAAGTCATGCCTTCAGAACGCTTTATTACCGGTCAGAAAATGCTGCAACAGGTGGATGGCAAAGGCGGCGATGCGGTCGTCGAGAGCTTAAAAGACATCGCTCCCGACTTTGCCCGCTATCTGCTGGAGTTTCCTTTTGGCGATATCTATGCACGCCCGGGTCTCGACTTACGCAGCCGGGAAATCGCTACCGTCGCCGCGCTCACCGCGCTAGGCAACGCCGCACCGCAGCTGAAGGTGCATATTGCCGCGGCGCTACATGTGGGATTAACCCAAGAGGAGATTATCGAAGTCATCATGCAGATGGCGGTTTATGCTGGATTCCCAGCGGCATTGAACGGGCTGTTTGCGGCAAAAGAAGTATTTGCGAAGCAGTAAACCGACCGACGCATGATGCGCAGGCCGGATAAGAAAAGGCAGGTTACAGCAGCTGTGCCAGGCGGTTGATATCCGACTGAATGGCCCCGGCGGTCACGTCGCGACCGGCACCCGGCCCGCGAATAACCAGTGGGTTATCACGATACCAGCGGCTTTCGATAGCAAACACGTTATCGCACGGCAGCAGCGCCGCCAGCGGATGTTCCTGACGCACCGCCTCTACGCCAACGCGCGCTTTGCCGTTGGCGTCAAAACGCGCCACATAGCGTAGCACCAGCCCCATTTCCTGCGCCGCTTCCAAACGCTGGATCATTTGCTCGTTGAGCTCATCACCATTTTCAAAGAAATGGTCGATAGAGCCACCTTCACAATGCGCGGGAACCAGCGATTCAACGCGTACCTGATCCGGCTCGATATCGTAACCCGCTTCGCGCGCCAGAATCACCAGCTTACGCATCACGTCTTTCCCAGACAGGTCAACGCGCGGGTCCGGCTCAGTTAGCCCCTGCTGCCACGCCTGATCGACCAAATCGGTAAACGGCACGGTGCCATCAAACTGTAGAAACAGCCACGAGAGTGTCCCGGAGAAAATACCGCTGATGGCCAGAATGCTATCGCCGCTGTCGATCAAATCGCGCACAGTATGGTTAACCGGCAGACCCGCACCAACGGTGGCGTTATACAACCAGTGACGGCCGGTTTTTTCGAAGGCATCGTGGATTTGGCGATACTTGTCGCTGGAGCTCGCTCCGGCCAGTTTGTTGGCGCTGATCACATGGAAACCATGGCTGGCGAAATCCAGATACTGATCGGCCAGCTGTTCACTGGCGGTAATATCCAGCACCACTAAATCATCGTATGGGTGAGCGCGCATCCACAGGAATAATGATTCTTCATCCTGCTCAACGGCCTCGTCATCGAAGAAGGCCAGCGCACGACTGGCATCAAGCCCTTCGTAGCTCAGCAGGCTGCGGCGGCTATCCACCACGCCCGCCAGCACAAATTCAAAACCGGTACGCGCCGAGAGCGTACCCTGCTCACGAGCAAACAGCTCCAGCCAGCGGGAGCCGATGTTGCCTTTACCAAACAGCACCAGACCAATGCGTTTTTCCGCGCGGAACAGCGACTGATGCAGCCCCTGAATCAGGCTTTCGGTTGGGCCAGCACGCAGTACGGCCACCAGGCTAATGCCCTCTTCCGACTGCCAGGTAAACTCAACCGGCTGACCCTTAAGCTGCTGCCAGAAACGGTGGCAGTGCAGCGGGTTACGGGTGACACCCGCCCCCACCATCGCTACCAGCGCCAGCCCCTGGCGCAAGCGCAGTTCACCCGGCAGGCCAGCTTCATCAAGAATTCGCAGCGCACTGTCGGCGACTTCGGAGGTATAGCAGAACTGCAGAAGTCGATGATCGGTATGAACACCAACAGCCAGTGGGCGGATCTGCGCACGCTTAAGCAGTTGATCAATTTCTTTATGTGCCAGTTTAAAGTCCTGGCTGCCCGGAACGCGGAACTCGATCAGACAGACGTCATCGTGGCTGGTGACAATGCGTGCGCCCGTACCGGATGCCAGCACGCGTTCAATGCGCGTTGAACCCTGTTCGGGGGTGTAACTACAGCGTAATTGCAGGTCGATATCGCTGCCGGAAACCGGCTGTAGCGTACGGGTATGCAGTACCGGTGCCGCCAGACGCGCCAGCTCACTGGCTTCATCCAGACGCAGCAGCGGCAGCAGACAGGCATCTTTCACTTTACGCGGGTCGGCGCTGTAGACACCGGCGACGTCGCTCCAGATGGTGACGCGGGAAACGCCCGCCAGTGCACCGATTTGCGTGGCCGAGTAGTCAGAGCCGTTACGCCCCAGCAGCACGGTTTCACCCGCGTTGTTGCGGCTGATAAACCCAGTGACTACCAGGCGTTTACCCGGGTGTTGAGCCATCAGCTGTTGCAGCAGAGGATAGGACAAACCTTCATCCACCTGTGGCTGTGCACTGCGCTCCGCGCGTAAAAAGGCGCGCGCGTCGAGCCATGCCGCATCAAGACCCTGTAGCTTCAGCACTTCTGCCATCAGACGCGCCGACCACAGCTCACCGTGACCGACCACTTCCGCATACACAGTATCATTAACGCCGGCATCCAGAAGCCCTGCCAGGCGCTCGAGGTCGTGGATAAAATCGGCAATCATGCCGTCAGCAATTTCTGCCGGCAGCAGGCCGCTAATCAGGTCCGACTGATAGCGGCGCAGCGTCTGCTGAACCTGATGCGCAGAGAGGCGATCGGTCTGGCTGAGTTTGAGCCAGTTGATCAGCTGGTTGGTGGTGCTCCCGGCGGCGGAAACCACCATCATATCGCCGGGCTGCGAGTACTCCGCCATAATCCCGGCAACGCGCAGGTAACACTTCACATCCGCCAGACTACTCCCACCAAATTTATGCAGCTGACGCTCTTTCGCCCCTGCCTGCGCAATCACACTCATGTTTACCCCTCGGCTGCAATCCGGAATCCATTTTCCAGATCGGCAATTAAGTCTTCACTATCTTCAATACCGGTTGAGATACGCAATAGCGTCTCAGAAATACCTGCAGCGGCACGCGCTTCTGGCGCCATGCCCGCGTGCGTCATGGTTGCCGCATGAGAGATCAGGCTCTCTACGCCACCCAGCGACTCTGCCAGCGTGAACAGCGACAGTCCACTCAGGAAACGACGCAGCGTTTGCTCGTCGCCGTCGAGCTCAAAGCTCAGCATCGCACCAAAACCTTTCTGCTGACGCGAGGCAATTTCGTGACCCTGGTTTTCCGGCAGAGAAGGATGATACAGCTTTTTCACCAGCGGCTGTGTTTTCAGGAAGTCGACAATCGCATAAGCGTTGCGTTGCGCCACTTCCATGCGTGGAGACAGCGTACGCAGGCCGCGCAGCAGCAGGTAGCTGTCGAAAGCGCTGCCGGTGACGCCGATATTATTCGCCCACCATGCCAGTTCTGTGACGGTATCAGGATCTTTTGCAATCACCACGCCTGCCACCACGTCAGAGTGACCGTTCAGGTATTTGGTGCAGGAGTGCAGCACCAGATCGGCACCTAACGCCAACGGGTTTTGCAGCGCCGGGCTTAGGAAGGTATTATCCACCACGCTCACCGCGCCAGCTTCGCGGGCCAGCTGGCAGATTTTCGCAATATCAACCACGCGCAGCAGTGGGTTGCTTGGGCTTTCCACCAGCACCAACTTCGGTTTCTCTGCCAGCGCCGCTTTCAGCGCCGCATCGTTACCCTGATCGACAAACAGCACGCGATAGCAGCCGCGTTTAGCCAGGCTGTCAAACAGACGATAGCTGCCGCCATAGCAGTCATGCGGCGCAACCAGCAGGTCGCCCGGCTTCAGGAAAACGGTGGTCACCAGATGAATCGCCGACATCCCCGTATTGGTCATCACGGCGCCAGCGCCCCCTTCCAGCTCGGCCAGCGCCCGCTGAACCACATCGCGCGTCGGGTTACCGCGACGGGAGTAGTCATGCGCACGCGGCTCATTAAAACCGGTGAAGTTGTAGGTGCTGGAAAGATGGATAGGCGGGACAACACAACCGTACTGCTCGTCGTCATTTAAACCGCTACGCACTGCGATGGTGGCCTGTTTACGGGTCATGAGGATTCGTTCCTGGCAAGGTCGGTGAAAAGTCAGACTCCAGAGTAAACATACTTTACATAGCCGTCAATACATCTAGACTTCTAAACTTCTTTGCGTATAGATTGAGCTATTGGCAAATAGCCGTTAAAATTATATGCATTAGCGCACATCTGCGAAGGCTAAACTCGTGCCAGAACGGGGCCCGTACGGTAAACTGCGCGCGATCATGGTCGTGAACCGGCCTGTTAACTAATGACTAGAGGATTAAAGGTATCTCATGGCTGAATGGAGCGGCGAATATATCAGCCCATACGCTGAGCACGGTAAGAAGAGTGAGCAAGTAAAAAAAATTACGGTTTCCATTCCTCTGAAGGTGTTGAAGATCCTCACCGATGAACGCACGCGTCGTCAGGTCAACAACCTGCGTCACGCCACGAACAGCGAATTGCTGTGTGAAGCGTTCCTGCATGCCTTTACCGGTCAACCGTTACCTAACGATGAAGACCTGCGTAAAGAACGCAGCGATGAAATTCCAGAAGCAGCAAAACTGATCATGCGTGAGCTGGGGATTGACCCAGAGACGTGGGAGTACTGATCTCATGAAAAGCCGGTAAACGTCTGCGTTTACCGGCTTTTTCGTTTCATGGGAGGATTATTTTACTTCATACTCCGGTAGCGAGCGGGCGCCAATAAACTGCGCCACCGTCGCGTTATCCGGCACCGCGGTCAACGCGCCTTTTTGCGTGGTCGCCAATGCGCCACAAGCGCTTGCCTGTGCCATCGCCCGATGCAGCTGCGCGAAATCTTCGGGCATGCCATGTTCGGCAATTCCCGACAGCAGCCCCGCCATAAAGGCATCACCTGCCCCGGTCGTATCCACACTCTCAACTGCATAACCATTAAAATGAGTCACCTTACCGTGCCAGAGCACCATCGCGCCCTGCGCACCGTAGGTGATCACTTTCAGCCGAGCAGGATAGGTCGCAATCGCCGCCACCGCCTGGCTGAAATCCTGCGTCTGGGTAAGCCAGTACCACTCCTCTTCCGAGAGCTTCAGAATATCGGCTTGCAGAGCAAACTGGTGCACCGTTTCTAGCATGATTTGGGGCTCAGGCCACATCTGCGCCCGCAGATTAACATCGAAGCTCAGCAGGCCATTTTGCGGCTTAAGCCGCGCAATCGCCTCCGTTAGAGTCTCCCGGCAAACGGGCGCCACCAGCGCCAGGGAGCAGAAGTGCAACATGTCCGCGCCAAAAGCCGGTAACGCCTGCTGGGACAAAAACTGATCGGCTGAGGGACTCACGAGAAAGGTAAAGTTCCGCTCACCCTCTTTGCCCAGCGAAACCACGACGGTACTGGTGCGATGCTGGCTATCCCGTTCTATGGTGTCAATATCGACACCATAGTCGTTTAATGTCTGCTGTAAAAGATGACCGAAGGGATCGTCACCCACCCGACCAATAAAACCGCTGTGGCAGCCTAATCGCGCCGCGCCAACGGCGACGTTCAGCGGCGCGCCGCCAGGGCAGACTTCATACTGATTCCCGGATAAAGGCAGTAGATCGGCCACCGCATCACCCAACGCCCAGATATTCATCATTGTGGTTCCTCGTTATTTATCCAAAGGCCAGTAGCCACCCGAACTCAACGTCGCGGTGCCATTGTTGGCAAACAAACAGAGTTGGCGCTGGGCGTCTTGTGGATAAATACGGCTGCTTAAACAGGCCTCACCATCATTCACGAAGACCTCGATGGAAGAACGGTCGATAAAAATCCGCAATGAAAGACGATCGGCGACAGGCAGCGGCACGCTTCGACTCCCCTCCAACATCAACTGCGGATAGCGGCGCTCCAGCACCAGCCGTTGCGACTGTGCATCAACATAGATCCGCAGACCATCACCCAGTGCGATGCCATAGCATTCGGCGGTTGCGCTGTTGATATCCCACACTAGATCCAGCTCAATCGCCTCAGCATCCTCGACAATTAGCGAAGATTGGTTCTTTAAATGCTGCGCCAGTAACGGATAGTAACTGCCGCGTAGCGTCGCCACCTCTTCTGCGGGCGTCATTCTTAAACGATTATCGGCACCCAAACGGATCTCACGCGGCAAGGAGAGCATACCTGCCCAGCCATCTTGCTGTTCCGGCATAGGCGACTCCCACATATCCAGCCATCCCATCACAATTCGTCGGCCATCCGGCGTCAGGAAGCTCTGCGGTGCATAGAAATCATGGCCGTGATCCATTTCGATAAATTCGCCGTCGGACACAAACGGCTGCCCAGGCTGCCAGTCACCAACCAAATAGCCGCTTTGGAAAAGATTACGGTTGCGGTAACCCTCCGCCGCCATCCCCTGCGGCGAGAACATCAACACCCGCTTGCCGTCGAGTATGAAGAAGTCCGGGCATTCCCACATAAAGCCCATTCCATCTTTTGCTTCGGCGAGAATCCCCTGGTCCTGCCAGTCCCGGAGGTCACCGGAACGATACAGACGAACCTGGCCGGTATCTCCCACCCGCGCCCCTACAACCAGGTACCAATCATCCCCTTCACGCCAGACTTTCGGGTCGCGGAAGTGGTGCAAGCCTGCTGGGGTATCAATGATCTGTCCCTGGCGTTCAAAGTGAACGCCGTCACGACTGGTCGCCAGGCACTGCACCTGATAGAGATTGTCATCGCTGCGGGGATCGCCATGAAATTTATGCCCGGTGTAGATCAGCGCGAGCCTATCGCCATCCACTACCGCCGAGCCGGAGAAACAGCCGTCTTTGTCCTCCGGCCCTTCCGGAGCGAGCGCCACCGGCAGATGTTCCCAGTGCACCAGATCCTGGCTCCGGGCATGTCCCCAGTGCATCGGCCCCCATTTTGTTGAGTAGGGATGATGCTGATAAAACGCGTGATACCAGCCGTCAAACCAGACCAGTCCGTTAGGATCATTCATCCATCCAGCCCGGGCCGCGAGGTGATAGCGCGGATACCACCGCGGATTCAGCGCCGCGCGCCGGGTCTGCAGTTCCTGTTCAGCTTTGGCAATTGAGAAGGTCATAGTCAGTACTCTTTATTCAGACAACAGAAGATTGCGGCAGGAGCGTGCCGGAGGCGGGCTTGCTGGCGCGTAAGAGGAAAATGGAGATAAAGGTGGTACAGAACACCAGCGCCCCCATAAAAAGATAGGATTCGGCAAAGCCATATTTTTCATAGCTGTAGCCCGCGAGCGGCGACAGTACGGTAGCAATCACCGAACTGGTGCAGGCGAACCCCACCAGATACAACGTGGAAGAGAGTCGCTTATCGAAATGGGCGCTGTTGTATTTGAATATGGAAACCAGCAGCACCGGGAGCTCAACACCGTGCAACAGTTTGGTTATCGAGATAAGTACCGGCCCTTCCACCAGCCCGGAAGCCACCATGCGTAGCGCCATTACCATGCCGGCAAAAATCAGCCCATTTTTGGCCCCGATACGATTCACCAACCACGGCGCACAGAACATTCCCGCAGCTTCGAGGAATACCTGGAACGAATTGAGGTAACCGTACATGGCGTTGCCTTCCTGCAACGTCGGAAACTGAGAAGAGAAATAGACGGGGAACTGCTGATCGTAGACGCTGTAAATACAGGTACCGACCACGAAAAATACCAGTGCCCAAAAGCGTGGCAGTACCAGCAAACGCAGCGCGTCTTCCAGCTTCACTTTACCGCCAGCCTCTTCGGCTACTCTGCTTTGCTCATCGGTTGCCACGCGCAAGCGCACCAGTAACAAGAAGAAAACCAGCCCCGAGCATGTCGCGACCACGAAGTTAAGTTTGGGGTTGATATTGAAGAGCAGACCAGCAAAAAAGGTCGCAACGGCCCACCCGAGCGAACCCCACATCCGCGCTTTACCAAACTCAAAATGGGTCTGCCGCGCAACGCGTTCCGTATACGACTCCAGCACGCCAATCCCGCCGTTGAAGGTCAACCCGATGTAGATGCCGCCAAAAATACTACCGAGCAAAATATTCTGTTTGAGCAGGTAGCCGAAGAGCAGGAATGCAGGCCCCGAGAGGATCAGCAAAACGGTGATATACCAAAGCAGATTTTTACGCAGGCCTAGCCGGTCCTGAATAAATCCATAGCAAATCTGCGCAAACAGTGCTGAAACCGACAGCACGGCATAAATAATCCCGGTATCACCAGGCTTCAACCCTACCTCCTGATGGAGCCAGATAGACAGCAGCGAGCCGGAAGAGGACCAGGTGACAAAAAAGAAAAACAGCAAAGCACTGAGTATCAGGTAACTGCGGGAATGATGTTCTTTCATCATGGCGATCTCATCGTGGATTAACGCCACAATGGTAACGTTAACAAAAAACATAACTCATGCGATTTTGCTGCGATATCCGATGTTAATCACAAAAGTTAACGTTAACATAATAAAAGTAAGATCATGATCAATTATTTGATACCATGCCGACGGCATAGAGTGCGTTAGAATAGCGCGCTATCCTTTAACATCAGTGAGTTAGTTGTTTAGTGGCAACGGTGGAGTAACAACATGGCATCCTTGAAAGATGTAGCAAAGCTGGCGAACGTCTCCCTGATGACGGTTTCCCGCGCCCTAAACAGCCCGGAACAGCTCAAGCCGGAAACGCTGGCGCGCGTTCAGTCTGCCATTGCCCAGACCAACTACGTCCCCGATCTGTCGGCGAAGAAAATTCGCGGTGCGCATGACACGGCAAAAACTATCGGCGTACTGGCGCTGGATACGGTGACCACGCCGTTTTCGGTCGAGATCACGCTTTCTATTGAGGAAACGGCGCGGGCCCACGGCTGGAATAGCTTCGTGGTGAACATGTTTTCCGACGACAGGCCGGAAGCGATTGTCGACCTGCTTCTATCTCACCGTCCCGGCGGAATTATTTACACCACCATGGGGCTTCGCCAGGTGCCGGTTCCCGACAAACTGATGACGTTACCGTGCGTGTTGGCAAACTGTGAAAGCCTGCACCATCCGGTGGCGAGCTATATCCCTGACGACGAGCAAGGACAGTATGCGGCGGTCACCGGCCTGCTGGCTGCGGGCTACAAGCGCCCGCTGTGTCTGCATCTGCCGCAAAATCATCTGGCAACCCTTCGTCGCCGTCGCGGGCTGGAACGCGCCTGTCGGGAAGCAGGAATAAACCCGAACGGGCTGACGCATGTCTATATGGAGCACGGCGACGAACACTATCGCGATATTCCCGCCCGTGTTCTGGAGCAAATCGTTCTGGGCAAACCGCTGTTTGACTCTATTATTTGCGGTAACGACCGCATCGCATTTATGGTTTATCAGACGCTGCTGGCGCAGGGGCTACGAATCCCGGAGGACGTGGCGGTACTCGGCTACGACAATATGGTGGGCATTGGCGATCTGTTCCTCCCCCCCCTCTCAACGGTGCAGCTTCCCCACTATGAAATTGGTCGTCTCAGCGCCCTGCATATTATCAACGGCGACAACCATCGGGGTACCGTTCGCGTGTATAGCCCGTGGATACCCGGAAAATCGATATAAAAAAACCGCTTAGATAAGCGGTTTTCTGGAATGGTTTGCGTCTTAGAAGCGCGTAACTTCAGGATGCAGTTCAGACATAGAAATCAGGTAGGAAACAAAAACGTTTTTGATTGCGGTCAGCATAGCCACTCCTTTACCCATGATTATTTTAAGGTCATTTGATGGGCAAATAATAAGCGCATCTGAAACGCTGTGCAATAATTTTGTGATATGAATCACATAATTATTTGGCGATGCCGAAATTCAGAGACAAAAAAAGCGCCCGGAGGCGCTTTTTTTGTTGGGCAACTTACTTGCTGCCTGGGATGCTGAAACGCTTGTTGAAGCGGTCAACACGGCCACCGGTAGCAACGTCACGCTGCTTGCCAGTATAGAACGGGTGGCATTTACCGCACACGTCCAGGTTCAGATCGTGACCTACGGTAGAGCGGATTTTCATGACGTTACCGCAAGAGCAAGATGCAGTAATTTCTTCGTATTTCGGGTGAATATCTTTTTTCATGGGGAAAACCTCGGTTAAGGCCGCGTCGCTCTTCCAGCCCTAACGCCAGACACCACGCGATGTTAATGTAGTATATTTCCTGATGCCAAAATGCATCAAAGGCGGCGAATCATACAGAATTTGACCAGCAGATGCAAACTGATCCGCACTCCTACAATGTGTATACTGTCTCGCCAGATTTCAAGTCAGGAAGAAAACATGCCCGTTGCTCACGTTGCCCTGCCTGTACCATTGCCTCGTACGTTCGACTACCTGCTGCCTGATACTCTCAGCGCCAAAGCAGGCTGCCGCGTACGCGTGCCGTTTGGCAAACATCAGGAGCGCGCGGGAATTGTGGTGGCAGTCAGCGAAAAAAGCGAACTGCCTCGTGATGAGCTAAAAGCGGTGATTGAAGTACTGGACGATGAGCCGGTCTTTTCCTCTGCTGTCTGGCGACTGCTGCTGTGGGCGGCGGACTATTATCACCACCCGATTGGCGACGTGCTGTTCCACGCACTGCCAATTCTGCTGCGTCAGGGCAAACCCGCCAGTGCCGCACCGCAGTGGTTCTGGTTTGCCACTGAACAGGGCCAGGCCGTCGATATCAACACGCTAAAGCGCTCCCCTAAACAACAGCAGGCGCTGGCCGCGCTGCGCCAGGGGAAAATCTGGCGCCATCAGGTGGCCGAAATGGAGTTCAATGAGAGCGCCATGCAGTCGCTGCGGACCAAAGGGTACTGTGAGCTAGGCAGCCTGGCACCGGAAGCTATCGACTGGCGGTCAACCTACTCCGTACCGGGTGAACGACTGCGGCTCAATACCGAGCAGGCAACGGCGGTAGGCGCGATTCACAGCGCCTCTGATGAATTCTCTGCCTGGCTGCTGGAAGGGGTTACCGGTTCGGGGAAAACCGAAGTCTATCTGAGCGTGCTGGAAAACGTGCTGGCGCAGGGCAAACAGGCGCTGGTGATGGTGCCAGAAATCGGCCTGACGCCGCAGACTATCGCCCGCTTTCGCGAACGTTTTAACGCGCCGGTGGAAGTACTGCACTCCGGACTGAACGACAGCGAACGCCTTGCCGCCTGGCTAAAGGCCAAAAATGGTGAGGCGGCGATTGTTATCGGCACGCGTTCCTCGCTGTTTACGCCGTTTAAAAATCTCGGCGTCATCGTCATCGATGAAGAGCACGACAGCTCTTATAAGCAGCAAGAAGGCTGGCGCTATCACGCGCGGGATCTTGCTGTGTGGCGTGCTCACAGCGAGCAAATCCCCATTATTCTTGGCTCCGCCACCCCTGCGCTAGAGACCTTGCTTAACGCGCGTCAGCATAAGTATCGCATGCTGCGTTTAACCCGCCGCGCGGGCAATGCGCGGCCGGCAACCCAGCACGTACTCGATCTGAAAGGTCAGCATTTGCAGGCCGGACTTTCCCCAGCACTGATTAACCGCATGCGTCAGCATCTGCAGGCCGACAATCAGGTCATTCTCTTTCTGAACCGCCGCGGCTTTGCACCAACGCTGCTGTGCCACGATTGCGGCTGGATTGCCGAATGTCCACGCTGCGACAGCTACTACACGCTCCACCAGGCGCAACACCATTTACGCTGCCACCACTGCGACAGCCAGCGCCCTATTCCACGCCAGTGCCCGTCATGCGGCTCCACGCATATGGTGCCGGTCGGCCTGGGGACAGAACAGCTCGAGCAGGCGCTGGCGCCAATGTTCCCTGCCGTACCGCTGTCGCGTATTGACCGCGACACCACCAGCCGAAAAGGGGCATTAGAGCAGCATCTGGCGGAAGTGCATCGCGGCGGCGCGCGAATTCTGATTGGCACCCAGATGCTGGCGAAGGGGCACCACTTCCCTGACGTGACGCTGGTCGCGCTGCTGGACGTCGACGGCGCACTGTTCTCTGCTGATTTCCGTTCGGCAGAACGCTTTGCTCAACTGTATACCCAGGTCTCAGGCCGCGCTGGACGCGCAGGCAAACAGGGCGAAGTGGTCCTGCAAACCCACCACCCCGATCACCCACTGTTGCAAACGCTGCTGTATAAAGGCTATGACGCTTTTGCCGAGCAGGCGCTGGCGGAGCGCCAGACCATGCAGCTGCCGCCGTACACCAGCCACGTACTGATTCGTGCTGAAGACCATAACAATCAGCAGGCGCCTCTATTCTTGCAGCAGCTGCGCAATCTGATTCAGGCTAGCCCATTGGCGGACGATAAACTGTGGGTGCTTGGGCCGGTTCCGGCGTTAGCGCCAAAACGCGGCGGCCGCTACCGCTGGCAGATCCTGCTACAACATCCCTCACGCGTGCGCTTACAGCACATCGTCACCGGCACGCTGGCGCTCATCAATACGCTGCCGGAATCTCGCAAGGTGAAGTGGGTTCTCGACGTTGACCCTATCGAAGGTTAATGCAGAGTTGAGAGCGGGATCGTGAAATAAAACAATCATCACACTTTTGATGAAAATTCTGTAACAGATCCCCTTAACTATCTGATAAAAGTGTGTCAGATGTCAGGTCACACAGGACGTGCCTGCGCCAGTGAGTGAGGAGAGAATCAGGTGAAGGCTAAAAAACCGGTTGTTGCCGCAACCATGAAAGATGTTGCCCTACAAGCGAATGTCTCTACGGCAACCGTATCCCGAGCATTAATGAATCCCGAAAAAGTTTCGCAAGCCACGCGTAACCGCGTTGAGCAGGCGGCGCTGGAGGTCGGCTATCTCCCGCAGCTGCAGGGTCGAAACATGAAGCGCAATGAATCGCGCACTATTTTGGTTATCGTCCCGGATATTTGCGACCCCTTCTTTAGTGAAGTGATCCGTGGAATCGAAGTGACCGCGGCAGCCCAGGGTTATCTGGTTTTGATTGGCGATTGTGCGCATCAGAATCAGCAGGAAAAAACCTTCATTGACCTTATCATCACCAAGCAGATTGATGGCATGCTGCTGCTGGGTTCTCGCCTGCCATTCGATGCCAGCATCGAAGAACAGCGCAACCTCCCCCCAATGGTCATGGCCAACGAATTTGCCCCCGAACTGGGTCTCCCTACGGTTCATATCGACAACCTCACTGCCTCATTCGACGCCGTCAACTATCTGCACGAACTGGGACATCAGCGCATCGGTTGTATCGCCGGGCCGGAAGAGATGCCGTTGTGCCACTATCGCCTACAGGGCTACGTTCAAGCGTTACGCCGCTGCGGCATTACCATTGACCCTCACTATATCGCCCGTGGCAACTTCACCTTTGAAGCCGGGGCCATCGCGCTGGAGCAATTGCTCGCCTTACCGCAGCCGCCAACCGCCGTCTTCTGTCACAGCGATATCATGGCGCTGGGCGCACTCTCCTATGCCAAACGCCGAGGGCTAAAAGTCCCGGACGATTTGTCCATTATCGGATTTGATAACATTTCACTGGCCGAGTTTTGTGACCCGCCGCTGACCACCGTTTCCCAGCCGCGTTTTGATATTGGCCGGGAAGCCATGTTGCTATTGTTGAACCAACTGAGTGGGCAGGTTGTTGATAGCGGTTCGCGTCTACTGGATTGCGAACTGATTATCCGCGGTAGTACAAGCAAAATATGATGCAAAGCCGGGCGCTTTAGGACTTGCGTGTCTGGTCAAAGCCCCGCCGCTTAAGTAACATGTCGGGCTAACTAACGGAAAAAGACAGCGAAACGATAGTGGCACAACGAGACTATGTACGCCGCAGCCAGCAGGCACCTTCGCGGCGCAAGAACGGCGCATCACGGAACACACGGAAAAAGCAGAGTAATTTTCCGGCGGTCTCTCCTGCCATGGTGGCTATTGCAGCGGCGGTAGTGGTCGCTTTTATCGGCGGTTTGTACTTCATTACGCATCACAAAAAAGAAGAGTCCGAGTCGCTACAGAACCGCCAGATAGCGGGGAATGGGCTACCGCCAAAACCAGAAGAGCGCTGGCGTTATATTAAAGAGCTGGAAAGCCGCCAGCCGGGCGTCCGTGCGCCAACCGAACCGTCTGCCGGCGGGGAAGTCATCAACCCTAATCAGCTCACCGACGAGCAGCGCCAGCTGTTGGCCCAAATGCAGGCAGATATGCGCCAGCAGCCAACGCAGCTGACCGAAGTGCCGTGGAACGAGCAAACGCCAGCGCAGCGCCAGCAGACATTACAGCGCCAACGTCTGGCGCAGCAGCAGGTTCAGCAACAGCAGTGGACGCAAACGCAGCCAGTGCAGCAGCCGCAAACGCGTACGACTCAGCCGGTTCAACAACCGCGTCAAACGCAGACTCAGCAGCCAGCGCGATCCACCGCGGCCAATTCCGCCTATCAAGATCTGCTGCAAACACCTGCCCACACCGCGGCTACACAGCCAAAAGCGCAGGCCGCCGCGCCGGTGGTACGTGAAACGACACCACCGAAAGCGACAGAGAAGAAAGATGAGCGACGCTGGATGGTACAGTGCGGTTCGTTTAAAGGTGCCGAGCAGGCAGAAACCGTCCGCGCACAGCTGGCCTTTGAGGGTTTTGATTCCAAGATCACCACCAATAACGGCTGGAATCGCGTGGTTATCGGCCCGGTCAAAGGCAAGGATAACGCCGATAGCACCATTGCCCGCCTGAAAATGGCCGGTCACGGAAACTGCATTAGGCTCGCCTCTGGGGGTTGAAACCCCCAAAATCCCCCCCATCTATAATTACATTCTGCCCCGTACGCGGTACGGGGCCTCTCTATTCGTATTTGCAACAAAGGGGTCTGCTCGTGACAACAATAGTAAGTGTTCGCCGTAACGGCCACGTTGTAATTGCCGGTGATGGCCAGGCCACGCTGGGCAATACCGTCATGAAGGGCAACGTGAAAAAAGTTCGTCGTTTGTATAACGACAAAGTGATCGCCGGTTTTGCGGGCGGCACTGCGGACGCCTTCACGCTGTTCGAACTGTTTGAACGTAAGCTGGAAATGCACCAGGGGCATCTGGTGAAAGCCGCCGTGGAGCTGGCAAAAGACTGGCGAACCGATCGTATGCTACGCAAGCTCGAAGCGTTGCTGGCGGTCGCAGATGAAACAGCTTCACTCATCATCACCGGTAACGGTGACGTTGTGCAGCCAGAAAATGACCTGATTGCTATCGGTTCTGGCGGCCCGTACGCCCAAGCCGCAGCCCGTGCTCTGCTGGAAAACACCGAGCTTAGCGCGCGTGAAATTGCTGAAAAAGCGTTGAATATTGCAGGTGATATCTGCATTTATACCAACCATTTCCACACTATCGAAGAATTACCGTCTAAGGCGTAAGGATCTCCCATGTCTGAAATGACCCCACGCGAAATTGTCAGCGAGCTGAACAAACACATTATCGGTCAGGACGCGGCTAAGCGTTCCGTTGCTATCGCCTTACGTAACCGCTGGCGTCGTATGCAGCTCGACGAAGAGCTGCGCCATGAAGTGACGCCGAAAAACATTCTGATGATCGGCCCAACCGGCGTCGGTAAAACCGAAATCGCCCGTCGTCTGGCTAAACTTGCCAACGCGCCGTTCATCAAAGTTGAAGCCACCAAGTTCACCGAAGTGGGCTATGTCGGTAAAGAAGTTGACTCCATCATCCGTGATCTGACCGATTCGGCGATCAAAATGGTGCGCGTACAGTCCATCGAGAAAAACCGCTATCGCGCCGAAGAGATGGCCGAAGAGCGTATTCTCGACGTGCTGATTCCACCGGCTAAAAACAACTGGGGACAGGCTGAACAGCAGTCTGAACCTTCCGCTGCGCGTCAGGCATTCCGCAAAAAACTGCGCGAAGGCCAGCTGGACGACAAAGAGATTGAAATCGATCTCGCGGCAGTACCAATGGGCGTCGAGATCATGTCACCTCCAGGCATGGAAGAGATGACCAGTCAGCTGCAGTCCATGTTCCAGAACCTGGGCGGCCAGAAGCAGAAACCGCGTAAGCTGAAAATCAAAGATGCGATGAAGCTGCTGATTGAAGAAGAAGCGGCGAAGCTGGTAAATCCAGAAGAGCTCAAGCAAGACGCTATCGAAGCGGTTGAACAGCACGGTATCGTGTTCATCGATGAGATCGATAAAATCTGTAAGCGCGGCGAATCCTCCGGCCCAGACGTCTCTCGCGAAGGCGTACAGCGCGACCTGCTGCCTCTGGTTGAAGGCTGCACCGTTTCGACTAAGCACGGTATGGTTAAAACCGACCACATCTTGTTTATCGCTTCTGGCGCATTCCAGGTGGCAAAACCGTCTGACCTGATCCCAGAACTTCAGGGTCGTCTGCCAATTCGCGTTGAGCTACAGGCGCTGACCACTAGCGACTTCGAGCGTATCCTGACTGAGCCAAATGCGTCTGTCACCGTACAGTACAAAGCGCTGATGGCAACCGAAGGTGTGAATATCGAATTCACGGAATCCGGCATCAAGCGTATCGCCGAGGCGGCGTGGCAGGTAAACGAAACCACCGAGAACATCGGTGCGCGTCGTCTGCACACCGTTCTGGAGCGCCTGATGGAAGATATCTCCTATGATGCTAGCGACCTGAATGGCCAAAGCATCACAATTGATGCGGAATATGTGAGTAAACATCTGGATGCATTGGTCGCAGATGAAGATCTGAGCCGTTTTATCCTATAATCGCGGTCACTGCATTTTCATCTTTAAATTGATGGGGCTGAAAAGCCCCATTTTTATTGGCTGATAACTAATGACAAATACACCTGTAAGCCGCACCCAGGCCTGGCTGGAAAGTCTGCGCCCGAAAACATTACCCCTGGCCTGTGCCGCGATTATCGTCGGCACTGCCCTCGCCTGGTGGCAGGGACATTTTGATCCCACCGTCGCCGTGCTGTCGTTGATTACCGCCAGCCTGCTACAAATTCTCTCCAATCTCGCCAATGACTATGGCGATGCGGTGAAAGGCAGCGATAAACCGGATCGCATCGGTCCATTGCGCGGGATGCAAAAAGGGGTCATCACCCAAGAGCAGATGAAACGTGCGCTGATGATCACCGTCGCACTCATCTGCCTTTTCGGCCTGGCACTGCTGTTTACTGCCTATCAGACGTTAGGAGACTTTATCGGTTTCCTGGTGCTGGGGCTGCTGGCGATTATTGCGGCCATTACCTACACCGTCGGTACCCGTCCTTACGGTTACATTGGCTTGGGTGATGTGTCGGTGCTGATTTTCTTTGGCTGGCTGAGCGTCATCGGCAGCTGGTATTTACAGGCGCACAGCCTGAGCAGCGCGATTATCCTGCCTGCGACCGCCTGCGGCCTGTTGGCGACAGCAGTGCTCAATATCAACAACCTGCGCGATATCGACAGCGATCGTGAGAACGGTAAAAATACCCTGGCCGTACGTTTAGGGCCGATTAATGCGCGTCGTTATCACGTTTGCCTGCTGATCGGGACGCTGGTTTGCCTGGCGCTGTTTAACCTGATTTCTCTGCACAGCCCGTGGGGCTGGCTGTTCGTTCTGAGTGCCCCGCTGCTGGTGAAACAGGCGCGCTACGTGATGAACGAACGTTCACCGCAGGCGATGCCACCAATGCTTGAACGGACGGTAAAAGGCGCGTTGCTCACTAACCTGCTGTTCGTCATCGGGATTGTGCTGAGCAAGGTGCTGGCTTAACTGACAAATATCAATTAACAATTGATGATTTTGCCAACAATGCATAGAGCGCGATATACTAAAATCACTCGCAGCAACTGAGCGTTAATCCTATGAAATACGATACTTCCGAGCTTTGCGACATCTACCAGGAAGATGTCAACGTCGTAGAACCCCTGTTCTCCAACTTTGGCGGACGGTTGTCGTTCGGTGGACAAATCATCACCGTGAAATGTTTCGAGGATAACGGGTTGCTGTACGATCTGCTCGAACAGAACGGCCGGGGCCGCATTTTGCTGGTCGACGGCGGTGGCTCTGTTCGTCGCGCGCTGATCGATGCCGACCTCGCCCGCCTGGCCACGCAAAATGAGTGGGAAGGCATTGTGGTTTACGGCGCGGTACGTCAGGTTGATGATTTAGAAGAACTGGATATCGGCATTCAGGCGATTGCCGCCATTCCGGTAGGCTCTGCCGGTGAAGGCATTGGCGAAAGCGACGTCCGCGTCAATTTCGGCGGCGTGACCTTCTTCTCCGGCGACCATCTCTACGCCGATAATACCGGCATTATCCTGTCGGAAGATCCGCTGGATATCGAATAAGCCCCACAAAAAAGCCTTCTCAATGAGAAGGCTTTTTTTTCGTCCGTTTTTTTACCCGTTTCCGGGCAAGCGGCGAATTAGTACAGCATCTTAGCGCATTCCAGCCAGTCACCCTTGAATGGGCGCTTCATGCTTTCGATAGCATCGATGATGTCATGGTGAACCAGTTTCTCGTTCTGAATACCTACGCAACGACCGCCGAAGCCCTGCTGCAGCAGTTCAATCGCGTATGCGCCCATACGGGACGCCAGGATGCGGTCGTAAGGAACCGGAGAGCCACCGCGCTGAATATGACCCAGGACGGTCGCACGGGTCTCACGGCCAGTCTCAGTTTCGATAAACTTCGCCAGCTCGTCAACGTCACACATGTGCTCGGTAATCGCCACAATCGCGTGTTTCTTACCTTTCGCGATGCCGGCTTTGATTTCAGCAACCAGGTCGTCACGTTTGAATTCAACTTCAGGAACCACGATGAATTCACAGCCGCCCGCAATCGCAGCTGCCAGAGTCAGGTCACCGCAGTAGCGACCCATGACTTCAACAACGGAAATACGCTGGTGAGAAGAAGAGGTGTCACGCAGACGGTCAATTGCTTCTACGACGGTGCTCAGCGCAGTGAAGAAACCGATGGTGTAGTCAGTACCTTTGATATCGTTATCAATGGTGCCTGGCAGGCCGATACATGGGAAGCCCATTTCGGTCAGACGCACGGCACCCATGTAGGAACCATCACCACCAATAACCACCAGCGCATCAATCCCGCGTTTTTTCAGGTTCTCGATAGCCACGGCACGAATGTTTTCATCACGGAATTCCGGGAAGCGCGCGGAACCCAGGAATGTGCCGCCACGGTTAATCATGTCGGACACGCTGTAACGGTCGAGCGGAACCATACGGTCTTCGTACAGGCCAAGGTAACCGTCATAAATACCCATGACTTCTATACCTTCCGTCAACGCTGCGCGCACAACACCGCGAATGGCGGCGTTCATACCCGGCGCATCACCGCCACTTGTCAACACACCGATTTTCTTAATCATGACTACCTCTGAACTTAGGAATGCTAAAAATTAATTCTTCTGCCCGAAGCGCTCCCATTAAAACGGGGGAGAGAACGACTCTATGTAGAGATAGTATATCAAGCGCTTCTTGCTGAATTGATTCAGGTCAGGCTAAACGGCGGTTATTTATACAAATAATGCCTGTATAGCTCACGTTTTGTACAACCACTGCGAAAGTTCAAATTGTTCTGTTTCCCTGCGGGGCAACAGAGCAGGGATCCTGATGAATAATCACATCGGATCCGGGGAAACGATGCAAAATCGCCTGCTCAACCTGGTCGGCAACGTAATGCGCCTGAACCAGAGGCAGGTCATCTTCCATTTCCAGATGGATCTGAATAAAGCGGGTCGGCCCTGACTGCCGCGTTCGGAGATCGTGAGCACCGCTTACGCCCGGCCAGGCGGTCACGATGTCGAAAATTTCCTGTCGTTCTTCATCGGGTAGAGCACGATCCAATAACGACTGAACCGCTTCGTATCCCATGCGTAACGCGCTATATAGAATATAGATGCCAATTCCTAATGCAAACAGCGCATCTGCACGATGCCAGCCGTACCAGGAGAGGCCGAGTGCGATAAGAATCGCACCGTTCATCATAACATCAGACTGATAATGAAGCATATCTGCACGTACAGCCTGACTTTGTGTTCTTCTCACCACCCAGCGCTGAAACGTCACCAAAACTAACGTACTGATGAGCGCAATCACCGTCACAATGACGCCAATGCCCGGTTGGCTCATCGGCTCAGGACGCGCCAGGTGCTGAAACCCGGTTAAAAATAGAAACAGCGCCGATCCCGAAATAAACATACTTTGCGCCAGCGCCGCCAGCGACTCCGCTTTTCCGTGACCAAATGTATGCTCTTCATCCGCCGGCTGCAGCGAGTAACGCACCACCAGCAGGTTGGTCAACGAGGCGGCAATATCTACCAACGAATCGACCAGCGCAGCTAAAATACTCACCGAACCGGTGTACCACCACGCAAAAATTTTAATGATCAGCAACAGCGACGCCATCACCGTTGCCGCTATCGCCGCGCGACTGACCAGTCGGCCATAAGATTGATTCATAAACACTCCCGCCCTTAGATCTGCGTATTATAGCGGAATGTCTGAGCAGTGCGCGGTGACGAATTTAAGACAAAAAAAACCCCCACATCATGTGGGGGAAGACAGGGATGGTGTCTATGGCAAGGAAAAACAGGGTTGTTACTGGTTGCTACGGGTATTGCTACTAAACAGGGTTTTACTCGAACCTTGCTGCATCCGTGCAACATCACGCAGCTGCTCCATGCGCTGCTGGTGCTTCTCGTTTAAAGCCGCTTGCTGCTCTGGTGTAAGCAGGCGGTACATCTGGTTGCGAACCTTCGCCATTTCAACCTGGCGGTTCACTTGCTCCTCAGCCATTTTCTCGGCTTGAGTTCGCACAGCGGCTTCATCAAATTTTTCTGCGGTGACAAGGCGATGCATTGTCTCCATTTCGCTAACATTAACAGGTGGACGCTCGTGTCGTGCCCTGTGCATCAGATCGCGCATTTGCTGACGCTGATGTTCGGTTAAACTAATACCGTCGAACATATGGCCCTGGCCATTACTGAGCGGGTTAGCTTCCGCCGGGTGCCAGTTAACGCTGGTGACGACTTCATCGGCCTGGCTTAGTGCACTGAATGCCAGCGTTGAGGCCATGACGGCAGCGATAACATTGCGCATCACATGCTCCCAAAAACTTTTGTGTCGCGAATCAACGAGAGACAGTTTACGATTCAGGCTGCAAACATGCGTCAGGGGGTGTAAAACAACGTAAAGTCATGGATTAGCAAGCCTTGATGACGTAATTTCTGCCTCGGAGGGATTAAAATATGAATAAAATTTTGTTAGTTGATGATGACCGAGAGTTAACTTCGTTACTCAAGGAACTGCTTGATATGGAAGGCTTTAACGTTCTGGTAGCCCACGATGGCGAGCAGGCGTTAGCGCTGATTGATGACAGCATCGACCTACTTTTACTCGACGTGATGATGCCGAAAAAGAACGGTATCGACACGCTGAAAGAATTACGACAGACACACCAGACACCCGTCATTATGTTGACCGCACGCGGAAGCGAGCTGGATCGCGTTTTAGGCCTCGAATTAGGTGCAGATGACTATCTGCCTAAGCCATTTAACGATCGCGAGCTGGTCGCGCGTATACGCGCTATTTTGCGCCGTTCACACTGGAGCGAGCAGCAGCAAAATAGCGATACCAGTTCACCGACCGTTGAAGTTGATTCCTTAAGCCTAAATCCAGGTCGCCAGGAAGCCAGCTTTGATGGCCAGACGCTGGAGCTTACCGGTACCGAATTTACCCTGCTTTATCTGCTCGCTCAGCACCTGGGTCAGGTCGTTTCGCGCGAACACTTAAGCCAGGAAGTGCTGGGTAAACGCTTAACGCCGTTCGACCGCGCTATCGATATGCATATTTCTAACCTGCGCCGGAAACTGCCTGAGCGCAAAGATGGTCATCCATGGTTTAAAACCCTGCGTGGCCGCGGCTACCTGATGGTCTCCGCTTCATGATTGGAAGTTTAACCGCACGCATCTTCGCCATCTTCTGGCTCACGCTAGCGCTGGTGTTGATGCTGGTTTTAATGCTGCCAAAGCTGGATTCACGCCAGATGACGGAGCTGCTGGATAGCGAGCAGCGCCAGGGCCTGATGATCGAGCAGCACGTTGAAGAAGAACTGGCTAACGATCCCCCGAATGATTTGATGTGGTGGCGTCGGCTGTTCCGCGCAATTGATAAATGGGCACCGCCAGGCCAGCGTCTGCTGCTGGTCACCAGCGAAGGCCGCGTGATCGGCGCAGAACGCAACGAGATGCAGATTATTCGTAACTTTATCGGCCAATCTGACAACTCCGATCACCCACAGAAGAAAAAATACGGCCGCGTCGAGTTGGTCGGGCCGTTTTCTATCCGTGATGGTGAAGATAACTACCAGTTATACCTGATTCGTCCGGCCAGCAGCTCGCAGTCCGATTTTATCAACTTGCTGTTTGATAGGCCGCTGCTGCTGCTGATTGTCACGATGTTGGTCAGCGCCCCGCTGCTGCTGTGGTTGGCGTGGAGCCTGGCGAAGCCAGCACGTAAGCTGAAGAATGCCGCCGATGAAGTGGCTCAGGGTAACCTGCGTCAGCATCCGGAACTCGAAGCCGGGCCCCAGGAGTTCTTAGCCGCTGGCGCGAGCTTTAACCAGATGGTGATGGCGCTGGAGCAGATGATGACCGCACAGCAGCGCCTGCTTTCCGATATCTCCCACGAGCTGCGTACGCCGCTAACGCGCCTGCAGTTGGGCACCGCCCTGCTGCGTCGCCGCAGCGGTGAAAGCAAAGAGCTTGAGCGCATCGAAACGGAAGCACAGCGCCTCGATAGCATGATTAACGACATGCTGGTGATGTCGCGTAATCAGCAGAAGAATGCGCTGTTGAGCGAAACGCTCAAAGCCAATCAACTGTGGGGCGAAGTGCTGGACAACGCTGCGTTTGAAGCGGAACAGATGGGTAAATCATTTAGCGTTGATTATCCGCCGGGTCCATGGCCGCTGTACGGTAACCCAAACGCGTTGGAAAGCGCGCTGGAGAACATCGTCCGCAACGCGTTGCGCTACTCACACACTAAAATCGCCGTGAGTTTCTCCGTCGATAAAGACGGTATCACCGTTCACGTTGATGATGATGGTCCAGGCGTCAGCCCGGACGATCGCGAGCAGATTTTCCGTCCGTTCTACCGTACTGACGAGGCTCGCGACCGCGAGTCTGGCGGTACAGGGCTTGGATTAGCGATTGTCGAAAGCGCCATTCAGCAGCACCGCGGCTGGGTTAAGGCCGACGACAGCCCGCTGGGCGGTTTACGACTGACGCTGTGGTTACCACTGTATAAGCGAACCTAAAATAATATCGGCCTGCGTAAGCAGGCCGATTTTTTTGTTCTCTCACCAACGTTAGCGTTGGGCGATCTCCGCCTATTTACCCCATAGTCTTCGGGAATTATCTTCAATCTTGCCGCTTATACGGCGTTTTTGCATCGTTCTGCTCCAGCTCGCCGACAGCCCAGCGGCGCTCAACAGGCGATGATACTGGTCATCATCAAACGGCATCGACCAGGCAATCACCCCCGCCTCATGCACCGACACATCGCTCAAACGCGATACCAGTTCCAAGGGCGCATCGCTGGACACCTTGCCCGGCGCAATCACCCGATACAGCCAGCCCGTTTTGCCGCTGTTTTGCATAATCGACGCCATGTCGCTGATGGCAAAATGGTAGTTAAGCTTAAAGCAGGGAGAGCGCGGTTGAGTGACCTGGATGAGCGTTTCCCCCCAGCGGTAGATGTCACCGATAAACACATTGTGTTCGGTCATCCCTTCCGTCGACAGATTTTCCCCAAATGCCGGGGCATAGAATAAAGCCGCCTGCTCAGGGAAATCTCGTGCCCATTCGGCATAATGTTCGCGGGGATAATGGCATAGCGCGCGGTCAGGGCCGCCGTGAATTTTCTTTTCGGCCTGTTCATCGCCCTGTAGGCCCAAATCGGTGAGATCCAGCTCACCATCGATTTGTACTTTAGCGATGGCACTAGGGCGGCTACCGTCGTAGTCGCGGATTGTGCCAATAAACACGTCAACCGGATAATGCATCTGCTGCTCCTTACGCGGATACAAAAAAAGCGAGCCATCAGACTCGCTTCTACAGACCGGCAATGCAAATTATTTTTTAGCAGCGAAACGTGCCGCGGCTTCGTCCCAGTTCACCACGTTCCAGAACTCTTTGATGTAGTCCGGACGACGGTTCTGGAATTTCAGGTAGTAAGCGTGCTCCCACACGTCCAGACCCACGATTGGGAAACCGGATGCGCCAGAAACCGCTTCACCCATCAGCGGGGAATCCTGGTTAGCAGTCGAAACAACAGCCAGTTTGTCGCCTTTCAGCACCAGCCACGCCCAGCCGGAGCCGAAACGGGTCGCTGCTGCTTTTTCGAATTCAGCTTTGAAGTTATCAACAGAACCGAAGTCACGCTCGATAGCGGCTTTCAGGTCACCCTGCAGGGTGGTGCCTTTTTTCAGGCCTTTCCAGAAGAAGCTGTGGTTAGCGTGGCCACCTGCGTTGTTGCGCAGAACGGTTTTCTTATCCGCCGGCAGTTGATCCAGTTTCGCGATCAGTTCTTCCGCAGACAGGGAAGCGAACTCCGGCAGGCTTTCCAGCGCTGCGTTAGCGTTGTTGACGTAAGCCTGGTGGTGTTTGCTGTGATGGATTTCCATCGTCTGTTTGTCGAAGTGCGGTTCCAGGGCATCGTACGCATAAGGCAGTGATGGCAGGGTATAGCTCATAATCATCTCCATTATTGTCGGGCGGCAAACCTGTAAACGCCGCGTAATCAGTTGGTTCATTATAGTTAATTAAATGATATTGAAAATGATTATCAATGCCGTAGTTTTTATAAGGATATAACCAAGCGTTATGGTTGGCATTTTGTGAGGAAGAACAGCCGATTGCACCGTTGGCTGCCAGTATTCACTCCAGAATGGCAACGACCGGAAGGTCAAAAAATTGACTAATTTTTACACTCATCCCGTTGGAAGACGATTAGTACGATAAAAATGGATGAGGATAAAAGTAATGAACCATGCAATTACGATGGGTATTTTATGGCATTTGATAGGTGCGGCCAGTGCAGCCTGTTTCTATGCCCCGTTCAAAAAAGTTCAGAATTGGTCATGGGAAACCATGTGGTCGATTGGTGGAATCGTCTCATGGATACTGCTTCCCTGGACTATCAGCGCCCTGCTGCTGCCCGATTTTTGGGCTTACTACCAATCATTTAGTGCTTCAACGCTCCTGCCGGTATTCTTATTCGGCGCTATGTGGGGAGTGGGTAATATTAACTATGGCCTGACCATGCGCTATCTCGGCATGTCGATGGGGATCGGTATTGCCATTGGCATTACGCTGATTGTTGGTACGCTGCTCACCCCGATCATTAACGGCCAGTTTGGCGTGCTTATCCACACTAAAGGCGGCCAGATGACGCTGCTCGGCGTGTTGGTTGCCGTCATCGGCGTCAGTATTGTGACGCGGGCTGGCCAGCTAAAAGAACGCAAAATGGGGATTAAAGCGGAAGAGTTTAATCTGAAGAAAGGCCTGGTGCTGGCCGTCATATGCGGCATCTTCTCCGCCGGGATGTCCTTTGCAATGAACGCCGCCAAACCGATGCATGAGGCCGCAGCCGCATTAGGCGTCGATCCCCTGTATACCGCCTTACCTAGCTATGTGGTCATTATGGGCGGCGGCGCACTGGTCAATCTGGGCTTCTGTTTTATCCGTCTGGCAAAAGTCAAAAACTTGTCGATAAAAGCAGACTTCTCGCTGGCAAAAACGCTTATCGTCAGCAACATTCTGCTGTCGGCGCTAGGCGGGTTAATGTGGTATCTCCAGTTCTTTTTCTACGCCTGGGGCCACGCCAGTATTCCCGCGCAGTATGACTACATGAGCTGGATGCTGCACATGAGCTTCTACGTGCTGTGCGGCGGTTTAGTCGGCCTGGTATTGAAAGAGTGGAAAAATGCGGGCAGACGCCCTGTCAGCGTGCTGAGTCTGGGCTGCGTGGTGATTATCATCGCGGCCAACATTGTGGGCTTAGGAATGGCCAGTTAAGTCTCTCAGGCGGCAATGCGACTGCGTTGCCGCCATTGTCCCGGCGTGACGCCGATTTCGCGGTTAAACACCACGGAAAAATAGTTACTGTCTTCAAAACCGCACTGCATGGCGACTTCACCAATCAGCATTTCGGTGTGCTGTAACAGATACTGCGCATGGCAAATCCGTAGCTGGCGCAGATAGTGATTCACCGTCATCCCGGTTTGGCTTCGGAATTGCTGGCGAAGCGCGCGCTCACTGCAGCCTTGCTGTTCACAGAAAGTATCCAGCACAAACGGCCGATTAAGACTGCCGGCCAACACCGTCAGCAGTTTATCCAGCAGCGCTTCGCTCTGCGTCGCCGCCTGATTATCCGTGGCATAACGGTAGCGAGTCAGACACACCACCAGCTGAGCAAATAACAACTCAGACATCTCATTGGCCAGCGCGTCATCTTTACGGCTCTCTTGCTCCAGTTGGGTCATAATCTGCCGCGCCTGGGCCATGCCGGTGCTGCCAATACGCCAGTGCGGCGCCCAGTGCGAGCCGTGTAGACCCGGAATGTGCGAAACCCAGTCAACGTTGAGCTTTAAACGCTCGGGGCAGTAGATAATATTCTGCAAAACCAGATCGTTAACGGAGGCGTAGGAGTGTTTGTCTTCGGCGCGTATGTAGAAGAGATCGCCGCGGGTAATGCGGTAAGGACGGTCGTTAAGGATGTGTAGTCCATTGCCGCGCCAGACCATCACCAGCTCGCAAAAATCATGGGTGTGTTCGGCAAAGACATTTTGCGGATAGCGGTCTGCCACCGCGACGGCCTGCGTCGGGCTGGCAAAAAAGTCGGTTTTTCGAAGAATAAGCTGACCTGACACGCGGATACCTCACGGCTAACAACTCTTTATTATTAGCCGTTTTGAGGTAAAAAACGGTGATTATCTTCGCGTTACTGAAGCATCGTGTCTCGGCCCTGGCGGATATCGCGAGGTGACCAGTTAAATTCCCGGCGAAACAGGGTCGAGAAGTGATTACTGTCGCCAAACCCACAGCGATAGGCAATATCAGTGACGCTATCATCGCTGTGACGCAGCAGATGGCGGGCTTTAATCAGGCGTAAACGATTGAGATAGCGCTGCGGCGTCAGCCCGGTACAGTGCTTCAGCTGGCGGTGCAACGTACGCAGAGAAAGCGAAAAGCTCTCCGCCAACTCTTCCCAACACACCTCTTGCGCAAAGTGCTCCTCCAGCCAGGCCATCAGCTGGTTCAGGCGCGCGTCGTTATCTTCCGCTCCCTGCTCCTGGCTGCCTTTACGCAGCAGAACCAACAGCTGCATAAACAGAATTTCGCGGTTAGCCAGCGACATCATATCGGTACTGTCCTTCACGTCTTCCATCTGGCTAACAATCGCCCTGACCTGCTGCAACGTGCTCTGGTTTACGCGCCAATGGGAAGGGTAGTGGCCGTCCTGCTCCTGCGGCAGCAATTTGTGGAGACCTGACAAGAACTGGAAGGCATCTGGCGCACGATATAGCACGTTAGTCAGGCACAAATTATCGGTGTGTTCATACAGGTGTCGATCGAAGTCACGTACAAAGCAAACGGTGCCACCACAAATAGTATGTGGCTGACCATTAAACACGTGAATACCTGACCCATGTTCAACAATAACAATTTCATTGAAATCATGGTGATGCTCAGGAAATGCAGCCTGCGGAAGTCGTGGTTCGATAGCGACGGGTAGCTTACCTGATGAGAAGAAATCCACGCTGTGTAGTACGGTCATAACGACTCCCGACAGATGAGAAAAGTTATCAGGATAGTAATATCCGATGACCGATCTGACCTTGACGTTTTGACAGCAAAGCGCGCAAACCCGGTCATTTTTTCAAGAAACAGCCGGAAAGATCGGGAAATGCGGTCACCATCACACCCCCTCAACGCCGCCTCATCGCAGGAATTTGTGAACTCTCTCACGTTCATCTTTGCTTTCTTGCCAGCGCCCTATTTCGCCTGTCAGTAGTGAGAAGGTTGTCTTCTTGCCCTTTTTCTAGACTGAGCGGTAATGACTCATAGAAGGACTCTTACCATGACTTTTCGCCATTGTGTGGCCGTCGATTTAGGCGCCTCAAGCGGACGTGTAATGCTGGCGCGTTTTGATGCCGAGCAGCGTTCGCTTTCACTGCGCGAAATCCACCGTTTCGTAAACAGCCTGCATAAACAGGACGGTTTTGAGACCTGGGACATCGACGGCCTGGAAGCCGAAATCCGCACTGGCCTGAATAAAGTGTGCGAGGAAGGCATTCTTATCGACAGCATCGGTATTGATACCTGGGGCGTGGACTACGTGCTGCTGGACAAAAAAGGCCAGCGGGTCGGGTTGCCCGTGTCGTACCGCGACGGTCGCACCGATGGTGTGATGGCTATCGCCATGGATCAGCTGGGCAAAGGTGAAATATACCGTCGCAGCGGCATTCAATTTCTTCCGTTTAATACGCTCTACCAGCTGCGCGCGCTGGTTGAACAGCAGCCCGAGCTGGTATCACAGGCCGCTCACGCGCTGCTGATCCCTGATTACTTTGGCTATCGTCTGACCGGCAAAATGAATTGGGAATACACCAACGCCACCACCACGCAGCTGATTAATATCGACAGCGATAACTGGGATGAAGACCTGCTGAACTGGACCGGCGCACCGGCATCGTGGTTTGGCACACCAACGCATCCGGGCAACGTGGTGGGGCATTGGATCTGCCCGCAGGGCAATCATATTCCGGTGGTTGCCGTTGCTAGCCACGACACCGCCAGCGCCGTCATTGCCTCACCATTGGCGAGCGTTGACGCCGCCTATCTCTCTTCTGGCACCTGGTCACTGATGGGCTTTGAAAGCAAACAGCCCTACACCAGCGAACAGGCGCAGCGCGCCAACATCACCAACGAAGGCGGCGCTGAAGGCCGCTACCGGGTGCTGAAAAACATCATGGGGCTGTGGCTGTTACAGCGCGTACTGAAAGAGCAGAACATCAGTAACCTACAGGCGCTGATTGCCGAAACGGCGGCGCTGCCGACCTGCCGCAGCCTGATTACGCCAAACGATGACCGCTTTATCAATCCAGAAAATATGAGCGCCGAAATTCAGGCCGCCTGCCGTGAAACCGCCCAGCCGGTCCCCGAGACCGCCGCTGAACTCGCGCGCTGCATTTTCGATAGCCTCGCCCTGCTTTACGCCGACGTACTCAACGAGCTGGCACAGTTACGCGGTAAGCCCTTTAACCAGCTGCATATTGTTGGCGGCGGCTGCCAGAACCAACTGCTTAACCAGCTGTGCGCCGACGCCTGCGGCATCACCGTGGTGGCGGGCCCCATCGAGGCCTCCACCCTCGGCAACATCGGCATCCAATTAATGACGCTGGACGAACTGTCCAACGTTGACGATTTCCGCAAGGTGGTCACCGGAAACTACGGTCTCACCACCTTTACCCCTAATCCAGACCATGAAATTGCCCGCTATGTTGCGCAGTTTCAGCAACAACGACAGACAAAGGAGCTTTGCGCATGACCACTCAACTCGACCAAGCTTGGGAACTCGCGAAACAGCGCTATGCCGCCGTCGGTATCGACGTCGAAGAAGCGTTACGCCAGCTCGACCGTTTACCTGTATCGATGCACTGCTGGCAGGGTGATGACGTCGCGGGTTTTGAAAATCCAGAAGGCAATTTAACGGGTGGGATCCAGGCGACCGGTAACTATCCGGGAAAAGCGCGTAACGCCACCGAGCTGCGTGCCGATCTGGAACAGGCGCTGAGCCTGATCCCAGGGCCAAAGCGTCTGAATCTGCATGCCATCTATCTGGAGTCTGATACCCCGGTTGCACGTGACCAAATCAAACCAGAGCACTTTAAAAACTGGGTGGAGTGGGCGAAAAAACACAAGCTGGGTCTCGATTTCAACCCGTCATGCTTCTCACACCCGCTGAGCGCAGATGGCTTTACCCTGTCCCACGCCGACCCAAAAATCCGTCAGTTCTGGATCGATCACTGTAAAGCCAGCCGCCGCGTGTCCGCCTATTTTGGCGAGCAGTTAGGAACGCCATCGGTGATGAATATCTGGATCCCGGACGGCATGAAAGATGTCACCGTTGACCGTCTGGCACCGCGCCGGCGTCTGGCCGCCGCGCTGGATGAAGTGATCAGCGAAAAACTCGACCCGGCGCACCACATCGATGCGGTGGAAAGCAAACTGTTCGGTATCGGCGCGGAAAGCTACACCGTCGGCTCTAACGAATTCTATATGGGTTACGCCACCAGCCGCCAAACCGCACTGTGCCTGGATGCGGGTCACTTCCACCCTACTGAAGTGATCTCCGACAAAATCTCCGCCGCTATGCTGTATGTCCCTCGCCTGCTGCTGCACGTGAGCCGCCCCGTGCGCTGGGACAGCGACCACGTGGTGCTGCTGGATGATGAGACCCAGGCCATCGCCAGTGAAATCATCCGCCATGACCTGTTTGACCGCGTTCACATTGGCCTCGACTTCTTCGACGCCTCTATCAACCGTATCGCCGCATGGGTTATCGGCACCCGCAACATGAAGAAAGCCTTGCTGCGCGCGCTGCTGGAGCCAACCGCCGAGCTGCGCCAGCTGGAAGCCTCCGGCGACTACACCGCCCGTCTGGCACTGTTGGAAGAACAGAAATGCCTGCCGTGGCAGGCGGTGTGGGAAATGTACTGCCAGCGCAATGACACTCCGGCGGGTAGCCAGTGGCTGGAAAGCGTGCGCGGCTACGAGAAAGCGATTCTGAGCAAGCGTGGGTGAGTGACCCTCCTCCTCTCCCTAAAAGGGAGAGGGGAAAACCCACACCAATAACAGTCATTGCCAGCCCGATAGGCGCTGCGCCATCGGGCATCAAAGTACACAGGACAACAAGATTATGCAGAAAATTACCGATTCCTGGTTCGTCCAGGGGATGATCAAAGCCACTTCCGACGCCTGGTTAAAAGGTTGGGATGAGCGGAATGGCGGCAACCTGACCCTGCGTCTGGACGAGGTCGATATCGCGCCATTCACCGCCGATTTCCACGCGAAACCGCGCTATATCGCCCTGAGCCAGCCGATGCCAATGCTGGCTAATACGCCGTTTATCGTGACCGGTTCCGGTAAGTTCTTCCGTAACGTTCAGCTTGATCCCGCGGCAAATCTCGGCGTAGTGAAAGTCGATAGCGACGGTGCGGGCTACCATATTTTGTGGGGGCTGACTCACGAAGCGGTACCAACCTCCGAGCTGCCTGCGCATTTCCTGTCACACTGTGAACGTATCAAGCTGACCGATGGTAAAGACCGCGTGATCATGCACTGCCACGCTACCAACCTGATTGCGCTGACCTACGTGCTGGAAAACGACAGCGCGCTGTTCACCCGCAAACTGTGGGAGGGCAGCACTGAGTGTCTGGTGGTCTTCCCCGACGGCGTCGGCATTCTGCCGTGGATGGTACCGGGTACCGATGAAATCGGTCAGGCGACCGCCGTTTCGATGCAGCAGCACTCCCTGGTGCTGTGGCCGTTCCACGGCGTCTTTGGCAGCGGTCCAACGCTCGATGAGGCTTTCGGTCTGATTGATACCGCCGAAAAATCTGCCGAAGTCCTGGTGAAGGTGTACTCGATGGGCGGCATGAAGCAGACCATCACCCAGCAAGAACTGATTGCCCTCGGCCAGCGCTTTGGCGTGACCCCGATGGCCAGCGCGTTAAATCTGTACAAGTAAGAACATCGCATAACCCCTGCGGGCAACGATCCGCAGGGGAAAAATTCTGTTACCTGCAAACCAACTAACTCAAAACCGTGGAGTACAAGCAATGAAAATAAAAGCAAGCTTCATCCTCACCGTTGCCGCCCTGGCGTTGTCCGGTTCCGCTTTAGCTGAAGTGAAAATTGCCCTGGTGGCAAAGTCATTAGGCAATGGATTCTTTGAGGCCGCAAACGTCGGCGCTCAGGAGGCTGCCAAAGAGTTAGGAGATGTTAAAGTCATTTATACTGGCCCCACTACCACCACTGCCGAAGCACAGATCGAAGTGCTTAACGGGTTGATCGCCCAGGGTGTCGATGCGATCGCTATTTCCGCCAACGATCCCGATGCGGTCGTCCCGGTGCTGAAAAAAGCCATGCAGCGTGGCATTAAAGTCGTGTCATGGGACTCCGGCGTCGCCGCCGGCGGGCGTCAGATCCACCTGAATCCATCAAACAACCAGCTTATTGGCGAAACCAACGTCAAGCTGGCTGCCGATGCGCTCAAAGCGCTGAACGTGGATAAGGGGGATGTCGCCATCCTCAGCGCCACGCCAACCTCGACCAACCAGAACATCTGGATTGCCGAGATGAAGAAAGTATTACCGAACTACCCGTCAATTAATCTGGTGACCGTAGCCTATGGCGACGATCTGTCAGATAAAAGCTACCGCGAAGCGGTTGGCCTGCTGAAATCCTATCCCGATCTGAAAGTCATCGTTTCACCCTCGTCCGTCGGCATTGTCGCTGCCGCACAGGCGGTAAAAGACCAGGGCAAAATCGGCAAAGTGTACGTCACCGGGCTGGGGCTACCGTCTGAAATGGCGGGCGCAATCAAGTCCGGTGCCAGCAAAAGTTTCGCCATCTGGAACCCCATCGATCTGGGCTACGCCGCTACCTATCTTGCCGATGATCTGGTCAAAGGATCCGCCACGAAAACCGAAGCCAGCATGGGCAAACTGGGCAAAGTGAAGTTGGATGCTGACGGCAGCGGCGCGATGTCTGAGCCGTTCGTCTACGATGCCAGCAATATTGATAAGTTCTCAAAAATCTTCTGATGCGTTTTGTAGACCGGATAAGCCCCGCGCCATCCGGCAAACCGGCGGGTGGCGCTCTCGCTTACCCGTCCTACAAAACCTCCCACGATGGAGAACTATCATGTCGACACCTTTGCTACAGCTTAAGGGGATAACCAAAGTTTTCCCCGGCGTGCGCGCGCTTGAAAATGTGCAGCTCGATCTTTGGCCCGGAAAAGTCACCGCCTTAATCGGTGAAAACGGCGCGGGAAAATCGACGCTGGTCAAAGTCATGACCGGCATCTATCAGCCCGAAGAGGGTGAAATTCTCTATAAAGCCATCCCCATTTCGCTACCGACGCCGGATTCGGCACACAAAATCGGTATCACCGCTATCCATCAGGAAACCGTACTGTTCGATGAACTGTCGGTCACCGAAAATATTTTTGTCGGCCAGTATCTGTATAAAGGCTGGTTAAAAAAGCTCGATTGGCCCGCCATGCACCAGAAAGCGCACGCCATCTTAAGCCGCCTCGACGTGCAGATTGACCCACGCGCCATACTGAAAACCCTTAGCATCGCCCAGCGCCATATGGTCGCCATCGCCCGAGCGCTGTCGTTTGAAGCACAGGTGGTGATCCTCGACGAACCGACTGCCGCCCTATCCCAGCATGAAATTCTGGAGTTCTACCAGATCGTTGAGCGCTTAAAACAGGAAGGTAAAGCCATCCTGTTTATCTCGCATAAGTTTGATGAAATCTTCGAGCTGGCCGATCACTACACTATTTTGCGCGATGGCGTGTACGTCGGCTCCGGTACGATAAACGACATTACCGAAGAACGCATGGTCGCCATGATGGTCGGGCGCGCGATTACCCAAACCTACCCAAAAATCGCCTGCGAGAAGGGCGAGACGGTGCTGAAAGTCAACGATCTCTGTCACCCCACCGAGTTTGCCCATATCAATTTTACGCTGCGTAAAGGTGAGATCCTCGGGTTTTATGGTCTGGTCGGTGCCGGACGGACCGAGCTGATGCAGGCGCTTTCCGGGGTGACACATCCGTCATCTGGGCAAATCGTGCTTAACGGAAATACGGTCAATTTCCGCCAGCCCGCCGACGCCATCAACGCCGGGATTGTCTGCGTGCCGGAAGAACGACAAAAGCAGGGCGCGATTATCGAGCTGCCTATCGCGCAGAACATCAGCCTGCCGCAATTAAGCAAACTCAATCCTCGCGGCGTGCTCAACGATGCCCGCGAGTGGCAGTTAGCCGACGAGTACGCGCGCCGCCTGCAGGTAAAAGCCTTTAGCTGGCGACAGCCGGTGGAGACGCTTTCCGGCGGGAACCAGCAAAAAGTGGTGATCGGAAAATGGCTGGCCACCCATCCGGACGTCATCATCCTCGATGAACCGACCAAAGGTATTGATATCGGCTCCAAAGCTGCGGTGCATCAGTTTATGTCTGAGCTGGTGGCGCAGGGACTGGCGGTGATTATGGTGTCGTCGGAACTGCCGGAAGTAATGGGCATGGCCGACCGCATTATCGTTATGCATGAAGGGCTGATAGTCGCCGAATATCAAGCTGGCGAAGCCACCGCAGAAACCATCGTCAGCGCCGCAAGCGGTGCAGGTAAGGAGGCAGCATAAATGTGGCAATCCTTATTTAAGCATCGCGAAGCGCTGCTGGCGGGCGTCATCATTCTGATGGTGGCGGTGATTGGCAGCCGCGTCCCATCTTTTGTTTCCCCGGGTAATCTGGTCGAGATGTTCAACGATACCGCCATCTTAATCATCCTCGCGCTGGGGCAGATGATGGTGCTACTGACCAAAGGTATCGATCTGTCGATGGCCGCCAACCTGGCGCTCACCGGGATGATTGTCGCTCTGCTCAATTTCCACTACCCGGCTATTCCCGTTTGGGCGCTGTTGCTGCTGGCAACCACCCTGGGGCTGGTGATGGGAATGATTAACGGCCTGCTGGTCTGGAAGCTGGGCATCCCTGCTATCGTGGTAACGCTGGGCACCATGAGTATCTACCGGGGCATTATCTTCCTGCTCTCCGACGGCGGCTGGGTGAATTCACACCAAATGAGTGCCGATTTCCTCGGCCTGCCGCGCGCCGCGCTCCTGGGTTTGCCGGTGCTGAGCTGGTTCGCCATCGCTGCCGTCGTTCTGGTCGGCTATTTCTTGCGGTTTAGCCGTACCGGGCGTGCACTGTACACCGCCGGCGGCAACGCCACTGCGGCGTACTACACCGGAATCAACGCCGGGAAAATGCAGTTCGTCAGCTTCTGCCTCTCCGGTGCACTGGCCGGGTTCTGCGGCTACTTGTGGATTTCGCGCTTTGCCGTCGCCTATGTTGACGTCGCCAACGGCTTCGAACTGCAGGTGGTAGCCGCCTGTGTGATTGGCGGCATCAGTACCATGGGCGGCACCGGCCGCGTCATCGGTTGTCTGTGTGGGGCGCTGTTCCTCGGCATTATCAACAATGCCCTGCCGGTGATTGGCATTTCGCCATTCTGGCAGATGGCCATTTCCGGCACGGTGATCGTGGTGGCGGTGCTGTTGAATGAACGCGGTAATAAGCGCAAAGGACGGCTGATTCTGCGCGATGCCGCGCTGGCTCGACAAAAACAGGCGGTGCGCTCATGAGCAAAATTATGATGCCGGAAGAGATTAAAACCGAGATCGCTGCGCCGTCGTTTGTTCAGCGACTGCTGTGTTGGGAAGGCTTTTTACTGGCAGTTACCCTGCTGGTATTTGTCGTCAACGCCCTGGCGTCGCCGTACTTCCTTAATATCTGGAATCTCTCGGACGCCACGTTCAATTTCACCGAGAAGGCAATCATCGTGCTGCCGATGGCGATGCTGATAATCGCTCGCGAAATTGATCTATCCGTTGCGTCAACCATCGCTTTGAGCTCAACGCTGATGGGCTTTTGCGCCGCTGCTGGCGTCGACACTCCACTGTTGGTTTGCGTGGGGCTGGTCGTTGGATTGCTGTGTGGTCTGTTTAATGGCCTGCTGGTGACACGCTTTAACCTCTCCTCCATCGTCATCACCATCGGCACCATGAGCCTGTATCGCGGGATCACCTACATTCTGCTGGGCGATCAGGCGCTGAATAAATATCCGGAGAGTTTCGCCTGGTTTGGACAGGGCTACGTGTGGGGCGCGCTGTCATTCGAGTTCGCGCTGTTTATCGTACTCGCCGCCCTGTTTGCCTTCCTGTTACACAAGACCAACTTTGGCCGTCGCACCTACGCCATCGGCAATAACCCGACCGGCGCCTGGTATTCCGGGATTAACGTCAAGCGTCACAACCTGATGCTGTTCGCGCTGGTCGGTCTGATGTCGGGGCTTGCGGCAGTGCTGCTGACTTCACGTCTGGGCAGCACGCGCCCAACCATCGCCATGGGCTGGGAGCTGGCAGTGGTGACGATGGCGGTATTGGGCGGCATCAATATTCTTGGCGGTTCCGGCAGCATGGTCGGCGTGATTATTGCGGCATTCCTGATGGGGCTGGTCACCTTCGGCCTGAGCCTGCTTAACGTGCCCGGCATCGTAATGTCGATAATCATCGGCGCGATGCTGATTGTGGTGATTTCGCTGCCGATCATCACCCGTCGGATCACGCAGCGGCGACGAATTTAAATTTCCCCCTCACCCCACAGGATGAGGGGAAGACAGGATTTCACAAAATAGGTATCAAGGAGAAACACCATGAGTTTTATGTTAGCACTGCCAAAAATCAGCCTGCACGGTGCGGGCGCTATCGCTGATATGGTTAACCTGGTTGCCGGGAAGCAATGGGGCAAAGCGCTGATCGTCACCGACGGTCAGCTCGTGAAGCTCGGCTTACTGGACAGCCTGTTCACCGCATTAGACGCACATAAAATGTCTTACCATCTGTTCGACGAGGTTTTCCCCAACCCAACGGAAGAACTGGTGCAAAAAGGTTATGCGGCATATCAGGCGGAGTCTTGTGACTATATCATCGCCTTCGGCGGCGGTAGCCCGATAGACACCGCCAAGGCGATTAAGATCCTCACCGCCAACCCTGGTCCCTCCACCGCCTATTCCGGTGTTGGCAAAGTGGTCAATGCCGGAGTGCATTTGGTGGCCATCAACACCACCGCCGGTACCGCCGCAGAGATGACCAGTAATGCTGTGATTATCGACACCGCGCGCCAGGTGAAAGAAGTCATTATTGATTCCAACATTATCCCGGATATCGCAGTAGATGATGCCAGCGTGATGCTGGATATCCCAGCCTCCGTGACCGCTGCAACCGGTATGGATGCCTTGACCCACGCGGTGGAAGCGTACGTTTCCGTCGGGGCGCATCCACTCACCGATGCCAACGCGCTGGAAGCCATTCGCCTGATTACCTTGTGGCTACCGAAAGCCGTCGACGACGGTCATAACCTCGAAGCGCGCGAGCAGATGGCGTTTGGTCAGTACCTGGCCGGCATGGCGTTTAATAGCGCCGGTCTGGGCCTGGTTCACGCGCTGGCGCACCAGCCGGGGGCAACTCACAACCTGCCGCACGGCGTTTGTAACGCTATTTTGCTGCCAATCATTGAAAACTTTAACCGTCCTAATGCGATCGCGCGTTTTGCCCGCATCGCACAGGCAATGGGCGTCGATACGCGCAATATGAGCGATGAAACAGCCAGCATGGAAGCCATCAACGCCATCCGTCAACTGAGCGCTCGCGTGGGGATTCCGGAAGGATTCAGCAAACTGGGTGTGACTAAAGCCGATATCGAAGGGTGGCTGGATAAAGCGCTGGCTGACCCTTGCGCACCGTGTAATCCACGCACCGCCAGCCGCGACGAAGTTCGCGAGCTGTATCTGGAGGCATTATGATCCGCAAAGCCTTTGTGATGCAGGTTAACGCCAACGCACACGAGGAATACCAGCGACGCCATAGCCCAATCTGGCCAGAGCTGGAGGCCGTGCTAAAAGCACACGGTGCCCACCATTACGCTATTTACCTCGATAAAGAGCGCAACCTATTGTTCGCCAGCGTGGAGATCGAATCCGAAGAGCGCTGGAACGCGGTTGCCAATACCGAGGTGTGCCAGCGTTGGTGGAAACACATGGCTGACGTGATGCCCGCCAATCCGGATAACAGCCCGGTGAGCGCAGAGTTAAAAGAGGTGTTTTACCTGGCTTAGTGCGCTAAAAGTAAAAGGCCTCTGCTTGCAGAGGCCTTTTATGGCATTAGAAGTAGTATTTGAAACGAACGCGTGCACCGTAACGATCGTCAGATCCGGTACCATTATGGTTATCGCCATCGCTATCCAGGATGGAGTAATACGCGCCGAGATAGATATTAAAGTTCTGCATATCCATGACGTTAGCAAACTGATACGACGCATGGAAAGTATGAATATCATACGTCCCTTCATCGTTAATCCAGCAGTCGTTGTCGCACACGACGCCCGCATAGTCGTCAACCTTGTTATGGGCGTAAATGTAGCCCAATTCAAAGCGTTTCCACAGCACGTTAGCCGCCGCGGTAAAGTCTTTTTCGTTATCCGCATCAAGGTAGGCGGTGTTCGCGTTAATCACGACGCCATCATCCGGATCGCTCTTCAGCCCGTTCCAGGTCATGGTTAAGCCGTAGCCCGTACGGTCAGACTGGTCGACAAACTGTCCCTGGCCGTTGGTATAGCCGTAAGCGTTATTAATAACGTTACTTTCCATACCCGCAGATACGGTGAAATTATCCGTTGCAGACCACGCCACAACGGGACGCAGATAGATGACGTTTTTCTGCTGATCGATATCACGCCCGTGATATTGCTGATCCTGGTACAGCGAAGTACCGTCTTCCATCAGGGTGTTTAATTCAAAGTACCAGTTATCAATCTGCTTGCTCATCAGGAAATTGCCGCCAGAATCAGAACGACCACGACCTTCTTTCATCATGTAAATATAGCCGCTGCCGTCGTCATAAAGATCGTTCGCGGTATTTCCTGAATGTTCAACAAAGGTATCCTGATTAAGCGGGAACATATCGTAGGCTTCAAAACGACCCACTTTAATTTTCCAGTCATTTTCTTTACCAAAGAAGAACACTGAGTCATCGATATTCACAGAACCGGAGAGATCGCCCAGCGGCTGCGCTGAGAAGCCGGCATAATAACCGTTGTCTAATTTACGCGTACCATCAAAACCGAGCAGTATACGGCCATTTACATCCCATTTTTCATTCGAGGGATCGCTGCCATTCGGATTCGTCATAGCCAGTACGCCATGATTACTTGCTGCATCCATGTTGAATTCGACATCACCATAGATTTTCAGATCGCCATAGCCTGAAAGTATCAGGTTTGGCGTTGAGGCGTTTTTCTTGGTTTCTTCCGCTGGCGTCTGGCCATTCACCGGCGTATTGCCTTGTGCGGCCTTAATCTCTTTAATTTCAGTTGCCTGCTGAACCTGCAGGTCCTGCACTTTCTGCTCCGCCTGATCGGCGCGCGTTTCTGCGGCTTCCAGACGTGTTTCTAACTGTTCCAGTCGCTGTTCCAACGTCATTTTCGTTGTTTTAGCGAAACCGGTATTGGCCACTAATAATAATCCAATAGCGATTGCTAAGGTCGATTTCTTCATTATTCACTTTCCTTGAAATAAAGAATACCTCTGAAATCCCAGGAGAGATTCCGTGCGCATTTATATAATAACGATGAATGTTTTTGTAATTTAACCAGAAAACAAAATGTTCAGACTTAAATAAACACATTTTTAAGCTGACCCAAGCACACTAGCTAATAAATTTTAGCGCGTAAACAACGGCTACTTAAAGATCGTGAGCGAGATAACACTGAAAATGAAGAAAGAGTCACTACTGTCGATAAATATCAAGGATGGTTATTTTTAAATTAAAATAATAAAAATATAATATCTGTCTAGCGATATGATTATTATTAACGGATACGATTATATATATGTATTATCGTATCCGTTCATCTTTTAATTTTGTTCAGCTACCAGCAGTGCCATTGTATCCGGCTCCAGCGCTTTGAACAGATGCTCTTCATCGGCCGGATAGCAAATATAATCTCCGGCACCCAGTTCTTCAGGCCCACTGGTTAAGCCGACCAGCGCTCGCCCCTGTGTGATAATAATGTGCTCAACCGAACCCGGCGGGTGAGGATGCGAAATTCTATCCGCACCAGGTTGGGTGGTTAGCAGATAGATATCACGACGTGCGCCTGGCGGACAGGCGGCGAGCAGCGTGGCCTGATAATTTGCCTGCTCGGCAATCACCTTAGTCCCCTCGCCACGACGAATAACCTGCGTTTTGTTCGGCTGTGGCTCAAGCAGGCGGGCAAAGGGAATCCCCAGAGCCACGCACAGCGCCCACAACGTTTCGAGGCTTGGGTTACCGTTCCCCGCTTCAAGCTGAGACAACGTAGACTTAGCAATACCGGCACGGCGAGCTATTTCAGCTAAAGACAGCCCCGTCCTTGCACGTTCACGGACCAGACTTTTTGCAATCACGCTGATTGGCTGTGTCATACACAACTCCATCGTTTTATATATCGAACAAATCGTTCGCCTTGAACTACCACTCTGATTCGTTCATTATAATGGAGATCTCGTTCGATATGGTAAACTTAGATGTCTCTGAAAATGTTCTCCTGCCTGAAAGGCGGTACGATTAAAGCCATTTTCCTCGTCTGCCTTGCCGTCGGCGTCGTGGGCGTTTCCTACGGCTCGCTGGCAATGGCGTATGGATTTCCGCTTTGGGTTCCGCTGTTGCTTTCAGTTTCTGTGCTTGCGGGCGCATCAGAATTTATGTTTATCGGTATTGTTGCCAGCGGAGGTAATCCACTCGCCGCCGCCGCCGCAGGGCTGCTGGTGAATGCCCGACACATCCCATTTGGCGTAACGGTGCGAGATCTCGTGGGGCGTCGCACCGCCAGCTTTATTGGCTGCCATATCATGAATGATGAGAGCGTCGTTTTTGGCCTCTCACAACCCACACCTGAACAGCGCAAAGCCGCATTCTGGCTATGTGGAATGGGTGTCGCACTTTTCTGGCCGCTGGGCGCACTATTTGGCGCGGCAGTGGGCAAGCTCTTACCCGCCCCAGAAACCATCGGCCTCGATGCGGTATTCCCAGCCATTTTGCTTGCGTTAGTGGTTCCCGCCTTTAAAAACCGCACAACACTTATTCGTGCCTGCAGCGGTGCTGCGCTTTCGCTGGCTAGCGTGCCTTTTGCGCCGGTTGGCTTACCGGTGCTGTTGTCCCTGTTTGGCCTGCTGGCGAGGAAAAAATAATGGAAAACATGACGCTGTTTATTGCCGGTATTGTCATTCTGTCGGTGGGAACTTATCTCATGCGCCTTGGCGGTGCAAAACTGGGAAATCGTCTGGCATTTTCAGAACGCTCACAGGCGCTACTTTCTGATGCCGCAACGGTACTGCTTTTTTCCGTCGCACTGGCGACAACATTTTATGAAGGAGAACACTTCTCCGGAATGGCACGCGTACTGGGGGTGGGATTTGCGGTTTTTCTTGCCTGGCGTAAGGCGCCGTTAATCGTGGTGATCTTTGCGGCGGCTATCGTCACAGCGCTATTGCGTCTAGCAGGTATAAACTAAAAAAGCGCCCCAGGGGCGCTCTTTCGACAGTGGCTAGCGGCTTATTTGGTCAGTTCAGCCGTCATGTGAACACGGTTACCGGTGTAAGCCTGAGTGATTTTGTAAGAGCTTGCACCTGCTTGTTCAGCCTGAGCAGCAATTTTCGCTTCTGCACCATCAATAGTAGAGGCGGTTGCGGTCACGGTTTGTGCTGCAAAAGTACCGAAAGAAGTAGCCAGAGCGATAACTGCGACGAAAGTTTTGATGCTTTTCATGATATAAACCCTTTAATTTAGTTGTTTGGATAAGGCGTGTCGCCTTGATGTGATAAATAATAGGTCACATCTTCATCAACTAAAAGCGGAAGGATTTGCTGATCTCAGTCAAAATAATTGACTTAATTTTAATCGACATTATTCCCTTCAAAAAAATCCCAAAATCTACCGTTTCACTACGTATGAACTGTGGGCTGCCGCACAAAGTCCACGCTTACTTATTAAGCAAAATGTCATAGACGGCTGACATATTGCCGCTCATCACCCTCTACGCGCGTCGTTAAAATTGGGCTTCACCTATTTTAATGGAGCCCCACCGTGCCCGCCCTTACAGCAAAGTGCATCAACCTGAATATTCAGGGCAATAGTGTGTATTCCATTCTTAAACAGCTGGCAGATATGGCTTTTCACAACGGGCATATCACCGACCGTCAGGCGTTTCTTCAAACGCTGCTGTTGCGAGAAAAAATGCACTCCACCGGATTCGGCTCCGGCATCGCCGTCCCTCATGGCAAAAGCGCCTCAGTACAGCGGCCTTTTGTTTTGTTCGCCAGAAAATCTGAGTTCATTGACTGGAAGGCCAGCGACGGCGAGGCCGTCAATTGCTGGATCTGCCTTGGCGTACCGCAAACCGGTGAAGACGCCCAGGTCCAAATCATCGGCACCCTGTGCCGAAAAATTATCCATCAGGATTTTATCAGCCAGCTGAAACAGGGCGATGCCGACCAGGTACTTGCTTTGTTAAATCAAACCTTAACCTCATAGGGAAATAGCCATGGCGTCATCCTTACGTTTAGTGGCGATCACCAACTGCCCTGCTGGAATTGCCCACACCTACATGGTTGCAGAAGCGCTAGAGCAAAAAGCCCGTGCGCTCGGCCATACGATTAAAGTCGAAACTCAAGGTTCCAGCGGTGTCGAAAACCGGTTGACCAATGATGAAATCGCCGCCGCTGATTACGTTATTCTGGCGACTGGACGCGGCTTGAGCGGTGAAGACCGAGCGCGTTTCGCGGGGAAAAAAGTATATGAGATTGCTATTTCACAAGCACTGAAGAATATCGACCAGATATTCTCGCAATTGCCTTCACATTCACAGCTTTTCACCGCAGATAGTAGCGTGAAGCTGGGTCAGCAGGATGTACCACAAGGCAGCGTGATGAGCCACCTGATGGCCGGTGTTTCAGCGGCCCTACCCTTTGTTATCGGTGGCGGTATTCTGGTTGCTATTGCCAATATGCTGGTGCAGTTCGGCCTTCCCTACACCGATATGTCGAAAAGCGCGCCGTCGTTTACCTGGGTGGTCGAATCTATCGGTTATCTGGGTTTCACCTTTATGATCCCCATTATGGGAGCGTATATCGCATGGTCGATTGCCGATAAACCCGCATTCGCGCCTGCGTTTCTGGTGTGTTACCTCGCCAACGATAAGGGCCTGCTGGGCACACAGTCCGGCGCGGGGTTTCTCGGCGCGGTAGTACTGGGGCTGGCAATCGGCTATTTCGTCCTGTGGTTTCGCAAAGTGCGCCTTGGTAAAGCACTGCAGCCTTTGCTCGGCTCCATGCTAATCCCCTTCGTCACTCTGCTGATTTTCGGTGTGCTGACCTACTACGTTGTTGGTCCTGTGATGTCAGATATCATGGGCGGTCTGCTTCACTTCCTGAATACGATTCCACCTTCCATGAAAATGGGTGCCGCCTTCCTTGTTGGGGCGATGCTGGCCTTCGATATGGGTGGGCCAATCAACAAAACCGCCTGGTTCTTCTGTTTCTCTCTGCTGGAAAAACATATTTATGACTGGTACGCCATTGTTGGCGTCGTGGCATTGATGCCGCCCGTCGCGGCGGGTATTGCCACCTACCTGGCACCCAAATTATTTACTCAACAAGAGAAGGCTGCTGCCAGCAGCGCAATTGTCGTTGGTGCAACGGTTGCCACAGAACCAGCCATTCCTTACGCCCTTGCCGCACCGCTGCCGATGATTACCGCGAATACGCTCTCTGGAGGTATTACCGGCATGCTGGTGATCGCCTTCGGGATAAAACGGCTGGCTCCAGGTTTAGGTATTTTTGATCCGCTGATCGGCTTGATGTCTCCAGTAGGCGCATTTTATCTGGTATTGGCGATTGGTCTGGTACTCAACATTTTGCTCATCATCATTCTGAAAGGATTGTGGCTCAGACGTAAAGCCACGCAGCAGGAGCTATCCCATGAACATTGAGTTACTACAGCAGTTATGCGAAGCCACCGCCGTCAGCGGGGATGAACAGGAAGTTCGCTCAATTTTAATTCACGCCCTGGAAGACTGTGTTGACGAAATCAGCTTTGATGGTCTCGGCAGCTTCGTTGCCAGAAAAGGGGCTCGCGGGCCAAAAGTCGCCATCGTCGGCCATATGGATGAAGTGGGCTTTATGGTGACTCACATCGATGAAGGTGGATTTATTCGCTTCACCACCATCGGCGGTTGGTGGAATCAGTCGATGCTTAATCACCGGGTGACTATTCGTTGCCGCTCAGGTGCCAAGATTCCTGGCGTAATTGGTTCCGTAGCACCACATGCGCTGACTGAAAAACAGAAACAACAGCCGTTGTCATTTGATGAGATGTTCATTGATATCGGGGCGAATTGCCGCGAGGACGTAGAGAAATTCGGCATTGCGATCGGCGATTTTATTAGTCCCGAAGCGAATTTTGCTCGCTGGGGGAAAGATAAAATCGTCGGCAAGGCGCTGGATAACCGCGTAGGCTGCGCGCTGATGGCTGAGCTCATACAGGCCGTTGATAACCCAGACATCACTCTCTACGGCGTTGGCAGCGTCGAGGAAGAGGTCGGCTTACGCGGAGCGCAAACCTCCGCAGAACATATCAAACCTGATCTTGTCATCGTACTGGACACTGCCGTAGCAGGCGATGTACCCGGTATCGACAGCATCAAATACCCGCTTAGGCTGGGCGATGGTCCGGGACTAATGCTGTTTGATAAGCGCTATTTCCCTAATCAGCGCCTGATTTATGCGCTAAGAAACTGTTCCCAAAGCAGCTGTACGCCACTCCAGTTCTCCACCATGAAAACCGGCGCGACGGATGGCGGCCGCTATAACGTCATGGGCGGTGGCCGGCCGGTTGTGGCGTTATGCCTGCCTACCCGCTACCTCCACGCCAACAGCGGTATGATTTCCTTAACAGATTACGATGCCTTGTTTACGTTAGTACACGAGCTGCTCATCTCGCTTAATGCCGAAACCGTCAACGCCTTTCGCGATTTTCGTCAGGTACCCTGATGCTCAGTGAACGCCAGCTAAAACTCGTGGACATTCTCGAACAGCGGCCCAGCTCGCTAAGCGAACTTGCACGGCAAACCGGTGTATCAAGCCGTACGATTCTGCGCGACATTGATTACCTAAACTTTACGCTCAGCGGCCGGGCCCGCATTCAGCCCGGCGGTAGTGCTGGCTATCAGCTAGATATCGCCGACAGACGCAGTTTTTTCCAACTTTTACAACGTCATGATAATGATGATCGGTTGCTGGCGTTTCTGCTACTTAACACCTTCACGCCACGAGTAGAACTTGCCGCAGCGCTGAATTTGCCTGAAACCTGGGTGGCAGAAAAATTGCTGCGCCTGAAGCAACGCTACGAGCGGGCCTTTTGCCTGAGTAGCCGTCCAGGAATGGGGCACTTCATCGATGTTCCAGAAGATAAACGCATTATTTTGCTGGCAAACCTATTGAAGCGTGATCCCCTATTAATTCCACTTCCAGGCATTACGACAGGCAATATTGAAAAACTCTACGCGGCATGTGGGGCTATTGATGCCTATCCTCAAATTTCAGGTGAGTACCTCACTAGCTTGATTCTGGCAGTCTATGCTCTGCGCAATCAGCTCACGGTCATCTGGCCAGAATCTCGTCATTTCTCATTGAAGAATGCGGTAGAGCAGGCTGACATTTACCTTAGCAATAAAACATTCAGAACGTTGACGGGCCTTCTGGAAAAACAACGGCGGCAGGCGATGGCTATCTCCTCAGATACTGTTGTCTCACTATTGCAAAGCATTCCTGGCGTCACCTCATTAAATATCATCGACGACCCGCTTATCGAAAACATTACCGGGCACCTGCTCAGATGCCTATCCGCTCCCGTGTGGCTACCAGAACATCGACAAGGCAGCATGAACAACCTGAAGGCCGCATGGCCAGCCGCTTTCGACATGAGTCTGCGTTTTTTGGCGTTGCTACGCGAAAAGCTCGATATCCCACTATTCGATAGCGATCTCATAGGGCTTTACTTTGCCTGTGCGCTGGAAAGGCATCAAAACGAACGCCAGCCCATTATTTTGCTGTCCGACCAGAATGCCATTGCAACGATTAACCAGCTGGCTATCGAGCGGGACGTCTTAAATTGCCGAGTGATGATTGCGCGAACACCTTCAGAAGTGACCGCAATGAGTCTGGAAGTGGAGCCCATACTGATCGTCAATAACAGCCACCAGTTGCTGGAGGATTCACTCAACAACGTCCTGACAATTAAAAATATCATTACATCAGCGGGTACTGAGCAGATCAAAAATTTCCTCACCACTGCCTTTATTCGCCAGCAGCCGGAGCGTTTCTTTTCGTCACAGGGCAGTTTTCACTATGCCAATACACCTGATGAATCATGGCAAAGCATTACCACTCAGATATGCAGCCAACTCACAGCGCTGGGTTTGATCACAGACGATGAAGCACAGAGAATCTGCGCCCGGGAAGAAGAAGGCGAGAATTTGATCGTCAATCATCTGGCAATCCCTCACTGCTGGAGCGAACAGGGCCGCCATTTTCGCGGATTTTTTATCACGCTAGACCACCCATTGCTGGTCAACAATGAGCCGGTACACCACCTGCTCGTCGCATGCGCTGCCGCCGACGCGCGCAGTGAGCTAAAAGTATTCAGTTATTTAGCAAGCGTTCTGTATAGCCTTCCCGCTGACATGATTCACGGGCTAACCGGCTACAACGACTTCATTGCATTGCTCAAACGGTAGAAACGAAAAAAGCGCCCCTGGGGCGCTCTTTCGACAGTAGCTAGTGGCTTATTTGGTCAGTTCAGCCGTCATGTGCACACGGTTACCGGTGTAAGCCTGAGTAATTTTATAAGAGCTTGCGCCTGCTTGTTCAGCCTGAGCAGCAATTTTCGCTTCTGCACCGTCAATAGTAGAGGCGGTTGCAGTCACAGTTTGTGCTGCAAAAGTACCGAAAGAAGTAGCCAGAGCGATAACTGCGACGAAAGTTTTGATGCTTTTCATGATATAAACCCTTTAATTTAGTTGTTTGGATAAGGCGTGTCGCCTTGATGTGATAAATAATAGGTCACATCTTAATCAACTAAAAGCGGAAGGATTTGCTGTTATCTGTCAAAATAATTGAATATAAATCAAGCACCGATTAATCGCTGTGGATGGGTATAAATCGTCGCTCTTCCCGGCTTGCAGAAACCGACCAGCGTCAGGTTGCAGCGCTCAGCCACTTCCACCGCCAGTGTGGTAGCCGCAGAGACGGCAAACAGGATCTCGACGCCGCACATCGCCGACTTTTGCACCATTTCATAGCTGGCGCGACTGGAGACCAGCGCAGCTCCTGCCTGCCAAATGGCGCCTTCTTTTGCCCGGTGCCCCAGCAGTTTGTCGAGCGCCACATGGCGCCCCACATCTTCATGTCCCCCCACCAGCTTGCCCGATGGCATAATCCAGGCAGCAGCATGAGTACAACCCGTTTCGCGACCGACCGGCTGAACGTCGTTTAAATGGTGAAGCGCATGGTCGAGGTAGGCCAAATCGAACGTCTGGCTAAAAGGCAGCGGCTTGATGGGTTTACCAATATCGTTAAGCTGTTCAACGCCGCAAACACCACAGCCCGTGCGTCCAGCAAGCGCACGGCGACGCTCTTTAAGCCCCATAAAACGGCGGCTGGAGAGTTCAATGTGAACTTCCATGCCATTACAGGCAGGAACCACGTCCATACCGAAGATTTCCCGTGGATGCTCGATAATGCCTTCAGATAACGAGAAGCCAATAGCGAATGCTTCCAGATCTTTCGGCGTCGCCATCATCACGACGTGCGAAATGCCGTTGTAGACCAACGCAACGGGAACTTCTTCAGCAAGAATGTCCTGGGTGGGTTGCATAATGTGTGGCCTTCTGAAGACAGAACGCTCGACCGCACCAATCAACTGCAGCGTGGGTTTAGGTTCGACTTCATCTTTAAAATTAAACACGGCAAATACTCTGAACAACGTCGGGAAATACGGGGCCTCTATTCCATCACAAGATGAGGGAATTGAGGCTTATTATGGATCAAGTTTGTGGTGCAATAACGCACAATTCCTATTTTTGATGCCATATCGCGAAAAAAGCCTGGCGAACGGCGCATAACCCCTAATGGTTAATGCTGTTAATAATGTCCTCAAATGCACCAAAAATCAGACTAAATTGCGATCAACATCGCAGTTCAATGTTAATTCGAGCAAAATCCATTCACCTACCATTAACCGCATTAGAACAAGCCTACCGATAATGTGGTATTCTGAATCAAAGCCCTCCTGGAATTGAGGGCATAGCAGGATTCAGTGCCTTTGCCACACCCCGGCGAAGAAAAACTACAAGCAATGACAATGTCGAAACAAGGAGCGATCCATGCAGGTCAGCAGAAGGCAGTTCTTTAAGATCTGCGCTGGCGGTATGGCAGGAACCACGGCAGCGGCGCTGGGCTTTGCCCCAGGTATCGCACTCGCGGAAACACGGCAGTACAAATTGCTGCGCACCCGCGAAACCCGTAACACCTGCACTTACTGCTCTGTCGGTTGTGGGCTTTTAATGTATAGCCTCGGCGACGGCGCAAAAAACGCGAAAGCCTCAATTTTCCATATCGAAGGGGATCCAGATCACCCGGTAAACCGCGGTGCTCTATGCCCGAAAGGTGCTGGTCTGGTGGACTTTATCCACTCCGAAAGCCGCCTGAAGTATCCAGAATATCGCGCGCCAGGCTCCGATAAATGGCAGCAAATCAGTTGGGATGAGGCATTTGACCGCATCTCTAAACTGATGAAAGCCGACCGCGATGCCAACTTTATTGAGAAAAACGATGCCGGCACGACCGTCAACCGTTGGCTCTCCACCGGTATGCTGTGCGCATCAGCATCCAGTAACGAAACCGGCTATTTAACACAGAAATTCACTCGCGCGCTGGGTATGCTCGCGGTCGACAACCAGGCGCGTGTCTGACACGGACCAACGGTAGCAAGTCTTGCTCCAACATTTGGTCGCGGTGCGATGACCAACCACTGGGTCGACATGAAGAACGCCAACCTCATCGTAGTGATGGGTGGGAACGCGGCAGAAGCGCATCCGGTGGGATTCCGCTGGGCGATGGAAGCCAAGATCCACAATGGCGCGAAGCTGATTGTTATCGATCCCCGCTTTACGCGTACCGCGTCAGTGGCGGATTTCTATGCCCCTATTCGCTCCGGTACTGACATTACTTTCCTGTCAGGCGTCATGCTGTACCTGTTGAATAACGAAAAATTCAACCGTGAGTACACCGAGGCCTATACCAATGCCAGCCTGATCGTGCGCGAAGACTTTAGCTTCGACGATGGCCTGTTCAGTGGTTATGACGCAGAAGCGCGTAAATACGATAAAACCTCCTGGAACTACGAGCTGGATGAGAACGGTCACGCTAAACGCGATACCACCCTCAGCCATCCACGCTGCGTCTGGAATCTGTTGAAACAACATATTTCCCGCTATACGCCGGAAGTGGTTGAACAGATTTGCGGTACGCCGAAAGCCGACTTCCTGAAGGTCTGTGAGTACATCGCAGAAACCAGCGCTCACGACAAAACCGCATCGTTCCTGTACGCACTGGGCTGGACTCAGCACTCCATCGGCGCACAGAACATCCGCACCATGGCGATGATCCAGCTGCTGCTGGGCAACATGGGGATGGCCGGTGGTGGTGTGAACGCCCTGCGCGGCCACTCCAACATCCAGGGGCTAACTGACCTTGGCCTGCTGTCACAAAGCCTGCCAGGCTATATGACGTTGCCAAGCGAAAAACAGGCTGACCTGCAAACCTATCTCACCGCCAACACGCCAAAACCGTTGCTGGATGGTCAGGTTAACTATTGGGGCAACTACCCGAAATTCTTCGTCTCAATGATGAAGTCCTTCTACGGCGATAAAGCCACGGCGGAAAACAGCTGGGGCTTTGATTGGCTGCCGAAGTGGGATAAAGGGTATGACGTCCTGCAGTACTTCGAAATGATGAACCAGGGCAAGGTCAATGGCTATATCTGCCAGGGCTTTAACCCGGTCGCTTCGTTCCCGAACAAGAATAAGATTGTCGCGTCACTGTCGAAACTGAAGTTCCTGGTGACCATCGATCCGCTCAACACCGAGACATCGACCTTCTGGCAGAACCACGGTGAGTCGAACGATGTCGACCCATCGAAAATTCAGACCGAAGTGTTCCGTCTGCCATCGACCTGCTTTGCCGAGGAAAACGGCTCTATCGTCAACTCCGGGCGCTGGTTACAGTGGCACTGGAAAGGCGCGGATGCCCCAGGGATTGCACGGACCGACGGTGAGATCCTGGCCGGTATCTTCTTACGCCTGCGTAAGATGTACGCCGAAGAGGGCGGCCCGGTTCCAGAGCAGGTGCTAAACATGACCTGGAACTACTCAACGCCAGAAGAACCGGCGTCTGAGGAAGTGGCAATGGAGAGCAACGGCAAGGCGCTGGCCGATATTATCGACCCGGCCACCGGCGCGGTTATCGTGAAAAAAGGCCAGCAGCTTAGCTCGTTTGCCCAACTGCGCGATGACGGTACCACCGCCAGCGGCTGCTGGATCTTCGCCGGTAGCTGGACGCCTGATGGAAACCAGATGGCACGTCGTGATAACGCCGATCCATCCGGCCTTGGCAACACGCTGGGCTGGGCCTGGGCATGGCCGCTGAACCGCCGCATTCTGTATAACCGTGCTTCCGCAGACCCGCAGGGTAAACCGTGGGATCCGAAGCGTCAGCTCCTGAAATGGGACGGCGCGAAGTGGGGCGGCGTGGATATTCCAGACTACAGTGCCGCCGCACCAGGCAGCAACGTGGGGCCGTTTATCATGCAGCCTGAAGGGATGGGACGCCTGTTTGCCCTCGATAAGATGGCGGAAGGTCCATTCCCGGAACACTACGAGCCGTTTGAAACACCGCTGGGCACCAATCCGCTGCATCCGAACGTTATCTCTAACCCTGCCGCTCGTATCTTTAAAGGCGACAAGGAAGCGTTGGGTAAAGCGGACAAGTTCCCGTATGTCGGTACCACCTATCGTTTAACCGAGCACTTCCACTACTGGACCAAACATGCGCTGCTGAACGCTATCGCTCAGCCGGAACAGTTTGTCGAGATCGGTGAGAAGCTGGCGAATAAGCTCGGCATCGCCCATGGTGATACCGTCCGCGTCTCCTCCAACCGTGGCTATATTAAGGCCAAGGCGGTGGTGACCAAGCGTATTCGCACGCTGAAGGTAGACGGTAAGGATATCGATACCATCGGTATTCCAATCCACTGGGGCTATGAAGGTGTGGCGAAAAAAGGCTTTATTGCCAACACATTGACGCCATTCGTCGGCGATGCGAATACGCAAACGCCGGAGTTTAAGTCCTTCCTCGTGAACGTGGAAAAGGTGTAACGGAGACGATCTATGGCTTATCAATCTCAAGACATTATCCGTCGTTCCGCCACTAACGGTTTCACCCCCGCGCCTCAGGCGCGGGATCACCAGGAAGAGGTGGCGAAGCTCATCGACGTCACCACCTGTATCGGCTGTAAAGCCTGTCAGGTGGCCTGTTCAGAGTGGAACGACATCCGCGATGAAATCGGTAGCAACGTCGGGGTTTACGATAACCCTGCCGATTTGACCGCCAAATCCTGGACGGTGATGCGTTTTTCGGAAGTGGAGCAAAACGACAAACTGGAATGGCTTATCCGTAAGGATGGCTGTATGCACTGCGCCGACCCGGGCTGCCTGAAAGCATGTCCGTCGGAAGGGGCTATCATTCAGTATGCCAACGGCATCGTCGACTTCCAGTCTGAACAGTGCATTGGCTGCGGCTACTGTATTGCGGGCTGCCCGTTCAACGTGCCACGCCTCAACCCGGAAGACAACCGCGTCTACAAATGTACGCTGTGCGTCGACCGCGTAACGGTTGGCCAGGAGCCGGCCTGCGTGAAAACCTGTCCAACTGGCGCTATCCACTTTGGTTCCAAAGAGGATATGAAGGTGCTGGCAGGTGAACGCGTTGCCGAGCTGAAAACCCGTGGCTATGACAATGCCGGTCTTTACGACCCGGCGGGCGTGGGCGGTACACACGTCATGTACGTGCTGCATCATGCCGACAAGCCAAACCTGTATCACGGGCTGCCGGAGAACCCGGAAATCAGTGCTACCGTGAAATTCTGGAAAGGCGTCTGGAAACCGCTAGCGGCTATCGGCTTTGCCGCAACGTTTGCAGCGAGTGTCTTCCACTACGTCGGCGTAGGTCCAAACCGCGCGGAAGAGGAAGAAGACAATCTGCATGAAGACAACGATGAGGTGCGCAAATGAAAAAACGTGACACCATCGTGCGCTACACGGCGCCGGAACGCATCAACCACTGGGTCACCGCCTTCTGCTTCATTCTGGCGGCGGTGAGCGGGTTGGGATTTTTCTTCCCTTCCTTCAACTGGTTAATGCAAATCATGGGCACTCCACAGCTGGCGCGAATTCTGCACCCGTTTGTCGGCGTCATCATGTTTGCTTCGTTTATCATCATGTTTTTCCGCTACTGGCACCACAATCTAATCAATCGGGATGATATCTTTTGGGCGAAGAATATTCGTAAGATCGTCGTCAACGAGGAAGTAGGTGACACCGGGCGTTATAACTTCGGCCAGAAATGCGTATTCTGGGCGGCGATTATCTTCCTGGTGCTGCTGCTGGTGAGCGGTGTGATTATCTGGCGTCCGTACTTTGCGCCTGCTTTCTCAATCCCGGTGATCCGATTTGCGTTAATGCTGCATTCATTTGCCGCAGTGGCGTTAATTGTGGTTATCATGGTGCATATTTACGCCGCCCTTTGGGTGAAAGGCACCATTACCGCGATGGTGGAAGGATGGGTAACCAGTTCATGGGCGAAGAAACATCACCCGCGCTGGTACCGTGAAGTCCGCCAGAAACAGGAAAAGTCATCTGAATGAGTATCCGCATAATCCCGCAAGATGAGCTGGGTTCGAGCGAGAAACGCACGGCGGAAGTAATTCCGCCGTTACTATTCCCCAGACTCAAGAACCTCTACAACCGCCGTGCTGAGCGTCTGCGCGAGCTGGCAGAGAACAATCCATTAGGCGACTACCTGCGCTTTGCCGCGCTTATCGCCCACGCACAGGAAGTGGTGCTGTATGACCATCCGCTGCGGATGGATCTGACTGCGCGTCTGAAGGAAGCGAATGACCAGGGCAAACCGCCGCTGGACATTCACGTTCTGCCACGCGACAAGCACTGGCACACTCTGCTGCAATCAATGATTGCCGAGCTGAAGCCTGAAATGAGCGGCCCGGCGCTGGCCGTCATTGAGAACCTGGAAAAGGCCTCCGAACAGGAGCTGGAGAAAATGGCCAGCGCGCTGTTTGCCTCCGACTTCGCCTCGGTCAGCAGCGATAAAGCCCCGTTTATTTGGGCCGCGCTGTCGCTTTACTGGGCGCAGATGGCAAGCCTCATTCCGGGGAAAGCCCGCGCTGAATACGGTGAACAACGCCAGTTCTGCCCGGTCTGTGGCTCGATGCCCGTTTCCAGCATGGTACAAATTGGTACTACGCAGGGGCTTCGCTATCTCCACTGCAACCTGTGTGAAACCGAATGGCACGTAGTACGCGTGAAGTGCAGCAACTGCGAACAGAGCCGTGATTTACACTATTGGTCGCTGGACAACGAGCAGGCCTCCGTCAAAGCCGAAAGCTGCGGTGACTGCGGTACTTACCTGAAGATTCTTTATCAGGAAAAAGACCCGAAAGTCGAAGCAGTCGCAGACGATCTTGCCTCACTGGTACTGGACGCACGAATGGAGCAGGAAGGGTTCGCCCGCAGCTCCATCAACCCGTTCCTGTTCCCTGGTGAAGGCGAGTAAATCGCATCATTAGCCGGGCGAAACTTGTCCGGCTAATCACATCATCAAGCCAATTTATCTCTGTTCATATTCACATCCTTCTTTTGCGATCCGCTTTCCGAAATTAGCGAATAACCCAACGCTCCCGTTTTCATCGACAAAAAACCAGGATATAACTGTATAAACATACAGGCAAAAGGAAACTGCGATGGCGCTGGAAAATGGCATTGCCGGGTTGGTAGACGAATTTATTGCGGCAGGCAGACCCTCTTCACGACTGCAGAATATTGATGACCGGAGAGCCGGGTATATTGCCAGCACGGTTCTGGCTGGTGAGAAAGAGTTGCATGTGACATCAGAGGATATTGTGCTTGAAGGGATGATGTTTCGCGTGATTTCGCCTCTCAATTCCGCCGCCTTACTTCCTTGTGTGATTTATTATCACGGTGGCTGTTTCGTGAGTGGCGGTTTTGCCACACACGATAACCAACTGCGACAGTTGGCTTATTACAGCGGCTGCAGGGTGATTGCCGTTCAATATCGCCTCGCTCCTGAACATACTTTTCCTGCCGCTCACGACGACGCTGAGCGTGGTGCCAACCTCATTCATCACCACGCTGAACGGCTAGGTGTGCTCGCTGAGCGCATTACGCTCGCTGGAGATAGCGCGGGTGGGCATCTGGTGCTCATAACCGCTCTGCGCTTGAAAGCCGCCGGACAATGGCAACCGGCACAATTGCTTCTGATTTACCCCATGCTCGACGCTACCGCCCGCAGCACGAGCTATGTCAGTAACGGCGACGATTACATCATCACCAAAGATACGCTGCTATCGGGCTATGAAATGTATCTTGTGGGCACCGATAGTCACCATCCCGAGGCCAGCCCACTCTGGCGAGAAGATTTTAGCGGTTTGCCGTCAGTGCATATCATCACCGCAGAGTACGATCCGCTGCGCGATGAAGGCGAAGCGCTGTTTCAGAGAATGACAAAGCAAGGCGTGCCGTGTACCTGTCAGCGCTACTCAGGCGTGATCCACGGTTTTTTCCAACTGGGAGGTGTAAGCCAAACGGCGCGTGATGTTATGCAAGACGTGGCCTGGCGAAGCGCCAGGCACTGTACTTAATGACGTAAGAAGAGTAGAGCCTTTGCTTTACTCTTCCTCGTTACCGCCCTCTTCATAAGCGCCAAAAGGCTTAGCAGGCAGCACAATATAGGTGCCTTCAAAGACCACACCCGGTGCATCGTCACCAAAAAGCTCAACCTGCATCTGGACGCGCGCTTTACGGCCTCTCGCCAGACGGTCAAGATCGCCACTTAGCGAGCCCAGATCGGCAATTGCTGTTGGTCTGCCGGTAATCGGTCGGCTATAGCGGATATGGGCATCGGCGAGAATAATCGTACCGCCCAGATGGCGCTCGCGGAGCATCAGCCAAATCAGCCCCCAGCCGGTTAACGTAGCCAATGAGAACAGGCTGCCAGCGAACAGCGTATGGTGTGGGTTCTGATTGCCGGTTTCCGGCATGGTGGTAATAAATTTCTGCCCGGTATACTGCTGAATACGCACACCCATCTTTTCGCTCAGTGGGATATGATCGTACCAGGCCTGCTGTAGCTGAGCACACCAGTCACCGCGATGCAAAATATCATCAAGCGATGCAACCGGCTTAATCATCAAAAAGTGGCGGACCGGTGTGGTTTGCGGGGTCGTAATTTCGCCCTGATTCACAAAACCCAGCTTAGCGAAAAACGGCACCGCGTCTTCGCGGGCGCTACAGGTTACACGCTTAACCCCTTCCTGACGCGCCACGGACTCGAGAGTCATCGCAATCAGCGTCCCCAGACCTTTATCCTGCACATCAGGGTGGACTGCCATAAAGCGGATAGACGCTTCGCTATCGGCATTAATGTACAGACGACCGACGGCCACCAGCCGTCCCTCTTCATCGACCACCATCTGATGATGCGCTAATGCATCCCAGGCGTCACGCTCGGAGCCTTTGGGTTGATGAAGTGGTTTACGCAGCATTTCCCAGCGAAACTGGTAATACTGATCTAACTCTTCTGCTGTTTGCGGTACTCGGAGATGGTACATAATGGCACTCTCTTTTGTCCCCCGCGTCCTACCGGGAAGTGGGCTCATACCTGCAACCAGAACGTGACAGGGCCATCGTTGACCAGTGACACCTGCATATCTGCAGCAAATCGTCCTGTTTGGGTGTTCATTTCCTGTTGGCGACAACGCTCAACAAAGTATTCATATAGCGCTTCAGCGCGATCGGGCGCAGCACCTTTCGAGAACCCCGGACGCATACCGCGTTCGGTATCGGCTGCAAGCGTAAACTGTGACACCACCAGCACGCTGCCACCCGCCTGCTTCACGTTGAGGTTCATTTTGCCGTCAGCATCGCTGAAGATTCGATAGCCAAGTACGCGTTCGCATAAGCGATTCGCTTTCTGTTCGTCATCATCCTTTTCGACACCTAACAGGACCAAAAGTCCTGGGCCGATTTCACCCGTCACCTCATCCTCCACGGTGACGCTGGCACGGGTTACGCGCTGAATTAATGCAATCATGGTTACTCTGCTTCTTCTTGTTCTTCGGCTAGTTTGAGTTTGCGGTATTCACCGAGAGTGACAGTTATTTCCGCACCAAGCAAGACGATACACCATGTCCAGTAAACCCAGACAAACAAAATGGGGATAACGGCCAGCACACCGTAAATCAGCTGGTAGGAGGGAAAAGCAGTGATGTAGAGGGAGAATACCTTCTTACCTAATTCGTGTAGTAAGGCTGCGACCAGTGCCCCGATTACCGCATCGCGGTTCGGTACCTGCGTCGTGGGCACAATGCTGTACAACAGCCAGAAAGAGAGCCACGAGAGCAGCAATGGGAAGACACGTAATACATTATCGATAACGCCATGCAGTTCGCTGGCCCAGCGTAATGAAAGCAGATAAGAGCTGATGGCCAGGCTAACGCCTGCCAGCAACGGCCCCAGGGTCAGGATCATCCAATAGACGGCGAACGAGTAAATTTTTGGCCGTGCGCGCTTGCTCCGCCAAATGGTGTTCAGCGCACTGTCGATGGAGTACATCAGCAGCAACGCGGTAATAATCAAACCACAGGCACCAAATGCGGTCATCCTATTGGAGTTAGCCACAAACTGTTCGATATAGCGCTGGATGACGTCACCGGTTGCCGGGAGAAAATTGGCGAAGACAAAGTGACGGATTTGCAGGCTGACTTCCGAAAACATCGGGAATGCCGCGAACAGCGCAAAAATCACCGCCACCAACGGCACAAGTGATAACAACGACACATAGGCCAGGTTTCCGGCCAGCGTCGTCATATTATCTTCTTCGATGCGCCGCCAGAGGAATTTACTCCACGCCACCAGCGGCCGGGTATGATGAATACATTTTTGATGAACGGTTTTCAACATAACGACTTCATAAAATAGTTGGGTAGGGTTTCTCTCCCGGTCACCAGAACGCTGGTGATCCCCAACTGGTTAGCTCCCTCTATATTATCGGCGTTATCGTCGAAAAAGACCGCATCGGCGGCAGAAAAACCTTCAGACTCAAGCACCCGCTGATAAATTCTGGCTTCCGGCTTGCGCATTCCCATCTCCTGAGAAAGGTAAACATGGTCAGCCGCTGCGTAGATTTGCGGATATTCATTAGGCCAGAAAGTGGTGTGTAGCGCGTTCGTATTGGAGAGAACAACCACGCGATGCCCTTGCTCACGCAGGGTATTCATGATGTCGATAACTTCAGGGCGTAGCTCAACAAATATTGCCTGCCAGCCGTGGGAAAACTGCTCATAGCTGAGCGGAAGCTCCATGTCGTGGCACATGGCTTTCGCAAACTCTTCGTCAGATATCTCACCACGCTCATGCTGATGAAACACCTCACCCATCGTAAAACTCTGCTTTAGCCGGGCCAGCGGCACGCGGGCAAGATCGCTCCACGTTCCCAGAACACGGTTGAAATCAATGTCGACAATCACATTACCTAAATCAAAGATATAGAGCATTTTTGCCTCCGTTCACGCCGTGGAAATTTTACTGTAGCGGGAAAGGGGGAGTTTGACTACCGGGATAAATGCCCTGAAAGAAAATGCGACTCAGCCTTATGCTTTTGACCCGCATTTTCTTAGCCTTCAGGCTTGTACGGCTTCCTCTCCGCCAGCGGAAACTTGCACGATTTCAACCTGATTCACGTTAAGAATGTTTTGCAGTGCACTTCCCGGTGCGTCATCGGTAAACAGCGCCGTCATCTGCGCGACGTTGCCAATTTCGACCGCCGCCGAAGCGTGATATTTAGTGTGATCCGCCGCCAGAAGCAGATGGCGAGAATGCGCCATCATTGCCTGCACTACGCTGGCTTCGTTGACGTCAAACTCCAGCAACGTGCCGTCATTTTCAATCGCGCCGACGCTTGTCACCAGATAATCCGCCCGGAATCCTGACACAAAGGTATTCGCCGCAGGGCCGATAATCCCGCCGTTGTGCGCCCGCAGCGTGCCGCCAGGCACCATCACTTCAAAACGCGGATTCTTGTAGAGAATGTGCGCCACCCGCAAGCTGTTGGTGATGATACGCAGATGATTATGGTTGAGCAGCGCGCGGGCGACGTGCTCAACCGTAGTGCCAATGGTGATAAAGATGGTTGAACCGTCCGGGATGTAATCGGCAATCGCTTCGGCGATCGCCTTTTTCTCTTCGGTCCAGGAGACTTCACGCTGCTCGAACGCGGTGTTGACCACGCTGGACGCACGCCCGGCCCCGCCGTGATGGCGAGTGATTAAGCCCTGATCGCTGAGCTTACGAATATCGCGGCGCACCGTCTGGGTGGAGACATCCAGCAGTTGCGCCAGTTCATCAATGTTCATGTAGCCGCGATCGGCGATCAGCGTCAGTAACTGGTCGTGGCGCGGATTACCGGTCAGTTCGGTAAGGCTCATGGGTTGTCCTCTGAAAACCATCTCGTCCCGCATTTTATACATAAAGTGACAAAAAAGAGCGGGTTTGATCACAGTCGGGGATCCCCGCGCGCCCACCTGGACGGGTACATTTTAGCGCTGCCACGGCACTGGCGAAGCGTACCCCATCAACACCCGCCTCGCCCTGCGCCAGGCTGTAGGCGAATGCGCCGTGGAAAACATCCCCTGCGCCCGTGGTGTCCACCACGTCGACAGAAAAGCCTGACTGATGCGCAATCTGCTGATTTTCCAGCCAGAAGCAGCCTTCCGATCCGTTGGTGACATACACGTGACCGTTTGTGAGCATTTGCGATTTTTTCAGGCCCGTCAGCAAGTCCTGCTCGCCCGTCATTCGCCGCAAACCCGGGGCCGAAAAAACAGCGTGGTCGCTTAGCGCCACCAGATCGGAAATGTCCTGCGGCGTGGTATCGCCGTCCAACACGGTGGGTACGCCTGCGGCCCGTGCCTGGGTGAAAGCGTTTTTGGTGCCTTCGTGCCAGCGCACATCGGCGAGCACCACGTCCCATTGGCTGAAATCAATGTCGTTGAGCCAGCTGGCGTCGGCCTGCAAATCCGGGCTGGGATAAGTGACAATAATGCGTTCACCACGGGCATCGACCACAATCGCGGACTGCGAGGAACGGGCGTGGCTAAACCGTTTGGTGTAGCGCGTGCTGACGCCAAACGACTCCAGTTCCTGCAACAGGCTGGTGCCGGTGTCGTCGTCGCCTACTCGGCCGATGAAGTCCACCTTCGCACCCAACTTTGCCGCCGCAACGGCGGCAGTGGCAGCGGGACCACCGCCCACTTCGCGATAGTTGTTCGCCACGTATTTTCCCCCTTCGGTTGGGAGATCCCCGACGTAATAGAGCCTGTCCATTACGGTAATGCCGACACAAGCGATGCGAATCATAGCGAATCCTTTAGCGTGAAAAACCTGCCGCTATTTTAATTTCGCCAATTGTTTAAAAAGTGACGGCTGTCAATTTTTTGACTATAAATTACAAATACGATCAAAAACAGACAACACAAACGCGCAATTTTTGACAAAACATGACATCCATCAGGAGAACCTTATGTCGGTCATCGCTTTTATCGGATTAGGACAAATGGGCGCGCCTATGGCGAGCAACCTGCTTCAACAGGGCCATTCGCTCCAGGTTTACGACGTGAATCCGCAGGCCGTTGCCGCGCTGAAAACCAAAGGCGCACAGCCAGCCTCCACACCCGCCCAGGCCGCGAAGGGCGCAGAGTTCGTGATAACGATGCTGCCGAATGGCGATCTGGTGCGCTCGGTGCTGTTTGGCGAACACGGTGTGTGCGAAGGGTTATCGCCGGATGCGCTGGTGATCGACATGTCCACCATTCACCCGCTGCAAACGGACAGGCTCATTGCCGACATGCAGCAACGCGGTTTCAGCATGATGGACGTTCCGGTCGGCCGTACATCCGACAACGCCATTTCCGGCACCCTGCTGTTGCTGGCGGGCGGCACGGAAAAACAGGTACAACGCGCCACGCCAGTATTGATGGCGATGGGCAATGAACTGATTAACGCAGGCGGCCCCGGCATGGGCATCCGCGTGAAGCTCATCAACAACTACATGAGCATTGCGCTGAATGCGCTGTCGGCAGAAGCCGCGACGCTTTGCGAGGCATTGGGGCTGGATCTGAACGTCGCCCTGAAAGTGATGAGCGGCACCGCCGCCGGAAAAGGCCATTTCACCACCACCTGGCCGAACAAGGTGCTCAAAGGCGACCTCTCCCCGGCATTCATGATTGACCTGGCCCACAAAGATTTGGGCATTGCGCTGGACGTCGCCAATCAGCTGCACGTGCCGATGCCGCTCGGTGCCGCTTCCCGCGAAGTCTACAACCAGGCGCGAGCCGCAGGACGCGGGCGCGAAGACTGGTCCGCCATTCTGCAACAGGTGCGCACCAGCGCCGGGATCTCCCACTGATTTTTACGTATCTACAAGGACTTATGTTATGACGCAGTACACCCTGAAAGAGATAGCCCGCCCTTCTGGCGGTTTTGCGATGCTGGCGGTCGATCAGCGCGAGGCAATGCGTACCATGTTTTCGGCGGCAGGCGTGAAGGGGCCTGTGACCGATCAGCACCTGACGGATTTCAAAGTGAGCGCCGCCAAAATCCTGTCGCCGTTCGCCTCGGCGATTCTGGTCGATCAGCAGTTCTGCTACCGCCAGATCGTGGAGCAGCAGGCGGTCGCCAAAAGCTGCGCGACGATTGTGGCTGCCGATGCGTTCATTCCCGGCAACGGCATTCCCGTCGACAGCGTGATGATCGATAAAAACATCGACCCGCAGGCGCTGAGACGCGACGGCGCAAAAGCACTGAAGCTGCTGGTGCTGTGGCGCAGCGATGAAGACCCGCAGCAGCGCCTGCAGATGGTTCGCGAATTTAACCAGCTCTGCCACAGCCAGGGGTTGCTGAGCATTATCGAACCCGTGGTACGCCCACCGCGCCGTGGCGATAAGTTCGACCGCGAGCAGGCCATTCTGGATGCAGCGAAAGAACTCGGCGACAGCGGCGCGGATCTCTACAAAGTCGAGATGCCGCTGTACGGCAAAGGCACCCAGCCGGAATTGCTGGCCGCCGCGCAGAAGCTGAATGAACAAATCAGTATGCCGTGGGTGATCCTCTCCTCCGGCGTGGACGAAAAACTGTTCCCGCGTGCCGTGCGCGTGGCGATGCAGGCTGGCGCATCAGGTTTTCTGGCCGGGCGCGCGGTGTGGTCCACGGTGGTGGGACTGCCGGATACCGGGCTGATGCTGAGCGATATTTCTGCCCCGAAATTGCAACGTTTAGGCGACATCGTCGACGAAATGATGGCCCGCCGCTAATAAAAGGACATTCCGATGAAATGGTTTAACACCCTGAGCCACAACCGCTGGCTCGAGCAGGAAACGGATCGCATTTTTGAGTTTGGCAAAAACGCCGCCGTGCCGACAGGCTTCGGCTGGCTCGGCAATAAAGGGCAGATCAAAACCGATCAGGGCACGCATCTGTGGATCACCGCCCGTATGCTGCACACCTATTCCGTTGCCGCCAATATGGGCCGCCCGGGCGCTTACGCGTTGGTTGAGCACGGTATCAACGCCCTCAACGGCCCGCTGCGCGATAAAAAATACGGTGGCTGGTACGCCTGCGTGAACGACGAAGGGGTGATCGACGCCTCCAAGCAGGGTTATCAGCACTTCTTCGTGCTGCTGGGTGCCGCCAGCGCGGTGACAACCGGCCACCCCGCCGCGCGCAAACTTCTGGATGAAACCATTGAGATCATTGAGAAGTATTTCTGGAGCGAAGAAGAGCGCATGTGCCTGGAATCCTGGGACGAAGCCTTCAGCAAAACCGAGGACTATCGCGGCGGCAACGCCAACATGCACGCCGTCGAAGCGTTCCTGATTGTGTATGACGTAACCCACGACCGTAAATGGCTCGACCGCGCGCTGCGCGTGGCGTCGGTGATCATTCACGACGTCGCCCGCAAAGGGGAGTATCGCGTTAACGAGCATTTCGACACGCAATGGAACCCGATTCGCGATTACAACAAAGAAAACCCGGCTCACCGCTTCCGTGCCTACGGTGGCACGCCAGGCCACTGGATCGAGTGGGGCCGTCTGATGCTGCACCTGCGCGCCGCACTGGAAGCCCGCTTTGAAACGCCACCGGAATGGCTGCTGGAAGATGCCAAAGGTCTGTTCCACGCCACCATCCGTGATGCGTGGGCACCGGACGGGGCCGACGGCATCGTTTACACCGTCGACTGGAACGGCAAGCCGATTGTCCGCGAGCGCGTGCGCTGGCCGATTGTCGAGGCGATGGGGACGGCCTATGCGCTGTGGACGGTGACGGGCGAACAGCAGTACGAAACCTGGTATCAGACGTGGTGGGAATACTGCATCAAATACCTGATGGACTACGAAAACGGCTCGTGGTGGCAGGAACTCGACACCAATAACGAAGTCACCACCAAAGTCTGGGACGGCAAGCAGGACATTTATCACCTGCTGCACTGCCTGGTGATCCCACGTCTGCCGCTTGCGCCGGGGCTGGCCCCTGCGGTTGCCGCCGGATTGCTGGACAGCCTGGCGAAATAACGGCGAGGGAAACGCTCATGCATAAAAGCGGTAGCACTGTTGCGCTGAACGCCGGGGATTATCAGGCGAAAATCGTCACCGTCGGCGCGGGAATGGCTTCATTGACGCATCGCGGGCGTCACGTCGTGATCCCGCATCGTCCTGAGGAGATGCCGCTGGCGCATCTGGGGAAAGTGCTGATCCCGTGGCCCAATCGGATTACCGACGGGAGTTATCAGCACGACGGTAAAACGCTCCAGCCTGCGATTAACGATCGCGCCGGAAACACGGCGATTCACGGGCTGCTGGCGTGGGTGAACTGGCAGATTGTTGAACAGTCGCCCACCAGCGTGACGCTATCGGCCTTTTTGCCACCGTCCTATGGCTACCCTTTTATGCTGTCCAGCGAAGTGACGTACCAACTGAGCGAGGAGACGGGCCTGAGCGCCCGGATCCTCACGCAGAATATCGGCGACGTCACGGCACCTTACGGGGCGGGCGTGCATCCCTATCTGACGTGCAATCTGCACAGCGTGGATGAGTGTGAATTACGGCTGCCGACCAATCAGCTGTTCGATGTCGCCACCTCGACGCTGGCCACCACTCACGCGCTCGATTTTCAAACTCAACGAAGAATCGCCGCAACCCAAATCGACCACACCTTCACGGTGCCGAAATGCGCCACGCCGTGGCAGGTCACGCTGGCGCACCCTGAGCTGACGGTCTGGTTGCGCTCCAATCAGCTGTGGCTTCAGGTCTATTCCGGCGAAAAGCTCGACCGCAAAGGGCTTGCGGTGGAACCGATGAGTTGCCCGCCGGATGCGTTTAACTCCGGCATTGATGTCGTGCAGCTAAAACCCGGCGAAGCGCACCTGCTCTGGTTTGCTATCGGCGGCGAATAACTAAAAAAACAAACACCTTACCCTACAACGGAGGTCGTCATGGCTTCGCAATACCCTGAACTGCTGCTCCTCGACGATGGCTTTGCGCTGTCGTTTGAACACCGTCTTATTTTACGCCACACCCGCCAGGCACCGTGCCTGTGGATTGGCACCGGAGAAGCCGATATCGAGATGTTTCGCGGCAACTTCAGCATTAAGGACAAGCTGAACGAGAAAATTGCCCTGACCGACGCCAGTGTGACGAAGCAAGGCGCAGGCTGGACGATCCGCTTTTCCCGTGGCGAGACTACCGCGACGCTGCATATCGGTCAGGACGACACAGGCCGCCTACAGCTAAAACTGCACAACGATAACGCCAGCCATAACCGTATCTGGCTGCGTCTGGCCGCCAAACCCGAAGACCATATCTACGGCTGCGGCGAGCAGTTCTCGTATTTCGATCTGCGCGGCAAACCGTTCCCACTGTGGACCAGCGAACAGGGCGTGGGGCGCAATAAGAAAAGCCACGTCACCTGGCTTGCGGACTGCAAAGAAAACGCGGGCGGCGACTATTACTGGACCTTCTTCCCGCAGCCGACGTTTGTCAGCACGCAAAAATACTACTGCCACGTCGATAACAGCGGCTACATGAACTTCGATTTCAGCGATCCTGAGTTTCACGAGCTGGCATTCTGGGAAGATAACGCCACGCTGCGCTTCGAATGTGCAGAAACTTACGTCGATCTGCTGGAAAAACTCACGGCGCTGTTAGGGCGTCAGCCGGAACTGCCGGACTGGGTGTATGACGGCGTGACGCTCGGCGTTCAGGGTGGCACCGAAGTGTGTCAGCAAAAGCTCGATACGATGCGCAATGGCGGCGTGAAGGTTAACGGCATCTGGGCGCAGGACTGGTCCGGTATCCGCATGACCTCGTTCGGCAAGCGCGTGATGTGGAACTGGAAGTGGAATCAGGAACTTTATCCGCAGTTGGATGAACGGATCGCGCAGTGGAAACGCGAAGGCGTGCAGTACCTTACCTACATCAACCCGTATGTCGCGAGCGACCGCGATTTGTGTGCCGAAGCCGCGAAGCGCGGGTATCTGACCAAAGACGCGCAGGGGAATGATTATCACGTTGAATTTGGTGAGTTCTACGCGGGCGTGGTCGATCTGACAAACCCCGAAGCGTACGAGTGGTTTAAAGGGGTGATCAAACAAAACCTGATTGGCCTTGGCTGCGGCGGCTGGATGGCGGACTTCGGGGAATATCTGCCAACCGACACGTTCCTGCGCAACGGCATCAGCGCTGAAATCATGCATAACGCCTGGCCTGCGCTGTGGGCGAAGTGCAACTACGAAGCGCTGGAGGAAACCGGCAAGCTCGGCGAGACGCTGTTCTTTATGCGTGCGGGCTATACCGGCAGCCAGAAGCATTCATTGATGATGTGGGCAGGCGATCAGAACGTCGACTGGAGTCTGGACGATGGCCTGGCCTCAGTGGTACCGGCGGCGCTTTCCCTCGGCATGACCGGGCATGGCCTGCACCACAGCGACATCGGCGGCTACACCACCCTGTTCGAGATGAAACGCAGCAAAGAGCTGCTGCTGCGCTGGTGTGATTTCAACGCCTTTACGCCGATGATGCGCACCCACGAAGGCAATCGCCCCGGCGATAACTGGCAGTTCGACAGCGATGCCGACACCATCACCCATTTCGCCCGCATGACCACCGTCTTCACCACGCTGAAACCTTATATCAAACAAGCCGTTGCCCAGAACGCAAAAAGCGGCCTGCCGGTGATGCGCCCGCTGTTCCTGCACTACGAAGACGATGCCCGCACTTACGATCTGAAATACCAGTATCTGTTCGGGCGCGATGTGCTGGTGGCACCGGTTCACGAACAGGGCCGCAGTGACTGGACGGTGTATCTGCCGCAGGACAGCTGGATCCATGCGTGGACGGGCAAAGAGTATCGCGGCGGCGAAGTGACTGTCGCGGCCCCGCTCGGCCAGCCGCCTGTTTTTTATCGTGCTCATAGCGAATGGCAGCCGCTTTTCGCTCAGCTTCGCGCTTTGTAAGCAGAGGTGAACGATGGACTTTTTCACTCTATTCACGCCGGACGGCATTCAGCTTGATTACAGCGTGATGGCGATCGTCATCGCCATTATGTTTATGTACACCTTTGTCGGCATTTGCGCGGGCTTTGGCGGCGCGCTGACCACCATGCCGCTGATCACCCTGCTGCTGCCGTTAAAAATGGCGGCGCCGATGTCGGTGATTGTCGGCACGGCAACGGCGCTGTACGCCACCTGGCTGTCGCGCAAGGAAACCAACTGGAAATCGGCGCTGGTGCTGATCCTGTTCTCCTTTGCGGGCATTCCGGTGGGCATTTACGCGCTCTCTTATCTGCCCGATCACATCATGAAAATCGGGCTTGGCGCCTTCCTGATCCTCTACTCCTTCTACAGCCTGTTTATTCCGCGCTTACCTGTGTATGACAAAAACTGGATTGCGATGCCGATAGGCGTGATCGCCGGGGCGCTGGGCTCGGCCTTTTCCACCAACGGGCCGCCAGTCGTGATTTACGGCATGCTGCGTAATCTGGCTCCGGCGGCGTTTCGCGGCACGCTCAATGCGTTCTTCACCGCCAACAACATCGCCATTATCGGCGGGCTGACCACCAGCGGCATTCTGACGATTTCCACCCTCAAGCTGGTGCTGTTCTGCGTGCCAACGATGATCCTCGGCTCACTGGTGGGACAGTACGTCCATAAGCGTATTCCGGTGAATGTCTTCCGGGTGATGGTCTTTTTACTGCTGATCGCCTCAGGTGCGATGCTGATCAAAGGTGCGACGGGCATTTCCGCGCTGAGCGCATTGCTGCCTGCTTTCGGGCTGCTGCTGGTGCTGCAACTGCTGTTTGGCAAAAAGGTCGCGGCGATCCGCGCGGCCAATCAGGCTTAATGGGGAACAGAACATGTCTGAGAACACTGGCGATCCGGCTCGTTTGCGCCTGCCGTTTAAAGAGAAGCTGGCCTATGGGATGGGCGATTTAGGCTCAAATATCCTGCTGGATATTGGCACGCTTTATCTGCTGAAGTTCTACACCGACGTGCTGGGGCTGCCCGGCACCTACGGCGGGATCATCTTCCTGGTGGCGAAATTCTTTACCGCGTTTACCGATATGGGTACCGGGATCATGCTCGATTCCCGCAAGAAGATTGGCCCGATGGGCAAGTTCCGCCCCTTCGTGCTGTATGCAGCGTTCCCGGTGACGCTGCTGGCGATTGCGAACTTTGTCGGCACACCGTTTGATGTGACAGGCAAGACTATCATGGCGACGCTGCTGTTTATGCTGTACGGGCTGGTATTCAGCATGATGAATTGCTCTTACGGCGCGATGGTGCCGGCGATCACCAAAAACCCGGATGAACGTGCATCGCTCGCGGCGTGGCGGCAAGGCGGCGCGACGCTCGGCCTGCTGCTGTGTACCGTTGGCTTTGTGCCCGTGATGAACCTGATTGAGAGCAGCCCGCAGGCCGGGTACATCTTCGCCGCCACGCTGTTTTCCCTGTGCGGTTTGCTGTGCATGTGGGCCTGTTTTTCGGGTGTGAAAGAGCGTTACGTCGAAGCGCCCTCGGCGCACAAACCCGGGCTATTGCAGTCTTTCCGGGCGATTGCCGGAAACCGCCCGCTGTTTATTCTCTGCATCGCCAACCTATGTACGCTCGGCGCGTTCAACGTCAAACTCGCTATTCAGGTTTATTACACCCAGTACGTGCTCAACGACCCGATCTTGCTGTCGTGGATGGGCTTTTTCAGCATGGGCTGCATTTTCATCGGCGTGTTCCTGATGCCCGGCGCGGTGCGGCGCTTCGGCAAGAAAAAGGTCTATATTGGCGGGTTGCTGATTTGGGTGGCGGGCGATTTGCTCAACTACACGCTGGGCGGCAGTTCGGTGAGCTTTGTGGCGTTCTCCTGCCTGGCTTTTTTCGGCTCGGCGTTCGTCAACAGCCTGAACTGGGCGCTGGTTTCCGACACCGTGGAGTACGGCGAGTGGCGCACGGGCGTGCGCTCCGAAGGCACGGTCTATACCGGTTTTACCTTCTTTCGCAAAGTCTCCCAGGCGCTGGCAGGCTTTTTCCCTGGCATGATGCTGACGCAAATCGGCTATGTGCCTAACGCTGTGCAGTCCACCAGCACCGTGGAAGGCCTGCGCGAACTGATTTTCATCTGGCCTTGTACGCTGGCGGTGATCACCATTGTGGCGATGAGCTGTTTCTATAACCTCAACGAGAAAATGTACATCCGTATCGTTGAGGAGATAGCACTGCGTAAGCGCACGGCCTGAGCCACGAGGAGCGATGATGACCTATCCCGATCCGTTAACCCTGAAGCTGAGCCTGCGCGAGAAATGCGCCTACGGCGTTGGCGATCTGGGTTCTAACCTGATGTTGAGCATTGGCACGCTGTACCTGCTGAAGTTCTATACCGACAAGCTGGAAATGCCAGCGGTGTATGGCGGCATCATTTTTCTGGTGGCGAAGTTCTTTACGGCGTTCACCGATATGCTGACCGGCGTGCTGCTGGACTCGCGGCGCAATGTTGAAACGAAAGGGAAATTCAGGCCATTTATTCTTTATGCATCGCTGCCCGTCGCCGTGGTCGCTTCGGCGCAGTTTATGGCGAACGATTTCGACATGACGGTGAAAATCGCCCTCGCCACCACGCTGTTTATGCTGTTCGGCCTGTTCTACAGCCTGATGAACTGCTCTTACGGTGCGATGGTTCCGGCCATCACCAAAAACCCGCAGGAACGCGCGCATCTGGCGGCGTGGCGTCAGGGCGGTGCCACGCTTGGGCTGCTGTTGTGTACGGTCGGGTTTATGCCCCTTCAGGCGCTGTTCACTGACCAGCCGTCGATGGGGTATCTGGTGGCTGCGCTGGTTTTCGCCACGGGCGGGCTGTTCTGCATGTGGTGGTGCTATAGCGGCGTGAAAGAGCGTTACGTCGAGGCCGCGCCCGATCATCACAAACCTAGCATGCTGAAATCGTTCTGTGCCATCTTCCGCAACCCGCCGCTGCTGGTGCTGTGCCTCGCCAACCTCTGCACGCTGGCGGCGTTCAACATCAAGCTCGCTATTCAGGTCTATTACACCCAGTACGTGCTGAACGATGTGCATCTGCTGTCGTGGATGGGCTTTTTCAGCATGGGCTGCATTTTGATTGGCGTGCTGCTGGTGCCGACGGCGGTCAAACGCTTTGGCAAGAAGCAGGTTTATCTTGGCGGATTGATCCTGTGGGCAGTGGGCGATGTGCTGAATTTTGTCTGGGGCAGTACGTCGACGCTGTTTGTGGCGTTTTCGTGCATGGCCTTTTTCGGCACGGCGTTCGTTAACAGCCTGAACTGGGCGCTGGTGCCGGATACCGTGGATTATGGCGAGTGGAAAACGGGCATTCGCGCTGAGGGGTCGGTCTACACCGGTTATACCTTCTCACGCAAAATCTCCGCCGCGCTGGCGGGTTTTCTTCCTGGGATTATGCTCACGCAAATTGGCTATGTGCCAAACATCGCACAAAGCGCCGGAACGCTGCTGGGCCTGCGCCAGCTGATTTTCCTTTGGCCGTGCGGGCTGGCTATTCTGGCGGCGCTCACGATGGGATTCTTTTATAAGCTCAACGAAGCCCGGTTTGCTTTGATAATTGAGGAAATAACCCAAAGAAAGAAAAAAAATCTACAGCCGTGTATTAACAGCAATAACAACAGTACTCCTACCGTAAACGTATAAAAGCCATTGCCGCTAGTTACCAATGGCTTACCCATGCCTGTCAGGTGTGGAACAGGCAAAAAAAAACCTGCCATTGCTGGCAGGTTTTTGTATCCGTTAAAGAGAGAAATTAATCTTCTTTAGGACCACGGTTCGCACGTTTGCGATCGTTTTCAGTCAGGTGACGTTTACGGATACGGACAGAAGTTGGGGTCACTTCTACCAGTTCGTCGTCATCGATGAATTCCAGAGCTTGCTCCAGAGTCATTTTCAGCGCTGGGACCAGAGTGGTGGCTTCGTCAGTACCGGAAGCACGCATGTTGGTCAGTTTCTTACCGGTCAGGCAGTTTACAGTCAGGTCGTTAGAACGGCTGTGAATACCGATGATCTGACCTTCGTAAACTTCTGCACCGTGGCCCAGGAACAGCTTACCGCGGTCCTGCAGGCTGAACAGTGCGAACGCAACTGCTTTACCCTGGCCATTGGAGATCAGTACGCCATTCTGACGCTGGCCCACTTCGCCCGGACGAACATCGTCGTAATGGCTGAAGGTGGAGTACAGCAGGCCGGTACCGGAAGTCATGGTCATGAATTCGTTACGGAAGCCAATCAGGCCACGGCTTGGGATCACGTAGTCGAGACGTACGCGGCCTTTTCCGTCTGGATTCATGTTTTTCAGGTCGCCTTTACGCTCACCCAGTGCCTGCATGACAGAACCCTGGTGCTGCTCTTCGACGTCCAGCGTTACGTTTTCGAATGGCTCTTGTTTACGACCATCGATTTCGCGGAAGATAACTTTCGGACGGGAAACCGCCATTTCGAAACCTTCACGACGCATGTTTTCAATCAGAACGGACAGGTGCAGTTCACCACGGCCAGAAACGCGGAACGCATCAGCGTCTTCGGTTTCTTCAACGCGCAGTGCCACGTTGTGTACCAGTTCTTTCTTCAGACGGTCAAGAATCTGACGAGAAGTAACGTATTTACCTTCTTTACCACAGAATGGAGAGGTGTTGACGTTGAAGAACATGGTTACGGTTGGTTCATCTACAGACAGCGCTGGCAGCGCTTCAACATTCTGCGGGTCGCAGATGGTGTCAGAGATGTTCAGTTCGCCCAGACCAGTGATTGCGATGATATCGCCCGCTTCTGCCTGGTCGCTATCAATACGCTCCAGACCCAGGTGAGTCAGAACTTTACCGACTTTACCGTTACGGGTTTTGCCTTCGCTATCAATGATAGTGATCTGCTGGTTTGGCTTCACTTTACCGCGTTTGATACGGCCGATACCGATAACACCAACGTAGTTGTTGTAGTCCAGCTGGGAGATTTGCATCTGCAGCGGGCCATCCAGGTCTACGTCTGGAGCCGGTACGTGATCAACGATAGCTTGATACAGCGGGGTCATATCTGCCGCCATATCTTCGTGATCAACACCCGCAATACCATTCAGCGCGGAAGCATAAATGATAGGGAAGTCCAGCTGTTCGTCGGTCGCGTCAAGGTTAACGAACAGGTCGAATACCTGGTCAACAACCCAATCAGGACGTGCGCCTGGACGGTCAACTTTGTTGATAACAACGATAGGCTTCAGACCGTGGGCAAATGCTTTTTTGGTCACGAAGCGCGTCTGCGGCATCGGGCCATCCATTGCATCAACAACCAGCAGCACGGAGTCAACCATGGACATGACGCGCTCAACTTCACCACCGAAGTCGGCGTGCCCTGGGGTATCAACGATGTTGATACGGTAATCATTCCATTTGATTGCGGTGTTTTTCGCGAGGATGGTAATCCCACGCTCTTTCTCCAAATCGTTGGAGTCCATCACACGCTCTTGTGTTTCAGCACGCGCATCAAACGTACCGGATTGCTGCAGCAGCTTATCAACCAGGGTAGTTTTACCATGGTCAACGTGCGCGATGATGGCGATGTTACGCAAATTTTCGATCACAACTTTGCCTCGGGCATTAGAAATAGCGCGTTATTGTACACGGATTAATCGCACTACAAAACAGGATCACAGAGATCCTCCGCAAACAAGTATTGCAGAGTTTCTTTGTGATCGCTTTCACGGAGCATAAAAAGGGCACCTAATCGCAATTTGCACCAATATGGTGCTCAACAATCACAGATAAGCACTATAATGGTGCAAACAAGCTATCGTGGTGCAGCCCTTTTGCACTATGGTGCGCATGATAACGCCTTTTGGGGGTAATTTAAAAGTTGGCACAGATTTCGCTTTATCTTTTTTAAGGCAACAACGCCAATTAAGCAGTGATTGAAGACCTCGTTACCACGACGACAATGATAAATCCGGGAGATGTTAAGTATGTCCGCTGAACACGTTTTGACGATGCTGAACGAGCACGAAGTGAAGTTTGTTGATTTGCGCTTCACCGATACCAAAGGTAAAGAACAGCACGTCACTATTCCTGCTCATCAGGTGAATGCCGAATTCTTTGAAGAAGGCAAAATGTTTGACGGCTCCTCAATCGGCGGCTGGAAAGGCATTAACGAATCAGACATGGTTCTGATGCCAGATGCTTCTACTGCGCTCATTGACCCGTTCTTTGAAGAATCTACCCTGATCATTCGTTGCGACATCCTGGAACCAGGTACGCTGCAGGGCTACGACCGCGACCCACGCTCCATCGCAAAACGCGCTGAAGAATACCTGCGCGCTACCGGCATCGCGGACACCGTTCTGTTCGGGCCAGAGCCAGAATTCTTCCTGTTTGATGACATTCGTTTCGGCGCATCCATCTCTGGTTCCCACGTAGCTATCGATGATATCGAAGGCGCATGGAACTCCTCCACCAAATACGAAGGTGGTAACAAAGGTCACCGTCCTGGTGTGAAAGGCGGTTACTTCCCAGTTCCTCCGGTCGACTCTTCCCAGGACATCCGTTCTACCATGTGTCTGATCATGGAAGAGATGGGCCTGGTTGTTGAAGCACACCACCACGAAGTGGCGACTGCTGGCCAGAACGAAATCGCTACCCGCTTTAACACCATGACCAAAAAAGCGGACGAAATTCAGATCTACAAATACGTTGTTCACAACGTGGCTCATCGCTTCGGTAAAACTGCGACCTTCATGCCAAAACCAATGTTTGGCGATAACGGTTCCGGTATGCACTGCCACATGTCTCTGTCCAAGAACGGCGTGAACCTGTTCTCCGGTGACAAATATGCCGGTCTGTCCGAGCAGGCGCTGTTCTACATCGGTGGTGTTATCAAACACGCTAAAGCGATCAACGCCCTGGCGAACCCAACCACCAACTCCTACAAGCGTCTGGTCCCAGGCTACGAAGCCCCAGTTATGCTGGCTTACTCTGCCCGTAACCGTTCTGCTTCTATCCGTATCCCAGTGGTTGCTTCTCCGAAAGCACGCCGTATTGAAGTGCGCTTCCCGGATCCAGCAGCTAACCCATACCTGTGCTTCGCAGCACTGCTGATGGCGGGTCTTGACGGTATCAAGAACAAAATCCACCCAGGCGAAGCCATGGACAAAAACCTGTACGATCTGCCGCCAGAAGAAGCGAAAGAGATCCCACAGGTTGCAGGCTCTCTGGAAGAAGCACTGAATGCGCTGGACGCAGACCGTGAATTCCTGACTGCGGGTGGCGTATTCACTGATGAAGCTATCGACGCTTACATCACGCTGCGTACCGAAGAAAATGACCGTGTACGCATGACGCCGCACCCGGTTGAGTTCGAACTGTACTACAGCGTTTAAGAAAATTTGAGTTGTACTGTCCAGCTGACATCGCGCCATGACCACCAGGCTCTGGCGCAATGCCTGGAATTGAGTTGCCGTGGAAACTTTCAGCCCATCTCAGGATGGGCTTTTTTCTCCACCAACAACCTGATCTTTCGCGCTTTTTAGCAATAAAAAGCTATACTGCACTAAAACAGTGCAAGCCTTTTCAGGAGACTGCTAAATGGCAACAGGCGCACTGCCCGATGCTGGGCAGATCCTCAATTCGTTAATCAACAGCATCCTCCTGGTCGATGACGACCTGGCCGTTCACTACGCGAACCCTGCCGCCCAGCAGTTGCTGGCACAAAGCGCGCGTAAGCTTTTTGGCACCCCGTTACCTGAGCTCCTGAGCTATTTTTCGCTCAATATTGGCCTGATGCAGGAAAGCCTGCAAACGGGTCAGGGTTTTACCGATAACGAGGTGACGCTGGTCATCGACAGTCGTTCACACATTCTCTCGCTCACGGCGCAGCGTCTGCCGGATGGTTATATTCTGCTGGAAATGGCGCCGATGGATAACCAACGCCGTTTAAGCCAGGAGCAGCTCCAGCACGCTCAGCAAATCGCGGCGCGCGATCTGGTACGTGGCCTTGCGCATGAGATAAAAAATCCGCTAGGTGGCTTACGCGGCGCAGCACAGCTATTAAGCAAAGCACTGCCCGACCCGGCACTAACGGAATACACCAACGTTATTATCGAACAGGCCGACCGCCTGCGTAATTTGGTTGACCGCCTGCTTGGGCCGCAGCATCCCGGGACACACGTCACGGAAAGTATCCATAAAGTCGCCGAGCGTGTGGTGAAGCTGGTGTCAATGGAGCTGCCGGATAACATCAAGCTGGTGCGTGATTACGATCCAAGCCTGCCGGAGCTTCCACACGATCCTGACCAAATAGAACAAGTTCTGCTGAATATTGTGCGTAACGCCCTTCAGGCTTTAGGGCCAGAAGGCGGCGAAATTGTCCTGCGCACCCGCACGGCTTTTCAGCTCACGCTTCACGGCGTTCGCTACCGCCTGGCAGCCCGCATCGATGTTGAAGATAACGGCCCTGGCATTCCATCCCATTTACAGGACACCCTGTTCTATCCGATGGTCAGCGGTCGTGAAGGTGGCACCGGGCTGGGTCTGTCGATTGCGCGCAGCCTTATCGATCAGCACTCCGGCAAAATTGAATTTACCAGTTGGCCGGGCCATACCGAGTTCTCGGTTTACCTGCCAATTAAAAAATAAGGTGTGTTTATGCAACGAGGGATAGTCTGGGTCGTAGATGACGATAGCTCCATCCGTTGGGTGCTTGAACGCGCACTCACCGGCGCGGGGCTGACCTGTACCACGTTTGAAGGCGGGAAAGAAGTGCTCGACGCACTGGCGACCAAAACGCCTGACGTGCTGATGTCCGATATTCGTATGCCCGGAATGGACGGTCTGGCACTGTTAACGCAAATCAAACAGCGCCATCCGATGCTTCCGGTCATCATAATGACGGCGCACTCCGATCTGGATGCCGCCGTCAGCGCCTACCAGCAAGGGGCGTTTGATTACCTGCCAAAACCGTTTGATATCGACGAAGCGGTTGCGCTGGTTGAGCGCGCCATTAGCCACTACCAGGAACAGCAGCAGCCACGCAACGTTCAGGTTAACGACCCGACAACCGATATTATCGGTGAAGCGCCGGCAATGCAGGATGTGTTCCGCATTATTGGTCGCCTTTCTCGTTCTTCAATCAGCGTATTGATTAACGGTGAATCTGGTACCGGTAAAGAGCTGGTTGCTCATGCGTTGCACCGCCACAGCCCGCGTGTAAAGGCACCGTTTATCGCGCTGAATATGGCGGCGATCCCGAAAGACCTGATTGAGTCCGAGCTGTTTGGGCATGAGAAAGGGGCTTTTACCGGCGCCAATACCGTACGCCAGGGGCGTTTTGAACAGGCCGATGGCGGCACCCTCTTCCTCGATGAGATCGGCGATATGCCGATGGATGTGCAAACTCGCCTGCTGCGCGTACTGGCCGATGGCCAATTCTACCGCGTCGGCGGCTATGCTCCGGTGAAAGTGGATGTGCGTATTATTGCCGCCACCCATCAGAACCTTGAACAGCGGGTGCAGGAAGGTAAATTCCGTGAGGACTTATTCCACCGTCTGAACGTCATCCGCGTGCATCTGCCGCCTCTGCGCGAGCGCCGGGAAGATATTCCCCGCCTGGCGCATCATTTCCTGCAGGTTGCCGCACGGGAACTCGGTGTTGAAGCCAAACTGCTGCATCCCGAAACCGAAGCGGCGCTCACCCGCCTCGCCTGGCCGGGTAACGTACGTCAACTGGAGAACACCTGCCGCTGGTTAACGGTAATGGCTGCAGGACAAGAAGTGCTGATTCAGGATCTGCCCAGCGAGCTGTTTGAAGCCAGCATGCCCGACAGCACCACCTCTTCTTCGCTCCCGGATAGCTGGGCCACGCTGCTGGCACAGTGGGCGGACCGTGCACTACGTTCCGGTCATCAAAACCTGCTTTCTGAAGCACAGCCAGAGATGGAACGTACGCTGCTCACCACCGCGCTGCGTCATACGCAGGGGCATAAACAGGAAGCGGCTCGCCTGCTCGGCTGGGGTCGTAATACCCTGACGCGTAAGTTGAAAGAGTTAGGAATGGAGTAAGGCCTGGGTGAAGTGTAAATATTGCTCGATTCGCGCAAACTGCTGCAATTTTATACTTTACTGTTCCGATGAGTTAAGTATCATGCTGCCCGGCAATCCACGGGGGGACGAAAATGCTTGAATCATTGATTAACCTGGCGTCGAGCGGCGCTGCTGGTCATTCGCCGCAAACGGCGATGGCTGCGGTACTTTGCGCAGCGCTGGTTGGGCTGTTTAGCTAATTTTGTGCTGGATGGCGCTAACGCCCACCCAGCCATATGTAGAACAGGCCCGGTCGGCGCAATGCCTCCGGGCTGTTTTTTAGATGACCCGAGAGAACTGCTGCATCCGCGCCTTTTGACGCAGGTAAGCATCAAAGCACATGCAAATATTACGAATCAACAGACGACCTTTTGCGGTCACCTGAATCCCGCTCTCATCAACGTCCACCAGCCCATCGTTCGCTAGAGGCGCCAATAGCGCCAGATCCTCAGCAAAGTATTCGCTAAAGTTCAGATCCCACTGCTGTTCTATCGCCGCAAAATTCAGGCCGAAATTACAAATTAGCGCCTTAATCACGTCACGACGAATACAGTCATCACGGGTCAACGCAATACCGCGCCACAGCGCATTCCCCTGCTCAGCCACCTGCTGATAGTAAAGCTTCAGCTCTTTTTGGTTCTGCGCATAGCAGTCGCCAATCATGCTGATGGCGGAAACGCCCATACCCAGCAAGTCAGTATCACCCTGGGTGGTGTAGCCCTGGAAGTTGCGGTGCAGTACGCCTTCACGCTGCGCCACCGCCAGTTCATTGTCCGGGCGTGCGAAGTGATCCATGCCGATAAACTGATAGCCGGCATCGGTCAGTGAGCCAATGGTCTCCTGTAGGATATCCAGCTTCTGCTGCGCTGACGGCAGATCGGCATCTTTGATTTTACGCTGCGCGGCAAACAGCGTCGGCAGATGTGCGTAGTTAAACACGCTCAGGCGGTCGGGATTCAGCTCGGCAACGCGTTTTAAAGTGAAGGCAAAACTTTCCGGCGTCTGCTTTGGCAGGCCATAGATCAGATCGATATTGGTCGAAGTGAAGCCAATTTCACGCGCGCGGTTGAGCAACGCAAAGATAAATTCTTCATCCTGTTCGCGGTTCACCAGCCGCTGCACTTCTTTGTTGAAGTCCTGCACACCCATGCTCAGGCGGTTGAAGCCTTCACTGCGCAGATGGTCAATCACATCCAGCTCGATTTCGCGCGGGTCGACTTCAATCGAAATCTCCGCGTCTGCATCGAAATGGAAGCACTCGCGTAGCAGCGTCATCAGGCGGCTGATTTGCGCTTTATTCAGATAGGTAGGAGTACCACCGCCCCAGTGCAATTGGCTGACATGACGCCCGGAAAACAGCGGCGCACGCTGGCGGATTTCCTGTTCCAGAACGTCGAGATATTGATCGGCTTTGTGCTGCTGCCGGGTGACGATTTTATTGCAGCCGCAGAAATAACAAAGCTTATGGCAGAACGGGATATGCACGTACAGCGACAGAGGCCGTTCTGGATAACGCGCAACGGCGTTAACAAACTCGCTTTCGCCAAAGGCGTCAGAGAATTCCAGCGCGGTGGGATATGAGGTATAGCGTGGCCCGGAATAGTTGTATTTCTGGATCAGGGCCAGATCCCAGTCGATTAACTGCACAGACATGCTCACTCCTTGCGATGGTGTCGAGAACGACGACGGCTTGCCGGCGTGGCCGCACTACTGCGCCACAGCCGGTTGCGCAGCCAACTTTGACGCCGCGACAACCGTCGTAGTTTAACGAATAACCACCCCAGATAACATACAACCAAAAGGGTTATAAGCAGGACCGGCAGGCCAATCGGGTGCAAACGTTAGTTTCCACCTCGCAGCAGACGCATCATGTCTTCCTTGCCCTCTTCTTCCTCTTCTTCTTCATCATCGTCGTAAGAGAGGCCAAGCTGCTGCATCAGCTCATCAATTCTGTCCAGTTTGGCATCAACCCACTTCTGGTCTTCAGCAGACAGGACTTCATCATTTTCAAGGCGTTCCAGCAGCGCATCCAGGCGCTCATCACTCTCCAGCATATCCAGCTCGGCCTGCGGTGAAAGCATAGGTTTCTCGCTCTTCGGTTTGGGCTGTTTAACCACTGGCGCGTCGGTAACGCCCAGCGCTATCGGTTTTTTACTACCAATACGAGGATCTTGTTGCTGCTTTTGTTTGTTACCGCCGGATGCACCGCCAGTGCCGTTCGCACGGCTACCCGCCGCGTTACCACGGTGCTTTTTGTCGTTTTTACGATCGCGAGCTTCCAGGTTCAGTTCTTCACGCGTTTTACGGCGCTGTTTGCCCGGAGCTTTACTGCGCGGTGCAGAGGTTGGTTTTTTCATGATGTCAGTCTTTAAGCCGTTTTATTCAGTATAGAATTGAGCCGGAATCTAGCAGAAAGCAAACAAAGAAAAAAGGCGACAGAGTAATCTGTCGCCTTTTTTCCTGACTCACAACCCATTACGGGTTCTACATTCCATGTTGGCTTACAACGCGCCCTGTTTATCCGTTAGCTTTATAACAGTCCCTGTTATTGTTCCCTATCCTTGCGTAACGTCTCCAGACGCTTGTCTTCCTGACAGATTCCGTAGGTCTTCGCCTCCTGGCGTTCCTGACCCCTCATCCTGAGTCTAATTCCTTCTGGCTCCCTCGCCGATGGGTGCTACTTTACCGTGTTGCGTTAAACTAACAAGCAATGAAAGAGAGGAAAACCGACAAATCAGATAATTGAACACTCATAACATGATGATTTTAAATAACACGGCTATTTTATCGTCAGAGATTTCTCTTATATTTCTCATAGCAACAATGGCAAATATCCTACACACGCAGGGGCTTCGGCTTACAGTGAATACGCTCTGAGGAAAACCAGCCTTTTTCTGCCGATCGGGTATAATCGCCCCTATTGCCTGATTTAACGGAGATAACCGTTTTGACTAACCTGAACTATCAACAGACGCATTTTGTGACAAGTGCGCCTGATATCCGTCACTTACCTTCCGATACTGGAATCGAAGTGGCCTTCGCTGGCCGTTCCAATGCAGGGAAATCCAGCGCCCTGAATACGCTGACCAATCAAAAAAGCCTGGCTCGTACCTCCAAAACGCCAGGACGTACCCAGCTCATCAACCTGTTTGAAGTGGTTGAAGGTAAGCGCCTTGTCGACCTGCCGGGATATGGCTACGCGCAGGTACCTGAAGAGATGAAAATCAAATGGCAGAAAGCGCTGGGTGAATACCTGGAAAAACGCCTGTGTCTAAAAGGATTAGTCATTCTGATGGATATCCGCCATCCGCTGAAGGATCTCGACCAGCAGATGATCGAATGGGCTGTCGCCAGTGATATTCAGGTTCTGGTGCTGTTGACCAAGGCTGATAAGCTGGCAAGCGGTGCGCGTAAAGCGCAGCTCAATCAGGTCCGTGAAGCTGTTGTTGCCTTTAATGGCGACGTGCAGGTTGAAGCATTTTCTTCGCTGAAAAAACTGGGCGTCGACAAACTGCGTCAGAAGCTGGATAGCTGGTATAGCGAGATTCCACCGCAGGAAGAGCCAGAAGAGGCAGCAGCAGAGTAACCCCGTCTTAATCCCGGATAGTGGCGCCTGGCGCCCTGTTCCGGGCCCGCACCATCCCTTCATTTGACCCCATCGTGACCGTCATGACTGATGCGAAAACTTTTCTTTCGCCCAATAAAAAACGCCCCAGTCATTACTGACTGGGGCGGCTAAAATATTCAGCCAAATCCGATTACGTGAAGTAAAAGGTCTGAAAGATAGAACATCTTACCTCTGTACCCTACGAGATTAACTCTACTCTTTTTTACGTTTCACAGAAAGCATTTTTTGTAGTTTTTTTTCACTAGTTACATAACGAATTCTAATGTTCATCACAAAATTAGATAAGTTATGTTGCTTACTTACATAAAACGACGTTTATCATCGAACACTTAATGCGCTTGATCCCAGTTTTCGCCGCTGCCAACTTCCACCAGCAGTGGGACATCGAGCTTAGTGCTGTTTTCCATCAATTCATGCACTTTCTTCGCTACCGCATCAACATCATCTTTATGCACTTCAAAGATCAATTCATCGTGTACTTGCATGATCAGACGTACGCGTGGCTTCTCATCTTCTAACCAGCGATCGACGGCAATCATCGCTCGCTTGATAACGTCAGCAGCCGTCCCCTGCATTGGGGCGTTAATCGCCGCACGCTCAGCGCCGGCACGACGCGCACCGTTGCTGGATTTGATGTCGGGAAGATACAGACGGCGCCCGTCCAGGGTTTCGACATATCCCTGATCTTTCGCCTGTGCACGCGTGCGTTCCATATAATCAAGTACGCCCGGATAACGTTCGAAGTAGAGATCCATGTACTTCTGCGCTTCTTTACGCGGAATATTCAGCTGACGCGCCAGACCGAAAGCGCTCATGCCGTAAATCAGACCAAAGTTTATCGCCTTCGCGCTGCGACGCTGTTCACTGCTGACGCTATCCAGTGGTAGGCCAAACACTTCGGCCGCCGTGGCACGGTGAATGTCTTTGCCTTCCGCAAATGCCTTCAGCAAACCTTCGTCACGGGATAGGTGCGCCATAATACGCAGTTCAATTTGCGAGTAGTCCGCAGACACGATGACGTAATCCTCCGGCGCAATAAACGCCTGGCGAATACGGCGGCCTTCTTCGCTACGTACCGGAATATTTTGCAGGTTAGGATCGGTAGAAGAAAGACGCCCAGTCGCGGTCACCGCCTGGTGATAGGAGGTATGGACACGCCCGGTTTTCGGGTTAATCATCAGCGGCAGCTTGTCGGTATAGGTCGACTTCAGTTTCGCCAGCCCACGATACTCAAGAATCACTTTTGGCAGCGGGTAATCCAGCGCCAGCTCCTCGAGCACCTCTTCAGAGGTGGACGGTGCGCCGCCCGGCGTTTTCTTCAGCGGCTTAATGCCCTGTTTTTCAAACAGGATCGTCTGCAACTGTTTTGGCGAAGAGAGGTTAAATTCTTCACCGGCAATCTCGTAGGCTTTTTGCTCTAGCTCAACCAGACGCTTGGCGATTTCCTGTGAATGTGCGTGCAGCACCGTCGGGTTAATTTTTACCCCATTGCGTTCAATACGCGACAGCACCGGCACCAGCGGCATTTCAATCTCATTGAAGATACGCAGTGGCCCTTCAATTTTCTGGAGCTTCGGCCACATTTTCAGGTGCAGCTGCAGGGTGACGTCCGCATCCTCCGCGGCATAGCGCCCCGCTTCTTCCAGTGCAATCTGGTTAAAGGTCAGCTGATTTTTACCTTTACCGGCAATCTCTTCAAAGGTGATGGTTTTATGTTTCAACCAGCGGTCGGAGAGACTGTCCATATCATGGCGGCCGGCAACGCTATCCAGGGTATAGGACTCGAGCATGGTATCGAAGGCAATTCCGCGCAGCTCGATGCCATAGTTAGCGAGAATCCCGCGATCGAACTTCAGATTCTGGCCAACTTTCAGTAGGTTGTTATCTTCCAGCAGCGGTTTAAGCAGCTCCAACACGTGCTCACGGGAGATTTGCTCCGGCGCATCAAGGTAGTCATGGGCGACCGGCACATACGCTGCAACACCAGGCTCAATAGCAAACGACAGTCCGACCATATTGGCGGAAATGTTATCGAGGCTATCAGTTTCAGTATCAAAGGCGAATAGCGGCGCTTTTTTCAGCTTTTCGATCCACGCCAGCAACGTTTCTTCATCAAGAATAGTGACATAATTTTCCGAAGAAAGTGTTGTCGCAATCTCTTCCTCTACCGGCTCAGTGGATGTCACTGCTGTTTGGGATGGTTTTGCGGCAGGCTTACTGCCTTTAGCCTGCATCCAGGTACCGGATTCAACGTCGGTAATCCAACGCTTAAATTCATACTTTTTAAACAGTTCCAGCAATTCGTCGGCTGATGGCGGCGAGACGGTCAGCTGCTCACAGCCCAATTCCAGTTCCACGTCAGTTTTGATCGTGGCCAGCTTGTAGGAGAGATAAGCGAGATCCTTATTCTGCTCAAGTTTCGCCGCCATGGTTTTCGCACCACGGAAGGTCAGTCCGGCAATTTTCTCCGGCTCGCCATACAGAGCATCCAACCCACCCAGACCTTGCAGCAACGCCTGTGCGGTTTTCTCACCCACGCCAGGTACGCCGGGGATGTTATCCGAAGAGTCGCCCATCAGTGCGAGGAAATCGATAATTAGCTCTGGCGGCACGCCATATTTCGCCACCACTTCCTCAGGACCCAGGATCGTATTGGTCATGGTATTGATGAGCGTAATACCCGGCGTCACAAGCTGCGCCATATCTTTATCACCCGTGCTGATAAGCACCGGGCGGCCAATTTTTTCAGCTTCCCGTGCCAGCGTACCGATAACGTCATCGGCCTCAACGCCGGAAACCGCCATCAACGGCAGGCCCATCGCTTTCACCATGGTGTGCAGTGGTTCAATCTGTGCACGCAGATCGTCCGGCATCGGCGGACGATGTGATTTGTAGTCCTCAAACAGTTCATCACGGAAGGTTTTCCCCTTCGCATCAAAAACCACAACCGCATGCGTCGGCTGATACTGCAAGATCAAGCTACGCAGCATATTTAAAACACCATACATGGCGCCAGTTGGCTCGCCCGCACGGTTAGTCAGCGGTGGGAATGCATGATATGCCCGATAGAGATAAGAGGAGCCATCAACGAGGATAAGAGGGTTTTCTGGGATCTGAACCATAATTTCCGTGCCTGTTTATCAGATTATGGGTAAAGGATGCCACAGACAGCATGAAAACATGAATTTTTCGCCAAAATAACGTGAAAAGATTTAGAGATCTCCGCGATCGCACGCAAAACAAATTGTGGATAAGTTTGTGAATAGTTTTATTTTATTCATAACATATAATATGTAACCCAGAGTTAAATAAAAAATAATTCTTATTTTTCAGTTAATTAAATAAAGATCATTACAATAGATCACAGTTTGATGATAATTCACACAATGTGGATAGACATGATGCTCTTTTTTCTATTCTGCTAAGACCCATCATTTAACGCGTTTTCTGGTAAAATCAGCGCCTTGTGTTCTTTTATCTGTGCACGTTAAATAACTAACTATCTGAATAAACAAACTATGTCGAGACTGCTCGCAGCGATAACACTACCTATTAGTATCGCGCTTACCATTTTATTGACGATATTGTGCTCTATTCCCATCATCCTCGCAGGGATCGTCAAGCTCATCCTCCCTGTCCCGGCGATCTGGCGTTCAGTCTCGGTATTTTGTAATTTTATGATGTACTGCTGGTGCGTGGGTCTTGCCGCGCTGCTGCATTTTAATCCCTGGCTCAAATGGGATATCCAGGGACTGGATACCTTAAATAAGAAAAATTGGTATCTGCTTATCTGTAATCACCACAGCTGGGCAGACATCGTGGTGCTGTGCGTTATTTTCCGTAATCACATTCCGATGAATAAGTATTTCCTCAAGCAACAGCTGGCCTGGGTGCCGTTTATGGGGTTGGCATGCTGGGCTCTGGATATGCCGTTTATGCGCCGCTATTCACGCAGCTATCTGATTCGCCACCCTGAACGTCGCGGTAAAGATGTTGAAACCACTCGCCGCTCGTGTGAAAAATTCCGCGTCCACCCGACGACTATCGTTAATTTTGTAGAAGGGTCACGATTCACGCCAGAAAAACGTCTGCAGACCCGCTCTCCGTATAATAACCTGCTGCCGCCAAAAGCAGCCGGCATTGCAATGGCATTGAATGTACTGGGCTCTCAGTTTGATAAGTTGCTGGACGTCACCCTGTGCTATCCAGAAAACGATAAGACACCCTTCTTCGATATGTTGAGTGGGAAACTGACGCGTATCGTCGTTCGGGTCAATCTGCGCCCTATCGATCCAGAACTGCACGGCGATTATGTTGGGGATAAGAATTTCAAACGGCGCTTTCAGCTTTGGCTGAATGCGTTATGGGAAGAGAAAGATCAGCAGATAAAGACAATCAAAGCAGAGTACAAAAACGCCGGTCAATGACCGGCGTTTTCTTTTTTATTTTTTCTCAACAAGCTGTTTTACGGCATCAGCATACTGAGCAACAAAGACATCCATATTGCTGGTGTCCATGCCCTGCGGATTCAGCTGGTATTTACCGTTAACAAACATCGCCGGAACGCCCTGAAGCTGAAGGTCGGCAGCCGCTTTTTCCTGCTGAGCAACCATCGATTTCACCACGAAGCTATTCCATGCAGCGTCGTAATCATCGCCTTTCACGCCAGCGTTGATGAAGACGTTACGAATATCAGCCACGGTCTGAACCGTTTGTGTTTTCTGCACGGCTTCAAACATTGGTGCGGTTACCTTGTCTTCAACACCCAGCGCCATCGCAACCGCCCACGCCTGAGTCAGGTCTTTGCCCAACGGGCCCAGGAACTCAACGTGGTACTTGGTCATTTTGACACCTTCAGGAAGCTTTTTCCGCACGTTATCAGAAACGTGCAGAACTTCCTCAAACTGATAGCAATGCGGGCAGTAGAAGGAGAAGAACTCCAGCACTTGCGGCTCACCTGCAACCGGTTTATCGATGGTAATATATTGTTTGCCTTCGGTAATCTGAGCAGCAGATGCGCTGAATGCCAGAATCATACCTGCCAGCGCAAGCCAAACCTTTTTCATAACTCACTCTCTCCTGACTGTGTCGAATTAATACATTGGCGTTAGCTGTAGAGGGGGTTCTTGCAGAACCTTCACCTGCTCAACGAAAGTAGCAATCTGCCGATGCCAGAAATCTTCCCCGGTTAACCAAGGAAAATTTTTCGGAAATGCAGGGTCATCCCAACGCCTGATAATCCAGGCAAGATAATAAACCAACCGCATTGCGCGTAAAGGCTCAATCAGCGCTAATTCATCTGAATTAAAGCTGCTGAATTCTTCGTAAGCCTCTACGATCATTTCAAGCTGCATACGTCTCTCAGCAAGAGAGCCATTAAGCAGCATCCAAAGATCCTGAACTGCGGGGCCATTGCGCGCGTCATCAAGATCGACAAACATCGGGCCATCGCGCCAGAGAATATTCCCGGCATGACAGTCGCCATGTAAGCGCAATACATCAAAACGCCCATGCCACTGCCCCATGACAGCATCAATCAGGTCATCAGTGGCTTTCAGAAAATGGTCTTTTAAGGCCGCAGGAACCAGTGCCGAATGTTCAAACACGGCGCGAGGTTCAATAAGATACTCTTTAACACCAATATCAGGACGCGCCACAAAGCGCGATTTTCGCCCTGTCTGATGCAGCCGGCCAAGATAGCGTCCAACCCATTCCATCTGGTCCAGATTATCAGACTCAAACTGCCGGCCCCCCACGCTCGGGAAGACGGTGAAATAAAAACCATCATGGGTTAACAGCGTTTTATCGTTAAAGGCGAGCGGAGCTGCGACCGGTACATCGTCTCGTACCAGCTCCAGCGCAAACTGATGCTCTTCGAGAATCTGCGCGGCAGACCAGCGCTCCGGACGATAGAATTTCACCACCATACGACGGCGATCTTCATCCTGAAACTGGTAAACCCGGTTCTCATAGCTGTTTAGTGGAGTGAGACCAGAGTCCACCCGGATGCCCTGTTCAAATAGGGCATCGATAATAGTGTCCGGGTGGAGTGTCTGGAAAGTGAAAGCCTTGTCGTTCATCCTGACATCCGTTAACGATACGAATGAGTCAGGATATCATTTCGCAGCGAGTTGAGCGGCACTGCTTACAACCTTTTACTCTTTAATCACACCACGCGCGCGCAGCAGCGCGGTTTTGAAATCTTCTTCATAATCTTTCTGAATACCCGGGATCACCGCGTCTTTAGCCGAGTCACGCATTTTCAGATGGTAGATCAGGATATCGTCCGTTAAATCGGCCAATTCACCGTCATAGCCTGACTCTTTCGCCAGTTTCTGCAAAAATTGCATAAGATTCAACTCAGGCTCTTTCTGCCAGGCTGGCTGGAGGAGTTCAATAACTTCATTCAGACGTTTACATTTCATGGTCGTGCTCCTTACGCTTGATGAAGATACGGTAGCAGGGTAAACCCCACAATAAAAGAGGCGATAGCAGTGAAAGCAAAGAGCCAGATAACCGGCGTAGTGCTGGCAGGTGGCAAAGCCTCCAGAATGGGTGGGCAGGATAAAGGATTGGTACTGCTTAACGATAAGCCCCTCTGGCAGCACGTGGCCGACCGTCTACGTCCTCAGGTAGGCGCCATCGTGATCAGCGCCAACCGTAACCTATCAATCTATCAGGCAAGTGGTTTACCGGTCATTAGCGACATACTCTCTGATTATCCAGGACCACTCGCCGGTATTTTATCGGTTATGCAGCAGGTTCCTGACGAATGGTTTCTCTTCTGTCCCTGCGACACCCCTTTCATCCCCTTAAACTTAGCGGAGCGATTGGACGACAAACGTCTCCAGGCACCCGTTGTTTGGGTACATGATGGAGAACGCGATCATCCAGCCGTGGTGTTAGCACATCGTTGTCTTGCACCAAAAATCGAAGCCTATCTGGCTCGTGGCGATCGGAGAGTAATGGTCTTTATGCGCGAAGTTGGCGGTCATTCTGTCGATTTTAGCGACATGAAACCAGCATTTCATAACATGAATACCCCTGACGATTTACTGAAAAATCAGGTGGCAAAATGATTCCACTATTAGCGGTCGCCGCCTGGAGTGGTACAGGAAAAACAACACTCCTTAAGAAATTAATACCGGAACTCTGCGCGCACGGTATTCGCCCAGGGCTTATTAAACATACTCATCACAATATGGATGTCGATAAACCCGGTAAAGATAGTTATGAATTACGCAAAGCCGGGGCTGCGCAGACTCTGGTTGCCAGTAAGCAGCGCTGGGCGCTGATGACGGAAACTCTGGAAGAACAGGAACTCGATCTCGGGTGGCTTGTGAGCCGGATGGATGCGTCAAAATTGGATCTGGTACTGGTCGAAGGGTTCAAACATGAAGCTGTCGCCAAGATTTTACTCTTTCGGGAAGCGGCAGGACATAGCGTGAGCGATCTGGTCATTGATGAACATACGATAGCGGTGGCCAGCGATACTGTATTAGACGTTGGCGTACCAGTTCTCAATCTGAACGAGCTGCCGGAAATAGTGGCGTTTATAGTTAATTGGCTGTCACATCAGAACGACTAACAACCTATTGGCTACTATTCAGTAGCCAATTGCGTATCACCGTCGCATTTGCAATGAGCTAAATTCATTTTACCAACGTGCAGACGCAAAAAAGCCC
>NZ_LGHZ01000021.1 GCF_001266615.1 Kluyvera genomosp. 1 | reverse complement strand
CGAATGTCTTAGGTTTTGCCTTATTCAGTAGCAATCCTGATAGAGATTGCAAAATTACCCGCTCTCCCCCTTCGAGTCCAGATGAAATTCACCTCTATGTGACCCAAATCTAAAAATGAAATATGAAAGTACCGTTCTCTCACCGCACTTATTTTACTTTACCGACGTTACTACCCCTTAATTAGTAGAGTCTAATTAATATATGAAGGAGATCACAGATATCATCCTTTATTCTTAAAATTTGATGTCATTAATTTCCGTTGCTGATATCTTGCCGGAAAACTGGATTGTTACTGTATATAACAGGCAAAACCTGCATCACGTTCCGATAATGCTAATAGCACCGTCGGAAAGGGATGCGGGTTTTTTGTTTTTATAGCAAAAATAAAAAGGAAATCTGATGAAGAAGTTATTAATGGGTTTGCTGGTACTGACAGGTGCGATGACCTGTTCAGCCGCAGAACCCGCACCCTCAGTTCACGATGACACCATCAATATCTATTTCGCCCGCCATGGCAAAACGCTGTTTAATACCTTTGACCGCGTTCAGGGGTGGGCCGATACGCCGCTGACGCAGGACGGTATCCGCGTTGCACGCTATTTGGGCGAAGGTTTAAAAGAGATTCATTTTGACCGTTACTACTCCAGCGACGCTGGACGTCAGCGGGAAACTATGGCGGTGATTACTCAGCAAATGGGGGTGACAAACTACCATCTCAACGAACTACCAGGGCTGCGTGAAGCCTTCTTTGGTGGCTTCGAAGGCGGTTTTAATAAAGACATGGCTCAGGCTGGGGCGAAAGCGTTAGGGCTTGCCGATAGCGCCGCGCTGTTTAGCGCCATGAAGGCGGGCACGCTGTCAGTCGAAGATTCGCAGAATGCGTTGGCCAAGGCTGATACCAAAGGATTGGCGGAGAACTATGCGCAGGTCAAAAAACGTACCCAGGCCGCCCTCGCCACCATCGTCGAACAGGCAAAAGCCAACGGCGATAAGAATGTATTAGCGATTTCCTCCGGCACCTCGATGCAAATCATGATCTCAGATTTAACCTCTTCTGCAGAGCGAAATAAGCCTCTCGCCAATGCCGCCGTCGTTAAAATAACCTATAAAGACGGTCAGTATTCAGTGCCTGAAATTGGCACCCTGAAATACGTTGAAGCCGGTAAAGAGAAACTCGCGCAACAGTAATTCATCTTAATTTTGGGGCCAGGCGCTAATTAATTGGCTACGGCCCTATTCTGGGATAGCTCATGAAAATAAATAAAATAGCGACGGCAATATTATTGCTGGGATGTCACACATCGGTATGGGCAAGCAATCAGGAAGAAAATAGTTTTCTGGCCAATCCATTATTTAGTGATTCTTCGATGACTTTATCATTGAAGAACTACTGGAAATACCTGAAAGAAGAAAATGCCAACCCCAAACATGTTCATAACGCCTGGGGCCAGGGGGTTGCCGTTGATTATCAGTCCGGTTATTTCGCCGATTTCATCGGATTTGATGCCGTGTACTACGGTGCGGTAAAACTCGGGGCCAGCGACTATTTCAACTCACGCGGCGTGCTGTATAACAACGGTGATGGCAACAAGAAAAGCAATGCTGAAGGCTTTTCAAAGTTCGGCCAACGCAATATTAAACTCAAGTACACACTCGCTGATACCCACCTCGATGCGCGCTGGGGCTGGCAGGTGCTCAAAAACTACGGGGTCATTTCCACCTCAACGCGACTCTCCCCTACCACCTATTCGGGGGTAAGCGGCGGCGTAAACTATGGCGGTCTTACCCTACGCGGCGCCTATGTCGAAAACTCAATGGACCGTAATTCGCCGGACAAAAAGCAGTTTCAGACCAATACCGGCGCAAAGATTGACCATCTCACCAGCGGAGAGGTGCTGTGGCAAAGCCGCCAATTTGACGCCCAGTACGGCTACGGTGAGAGCGCAAACTATCTGCGCCGCCACCTGCTGTTCACCAAGCTCAGACCTATTGAACGCCTGACCCTCGGCACGCAAATCTACGCCACCCACGCGTTAGATGAGTATCTGGCGATGCCCGCCAGTAAGCGTGATTTCGATAACAATGCCTGGCACTTCGCCATCGACGCACTGTGGCAGGCCGAGCGCTGGAGCAGCAAATTGGGCGTCGGCTATACCAGCGCTAAAAAAGAGAACGAAGTCGGTTTTTATCCACGTCACATGAGTAAAAACTCACGCGGGACCTTTATTTCGATGGCCTATGCTGGCGATGACTATATGCGCGACGGTGAGCTGGTGCTGGCCAATATCTCAGAATACAAGCTGACGCCAGATCTGGCGGTAGGACTTGCTGGCAATATCGCGCAGTTCAATTACAAGGATAACCACGTGCGTAGCGGCGAAATCAACGCCTTTACTCGCTGGACGCCGTCGGCGGCACCGATGAAAAACCTAACCGTGTGGTTGATGTTTGGCCCTGGCTGGTCTTATAAAATGAGCGGAAAGACGCCGGTATTGACCGATGGACACTACACCCGCACGCATACGCTCTCCTCAGAGGCGATTATCGAATATCGGTTCAAGATGTTTTAAGGATGGCGTATAGCACGACAGGAATGGCGTAGAAAGACAGCCCGGAGAGCATACTCTCCGGGCTGAGGGTTACGGTGCGGTGCGGTGAATTTCCGCTACGCGCTTACGCACGCCGTACCAGCCCGCCACCAGCAGAATGGCAATCAACGGCAGAGAGGCGATGGTGAAAGTCCCGTTCGGATAGTCAAACGCCATCAGTACCAGCACACTCAGCAGGAACAGCAGCGTTAGCCATGACGTGAACGGTGCTCCCGGCAGTTTGAAGCTAACATCAGCGGCCTGACCTTCTTTGATGGCTTTGCGCAGACGCAGCTGGCAGATCATGATGAAGCCCCAGGATGCGATAATCCCCAGCGAGGCGAAGTTCAGCACGATCTCAAACACCTGTGATGGCACCAGATAGTTGAGGAACACCCCCACCACATAAACGACCAGCGTTGCCATGATGCCCGCATAAGGCACATGCTGACGGCTCATTTTGCTCATGAACTTAGGCGCGGAACCGCCCATCGCCATCGAGCGTAAAATACGCCCGGTGCAGTAGAGTCCGGAGTTGAGGCTGGAGAGTGCGGCGGTCAGTACCACGATGTTCATGATGCTGCCGATATAGGGTACGCCCAGCTTCGAGAAGAAAGTCACGAACGGACTCTGCCCTGCCTGATAGGCCGTCCACGGCAGCAGCAGTACCAGCAGTACGACCGAGCCGACGTAGAACAGGCCAATACGCCAGATAACGCTGTTAATCGCTTTCGGCACCATGGTCTGCGGGTCTTTACATTCACCGGCAGCGGTCCCCACCAGCTCAATAGAGGCAAAGGCAAACACCACGCCCTGAACCAGTACCAAAGCAGGCAGCAGGCCGTGCGGGAAGAAACCGCCGTTATCGGTGATTAAGTGGAACCCAGTAGCGTTACCATCCAGCGGTTTACCGCTGCCCAGATAAACGGTACCGACCACGAGGAACACCACGATAGCCAGCACTTTCACCAGCGCAAACCAGAATTCCATTTCGGCAAACCACTTCACGCCGATCATGTTCATGGTGCCGACAATCGCCAGTGCTCCCAGAGCGAAGACCCACTGAGGCACATCACCAAAAGCACCCCAATAATGCATATACAGCGCCACGGCGGTGATATCGACAATGCCGGTCATCGCCCAGTTGACGAAGTACATCCAGCCCGCCACGTAGGCAGCCTTTTCGCCGAGGAACTCGCGAGCATAGGAGACAAAGCTGCCGCTAGAAGGACGGTGTAGAACCAACTCGCCCAGTGCGCGCAGAATAAAGAAGGAGAAGATACCGCAAACCAGATACACCAGAGCCAGCGCTGGACCCGCCATTTGTAAGCGAGCACCGGCACCGAGGAACAGCCCGGTACCAATCGCGCCGCCGATGGCGATCATCTGCACCTGTCGGTTACCCATCGCTTTGTGGTAGCCCTCTTCGTGGGCATTAAGCCAGCGCCGTTTTGCCGCGTGTTGCTCCGCAGCCTTTGTGTTTTGTGTTTCCATCGTTTCCCTGTTACCTGTCTGATTAAAGGAATACTGATGGCCGTGCGCGAAGGAACGACTGTCCGCAACGGCCACAGGGTTTTTCCCGTCATTCTATGTAGGGATAAAACCGCCGCGGAGCATCCTACCTGCAATTAATAAGCGGCGCAAAACAAACGATTGCCTAACCGGCATAAAAAAAGCGGCCCTCAAAAGAGCCGCTATCACTTTCAATATCAACGTTTATTTAGTGCATCTGCGATTGAATATTTTATTCCGCAAGGAGGAAGTAATTATTCCTATTCAGGAAGAACGCTTACCGCCTAGTAAATTAATCGATGCGCCTAAGCAAACGATATAGCCAAATAGCTCTACGCCCTCTTCAACCATATTTTTGACAATTCGGGCGTAGCCGTCTTGCAAAATGGATTGCCAAAGAATTGACATCCCAAAAAGTCGGGAAAAAATCAGGATGGTCAGTAACCCTGAAACCATCACACCATAGGATGGCGTACTTGCATAAGCAATAAGCTGCTGTGCGACGCGGGACGGATTACGCAGCGCATAAATAATGCTCACCACGCTCACCAACAGCGCAAACCAGACCCAGCTCCCGTGGCGCACGAGGTCAAAAACGGCGTCCAACTCACGAATCAGCATGGCCATGAAAAAGCCTGCAATCAAGACGTTACACTGTCTCATGGTGCTATCTTTACGGGCACGGATAAGATGAACCAAAACAATAATGAGGAGAATTGACTCCTGGACTATTTCGGTAAATGAGGTTTCAGACAGGCCATCTTTTAGGATATTGACATCAACATGCAGGCACAGTACAGCGGCCACGACAGCCAGAGAAAAAAGGATTATGCGCAAAAGTAAATTAATTAAAATCATAAAAAAATCACAGCGTTTTAATAAACGGGTATTCTACCCTGAACCCCGCCCTTCAACTTGTCCTTATGTGCCACATAATAAGTGATATTTAACCTTTCTTGCTGCTATGAAATTACGCAGCAAAAAAGGCCCGTATAAAAGATGATAAATAATCACCCCTCCGATACTATTTTATTTCTGTATCCTTTCAAGCTGAACTTTATCAGCGGCCTGAGCTTTATCCGCTAACGTTTGAAATTGTGACGAAGTGTAAAATGATGTGGGGGCCGGCAGCCGCTGCATTGCATCACCGGGATAAATTTGCAGTTCTGCCAGATGAGATAACTGATACCCCATCACCACCGCAGGAAACGTTATCTGATAGGGTGGCGTTTTCTCAAAGGCGACAGGCGTCGGCAGGCGATTATTATCCAGACTGTAGTTTCGCTTGAGCACCAGAAATTTGTCCGGCACTCGGCGTTTACTGTTCCACCAATCACCGTCCAGCTCGCGAAACTTGTTCTCCGTTTCACTTTTGGTGGCGACATCCAGCGCGAGCAGCGCTCGTGACAGCTCGGCGGTCATCGCGTCGTTATAGGCTTCCAACGAACCGGCCTTGCCCTGCAAGATCACCGTGATAGCAAGCCGCGCGCCCAGTAGGTTTGAGTAGAGATCTTCCGGTGAAAATGCCGAAATCTCTTCGGAAAAACCGGGCACCGATTGAAAACCATACCACTGGGCAATTTCATGCCACTGCGCCAGCTGAAACGCGATGTAGCCCGACATCCAGGCTGCCAGCGTATAACGCTGCGTCATCGATGCGGGCGGATTAAAGGCGTGAAACTGCAAACGCCGAACGCCAAGCTCATTGCTGTAAAAGTCACGCCAGCGCTGGCCCAGCTTGGGATACAACTGGCTAAAGATAAATAAGGTGTTATCCGCAGTATCGCGGACGTGGGCAATATCGATAAACCCGCCGCGGTGGGTGTAGATAAGCCCATTCTGTTCTTCGCTGAGCCCGACCAGGTTTTTCACCGCGCCCAGCGCGCTGTCGTTATATTGATGATGGCCAAGCGTCTCAAGGGTTAGCACATTGCCGATTTGATAGAGAGGTATCGGTACCCCTATCGCCCGGACGTGAAGGTCGTAGCCAAATGCACAGCACGGGCGCAGCGACTCGGGGGCCGAAAGTCGGCCAGCGACCGACGAGAGCCGTTCAGCTTGCTGGATTGGGAAGAGATGATCATCAGCCCGTACAGAGGCCGTCGCCAGTATCAAAAACACCCACCACTTTGCCATTCAGAAGGCCTCCGCGACCTGAAAATAAAACCCAGCGCTCTCTTTGCCACAATTCCGCTTTGAACAATTGCCCGAGTTCGGGCTGCGTTATCACGTCACGGGCATCGCAGTGGAGACTCGCCGTCGCCCCCACCGGGTGCAACGAAGAAGGGGCATGATAGCGGGAAAAGTATCCCCCGGATGCGGTTCATCGATGTTGGCGGGCATTGCCACTACCAGTACGCTGCGATAGGCGTTCATCAGAAGCGATATTCACCGGCGACAAAAAAGCTATTTCGCTCATTAAATCCGATTTCTGTCAGTAGGTTAAAGTGCGGTGTCATTTCATACTGCGCGCCCACCAGCAAGTTCCATGGCGAGGTAAGTCGCTGTTTGACCGCAAAGCGCCCTTCCCCGCTCTGATTCACCGCATCGATAAGCGGCTGTAACGAAGCGGGCATACTGAGATCGGCAAGGCTGCCTTTAAATTCCTGTTGCACATTCTGGTACATGCTGCCCAACCACACGCTCAGGTGCGATGGCCCCCACAGCCCTTGTAAATTGAAACGATAGCCTACGCGTGGGGAAACGGTCAGCGCCGAAATTTTGCCATCTAAAATATCGAAATCTGTCCGGGTGTAGTTGGTATCAACCAGCGTGAACCAGTTGTCGTAACCGCCGGCCAGCGTAACGCCCGTGCCCCAGGTCGTGCCTTTGAAGTCGAGGGTAAAATCAATATTTTGCAACGAGCCGTTTTCATACAGACGATGCACCGAACCGGCAATCAGGCGGTCGATCCCCGAGTAGCGTGAAGGATCGGCGTCAACGGAGACGTTTGAGACGGACGATCCTCGGGAATGCCCAACCAGCCCATACACATTCAGGAAGGGGAACACCCACATATCGAGTCGCAGCGTTTCGGTCTTACTTTGCTCACGGGTATGTCCGGCATCGATATTAAACATATCGGTGGGAATGGGATGATTGCCGAGCGCCAGCCCCGAAAAACTAATGCTATCGACATCGATATTCTGCCGCATGTTCATGTAGTTCAGGTTAACGCCAAAAGGCAATGGAATGGCGTACCCTCGCGCTCGCGCCTCGTCCCCCCAGATAGGAAACGTACGCTCCTCACTGGTATCCTCAGCGTGAGCAATACCGGAAATGAGCAGCAGCGGCACGACGGTTTTAATCCATCTCATCAATCTCTTCCCCATCAGGTTCTGCGGTTAGTTACAGACCAGAGCCAACATTAAAGTAAAGCGCCTGTTCGTGTTCGCTAAAGGCAACATCAATACCGGTACGTAGCCCATATTCACGTGCAATCAGGTAGCGAAAGCCCGTTCCCCATGCCACCTCGGCGGAGTGATAAAGATCATCGGTGCTGTTTGCGGCACTGCCTGCGCCAACAAATCCCTGCACAATCCAGCGCGGAGTGACCTTCCAGGCTAGCTGCGTTTGTACGGTGCTGACGTCGTTTCCCTGATAGCGATAGCGAGAGATTCCCCGAAGATCGATATAGGGACGTGCCATCGGCGGCAGGTGCGAGTCCTGCTGCGATAAGGTTTGATAGTTACCGGCAAGCGAGAGTGTCCAGTCCGCGCTGAGGGGCACAAAGACTTTGCCATCAAGCGTCAGCAGGTCGTAACGGAAATCGCCCCCCAGCATCTGACCGTAGAACTGGTATTCCCCTTTCAGCGAAACACCGCGCTCCGGCCAAAATAAATTGTCGGTCGTGTCGTATTCCGCAACCAGCCCTAAAGCCGATGAAGTGCTATTTTCCCCCAACAGACGCCGCCAGACGCGGTCTACCAGCGGGTTATTCTGCGCAGAGATATCCATCCTTGCCCAAAACTGTGAGGCGCCAAGAAACACCGGCGTATCGCCCACGCGAAACAGTAATTTTTGCGTCCCACCGTATCCCTGGGTTTGGGTCTCAATCGCTTTATTATGACCAAAGCCGATAACATCGCCGGTATAGATGTCCAGATTGATATCGGCGTAGCCCCCCGCCACAAAATACCGGATGCTATCGTTCAACCAGGTTCGCCGATGGCCACCACCGACAAACCAGCTGCCATTTTGCGTCGCGCCGCCGCCGAAGGCGCTGATCGCCGGAGGAATGTAGCGCCCGTTCTCCCGGCTGCCTTTGCCGTGCAAAAACAGCCCAAATAGACCGCCGCCGTAGCCCACGGCAGGTTCAGTGATGACAACCGGTACCGGCAGGAATCCGTAGGGGTTGTCCTGAAGAAAATGGCTCATATCCAGCATGCCGTCTTCCGGGTCGATCATACTGGCGGACTCCGCACGCCCGCATACTAAGGCCAGAATAAGCGCCGCGATACACCGCCGGGCATACAAAGCGCGCCCGCTCACAGCAATGCACCCGATAGAGGAAATAATGGGCGAACAACAGCGGGATTCATCCCTATGCATAACTTTCACCAGGCAAAGAAAATTATTGTTTGTTTAGTGTGAAATAATGTTTACCGATCGCGTTTATTTCAGCTTAGACCAGCATTCGATCAATTCAAGTGATAGACCATCGCTCCCCAATGGTAATTCGGCGTGCATGGTAGCTTACAAACAATACGTTATCACCAGGCAAGTGGAGATATTTTTATTTAAACAAACCGACCTTTGCCGAAACATATAAAATATTAATAAAATCATGCCCCGTTTATTTAAATTGGTTATTCATGCGTAAATTACACACTCTCATTCTCTCCGGTAACCTGACGCCTCACGCCATCGGAACTATCGATATACTCTCGGCAATAGAGAGCCTACAACTAACTGTTACAAAAGACATTAACCCTGAAGATGTCAACCTTACCGATATTCATTCGGCACATCAAATCAATGGCTATCACATCGATAAGATCATCTGTTATATCAAGAAGACACAGTTTAAGATCAACAATATTGATGATTTATTTTCCAGTGACAGCCCTATTAGCCGCTCATGCCATGCGCTAACTCAAATGGAAAAAATACGGCTAATGAATGATTTTTATGCCAACAAAGCAAATCAGCCGGGCCTTAATGCGCTGAATAATTCATTAGCATTATTATTTCAGCAACTGGAAAAAAGATAAGCGCCCCAGTATCTGAACCAGAGCGCATCTATCATTCATCGGCATACCGTATTTTCATTACCGCTCGCGCAGCGCTTCTTTCACTTTGGTCGTTCATGTAGCACCATAAATTTTTGGCGTGAAGTCCTGGCACAACGAATACACGGTCGGTTAGGCATTTGTGATCAGAGTAAGGATGGCTATTAGGCTAGAAATATCATTTTTCACCATAGATATCAGAATCAGCCATAAAAATAATTGCTCTGTCGATATCCCCCCAGCCCGCATTTACTCCGTTTTTTCTCTGGCGTATTACTTACCGCGTTCCACTACAACCAAGAGATTAACGAGATGAGAATACTAATTGTTGAGAGCGAATTTCTACATCAGGATACCTGGGTCGGTGCCGCTGTGAATCGCCTGGTACAGGCGCTCAGCCGCCAGGGTATGGAGGTGATGCAATCCACCTCGCTCGATGACGGTTACGCCATCGTCGCGGCCAATGAAGCCATTGACTGCCTGATGTTTAGCTACCAAATGGAAGAGAAAGATGAGCATCAGCGCGTGCGCCAACTGCTCGATAAGCTTCGCGAGCGTCAGCAGGGCGTGCCGGTATTTCTGCTGGGTGAGCGTGAAAAAGCCACTGCGCTGATTGACCCGCAGCTCATGGAGCTTATCGATGAGTTTGCCTGGATTCTGGAGGATTCCGCCGACTTTATCGCCGGACGTGCCGTTGCCGCGATGAATCGTTATCGTCAGCAAATGCTGCCGCCGCTGTTCTCGGCTCTGGTGAAATATAACGATATTCATGAGTACTCGTGGGCAGCGCCAGGCCACCAGGGCGGTGTCGGCTTTACCAAAACGCCAGCGGGGAGGCTGTATCATGATTACTATGGTGAAAACCTATTCCGTACCGACATGGGGATCGAGCGTGCCTCTTTAGGTTCTTTGCTGGATCATACTGGCGCATTTGGCGAGAGCGAAAAAAATGCGGCGCGAGTGTTTGGTGCCGATCGCTCCTGGTCAGTGGTGGTCGGGACTTCCGGCTCAAACCGCACCATTATGCAGGCCTGTATGACCGATGATGACGTGGTGGTGATTGACCGTAACTGCCATAAGTCCATTGAGCAGGGTCTGATCCTCACCGGCGCAAAACCGGTCTACATGGTACCCAGCCGAAATCGCTACGGCATTATTGGGCCAATCTACCCGCAGGAAATGCAGCCGGAAGCGCTGCAGGAAAAAATCCGTACCAGCCCACTCACCCACGAATATGCGGCACATAAACCGTCTTACAGCGTGGTGACCAACTGCACCTACGATGGCGTGTGCTATAACGCCAAAAATGCGCAAGCATTGCTGGAAAAAACCAGCGATCGCATTCATTTTGACGAGGCCTGGTACGGTTACGCACGTTTCAACCCGGTATATCGCGATCACTACGCTATGCGCGGCAACCCTGGCGACCATACCGGCCCCACTGTATTCGCGACCCATTCCACCCATAAATTGCTCAATGCGCTGTCCCAGGCATCCTATATTCATGTTCGTGAGGGCCGTGGCGCGGTGAACTTCTCGCGCTTCAATCAAGCCTATATGATGCACGCCACGACATCGCCGCTGTACGCCATCTGCGCATCAAATGACATCGCCGTTTCCATGATGGATGGCAATAGCGGTCTGTCGCTGACCCAGGAAGTTATTGATGAAGCGGTCGATTTCCGTCAGGCGATGGCGCGTCTGTATCGCGAGTTTAGCGAAAACAACGATTGGTTCTTTAAGCCATGGAACAAAGAGACGGTTATCGACCCGCAAAACGGCAAAGAAATAGCCTTTGCGGATGCGCCTGCTGAACTGCTGAGCCACGATCAGAACTGCTGGATTATGCGTCCAGATGAACGCTGGCACGGTTTTAAAGATCTGCCGGATAACTGGAGCATGCTGGACCCTATTAAAGTCAGTATTTTGGCCCCGGGAATGGGTGATGACGGCAACCTGCTGGAAAGCGGCGTACCGGCCGCGCTGGTCACCGCCTGGCTTGGCCGTCACGGTATCGTGCCGACACGCACTACCGACTTCCAGATAATGTTCCTCTTTTCAATGGGGATTACCCGTGGGAAATGGGGCACGCTGATTAACACACTGTGTTCCTTTAAGCGCCATTACGATAGCAATGCCCCACTGTCACAGGTTATGCCAGAACTTACCGAACGGTATCCAAAAACCTATGCTGCAATGGGGGTACATGATTTAGGCGATAAGATGTTTACCTGGCTGAAAACCAACAATCCGGGGGCCAGTCTGAATGCCGCCTACGCTTCACTCCCAGAAGCAATGATGACGCCGCGCGATGCCTACCAGGCCATTGTCTCCGACAACGTCGAAATGGTGGCGATTGACGGACTACAAAAACGCACCGCTGCCAACTCCGTGATTCCTTATCCACCGGGTATTCCGATGCTGCTCTCCGGTGAAAACTTTGGTGACAACAGCAGCCCACAAATTGCCTATCTGCGCGCATTGCAGTCCTGGGATCATGAATTCCCAGGGTTCGAACATGAAACGGAAGGGACGGAAATTATTGATGGTATGTATCACGTGATGTGTATCAAAGCCTGAAATAATCAACAGTTTTGAGCCGGAAACGAAAAGCCCGGAAGCAGTCGTCAATTTAAATCCTGAGTCTCACTTTTGCGCGGGGTCGCTCCGCGCTTTTTTCAGTCATGGAGGTAGTTTATGATTTTAATGGTCACCAAAGATGAATTCCTGTTCCAGGGGGTGACGCATTTGTTCACTAATGAAAATGTCATCAGAATAGACAAAATGGTAGATATCCGTCAACAGGTGACGGATTCCACAACAAAAGTAATTATCGATGTTTATCATAATAATGTAATTGACGATAATGCAGTCAGAATCATCGAGATGCTCAACGTCGAACGTATTATCGTGTTAGCGCCTTTCCATATCAGTCGAATAAAATGTCGTGCGGCAATACTCTTTGTTAACCGGAGAATACCACTGGCAAACTGGCCCTCTCTCATGACGTCGACCGAAATATCCTACTGCAAACCCAAAATAGGTTTTTCACATAATCAATTGAAAATTGTCAGCCATGTTTTGCATGAGGAAGAGAACCATGATATTGCCTCTGCATTGAAAATTTCCGAAAGTACACTGCGCAGCCAGAAATTTAATATCATGCTCAAGCTAAAACTCCGCAGAATGAGTGATATTGCGACGCTCAGTATCTCCCCATACTTCTAAATACTATTTGCCTTATACGATCTACCCACACGGGTAGATCGCATATCATTTCGTCATTATTTGCTAAATAAACGCCCAAGCGACCAACAACTCAATGCACTCACGATAAGTTCAATACCCACCACCAGCGAAACCATCATTATCGATGTTTGCGGTGCGGCATTGATAAAACACCAGGCGATGAGTAAATCAAGCATGCCGATAAGAACCTGAATCCAGCGCCCCTTAGTTGTACGATGATGGAACCAGTCCATAATACGGATGATTCCACCCAGGGCGAAGAGACAGGCAAGGAAAGTGCCTATTGTAAACAAACCAAACTCCGGCGCGCCGATAAATAGGCACCCCATGACGACATAGGCAAGACAAATCAGCAGCCCAGAGATGACAGGCCAAAAATTACGCACCCGGTTTTTAATCATTATTGCCAAATAGGCGATACTGCTACAGATCAACACCACGCCAAGGATCATGGCGAGAATATCCCCAGATATAAAGGGAAACGTAATGAATAGGACCCCAGATATAAACATCAAAATAGCAATAAACCTGAGCAGATTTCTTTGTTTCTCGAGAACCTTCGCATCCAATCTAGCCATAACTTCCTGATTTATATTTAACATATTCAACTCCATAGATTAAAACAACTAAATCACAGTTTGAATTTACCGCAAAAAAGGCTACTGGATAAATAAAGTTTAATAAAAATTTCTGACATAAGATTCTTAAAAACAAATCAACCAATTGTTTTTTAATGGCTTTTATTATTTAACAATATCTATATCAATACTATTACCGCTAGCGCTCAGTGTCGTCAGTGATATAATCATCTCGTCACATTAACTGTATTATTGAGGATGTCATCATGAAGAAAGTATCCGGTATTATTCTCGGTAGCCTACTGTTGATCCCAACGCTGAGCCAAGCCGCTGAAAACTCAAAACCGGTGAATAATTGGACCTGTGAAGATTTTCTGGCACTGGATTCCACTTTCCAGCCTACCGCTGTGGGTTTTGCGGAAGCCCTGAACAACAAAGATAAACCAGAAGATGCCGTGATGGACATTAAAGGGATTGAAACCGTCACTCCGGCCATTGTGCAGGCCTGCACCGCGAATCATAAAGCCAGCTTCAAGGACAAGGTAAAAAACGAATGGGACAAGTTTAAAAAGCATATCTAATGGATAAAATTCGCGTTAATATCTGAACTGACTTAACGAGTCTATCAACAGGGGTGAGCATTTGGTACATTAAGTTTATCACCCCTGCTGATGAAATTTAAAATTAGAAATTTTAACCTATTTCCCCAATACCCTTCCTTCCCCGGGCTGCTCATTATCGCTTTCCACTTGTGGCAAAAAAAATTTACACCATTAATTTCCTTATCACAATTGCCATTATCATAACTTAGTGTATTTTATGCCTTCTTTTGATTCATCATACAATTAACCTTTAACCTCAATATCCTTAAATTTTTTTGAGGTATTTTTGTTCGTATTCCTGGAGTGCGTGTATGAGACTGAATAGCAGTGCCCCTTGTGTTGTTGTGCTCACTGAGAAAGATGTTAAGGTAGAAATTAATAATAATACCTCACTCACATTGCCGGCGAACCATTTGAACATCGTCGCTTGCAACAATAACGTTATAGACTTTACCTATCTGGATAATGCTCTAGTTGCGCATATGAGTCGTGCTGTTCTGAATGATTACTTACAATTTCTGAATAGAGACTTGACGCAAATCACTCCTTGGCCACGACAGGCAACCCCCGTTATTTCTTGCCATTGTCGGACCCCGGAAGTATTCCGCGAAGCAGCACTACACAGCGTACTTGAAACCAATGATAGGTGTGAAATTGAGCGCACTCGCTCATTACTCTTTACCGTTTTATCTGTATTTCTTGAACACCCTGGATTTATTGCACTAATCATGCAAATGCTACGCAATAGTATCAAAGAGAGTGTTTACCAGATTATCCAGAGCGACATTCAAAAAGAGTGGAATTTGAGCCTGGTCGCTAGCGCGCTCTGCCTGAGCCCTAGTCTGTTAAAAAAGAAGCTGCAAAGTGAGGAAACCAGCTACAGCCAGATAATTACGGATTGTCGTATGCGCTATGCTGCACAGCAGTTACTCATTGCAGATAAAAACATCTCACAAATTTCTCAACTGTGTGGTTATCGCAGTACCTCTTATTTCATTTCCGTATTCAAGACTTTTTACGGCATGACGCCGTTACATTATGTCACACAACATCGACAACAATATCTCACTACCGAATGAAGTTAAGATATTGGCCAGAATAATATCAGCAACGGATATACCCCTTTGTACCTGCTAAAATAGCGCCGGCAATACGTTATTATTTCCCCGAATTAAATTCAGGAGAAATATTATGTCAACCGACGCAGATGCGAACAAAGTGGGCCTCATTCCCGTGACCTTAATGGTTTCCGGGAATATCATGGGCTCGGGGGTTTTTCTGCTGCCAGCTAATCTGGCTGCAACCGGCGGGATTGCTATCTACGGGTGGCTTGTCACCATTATTGGCGCACTGGCGCTATCGATGGTGTATGCCAAAATGTCGTCTTTAGATTCCAGCCCCGGCGGTTCATACGCCTATGCCCGTCGCTGTTTTGGCCCATTTCTCGGTTACCAGACCAACGTCCTGTACTGGCTTGCCTGCTGGGTAGGCAATATCGCCATGGTAGTAATTGGAGTGGGCTATTTAAGCTACTTCTTCCCCATTCTTAAAGATCCGATGGTGTTAACCCTCACCTGCGTGGCCGTGCTGTGGGTATTCGTTCTGTTGAACATCGTCGGACCGAAAATGATCACCCGCGTCCAGGCAATCGCCACCGTGCTGGCACTGATTCCTATCGTCGGAATCGCCCTCTTTGGTTGGTTCTGGTTTAAAAGCGAAACCTATATGTCCGCATGGAACGTCAGTGGTCTTAGCACCTTTGGTGCCATCCAAAGTACGCTCAGCGTGACGCTATGGTCCTTTATTGGGGTTGAAAGCGCATCAGTCGCTGCAGGCGTAGTGAAAAATCCAAAACGCAACGTGCCAATCGCCACCATTGGCGGTGTGCTGATTGCGGCCGTTTGTTACGTTCTTTCGACGACGGCAATTATGGGGATGATCCCGAACGCCGCACTGCGACTCTCCGCCTCTCCCTTTGGCGATGCCGCCCGCCTGGCGCTCGGCAATACCGCGGGCGCAATCGTCTCGTTCTGTGCGGCAGCGGGTTGTCTTGGTTCTCTTGGTGGCTGGACCCTGCTGGCAGGCCAAACGGCGAAAGCGGCAGCCGACGATGGCCTGTTCCCCCCTATTTTCTCTCGTGTAAACCAAGCCGGCACGCCTGTTGCCGGACTGCTTATCGTGGGCGTACTGATGACCATCTTCCAGTTCAGCAGCATTTCACCCAATGCGGCAAAAGAGTTTGGACTGGTCTCTTCTGTCTCGGTGATCTTCACCCTTGTACCGTATCTCTATACCTGTGCAGCACTGCTGCTGCTTGGCCACGGGCATTTTGGTAAAGCACGCCCGCTGTATCTTTTCATCACCTTTATCGCTTTTATTTACTGCATCTGGGCGGTTGTAGGTTCTGGAGCAAAAGAGGTGATGTGGTCATTTGTCACTCTGATGGTGATTACTGCGTTCTACGCGCTTAACTACAACCGGATTCATAAAAATCCCTATCCATTAGATGCCCCAGTGGATAAGGCATAGCGGAACGGAAGGAAATAAATCATCCCTGACTAAAGAACAGAAAATAAAAAAATGAGCGCCAGAAAATATCATTTATGGCTATTTTCATTGGTCAAAACGCTCTCTTTTATTTGACGCAGTATTATTTAGCTAGCCGACATTTGAAACATTGCCGGCAATATCAGCATCTCAATATTTATTATGGAGTTTATTATGATTAACAAATTTACACTCTCCACGGTGGGGATTCTTACCACTGCACTGCTGGCCACCGCAGGCGTTAGCGCCGTTGCCAAAGAATTGACACCGAAAAATATGAGCTGCCAGGAGTTCATCGACCTCAATCCGCAAACTATGGCACCGGTCGCGTTCTGGATGCTCAACAACGATGTTGATTTTAAAGGCGGCGACTACGTCGATTTCGATGAAACCGAAACCACCGCGGTGCCACTCACCTTAGAAATTTGCAAAAAACATCCACAAAGCGCGCTGAAAGATATTAAGGACACCGTGAAAAACGAATTGAAAAAATAGCCACCGTACAGACAGTCACGAAAATATCCCCCTTTTGTTTTCATCCGGCCTGTTCCCCCGGAGCTGTCTCATTTACACCCTTACATATTCAGTAAGGGTGTAAGCCTTCCCCTGCTAAACCTCGACACACCTCAACCGCTCTCTAAGTAATGCCAGGCTCGAAGAAACCGCAGTTACGGGTATGAACGAATATGAATAAACACATCGCATTGAACGACAAGAGGACGGCGTTGTGGTTTTTGGACAATACTGAACAGGCTAAAGCAGACGAATGGGCATACGGAAAGGTCTTCAGAAACGAAAAACCCGAGCAACTTAGTTGCTCGGGTTTTATATTTGGCGGAAGCGTAGAGATTCGAACTCTAGAACCCTTTCGGGTCGCCGGTTTTCAAGACCGGAGAGAATAAACTATAAATCAATGAGTTAGCTTTTATAACTGGTATATGCAGGGTACTTAACGTCTACTTTTTTCAATAAGTTAGCCACTTTTCCCCAGTTAATATACCAACAACTTAAGCGCTCACATTTCCAGTTGCGTAGTGAGGCAATAATCAGATTGACTCTACCATCGAGCACTCTTGCTGGTCACTACCACATCCGTTACGCCTTTTGCTGCTACTTTCAACGCCCGGTTGAACGCAATAACGGTTACAGGCTTACCCTGAAATTTGACCCTGTTAGAGTGGCTCTGAAAAATATAGATATCACTAGGGTATCTTTCCCTGCGCGCATGTATGAGATTACGGACAAGGGGTGATATCGCAATCAGCTTCTCTTTAAATTGCCCTCTCTCCTCAAGAGTAAGGTATTTTCCGTCAAAGTTACTGTACCGCAGATTGATGGCCCAGCTAACGCCAACGGGTACGAGATGAAGAAAGACCCACAAGTCAGCCCAGGTATCGCTAATGTCTTTTAACCTGCAATTTATTAGCGCGACTTGTTCGGTAGTAAGTTGACTCATTCTGATATGTCTTATATACGGAGCGGACTATAAAATACATTAACTCAACCAGTTACCTTATGCCCACCCCATATTTTAGTTTTCCGTTTACGGTATGTCTGATACTGGTCTTCGATCAGCCAGCACCACGGTATGAACACTTGCCCCGCAGCAGCCTGCACTTGCATACCGCAGGCTGCTGCAATCACGCATTAAGTACCAGATGCCTTCATATCTGCCATCATCTTTTCCAGATCCGTAACTTTTTGCTGTAGTGCCTGAATGACTGTGATCATGTCCGCCATTACTGCGCGGTCATTTACGTTAAGAATCTCAAATTTATCACCGTCATCGTCTCCACCTGCTCCACCCTCAAACACATACGTCGGGTCAATTTCACCCATTTGCTGAGCGATGAAACCACGTTGTTGAATTTCTTGTCCATTGTATTTGAACTCGCAGATGCCAATACCAGCAACTCTTTCCCACGCACCAGATTTAGGCGGAACAAAATCATATTTGATCCTAACGTCAGAACCCTGAACGGCCAGAATGCCTTGGGGTGAGGATGTTTGACCGCTGCTACGCAGCTCCCACCAGATGTTTTTATTCGGATCGTTATCATAGTTCATCCGCCAGGCATGGCTATAATACGCACCAGGTACCGTGGTGTTATAGCAAAGCACGGTGTGATAAGGGCTTCCAACATAATAAATTGCGTTAGTGCTATCTGGTGAAGCAGAGGATGGTTTTTTAACTAAGGCGGCATTTGCCCCGAGTGCGCTACAAACAACCTGCTTCGAAACAACACTATTTGGGACAGTCATATTTCCGGTAGTTTCAAATACAAAGTCTGCAGTAGCATTGTTTACTTTATTAGTTGCCCGGATAACGGCCACTGAAACAGCTGCCCCATATTGTGCCTGTGCGATTATTTCAGCCGTGTATTTACTGGCCCCTGTGGCCCAATATTCGGACTTGACCGAACCACCTCTAACAATGGTGTTATCCGCTGGCGCTGTTGCATCTCCATCGATAACGCTCCACGACGTATTAGCCGCCACAAACCCACCAGAAGCACGAACAAGCCAAACACCTGATACTTGGCGCGGTGCAACCTCCCCAGATACACGACCAAAGCCAGACCACTGACGCCCCGCGTTAAAACCGAACTCAACAGGGTAATTTGCCCCAGTGTTAGTCTGCACACTCAGGTCTCCAAGACCATAGAAAGTGTTTGAAGACCTTGATGCAAAAAAAGGTGAATCAGCAGGGAATGGATAAGCCTCGTACAAAGCAGCTACAGCAGAAAACACATGCAAGCCGAAAAACCCAGACAAATTAGGCAAGCCAGAATCACGCGTCACCATATCGGCCGCACCAGTACCCCCACGGAAGAACACACCAGGAATAGAGCCCGGTTGTACGCCGTTCCAGTCAGGTACGCGGAAAGTTGTTGTTCCGTTGCCGTTTGAATACGAGCCACGTTTAGTTACATCTGCCAGCCAGGCCGCGTCAGTGATAGGTGTGGTCTTTTGTGCCCACGCCCACAGTTCAGGCCAGTCTGCACGATTAACTAACTGACCGTCACGAGGCAGACAGTTTGGCGGGTAATATGCTCGCGTTTCCCATACTACCGCCTCGCCTATGTGGTAGTTCATAACGCCGTTCATCGTCGGACCGGCCGTGCCGCTCTCGATAAGGTTTCTGACCTGTCGCCACGTTGGAGCATCGTAATCATTGACGGCATCGGCTGCCAAAGGCGTTGCCCCAATCGGCCGGACGTTGAGCCAGGCCGCTGCGCGGTCGGCAAGATCGGAAAGATTCAGACTCTTTTGCAGTGCCAGCAGCGGGTTTGATGCCCCGGCCTGCTCTGCTGATTCCTTTGCCTCTTTTGCCTTCTGTATAGCTACTTCTTCCGACGCTGCAGAGTTGGTCTCTGACTCGGCCGCATTATTTTCTGATGCGGCAGCGGCAGCGGCGGCGGCCTGTGCATCATCTTTGGCCTGAATGATAACGGGCTTATCATCTGCTACCTGCTGAGCATCCGCGTGAATCTGTTCCGCCAGGGGGATTAGCTCATCAATTTTCAGTGTTTTCATTACATCAATCAGCTTGAGCCAGGAAGGCCCTGTGTAGCTCGAGCCGTCGGCCATTTTGATGGTGACGTCGCCGTTGACTTCCAGCAGCTGATACCAGTTATCGATTTCAAGAACACGCTGGCGGATTGCATAAGATGTATCAGCTGCCATTTGTCCGCTGATGCGGTTCAGAGTGTCCCGCGGCATCGCCGTCCAGGCGCCAGCAGTTACCGCCGGGCCGTTGTAGCTTCTGGCAAGAGTCAGCGCTGTGTCGCTCTCGATAGATTTCACTGGCAGCGTATACGTCACACCACCAGCGGTTATAACAATAAAATCACCCGCGGAGAGTGCAGTGGTGAATGCCGTTCCATCACCGGCCACCGCCGCTGTATTATTTTGAATGGAAATTGTTCCAGCAGACATTGCCTACTCCTGATTAGTAAAAGTTCGGTATGACGGGGAGCTTCACACCCGACACGCCCTCAGACTGAATATCAAATTTTTGCCGCGACACGCGCCTGACAATCCGGCCAAAGCCACTTTTCACACTTCCCCCGCTCATCATCAGCCCTTTCATCCTGACGATATTCCAGCTGGTTGAATTGGTGGCAGGACGTACTGCCCATCCACAGGTGCCAAGCGGTACCATGCCGCCTATTCCCTGCCAGCCAGCAGAGGGATAGAAAAAGCCCTGAATCACAAATGGTTTGCGTGTTGTTGAGAAAGTACACTGACCTGCGGCGTTAAAATAATTAAGCCCTGTGCCGGGATATGGAACAGCATTCGCAAATATCGCAATACGTACCCATATATTCCCGCTGGTTTCTTCATAAATATTCTGATCGAGAGTGCAATAAATCGTATTACCCATTCTCGATAATACCGCGCTGGGATTATCCCAATAAGCGAAAACCAAACCATCAACAGGAATATTCCACGCGCCGTTTATATTAACGTCGCCATACCATACGCAACTTCCGAGATTGGCGTTGGTGGGGATTGCAGTAAAATCAGTCGTGCTTTCGATAAGTAAACCAGAATTCCCGGATTGACTGGCTGGAGTGATAAACCAGACCTGACCACCCCACAGGTTCTTTCGCCTGGGGCGACCACTGGATGAGCCGGAGGTAAGGCGTAAACGCCCTGACTCCTGCGTTACACTGGTCAGGTAGGCAACCGTTGGGTACAAGTCACTTCCTACGTCATAAGCGGCTACAGTTTCAACGGGGATATAGACCGATTCATATCCCCCATTCCAGCCCGGTGTATCAATATACGAAACTTCGTTACCGTCACCATAATACCCACCCGCAACCCCTGTACTAAATACAGGGGCGCGGAGTCCGGCAGTAATAGCCATAGGACGGCCATCATTTAAATCAATAAATAATCCATTTGGCATATTACCATGTACCGAGAACGATTCGGCCTCCGTTTGGAAGGTTAACAGTCACACCATTACCATTCAGCACAACTGTATTATTCACACCGTTAAAACTGAAAGCGCCGGATGATGCATAAAGAGCACCACGCACAGTGACGTTATTAAATTCCGCGTAACCATTTTTATTTATTGTCCAGCCGAGCATTCCATAGACATAGTTTGTTGACTGAATATATTCACCAATTTTTGCATTGGTAATTGTGCCATCCTGAATGAATGCGCTACTGATAAATACCTGACCGTTGATTACCGCAAACGGTGAATATTGAGCATCATCAGCGCCGCTCATCAGAACAAATTGGTTCGCATTGAATCCGATACGGGTGACAACCGGCTTACCGTTTTCAGCCAGTACCGCGATACTCATCCCGGCACTGTAGTACACACCATTAATCCTGATCCCCGCTTTAAGGGTATGAATGGCAGTGGCACCATCAGCATCAACGGTCGCCGTCAGCTTATCTTCCAGCGTTGCTGTTACATCTTCGATTTGCGCCTGAACGGTGGTAGACAATTTGGCCATCGCCTTATCAACGTCAGCGATCGTTGTTTTAACTATCAGAATGTCTGCTCGAATGGCCCCATACTGCGCCCACTGGTGATCGATGGTGGCATTTACACCCAGAGCGGCCTGTAGAATCCCCTCAATGTTCTGATCAATCTGGCTCGTCAGCGCGTCGCCGTCTTTCGACGTCAGGAAATCGCCGGCGATATCGCCCAGGTAATCATCAGCGTTGTCGTTCGACATGCCGCGTATCCAATCAGTCCAGCCCGACTCGTTCCCGCTTTTATCGACCAGCTGCGCGCGGTACCAGAACTCCTGCCCCGCTTTCAGGCCGAGTTGGGTGTATTCGGATGACGGATAAGGCACATCGCTAAGCAGCAACGGATCCGACTGGTCACTGTTTGGTGTGTACTGAATTTCGGTTTTCAGTGTATCGGCGGTATTTGCCGGGAATCCCCAGTTAAGCTGAATACCCCAGTTGATGCCCGTGGCCGCAAATCCCACCGGCTTCGGTGGGTTGCCCACTTTACCGGTCAGCGTTGCCTCTTCCGAGTATCCCCACCCGGACGAAATCTCCGCCGCGTTGATTGCACGAACGCGGACCAGATAGCGCCCGGCATAAATGGATTCAACCTCAAAGCTCGTGGTGGAGCTCCGCGGGACATTCACCCAGTTACCGTCGTTGCGGCGCCACTGCGCCTCATAAGCGATGGCGTTATCCACAACGGACCAGGTCACGCGCATGGTTTCAACGCTGAGCCCCTGCTGCACAACCGAATAACTGCCGATCGCGATATCATCCGGCGCTGACTGATTACCCGGGGGAATAACGCTGACAGGCCGCTGGTCAATGATGGCACCAGTGTCGATCCGGGCGTATTTATCCGGGTCATGGGCCGCGCCGGAGATCGTAAATGTGCCGTCATTATTGTCAGACACGCTGACCACCCGATACTGCTGGGCATAGAGTTCATCCGATTCGACAACCCACACGCATTCCGCCTCCGGCGTTTCACTGAATGCCGTTGTAACGGTAATCTTGTTGCCGTTTATCGCCTGAATCGTTCGGCTCTGCGCCGCGCCAGATGGAAGGTTGAGAATCAGACGGTTACCAGCAGCGGCATCAGCAATCCGGTCCAGTTCGATAACCCGGCCATTAACCGAACGAATACGGCCGCCGGTGACCTTGCCGGAAAGCAGCTCATCAGCGACCGCGATGATGTAACCAGGCTGCGGAATATTTCCGTCCAGACCGACGGAGAAGGTAACTACCCGGTCCTTGTTGTTGGTGAGGATCCCCCAGCGCCCTTTGCGGTTCGCTTCTGACTGCCGGGTGCAGCCAATCGCGGTCATTTCCAACTGATTAAAACCGTAACGCGCAACGAGCTGCTGCTCGAATACCGGCTCCATGGCGTCGGCATAAGCGTTGTCAGGATCGGACCAGGAAACCAGCGCGGTGGTGTAACGGGTTTTGGTGGTGCTGCTGGCGTAGGTAAACAGGCCGTCGATCACGTTTGCGCGCGTGTAGGAAAAATCGATATCCCGCGGCATGTCAGCCAACACCACAATCTGATCGCCGCCCCAGTAAGTCATCCCCCGGAATATAGCCGCGAAATCACGCAGCACGGTGTAAGCGTCGTTCCGGTCCTGCACATATACGTTGCAGGTATAACGTGGCTCAGTCCCGCTTCCGCCCTTTCCATCTGGCACCATCTGGTCGCAATACTGCGCCACTTCATAGAGTGACCATTTATCGATGTTGGCAGCCGTCAGGCGATTACCCAGGCCGAAACGGTCGCTCAGCACCAGATCGTAAAACACCCATGCAGGGTTATCCGTCCAGGCCCATTTAAACGCACCGGTCCAGGTGCCGAGATAGTTCCTGGTTTCCGGGTCGTAATTATCCGGCACGCGGATCACCCGCCCACTAGGCTTACATGAAATCTGCGGAATGGATCCGTTAAACTGACTCGAATCAAACTCTATATAGAGCAGCGCGGTACTTGGATAACGCAATTTTGCGTCGATCACTTCCGTGTAGCTCTGCAGCGTCATGGTGTCGCCTATTTTGGCACTGTGCGCATCAGCTGTAGTTTTACGGAGGCGCAATGTCCATGTGCTGCCAGCCTGCGGTAAATCAATGCGGTGGCTTCGTTCATAGCCTGTGGTTGTTTTGCCCGATACCCGAGTATCGATAACGGTTCTCCATGAGCCGCCGTCAGTCTGCAGATCGATGGCGTAATTGATGGTGTATCCCACCAAATCACCATCATCCTCTTGCTTGTAAATTGAGGGCCACTTAATGCGCAGGCGCACAGCAGAAAGCAGCGTATTCGTGAAAGTACGCGTCCAGGCGGTAGCACTGGATATCTCAACCCCCATGCTGATTTCGTTCTCTGAGCCTGGAATCCCCTGGATGTATTGTTGAGCCTGAGTACCTGGGCGAAAGTCCCAGACCACACCGCCAAAGTTTTGCGAACCGTCGGCGTTCTCCAGTGGAGTCCCATCAAGGTAGATGTCTTTTCCGGTCAAACCACCAGCAAATTCACCTTCACCCAGCGCCACCAGCAATTTTGCCTTTGCGACAGACTGGAGATCATCCGGTTGCTCCGTCGGCGTTCGGCTTTTAGAACCGCCGCCTTTTCGCCCTGTGATTCTTTTCGGCACCATATTTCACCCATAAAAAAACCACCCGAAAGTGGTTATTAGAAATAATATTTACTACTGCTTATCTTCGACGTAGATACCCGCAGAAATAATTGCACCACCTATAAGCCGTCGGCCATACAGAAGAGGAACTGGATTACCCTGGGCTGCGGTATTCGTCACACCACCAAAGGCGTAGGAAGCCTGATTATCGGCATCTTGCTTACTCGCTAACCCGCTAGGCTGAGGGGATAACATCTGCACAATTCCCCCTATGATCAATGCCCCACCCGCCTGATAAAAGAAAGGAGATGCCCCTGCAAAAGGCGTGAAGTTTAGAACGACGCCGACAGCAACTAATACAGCGCCTAGAATTGTTTGAAGAAGGCCTGCTTTTTTACTACCGATAGTTATGGGCACAATTCGTATTACTTCACCCGTCACAGGAAAACCTAAGTCGTCCTCACCAATATTTTTATGTCCCCGATACACCGCGTAAGTTAGGCCGCGCTGCTTACTCGTGTTCATGTACTGCTCGAAGCCTTTAATTGTTGAAGATAATGCCCTGCACGCTTCGCGAGCAGTGCTAACCACACGATGGTGGGTTTTGCCAAAAATTTTACCCAAAGCCCCATGCAGCTCAATTTGGGTCATTACCTCTTGCATTTTTGTCTCCAATAAAAAACCACCCGAAGGTGGTTTTATGTATTAAATAGGCTTTAATTCGCGGTCATTGGCAAAATATCGACATTACCACTCTGGTCTGTGAATATTCTCAATACCCTCGGGGAGTCAGGTCTAATGATAAACTCTCTCTCTTTTTTCGCAGCTCCGTTACAAAGCCCTTTACCAGCAAACCCTGCGCCAATAACGGTTTCACCCGCGGGTAAAAAAGCTCTTACTTTTTCCCCTGTTTCAAGTTCAGCAACTGGTACTCCATTCACATAGGATGTGATGGCACACCCACCAGCAACAAACCCCTTATCGCGAATAATGGTTACTTCTGTTGTATTCGGTTTTTGGTGGAATTCAACAGCAGCATTAACTTCTTTCGCATTTTGCGGTAACACAGGTTCAGTAGAACAACCCGATACGCCCATTGCTATTAGAAGCAGCAAAGTCTTTTTCATATCCCTATCCCCTTTTGATAATGCAAAAGGTTAGCACAGAGATTTATGTCGTAGTACCTTCATTGTCCGTTCCTGCCAGTAGCCACCATAGGGAACACGCTGGCTCAAATGCCCATACAGATGATGCAATAGCATGTTGTTTTCCAGCAGGATCCCGGCATGATTCCACTTATTAGCCTGCACTTGCATGATAACCATGTCGCCCGCGCGCGGCGGTCCAGTAAACTCCCGGAACCCGCATTCATACCAGCAATCACGGTAAAAGTTCTCCGGGTACTGGTCCTCCCACCAGGGATAATCCACGCGGTAATCTGTCAGCTCAATGCCATGCGTCTGCCGGAAATAACTCATCACCAGCCCCCAGCAATCGAAATGCCCGAGCACGAACGGGCGCTCCAGCAGCGGTAACTCGCCGCGCGGTTGAATGGTGCGAATATCCCCTTCCGGCCAGCTGGCGATATGCCAGGGCAGCAGGGTAGCATCACACTGTGCCTTATCCAGTTCGCTCGGCTGCGTTGTGGCGTCCGGGTGACTGTGAACAATGGCGACAACCGTCCCCAGATCTTCGGCTGCGGCGTAGTCCTCCGGTGACAGGTGGAAATGTTCAGTCGGGTCCGTTGCCAGATTGCGGCAGGGAATGTAACGCTGCACCCGGCTTTTCTGCACCACAACGCCGCAACACTCCCGCGGGTACTCAGCGGCGGCATGCGCCATGATGGCATCGATAATTTTCTGTCGCATATCAGCTCCTGATAAGGGAAGTGCCCGGAAAGCCACCAAACGGCAGCTCGTTTCCGTCGCCGAAGCGAAGTTTGCACGCCGTCAGCGTGCCGGAGCATTCATCCAGAGAGGGATCATCAACCGGGTTGTTGTGCTTATCGAAATAGCGGTTCCCGGCATAATCACAGCCATCACCGGAGCGGTACTTGTTACGGATGCACCAGGTGCAAAGCGAATGCAATTGCCGTGTCGGGATCATCAGCCCCTGCAGATCCATCGGGCTGGTGAGCTTAAACGTCACGGTCTCATTCGTTTCGCTGTCTTTAGCATCGATATAAAACACCTTCAGCTTTTCCTGCTGCGGATCCGCCGTCGGGTTTCCCTCCGGATAGTTTGCCGCGTCCAGGTACTGCGCCAGCGTGTCGTGGATAGTGACTTTCGCCTGCAGCAGATCATCGTAAGCAAGGCACAGCGCGGTAATGGAACTATCAAGATTAGCGACGGATAACGTCGGCTGTGCGCTGGTTCCGTCGGTAGTCGTCTCAATCCCTTCGATCTCGCAGGGCCAGGGTTTATATTCCAGCCCCTGCCACCAGATAGATTTTGCGGGTAGCTTGTCCTCATCCCCGCTGGCGGCTGTGATTTCCTCCGGGGTATGGGCAATATTATGAGCATGGAAGCGGAGCACATCACCAACACCAAATGCAGTGCCATCGACATCAAAAAGCCGGACGACATTGCCAGGTTCGAGTTTCTGATAATCACTGTTTATGCTCATGGTGCAAACGCCTGTTCAAATGTTGCGGAAATGGTTGCCTGAGTCTTACCGTTAGGCAGGAGCTTGATTGAGTCAGCAGCAACACGATAAAGCCCCTTCTCACCATGCGGAGGGGTGAATATAAAAGCGCGGGTGCAATGTTCGCGGCAGAAATCCCTGATAGCGAGAGCCGTTGCCAGCGGGCCGCGGTATGAATATGAGAACTTGATACTTTCCGAATTAATACCGCCCTCTGAAACCTGCTGATATCCGTCACCGAATTGGGCTTTTCTGACCGTCCGGGTATATTCGGCCGCAGGCTGCCCTGACACCTGAATGGGCCAGATAAAAGTGTTAATTGCCATAACGTTCCTGAGTGAATGGATTAGCGCGTTTTCATCGCATTGAAAAGCTGCCCGCCAGGGCGAAGTGCTTTGGTGATGTTGTCCTGACAGAATTGGTTGAGCATCTTCATCATTGCCCCGCTCATCGCATCGTTACCGCCCGACGATTTTGCGGAAGCCGTGCCATCGCTCTGAATAACAATGGTGTTCTGGAATACCGGACTGCCAGCTCCAGCACTTCCGGCAACCACGCCAAGCTTGCCGTTTGCACCACGTCGTAAAGGCAAAATGGCCTCCGGACCTGCTTCGCCCATAACGCCACCGCCCTTCGCAAACGCAAAGAATGTTGGCCGGTCCACAACACTGCCGCTGTATGCGCTAAGCGATGCTGAGTTATAAACGCCACCATTAGCATTTGCAGTAAAGCCAAAAGCATTGGCCACGCTATTTACGCCATTCACAAGGGACATTTTGATTAAGATTTCGGAAAGCATACTAAGAATGGATTTGGTGAAATCTTTGAAATTCCCTTTGCCAGTAGTAAGGAAAGTATTCAGCTGTGAAGTGAGTCCATTCAACGCCGCGGTTCCGGCGCTCTTCATCTGGTCATAGGTGTTGGTAGAAGCATCAGCGTATTCAGCCCAGCTTTTCTGTACGCCTGATGACCAGTCACCCCGCAGCTTATCTTCCGCCGCATAATAGTCCTGGGTTGCTTTAAGTTGTTGTTGATACCCCTCGTCCTGCAGGCTACCTCCGGAATTTTTCCACCCGCTACGCAACTGGGCAAACGTCGATTCACGTCCAGCCATGCGGTCACTCAGCGTCGCGCTACCGGTCAGTGCGGATTGCTTCTCGGCCATCTGGGTTGCATATTTCGCCGCGGAATCCATACGCTTGTTAAGCTGCTCCTGCGCGACAATCTGGTCACCCAGCAGCGCCTTTTGCTGCGCCAGGTCGAGGACCTGATTTTTGCTCGACAGCAGAGATTTTTCCTGTAGCGATAACTGGCGAGTCCGGGAGGCGGCTTCCAGCACAGAAAACTGCGCTTCTGTAGTCCAGAGCTCTTTACGCTGCTGACTAATCGTATCAGTAACGTTCTTATGCTGTTGTAGTACGCTCAGCTGAGACTGGAGCGCCAGCAAATCCCGTTGGCCGTTATCTTCAGCTTTGTCACCTGCAGATGTCGTGTAGGCTTTAGCTTTCGGCGTTTTTGGATCTTTGAATTGCTTCTCAATCCCGGCGCGCGCTTTTGCGATGTCTTCCGGACTCCAGAGCTTAACCCGTTCGCCATCAGGAAGGGTCTGCGTGGCTTTTGCCGCTTTAGCATTATCGGCAATGGCTTTATTGAGATCCTTTTGCGCCAGCGCTCGCTTTTCCGCCTGAGTCGTACCGGCATCAAGATATTTATTGAACGCAACCTGTGCTTCAATTCCATCTTTGTTGATCTGGTTGAACTCGGCTTTTTTCTGGTTGTAACCCTCCTGGGACGCAATAACAAACTCGAGGTTTTTAATGTTCGCCTCAAGCTGGGCTTTATCCACGCCCATTGCATTATTTTTGAAGCGCCCCCAGAGTCCCTGTGTGCTGTTCTCCTGAATTTCCGTAAGCGTGTCTTTCATCGTCTGGAGCTTAGTCGCGTCACCACCGCTACCACGTCCGATGTTCAGCAATTCATCCCACATACCTTTGAAAGCATTGCGGGTGGCTAACGCAGCCCTTTCTACCAGGCCAAGATTATCCAGTAACTGCTGGCTGCGCTGCTGCTCAGATCGGCTATAAGCATCGGCCGCAACCTGCCCAGCCGTTTCTTTATCACCGCGCCGCTCGAGTGACGAGATATATTCAAACTGTGCGGCGGTCAGGTAGTTCAGTTGCGCATTAAGTTCCGCAGAGCCTTTGATTGGAGAATCATAAAGCTTCTGGAAATTCTTGATCGTTTCATCAACAGATTTCCCGGTCGCTTCCTGCATTGCAACAGCGGCACGTGTGATGCTCTCAATCTGGGAGCCTTTAAAGCTACCGCTGCCGACAACCTGTGCCAGAGCAGCGGCGCTGGTTGCCTGAGAGCCATGATTTCCCGCAATGGATTTAGCCAGGTCTGCCAGCTGGCCAGCCGTCTTACCCGCATAGTTCCCGGTCAGGATCAGCTGCTTATTAAATTCGACTGATTCCTGACTTCCCTCATACCAGGCTTTACTCAGGCCGTAGATTGAGGCCGCAATGCCGCCCACAGCACCAGCGATCCCCAGCCCGCGTAACGTCATCAACTGCTCTATCCAGCCAGCCCGGTTTGCAAGCGTGATCCCCGATCCCCGCAGTGAGCCAAAATTGCCTCTCGCCAGCTCGCCGACCAGTACACCGAGCTCACGTCTCGCCGCGGCACTCTGGATGCCAAGCCCACGCGTGGCCGTTTTCGCAGTATCCAGTTTCCGGATATAGATGTCCGCAGCATCACTGACGCCAAGCTGTGCCGCTTTAAAGCGCAACATTTCGGTATTAGAGAGGTTCTGCGCCGCAACCTGAGATTTCAGGCTCTGGATAAAACGGGTACGCGCCGCACTAGCCTTTTCTTCTTCCTGGCTAAGTTCCTTCTGCCGCTCTGCTGTTCGGGATAGCAGGACAAGATAGTCCTGCTGAGAAATCATCCCCTGAGAACGGGCATTACGGAATTGCGCCTGGGCGGTAGCCAGCGAGTTTGTTTCCCCGGTAAGACGTTTTGCGCCATCAATTTGCCGGAAAAAGACTTCGGTCAGTTCATCCTGCTGTTTCCCCGTTGCAGCAGCATTATTGCTGTTCTCCTGCAATTTCTGGTTAAAGGCAGCAACACGCTGGTGTGTCTCCTCCACTGCCGCGGCTGTCTTTTTCCAGTCATTTGCCATTGCATCAGCAGCGGCTGACTGCTTCTCCTGCATATCATTCGCCGCTCGGGTTCCAGCATCCCCCATCTGCTTAAATGCCGCTGCCTGCCGCTCGGTAGCCTGAGCAATCCGTGACTGCGATTTCTCCGACTCATCGGCCATGCCGGTGAGCTGCCCTTTAATTCGGGCAACCTGTTCAGCAAACGTGGCGCTATCCACGTCGAGGTTAATAACTAAATCGCTAATCTGCTGGGCCATACCTTACCCCCCCAAATATCCCCTCTCCCGCCAGCATCAGATCATCATCCGTTTTTTCTGGCTCATCATCCGGTTTAGAAAGGAGGCTGAAATCAGCATCATCTATGTCACTGTTGCCCGTGAGCATCGTTACAATCAGCCCTTTGGTCGTCGCAAACTCAGCATCCAGCAATTCTTCACTGAATGGCGTCGCGGCAAAATGATTGACCCAGCCAGAATATTCCGTCGCACTCATTTCGCTTAACATGCGCCGCCAGTCCGGGCGCCTGAACTCGCGCGCCAGCCGATGCACAAAGCTGCGCTCACGGGCGGCTATTTTGCCAGGGGTGCCTGTTCGCCCTTGATGCTGGGCTCATCCTCTGCGCCGGTGTTATCGTCACCTTCTGTTCCGGGTTTCGGAGCCATGCCGCTGAGCTCCAGAACCTTTACGACCGCAATATTCAGGGCTTCCGAAGACCAGGTGCGCATTACTTCCAGATGCAATTCATCTTCATCACGATCCGGCGCGCTCTGCCACAGTGAACGGGAAACAACCCAGGCATTAACCTGAACATTTCGCTTCACCATCAGCGCCATACGCTTCATCTCGGAAATGTCTTCCGGCGTATCTCCTTCAAGGCTCGCCAGATAGTCAAAATAATCAGCACGCTGCAGTGCTGACAGTTCATAAAGCACGACGCTGCCACCTTCTAGGGGAAGGGATTCTTTTTTCAGAAATGACATGTTTTTTTGCCTGTTAAAAAGGCTCCGGAAAGGAGCCGTATCAGAGGGAATTAATCAGGGAGCGGTGACGGTGAGCGTTGCAATAGCAACATACTCACCATCCGGAGTCATACCGATAATCTCGGCCTCACCGGCAGCTACGCCCGTAACCGTGACAATGTTGTCCGCAACAGTGATAGAGGCTATCGACTTATCAGCCGACACAACCCGGAGAGATTGATCCGTTGCCCCGGCAGGCAGAATGCTGAAGGTAAGCGTATTCGTTGCACCAACAGCCAGTGCCAGGGTTTTCGGTGCCACGCTGAGGCCTGTTACAGCGACATTAGCCGAGCGATCCTCTTCTGCCAGAGACGGTTTGCCAGAGTTAGTCACTTTGACAGTGCGCGTAATGACCTCTTTCGCGGGTACCGCTTTACCCAGGCTGCTCAGCCAGCCACGGAATACATCAACAGCGCCGTTCGGATACTTGATTTTGTAGCCGCGGACATCGCCCTGAGTGAACCATTCAACCAGCCCCTGCTGGCCGCTTTCGCCCGGCTTCCACGCGAGGGTAAAACTGGTATCACCCGCAGATTTCTCCCCCTGTGCGGTAGAGCTCCAGTCCGCATCTTCATCATCGAGGTAGGTGTCATCGTAGGATTCGGCGGTCATTTCCCCCGGTGTTAAATCCTTGATTTTTGCCAGCCGGGTCCAGTCTGCATCACTCAGCGGGTTGGCATAGGGATCGCCGGTACCGGTATAAAGCCATAAAGTAGTACCCGCACCTTTTACCGGTGCGAGAGGGTTTGGTGTTGGCATTATGATTTCCTTACATTGAATAAGTAATGGAGTAAGTCAGATCAACCGAACCCCACGTGGCCATCTCATCATCACGCTGATAGTCATAGCCCTGCGGGGTTATCGTTTCGATTAACTCATCAAGCTGGGGAACGGCGGCCATGGCTGGATAAACTTTTTCCTCCATCCAGTTATCCAGCGCGGTGTCAGGGTTAGACGCTTTCAGGAACACCTCAACATGCAAGACGGCCTGCCAGTCATCCTCATCCAGCGTTTGACCGGCGTATTCAGCATCTGACAAATAAACGGCGACGGCGGGAAGATCCTGCTCTTCAAGAAACGCCGGCCGACCGTCGAACCAGGTCACATCTCCGGTAATATCGTTCTTGAGTTTCGCCAGAATAGCGGCGCGAATAGCGCTATGTTTGCTCATCGCTTCAGGTGGATCCTCAGTTGGTTTTTCAGCGCAGAGGACAGCTCTTTGGGCATATCACTCTGGATAAGGTTTTTAGAGATTGTGGTGAATGCCTGCGTTAGCTGGGCATCCAGTGGAACTTTCACTACGTCAATCGGGTAACGCGCCTTACCGACACGCCGCATCACCTGCCATCGGCCGTTGCTGAGTTGCTGTAGAAAAGCATTCCGGAAGGTATACGGGCCTACTTTCAGTACGCTTCCCTGCCCATGCTTTGCCCCTTTACGTCGGGCAAGCCGCACATGAGCGGTACCTAGTTTGATCGCGGGTAAGTTACCGCGGTTGATTTTGATGGAGGCAATAAGTCGATCATGGCGGGCCTTACGCAATCGAGAACGTTGCCTGACCAGCCTGACCGGGAGCCCCTTTTTGCGGTTATCGTCAACCGTAGCCTCTTTGGCTACCTTTCTGCTCCCCTGGCTGATAGTCCGCCCCGCCATACGATTAAGTGCTTTGGCGGTCGCATCTGGCACTATCAATCGACTCAGGCTATTCAGGTTCTGGATAGCACGCTCAAGCCCTTTAACCGCCATACCCCCTCCTATTCGATAAAGATGCGCGGTTTACCGTTAAATCGTTCGTGTCGGGTCAGGTGAAAATCCTCGCCCTCAAAAACGACCAGATCACCACGGCGGGGCCGATATCCAGCAGTAAAAACCACCAGCGCCCGTCCGGTTCCCGCCAGTGGTCCCATTTCCTCCAGCGATTCAGCCGGCACAACAATCATGGGCTCACCGTTAATGGTCGCCGGCTTGCCCATTTTGTTGACCGTGGCCGCATCCATGCGGCTGGCAAGTTTGTCAAAAGGATTAGGCATTGATTTTCACAGCTACGGTAGATGAACCAGCAGCAGCGTCCTCCCACGCAACCCCAGCCAGATCGGCATCAGTCGCATCGAGCTGCACTACGCCATCTTTGATATGAACCTGCACACCAATGGTAATGGCGTCGGCAGACAGCTTAGGCAGAAGGAAAACCCCTTCGGCAAAACCATCGCCCACCAGGCCTTCCTCAATATCCGTGATGGCCACAGCCACCACTTTCCCCACCAGCACCGGCGAGCCGCTCAGGATCGCAGTGTTACCCGCATTGGCAATCACAATGGTTTTGCCAGGTTGTACAAAATTCTTCGCCATAAAATCAGTCTCCATCCGGCCCCACGCGGGGCCGAATTCAGATATAAAAAAAGCCCTGATGGGCTGTAGAGTTACTACTTAGTTGAAGGGGATTATTTCCCGGTTGATTTCGCCAGGCCGCGATAATCCAGAGGGGAAACACCGGCATCGATGCGCACTTTGGTCGCGATGCCATCGGTCGAGAAACCTTCCTGCTGGTCGATATACGGTGTATCCACGCCATTCAGGTAAGCCACTTCGATAGTGTCAGAGCCTTTCGCAGCAGCCAGATACCAGGCATTGCTGTCTTTAGCATCCAGACGCGGCTCTGCGATGACCTCAGCAAAGTTCTGAATCGGGTTATTAATGCCGGAGTTGATATCTGCACCTTTCACACTGGCGGACTTGATTGTCTGGTTCGCCAGGGTTTCGAGTGCCACCGGCACCAGCATATAAGCCGGGCGAATGTTCAGGAAACGTTCACCCTCTTTCTGCAGGCGCATCATCTTGCGCGCGTCATCCAGGCTGCCCACAGAAATAGCACCAGCAGACAGGTTGGCGTGATCAGCATGGAACAGCGCCTTACCATCGGACAATTTAACGTTATCGGTCAGGACGGCATATACCAGATCGCCGATCGTTCCTTTTGCCGCACGGCCCATTTTCATTGGCACGTCCGTCAGCTGGTTCATATCGTCGTTGATAATCGCCTGGCGGGTAATGGAGAAGATTTCCCCATAGGTGGCCAGCGCGATGCTCTCACCTTTATCTTTGGTGGTCACATGCTTATATTCGGCACCTTCGCGAACCTGACGCAGAGATGGGAAGCCTCCCAGACCGACACGGTGGGCCGTTTTAAAGTCAGACAACTGGCCTTTTTTGGTCCACTGCTCAAAGGTTTCTGCCGCCTCTTCCCAGCCCTGCAGCAGCGCTTTATTAGCAACATCCAGCAGGATGTTACCGAAGTCCGACGTACTGTGGGTCAGCGCCATGCCAACCATCTGCATCGGGTTATAGCTGGAAACGCCAATGCCGCGCTCAGTCAGTGCCATACGGGCATATTCGCGCAGCGTCATACCGTTGTAGACGTTGTCACGCTCCATGCTTTCGAAGCCTGCGCGAGCCATCAGAGCCTGGCGAACACCATCCCCCACAAAGTTACCGTTACCAGCGTAAATGTGCGCGTCGGTGGTTTTATTCGACGGCATGGCGGTTTTACCCAGCGCCGCCAACAAATCATCTTTTGCCTGCGCAACGCTGCACTCCGGATCCGCGATGCATTTATTCTGCAGCTCCTGATGTTTGCCACCGAACATTGCAAAGAGATCGTTAATCGCATTAACGCGGTTCTTTTGCTCGGTAAGCACCTGGGCGCGGATAGTCGCCTCATCAGTGACGGTAGCAGGCACTGGAGCCGCTGCCTGCGGTTGTGGCTGCTGTGGGTCACGCTGGGCGGTGTTACGTGGCGGGGTGACCATATTACGAATGCTTTTTGGCATTTTTTCAAAATCCTCAATACGTTTTGATTGAATACAGGCCATCGCCTGCAGAGACGTTGTGACCTGGTCTGCAAAGCCCAGCTCGAGACACTCTTTACCATCCATCCAGGTTTCATCTTCCAGCATGGCGGCGATCTCTTCGGTCGATTTCCCGGTTTTCTCCGCATACGCGGGGATAAGGACAGATTCGACTTTATCCAGCAGGTCAGCGTAGTCGCGCATATCGTTCGCATCGCCGCCGGAGAATCCCCATGGCTTGTGGATCATCATGCAACCCATTGAAAACAGCCCCTTGATTATTAGAGGCTTTTTCCTCAAAATGTTTACCTTCCGAACCTCTTGCAATACACACCGCAATACGCAAATTTAAAATGGGTAAAGCATGAATCTGAATGAATTTTCATCAACTACAGCATCTATTTTTGGTAATATTGAGAAGATTATAAGTGGGCTTAAAAGCATTCCTGATCAAAAATATGTAAATACAGTAAAAAGAAGGATTAACTTTCTTGAGAACACTAGCGAACAAGTTTCGATAATAAATAAATTCAACCCTTTCGCCTATGGCGATTTTTTTACACGAGAAGAAAAAGAAAATATTATTTCCTTACTGAAACTTATAGATAACTACACATCATCTATTCTTTTAGATATTTTCTCAAATGAAGTATTCTCAAACATTTCAAACATTAACGATGATCTAAAAAAATATTCAAGAATATCAAAGTTTATCCAAGGATCACAAAATCAATCCTCAAATGTTGCTATGTTTAAAAACCTAGCAGCTAATGAACTAGCAAAGGTAACAGAAGTAAAAAATGAGATCGAAATAAGTGCAAGTCAAATCAGAGAACTCGCAGATAGAAATTCAATAGCTCATGAAAAAATAATAAGACTTGTTACAGACTTACATGCAGAGAGCCAGAAACTTGAAAAATCAGGTTCTGAAATAGAATATATCCTAAACAGGAGCAGAGATGCACTAAGTGGCATAGACACTTCCAATGAAAAACTAAGAACTGCCGATGAAACATTAAACAACATAGTCAAAACAAACAAATTAATGCAAGCTGAAATAGCAAGACAATCAGCAAGTACAGCAACTGAAATCAAAAACCTCCTTGATAAAAAAACAGAAATTGAGCAAATTAAGGGAATCATCTCAGCTGAAATAGAAAATGCTAAGGAACTGAACTCAAAGGCAAACTCCGCATTAAAACTATCTGGCACATACAGGCTATCAAGGCACTTTAGAGACGCATACAAAACTGCAAATAAGAATAAAATATTCTGGGCCATTACATCAATGATTGCAGCAGGTGTATGCATTGCATTCGTAATTTACATGCTCTTAATGATGAATGAAGCTAGCTCATATCCACCTACAGGTCAAGAGTCTCACTTATTATTATTATTCTTTGCCCGGTTCTCAATGATTCCTGTACTGATAGGTTTTTTTGCATTTAGTGCTATGCAATATGTTAAGCAAAACAATATCAGTGAGGACTACGCACATAAGAAATTATTATCTGAAACCCTTGTGTCTTTCAAGCAAGAAATAAACAAAAATGACACTGACAAGTCATCGTTATTTATGGATAACATCCTTAAATCAATATTAAGCTCACCACTGAACTCTATAGACAAAAAATCACATCAAATGGAAGTCGATAAAATAAATGAATTAATTAACACGACATCTAAAATCAATAAGGAAATCATAGATCGCGTAATGCCAGAGAAAGAGAAAGAGAAAGAGAAAGAGAAAGAGAAAGAGAAATAAGATAAATTATTAGGAAGGTAGCCGTTCAATTGTGTTGAACGGCCACCTTCCCTTCCTATATCACCCAGGTAATAGCTGTATTTCTAAGCTTTATCTTCTACGTAGATCCCTGCTGAAATAATTGCTCCACCGATGCGGCGCTTGCCGTAACACAACGGAACGGGATTCCCCTGGGCGGTTGTGTTCGTTACACCACCAAAAGCATAGGAAGCCTTGTTATCCGCATCCTGTTTACTTGCTAATCCGGCTGGTTGCGGTGACAACATCTGAACGACACCACCTAACATCATTGCTGAACCAGCCTTATATCCAAATGCTGAAAATGGGTTACCGGGTGCGAAATAACTCCCGACAGCTGAAGCCGCGATGATGACCGCGCCTAGTATCGTCTGCAGTAAGCCAGCTCGTTTACTGCCGATGATGACAGGTACAATCCGAATTTCCCGACCGCAGTTTGGGAATGCCAGATCATCTTCCCCAATATTCTGTTTTGCACGAAATATACTAAAGGTCAGCCCGCGGGATTTACTCGTATTGAGGTACTTTTCGAATCCGGGGATAGTTGCGCATAAAGCCCTAATAGCCTCCTGCGTCGTAGTAATCAGGCGTTGATGTTCCCTACCAAATGTTTTAGCCAAAGAACCGCTAAGCTTAATGGTCGTCATTACTTCAGTGTTCTGCATTCTGGCTTCCCCCGGTGGAATAGATTGCCGATAAGGCTGATTTCAGGTCGTATAGTTTTCTCTTACAGCTGCTGCCCGGCGCGGGTGGGATATCCCGCAGACGCTTTGATACGGTCTGCCGGTGCATCCCCGTCGCACCAGCCAGTTCGGTAATCGTTAACCGTAATTTCTTCATCATTCCCCCCAAAGATGACGAACAAAAAACATACAATTCATCATCTTTTCTATTTTTCACCATTTTCATGCATTTAAAATCAAACAGTTAGCACATGATGATGATGACAATAGAATTCAAAAACGAGCCGTTTCCCGCGATGCCGCCGCCCCGTGGCAGGTCGCCCTGCCCGGAGGACCCACGAGAAATGGGCAGCCGTGGCCGCCCTCTGCTCTTATGCCCCGTTCGATTTGACCAGCCCGCGGTAGTCCAGCGCGGCCACACCTGCATCGATGCGCACCTTCCAGGCGATACCATCAACAGTGAAGCCCTCCTGCTGCTCAAGATATGGCGTATCCATCCCATCGAGATAAGCCACCTCGATAGTGTCTGTGCCCTGTGCCGCCGCAACATACCACTGCTTGTTGTCTGACTTATCCAGTCGTGGCTCAACCACAACCTGAGCCATATCCTTCACCACGTTGATAATACCGGGGTTCTGGTTCAGCGTGCCGTCCTGGTCTACCGGGAACAGCGAGGAAGATGAGAGCACCGCGCGATTGGCTGCCCCTTCCAGAGCCGCCGGAACGAGGATATAGGCAGGGATGACATTGATCGGGTCGCCGTTCGCATCCTCCTGCAGGCGCATAGCCTTACGGGCTTCATTGAGTCCATCGGTATCCATCCCTTTAGCGATGAGGTTTTTATGGTCGGCGTGGAACAGCGCTTTACCATCGGTGAACTTACTGTTCGCTGTCAGGTTGAGGTAGACCAGATTACCTACGGTACGCGCCGCAGCGCGGCCCATTGCCTGGGGAATGGTCGTTAACTGGTTCAAATCGTCATTGATGACGGCCTGGCGGGTAATGGAGAAGATATTACCGTACGTCGCCAGAGCGATAGGTACGCCACTATCACTGGTTGTGACATATTTATACTCAGCGCCTTCCGGCACCTTATCCAGCTCAGAGAAGCCATTCAGCCCAACGCGCTTGGCTTCATGGAAATTGGAGAGCGAGCCGGTTTTAGTCCACTGCTGGAATGTTTCACCGCTGTTCTGCCAGCCGGTCAGCACCGACTTTTCAGCACCACCAGCCAGGATATGCGAGAAATCGCTACTGCTGTGTGTAAATGCCATATTCACAATCTGCGAACGGTTGCCAAAAGCACTAACGCTGATGCCGCGATCCACCAGCGAAGCCTGAGCCATATCAAACAGGCTCATCATGGCGTAAGGGTTTCCCCGTTCGGCGCGTTCGTGACCCAGACGGGAATAAAGTCCCTGGCGGATAGCATCGCCGGTGATGTTGCCGTTACCTGCGTAAATGTGTGCATCAGCGGTTTTGTTCGACGGGGTGGCATTTTTGCCCAGTGAGGCCAGCAACATGTCTTTCGCTTTTTCCGGCGTACAGTCCACATCCTCCAGGCACTGCATCTTCAGTGAATCATGCTTACCGCCAAACATAGCAAACAGGTCTTTAATCCCGTTGATGCGGTTCTGTTCCGGTACCGCGCTGCCGGTGGAGCCTTTCGGGCTGGTGATCATCCCTTTAATATCTTTTGGCATATGCTCAAAATCCTCAATTCGTTTCGATTCAATACAGGCCATTGCACTGACCGCCGGTAACAGTTCGTCAGCGAAGCCCTGAGCCACACATTCACGGCCATCCATCCAGGTCTCACTCTCAAGCATGGCCCCCAGCACTTCGGCTGATTTACCCGTTTTGCGGGCGTAAGCCGGGATCAGAACGCTTTCCACCTTATCCAGCAGCTCGGCGTAATCGCGCATATCGTTGGCATTGCCGCCTGAAATGCCCCACGGCTTGTGGATCATCATGAGTGCGTTTTCCGGCATAACGATACGGTCACCGGCCATCGCAATGACTGATGCCATAGAGGCGGCCAGACCATCGATATGCACTGTGACTTTTGCCGGGTGTTTATTCAGAAGGTTGTAGATAGCGATGCCGTCGAACACGTCGCCGCCGGGTGAGTGGATGTGAAGGCTGATATGGGAAATATCGCCCAGGGCTTTCAGATCCTCAGAGAACTGCTGGGCAGTGATACCCCAGCCGCCAATCTCCTCGTAAATACTGATATTGGCGCTGCCGGCATCGCCGGCCGCTTTGATGATGTACCAGCTTTTCATTCGGCACCATCCAGCCACTGATTCACGGCATGGCGAATAATTTGCGCGATCCCCGGCACTGGCTTGCCCGGGTTTTCTTTGATGAAGCGAATACGGTACTGCTTAAGCCGCTGGTTAGTGGCGGCATCAATGTGCACTGAACAGCCCTTCGGTTCACCCAGGTTGAGGCTATCGTTGTCGTTATCCATTCTCTTGCCCTTATCGTGGTTATTGGTACAAGTCGAATAATTGATCGATAAAAGTGGTAAGTAAACAATTTTCTATCAGAAAAATAGATTAATCAGATTTAGACATAAAAAAACCGGGTTTCCCCGGCGTAGAATATTCATCCATGTCATTACCTTCGTTTTAGTGCTCTTCCTGTATCTGGTTCATCGATTTTCTACTGCCTCAAGCGATTTTAATTTCTATTAGCTGGCTCAAAAAACATCATCAATTCAATGAATAATATGTTGAAATGGCAGAAAGCATCACCCCTACATAAACAGGTGCATACAGTAGTATCATCAAATACTTAATCCATTTCTCGCATTCATTTTGTTTTAAAATCACATTAATTATAGAAAAAAAACTCACAAAGAAACCAACAGTAGAAACAACCGCAAAAAATGTTAGTCCCCAATACATTAATCCATTAGCTTGAGCTCTTTTTATTACAGAAGTAGCCATGACCAAAAACTGGATAATGCCTATTGCTAAAGTACCGGAAGATTTTTCAGCCACAGTATGAAACGTATCGAAAAATCGTACAAATGCTTCATCCACTACATTACGAGTTGGTTCTTCCTTCATATTCCCCACATTTTCCCCACTTGGTTGAGTTCCCACTTACTACCCACAAGCATTTTTACTAACGCCACGCCAAACCAGTAATGGCAAGGCTTCCACCAATTTTACCCACTTAGGCTGTGTATATAGGTGCAAAGTGGGGAAAACAGAGTCACTTCCCCAACCTTCCCCACCTGCTACCCACTTACACGACCACTTCCCGTAATGACTGTACAGTTAATACATCATCGTTCTGAATAATCAATCCATCATCTACCAACTTTTGAACCCAGCGGCTAAAGTGCTTAGTGTCGATACCAATCGCTTTCAAATCGTCACGTATAACAGATCTTGTGCATGACTCCCCTCTGGCGGTTCGACTGCGTACTGCCTGCCATAACGCTTGGTGGTTATCGCTAAGGCGTGACACATTGGACAGCTCTGGTTCAACCTCTTTTGCCGCCCTTGGCTCATCATGTACCACCAGAGAGCAAACCAACTCACCATCCTCATCGGTGTAAAGCTCCGCCGTTTTCAGGTCGTATGCTTTACGATCAGGTTCTTCTGCATCCTTCATCTTGGTGCAGGTCAGAATAAGCGCCTTTCCATCCCCTTCACGCTTAACGTTAAACTCGGTATCAAGCGCAGCACGGAAAGAACTGGAGCCGCGAGCACCTTTCGCCTCATCCTTTCCTGAGTGGTGGACTACCAGCACCGTTGCACCTGTTTTCTGTTTGATAACATCACAGCCCTCGATAAACGCCCCCATATCACGAGCATCGTTCTCATCGTTGCCACCAAAGCAACGGGCAAGCGTATCGATCACCACCATGCGGACTGGAACCCCGCTTTCAGATTCAATTTGCCTGGCAGCCAGGAGCACTTCAGCAACCTCACTCTCACGTACTGGAAATACTGGGCGATTAACTAGCCAAAGATTGTCGGCCTGTTTACCGTGCACCTGTTCCCATGCCCGTACGCGCCGGGGAACACCAACACCGCCTTCACCGACCACATACAGCACAGCACCGGGAGATACCTTCTTCCCTGCCCATGACAAACCAGCGGCGATATGACAGGCCCACGAAACCGCGAGAAAGCTCTTATACGAACCGCTGGGGCCGTAAATACTGCATAGTGACTGCGCTGGCAAAAAGTGTTTAAGGATATAGTCCTGACGAACATCAAAGCCGTCAGAACCCCGGGAGAGCGGTAGTTTTGTTCTGAACTTTGCACTGGAATCAGGAAAGACACGGTGAATCCGTTGAACATCAGACAACCATGCATTCATCTCAGCTTCGCCAATCTCTTCCACCAGAACGGCACGGCGAGAGACAACCATTTTCTTGCGGTCGGTATCAAGATACCCGGCATCACAAAGCGCCTCGTATGGCATTGCAGCTATCTGATTGAGACGTGCCACCAGCTTCCCGTATCGGGTAGTCGGATCCTTATGCTGGTGGAGGGCTTTATCCAAATCACTACGACTGTACTGTTTGCCATGTGCCCACTGATAAGAGCAAGTAAACAGGGCATCAGATACGGTTTCTACAGCTGTCAGTTGTACTGTCATTTTGGAATACCCCCACTCATCTGGAACTTGCCGATCAGTGGATGGAACCAGTAAGCAGATCCGTATTTGCGTTTGGCGCTGCGAAGAACTAAACGGGCCGCTTCTCTAAATTTCTCATCAGGTGCAATAAAACCACCCGATTTCAGCTTAACCAGCATAACCCCGGTATTCTTCGCCAGCTCCTCAGCCTTTTTGGTCGATATACCAAACTCTGCCGCCAACGTCGCAACTGGTGTCATGCCAGGAGGAATTTCGCCTCCCTGACTGTCAGTTAACGATTTGATCTGCGTCTCGAGCGAAAGCACCTTATCCACCAGCAGATCTACGCGTTTTTCGAGTTCGTTAAATTTCACGTTGCTAATCATTCTGCGGCCCCCTCTTTTTCGCTACGCACTACAGCACCTGCATTTTCTTCTGCCGTCCTAATAGCTACCTGAAAGTTGCCCAAGCAACGCATGAGTAATCCAACATTGAACATGTCGGCACGTAACGATTCTTCGTCGTAATCTTCATTAGAAGATGCGAAGTACATCAGGTTACCGATAGATGCCAAACCAAGCGGAAGTGTCGTACCAGCTTCATCAGCAGCGGTTAAAACCTGTTTCGCCGTGTTCGCGTCACAATTGTAGTTAGCGTCTATAAGTAACTGGAGATTGTGCATATCAGCCATGAGCAACCCCCGAAACATCGATTTTCCCGCCGATGATTGACCAAAGGGTCTGGCTGTCATGGTCTGCCCATGTGACTGAATATGGGCTTTCAGTTCGAATTTTTGCTGCGAAGGTCAGTTCCCAACCGCTGAAAGCATCACGAGCAATTTCCTCTGTTGCAGCTGTTGTTCGAAGAACTACTGGATTACATGTGTGTCCTTTAGGCATCCCTAGGAACAACCATGTAAATTTAGGGTGAGTTTGGGTATGCTGTGTTCCAGCCATAGTCGTTACTCCAGTTAACGGTTGTGGTTAGACGCCCTGTATGTGTTGCGAGCACTGCAGGGCGTTGTTACATAGAAATAAAACATGATAAGGTGTGTACCTATCCGAAGTCATACTATGAAATAGGTACATACATGTCAACTGTTGTTCAACGTGATAAACAGCCTAAAGGTTCTGGGAAAGCACCTGCTTTTCAGATTCGTATCAATCCAGAACTGAAAGAGCAAATGGCGAACGCTGCTGCAAAAGAAGGGATGAGTCTGGGTAATTGGATCAAGCAGTTAGTAAGGGCAGAACTGCTTAGACAGGGTATAAACCCTAAAGGTTAATTCTGTTAATTATTATATAGTGAGAGAATTTATGAACAATGGCAACTCAACAGATTATGAAATCATGTCTGACGCAAATATGCCAACAGAACCATCCCCAGAATATATTGATTCCTTATCAGCTTTTGACAGTGTTCTAAAAGAAAGTATCCTTTTGTCTAAGGAATTTTCAGGCATTCCTTCACCTACTAGTAAGCATTTTTATGCAAGCGTGCTTTACACTGCCATGATTGTTAGAGCCGTGAGTCTCATTAATTTAGCCCCTCACAATTCCTGGTCATCCAAATCAATAGAACACTGGGATTACGCGACTTGTTGCAATATAGCAAGAACAATATTAGAAATAAGACTTTGCTTTCATTATTTATGTGTCGAGGACTGCGATTCAAATGAATGGGATTGCAGATGGAATATATTAAATCTTCATGACTGCACAGCAAGAATTAGACTTTTCACAGCTCTAGATAATGAAGACCAAATAAAGCAATTAACAGAGCAAGCAGAAGAATTAAAAGAAAGATTAACATCTAATGCTTTTTTTGCATCATTGAAGCCTGGTGAGCAAAGAAAGTACTTAAATGGACAAACACCATATATGCAGCCTCTAGAGGAAATAGCTGAAAAAATAGATATTGATCGTCCAACGTTTCGATGGATGTATACATTTTTGTCCAGCCATGTTCATGCCTTACCACTCTCATTCTATAGAATTGGTCTGAGTGAGGAAGAGAGAGGGCGTGGTCTCCCTAGTCCTGTAGAAGAGTCATATACGTCAATGTGCTTAAGCCTATCCAGCTCTCTTCTGAAAGGAGCGGGGATCGCATTGACGGAAATATTCAAAGAGATAAAAACACCTGACGTACAATATGCTCCCAGTGAGTCAATTGATGAAGTGGAGAAACTGTCTAACATAGGCGAAACCATCATTATTGATGAAAATAAATATGTCAAAGTAACTATTTCCATTGAGTCTGAGACGAGATTCTTAACAAGATACTACTATAAGAAAAATAATGAAATTGTCCTTGAATTAATCAATGAAGAAGATAATCAGTTTATCAACTCTCTCGACCCTACTTTCTGGCGGATAGACTTTAATGGAGAACCAGTAACTTACAATCAGCTGGACGATTATTTAAATTCATCCGAACCCTCCGCATATCAAATCGATCACAATAATTATTGTATTAGAATAAAACAAAACTAGCCCCACATAGTGGGGTAGTTTAAATATTACCCCACTCCCCCCTAATCCACGCCTGAATTTCAGAAAGGCGATATGCAACGGCTGACGGCCCAATCTTGATGCGTTTAGGAAATTTTCCTTCCTGCTCCATACGCCAGCGTGTTGAGTTTGACAGCGTGGTCATAGCTCGGCATTCAGGTTCGCGAATCATTCGGTCAAGTTCAGGCATTAACTGTAAATCTTCTTTTTTCACAACAGACAACATAGCCATATCAGGCGCTCCTTTTCTTAATTACTTTGACTGTATTCTCTTCACCCACCAGCCCATCAAGGTAATCAACCCATCGGTCCAGCGCTTCTTGCTTTTGAGGAATATACTTGCTGCGATTATAGATTCCGGCCACGCCCTTTATGGTGTGCCCCAGCAGCTGCTCCACCACAATAAAATCAACCCCCATATCATTAAGACTTGTTGAGAATGTTCGTCTCAAGTCATGCAATGACCAGCGCTTATCATGCTTTAACGATATAAAATTTGTGCATCCCATCACGCTGACAGTTGAATCAGATTTAAATTCGCCAAGTATGTAGCTGCGCCTTTTAGTCTCTTCGTACAGGTTTACGAGCCATTGCCGCATTTTTTGAGGAACAGGGCGAATAATCTCTGCGCCGTTTTTACTATGGTCTTTCGGCACTGTCCAAAGCCATTTATCGAAGTCCCATTCTTCCCATGTTGATAGACGAGCCTCACTAAGCCGGCATCCAAACACAAGGCACAAAATCGCCATGCGTTTTTTGTAATTCAATACGCGAGTTTTGCCCTTACCATGAAAGTAAATCCCCCACAGATCGGCAATGTAGCTTTCCTCAAGCAGCCGCTCTCTCTTGTTCTGATACTTACCAATATCGCTAGGGCTCAGGTCGTCCAGCACATTACACCGCACATACTGGCGTACTCGGCAGTATTTGAAGATTTGTTTTAATTCTATAAGCATCGCGGCGGATTGAACCGGTGCTACTTTTTTTACGCGATCAAAGCATTTGATCCAGTCTGACAGGCCGCATTTCTCGACAGGAAATCCACCTATGTAGGGAAAGATATATCTCTCATACCGGCGATAGAGCCGTACAGTCTCTTTGCGTTTTTCCCTGGCATAATTATCAAACCAGTAATCGACAGCGTTCTTAACTGTCACCGGAGTAAACAAGCTCTCTTTAGTGAGTTTGTTCTCTATCCGTGGATCAAGTCCCTGTGACAGCCATCCCCGGCACTCGTCCCTTTTCTCCCTAGCCTGTTTAAGTGTCATATCTGGATACTTGCCTAACGTCATCCAGATGGGGGCACTCTGTCGGCCGGAATGTCTAAAGAAAAAAACAAAGCTAACAGTGCCATTCACGCTGATCCTGACAGACAGTCCCCTACCATCAGCAACCATCTTTTGGCTCTGCTGGGGTTTACCATGCAAAGCCCTTAGCGCCTTGTCGCTTAACTTGTTCTCGCCAGCCATAACACCTCATTCTGCAATACACATTGCAATACACACTTAGCTGCAACGCCGAAAAACAGTAGAAAAGCAATGCAAACAGCATTTCCTTCTTATTCATAATTAACAATGAGTTAATGAATGAATCTGGTTTTTCATGCGTCCCCATGAGGTAGTGTGATGGATAATGGATCATCATCATGGTGTTTTCCGGCATGATCACCGGATTTCCCACCATCGCAATCACCGAAGCCATTGATGCCGCCAGCCCGTCGATATAAACGGTAATCGCGGCGCCGTGGAATTTCAGAGCATTAAAAATGGCGATGCCATCAAAGACATCGCCACCGGGCGAATTGATATGAAGGTTAATATGGGTCACGTCGCCCAGCGCTTTCAGGTCATTCACGAACTGGCGCGCCGTTACCCCCCAGTAGCCGATCTCGTCGTAGATATAAATATCCGCTTCGTTATCGGCGCTGGCCTGCATGCGGAACCAGGAATTACTTTTTGCGCTGGCTCTCGGACGACGTTGCGCCCGGTTCTTTGGCTTCGGCACTAGTGCCTCCTTTGTCGTTAGCAGGGTCGGTATCAAACACCAGCCCCATCTCTTTGTTTTCGTCGATCTCTGCCTTACGGCGCGCTTTCACATCATTCGGATTGCGTCCGCTGGCGCGCACCCAGTCAGATTCTGTCGCAGCACCACCACGGATTTGTGCCTTCCAGGCATTGGCCTCTTTAACCGGGTCAATCCACGGCATTACAGGGCCGGAATACACCGCCGAGTAAAGCGACTCCATATCCAGACCGCGGGGCAATTTAATCTCACCAGCGGCCACCGCCATTTTCAGCCAGGCGCGGTACATTGGCCGGGTCACAGCACCGATGAACCAGTCCTGTAAAATGAGATAACCGTCTGTGGATTCCACCAACTCCTGCCGCTGCGCGCTGTAGGTGCCATTGTAGTTTCGGGACGTACTTGAAAAGCTGAGGCGGCTGCCAGCGGCGACGGCGCGCAACTGCCCATTGCGGAAGGTTTCAAGGTTCGGATTTGGCCTGTCAGACTTCACCATGCCAATTTCCTCACCCGCTTTAAGATCGTCATAGATAATGCCCGGCTGAATCATCATTTCCCGGTCATCGTCCTTGTCGTCCCCCTCGTAACTTTGTCCATCACCCTTTTTGATGTACATACCGAGCGCCGCGGCAATACGTGCAGCAGTGAGTTCGGCATCTTCGTACTCTTTCAGTGCGCTGAGCCGCATCAGTACGCCGGATAGCATTGATACACCGCGGGTCTGGTGCAGACGGCGAACAAATTTAAGATGCAGCATGTTTTCCGCATCAACGTCTTTCATATCAAACTGACGGCCTGAAACGGGCAGACTTTTATAAACCTGAAATTTCTTTGGTCTGCCCCAGTTATCGACATAAACCCCCTGATTAAGCTGGCGTGCCGCATCACTGTTCATCGGGATAAAGTCAGGTTCGAGAGCCTCTAGCCAGAAGGGAACCCCCGCGGACGGCGTGAGTCCATTCCCTGTACCACTGACAATCTGCGCAAAAACCTCCCCATCACGCAGCCAGGTACGCAGCATCAGACGTTCAAGCATTGGCCGGGTAAACTGGTTGGTGACCTCCGGCCGGACAGACCATTCAGACCACTTACTGCGGATCTGGTCAGCCAGATTTTTGGCGATCTTCCCGTTCGTAAGTTTCGGATGTGGTTCGACGATAATTCCGGCCTTTCCCACCACCCGCTCTTCAAGCTTGTCAAACACCCCAATCACCAAATCGTGGTTGTTATCAAGCCACCGGGCCTGCTCTCGTAATGAAACCGCACCCATATTGCTGAGCTGGTCAGCAGAACGATTCTCACGACGCCCTTTATGCGTTCGGGTTGGGGTAACGGCTTCATATGCCCTGATTTTCGCGCGTGCCTGCAAGCGAGCCGCTTTCCAGCCAGGGGAGAAAACACCAATCGCATCATCTAACAGGCTCATTAAAACCTCGCCAGTCGGTAGCCGGGTTGCCCCCGGCGCTGCGCAATCAGGGAAGAAAGACGCCGCTCCCATTCCTGCCGCCCTTTGCGGATCTCGGAAAGGTTCTCCATCGTCATTTCCTGCCCATTGAAACGGATGGTTTTGCCGTCCAGCACCGCCATCTCGGCTTCGGTATATCGCTGGATCATGGTTTCAATATCGACACGGTTCACAACCATCCTCCTGAAGTGGTCCAAGGGTTAGCATCATCGGTTACGGTTTTCTTCCGCTTCCTGGTTTTTGTGGGGGCTGGTTCTGGCGCCGTGGATGGCGCTTCGCCAGCTTCCGCCGGCGCGTTCTCCAGCCACGTTTCCCGCCGCGCCCACTCAGGAGCATCGGGCCATTTAATTTTCTCGTAGCCGTGGAGGATGGCGAGCGCATCTGCATAGACCAGAAGGTCAAACGCTTCGTTTGCACCACGTCCCGGCTTACTCCATTTGCCATCGGTCGATCGCTCCTCATAGGTCAATTCATCGTAAAACCAGGTGCCAAGCCATTCCGGAAAATGCACATAGCCGGGACCGGGTGAATCACGCCACAACGCATTGTTCACACGGTCTTTGAGGGAATCCGTCTGGAGCAGGTAAAGCGGTACATCACCGGAGGCCTGTGCCCGGCGGCTTGAGCGACCGGTGTTATCCGGGAAGGTTCTGGAGATAAGTTTTGACCGTCGGACACTGTCACCTTTGAAGAGATAAATCTGCTTACCTAACCCCTCGCGGCGGCATCTGCGCCAGAATTTATAGGCGTTATCGGTCACGCCATCTTCCCCGCCGGAGTCCACGGCCATCGCCATCAGGCGCATGCACCGGTTCGGGTCCGAAGCCAGTGGCCAGCCTTTGTTAAACACATCGGTCAGTAACAAATCCCAGTCCTCGGGATAGCTTGCCGGGTCAATCTGCTGGCTCTCGCCATTGCCGTCGTAGCGCATCGACTGCCGGATGTTGTAGCGGTCCACCAGCCAGCGTTCTCCCATGCTCCCGTAACCTGTGACCTGGACAACAAAGCGCCGGTTGCGCCCCGCCTGCACATCGACCGTCGCCATAAGAAAACAAACACCGTCTGGCACAGAGCGCTTTGGCACATCCTCGGCACGCTGCTCGAGCAACTCACTTTTACGCTGCTCCATGCTGGAGCGGGGAAGATACGGACGCCCAAAGTCGGTATTGATTACCGTCTTCAGCGCTTCCTCGCTGCCGGTCGCCTGATAGTCCTGCTCCGCGGTAAGAAATTTATAGATGAGCTGCGCCCAGGTCTGGTACGCGGCGGCTGGCCCCTCCATCCAGAAAGAGGCGATGCGCGAGCGCCGCCCTTCTCCCGTAATGACACCATCGCTATCAATGGATTGCCCGTCGCGTAACCACACCCCTTTCATATTCAGCGATCGCTTCATATGAGGAAGAATGTGTTCCTGACAGGCTGGGCATTGCAGATAGGCTTTCTCGCTGGCCTCAACGGGATCAGTGATATCGCGATAACCAGCCATATTGTCCATTTCAGGCTGGAAGTATTCGCCGCAATGAGGGCATGGCCAGTAAAGACGGCGACGATCGCCACGGTTGTACAGCGCCAGAATCCCGGTTGAGGGCGGCGCTTCATGCGGAGAACTACGGCGCCATTTCGTATCGCGTACATCGCGGCCCGGAGAGCTCTCGACCAGCGTCATCCCGGACGACATGAAGGTTGTCGTTCGCTTTGATGCCAGCGAAAAGGCATCACCTTCCCCATCGATATCTTCCGGGAAGCGGTCATAATCGGTCAGTGCCACGCACTTATAGTCTGATGAGGACATGATATTGACCGATGGCCAGCCAATTTTCAGGTAGTTACCGGCGCGGAACGTGCGGTCGTAGACGTTGTTATCATTACGCCGTGGGCTCAGTCGGATTTTCACTTCCGGGCTGCAGCGAAATGTACGATCAAGACGCTTTTTAGAGTGTTCGCGCGCCTTTTCCTCTGTCATCTGGATCAGCAGCATATCCGCCGGGTCACAGACAACGTTATAGACAATCCACCCATCGATCAGGCCGATGGTTTTACCGGTTCGCGCCGGACCAACAAACACCACCGCATCATATTCACGTGATGCCAGGCAGTTCATTGGCTCAATGACGTAAGGTGCCAGATCTGGATCCCATGGAACGGAGTTGCCCGCCCCCATTGGCACGCGCATATAAGTACTGACCGCATCGGCCACCTGCATACGACGCGGGGCACGTAAAATACCGGAAACATCGCGGCGGATGCCTCTGGCGGATGCCCGCTTTGCCATCAGTCCTCCTCTGGCTCTTCCTCCTCTGTTTCAGCGTCCTGCACTCTCTCCGCCATCTGGTCGCGTAGATCATCAATAACGCTTTGCACGCGTGAAACCGCTGCAGGCGTTAATGCGCAGTCACGCTCAAGTACATCGGGGAGAGTTTCAAGCACCATGACGACGGCTTTCGCCATCAATGAGAATTCACGCGCCACCTCATCTGCCGGAATAAGCTGGCCGGTGTCCTGTTCGAACTTCAGTCGCTCGTTTTCCGCTTTCCAGTGCGAAAGCCTGTCCGATGGTGGCATGTCATCAATGTTGGCTGACACGGTGGGGATCATCAGCTCGGCCAGAATATCGGTGACCAGATAAAGTTTAAGTTTGCTGTTGCTGCCCGGCGCTGGTTCGATATTTTTAAGCCTGGTGGCAACCGTCTGACGGTGTACACCGGTAATCCCCGCCAGCTGGTTTATGTTCAGTTTTAAAGCGGCAATTTCCTGGTCCATGATGGTGAACACTTTTTAAACGATTCGACATCTACGCAAAATCACCTCTAACGAGATCAATAACATGCGCACATGATGATGATGACCTTAGATCCGAAAAACTAGCCGTTTCCCGCGAGCCAGCCGCCCCGTGGTAGACCACCCCGCCGGGAGGACCCATCAAATGCGAATGGTTATCACCCGCGCTTGGTGGTTTGCCAGATGACTCCCCCGGGCCTGCAACTGAGCCTGATACTCTCTTCAATGCTTTTATCTATAATTTTTCGTAGCTTTGACGCTGCCATTTCATTCGCCAGCGCGTTTTGCATAATGGCTTCGATGTTGCTATCGACACCTGATACGGACTGAGCATCGTTGAGATTAATGTGCATAGACACGCTATATGTTGATGCGCTCGTTTCCCCGCCGACAGTATGTTGCCTGTAGCTTTGAGAACATGCCCGGGCATTTGCTATAGCCTGAGCCAGATCGTTAACTGCCTCCCCAACACATGGGAGACCACTTTTCCATGCATCGTCAAGAATCTGGCTAACAACAATGCTGTCACTGCTAGTCTTCGACTTCAGAGCGTCTTTCGCCTTAGAATCTCCAAAAATAAAAGCGCTATTGATGAAGACTTCACCGTTTTCAATTTTAAATTTTGGTGCACTAAAGGTAGTCATTAAGCGCGTGTCGCTGCCAACGGGCATTGCGGCGAGGTAATCTCCTACATCACTTGATGCAACGCCTTCTATCCAGTCGCCCTGAGTCCATTCGCGGCCTGCGCCATTTTTATCAATGGGTCGCAAACGAATTTGCAGATGTTCTCCTGCCTTTAGGCCGCCGATAGTCACACTTTCACAAGGCCATCCGAGAATTTGTTTCTTTAGGTCTCCACCCGAATAGAGATACTGAATTTCAAGATGGGAATACTGTTCACTACCCTCTGGCCATTGCCATTTAACATGAATGCCCCAAGGTTTCGGTGTCGTTAATACTTGCGGAAATTGCATTGGATTATCCTTTTAGGTGTGAGCCTGTCGCACGGCAATATCGCCCGAGAGCAAACGGATTGCCCAGGCTCACTACTGAAAGACTCTCTTTGATGTGCGCGTGCGAAGCGCTTCGGTGGTACTACCAGGAGTGTTCGTATGCGATGTTCGTCAGTTCATCTGACAGTTCACTGATGGAATAAGCGATAGCCATCTTCTGCACCCTGTTGAACGATGACCATAGGTGACGCAAAGATTCGCTAAGATGATGTTGCCAGTTCCCGTCACCGATTAGATCTTCCCAACCAGCAGGTAAGAGGCAAAGATCGCGGCCGTAAAGCTCCTCTTCTGGGGTAAGAGGTGGGAGTGGTTCAGCTCTGGGCACTATGTTATCGCCCCAATCTCCGATAACTATTTTCCCGCCACCAGCCATATTGACTGTCATCCCAACTTCACTGATCTCGATTGTTCCGCCCATGCGTTACCTCTCTGTATACTGGTGTAGAGTGCTCGTCTGCCCACGAGCACTGGCGCATCCAACAAAGGAATGATTTATGAATAAGAAAATTTTCAATGAAATGGTTCTGCTTAATGAACAAACATGGGAAAGACTATCTTCGATAATGCAAAGTGAAGACGACATAGGTGTAGTCTTGCGCCTTCACCTGGTAACCGAGAAAATTATTGAAGCATGGTGCTGTGCGGCATCAAACAACGTTAATTTTTTTGATGGTTTCGGCGAAAACCTCACTATGTCATACGCGGCAAAACTCAAACTCGCTACAAATTTTGGTTTGAATGAGTTTTCTTACCAAGAGCTTAAAGTCATAAACAAAATCAGGAATGCACGCTCTCATCAAATTGATAACTCGGAAATTACCGATGAAGAAATAAATAAATTAATCACCCACATAAGCAAAGGTGATCAAAGAGAGCTTATTGAAAACCCCAAATTTGGCATTCTGGTTGGTGATAAAGGAATACATCTCAATGACGAAGGTATTTCAAATCGTGAAAAGTTCATTGCTTCTATTGCTGCGGTAATTCTCAGGATTGCCAAGCAAGTTAACGACAGCGATAAATTTATAAAATTACTCTAACCATCCATTTTACAGCAGGCACTCAGCGAATGCCTGCTGTAATGCGTTACTCTTCGACTACAGCGCCCTCGGGCAACTCAACGCAACCAAAGACCGGCATACCCGGTGAGCGATCGTCCTCAACCGCTACCAGTTGGGATTCGGAATACCAACGCTCTGTCGCGCACTTATCTGCAGCCTGGTAGTAAATAAAGTATTGGTTCTCACCAGTTACATGCTGGGAGCGGGCCTGTACCTCGCCATGCTCATCACTGATACGCAGGTTAACCAACTGCCCCAGACAGAATTTAAAATCTTTCGCTGCTTTCATTATTCGCTCTCTAAGTAATTAAAAGCCCCGCTGATGCGAGGCTGTTGGGTTATTGTTTGACTCTCTCACTGAGTCATAGATACGCTCACACGTCATCCCTGCCCGGTAGCTTTCGTCAGCTCGTCCAGCATAATATCGAGCTTCTTCTGCAAGACTTCCGAGCATGTCGGCGAGCATTGCGGCGTCGGCTCCGGCTGTTTTGCTTCTGACGGCAGCGGCGAGATCTGCGGTGTGCTTTGCGGCGTCCAGGTGGGTAGCGAGCTTTCTGGCTTGCTGTTGCAGCTGGCTAACAGTGGTAGCCAGGCCAGCAGAAGTAACGGCAGCGCTCGCTGCTTTAGCTTGAGCATCTTTAACGGCCTCATCCCGGGCAATTGTTCGCCCTTGTTCAATCATGCGAGCAGCGGTCTGCGCGTTCGCTTCCTGTGAGGATTCCGTGCTATCCCGGTCAGCCCACTTTATTTTCCAGCTGCGGTTCATCCACTCACTGCCAGCGAGAAACGCACAAGCCACCAGCAACGCAGCGACAATAAGCTGAGAACGAATGCTCATAGCAGGATTACTCCCACAAATAAGAACCATCCCCAGCCAGGCAATCCCGTAACAGCCAGCACACCAGCCGCAATGAAACAAATGTTACTTGGTTTCACTGGTCTATCCCCCAGCACGTCAGCGCGCTTTCCTGGTCCCGCCGTTCCACCTGACCATAGCAGCCATTCTTCTGACCTTTGGTCAGGCGGCAATCGCGGCCACCGTCTTTAATCCACCAGCGGATAGCTTCACAGGCACCTTTCGTATCACCGGCATTCATGCGCTTATAGAACGTTGACGGGTAGCATTTGCCCGGCCCGATGTTATAGGGGCAGAACGACGCAATGCCGACCTTCTGTGGCTCGGTCAGTGGCACTTTGATATTGCGGTCAACCCACGCGAGCGCCTTGTCACGCTCAATGGCGTTAACTTTTTTGCATTGGGCCTCGGTTGCGGTTTGACCTTTCACAACGGGCTTGCCATCGATTATGGTGACGCCATGACATAGCGACCAGATGCCACCGGGATCGACAACGGCCACCAGCGCATTGCCTTCTTTCTCACTGATAAACTGGTCAAATAAAAAAGGCGCCGTTGCACCTGATGCAAGCAGCGCCAGCATCGCCGCGCTAAGCTTCGTTTTGTTGACGGGCATTTAACCGATCCTCCCGCTCTTTACGACGGTAATACCAGTTCACGCCGCAGGTGATAACGGTGCATGCGATACCGACAATAATTGCCCAGTCACTTAAACCGAGTCCTGCCACTTTCTCGGCCAGCATCCACGATACCTCTTTAGTTATTTCGGCATGGGCCTTTGCAGAGACACCGCAGCCAGTCAACGCGGTTCCCGTCCCATATGAAAGTCTGCTGTAAATTGTGCTCATTCGGGTCATAGCCTCACCTCCGGACAATTCGGATGGTGCTGTGTGTGGTGGAAAGGGATCAGGCTCGCGGGCTCTTGTGTCAAAGGGTAAGTAGGGAGTGATTCCCGGAGCCTGAAAATTAAAAAGGCCACCAGATGGCAGCCTTTATATGAAGTGAAAATGTTGTTGGATAGTGCGAGAAACGGCGATGTGACAGGGGTACTGATGCAATGCATCCCGCGAATACCCCTGTCGTATCGCCGCAAAACAAAAGCCCCGACTGGCGGGGCTTTCGCTATATTCAAATTGTCGCTTAACGTCGCTGCCATCGTGGCGCAGCTCTGCCAAGCATGAATGGATTATCTGATTTTCTGGCCAGCTTTCAATAACAAAATAAAAAAAGAGCACAAATAGCTAAAATTAATCACTCTTCCATCAGCTTACGGGATGAGAGGAATACCTTTGCCCGGAAAATCTCAAGGCACCAGCGAACGCGCTTCCGCGCCTCTCCATCAGTCAGCCATGGGGCAATCGCCTGCAGCTCTCTACTGATATCAGCAATTTTTCTTCGCGTGGTGTAATACTGCAGGCCGACAATGTAGACGGGATCGCTGATATCAAAAGCCGACAGTACAGACTCTTCAATAAAATCCACGTCGTCATTGGTTATCGCCTCATCAATGACGCTGCTTGGGGTTTGCGGCCAGATGATACAGTGTGCTCTCTTTAAGGCCTGCTCCCCTTTGAATCCCTCGTTTCTAGCCTGCTCAAGCGCAACGGTGAATCGTTCCAGAGCTTTATCTGACCATCGCCCTCTTCTGATTACGTTCCAGCAGGAATGTTCACGCGGCATACGTGGGGCAGCTCCTCCTCTAACGCCCTCTCCCCAGGTTGATAGAAGTGATTTAATCCACCCCCCCTGAATATTGGTGAGCGGGGTAAAACGGCCTAACCAGCTTTTGCGGGGCGCGGTGGCGACAGTGACGAGCCCTTGTTGGTGCAGACGGCGTTGACGTGGTGTCATGATGATTCTCCTTTACGCCAGAACGCCGAGCGCATAGGCCCGGTCCAGCAATTGAATGATTAATACTGGCTGCGGCGCATACTCGCGCTCGAATGCGGTGGGATTGTCATGTAACCGGCGGTGATGAACCCGGCATAGCGGTATGGTGAAAATGTCGTGGGCTTTGGTTGCCATCCCGCCCTGTCCCCATCCGATAAGATGGTGGGCATCATCTGCCGGCTGTCCACAGCACGCGCACGGCTGGGTTTTAACCCATTCAATAAAGCGCGGGGATATCCAGCGAATACGCTTAGGCCGGGCGAATAATGTGGCGGGGGCTTCTGGGTCTACCTGAACCTGAACAACGGGTTTTACTGCTTTTGGTTCCGGTTGTGGTTCAGCAGCTGCCTGACGGGCAGGAACAAGGCTAATCCGTTCGGCGAGTATGTCCGATGCCGGGTATGACGGAACAATCTCGCTTTCTTTGTAGACCGACTGGAAAGGATCATCTTTCAGACCAAGGGAACGGCTCGCCATATTTTCGGTTATGGCATCCCCTATCCCCTCTGATACGGCCCACCAGCACAACTCAGCCAGCGAAAGCATTCTGTCCGCAGCGCAGCCGGTTTTGATACGAACACATTCAATCACCCAATCAGCGAGGTTTCGGGCGATCAGATCATCCAGAACGTTGTCGCTCTGGTTGCGTATCTCGTTGTCACAATGCCAGCACGCGACAATTGAACCCGGCTCATGCCTGAACATCACCAGCTCACGGTGATGGTAGTTGCTGTGCGGCCACTGGCATTTTGAAACATTACGGCCCAGCCAGTCCTCCAGCGCCGTAACGCCACCAGCAGCCCGAACAACACGCGCATCCAGAAAGAATGGCGTTAGTGTCGGATCTTCCGCCAGCAGCTGCCGGGCGTCCGCTATTCTGCCCGACGGCAAATCTTTCATGAAGTCCGGTTGCCGCTCAATCAGAATACGTCCGCCGCTGAATAAGCCCATCAGCTCCTTGCCTGGCTTCAGCAGAACAATACCCATATGACGGGCAATCTCTGGCATCAGGAGAGCTCGCACGTTTCCCCCTCCCGGATGATCATCTTTCCGGTTTCGCCCCAGATTTTGGTCACGCGCCCATCCCAGATATGGCTATCCTCGCCAAAAAGGGCATCCAGCAGCGCCTTTTCTAAATTGTCTTTATCAGGCTTTTGCTGGTGGGGTTTCCCGTCCATTAAGGCTCGCTTCTTCTTACTCCAGCTCGGTGGCATCGGCAGCACAAAGATAACGTGATACCCGCTTTCCGGGAGCGTGACCTTGTTCAGCCTCACCTCGTCACAGAAAGCACGGTACCGGAGAACCTCCGGGCGTTTTTTCCATTTATCGGCGCGGGTCATTCGGGGTTTTCCCAGTGGGGTGATGTTGTAAACCTTCTCGTTCATTTCCACCCCCGAGAGCACATAGAGCGCTGCGTCCGCTGGTGGCGGTCAGATACAGGCAGGAATGCTGATACAACCCAAAAGCGGGGATCAACATCGAGGCTTTTTTCTACGGTGATGTTATTCGCACGATAACGGGCCACTAGCTCTTCGGCCTGCTCTTCGGTCAGGTTGTCCTGATAGAACCAGTCTCTTTTCATACCGTACCCCGGCAGAAAAAAGACAAAAGAGAACCGCTGACGTGGCTGCACATCAGGGAAAAAATCGGGATTTGTGTGTTTTGCGCCATGGTGTCTCCGTGGCGCAGCAGGTATAGGTTGTTCAGGCCTATGAAGGGAGTTTAACAGAACCGGAGGGAATCAGGTAACCAGGTCGGGACTTAGCCATTTCAAGCATTTGTGCGAATAACGAAGGTGTACCAACAATCTCGTCTGGCTGCAAAGGCATGAAGGAAATCACATCCCCGCGGCGGTACATCAGCGCGCGCTCGCTGACAGGAAATGATGGAAGCCTGGCGACAATAACGCCATCATCACATCGAATTACGACATAGCCCTGATCTGGCATGTTCTGTTTTAGATCCACTACAACCCCCTAGCTACGGCATGTCTAAGCGCTAAATAATAAAACGAATCAAAGCCCCAACACGCAAATACTGTATATACGTACAGTATACTCATGCAGGCAATTTATCAATCCCATGAAGGCATTTTTTGCCAATGATACATCTATGTTTCCATTGGGTTTTGTATAAGAAATAAAAAACCCGCCGAAGCGGGTTTGAATAATTAACTAAATTGAAATGATTATGGAGGTTAGAGACCAGAGTGTATCCCCGACCTCTATAGCATCAGAAGTTATATTTGATCCCCACCATAGCGCTAGAATCACTGTACCCTTTATCACCAACCTGAGTACCAATATTCCCCCATAGATTCACGCGAGAGTTAACCTGCCCTTCAACACCCACTTTAACTTCACCAATATTGCGAGCTCCGGCCTGGGAAATGCGATCACCATCCATAGTCGTGCTATAAGTACGAGTGTTATGCAACCAGTTCGCTTCTATGAACGGCTCAAAAGTACGACCTTTGCCTTCATCCATGGCATGGTGGCTTTTCAGATAGGCCCGCATGCCAAGACGGGTCTGAACGTTACCGTCTCCATCACTGCTGACACGTGTACCATTCTCTTCACGATGATCATCCGCCTTCACGCCCATCCAGATTGCCTGAGCTTGTGGCTGGATAAACCATTCATTAAGCGAACCTTGACTACCAGCAAATTCGCCCATCTTGATGGTATAACCCGTCTCAACAGAAGCCGTTAGACCTTTTGATTTGTAACTCTCGCTGGCAAGTTGTTGTCCATTAACCTGGTTGTTAAACCAGCTATACTGCAACCAACTGTCTACATACAACCCAGCTTTATCCGCATCGTTTGCAAACCAGGTGCCGTAAGTACCAACACTGTAACCGTTAAGTGAGCCCTTTGAATTGTAATCCGTAACTGAAGAACGGGTCGTGTTGTGGTTATTACCGTAACCTGCCATCAGGCCAATGTGCCCTCTGTTCAGACCGTCTGTGGACCACTGTGCAACATCCCCTCCCAGTTGCGCGACATAGCTGTTGCTCTGTGTTTTCAACTGGCCACTACCATCACGCCAACTATTATGGTTACCAACCTGACGTAGCCATAGGCTGGTGACTTTCTTCTCACCAGTCAGGGCATCAACGTACTGTGTTTCACCCAAGCGGTCATGTAGGCGAGTGTTGAACAAGGTATTAGCTGCTGCCATGTTGGCAATATAACTACCTGCCTCCGGGCGATTCACATGCTCATCCGGTGGATCAACCGGTGTCAGACTGCTGGTTAAATACCAGTTATTACTATTATCGCCCGTACCACGAACCAAAGAATAGTCATATGCACCAGCAACAATTCGACCAGCCTGAGTGAAGGTACCGTCAGATTGGCCACCAACACTAATAAGTTCAATACCGTTCAACGTGCTGTCACCAGTACCTCCAGCATTTGTTACGCTAACGGAAGTATCGCCTGACGTATCACCAGTGACCACCAGTTTGTCGGTGACCGAGCTATCATTCCCTAACACAGTATTAAATAGCAGGTGCCCATTATCTCCAGCATAATTACCGTTGACGGTCAGTGTAGTCCCCGCAACTGCATTACCTGCATCATCATTATGACCAATCATAACCGTGCCGCTATTGCTCAAAGAACCGATTTGGTAACCGGTAGGTGTGGTACCTGTGGCATTTTCCCCAAGCACAAGTAATCCCTGGTTATCCACATCACCGCTACCGAGTGCATCGGTAGACAACATATTGATTGTGCCATCGGAAGCAATCGTTGTTTTAGCAGTCATTCCAGCGCCGCTGCCGCTAACCGTGACGATGCCACCAGTAACGGTCAGGTTACCTGCGCCAGTCATGTCACCAGCAATTGTCCCATTGCTTACAGTCAAACTACCCTGGTTAAAGTCCAGTAAACTTCCAGCTTCTGTCTGAATATTCTGTAATGTCTGAGCGTAGCCGTTCATATCAAATTGACTGCCGCTGCGAATATTCAGTAACCGGGTCTTACCCAGAACGTTGTTATTACCCATTTTCAGTGTACCTGCGACCACATCAGTCAGGCCACTGTAGCTGTTATCACTGTTGGACAAGCTAACCGCAGTATCGGAATCAATACGTAAATCGCCGGTTCCGGTGACTTTCGCACTTAAATCTGCAGCATTTCCGGTATTACCTTCAGCATTCAGCGTCAAAGCGTTACTACCTTGCGCCAATAATTCAACCTCAGTTAATCCATAGTTAACATAGAGGCCATCAGCATTATCACCACTAGTAAGGCGATAGTCATAGGTTCCTATTGCAACTGTTTCGCCATTTTGAGTAATGCTTGAGAATGTCTTCTCGGAAATAACATTGCCGTTCTGATCGATGAAAGAAAGATTTCCGCCATCACCAGTTACTGTGCCACTGGCCCCAGCCAATTTAACCATGACTCCGGCACTATCTTGCTGTAGCAAAGGTAAGGCAGTATTCGGCGTTTGAGGGAGGTTTTCAAAAGGTGCGCCATCATTGATCTGGACTTGACCGGTACCAGTCAAATTAAGTTCCTTGCTGGTTTCGATATAACGATCACTGGTAGTGTCACCCGGATTAACATCGCCAAAAATGAGTTTGCCGCCATTAAAGGCCAGTCCCCCGATATTCTGGGTCCCAATACCTACCGTAGTTGCATTTCCAGTACCGACATGCAAAGTAGCATTAGTCAGTGCTGTGGTATTGATGTTTTCCAGATCGAAAGTATTGTTTTTTAAAACAACATCCCCAGCAAATTGATTGCCAGCACCCGCGGTAAAATTAAACTCGGCATTGTTATTGTCAGCAATGAGAGTGCCATTCCCGACTAACTGGTTAACGAAATCAAACGCACCCGCGGTTTCTGCTATAAGGGTACCACTATCAGCTATTTGGATTTCACCGGTACCAAAATTAGTGAGGGTTGAAGACACGTTCTTATCAGTCATCGCAGTACCGGTGATATTCCAGTTACCCGCATAAGCCTGGTTAGAGCCAACAATACGCGCAATCCCAGATACTGTCGTATATCCCGAACCTGATAACTGATTCCCGAACGACGCACCATCTGTGTAGGCAATATCAAGCCCTTTTGTATCATCATTATTTGCAGTGTTAATGGCGACCCCGGCACTACCCAGAGCCTGACTGTTGGCAATGGAAAGCAAACCGCCGCTGATGACCGTCCCCCCATTGAAGTTGGAAGCCGCACTTAGGGTCGTATGGCCAGACTGCTGCTCAATAGATCCATTACCGTTAATCGCGACATCAAATAAATAGCCGGTACCAGCTGGAGTGTTTATATTATTGTTAAATATAACTTTATTATTACCCCCCCCTGTCATATCAATGCTTTTCGCTGAAATATCGGTAGGAGCTCCGTACTTAGAATCACCGATGTAAAGATTTGTTGCACCACCAACTACACTGTTAAGTGTAATATCCTGGTAACTTGTCACTTTTGCAGCGTGACCAAAAATCACATCTGTAGTGTTTCCACTCACTGTTGAAGATATATTGAAGTCACCAAGACTGGTTATTCCAGTGCCAGTTCCATTAATGATCTGTAGACCAGTACTACCAACATTCTTGCCTACTAAATTAATATCACCATCGACATTTACAACAGCAGAGTATATCCCAGCCTCTGTACTTACTGAGTTTATGTCTGAAGAAAGTTGAACATTGTTTATCAATGTTAAATCACCGCCGACATTGATTCCCCTGGTACTACTATCATTGCTAACAAGAAATGAACCATTCGTTGTATCAAGATACAGGTTTCCACCAACATTAATGTTCGATCCACCAGCTAACAGGAAGCTGCCTCCGGTCTTATTAATTATCGTCATATCATTGGTGACATTAATGTCAGATCCTAGCTCTGTGTCGCTAGCCCGGTCAATGAAGAGATCATTTTTATCAGCCTCCAAATCAATGCTGTCTGCATTTAACTTAGCTGTAGAGGAAGAGGAGCCAAACATCCAGATTGTGGCATCAGTTGCTCCAGTCGCGGTTTTTAACTCGCCAACGGTTAATGTTCCCCCAAAACCTCCAGATTGCTCGCTTGTCAACCCACCAACTTTGGCGCCACCTACCTGCAATAAGCTGTTGGTCCCCATGAGCAAGCTACCATTATTACTAGCGGTTAGGGTCCCCCCATGAATCCATAAAGAGGTATTTCCGCCGCCAGCAGGATTCATATCCAATGTTGAGCTGCCTGACGCATTGGAAACAGTAACATTAGCCCCCTGATCGACCTGGACTGTTGCAGTACCATTCCACTGTAAGCCATCAGAAATCGATGTCGAAGAATTAAAATCAGTGTATCCATTAACGTCATATGCGTACACATTACCGCTCACGATAAGTAATGCCGATGCAACCAGAGAAGCATTTCTAGTAGATTTTGAGTTCGCTTTTGGTGTTGAGGATTTTGTTTTCCCTTTACCCAGTTCGGATACGACGGTCCATATCAAAAGAGAATGGTTCCAGACAACATTATAGACGTGATTCATTGATTTTAATCCTGATTGTGGTGCCCGATTAGCAAGTCTAGCCTATAGCACGAGTCCTCGCAGGCTAAGCATTGCTAATGACGTTGCCCCTATGTTTTTTTACGTATCCGATATGAATACTAACTGGATGCGGATTAGCATCTACAGCATATGTGAGAAAAAATATCATTCATGATACAAATCAATTTTAAATTTTTTTGGCTTATCTGATAATCAGATCACTGCCTATATATATTTCAAAATATTACAAATCATTAGTAGGAATTATCCTATGTTGCCAACAATGTAATTAGCACACTAATAATTATTTAATTTTTAACACTCTTAATTGTAAGGATTTTTGCTAATAGCTTCCCCCTCTCCCCCCTAGAATTAAATTTATAGTTTAGTAATTGTCCTATTAGCCCCAGCCAATATTTTGTAATACAAATGAACCATACCGCGCAGAAACTATTGCTAACTTAATGTTAAAAAACACCGAAAACACCACAATTGAAACAAATAATAAACAAAATAAATACAACAGCAACGCAATTACAGATAATTAATTACATTACAATCATCACTCAAATCTATCAAACAAAAAATCAAAATATATATAGCTGCTATCAGGGTAAAAGAATTAATAGCACTTATTGTGTTGAGAATAATAAATTAAACACTTCATTAGTAATGTGCAGTAGCCCTCTGCGTTGCTTCAATCAGACGAACCACTACACAGTGAAGTGAGAATATACAACTCCTCACATACCAGATATGCGCAAACTTGAAGCAGAATTTAAATCATAATTATCTTCGTCGTATTGAGAAGGAGTTAATGTCTTTGAACATTCCTAAGGCATCGGGTACGCAACCGGGCAATGCTCCAGAGTTCATTTGATGTTCTAGCCATCCCCATAATCAAAGTGTAAGCTGTTGCAGCTCTCCGCCATAGCCCTTTGCTCTCAAGCGCTTTGGCCTTTGCCATCGCCTCCTGAACTTCCAGCAGGTTTTCTGGTGCACAGCGCGGCGCCATATCTGGCAATTCAACATCGGGGATCTCAACGCCGGCGCGCACCCGGTAAACGTACTGAGTACCGTTGTTAATCCGGCCTAGCTTTCCCGCGTAGTACAACTGGCGCAGATGGTTTCCCGCGCGGCTTGACGTAAGATCCAGCGCTTCGCAAATATCCTGCAGAACACATTCCGGCGTTCTGTCCACAACTGCGAGCACCAGCCGCGCCTGAGTTACTCGGTCTTTAGTCTTTTTGGTCATTGGTCAAAACTCGCTTACTTGGTTAAACCTGCCGCTTTGCGACGCTTGTACTCGTCCATCAGAATTTGCGCTGGCGTTGGCCCCGAAGGGTGACTTGGCGCAGCTAACTGGCGGCGTATCGGCGGGATTGAAAAGCCGTTAGCCAGATGCTTCGTCCACTTCGTCAGTAACTTATCTGCCAGCTTTTTTAGTTCTCCTTCTGTCAGGCTTCTTTCCACTCCGGTTCTGCGCATTTCAATGCAGATGTGATAGAGCACATCCTGTTTCCACGGGTATTTGTCGCTTCCCGAATAACGGTATGATTCGTTTCGCCAGAGTCTGTACTCTGTAAGAACGGCGTCAGAGGTCAGATTGAATGGGTTGGCGCCGCTGGAAGAAACCAACGAAGCAAACTCGGCAAGATCTGGCGGCCATGTGTGACCCAAAGCACACCGCTCCATGCACTGGCTACACACCAGCGCAATCTGGGCTTCACTCATCGTTCCAATTTGGGCCATCCAGAGTTCTGACGGTTCTTCCCCGTTCTTCTGAATCCAGCGATTCGAAAATATCTCGCCCATGACTTCCCACAGACGCCAGGCCGTTTCGCTCGCCTGAGTGTTCTGCAGCGCGTTGCCGTTGTTCACGGGCTGCTCGTATCTGTTGAACAGCTCTGGATGCTGCTGGTTCAGTTCGCGTTCCCACATAACCTGTTTCCCCTTGTGCTGGTTTTGACTGGGCTACTGCCCTGTTTAGGTGCCGGGCTAACTTCTGCTCCCACTGAACTTGATGAAAAACTTTCCCCTCAGCCTGCCAGTAGGCAATGAAACTACTCAGCTCCGCCGGAAGGTTTAGCCCTTGCTTAACAGGCATCCCCCAAAGCACCGCTTGCCGCTGGAAATCGCCGGAAGGTTTCCAGCCCTGGTACATTTGGAATTTTCCAAACGACTGGCTACCACCAAACGCAATTCCGGGCTGTCCAGGATAAGTCGGGGTATCTGGTCCGACCATTCCTCTATGTATGGGGTTTAGATCTTTAGGTTCCTTTGGTAGATTCCGGATCCCGTTTTTGGGATCGTTTGACGGAAAAAACGGGATCGTTTGGCTGTTTTTCATACCGGAAACACAACCGTTTTCGGTATCGTTTGATGGTGTAACAACCCCGTTTTCGGGTGCATTTAAACGATCCCGATTTTGGTAATGTTCCCGTTTTCGGGTGTGTTCTAAATCTCCAATGCTTTCTTCCACACCAAGGAGACGGTACACAGGAATTTGTTTTGTCCTGCCCCGACGTTCACCGGTATCCTGAATCAGCCCAACGGACACTAAATATTGCAGGCTGGACTGAACGGTTTTCTTATCCAGTTCAGTTGCTTCGGCTAGCGCTGGAATGGATGGGAAAGCACAAAGATCCGCCCCACACATATCTGCAAGCCAGGTTAATACCGCCTTTGCAGATGATTTCCCGGTCTTCACCTTTTTGGCCCATCGCATTGCGTCAATGCTCATGCGGCCTCCTCTCGATTCTTTACGGTACTCATTGGTCAAAACTCGATTAAAAACACTGTGGCGCTACGGCGGCTACGCTCGCCAGTAGTGGTCCCGCCAGATCTGCTGGAAGCAGGTTAAACAATGCGATTGCAGCCTCTCTTATCTCGCGTTCAAGCTTCTTAACCGGAGCGCCTAACAACTTCGCCTGGTGAGCATCGCTACACTCTTTGATCGCACTGGCCACCAGCTCTGTTTCCGTTAACCCGCGCTTTAAACCGTACTTACGGGCTACTTCAATCGGCATCGCATCAGCAATCGCCGTGGAAAGCTGGATGACATATCCGGTGTATTTCTCAGAACCGTTTTCGTTCTTCAGATAGCGGTACAGGTTTTGCTTGTTAACACTGATGCCGCGACCGTTTTGTTTTTCCCACCGTTCGGCCACCAGCTGCGCCACCACATCCTGTGCTTTGCCAGGAATCGTGGATTCCCATTCCTGCACTGCCGCATAAATTTTCTGGCACTGCATGCCATCGCGGCGACGTGGCGAATACTGATTTTTTGTTTTCAGTTGCATACCTTTCACTGCGGTATGATTTTGAGAAGAGATGGTTTGCATAATCACTCCTTCGGAATCCCATCTGTCGGGTTTGGGTATAAATCAGGCCGCAATTCATGGGGTGTAATCCCGGTAGCGTTAAACACCTGGAGAACCCGTGATGAAGGGACTGTGCCTTTTGCTTTCCACTGACTCACAGCCATCCCACTTACACCAATCGTGGAAGCAAGTTTATTGGCTGAGCCAGCAGCTCGAATTGCGTTATCAAGGGCAGTCATGTCTATCTCCTAGTTAAGTTAGGCATAATAAAGCATAGGTTTGCATATTATGCAAACTGTAAATTTATTGTGACTATAAACCAAACATTTACAATGGGTGTATGAAAAAGACTGAAGAACTCAACAACCAACTGGTTGCTCGTTTAGAAGAAATTACCCAAAGGGGAATCAGCAAAGCTGATATGGCTCGTATTGCAGGCGTCACGCCCCAAGCAGTGAATGGGTGGTTTAAGAAAGGAGTGATCAGCAAGAAGTCTGCGATAGCAATTGCAGACGCTGCCAACGTTTCTGTTACTTGGCTGTTGGGTGAGGAAGTCTCAGAAGATTCAGGGCTCAAGCCCAACGAGAATAGAATGCTGCGGCTTTTTAGGCAGTTGCCTGAGGCTGAGCAGGAAAGAATGATCGATACCTTTGAGTTACGTTTAAAGGAAATCGATGATTATGTTGAGAGATATCTCCGTAGTCGCTCGAAGGCTGATGATAACAATTAGCCAAACAATACGTTAAAACATGCAAACCGGCTCCTAGCCGGTTTTTTTACGCCCATCATACAACACCACTCCAGCCTCCTCTCTCTCGTATTAAAGCAAAAGTTTATAATCATATAAATCCAAGATTGACATAAAATATAAATCAGTGCTTTAATTCCTTCGTCGCAACGAGTCATCAAGGCAGGAAGCCCACGAAGTAGCTGCCGGCGGCATACGAAACACCGGATGAGATGACAAGAATCAACGCGCAGCAGGCATTACCGTTCCGTCAGCCAGACGTTAAAGGCACACAGGAGAAATCATGATTGATTTTGCACGCAGACCAGCACGCCAGCAGGCCGTGAAGCTTAGTTGTTTTGCAGCCCGACCAGCTCGGCAACAAGCCGTGAAATTGAATTTAATCGAAGTGTGGATCCGCCGACTCTGCTACTTCCTGGCCCAGAAAGGCGACCCGGCTGCCGACCAACAGCCAGTAAAAAGCTTCTAATCGAGTTTTGACCAATGGCCGTTGCGGCCGGAGATGTGAATATGGAATTTGGAATGAAACGCGTTCTGGCATCCGTCCAGGCCGTCGCTACCCTGAACAAAATGTACGATGGTTCGCCGGTGTCCCTGACGGCTATCAGCAAAGAATCAAAGCTGTCCACTTCATATCTTGAGCAGATATTCAAAAAGCTGCGTAACGGTAACCTGGTTATCTCACAGCGCGGACCCGGTGGCGGTTATAGCCCTCGAGGCGAAGACATCACCGTTACAGACGTAATCACTGCGGTATCTAAACTGCCAGCCCATAAAACCTTTGAGCCTATCCTGCGAGCGCTTGACGGCGTTCACGTGTCGCAGCTGCTGCGGGGCGATTCTCCAGCCCCATAAAGCACAAAACCCGCGCAAGGCGGGTTAAGCACCCGGAAAGCCGACCAAAGCGTTCCGGTTTCGAGTTTTGACCAATGACCACCACCAAGGCGGCTGCCATCAGCTGCCGGGTATCTTACAACCTGAAGGAGCCCGAACGCAATGAACAACTATGCGTACCTGATTAAAGCAAAAGCGAAAGCCACTGAGGCTAAAAGCATTTTTTGCTGGTTTTCTGCAAAATCTGATTCGCGAGCAGACCGCGAGATACTGAACATTCTTGAGGATGAAGGGATCACCGTCGGGCGTGCAGCCGACCACCAGCTCCCTATCCGCACAAACTTTCCTGTTCTGGACGATCTGCCAGTAGAAAGCGTACTGGATGACACCTGGTGCGACCGTTACCAGCTCGACGACGACAACTGCTGGCAAAAAATCGTTGTGGAGGCCACGCCACCAGCTGTTTCCGAAAAAACTAAAACAGAGAGTAACGACTATATTTCTGTTCGCGAGCTCTCCCCTGCTCAGCAGGTGGCCTGTCACTGGCTCTACGGCAAGCAGCACCCATCACAGGAAGAAGTCAGCACCATCAATGAATATCTCAAGAATAATGACGGTACTCACAATGCGCTGTGTGTCGCAGCTGCTGCGCTAACATCCCCGGATGTTTTAGAACTGACAGATGAACTCGCAGCAAAACTTATTGAGTCAGGCTGCGCCTGTGCGGCGCGTAGTTTGCTGGTTAAGCTGTTAGCAGAAATCTGGCATGAAAAAACTGATGAAATGACCGGGCAGGACATAGCCCTGTTTGTCCAGGACTATGAAACATGCGACACCGAAGATGAACGCGTTGCAGTGGTAGAAGCCTGGACACGGAAGCAAGAGCCACAAACCGAGCCAGAAAACCTGCAGGTAGCTGTTGCCAGCATGTCATTCCGCCGTCGTTTGCTGGCTCAATACTTAACTCATGAGCTGGTGACCATCGCCGACACAGACCTGATTAAACAAATCGCTGACGCCGAAACAGACACCGATAACAGCTACGTTCAGAATCTGCTTCTGGCCGCCGAGAACGCCGGTGAGTTTAAGGATAAGGCGAACGACGCAAACCTTAGTTTCCTGTGTGAAGCGATCAAATCAATCTGGCCGTCTGAAAATAAAAAACCAGAGCTCAACCAGTTAATCTCTTTCATCCGTGACTGGTGGATTACCCCGCATATCAACCGCGGCGTATTCGTGAAAGCATGGCGTACAGGCAAACCATGTGGTCCGATCCCAATGAAAACCACAGACACAGGGACAAACGCTGGCGGCGTTGGCAAAACAGACCGCGGAGATTTGTTAGAGCATTCCCTTGATACGCTGGACATCGATATCGCGGCCGCATTACTACCGATGGATTTTGATATTTACGCATTCCCTCGAGGGATCCTGCAACGTAGTAAGGACATCGTAAAAAACAAGCAAACAATGCCAGCGTTTAGCGCCTGGTCTGAATTGCTGCGGAAATCCGCTGGCATCCTGGACTATTCCCGCGCCGCAATATTTGCCCTGATTCGCCAGGCACGCCCGGAGATCCATTTATTCCCGAGCGAGCACCTTGCTTATATCAGCAAAAATCTGACGGAAACGGACCACGCTAACCCTAGCGCTGAATTACTCGCTGCGGCCCGGCATTTACCTTCCCCAGAAGATGAAAGCACTGATGTATCAACTGAGGATTCTCTGCGTGACGATATGAGCAAAAGACTCGCCGCCGGCCGCGGTGAATTTGTCGAGGGAATTAGCGACCCGAATGATCCTGAATGGGTTCATGAAGATCTCACCAAACCCAGAACAACTGAAGTCTGCAATGTCGGTAACGGGATCTTTTCCATCGACAACTTAATTACAACCGTAGCGACACCTGATACAGCAATAGATCTGGAGACTACCAGCAATGTGCAGATGGAAGAAACTCGCAGTAATGAAGCCACGATTGCTCCTGAAGTGCCAATCAGCAAAACAGCAACTGACACAACTGCAGGCAATGTTGAAGATGGTGATCAAACAGATCCCATGATTAATGATACCGGTCATCACAATGATGATTATCGGCACCTCATGGTTGACCTCGAAACCATGGGAAATAAATCAAACGCTCCTATTGTTTCGATCGGCGCAGTGTTCTTTAACCCGAACACCGGCAATACAGGGGCAGAGTTTTATACAGCGGTTTCCCTTGAATCCTCCATGCTCCTTGGTGGTGTCCCTGACGCCGGGACAATTATCTGGTGGTTAAAACAATCTCCAGAGGCTCGTTCGGCGATCGCTATGGCCGACACAATGCCGCTGATTGATGCGCTGGAGCTATTTTCTGATTTCATCAGCGAAAATTCAGACGCTGGTCCTGATGTGCAGGTTTGGGGAAATGGCGCGTCGTTCGACAACGTGATCCTGCGTTCATCCTATGATCGCGCCAATATCGAATGTCCATGGAAGTTCCGGAATGATCGCGACGTGCGGACCATGACAGAACTGGGCAAAGCTATCGGTATTAATCCGCGCTACGACATCCCATTTGATGGGGACATGCACAATGCCCTCTCTGATGCCCGTCATCAGGTCAAATATGTTTCCGCCATCTGGCAGAAGTTAACGAATAACTGATTTTTTCTTTTCAGAAAACAGCCCACCAGCCGGTTACTTTTAACTGGCTGGCTATCTGAGGTGATAGCTATGCAAAACCTAACACTGTCACCGGCGGAAATAGAAGAAATAACAGGTTACAGACGCTACACAGAACAGCAGCGACAGCTCAGATGTCACGGAATCCCTTTCACCATCGATGGTAGAAACAGGCCGATTGTTCTGCGTAAAAATCTGGAGCCAGATATTACTGAATTACCAAAGGTTGATGAGTATGTTGCAACGGAACCAAATTTCGACGCCATTTATGGGACGACCACGAAAAAACCCCGCGGATGCGCAGCTGCCGCCCAGGGTTACCAAAAATAAGTACAGCTATGTGTGGAAGCCCAAGGGAACGAAATTAAGCATAACCCTTGGGAAGATCAGAGAAACCAGCATGTCCGCACTTTGGCGGAGATATGAGGAGGAAAAAGCCAAACGTCACGACGTAATGACATTTTCCAAACTGTGGGGAATGTTTCTGGCAAGCCCAACGTTTACAGAACTAGCGGCCAGAACGCAGAAGGATTACCACCAGCACGAAAAGAAACTGTTAGCAGTATTCGGTAAGGTCAAAGCCGACGATATTAAAATTGAGCAAGTCCGCATTTATATGGATAAGAGAGGGATCAGCAGTAAGAACCAGGCAAATCAGGAAGTATCAAGTATGTCGCGGGTATTTGGCTGGGGATTTGAACGAGGTTATGTCCGTAATAATCCATGCAAAGGGATTAGAAAATTTACTCTGGTTGATCGTGATGTCTATATTCCCGACGAGGACTACCTGGCAATTTATGAACATGCTCGCGTAGAGGTTCAGGTAGCAATGGAAATATCGTATTTGTGCGCAGCACGCGAGGGCGACGTTTTTGACTTGATGGTGCAGGATCTTATGACGGATGGAATCTTTATTGAGCAAAACAAAACAGGGAAAAAACAGATTAAGGAATGGACTCCACGGCTACGCGCAGCGATAGATAAAGCGCTGGCGCAATTAGTTGGAAGGTCTGCCGCTGGTTTTGTAGTCCCTAGCCCATCAGGGGGGAGACTGAACCGTAAAACGTTCAATACCTGGTGGAATGATGCCAAGAAAGCAGCAGGACTGAAATTAGGGAAAAAGATCCCTGGAACATTCCACGATATCAAAGCTAAGGCGATTTCAGATTTTGAAGGTAGCAGTAAAGACAAGCAGCTATTCAGCGGACACAAAACCGAAAATCAAGTTACGACCTACGATAGAAAGATCAAAATATCGCCGACATTAAAGGTCCCTATGCTTGATAAGAGGGACAAATAAAAAAGCCCACCAAACGGTGGGCCTTGCTAAAGATTACGCTGCTTTTTTTTCAGAGCAGTTGCAAAGCGGAATAGGAAATGGTTTTCCTTTTTTAGCGTGACGAACAACGCCATCTACACAGGTGGTGTAGCGGAAAATAATTTCACAAGTATTCCCACATTTGCGACAGGTTCCCATAGCCATATAGTCTACGATCCCTGCATACCTGTAAACCCATACAGGTTGCGCATTGTTGGGAGAACCGCTAAACTTCTTTTGCCTTAAACAAGTGTAGCGGATGGGATACCTCCATACACAGTGGAAAGTTTCTCAGACTTCCCACACCTTCAAAAGCCCTGTTCTCAGCAGGGCTTTGTCTTTTTTACTCTTCCACTGATACTAATGGTACCGACCATGGAAGCTTGATGGTACGCATTGGTGTGCGTTCCAACGTAGATTCAAACGCGAGTTTCAACGCAATTGAAGTGAAGTTTTCAAAGAACCATTGGTTAGATTCATAAAACTCTTCTTCAATAGGCTCTTTACCTTCAATATCATAGAAGATGAAAATCTTAAGATTAACTTCAAATGCCAGACCTTCTTCATCTGGATTGTCTAGATCATCAAGAGCACCATCGTCATAACCTTTAACTGAAGCATCAATAGTTAGTTGGGCCCAGCATTTTTCTTGCTCTTCGTCATAACCAGAACCGAAATCGCAGTCACTAACGACTAATTTATACCGCCCACCATCACTGTCTTTGTGTTCAATAAATTGTGATGAGGAAACCTCAAAACCTTTGAACTTTATTCTTTCCAGCATTAGTGACGAGTTCCTTTTTCAATATCCCCGACCCACTTAGTCTCGCGCTCTGAAGTGGCGAAATATTCTTGAGAATAAATCTCTGTTCTTTCGCGTTTCTCGAAGTGAAAGTGAATCTCTTTCTTACCAGCAACCTTCTCTTCAATGGCTGTTTTTACATAGTCGTTTAGACTTTTTCCATCAGCGCAAGCTGCCAAGTAGGCTTTTTTGTGCAAATCAGAACCGATGCGGACGTTGAATGTGCCGCTCATAGGTTTTTCTGGATCCTTGTTCAGGATCTTGCATGTATCCAGATAATCATCAACAGCCTCTTCGAAGGCCCCTTTAAGGCCATCAAGACTCTCAGCTTCATAAGTCACAAGATCATTTACGCACTGAACTTTCCCATGAAGGACACCGTCCTCAAGAGAAAACTCAACACTTCCAAAATAACCTTTATATTTCAGCATATTACTCATAATTATCTAGCTCATCTAAAAGAGTTTTAACTTCCTTGAGTACATACCCTTTTACTATATTACCCGGATGTGGACAGTGAAATGAAATCAACCTGCTCTGCTCATTAACAAATTTTCTTCTTGAACCAGAGCCATTAAGAATTTTAAAGCCATACTGCCCCAGAAGTGTAACAAGCTCTTCCCAGGTGAAATCTTTTGGTAGCGATGCCAATCGCTCCCTTAGTTTCTTGCTTTTACTCATTCCAGTATATCCATCAAGAGCTTGATTGCAACTAAAATTCAGTTGCAGACTATTGTACCGGAAAAATTTCAGAAAGATCATCAAGAAAGACAAAAATCACATCTAAAATTCCGGGGTTATTAGTACATTCATGATAAAAATGAATAAAAACATAAGGTTGGGATGGTTTTCAAAATTACGAACTGACTAACAATGACTAGATAGATTTATCCAATGAGTGCAACACCCCACCCGATTGATACGATGATAAATCCTTGACGCACAATGGGCTAAAAACCATACAGGCATTGTATCAATAAAAAGAAGGTTGTTGTAAAGCGGAACAGATAAAAGATGAACAGGAAAGTAACAGGAGAAGGGGTGGATATACCAAGTGAATATACCAACACTATACCAAGAACCAGAAACAACAAGGGGCTACCTTTCGGTAACCCCTTGTTTAATTTGGCGGAAGCGTAGAGATTCGAACTCTAGAACCCTTTCGGGTCGCCGGTTTTCAAGACCGGTGCCTTCAACCGCTCGGCCACGCTTCCAATGAGGCGCACTATAAACATCCCGAACGGACCTGTAAAGCACCAATATGTTCGTTTGCCTGAAAAACAGCCAAAAAGTTGTTGTTCGTCTGAAAAAACAACAAAACGGCTAGTTTTACAGCGCTTTAGCCGCCTTTTTTCTACTTAGTGTTTTTTGATATACATATCTTTGGTGTAGTAATACCCCAGTCTATCCGGCGTAAATCCGCCAACCCACGGTTTCACTAGGTGCGTACGCACGTAGTGGTACACCGGAATCGCTGGCACATCACGCCCCAGCATATCTTCCGCTTTCTGATAATCACTGGCACGCTGGGCCGCATCCTGCGCCTTCGCCGCATCGCGCAGCGCCTGGTCATAATCCGGGTTGCTGTACTTCGCCGTGTTTTCGCTGTCGCCGGTACGGAAGGTATTCAGGAAGGTTGAGGCATCGTCGTAATCGGCAATCCAGGCGTAACGCACCACATCGAAGTTGCCGGTGTGCATGGTATCCAGCATGGTTTTCCATTCCTGGTTTTGCAGCTTAGCTTCCACACCGAGGTTTTTCTTCCACATCGATGCTGCCGCAATGGCTATCCGCTGGTGTGATTCTGACGTGTTATAAAGCAGATTAAACGACAGTGGATGTGAATCATTGAATCCCGCTTCCGCCAGCAGCTTTTTCGCTTCCGCAATACGCTTGTCGCGAGGCCAGGAGGCGTAATCTGGCCCATGGAGCTTCACGCCGCCAATTTCCGGCTGGCTAATGACCCACGCCGGACGTTGCCCCTGCCCCAACACTTTATCGGCAATAATGTCTTTATCCAGCGCCATATTCAGCGCTCGGCGCACGCGCACATCGTTGAACGGCGCGCGGGTCGTATTGAATTCATAGTAATAGGTGGCTAACTGTGGTGAGACATCAACCTCATCGCCCAGCGTTTTCTGCAACTGGCTGAACTGATTAATCGGCAGTGTATAAACAATATCGACCTCGCCCGCTTTATAGCGGTTAACGTCCGCCGCCTCAGAACGAATTGGCAGATAGGTCACTTTATTAATGACCGTGTGCTTATCATCCCAGTAGCGCGGGTTACGGACGGCGACGATGCGCTCGTTCACGACCCAATCAGATAAAGTATATGCGCCGCTGCCAACAAAATGTTCCGGCTTAACCCATTTATCGCCATAGCGAGTAATCAAGACTTTATCGAGCGGTACCAGCGAAGGGTGCGCCAGCATGGCGAGGAACGATGAAGTTGGCTGCGATAGCGTGACTTCTAAAGTGGTGTCGTTAAGCGCCTTCACGCCGAGCGTATCAGGATCTTTTTTGCCCAGTGCGATATCGGCGGCGTTAACAATATGCATGTTGCCAGGGTAGCTGGCATATGGTGAACCGGTGGCTGGCGTCACCAAACGCTGCCAGCTCCAGACAATATCCTGCGCGGTAATGGCGGAGCCATCTGCCCACGTAATACCGGGACGTAGATGGAAGGTCCAGACGGTGTTGTCTTTATTGTCCCAGGACTCTGCCAGACGCGGCTCAATGCTGCCATCGCCCTTCACCGCCGCCAGTCCGTCAAACAGATCGCTGATAATGTTGAATTCGACATCGCTCTCCACTTTATGCGGATCTAGCGACGCCGGTTCGTTACCGTTGCTGCGCACCAGCGTTTGCTGGTCAGCAAGCGCAGTACCCTCCGGCACGTTTGCGGCCTGTGCAGCTCCTGCCATACCCATTGCCAGAATGACCATTGTGATGTAGTTATGTTTTTGTATTTTCATTTCCATTGCCTTGTTGTTTTAACCCTTTTCACTCTTGGCACGGATACGAAATTACGCAAGTTCTTTCAACAACCTATAAGAGATTGATCTCGCTCTTTCACGCTTTCCCCTAAATTTTGTGAACAGGCAGTAATCCCCTGATAAGGCAGAGTAAAGATGGGTAAAAACATTTGGGTATAAAGGAAAGATTTCTTATGCTGAGCCACTAATAACATCTGTCATAAGAGAGTGACTCATGGATCGCATAATTACATCATCGCGTGACCGCTCATCGCTTTTGAGCACGCACAAAGTCCTGCGTAATACCTATTTCCTGCTGAGCCTGACGCTGGCATTTTCTGCCATCACCGCCACCGCCAGCACCGTGCTGATGCTGCCGTCTCCAGGATTAATCCTGACGCTGGTCGGCATGTACGGTTTGATGTTCCTGACCTATAAAACAGCAGATAAACCGGTTGGTATTCTGTCCGCTTTCGCCTTCACCGGTTTCCTGGGCTATATCCTGGGGCCAATTCTGAACGCTTACCTGTCTGCGGGCATGGGCGACGTTATCGGTATGGCCTTAGGCGGTACAGCGCTGGTGTTCTTCAGCTGCTCAGCGTACGTGTTGACCACCCGTAAGGATATGTCCTTCCTCGGCGGCATGCTGATGGCGGGTATCGTGGTGGTGCTGATTGGTATGGTGGCGAACATCTTCCTACAGCTTCCGGCATTGCACCTGGCGATCAGCGCGGTGTTCATCCTGATCTCTTCCGGCGCAATCCTGTATGAGACCAGCAACATTATCCGCGGTGGTGAAACCAACTATATCCGTGCGACGGTGAGCCTGTACGTTTCCCTGTACAATATCTTCGTCAGCCTGCTGAGCATCCTGGGCTTCGCAAGCCGCGACTAACCCTAAGCTGCTTCAGTATCAAGGCCTCGCTTATGCGGGGCCTTTTTATTTGCTACACTGCCCGCCATCTGTTTGCTGTGTGAAATATTATGCTTATCTACGAAAACACCGAAATTGATACCGATAGCGAAGGCTACCTTAAAGACACCACGCTGTGGAGCGAAGGGCTGGCGCAAGTCATTGCGGCCAATGAAGGGATTGAGCTGAGCCCTGAACACTGGGAAGTGGTTCGTTTCGTGCGTAACTTTTACCTTGAGTTCAACACCTCACCGGCTATCCGTATGCTAGTGAAAGCGATGGCTAACACCTTTGGCGAAGAGAAAGGTAACAGCCGCTATCTATATCGTCTGTTCCCGAAAGGCCCGGCCAAACAGGCAACGAAAATTGCGGGCCTGCCTAAGCCGGTGAAATGCATCTAATAGCGTATGCTAAAGTTGCTCCACGCTTTTTCGGGTTGATGAGGCTCTGACAAAACTTTATCAACCCGGGCACTGCGTGGGCCACCGGATTTTAACCATGTCAGCAGTTTTTCCACCCGCTCGTCTTCACCACAGGCCACGACTTCGACGCTGCCGTCATCCAGATTTTTCGCATAGCCGTGCAGCCCAAGACGTCCCGCTTCCTGTTGCGTGAAGTAGCGAAAGCCGACGCCTTGAACCATACCGTAAACCCAACAAATTACACATTTCTCCACGCGAATTTCCTCTCCCGTCTGTTCACGTCATTCTGACACTGTAGCGTTAATCGCCGTCACATTCTTCCGTCGTTCGTTGCATTTGTGCGGGGAAGTCGGGAAAATGCAGCCTGATTCCTTCAAATGACCAGATATAAAAACTATGAGTGTACGTTTAGTGTTAGCCAAAGGGCGCGAAAAATCATTGCTGCGCCGTCATCCCTGGGTCTTTTCCGGCGCGGTCGCCCGCATGGAAGGCAAAGCCAACCTCGGCGAGACCATTGATATTGTTGACCATCAGGGTAAATGGTTAGCCCGCGGTGCCTATTCTCCGGCGTCGCAAATCCGTGCCCGCGTCTGGACATTTGACGCTAATGAAACCATCGACATTGATTTCTTCGTCCGCCGTCTACAGCAAGCGCAAAGCTGGCGTGACTGGCTGGCGCAAAAAGACGGGCTGGACAGCTATCGTCTCATTGCTGGTGAATCCGACGGTTTACCGGGCATCACTATCGACCGATTTGGTTCATTCCTGGTACTGCAGCTGCTGAGCGCTGGTGCCGAATACCAGCGAGCCGCCCTGATTAGCGCGCTGCAAACGCTCTATCCAGAATGTGCCATTTACGATCGCAGCGACGTGGCCGTGCGTAAAAAAGAAGGGATGGAGCTGACTCAAGGCCCGGTGACCGGCGAATTACCTCCAGCCCTTCTACCGATTGAAGAACACGGTATGAAGCTGCTGGTCGATATCCAGGGCGGCCATAAAACGGGCTACTACCTCGATCAGCGCGACAGCCGTTTGGCAACCCGCCGCTACGTGGCTAATAAACGCGTGCTGAACTGCTTCTCCTACACCGGTGGTTTTGCCGTTTCCGCACTGATGGGCGGATGCAGCCAGGTCACCAGCGTTGATACCTCTCAGGAAGCGCTGGATATTGCGCGCCAGAACGTTGAGCTGAATAAGCTTGATCTGAGCAAAGCGGAGTTTGTTCGTGATGACGTGTTCAAACTGCTGCGTAAATATCGCGATCAGGGCGAAAAGTTTGATGTCATCGTCATGGATCCGCCGAAATTTGTTGAAAACAAAAATCAGCTGATGGGCGCCTGCCGTGGCTATAAAGACATCAATATGCTGGCGATTCAGCTTCTGAACCCGGGCGGGATCCTGCTGACCTTCTCCTGTTCAGGCCTGATGACTACGGATTTATTCCAGAAAATCATCGCCGATGCCGCTGTAGATGCCGGTCGTGATGTACAATTTATAGAGCAGTTCCGTCAGGCAGCCGATCACCCGGTGATTGCGACGTACCCGGAAGGACTGTACTTGAAAGGATTTGCCTGCCGCGTCATGTAACTTGAAAAGCGAAATGGTGTCTATATATAAAGAGTAGGTAGTAGGCGCTGTTTCCCGGGAGGTGTATATGATGATTACCAGCAAATTCGGTATTGGCCAACAGGTGCGTCACTCCTTGTTGGGCTATCTGGGTGTGGTGGTGGATATCGACCCGGTTTACTCGCTTGACGATCCCGAGCCCGACGATCTGGCGGCCAACGATGAGCTTCGTGCGTTGCCCTGGTATCACGTGGTGATGGAAGACGATGACGGCCAGCCAATGCACACCTATCTGGCCGAAGCGCAGTTAAGCAGTGAGCCACGTGAGGATCATCCAGAGCAACCCACGATGGATGAACTGGCCCGCACCATTCGCCGACAGCTACAGGCACCGCGGCTACGCAACTAGTCGCCCGCTAAAATGAAGAAACCCCGCTATGCGGGGTTTTTTATTACTTCGCCAGACCAAGCCGCGGTATTTCGATTGCCGGACAGCGATCCATCACCACGTTCAGCCCTGCATTGCGCGCTAGAACCGCAGCCTGTTCATTGATGACACCAAGCTGCAGCCACAGCGTTTTTGCACCTATCGCAATCGCCTCCTGCGCAACGCCCCACGCGGCTTCCGAATTGCGGAATACGTCAACCATATCCACTTTTTCCGGCACGTCTGCCAACGTGGCGTAGCCTTTTTGCCCCAGCAGTGTGCCACCGGCTACCTTAGGTGAAACCGGGATCACGTGATAGCCTTGATCCAACAGATATTTCATGACCCGATAGCTCGGGCGGTCCGGTTTATCGCTGGCTCCCACCAGCGCGATGGTGCGCGTTGTGGTCAAAATACTGGCAATATCGTTTTCAGTCATCATTATCCTCCTGGCCAATCACTTAAGTGTATGTCAGACCACCGCTGTCGCGCGTCAAATTTTTGCCAATCAGGGCTTGCAGCCTGATTTGCTTGCAGTAATCTGTCTGGATTACACACTTAGGGATGGTTTTATGGAACTCACTACTCGCACCCTGGCGGCGCGTAAACACATTGCGCTGGTTGCGCACGACCACTGCAAAGATATGCTGATGAAATGGGTACAGCGCCATAAAGAGTGCCTGGCACAGCATACGCTGTCCGCCACCGGCACTACTGGTAATCTGGTGCAGCGAGCAACGGGCCTGGAAGTTAAAGCTCTACTGAGCGGCCCAATGGGCGGCGACCAGCAGGTCGGCGCGCTGATTTCGGAAGGTAAAATTGATGTTCTGATCTTCTTCTGGGACCCGCTTAACGCAGTACCGCATGACCCGGACGTCAAAGCCTTGCTGCGTCTGGCAACCGTCTGGAACATTCCTGTTGCCACCAACGCCTCCACCGCTGATTTTATTATCCAGTCACCCAAATTCGGTGAGCCGGTTGATATTCTGATCCCAGATTACCAGCGCTATCTTGCCGAACGCTTGAAGTAAACCGATACACATTCCGGCACCGCAACAGCGGCGCCGGTTCTCATCACGGTTTGCGTGCCACGGGTACCGACAGCTGCTTTAAAATCTCAACAAACGGCGATGGCTGGGCCTTATTAAACAACAGCCACACTCTTTGCTTCGCACGCGTGATAGCGACATACAGCAACCGACGCTCTTCTGCATCCGGGAAATCTTCCGGCTCCGGCAGTAACGCCTGTTCCATAATCGACTCCCTCGTAGGGGCCGGGAAACCATCAAAACCCTCCTGAAGCCCCAATACAATGACATAATCTGCCTGTTGGCCTTTGCTGGCGTGGATGGTCATAAAATCAATATTAAGATTTGGCCATCGGGTTGCCGCTTTGCCGAGCGCGGCCGGTTTCAGATGATGATAACGAGCGAGCACCAAAATTCGCTGGTCAGGGGTGGCGTAACCACTGAGTTTATCGAACAAATCATCAAGCTTGTCGTCTTCCAGCAGCGTGACCGCGTTTTTATCTCCCACACTCAAACTGTTAAGCGGCTTAGTTAATTGATGCGGGTTTTGCTGAATAAAGCGGTTGGCTATCTCACCAATACGGCCATTGAAGCGGTAGGTAGTATCCAGCGCACAGTTATCCCCTTCACCAAAATAGTGGTTGAACGCAGTGGTCAGCGACAGTTGCGCACCGCTGAAGCGGTAGATAGCCTGCCAATCATCCCCCACCGCATAGAGCGAGGTTTGTGAATTCTGTTTTCGCAGCGCCGCCAAAAGCGCCGCTCGCTGCGGAGAGATATCCTGAAATTCATCAACCAGAATATGCTTCCACGGGCTGACAAATTTACCTTTTTCCAGAATGATAATCGCCTGATGGATAAGCCCTGAGAAATCTACCGCCCCCTCATCTTTCAGCGCGGTTTTCCATGCTTTCAGCAATGGCGCCATCAACTTAATCCGCTTACCGAATAGCTCGCGGACTTCCTCCGGTGCAGCAGCAATCATTTCTGCCTGTGCACCGCCGTGCATCCGCATCAGGCTTACCCAGCGATCCAGGCGACTGCCCATTCGCTTGAGGATTTTTTCATTTTCCCAGAAGTTGTCATCAGCGACATCCCAGCCCAACTCGTCCTGCAGCCAAAGCCGCCAACCTTTCGCCTGGGCTTTTTTCTCCCGGCACTGGGACTGCCAACACTCGGTGAACAGGGCATAGCGCGCCGCGGCATCATTTTCGAGTTTACTGACCACCGGCACTTTTTTACTTCCCTGCTGAATGATAAACAGCGCCAGCGCGTGGAAGGTTCTCGCTGTAATCGCGTCGGTATGCAGCCGCTCCTGTAAACGCTCGTCCATCTCTTGCGCCGCTTTACGACCAAACGCCAGCAGCAGTATTTGCTCGGCCGACGCTTCACCGCGCGCCAACAGCCATCCCGCGCGCGCCACCAACACGGAGGTTTTACCGCTACCCGCACCAGCCAACACCAGCAGCGATCGTTCGCCGTTCACCACGGCTTGCGCCTGTGACGTATTTAACGGTGAGGATTCAATCTGAGCAAAAAATTCGCTGTATTGAGAAAGCATGGCCTCAGTGTAGCGTTGGTTGTGCTTCGCCCTGCCACTTTCTTTATCAGCCAGCCAGGCCTGGCACTGCTGCCAGGCATCGCGGCAGTTATCAAACTCGGCAAGACGACTGGTCGGCAACGGTAGCCCTTCAAGAGCCGCGACAATTTGCTGGCGGATTGCCTGCGCCTTGTGCCGGGTCAACCATTGAGTTTCAACGCTGCTTCCCGCGATAATGGACAACTGCGACTGAAGGAGCTCAGCGGCGATAGCGCTCATTTCTGCGCTCCATTCCTGCCATAGCCCCAACAGATGACGATGGAAGCGCTGCGTATCTGCCCACTCAGTGCCATGTAGGCGAACCACCTTATCCTCAGGCAGAACAAACTCCAGCTCGCCCCATACCAAGCCGCGCTTGCAGTTGATACTTAATAACTGATTAAAAGGAATGAGATATTCGTGCTGAGGGCCCGATACCCTGACGCCCGCGTTGAGGAGCTCAACCCGGTCGTAAGGATGCTGCGCCATGCGCTTGCCCAGCGTCGTTGCTTTTAATTCCATGTCATGCCGAGTCCTGACTTTTTTCGATATCTCACAGTGTAACCGCCAGAGAATAGGTGCTCCAGCCTAAAAAAACGTTACAATCATTAGGTCTTATTTTTCACAGCACTGCACAGAGGATTTATGCGTACTGTTCTGAATATTTTGAATTTTGTATTAGGTGGTTTTCTGACAACACTGGGCTGGCTGATAGCAACGCTGTTCAGTATCGTGCTCATTATCACTCTGCCGCTCACGCGCTCATGCTGGGAAATTACCAAGCTGTCGCTGCTGCCCTACGGCAATGAAGCGGTACATGTAGACGAATTAGAGCCTGGTGCAAAAAGCAGCGTGATGAATGCTGGCGGCACGGTGCTCAATATTGTCTGGCTGGTGCTGTTTGGCTGGTGGCTGTGCCTGACCCACATCATGGCGGGTATTGCACAATGTGTGACGATTATTGGTATCCCAGTGGGTATCGCAAACTTCAAAATTGCCGCTATCGCCCTGTGGCCGGTTGGCCGTCGTGTGGTACCTGTTGAAGTCGCCCGAGCAGCCCGCGAAGCTAACGCTCGCCGTCGTTTTCAGTAAATCAGGACTCATCACACAAGATGCTAAGCCCTTTGCTTCGCCGCTATACATGGAACAGCGCATGGCTGTATAACGCCAGAATTTTTATCGCGCTCGTTGGGACCTGCGCTCTGCCGTGGTGGCTGGGCGACGTTAAGTTGACTATCCCGCTCACACTGGGAGTCGTCGCCGCGGCGCTGACCGATTTAGACGATCGTTTAAGCGGGCGGCTGCGCAATCTGGTTATTACGCTGATCTGCTTCTTTATTGCCTCCGCTTCCGTCGAGATTCTCTTTCCGTGGCCGTGGCTGTTCGCGCTGGGTTTAACCGCATCGACTATCGGCTTTATTTTGCTTGGTGGCCTTGGACAGCGCTATGCGACTATCGCTTTTGGTGCACTGCTGATCGCAATTTACACCATGCTCGGCGTATCTCTATACAGTCACTGGTATATACAGCCTCTGCTGCTGATTGCCGGTGCGGTCTGGTATAACCTGTTAACCCTGACTGGGCATCTGATTTTCCCTATTCGCCCACTGCAGGATAACCTCGCCCGTAGCTACGAGCAGCTCGCCCACTATCTTGAGCTGAAATCACGTCTGTTTGACCCTGACCTTGACGATGAAGATCAGGCACCACTGTACGATCTTGCGTTAGCTAATGGGCAACTGATGGCCACGCTAAATCAAACTAAAGCTTCATTATTAACACGTCTGCGCGGCGACCGCGGTCAACGCAGCACTCGTCGAACCTTGCACTATTATTTTGTGGCTCAAGATATCCATGAACGCGCCAGTTCGTCGCATATTCAATATCAGGCTCTTCGGGATAACTTCCGCTACAGCGATGTGATGTTCCGTTTTCAGCGACTTCTGTCAATGCAATCGATGGCCTGCCAGTCTTTAGCAAAAGCCATTTTGCTACGCACCCCATACCAGCACGATGCCCGGTTTGAACGTGCATTTACTCATCTCGACGCCGCACTCGATCGTGTTCGCGCCAGTAGCGCTGCGCCAGAGCAAATAAAAGCGTTGGGTTTTCTGCTGAACAATTTGCGCGCCATTGACGCGCAGCTAGCGACGATTGAGTCCGAACAGCTTCAGTCACAGATGAAGAGCGAAACGGAAACTCTGCTGGCCGACGATAGCCTGCACGGATTTGATGATATTCGTTCGCGTCTCAGCCGTAATATGTCCCCGGAGTCTGCGCTTTTTCGTCATGCAGTGCGCATGTCATTGGTTCTATGCGCGGGCTATGCCTTTATTCAATTCACCGGCCTTCAGCACGGTTATTGGATTTTGCTGACCAGCCTGTTCGTCTGCCAGCCAAACTATAACGCCACTCGGCACCGGCTGGCACTGCGTATTATCGGTACCCTCGTCGGCGTGGCTCTCGGCTTACCTATTCTCTTGCTGGTCCCTTCTCTTGAAGGGCAACTGGTTCTGATTGTGATAACTGGCGTGCTTTTTTTCGCTTTCCGCAACGTACAGTATGCCCATGCAACGATGTTCATTACATTATTGGTGCTACTGTGTTTCAACCTACTCGGCGAAGGATTTGAAGTGGCACTGCCGCGCGTCATTGATACGCTGATTGGATGTGGGATTGCGTGGATTGCGGTGAGCTTTGTCTGGCCGGATTGGAAGTTTCGTAATTTACCTCGCGTGCTCGAGCGCGCTGTCGATGCAAACTGTCGCTATCTTGATGCCATTCTGGAGCAATACCATCAGGGACGTGACAATCGTCTGGCCTATCGGATAGCACGACGTGATGCTCATAATCGCGATGCGGAACTGGCATCTGTTGTATCAAACATGTCGACTGAGCCAAAAGTTACTGCGGAAATGCGTGAAACCGCTTTTCGTCTGCTTTGTCTGAATCACACTCTGACAAGCTATATCTCAGCGCTGGGCGCCCACCGCGAGAAATTAACGACACCTGAAATCCTTGCTCTACTGGACGATGCAGTCTGCTATGTCGATGATGCGTTACACCACCAGCCTTCTGATGAAGACCGAGTGCAGCTGGCATTAACGGGGTTAGCCGCACGAATTCATCATCTCGATACTCGTCCTGACAGCAAAGAGCCATTAGTACTGCAACAAATCGGTTTAATGATTTCACTGTTACCGGAAATCTGTCGGCTGCAAAAGCAGGTTCTGGCTTAATACCAAATCATTTAGTTCTTTTTGATGCTGGTTTGCACCCAGCTCTGCAGCTCCTGGCGCCTTTGCGCCGGGAGTGCTGCGGCATGGACACCCCTAATGGCTCCCTCAAGCGAATACAGCACGTTAATACTGATCTGCTTACGAATCCTGCGAAGACGTAGCCACGCGGCTTCCGCACCAATTTGTCGTAGCGCCCAGGAATCCGTCACTCCGGCTTCATTCAGCAATAATTCCATATGAAAGGAGAGATTCGGTAAATCCTTTAAGCGTTGTGACATCCGTTGTTGTGATTTCTCTCGCCGCGCATCCTCCAGCGAGGATAAACCAAGCTGTAGCAAAACAGGTTGATCCAGCCAAAGAGCGGCGTCCACACGAAAGTACTTTAACTGCAACGGCATACCGCGTTTGCGTAGCGTTAATAATGGCGGCGCGTGTTGAGCGAGATAAGTGGCATTCTCCTCACACATCCGCAGATACAATTCACCCTCTGCAACCATAGCAAAGACCGTATTGTCGACTGCAAGACTGTAACCGCCGAATAACGCCCGTGACCTGATTTTCCCCAATATGGAAAAACATTCCTGGGATTGATAAATCCGTTTATATGATATTGCTTTCATGATTAATCCTTAATAATCATGTAGATGAATACATTTCAAATGTTAATAGAACATTTAATAAGCAACATAGGGAAGTTCGCTTAGTACGGCAAGATGAATTTTTAATTCCGCGCAATTAGTGTGCAATTTTGCGAGTTACTTTCAGAAAATGGGTTGATCTTTAGTGAGACGGGTAGTACTGTATATGCATACAGTAACCCACAAGGTTGGATTAGCTATGTATACTTCTGGTGCCGTAAATCATTCTTCTACCGCTGTCGCAACAACGGCTTCTCATGCTTTTACTACTGCAAAAAGCACCTCCTCGGCTTTAATTAGCGAAGTGCTCTATCGAGAAGATCAGCCAATGATGGCACAACTCTTATTGTTGCCATTACTTCAGCAGCTAGGACAACAGTCGCGCTGGCAGCTTTGGCTGACTCCGCAGCAGAAGCTGAGTCGTCAGTGGGTGCAAGAATCAGGTCTGCCGTTAACGAAAGTAATGCAGCTGCGTCAAATGTTGCCATGCGATATGCTCGATTCCATGGTACGCGCATCGCGCACGGGTAACTATAGTGTTGTTATCGGCTGGTTAACGGATGAATTATCAGCAGAAGAGCATGCGCGTTTACAGGCCGCTGCCGAGGAAGGTAATGCCATGGTGCTCATAATGCGTCCAATTCAGTCGACATTACACCCCACTGGACAATTTAATGGGCTAAAAATTCACTCAAATTTGTTCCATTAACCGAAATTAGGAATTTTCCTGGTATTTTTTTTGCAACTTTTTTATCTCTTAGATTTCCTGATAGTTTTTTCTCAGAAGGCTTGTCTGGTGCGGTTTCCAGTATTTTGCGCTGCTCAATTTCTCAACATATTTGTTAAATATTGCGTATACAACTCTTTTTTTTTCATAAGCCTGACGGAGTTCACACTTGTAAGTTTCGAACGACGTTGTAGACTTTACATCGCCAGGGGTGCTCAGCTTACACCGCAGATATCTGCTAAGTAATTCACTAAGCCACACCCCGGTGGAAGGATTTAACCGTGAGTCTATTTAGAACTTCATGGCAAATTTTGGATGATAACGAGGCGCAAAAAATGAAAAAGACAGCTATCGCGATTGCAGTGGCACTGGCAGGCTTCGCTTCTGTAGCGCAGGCCGCTCCGCAAGACAACACCTGGTATGCTGGTGGTAAACTGGGCTGGTCTCAGTTCCATGACACTGGCTGGTACCAGAGTGACCTGAACAACAACGGTTCTACCCATAACAGCCAGCTGGGCGCAGGCGCGTTCGGTGGCTACCAGGTTAACCCGTACGTTGGTTTCGAAATGGGTTACGACTGGTTGGGCCGTATGGAATACACCGGTAGCCAGACTAACGGTGCTCTGAAAGCTCAAGGCGTTCAGCTGACCGCTAAACTGGGTTACCCAATCACTGACGATCTGGACATCTATACTCGTCTGGGTGGTATGGTATGGCGTGCTGACTCCAGCAACAACATCGCTGGCGATCACCACGACACCGGCGTTTCCCCAGTATTCGCTGGCGGCGTTGAGTGGGCTGTGACTCGTGACATCGCTACCCGTCTGGAATACCAGTGGGTTAACAACATCGGCGACGCAAACACCGTTGGTGTTCGTCCTGACAACGGCATGCTGAGCGTAGGCGTTTCCTACCGTTTCGGCCAGCAGGATGCAGCGGCTCCAGTAATCGCTCCAGCTCCAGCTCCAGCTCCAGAAGTACAGACCAAACACTTCACTCTGAAGTCTGACGTTCTGTTCAACTTCAACAAAGCTACCCTGAAACCAGAAGGTAAGCAGGCTCTGGATCAGATGTACAGCCAGCTGAGCAACCTGGATCCGAAAGACGGTTCCGTAGTCGTTCTGGGCTTCACTGACCGCATCGGTTCTGACGCTTACAACCAGGGTCTGTCCGAGAAACGTGCTCAGTCCGTAGTTGACTACCTGGTATCTAAAGGTATCCCTTCTGACAAAATCTCCGCACGTGGCATGGGTAAATCTAACCCAGTTACCGGCAGCACCTGTGATGGCGTGAAAGCGAAAGCTGCGCTGATCGACTGCCTGGCACCAGATCGTCGCGTTGAGATCGAAGTTAAAGGTAGCAAAGACGTTGTAACTCAGCCTCAGGCTTAAGTTATCGTCTAATAAAAAACCCCGCACTGCGGGGTTTTTTTTTAACTATAGTTTTTGTGGCGACAAGCGACATCTGAATACGCTTACTTGTCTTTGCCCAGCATGGCCTCGAGATCCTGCTTAAGGCTGGACATCTTGGTTGCATACTTTTCTTTATTCTCGGCATCTTCAATCAGTTGGACGACAGTTTCGGATAACGTTTTTCCACGACGTTGCGCTAAACCTGCCAGCCGTTGCCAAACGGCAAACTCAAGATCGATAGACTTCTTGCGAGTATGCTGGTGCTCTGCATTAAAATGGCGCTTACGGCGTGCACGAATCGTCTGCTTCATCCGGTTAACCAGATGTGGATTAATATGCTGGTCAATCCAATCATGCACCTGAACCGGTTCATGCTCTAGTTTGAGCAAAACATCGACGGCCTCTTGTGCGGCGCTGGCTTCAATGTAGCGAGTGATAGGTTCACCTTCCCGGTGCTTTTTAACCAGGTATTTCCACTTCCAGCCGCTTTCAAGATTTTCCAGTTGTTGATATTTCATTGCGATCTCAGTGTGACCGTGTAACTCTTTTCAGAATAACAGTTTTTTCTCAATGTGCTGAGAAGAAATCTGCAACTGTGATACGTAATGGGCCAACGTCCGAAGATACTTCCCTATTATCCGTGAGCTTCCCGTTGGCATCAGGTATAATCACGCACTTTACATCTGACTAAAAATAGCGACATTGACTATAAATACTCTTTCCCGGCGCTTTCTCGCCCCCGCGACTGAAGCATTTCAGCCGCTATTTGCCCAGCCTGAGCTGGCCTCAGAAAACGATTCCTTATTCAGCGAGCTGCAGTCGCGTTTACATTACGCGCTGGAGCAGTTCCTGCACCCGCAGGGTATCTCCCCTTTCTTGCTGGTCAAAGCGCCAGAAGAAAAAGAGTACCTGCAGCTACTCACCCAGACAACACTATCTTTACGTGATACTCCTGAAGCTACCCTAACGGGTGTTAATTATCAGGTAAATGGCAGCAAGATTACGGCCATTCCAGCAAGCAATGCTGACGACAATTTTGCCAGCACCGGCCCGGTAATCTATGCGGATTGGATTGAAGCTGAACAGCTTTTTGGCTGCGTACGCCAGTTCAATGGTGAAATCACCCTACAACCTGGTTTAGTTCATCAAGCCAACGGCGGTATTTTAATACTGTCGCTGCGTACTCTCATGGCACAGCCGCTTTTATGGATGCGCTTAAAAAACCTAATATCCCAGCAGCGCTTTGACTGGCTGACCTTCGACGATGCGCGCCCCCTTCCGGTTAGCATCCCTTCGATGCCCCTATCCCTTAAAGTCGTGCTGATGGGCGATCGTGATTCGTTGGCGGATTTCGAGGAAATGGAACCGGAGCTGGCAGAAACATCACTCTACAGCGAGTTTGAAGACAACTTGCAAATCAGCGATGAAGAAACGCTTAAACAGTGGTGTCAGTGGGTTTGGAGCATCGCCCGTGAGAAATCCCTGCCAGGCCTAGCTGCCGACGCGTGGCCGCTGCTGATGCAGGAAGGCGCTCGAGACAGCGGCGATCAGGAAATCATGCCCCTTTGCCCTCTGTGGATTGCTCGCCAGCTACGAGAAGCCGCTCCGTTTACGGACAACGATGTCATCAATGCAGAACAGCTCAAAACGATGCTGGTGCAACGTCAGTGGCGTGAAGGTTTCCTGGCTGAGCGGATGCAGGATGAAATCCTGCTGGAACAGATCCTGATTGAGACTGAAGGCGAATGTATCGGCCAGATCAACGCCCTTTCCGTCATTGATTTCCCAGGCCACCCTCGCCCGTTTGGTGAGCCATCGCGTATTACCTGTGTGGTACACATCGGTGATGGGGAGTTTACCGACGTTGAGCGTAAAGCTGAGCTGGGCGGCAACATCCATGCGAAAGGCATGATGTTGATGCAGGCCTTCCTGATGGCAGAGCTCGATCTAGAGCAACAGCTCCCGTTCTCTGCGTCGCTGACGTTTGAGCAGTCATACAGTGAAGTTGATGGCGACAGCGCCTCTATGGCCGAACTGTGCGCTCTCATCAGTGCTCTCGCTAACGTACCAATCAACCAAAGTATTGCGATGACGGGTTCCGTCGATCAATTTGGTCGTGCGCAACCCGTTGGTGGTCTGAATGAGAAAATTGAAGGCTTCTTTGCTATCTGTGCACAACGCGGCTTAAGCGGCAAGCAGGGGGTCATCATTCCTTCTGCTAACGTCCGCCACCTGAGCCTCTCTAATGAAGTACAGGAAGCAGTAGAAGCGGGTGCGTTTTCCATCTGGGCTATCGACGATGTCGGCGATGCCTTGCCGCTTCTGACGCAGCTCAACTGGGATGGTGAAGGGCAGACGCTATTGCAAACGATTCAGGAACGCATTGCACAGGCCATGCAGCAAGAGCCTCGCCACCGTTATCCATGGCCGTTACGCTGGCTAAACCGTTCGCAATCCAACTGATCGGACTTGTTCAGCGTACACGTGTTAGCTATCCTGCGTTCCGAACTTAAAATAAGGCTTACTTAAAACATGGTAGATAAACGCGAATCCTATACAAAAGAAGACCTTCTTGCCTCTGGTCGCGGTGAACTGTTTGGCGCAAAAGGCCCACAGTTACCTGCTCCGAGCATGCTGATGATGGATCGTGTCATTAAAATGACCGAAACCGGCGGCAACTTTGACAAAGGTTATGTTGAAGCTGAGCTCGATATCAATCCGGACCTGTGGTTCTTCGGTTGTCACTTTATCGGCGATCCAGTGATGCCAGGCTGTCTGGGTCTGGATGCAATGTGGCAGCTGGTTGGTTTCTACCTGGGCTGGCTGGGCGGTGAAGGCAAAGGCCGTGCGCTCGGTGTAGGTGAAGTGAAATTCACCGGTCAGGTTCTGCCAACGGCAAAAAAAGTGACCTATCGTATCCACTTCAAACGTGTCGTTAACCGTCGTCTGATCATGGGCCTGGCGGATGGCGAAGTTCTGGTTGACGGTCGTCTGATCTACACCGCGAACGATCTGAAAGTGGGTCTGTTCCAGGATACTTCTGCATTCTAATACGACTTGTCGTCAGCCCTGGCTGACGGTAAATAAGTGTTGTGAATCAAAAGGCGAAACCTCCGCAATGCGGAGGTTTCTTTTTAAAGAGACAGTGTCAGGCAACTACTGCCCTGTCCTCCATGGCCTCTCGCCAGCCTCCCAGCCAGTGAGACCTCTGGTTAATGGTCTGGTAGGGACACATTTCTTTCGACCGTCCGGTAATCCCGGCCTGGTATCCACGCTGATGTGCCCGATCCAGGCGATCTCTTTTTTGTCTCTTCATGCCTCGTTTCCCTCATATCTTGGTCTGGTGGAAAAGAAAACAGTGGTCACAAAGTATGCGACCACATAATACGAATACCGCTAAAAAAGAGTCCCGTCAATGCGCAGAATTCATACCAATGTCATATTTGTGAGCTAATAAGAAGTTCATTTGTACAAAAAACGTGATGTGGCATAAGTAACCAGTTGAAGCCAGACATAAAAAAACCGCCGTCGGTTTTGCACCGACGACGGCCCTTAGAACAATTAATTCTATTTATGGGTGGCGATTGATAATCTGCGCGATAGAGGCCGCTTCCTGGCTCCAGGCCTGGGCCAACACTTTCACCATCGCATCATATCCATCTTGCTGCTGAGCCATTTCAATATGGAACGGACGCTTGGTCAGTTGGCCCTGATGATTGAGCAACCATTCACCACTCACCACCACCTTACCGTCAAATCGCCCATGGAAACCCGTCACAGAAACGTTCAGGGTGTCCTGGTCGCTGCCTAAAGGCTGGGATGATACTACCCAGCCCGGTAGCTGATTACTCAGGTTAGAAACCAGCGTGGTACGCAGCTGTTGATCCAGCGGGCTAGCCCAGAGGTTATTGCTGGCAATCACATACTGAACATCGCTGGTCTGATAGACCACGCCGCTGCCCGCAAGAAAATCAGGCACGCTGACTTGTTCAACCCACAGCATGCGTTGGCTGGTGCTTGTGCCATTTTGTACAGTTCCTGTCGCCAGCGGCAGCTGATAATAGGTTTTGTTCTCCCCGCCGCTGCTGCAGGCTGCCAACAGGCAAGCCGCAGCCAGTGCTAACCACTTTTTCATCATTTCGCCCTCTTAGGCTCTGGATCTTTTTTATCCTTCGCTTCAAATACCAGCGCATTGCTCTTCTCATTCAACGTCTTCAGCACCGGCTGCAGTTCACGTAGCACCTGATCCAGGCGCTGCATATCTGCCACCATTTTGTTGTAGGCCGCTGAGCCCGGCTGGAAGCCTTGCATACTGCGATTGAGCTCACGTAGCGTTTTTTGCATATCTGCTGGCAGCTGTTGAGCCGACTGGCTGGCAGTGATCTTATTCAGATTATCCAGCGTCGTTTGCAGACGGCGCATCGTGTTCTGGCTTTCAGTCAGCGTATTCGTTGCCTGTTCAACCATCGGCGTCAGCGGCAAATTGTTAAATTTATCCAGCGTTTCCATGACTCGCTGCTGAATCTGCGCCAGACCACCGCTCACCGAAGGAATAATCGCCACGCCATCAAATGCTTTCACATTAGATACCGGCGGTTCTTTCGGATAGAAGTCGAGGTCAATGTACAGCGCACCGGTTACCAGGTTGCCGGTTTTAAGCGATCCGCGCAGACCACGTTCAATCAACGCTGGCAGATGGCCTCGAATGTCCGGGCTTTCACCAAACTGCGCGGCAAGACGTTCCGGCTCAATCTGGATTTTGACCGGTATACGATAGTCGCTGGTCAACGATTGATGCAGCCCTTTAACAAAGTATGGAACCTGGGCGACCGTACCTAAACGAATACCGCGGAACTCTACCGGCGCGCCAACCTGCAGACCTCGAACCGAATCTTTGAAGAACATCAAATAATCAATGTGCTGGGTATACAACGAATCCTGAATACTTTTCTGATCGTCATAGAGTTTAAATTCGGTTTTCTCGGCAATAGGCTGACCGAGATCGACGCCTTCCGGCACATCGAAACTCACGCCACCGCTAAACAACGTGGATAACGATCCCATTTCCACGCGCATCCCGGCAGAGGTAAGATCAACCGCCACGCCGCTGTCTTTCCAGAAACGAACGTTGCTGGTCACCAGACGATCATTCGGTGCGCTGATAAACAACTGATAAGAGATACTGCGGTTTTTAGGATCAAAGGTACTGGTTTCAACTGACCCTACTCGATAACCACGGAATAGCACGGGATCGCCGGGATTCAACTGCCCTGCTTTTTTGCTATCCAGCACCACGCGAATGCCTTTGGCATCCGGCGGCGCAAGCGGTGGCGCATCAAGCAGCTGGTAATTGCCAGGCTCCGCCCCTTTGGAACCCGGCTGCAACTCTATGTATGCACCGGACAGCAACGTCCCAAGACCACTGATCCCTTCACGTCCAATTTGCGGTTTCACCACCCAGAACACGGAGTCTTTATGCAGCAGCTTCTCCATTCCGGAGTTCAGCCGCGCTTTAATTTCCACATGCGTGAGATCGTCAGTTAACGTGGTACTGACAACCACGCCGACATCCACACTGCGACTTTTGATCGTGGTTTTACCCCCTTCAATCCCTTCAGCGTTGGTGGTGATAAGCGTCACCTCCGGCCCCTGATGGCTGTAGTGGTAAAACAGGATCCACGCGCCGATAAGCGCCGTGACGATCGGGAAGATCCAAACGGGAGACCAGTTTTTCACTTTCTGCACGTTTGCCTCCCCACTCTTGGTTTCCATGCTATTACGACTCCTCATGGCTTGATTCAGGTTCCCGATCCCAGGACAGTCGCGGATCAAAGGTCATTGCTGAGAACATGGTCATTATGACAACCAGCGCAAACATCAGCGCGCCGATTGCCGGATAGATATTCATTAATCCCCCAATACGCACCAGCGCAGAGAGCACGGCAATGACAAAGACATCAATCATTGACCAGCGCCCCACGAACTCCACCACTTCATAGATCAGGTGCATTCGCTCGCTATCCTGATGACGACGTTTAAGCCCGTTCGCGTCCAGACAAAGCCAGGCAATAGCAATCATCTTCAGGGTCGGGACCATAATACTGGCGATGAAAATCACCATAGCCACCGGATACGATCCTTCACTCCACAATAAAATCACGCCGGCAATAATGGTCGACGGCATTTTGTCACCCAGCAAATCGGTAATCATAATCGGCAAGATGTTGGCGGGGAGATAGAGCATAATTGACGTCACCAGCAGCGCGACGGTCCACTGCAGGCTGTTTTTACGCCGGACATGGCCTTTACTGTGACAACGCGGGCATTCATGCAGGTCAGCAGGGAGAATTGCCGTACAGCACGAGCAAGAACGCAGCCCCTGCCGTATTCCGGTGATTCCAGGCTTTAACGGCTGCGAAAGTACAGGCATTGGACCGATATCATCCCACAGCCAGCGTCGATCCACGCACTGAAAAGTACGCAACTGGAGTAAGCAAAAGAGACACCAGGGCAGGAAGCTGCTGCCGACGCCAATATCACCATAGGCCATCAGCTTCACAAAGCTCACCAGTACTCCAGCAAGGAAGATTTCCGCCATTCCCCACGTTTTGAGCGTAAACAAAATACGCGCAAGGAAGGTTTTAAGCCTGTAGGGCATTCTGACCTGATTCACCAGCAACAGAATGGTTATCAGGCAAAATGCCGGCACCAGTTGAACAAACAGCAGGAAAAAAGTGCCGAGGCTGGCGTAATCTTCAGAAAACATGACGCTGGGGATTTCCAGCAGTTCAATTTCGCTGCTCACACCCGCCACGTTCATACTGATAAACGGAAACAGGTTGGCCAGAACCAACATAAAGAGCGCAACCAGGACGTACGCCGTCGGGCGCCGTCTTGGTTCATCCCACGATGTGGTCAGCGTCGTACCACAACGCGGACAATTCGCCTTATGTCGGTGCTCAAGGTGCGGCAACGCCACCAGCATGTCACACTGTGAACACAGAATATGCTGCGCAGCATGATGTTGTTCGCACATGAAAAGTCCTCAATCAGGCGCCGTTTTTCAACGCTTCCAGATATTCCCATCGTTCAAACGCTTCTTCCAGCGCCTGCTCTGCTTGCGCCATATCAGCCAATACCTTTTGGGTATGGTCATGAGGCTGGCTAAAGAACGTCGCATCAGCAACCTGTAGCTGCAATGCTTCCAGGTCCGCTTCTAGTTTTTCCAGCTTTTGCGGCAGCTGTTCCAATTCGCGCTGCAGGTTATAGCTTAATTTGGTTGCTGTGCGTTTGACAGTTTCTGCTTTCGGCTGGGCCGCTTCCGGAGTTTTTTTCGCAACGGCCTGCTGTCGAGATTGAGACTGAGCCTGCTGCCCACGCGCATCGTGGTAGCCGCCGACATAGCGGCCAATACGCCCTTCACCCTCGAAGATCCAACATTCCGTCACGGTATTATCGACAAACTGACGATCGTGACTCACCAGCAGTACGGTTCCCTGGTAGCCATCAATCAGTTCTTCCAGCAGTTCGAGCGTTTCGACATCCAGGTCGTTGGTTGGTTCATCGAGAATCAACAGGTTGCTTGGCTTCAGGAACAGTCTGGCCAACAGCAGACGATTTCGTTCACCGCCGGACAGTGCGCGAACCGGGGTCATTGCCCGCTTAGGATGGAACAGGAAGTCCTGTAGATAGCCCAGTACATGGCGCGGCTTACCGTTAACCATCACTTCTTGCTTGCCTTCCGCAAGGTTATCCATCACCGTTTTGTCCGGATCCAGCTCTGCACGGTGCTGATCAAAGTAAGCCACTTCCAGCTTAGTACCTACATGGATTCGCCCGCTATCGGCCTGCAGTTGGCCCAGCATCAGCTTAAGCAGCGTGGTTTTACCGCAGCCGTTCGGGCCAATCAGCGCAATTTTATCGCTACGCTGCACCTGCGCGGAGAAGTCTCTCACCAGCACTTTGCCATCAACCTGATAGTTGACATCTTCCATTTCGAACACAATTTTGCCGGAGCGTGAGGCCTCTTCAACCTGCATTTTCGCGCTGCCCATCACTTCACGACGTGCGCTACGCTCATTACGCATCGCTTTCAGCGCGCGAACTCGACCTTCGTTACGAGTACGGCGCGCTTTAATGCCCTGGCGAATCCATACCTCTTCCTGCGCCAGCTTACGATCGAATTCGGCGTTTTGCAGTTCTTCAACACGCAGCGCTTCTTCTTTTTCCAGCAGGTACTGGTCGTAGTTACCCGGATAGGTCACCAGGTTACCGCGATCGAGATCGACGATACGAGTCGCCATGTTACGAATGAATGAACGGTCGTGAGAGATGAAAATGATCGTTCCCTTGAAGGCCTTCAGGAAGCCCTCAAGCCAATCGATGGTTTCGATATCAAGGTGGTTCGTTGGTTCGTCAAGCAGCAGAACGCGAGGCGCACTGACCAGAGCACGGCCCAATGCAGCTTTACGCAGCCAGCCACCGGAAAGCGATGCCAGTTCGGTATCCGCCTTCAAACCTAGCTGATCCAGTACCTCGTTGATACGGTTTTCCAGCTGCCACAGTCCAAGGTTATCCAGCTGTTCCTGGACTTTTGCCAGTTCCTGCAGATTTTTGTCGCTCGGATCGGTTATCACCAGATGCGAAATATCATGATAACGCTTGAGGTATATTGCCTGCTCGGCAATCCCTTCGGCGACGAAGTCGTAAACGCTACCTTCAACGTTGCGCGGTGGATCCTGTTGCAGACGCGCCACAACCAGATCCTGTTCGTAGATGATGCGCCCGTCGTCAAGCCCCAGTTCACGGTTGAGGATTTTCATCAGCGTCGATTTACCCGCGCCGTTACGACCAACCAGACAAACTCGCTCATTGTCCTCAATATGCAGCTCGGCATTATTGAGAAGCGGCGCGTCACTGAACGACAGCCAGGCGCCATGCATACTAATTAATGACATTCTTTATTCCTTTCAGGCTGCGGTAATCAGCCAGCAGTTGTGGATCTGACGGTTACGGGCAAAATCCGGCGACTGTGTTTTTTGGGTAATATCTTGTGCTTTCAGTCCCAGCTCAGCCAAACCGTCGTGATCCATACGGAAACCGCGTTTGTTATTGGAGAACATGATGGTGCCGCCTTTACGCAGCAGGCGCTTCAGATCCTTCATCAAACGCAGATGATCACGCTGAACATCAAACGCATCTTCCATACGTTTGGAGTTCGAGAAGGTCGGTGGATCGATGAAGATCACGTCGAATTGTTCGTCGCTATCGCGCAGCCATGACAGCACATCGGCCTGCATCAGGCGGTGTGGGCGACCGGTTAGACCATTCAGGCGCAGGTTTCGTTCTGCCCACTCCAGATAGGTACGCGACATATCAACTGTCGTAGTAGAACGCGCGCCGCCCAGCCCTGCATGCACGCTGGCACTGCCGGTATAGGAGAACAGGTTAAGGAAGTCCTTACCCTTGCTCATCTGACCCAGCATACGACGAGCAATACGGTGATCGAGGAACAGGCCGGTATCCAGATAGTCAGTCAGGTTGACCCACAGGCGCGCGTTGTACTCGCTCACCTCCATGAAATCACCCTTCTCATTCATCTTCTGATACTGGTTTTTACCTTTTTGACGTTCGCGTGTTTTTAGCACCAGTTTATTTGGTGCAATTCCGAGTACGGAAATGGTTGCGGCGATGATATCGAAAAGACGCTGGCGCGCTTTATTCGCATCGACAGTTTTCGGTGGCGCATATTCCTGTACCACGACCCAATCAGCGTAACGGTCAACGGCAACGTTATATTCAGGAAGGTCGGCGTCATACAGACGGTAGCATTCGATACCTTCCTGCTTCGCCCACTTCTCATATTTCTTCAAATTCTTGCGCAGGCGGTTAGCATAATCTTCTGCCACTGTCGCTTTCGTTTCGCCCGTGCTCTCTGCCAGGTGATAGTTTTTCTGCACGCAGTCCAACGGGCCATTTTTCGCTTTAAACTGGCGTTCAGCGCGCAGAGACACGCAGCTTAAGAGCTCAGGCGAGGCGCTAAACAGCGACAAGTTCCAACCGCCAAACTGGCTTTTCATCGTGCGCCCCAGCAGGCTGTGCAGTGCAATCAGCGCCGGTTCGCTTTCCAGACGTTCGCCGTACGGTGGGTTACTGATAACCGTACCATAGGGTCCTTTTGGCAGTGGATTACTCAGCTGCGCAACGTCCTTTTCTTCAAACGTGATGAGTTCACCAATACCCGCACGACGGGCGTTACTACGGGCAATTTCAACCACACGACGATCTGTATCAGAACCGTAGAAACGTGATTCATAGGCAGCCAAACCAGCACGTGCGCGGGTTTGTGCATCAGCTTTCACTTCTTGCCAGATAACCTCATCGTGCTGAGCCCAACCGCTGAAACCCCAATGGCTACGGTGTAGCCCGGGAGCACGATCGGTCGCCCACATCGCCGCTTCAATCAGCAGCGTACCGGAACCACACATTGGATCGAGCAGCGGCGTACCTGGCACCCAGCCGGAACGCATCACGATAGCCGCAGCGAGGTTTTCTTTGATCGGTGCCATACCGGCGCGATCGCGGTAGCCACGCAGGTGTAGACCATCGCCGCTCAGATCGAGAGAAATATAGGCTGTTTCTTTGTTCAGACGAACGTTAATACGCAGATCGGGATTTTCGCGATCGACATTCGGGCGTGGCAAATTTTTGCGCGTAAAGGCATCGACGATGGCATCTTTAACTTTCAACGCACCATACTGGCTGTTACGAATGCTATCGTTCAGACCGCCAAAGCTCACCGCGAAAGTGGCATCCGGGGTAAAGATCGATGTCCAGTCGATAGCCTGTACGCCAAGGTAAAGATCGAGATCGCTCCAGACGCTACATTCTCCCAGCGGCATCATGATGCGCGACGCCAGGCGACTCCACATCAGGCTTTTGTACAGAAGCTGCGTATCGCCCTGGAAATGGACGCCACCCTGGGTGATCTGGCACTCTTGCGCGCCCAGACCTTCCAGTTCAGTTTTTAACAGCTCTTCCAGCCCACGGGCCGTACTGGCAAACAGAGAATTCATATCGTCACTTTTACTCGCAGAAAATTGTTGCGCATTATAGCCAATCTGTAGCCCATGTCATAAAGTTAAAGGCTTAATTTCGATTCAGGGATAGCGTTGTGGCTACATTATCGCGGCTTTTTATTCATCCGGTGAAATCTATGCGGGGTATTGGGCTAACGCATGCCTTCGCTGATATTAGCGGATTTGCGTTTGATCGCATTTTTATGATTACCGAACCTGATGGCACCTTTATTACCGCCCGTCAGTTCCCAGCGATGGTGCGTTTTACTCCCGCCGTCCTGCACGATGGTCTCCATCTCACCGCCCCCGACGGCAGCAGCGCACTGGTGCGTTTTGCTGATTTCACCGATCAGGCATCGCCGACCGAAGTGTGGGGCAATCATTTTACCTCGCGTATTGCCCCGGATGCTATCAATCAGTGGCTTTCGCCGTTCTTTAAGCGCAATGTCCAGCTGCGCTGGCTTGGTACCGATCTCACCCGCCGCGTGAAACGCCACGATGCAGTACCGCTGTCTTTTGCCGATGGATTTCCCTATTTGCTGACCAACGAAGCGTCGCTGCGCGACGTCCAGCAGCGCTGTAAAGCCAGCGTTCGTATGGAACAGTTCCGCCCTAATCTGGTGGTTACGGGCGTCGAGGCATGGGCGGAAGATAGCTGGAAAACCATTCGTATTGGCTCGGTAGTATTTGATGTTGTGAAACCCTGTAGCCGGTGTGTCTTTACCACCATCAGCCCAGAAAAAGGGCAAAAACATCCAGGCGGTGAACCGCTCAGTACCTTGCAATCCTTCCGCACCGATCCAGCCAGCGGTGACGTTGATTTTGGCCAGAATCTCATTGCCCGTAATAGCGGTGTGATTCGCGTCGGCGATGAGGTTGAAATCCTGACCACCGGGCCTGCCAAAATCTACAGCGTCGGCAAAAGCGACGATGTGATTGTGTCAGCCGTTGTGCAAAACGCGTTGGTGGATATTGATTGGGAGGGGAAAACGTTCAGCGGTAATAATCAGCAAATCTTGCTGGAGCAGCTGGAACAGCAAGGCATCCGCGTACCGTATTCCTGCCGCGCCGGGCTCTGCGGTAGCTGCCGGGTTACGCTGTTAGACGGAGAAGTGAATCCGCTGAAGAAGAGCGCAATTCGCAACGATGGCACCATTCTAAGCTGCAGCTGCGTTCCGAAAACTGCACTGAAACTCAAGCTTTAAACGGCCTGTTCCAGGCTGTAGCCATCCAGCCCCGGTTGGGGTTGCAGCCTGTCGTTCATCACTTTAATGGGATCACCTAATTGCATGGTCCGTCCAGCAAGGACCAATCCCGGCTGTGCAAGCAGGCAGAGCGCAGCGTTTTCACCCGGCTCAACCACCAGCAGATTCACCTGACTGTCGTCATCGCTTAGCCATACGCTGGCGGCGTCTCCGGTAGCCGGGGCCCATGCGTCTTGATGCGCGCGAAAATGCCAGCTCTTGGGCATTTGCGGTTTAAGAAACCGAATCGCAACCAGCGCATTTAAGATCAGTTCAGCACGATGTTCTTTTGACAGCACGAGGTCACGACATTTTTCTTCAAATGAGAAATAAAGCGCGGCATCGTCAACGCAAAAACCGGTTGGGTCAAAAGCATCAGGGGTTAACATTCGACGAGCAAAACGCGAGCGAAATAACATGCCATTGGCTAAATCGAGCATCATACGATCGTGCTCTTCATCATAATACCAACGCCAGTTATCATCAGGTTTAATTCGCATTTGTCTCCCCCATCATTTTCGCGTCCATTGCTTTGCCCATTCTTCCGTTGCGTTACTTTGCCTTAAATAATAAAAGACCAATATGTTTAAATAAGCAACAATACGGAAATATAAAGCAACCAGGGCCGGAAATAAAGCCCTGGATCACAATACGAGGAAAAAGACTAGATATGCGTGATGATTTCTTTAATCAGCGGTGGGCCTTTAAAAATAAAGCCGGAATAGATCTGCACCAACGAAGCGCCAGCCGCAATCTTCTCGCGGGCCGCAATCACTGAATCAATCCCACCAACACCAATAATAGGCAGTTGGCCTTTTAATTCCGCCGACAGCATACGAATAATCTCGGTGCTTTTTAATTGTAATGGACGACCACTTAATCCACCCATTTCATCACAATGTTTCATCCCCTGAACCAGAGAACGATCTAATGTAGTGTTGGTTGCGATTACCCCATCAATATTATGGCGAACTAAACTATCGGCAACCTGGATCAACTCTTCATGAGAAAGATCCGGCGCGATCTTTACGGCCACTGGAACGTATTTATGGTGTTTTTTCTGGAGTTCAGATTGTTTATTTTTAATACCAGAAAGTAAATCATCCAACGCTTCACCATATTGCAGTGTACGCAGCCCAGGCGTATTTGGTGAAGAGATATTAATCGCAATATAACCGGCGTAGGCATAGATTTTTTCCATACAAATCAGATAGTCATCTTTACCTTGCTCGACTGGAGTATCTTTATTCTTACCGATATTAATCCCCAGAATACCGTCGAAATGCGCTTTTTTAACGTTCTCTACCAGGTTATCAACGCCATGGTTATTGAAGCCCATACGGTTGATCAAACCTTCTGCATCGACCAGGCGGAACAGACGCGGTTTGTCATTACCTGGCTGCGGGCGCGGTGTGACGGTCCCGATCTCGATCGAACCGAAGCCCATGGCTCCTAAGGCATCAATACATTCACCATCTTTATCCAGACCCGCAGCCAGACCCAGTGGATTTTTAAACGTCAATCCCATACAGGTGACCGGTTTTTCCGGCAACTTCTGGCGCACTAAAGCTTCCAGCGGTGTTCCGGTAATACGGCGTAATTGTTGAAATGTTAATTCATGAGCGCGCTCTGGATTGAGCTGAAAAAGTGCTTTACGAACGAAGGGATAGTACATGAACTCTCCTGGATTCCCGGTGTGCAAACCGGGGGCGTATTATGTGCGATCTTGTTCAGAAAGGGAATTGACCTATGGCAAAAAAAGCGCAATCGTTTTCCTTCCACAGCCTTATTCAGCTACGAGCCATATGCATTTTCTGGTAATCCAACGCCAGAAAAAGTATTTCGCCTCCTCTAACGCCTCTGCCACACTGGCGCAAATGTTATCAACTTTAGATTAATGTTTGTTTTTAGTTATAAGGAGAGAGTATGCGCGTCATTACTTTAGCAGGCAGTCCCCGCTTTCCTTCCCGCTCTAGCGCCCTGCTAGAGTACGCACGCGAGAAACTGTCGGCAGCGGATGTAGAAGTGTTTCACTGGCATCTACAAAATTTCGCCCCGGAAGATCTTTTTTATGCCCGTTTTGATAGCCCGGCGCTGCAAACCTTAACCGAACAGCTGGTGCACGCGGACGGTTTGATTATCGCCACGCCAGTCTATAAGGCCTCATTCGCCGGTGCCCTGAAAGCGCTGCTCGACCTGCTCCCGGAACGCGCGCTGGAAGGCAAAGTGGTGCTGCCGTTGGCCACAGGCGGTACAGTGGCACATATGCTGGCGGTAGATTACGCTTTGAAACCCGTATTAAACGCGCTGAAGGCGCAAGAAATTCTACAAGGGGTATTTGCCGACGATAGCCAGGTGACAGATTATCAACATAAGCCGCAATTCAGTCAGAATCTGCATAATCGACTTGATAGCGCATTGGAAACATTCTGGCAGGCACTGCATCGGCGGGATATTCAGGTACCCACATTAGGCGCTGCGCGAAAGGTCGAGCATGTTTGATAAAAAAAACGCCGCATAGAAAACCATGTGGCGTTTTTTACATCTTTCAGCGAGAAATATCCCTCGCCTTAGCGGTCGTTGATTAACCCGGCCTCAACGCAACGGCCTCGTCCGGGTAACCAACCTGTTACGCTAGCGCTTTCGCAATCTTCTCGTACAGATCGCCGGACAGATTCTCCAGCCCTTTCAGCTGCTCCAGCGCCGAACGCATCAGCGCCTGGCGTTTTGCATCGTAGCGTTTAAGACGGATCAGCGGCTCGATCAAGCGCGAAGCCACCTGCGGGTTACGGCTGTTCAGCTCGGTAAGCATTTCCACCAGGAACTGATAGCCACTGCCATCTTCCGCATGGAACGCCGCCGGGTTACTGCCAGCAAACGCCCCGATAAGCGAACGAATACGGTTCGGGTTATTCATGCTAAATGAGCGGTGGTTCAGCAGTTTACGTACCGTTGCCAGGACATCATCCGCCGGGCTTGTTGCCTGCAGAATCAGCCATTTGTCCATCACCAGTCCATCCTGATGCCACTTATCATCATACTCCTGCATCAACGCATCGCGGCACGGCAGCTCTGCGGCGACCGCAGCAGACAGCGCAGCTAACGCATCGGTCATGTTGTCAGCTTCATGATACTGTTGGCTAACCAGCTTATCCCCCAGCTCCGCATCACCAAACGCCAGGTAGCGCAGACAGGTATTACGCAGCGTACGCTTGCCAATATCCGCATGTTCTACGCGATAGCTATCCAGTTTATTGGCGTTATAAATCGCCAGGCACTCGTCGGCAAGTTCAGTTGCCAGCGTACGGGTCAGCGCTTCGCGGACCGCCGCAATGGCGATAGGATCGATTATCTCGAACAGTTCGGCGATTTCACTGGCGGATGGCAGCGTGAGAATTTCTGCGGCCAATGCAGGATCGATCTTCTCATCCAGCAGAATGGCGCGGAAAGCATCGGCCACATGCACCGGCAGCGACAGCGGTTGTCCCTGCTGATGGCGATTGACGTTCAGTTTGATATAAGTCGCCAACAGGCTTTGCGCCGCATCCCAACGAGAGAAATCGTTACGCGCATGGCGCATCAGGAACGTCAGCTGTTGATCGCTCCATTTATACTCCAGCTTCACCGGCGCGGAGAATTCACGCAGCAGCGAGGGTACGGGCTGGAAGTAGACGTTATCGAAGACAAACGTCTGCTCGGCTTGAGTCACATTCAGCACGTGGTGTACCGGATGGCCGTCTTTTTGCAGCGGAATGACTTTGCCTTCGTTATCGTACAATTCGATATCGAACGGGATATGCAGCGGGAGTTTTTCATCCTGCTCTGCCGTTGCTGGCGTACGCTGGCGAATCGTCAGCGTATATTGCTCGGTTTCTGGATTATAGTCGTCATGAACGCTCACAATTGGCGTCCCCGCCTGGCTATACCAGCGGCGGAAATGAGACAGATCGACGTTCGAGGCATCTTCCATCGCCTGAACAAAATCGTCGCAGGTCGCAGCGCTACCGTCATGCCGTTCGAAATAGAGCTGCATCCCTTTCTGGAAATTGCTTTCGCCCAGCAGCGTGTGCAGCATACGAATGACTTCCGCCCCTTTTTCATACACCGTCAGTGTATAGAAGTTATTCATTTCAATAACTTTATCCGGGCGAATTGGGTGTGCCATTGGGCTGGCATCTTCGGCAAACTGCAGGCCGCGCATGGTACGCACATTGCTGATGCGGTTAACAGCGCGCGAACCGAGATCGGAGCTGAACTCCTGATCGCGGAATACCGTTAAGCCCTCTTTCAGGCTCAGTTGGAACCAGTCGCGGCAGGTCACGCGGTTACCGGTCCAGTTGTGGAAATACTCATGTCCGATCACGCGCTCGATATCGAGATAATCTTTATCGGTTGCGGTATCGGTACGCGCCAGCACGTATTTTGAGTTAAAGACGTTGAGACCTTTGTTCTCCATCGCGCCCATATTAAAGAAGTCGACGGCCACGATCATATAGATGTCGAGATCATATTCGAGACCGAAACGGTCTTCATCCCACTTCATGGAATTTTGCAGTGACGTCATCGCCCACGGCGCACGATCAAGATTGCCGCGGTCAACGAATAGCTCCAGCGCCACTTCGCGCCCGGAACGGGTTTTGAAGGTATCGCGAAGCACATCGAAGTCACCGGCCACCAGCGCAAACAGGTAGCACGGTTTTGGGAACGGATCCTGCCACTGAACCCAGTGACGGCCATTATCCAGCTCACCCTCGGCAATACGGTTGCCGTTAGAGAGCAGGTATGGATATTTGCTTTTATCGGCGGTGATTTTGGTGGTAAAGCGAGCCAGCACGTCTGGGCGGTCCAGATACCAAGTGATGTGACGGAAACCTTCCGCTTCACACTGGGTGCACAGCGCTTCGCCTGACTGGTACAGGCCTTCTAATGCGGTGTTTGCCGCTGGGCTGATTTCATTGACGATCTTCAGCGTGAAACGCTCTGGCAGACCGGAAATCACCAGTTGGCTATTTTCTTCTTTATAGTCACTCCATGGCTGGCCGTTAACATGAACAGAAACCAGCGTTAAGTCTTCACCATCGAGACGGAGCGGCACATCAGACGCTGCGTGGCGGGAAACCTGGCTTTCCGCTGTCACGACGGTTTTTGCGGCATCCAGGTCAAAGGCCAGGTCAATATCACTAATCAGGTAGTCCGGCGCACGATAGTCGTGGCGGTACTTGGCTTGGGGCTGTTGTGTCATAAAAAACCTTTAGCATCTTATGTAAATGTCATCTCCAGTCTATTCCTGTTGTGTTAATCACGCTACGCAGAATCTTCATCTTTTCCAGTCAAATAGGGAAAAATGATACATTTACGCAACATGACGCACAAAACGAACGGGTGGCTCTTCGTGCCTTATGTTGTGATCGGGGTTCAATAAATCGATAAACAAGGTATACTCCAGCGATTCTCCCCTGTTGTTTATTGTACTAAACGCTCCTGTGAGAGGATGCTACTGCGCACCATGACACAATTCGCTTCCCCTGTTCTGCACTCGCTGCTGGATACAGATGCCTACAAACTGCATATGCAGCAGGCCGTTTTCCACCACTACTACGATGTCAACGTAGCGGCGGAATTCCGCTGCCGTGGAGACGATCTGCTAGGCATTTATGCTGACGCAATTCGCGAACAAGTCGACGCCATGCGTTCTCTTACGCTGCAAGATGACGAATATCACTGGCTGTCCGGACTGCCTTTCTTTAAGCAAGACTACCTGAACTGGCTCCGCGATTTTCGCTACGACCCGCAGCAGGTGACCGTCACTAACGACAATGGCAAACTCAATATTCGTCTTGAAGGCCCGTGGCGTGAAGTCATCATGTGGGAGGTTCCGCTACTCGCAGTTATCAGTGAACTGGTCCACCGCTACCGCTCTCCCGAAAACGGCGTGCCGGAAGCGCTCGCCATGCTCGAACGTAAACTGGTCGACTTTAACCAGATGACCGCCGATATCGATATGTCCGCCTTTAAGTTGATGGATTTCGGTACCCGCCGTCGTTTCTCACGCGATGTTCAGGAGGCGATTGTTAGCCGCCTACAACAGGAATCATGGTTTACCGGTACCAGCAACTACGATTTAGCTCGTCGCTTGACGCTGACTCCTATGGGCACCCAGGCACACGAATGGTTCCAGGCGCATCAGCAAATTAGCCCGGACCTGGCCACCAGCCAGCGCGCCGCATTAGCGGCCTGGCTCACCGAATACCCGGATCAGCTCGGCATCGCTCTGACCGACTGTATTACCATGGATGCTTTCCTGCGCGACTTTGGCCCGGAATTCGCCACCCGTTATCAGGGGCTCCGCCATGACTCGGGCGACCCGTTTGAATGGGGCGAAAAAGCCATTCGCCATTATCAGAAGCTTGGCATTGACCCGCTGACGAAAGTGCTGGTGTTCTCCGACAACCTTGATTTGCCAAAAGCCGTTGAACTGTACCGACATTTCTCTTCACGTGTGAATCTGAGTTTTGGTATTGGCACCCGTCTGACCTGCGATATTCCCCAGGTCAAACCGCTCAATATCGTCATTAAACTGGTGGAGTGTAATGGCAAACCGGTAGCGAAGCTCTCTGACAGCCCCGGTAAAACCATCTGCCACGATAAAGCGTTTGTTCGCGCGTTACGTAAAGCCTTCGATCTCCCGCAGATTAAAAAGGCCAGTTAATCATCAAAAGGGAGCCGCCAGGCTCCCTTCTTCTTTATTTATTTCTCAAAACACCCTCTCCCCATGCGAATTCTGCTTGTCTGATGGAAGATGACAGGTAACATAGATATCCCCCCGTAGTGATGGGGAAACGATTTTTTTATTGGACTACGAATAGAGAGACTATTATGAGCGTTGTGCCTGTAGCCGACGTACTCCAGGGCCGCGTAGCCGTTGACAGCGAAGTCACCGTGCGCGGCTGGGTACGTACCCGCCGAGATTCAAAAGCTGGCTTTTCCTTCCTGGCCGTCTATGACGGTTCCTGCTTTGATCCTGTACAGGCCGTAATTAATAATTCTCTGCCCAATTACAATCAGGAAGTGCTGCGTCTGACCACCGGCTGTTCCGTTATTGTCACCGGTAAGATTGTCGCCTCTAAGGGCGAAGGTCAGAGTTTTGAAATTCAGGCCACTAATGTGGAAGTCACCGGTTGGGTTGAAGATCCTGATACCTACCCAATGGCGGCAAAACGCCACAGCATCGAGTACCTGCGTGAAGTGGCACATATGCGTCCGCGTACCAACCTGATTGGCGCGGTCGCTCGTGTTCGTCATACGCTAGCTCAGGCGCTGCACCGCTTCTTCGATGAGCAGGGTTTCTTCTGGGTTTCAACCCCGCTGATTACCGCTTCCGATACCGAAGGTGCGGGTGAAATGTTCCGCGTCTCTACGCTGGACATGGAAAACTTGCCGCGTAACGATCAGGGTAAAGTTGACTACGACAAAGACTTCTTTGGTAAGGAAGCGTTCCTGACCGTTTCTGGTCAGTTAAACGGCGAAACTTACGCCTGTGCGCTGTCAAAAATCTACACCTTTGGCCCAACTTTCCGCGCAGAGAACTCCAACACCAGCCGCCATCTGGCAGAATTCTGGATGCTGGAACCTGAAGTGGCCTTCGCCGATCTGGCCGATAACGCCGCGCTGGCAGAAGCGATGCTGAAATATGTCTTTAAAGCTGTTCTGACTGAACGTGCGGACGACATGAAATTCTTCGCTGAACGTGTAGATAAAGACGCTATCGACCGTCTGGAACGCTTCGTCACCGCTGATTTCGCCCAGGTTGATTACACCGACGCGGTCACCATTCTGGAAAACTGCGGTAAGAAATTTGAGAACCCAGTTTACTGGGGCGTTGACCTCTCTTCCGAGCACGAACGCTACCTCGCAGAAGAGCACTTCAAAGCGCCGGTAGTGGTGAAAAACTACCCGAAAGAGATCAAGGCGTTCTATATGCGTCTTAACGACGACGGTAAAACCGTTGCTGCCATGGACGTTCTGGCGCCAGGCATCGGTGAAATCATCGGGGGCTCCCAACGTGAAGAGCGTCTGGACGTACTGGATGCGCGTATGGCGGAAATGGGTCTTAATAAAGAAGACTACTGGTGGTATCGCGACCTGCGTCGTTACGGTACCGTTCCGCACTCTGGCTTTGGTCTGGGCTTCGAACGTCTGATTGCTTACGTCACTGGCGTTCAGAACGTGCGTGATGTGATCGCGTTCCCAAGAACGCCGCGTAACGCCACCTTCTAAGTTAACTCTGTCTCAAAGGCCAGCCATCGTGCTGGCCTTTTTACGCCGTCGACAGATTATGTAAAGAAATCTTTATTAAGTTTAACAAACTTAAACATCAAGACCTCGCCTTCCCCACTTTGTTACAGCCCATTTCCCGTCATCATTTCGCACAAAAAATAGCCGACATTTTATTGCATCTAAGATTTCGCTAACGCCTTAGCATATTTTTTAGCCAAAAACATAGCTATCCAGACGGCCAAAAAATGTCATAGGGAAAATATCACTCATCCGCTCTATGCGATAAGAAAAAGCGTTATGCGAATAAAAGATAAGAAATTCATATTGATAGATAAGCGATCGCTCATTTATTCCGCGTGCATCTCAGAATTTTGAGTTAGTTCACAAAGTTCCTTAAAATACACAAATTCTTACACATTATTTCTTTTGCTTACTCATTCTCGATGTTTGTAGCATTTTCAGGCTAGCGAAAGAATGTTTTGAATGGAAAGATGCCTCTCAGACACATAAAGACACCAAACTCTCATCAATAGTTCCGTAAATTTTTATTGACGGAAGTAATTGTCGAAAGTCGAGAGTGTCTATAAAAAAAACCTAATGAGGGTAATAAATAATGATGAAGCGTAATATCCTGGCAGTGGTTATCCCTGCTCTGCTGGTAGCTGGCGCAGCGAATGCTGCAGAAATCTACAACAAAAATGCCAACAAACTGGACTTCTATGGTAAGGCAGTTGGTGAACACATTTGGACCACCAACGGCGACACCAGCAACGAAGATACCACTTATGCGCGTATCGGCTTTAAAGGCGAAACCCAGATCAACGATCAGCTGGTCGGTTACGGTCAGTGGGAATACAACATGGATGCTTCCAACGCGGAAGGTTCCCAGGGGACTAAAACTCGTCTGGCATTCGCTGGCCTGAAATTTGGTGACGCGGGTTCTATCGACTACGGTCGTAACTACGGCGCCATCTACGACGTAGCTGCTTACACCGATATGCTGGTTGAATGGGGCGGCGATTCCTGGGCTGCAACCGACAACTTCATGAACGGTCGTTCTTCTGGTCTGCTGACCTACCGTAACAGCGATTTCTTCGGCCTGGTTGATGGTCTGAGCTTCGCGCTGCAGTATCAGGGTAAAAACGATCGTAACAACCCAGTCGTGACCACCTTCAACTCCGACGGCACCGTTGATAAAGTTGGCTACGGCGGCAACGGCGCTAAAGGTAACGGCGACGGCTTCAGCACCTCCGCACAGTACGATTTCGGCAACGGTATCGCGCTGGCAGCAGGTTATGAAGTTGCAGACCGCACCAACGCGCAGGTTAACCCAGGCAGCACCACCCTTGGTGGCGTGACCCACACTTGGGCAAGCGCTGGCGGCAGCAAAGCTGAAGCATGGTCTACCGCTGCTAAGTATGACGCGAACAACGTCTACGCTGCGGTAATGTACGCTGAAACTCTGAACATGACTCGTGAACCAGACAACAACTTCGCGAACAAAACTCAGAACATCGAAGCTGTGGTTCAGTACCAGTTCGACTTCGGCCTGCGTCCATCCATCGGCTACGTACAGTCCAAAGGTAAAGACCTGATCGCTCGTGGCGACTTCAAAGGCGGCGACGCGGATCTGGTTAAATACATCGAAGTCGGTACCTGGTACTACTTCAACAAGAACATGAACGTATACGCTGCGTACAAGTTCAACCTGCTGGACGACAACGCATACTCAGCTGAATCCGGTCTGGCGACCGACGACCAGGCTGCAGTGGGTATCGTTTACCAGTTCTAATCAGCAGACCCTCGCTGCTATATGCCTAAAAAGCAGGACTTCGGTCCTGCTTTTTTACGTTCCTAAGATGAAGATCGTAACTTTTGAAAAGCACCGCGCTTTTTGTCGCTAACGGTTGGCATTTTGTAAATCTACCGTTAACCTGATAGCGGATTTCCCCCGAACTTATAAATGGAACCTCGTCATGTTTGAGAACATCACCGCCGCCCCTGCCGACCCGATTCTGGGCCTGGCCGATCTGTTTCGCGCCGACGAACGCCCGGGAAAAATCAATCTCGGGATTGGTGTCTATAAAGATGAAACCGGTAAGACACCGGTTCTGACCAGCGTTAAGAAAGCAGAACAGTATCTGCTGGAAAACGAAACCACCAAAAACTATCTCGGTATTGATGGTATCCCTGAATTCGGTCGTTGCACGCAGGAGCTGCTGTTTGGTAAAGGCAGCGCAATCGTCAGCGACAAGCGCGCGCGTACCGCACAGACCCCAGGCGGAACCGGCGCTCTGCGCGTCGCGGCGGATTTCCTCGCGAAGAACACTGACGTGAAACGTATCTGGGTAAGTAACCCAAGCTGGCCGAACCACAAAAGCGTATTTGGTGCAGCCGGCCTGGAAGTGCGTGAATACAACTATTACAGCGCCGAAAAACACGCGCTGGACTTCGACGCGCTGCTGGCAAGCCTGAATGATGCTCAGGCAGGCGACGTGGTTTTGTTCCACGGCTGCTGCCATAACCCAACCGGTATTGATCCTACGCTTGAGCAGTGGCAGCAGCTGGCTGCGCTGTCTATTGAAAAAGGTTGGCTGCCGCTGTTCGACTTCGCCTATCAGGGCTTCGCCCGTGGTCTGGAGGAAGATGCTGAAGGTCTACGTGCATTCGCCGCGCAGCATAAAGAGCTGATTGTCGCGAGCTCTTATTCCAAGAACTTCGGTCTGTATAACGAACGTGTGGGTGCCTGTACGCTGGTGACCGCGGACGCCGAAACAGCTGACCGTGCATTTAGCCAAATGAAAGCCGTTATCCGCGCGAACTACTCTAACCCTCCGGCCCACGGTGCATCCGTGGTGGCCACTATTCTTAGCAATGACGCGCTGCGCGCCATCTGGGAACAAGAACTCACCGATATGCGTCAGCGTATTCAGCGCATGCGTCTGCTGTTTGTGAACACGCTGCAGGAGAAAGGCGCAGGCCGTGACTTTAGCTTTATCACCAAACAGAACGGCATGTTCTCCTTCAGCGGTCTGACCAAAGAACAGGTGCTGCGTCTGCGTGAAGAGTTTGGGGTTTATGCCGTCGCTTCTGGCCGTATTAACGTTGCCGGAATGACACCTGACAATATGGCACCACTGTGTGAAGCCATCGTCGCCGTCCTGTAATTTCCGCCCGGCCAGCGCCGGGTCGTTATGCAGAGACAAAAAAGGCCGCATTCGCGGCCTTTTTATTATCTTACCAGACGGGGAGTTCGTCCTGCAGGAATGGGTTATGCAAACGCTCATGACCCAGCGTCGACATCGGCCCGTGCCCAGCAATAAACTTCACATCGTCGCCCAGCGGCAGCAGCTTGCGCTTGATAGCATCAATCAGCTGCGCATGGTCGCCGCGCGGGAAATCGCTGCGTCCTACCCCGCCTTTAAACAGTACGTCACCTGAAATCAGTAAACGCGCTGCATCGTCAAAAAAGACCACATGGCCCGGAGTATGACCAGGACAGTGCAGCACCTGTAGCTTCACGTTACCGACACTCACCGTATCGCCTTCGTTCAGCCAGCGGTCTGGCGTCAACGGCTGACAGTCGTCAAGACCAAACATCCGGCTTTGTGCAGGCAGCCCCTGCAACCAGAACTCATCTTCCTTTTCCGGCCCAATCACCGGCACACCATAATGCTGGGCCAGCTCCGCCGCCGCACCCACATGGTCAAGATGACCATGGGTCAGCAAAATTTGCTGCAACGTCACGCCGGCGTCTGCAACCTGCTGTTTAATGGTCTCGGCATCACCACCTGGATCGACCAGCGCCGCCAGTTTAGTTTGCTCACACCAAATCAACGAACAGTTTTGCGCGAAGGCAGTAACCGGAATAATGCGATAATTCATGCTGCTCCTGTTTATACTCATCACCGTCAGGATCCATCAATGGCTCTCAACGATCGGGCTTAGAGTTACCAATGCCGTAACGGCCCGGTATCAATATGCACAAAGTTGCTACGTGGGTAATATCCTACACCACCTGCGCGCAGAGATAACGCTGCTTTGCGAACATTGCTTAATGAAATGCCTTCAATATGGAAATCCATTGCCTGACCTTTCGTGTGATAGCTTTGTTTCGCTACTCCACGGCTGTGCGCTCGCAGTTCGTTATTGGTATCAACGGAGCGATATCCAGAAATTAATTGCACAGGCTTATTGGTTCCTAATAATCCTTGAAGGCGATAGAGCTGATCGAACAATGCAGGATCAATGCTCTTTATTTTATTCGCGCGATAGTCACGGAAAAAATGGTTTAGTTTTGCTAATTCATCCTGAATATAGCCTCGGCCGTCAAAAAACTCGGCTTTTATCAACTCACCTGTGTTCAGGTTATTCAGCGTCAAAATACGCGGACGTGGGGTCGAGAGGGTAGCAAATGCAGGTGTGGGTAAGATGGCCGCTGCGCCTAGCGCAACACCACCTAACGCCAGCAGTTTGCGGCGATTAGCGTCAAATTTGTCCATGATAATCAGGTCTACAGTAGTAAATGTGATCGAAAAATATGCACTTCGGCGCACGTTAAGCACCTTACCGGGCATCAAAGCCAGCGTCAAGGCGGCCTGCAGCGCAGATCCGCCAGCCCTGGACGTTCGAGGCTGGCTTCATTGCTTTTTATTCGACAACTACATTACCTGAACTACTTCATTTATCTGATTAATTGTTCCGCTTTTGGCAAAATCTGTGCACCGGATCGCGCAGTCACATCGTAATTGTAAATATCTGTTCGATATTGTGTCTGACCATCAGCACCAACAAAGGCAGTCAAATAATAAAGGTTAACCGGAATATTCTGCCGGATATTAACGTAGCGGGTATTACCCTGTTTCAGCGCATCAGAAATTCGCGCATCATTCCATCCCGCATCCTGTAACAACATATTAGCCAGATCGGATGCTTTATTTACGCGCACGCATCCAGAACTCAGCGCCCGAGCATCTTTCTGGAACAGATTATGATTCGGTGTGTCATGCAGATAAATGGCATCCGAACTTGGCATATTAAATTTATAACGCCCCAGGGAGTTACGTTCGCCTGGCGCCTGCTGGAAACGGAACGGTAAATTTGACGCCGTGATCGTTGACCAATCTACGCGCCAGGGATCGATAGCCTCTTTACTGTTCCAGCCGCGCAGCACCGTGTAGTTGTGACGCTCAAGATAGCCAGGGTCGTCACGCAGCTTCGGCAGAATGTCGTTACGCGCCAGCGTCGGCGGGACGTTCCACGGTGGATTCACCACCACGTTATTCAGTGCACTGCTCATCATTGGCGTTTTACGATCCGGACGCCCCACGATGACGCGCGAAGCCAACGCTTCATTACCGTTCAGGTAGTAGACCAGCGAATAGGCCGGGATATTCACCATAATACCGGTCGAGACTTTCCCCGGCAGCAGTCGCAGACGCTGAATGTTAAGCGCCAAAACACCAGCTCTCTGGGCAGAAGAGACATTAAGCCAGTCGCGCGTCGACGCACCAATAACCCCGTCAGCCCCCAGCCCTTGCGCCGCCTGGAAACGTTTGACCGCGGCGACCAGCGTTTGGTCGTAGGCCGCAGGACTGCTTTTCACGGTCTTTTTCGTTTTACCGATATTATCGCCAGGCAACGCAATATCCGGCCCGGAATCCAGCGCACCGTTACGTTGCAATATCTCGCGCAACGCAGGAACATCGCTACTCCATTGGCCTGGACGCAAAGAAACGGTGGAGGTCAGTTTTGGCCACGGACGCGAATCCCCTGTCAGCGCCAGAAGCGCTTGATGCATGGCAGCATACTGCGGATGCTGTGGCGCCAGTGCGGCGATAAACTGTGGCAAAGCGCCATTATCAAGCGCCAGCTGCCACTGATTGACAACCGACAGCGGCGGGGTCGCCAACGTGTAAGGCTTGTCGCTGTACAACCAACGATTACCCTGTACCGGAATACCGCTAATAAAGTGGAGATAGCCCATCAGCGCATCGGATAACACCACATCGCGAGTCATACCGCTGATGTTGGGGTCGGTAAGTAATTCAACCCAACGGGTAAACTGCGGCTGGAAACCGGCGATCGCCACCTCTGCCAACTGCTGCTGGAAAGCACGAACCGCATCGCGGTTATCCCACATCGGTTTCATTCCGCGCGCGGCATACAGCGTCACCAGCGGATTAAGGTAGACGGGTTGGTATCCGGCCGGCAGAAGAGACTGAATTTCAGCCCTGCTTGCCGCAGCTGCGCCTTCAGCCAGAGGTTGTCCCCCGACAAGGCTTGCCATGGCAGCGGATTGAGATCCCGGATGCTGGAGAACCGGAGACGGTTCCGCCGGCAGCGCTGTGCTATCAGATGGAACCACTTCGGGTTCATCTGCAAAAGCAGTAAACAGTGGAGCAAATGTCATTGTCAGGCACAAACTTACGGCTGACAATCGACGACCATTTTTCTGAGTAAGCAACATCCCTTGCCCCCTGTTATATATACGAAGACCCCTAACGTGGGCTTACCTTCAGTATATAAAGACAAAAACATTTTTGCCCGGTGAAATGTAAAGAAGTCTAAAGATAATAACGCGATATAAGCGTAAAGGGGATAACAAAAAGGGCGACACGATTGTCGCCCTTTGTTCTGTATTCGGACCCGAGGGTGTTTCCCCGCCCGCTCCGCTCCAGACTATCGCTTAATTATCTTCGCTAAACAGCTCGATAGCACACCGCGTATCAAGCCATCGTCAGTCCCCTACGATGCGTCGGCCGTGCCTGGCAATGTTTCAGGAAGCTGGGCCGCAAAGCCTCTTAGGCCAACCACATGCACATGCTCGTGGTTATTCACCACTTTACGTACCAGTTTGTAGGTTGTCCCTTTCTCCGGACTGATGTTTTCTGGTGCCGCGATAATCAGCTGCATTTCCAAACGTTCACACAGTTCGAATAGCGTAGCAATCGAGCGGGCATCAAGACGCGCAGCTTCATCGAGGAACAGCAGACGACACGGCGACAGATCTTTGCCGCGCAGACGACGCGCTTCATCTTCCCAACTCTGAACGACCATCACCAGAATTGACATCCCGGTACCAATAGCTTCACCGGTGGACAGCGCGCCAGACTCAGCACGCAGCCAGCCATCAGAACCACGGTTAACCTCAACTTCCATTTCCAGGTAGCTACGATAATCGAGCAGCTCTTCACCAATAGTCTGCGGCGTACGCTGGCCCATATCAATCTGTGGGTTCAGGCGCTGATACAGCTTCGCCAACGCTTCCGAGAAGGTCAGACGGTTGCTGTTAAACAGATCCTGATGCTGTTCATGCTGCTCAGACAACACATCCAGCAGCATCGAGTGAGTTTCACGCACATTCACGTTCAGACGGACGCTGTTCACCTGGCCGAAGGAGACATTCTGTAACCCCTGGTTCAGTTGGCGAATACGGTTTTGTTCACGCTGAATAGTCTTGCGAATAATATTCGCCACGCTGCGAGAGCTAATCGCCAGCTTCTGTTCGCGGTTGGTCAACTCTTCGGTCAGACGACTCAGTTCAATCTCCATCTGTTCGATAGCTTCAACCGGGTCATCGGTGCGAATAATATCCTGACGGATACGCTCGCGCAGATGCTGATAAACCGCCACGAAGAACTGAATTTTACGTTCTGGGCGTTTCGGGTCTTCCGACATACGCAGTACATCGCGCAAATGTTCGTTGTCCGCGACCGCCAGACGCAGCGCACCCAGCGCTTTATCCGACATGGAACGCAAATCATCGGCAGAAAGATAGGCCAACTCACGACGATGCAGGCGACGTTCGACATTATTGTCTTTCACCAGACGCATCACCGCGCACCATCCAGCCTTCGCCGTCACAACCTGCTCGCGCATCTCCAGATAATCACGTTCCAGCTTACGCAGTTTACGGGTCAGGTTGTCCATCTCCGCTTCACAGAAGGTGAGTGCTTTTTCCAGCTGGTTACGACGCGCACGGTTATTGCTGAGCTGGGCATGCAGTTCATCACGGCGTGCACGCGCACGTTCTTCGGCCCCCGCATCGGCGCGGACGCCGATATCTTTGAGCTCTTTGTGCAGATCGTTGAGCAACTCTTTTTTGGTGTCGTAGGAGCTTTTCAACGATGCCAGTACCTGACTGTATTGGCTGACCTGCGCGGCGTGGGTACGCATCGCTTCACGTGCCCGGCTACGCTCGGTCTCAGCCTGAGCCAGACGCTGACGCAGTTTCTCGTTCAAATCGCTATTGCCGGAAAGCATATCGGCAGAGTCAGAATAACCAAAGTGGGCGCGACGCTGCACCACTTCTGTCAACGCAAAGGCCTGCTGGCGCGCTTCGCGCTGCACCTGCTGTGACCAGGCATAATCTTCTTTTAACTGCTCAAACTGCTGCGGATCGCTTTGCAGTACGGAAGCAATCGGCTCGAGTTTCGCCAGCTGATTACCGTGCTGCTGGATGAAGCGCGCAGCTTCCTGGGCTTCGTCCAAACGTTCCTGAATTTCATCAACGCGATCGGCCAACGTTTCATCAGCCAACAGGCTCAAACGCGGCAGCAGGCGGTTCAACAGTGCAACGCCCTCTTTCGCCTGTTCAAACTGCGTCTGTTGCTGCTGGTTGTCGCTTTCGTGGCTGCTGAGCGCACGCTCAAGCTCGTTACGACGAGTATTCAGCTTGCGAATTTCGGCTTCCGGATCGGCTTCAAAGGCCACGGAAAGATGGCTGCCGATAAAGCGGCTGAATGCCTGATGCAGGCGCTGAGTTTTTTGGACGTCAAACGACAGCGTCGCAAAACGTTCAGACAGCCCTTCACGCTCGGCGTGTAGGCTTTCAATACGGCTTTCACGCGCAGCACGGCCAAACAGCGGCACCGACGGGAAGCGAGAATAACGCCACTGGCGGTCGGCAATTTTAACGACAACCGCTTTTTCCAGTTCATCGACGGCAAATACGCTGTCATCAAACGACTGCGGATCCCCTTCAATCAGATAGAGATCTTCCGGACAATCTTCCAGCCCTTCCAGATACTCGGCGATCTGCGACAGATCCGGCACGACAATCGCGTGGCGCGATGGGCCGTACAGTGCAGAGAAGTACGGTGCATCTTCAAGGCTTACGTCGTCATAGATTTCCGACAGCAGCACACCGCCAAAACGCTCCGCCAGCGCATTAAGACGCTGATCTTCAGAACCGCCGGGCTGGCTTAAGCGCTCAATTTCATCATCGACCGCACGCTTACGCGTACCGACTTCGTCACGCTCAACGATCGCTTCACGTTCACGCTCCAGCAGCTGCTGCAGATACTCGGTCACGTCCTGGCTTGATTCAAACTGCTCGCCACTCTGTTCGCACAGTTGGTTCAGGCTATTTTGTGCCGCCAGCCATACCGGCGCACGGTGCATCAGCGCCGAGATCCGTGATTGCAGCTGCTCTTGTTCCTGACGCAGCGCCATACGCTGTTCACGCGCGTCGCTGACGCAGTCGCTCAGCGCCGCAATGCGCGCTTCCAGTTCATGGTGCAGGGTTTCGAGCTCGTCGATATCGTACTGCTTGCCCTGCCGTTTGCAGAAATCAGCCAGCAGACGTTCGGCATCCTGCTGTTCGCGCAGGCGCTGCTCCAGTTCGTTCAAACGGCTACGCAGCGGTTGCGCCTGCTCCGCCAGATGGCGTTGGTTGACACCATCGCGCAGGAGTTCGCGGGCGATATCCCAGGCCTCATCACGAGCCAGAGGGCCGTTAATCGCCTCAACGATTTTGAAGGCCTGTTCAAACTGGCTGTGCGCCGTCTGCGAAACGCTCATCTTCTGCTCTAAGGTCAGCAGTTTTTCAGTCGCTTCCTGTTCTTTGGCCTGGAAGGTTTCCAGCCACTCATCCGCACTTTCCGGAGTCAAATCCGGCAGATGGCAAAGTTCTTTTGCACGCTGTAACGCCTGCAGCGCTTGGGTATACTGAATGGCGCGCGTCTGTTGAACATCCAGCGCCTGCTGGTAGTCCGCCAGTTGGCTTTTCAGTTCATCCACTTCCAGCTCAGCGGCTTCCGCACGCGCTTCATTCTCTTCTTGCTGGTCGGCCGCTTCCGCTACTACTTCATTTTGTTCTTCCAGACGAATTTGCAGCTCGTCCAGATCCGCTTCATAGCGTTCAATTTTTTCCTGCTGACGCAGGGCGGTTTGGACCAGATTCAGGTGATCGCTGGCGGCCTGGTGATCGGCTTCGAGATCCCCTTCTGCTCCATTGTGCTCCTGAAGTTCACGCGCCATATCCACATGTTTGTACTGTTCCGCCGCTAGCTGTGAGCGAGAGGTAAACAGTTCGCGACGATACTCCAGCGCTTTATCCAGATGCACCCGACGTTCGTTGGCGTGGCGCATATAGTCAGCGGCCACATAGTCGGTCGCTTCGGAAATAAGATGTTTAAACAAGTCACGATCGGACTGCGTCACGCGAATCGCTTCCAGCGTCATGCGATTTTCACGCAGCGCGGCTTCCATGTCCTGGAATGCCTTACGCACGCCGCTGTTTTCCGGCAACAGGTAGTCGCGCAGGGAGCGGGTAATGGCGCTGGAGATACCACCGTACAGCGAGGCTTCAATCAGACGATAGAACTTGCTACGGTCAGACGCTGAACGCAGACGACGCGCCACAATGCCCAGGTCAAACATCAGCGAGTGGTAGTCGGTAATCGAGTTGAACTGTTTGAACTGGACACCTTCAATGGTATCCAACTTGTCTTTGAGTTCCTGGAGCGTTAGGACGCGCGCCTGGCGTTCGTTCAGCGTTTCAGTCAACAGTTGGGTCGGCTGGAATGAGGTTGGCAGACCCTGGATAGCGAACGGTTTGATGTCCACTTTACGGTCACGGCCCGCAACCTGTTGCAGACGTACGCCAACTACCACGCGCTGGTTGCGCGAGTTCATCACGTCCAGCACCGAATAACAGACACCGGCTTTCAGCTTACCGTGCAGACCTTTATCGCGTGAACCGCTGGTCGCCCCGGCTTCCGTGGTGTTACGGAAGTGCAGCAGGGTTAAGTCCGGGATCAGCGCCGTGACGAAGGCCGCCATGGTGGTTGATTTACCCGCACCATTCCCGCCAGACAACGTGGTGACCAGTTCATCCAGGTCAAAGGTACGAGCAAAGAAGCCGTTCCAGTTAATCAGCGTTAGCGAACGAAATTTACCGCGATCGATCATTATTCTTCCTCCCCGCTATCCTGCTGATTGTCGTCGTTCTCGTCATTAAGCTGCAGATGGTTCTCAATAGGCATTGCTTCACCGTCGCGGATCATGCGCAGCTGCGCTTCGCGCGCGTCATCGCCGGAGCGCACATCGGCACCAAAGCGGAAGACGGATTCGGTAATGCGGAACTTGCTGCTGTCATGCCCCATAAACCACACCATTCCCAGACGGCGCAGGCGGTTAAGCGAGGAACGTACTTTTTCTTGCAGCTTCTGACGGTCCAGGTCGGAACCGGTGGAGCGGTTGTTCACCAGCTTCAGCAGTTTGGCCTCTTCGGCGAGCGCCAGCAGTTCGTCATACAGCTCTTGCTGGGTGAAGATACCTTCGTTCGCCAGACGCTCAGGGCTGAGATAGAGGTAGCAGAGAATCTTGCCAACCATCATATCCAGCTCGGAGAGTACCGAACGCGGGATAAGCGTTGTGGAACGCGGGCGAAGATAGAAAAACCCTTCCGGCGCGCGGATAAGTTCAACGTTATAGCGGGCGTAAAACTCTTCCAGGTATTCCTGGAAATCCATTAAAAATGCGTGATTATCCAGTTCGTCGAGGCCAATGTGGCGACCGGCACGCAGCGCGCTATCCAGCGCAGGAAAAATGGGATTGGCCAGAGCCTGTGCCAGTTTAACTGGCATCACTTGTTCAATATTTGTCGATGACATGCGCCTGTACCTTGGCTCCGTAATCATTAATCGACTGCCATTTTGCCGGCAGTCCGGTGAAATCTGCGTGTGCAATACCCAAACGTACCGCCTGGTCTACCACGATTCGCGCAACGTCAAAGTGACGCGCACGCGGGTACTGAACCAGGTACTCTTTGACCACCAGACCGAGATCCAGCGGCAGCTGTTTGGTTTTATAAATCGCCAGCTGCTCTTCAATCAGCGCAGCGAGCTGTTCGCGAATTTCGTTAAATTCTTCGTATTCTAAATCCGGTGGAAGTTCCCCGGTAACCTCTTCGTCACGCAGCGTCATCTCTTCATCACGCATGTCCAGCAAACGGTCGGCATTGGCATAGGTGAGCGCCCATGGCGCATCGAAATAGTTCTGTACCGACTGGCGCAGTCGCTGGGCGAAGACGCGGTTTTTATCCATATCAATCGCGGTACGGATAAATTTATGCACGTGGCGGTCGTAGCCAATCCACAGGTCAATCGCCTGTTGGCCCCAGCTCACGATGCGGTCGAGCTTACTTTGCAAATCAAAGACCAGACGATCGACAAACTGCAAATCGTTGTGACTGAGGGTGGCATCCTGAATACGCAGCAGATTCGCCTGCAGCTTATCGCCCGCGGCGTCCAGCGTATCCTGAAGCTCACGCAGCGTGCCGGACGTTTCTGACAGCAGCAGTTCACAGCTGGAAATCGCCGCTCGCCAGTCTTTGTTCAGCAGCTGAGCGATGTCATCTTTCACCGACTGTTGCTGCTCATCCATGATGCGCTGCGTCAGGTCGATGCTGTCGAAAATTTCAGCCACCGAATATTTGAGCGGCGCGTAAACATGACGGTGCCAGTGGAACTCATCGCCCCCTTCGTCAGCAGAATCCGCCGCGCGCTTCAATTCACCGGCGACGATCGACAGCTGCATTGACAGGCGCAGCGTCGAGAACTCGCGCTGGCGAATATAGTAGTCGGTAATACCAATACCCAGCGGCGTCAGACGATAGATGGCATTCCCTTCTGTGATTTCGCTGGTAAAGCGGTTCAGCAGACGTTGGCGAACCAGGTCGTTGATCGCGTTGTTGGCGCGCGTTCCGATGGTTTCACTGGTTTGCTCAAACGCATCACTGACGTGACGAAACGCATCCACCAGCTCGCCTTCCGTCATTTCACCTTCCAGTCGTTCGCCGTTCAGCGTTGCGACGGCCAGCAGGAATGAGAGCCTATCGACGGGTAGCGAGATGGCAAAATCATTTTTCCTGGCCCAGGCAACCAGTTCGGGGACTGTCTGGGAAAATTCACTCATCGTTTTTCCTTGTTTCTGTCTGCGGCTTCAGTGCGGTGACATGAATATAGCGCCCCAGGCTAATATACGGTTCCTGGCGGCAATAGCGCGTTTCCAGTTCCAGCAGAATATCAAAACAGTTCTTCTGCATCTGCTTATCGCGCAAATAGTCATGAAACACTCGCACGCCGGTTTTCCCGTTAATGTGCCAGCCGATATCTTCCAGCCAGCTATAGACCTGCTGCGGATCGCGCGGATAGTTCGGCGACAGCGTCCGTCTTTTCTTTTTCGGCATGCCGGCAACGACATAATCGAAGTTGCCCACCACCATGTTATGCATCAACAGGCCGTTTGCATTGTAGAACATTAATGATAATGCGCCGCCCGGACGAAGCACCGACCACAGTGTTTTTAACACATCCTGCGGATCGGCCACCCACTCCAGCACAGCGTGAAACAATATCAGATCAACAGGGCTTTCCAAATGCTCGTCCACATCCTGGACTGCGCAATGTATGAAATGCATGTTGTCGCTCACACCTTTCTCGTCTGCCGCCTTGCGTGCACGGGCGATCATCTCCGCAGAAAGGTCGCACAGCGTCACATGATGCCCGCGCGCTGCCATTTTGAGTGCAGTCTGGCCTTCACCGCCGCCAGCATCGAGGATACGCAGCGGTTGGGTACCCATCGTCGCCAGCAGCTTGTCCAGATCCTGCCACAGAATAGCCTGACGCAGCTGGCCCTTGGTGGTGCCATAAATGTTGCGCGAGAACTTTTCTGCCATGTCATCAAAATTGCGATCCTGCACAGGGCATCCTTACTGACTTCGCCAGCCACAAAAGGTCTATTTTGTCACACCCACGGCGAGAATGAAGCTATCTGGTGTAATATCGCTTCATTCATACGGTCAGATGCTTAAAAAAGGTACTCTACAGAATGCTTTTTATGCTGAAAAAGTATATCGGCGGAATGATGCTGCCGCTGCCGCTGCTTCTTTTGCTGATAGGTTTAGGAATTGTCCTGGTTTGGTTCACGCGTTTTCAAAAACTGGGCAAAACCGCCATTACCGCAGGCTGGCTTGCACTGCTGCTATTGAGCCTTCAGCCGGTTGCCGACGGACTGCTGAAACCCATTGAAGATAAATATCCCACCTGGCGTGGCGAAGAACCGGCACAGTACGTGGTGGTGCTGGGAGGGGGTTATACCTGGAACCCAAATTGGGCGCCAAGTTCTAACCTGATCAACAACAGTTTACCGCGTCTGGCGGAAGGGATTCGCTTGTGGCAGGCCAATCCTGGCGCCAAAATGATCTTTACCGGTGCGCGTGCGCTGACTAATCCCGTCAGCACGGCAGAGGCCGGTGCTCGCGTGGCTGAAAGCCTTGGCGTACCGCGCAGTGAGATTATCGTGCTGGATAGCCCAAAAGATACGGAAGAAGAAGCCAGCGCGGTTAAAGCGGCTATTGGTGACGCTCCTTTCCTGTTGGTCACCTCAGCGTCTCATCTACCGCGCGCCATGATTTTCTTCCAACAGGTAGGGCTGCATCCGCTTCCTGCACCAGCCAACCAGCTGGCCATCGTATCACCGCTTAATCCATGGGAGCGCATGATCCCTTCCCCGGTCTGGCTGATGCACAGCGACCGGGTGGGTTATGAAACGCTTGGCCGTATCTGGCAATGGTTAAAAGGCGATTCAGGAAAGCCAGGGGAGCAGTGATTTTGACGCGAGATCGAAATTAGCGCGGTTGAATTTACCGGTATTCACCAGCTTCTCAACTTCATCCCACAGCAGATAGAGCCAGCGCCGCCAGAGGAATGCTTCGGCAACCGGCGCGCGCTGGAGATAATGCCACATCAGCTGTTCCGCCTGTCCGCTTTCGTGCAGGCGGAACAGTTCATATTCCCTCGGAGCCCACAAAATTGGCCCCGGCCCCACCATCGCCAGCAGCTGATCGCTACGGGAATCTTTTAGCATGCTACGTAACGTTAAATGCCCATGTACCAGCACACAGTTATCGCTGAACCCCTCAAACAACGCGTCCAGACATTCACGAGTGCGGAACAACAGTCGTTTATCCTGCATCGTCAACCCGGTGCTGTGATAGAGACTAAGAGTGCCCCACAGCACTTCAATCCGCTGGCGATACCATTGCGGCCAGCTGTTTTCCTGAGTCCCATCGACAAAGCCGACGCTGCCTGAACTGTCCACCCGATGCCACGCCAATAACGCTTCGACAATTTGATCTTTTAACGCATCCCAACGCTCAGGGCTACGGGTTGGCGCTTCGGCCGGAACGCCGCGCAGACGTTCCAATAGCAACACATCCGGGCCAGGATGTTCTTCATGCGTCATCACGCCGTACACCACTGGCATCCGCACGGTACCGCTACGCGCCAACATCGATATTTTCCACGCCAGCTGGCGGGCCAACCCTGGTGACGAGAAGCTTCGCGCCAATAATGGCATCGGATTACCGTTGGCATCATACAGCGACCACAGCGCGGTATCCGTCTGCTCGTTAATACACTCCACGCGGCTGAGTGATTCACCCAAAAGATGGCTGAGTTCTACACGTAGCTGTTCCATGTCAGATTACCCCTATAAAAGCCATTGCTTTCATAATGAGCATATGGGACGTGAATTTCACCAGACAAGATCAAAATTGCAACAGATAGTCAGGAAACATGAGGCTAAAGACGCCCCCTGTGAACAAGGGGGCGAAGGGATTACTTCATTTCGGCGCGAACGCGGGCCAGATCTTCTGGCGTATCAACGCCCGTACCCGGGACTTCTTTCGCCACCGCGACGTGAATTTTTTCGCCGTACCAAAGTACGCGAAGCTGCTCAAGCATCTCAATGTGCTCAAGCGGACTTGGCGCCCAGGTGACGTAACGACGAATAAAACCGGCGCGATAGCCGTAGATACCAATATGGCGTAGCAGTGTGTCGCCGATCGCTTCACGGCTTTTCGCAAAGCGATCGCGATCCCATGGAATGGTGGCACGCGAGAAATAAAGCGCATAACCGTCTTTGTCCATGACGACTTTCACCGCGTTCGGGTTAAAAGCTTCTTCAGCGTCATGAATCGGGACCGCCAGCGTCGCCATGCCGGATTGGCTGGCTGCCAGATTATCAGCCACCTGGCGGATAATCACCGCCGGGATCATCGGCTCATCGCCCTGCACGTTAACAATGACGGTATCATCGCTAAAACCACACGTCTCAACCACTTCCGCCAGACGTTCGGTGCCTGACTGATGATCGGCGCGAGTCATGCAAACTTCACCACCGGCGGCTTCAACGGCTTGTTTCACTTCCGGGTGGTCGGTCGCCACGATAATACGTTCAGCGCCGGATTCGCGCGCGCGCTCCAGCACGTGCACAATCATCGGTTTGCCGTTGATATCCTGCAGCGGTTTACCCGGCAGGCGCGTAGAGGCAAAACGCGCGGGAATAATAACGACAAAACTCATGGTCTGTTCTCTTCAGCAGCGAGTACGCGGGCTTCAGTTTCCAGCAATACGGGAATTCCGTCACGCAGGGGAAACGCCAGATTATCAAGTTTGCAAATCAGTTCTTGCTTGTCCTGGCTGTAGTACAATTTGCCGTTGCAAACCGGGCAGGCAATAATTTCAAGTAGACGGTGATCCATGGTTCCTCCTGATGGGCCGTATCGAAAACCAGTGCAGCATATCATAGAGCGCTAACGGTCGGCGTCAATCTCCCATCCGCGACGTTGTTCACTAAAGAGTTTTTCTGGCAGTGAACCAAACTTAACCTGTGTGGCACCCTGCCAACTGGCAAAATCATTAATCGCCTGTTTCAGCCCATGTTCAAGGTGCTGGCTCACACGCACGCCCACCTGCAAATACAGTGCGAAAATATCCAGCACGCCGTCGCGACGATGTATTTTGCTATCCATTCGGCCAACGATTTCTCCCCGATGTAGTAGCGGCAAAACAAAATAGCCGAACTGGCGCTTAGGTGCTGGCGTATAGCATTCGAGGCGATAGCTAAAATCAAATAATTGTTCAGCCCGTTTACGATCCCAGACTACAGGGTCAAAAGGCGACAGCACCGCGCTGTGGGTGGCATTCAGCTTGCCCGCGGCTGCCCGCTCAAGCTCAGGCAACCTGCTATTGTGTACCCACATTTCGCCCAGCGTTCCGACATCCACGGCCACTACTTGCTGTTCAGCCCGCCACTGCGCCATCAGAGCCGCCAGATCGGGTTTACGCAGGCGGTAGTAATCCGCCAGCCATTGAGGTCGAAAAATGCCCAGGCTGCGGGCGCTATTTTCCAGCATCTGCATTTCAGCAACGGGCTGCGCCAGCGCGTCCGTGGCATCATTCCAGTTCGGCATCACGCGTTCAGTGAGATCGTAAACGCGCTGAAAGTTACGCCTCGCCACCACCATCACTTCGCCGGCGGTGAACAGACCTTCCAGATGACGTTTATGCGGTTTCCATTCCCACCAGCCGCTTGCCCCTTTCCGTGGATGCGAGAAATCAGCGGAACGTACCGGACCGTTTTCGGCGATATGGGATTTCAGCGCCACAATCTCCTGCGCGTGTTCATCCATCCAGCTTTGATGATATTTCCAGCCCATGTTGTGCGGAGCCAACATACGGTGGCGCACCAGCGGAAAATCCTGGCGCGGCAGGAAGCAGGCTTCATGAGCCCAATACTCCATCAGTTCGCCACGGGCAAGTGCATCATCTAACCATGCCTGCGGGTAAGCACCCAGACGGCTGAATAACACCAGATAGGGGCTGCGAGCCACCACGTTGATGGTGTCAATTTGCAGCAGCGACATTTGTTGGATGGTAGGCAGAATATCAGCCGCTGTTGGCTGACGGCGTGGGCGATTAAGGAGACCCTGCGCGGCCAGATGAAGATGACGCGCTGCGCGTAGGGAAAGGTGATGTTCGGCCATACCAATTCTCCTGGGTATCGCCGATGCCGTGTTAGCGTCTAGCGAGAGTTATCAAGTCCTGTAGCAGCGTCTGTGCACGGTCGCCGGAAAGAACAGCATCGACCGGTAAATACCACCAGTTTTCCTGCGCAAAGCGGCGGCATTTCACCGCATCTTTTTCTGTCATAATCAGCTGTTGACCGGGTTCGACCAACGCCTGTACATCCGCTTCCGTGAGCGCCTTGTGGTCGGCTAAGGCGACGGTGCGCACCGGTTGTAGCCCGCACTGATTCAAGGTAGCAAAAAAACGCGGCGGATGACCAATACCGGCCATCGCCACTGCGTTTTTCAGCGTGTCCACAGGACGCCTTTCATGGGTTAATAAATTAACCGCCTCTCCGGGACGCAGTACCATCGGGATTTCCCCCGATTGAGCCTCTCCACCGTTCACAATCCGCGCATCAACAGAGTCTAAACGTGAAGCTCGCTCACGCATTGGGCCAGCAGGTAGCCACCAGCCGTTCCCAAAACGACGTACGCCATCGATAACAACGATCTCTTTATCTCGCGCCAAACGATAGTGCTGTAACCCATCATCAGTGACAATAAGTTGCAGATCGTGAGCGGCCAGCAGCGCTTTTACCGCATCTACTCGCACTGGGGAAACAGCGACCGGCGCGCCGGTGCGTTGAAAAATAAGCACCGGTTCATCGCCCGCTTCTGCGGTCGTCGTGCCGGCATTTAGCAGCAACGGATAGCGTTCAGCTTTACCGCCATAGCCACGAGAAACCACACCGACACGAATACCCTGGCGCTGCAGTTGCTCAACCAGCCAGATAACTACCGGCGTTTTACCATTACCGCCCGCGGTCAGGTTACCGACGACCACAACTGGACAAGGCGCACGCCAGGCTTTCTTCAGACCAAGCTGATAGCACAGTCTGATAATGCCGCTCACCAGGCCATACAGCCAGGAAAGCGGCAACAGCAGGCGCCAAAGCGGCGATTCGCCCGACCAGATTCTGGCTATCATTCGCCAAACTGCATTTTGTGCAGCTGCGCGTAAACGCCACGCTGCTCCAGCAGATCGCTGTGGCTACCGCGCTCAACAATCTGGCCATCTTCCACCACGATAATTTCGTCGGCCTGTTCGATGGTAGAGAGACGGTGTGCAATGACCAGCGAAGTACGGTTTTTCTGCAGTTCATCCAGCGCCGATTGAATCGCACGTTCAGATTCGGTATCCAGCGCAGAAGTGGCTTCGTCAAGGATCAGGATTGGGCTGTTACGCAGCAGCGCTCGCGCAATCGCAATACGCTGACGCTGACCACCAGAAAGCAAGACGCCGTTTTCGCCGATAATTGTATCCAGGCCGTTATCCATCTTATTGATAAAGTCCATCGCATAGGCCATACGCGCAGCATCTTCAATCTGCTCGCGGCTGAATTCTTCCGTACGCGCATAGGCAATGTTGTTGGCGACCGTATCGTTAAACAGATGCACATTCTGCGAAACCAGCGCGACCTGATTACGCAACGCGGAGAGCTTGTACTCGCGTAAATCATGGCCATCAAGCAGGATTTCGCCTTCATCGATATCGTAAAAACGGGTCAGTAAACTGGCGATGGTCGATTTACCCGAACCAGAACGCCCAACCAACGCCACCGTTTTCCCTTCAGGGATAGACAGGTTGATATTGCGCAGCGCCGGTACTTCACGGCCTGGGTAGGTAAAGGTGACGTTACGGAACTCAATTGCACCTTTCGCGCGATCAACGTCGAGTTTGCCTTCGTCTTTTTCCTGCTCGCTATCAAGAATCGCAAACAGCGTCTGGCAAGCGGCCATTCCACGCTGGAACTGCGCATTCACGTTAGTCAGTGATTTCAGAGGACGCATTAGGGCAATCATTGAGGAGAAGACGACGGTAATGGTACCCGCAGTCAGCGTTTCCATAACGCTTGGGAAGCTTGCGGCATACAGAACGAACGCCAGTGCCAGTGAGGCAATCAACTGAATAATAGGGTCAGAAATCGAAGACGCAGAAACCAGTTTCATTCCCTGCAGACGCATCTTGTTGCTGACTTTATCAAAGCGATGAGACTCAACGGCCTGACCACCAAACATCAGCACTTCTTTATGCCCTTTCAGCATCTGTTCGGCACTGGTAGTAACCTGCCCCATCGTATTTTGCATATTCTTACTGATGCTACGGAAACGCTTGGAGACCACGCGGATCGCAATTGACACAATGGGTGCCAGTACGATGAGAATCACCGACAGCTGCCAGCTGTAGTAAAACATCATGATGAACAGACCGATAATCGACGCCCCTTCACGGACAACGGTAATCAGTGCGCTTGATGAGGACGATGCGACCTGTTCAGAGTCATAGGTAATACGCGACAGCAGCGTCCCGGTGGACTGCTTATCGAAGAATGAGACCGGCATTCCCATCATATGGCTAAATAGCCGACGGCGCATGGTCATCACCACTTTGCCAGAAACCCAGGAGATACAATAGCTTGAAATATAGCTTGTGATGCCACGCAGGATCATCAAGCCAATAACGACCAGCGGCATCCACAGCAGCACTGAGCGATCTGTTTTACCAAAACCATCATCCAGTAACGGTTTAAGAAGCGATAGCATAAAGGTATCGCTGGCCGCGTTAAGGACTAACGCGATGGCCGCCACGATCAACCCTGCTTTAAATGGCGCGATAGTCGGCCAGAGTCGGCGGAAGGTCTGCCACGTGGAGAGATCTTTGTCGTTCTGCATTCAAAAAACCAGCTTATGTTGAAATAGCCGCATATTCTACCCGTTATCGCGAGTCTCGCCAAACCACTGATGATACCAACGTGGTAAAAGTTGATCTCGTAAGCCTTCAATCTTCCAGCCTTTAGCACCGAAAGTGACGGTAATCTGCCCCTGATGGGGGGTATCAAACCAAGCGTACTGATGCTGAAGATAGCGAGCCTTTATCTTTGAGGAAGGCAGGTGCCATGCGTTATAGCGAGATGCGGAAGCCAGTGCAGCAAAGCCGCCCACCCGTTGAATCAACGCTAAACCTGACGATGTCGAACTGCCATGATGTGGAACCTGAATAATTGTAGACGCAAATGGCTGCCAGAAACGGCTAATCATGGCCATTTCAGCCGGAAATTCAATGTCTCCCGTAAGCAGAATGCTATTTTTCCCATCATCAACCTTCACCACGCATGAACCATTGTTACCCTTCTGCACGTTGCCAGCTAATGGCCAGAGTGCACGGAAGGTAAGCCCCTGCCATTGCCAGGATTCACCACGTGAGCAAGGCAGGTGCCCCGCCCAGCCCAGTGGGCTTCTAACCCACGTCCGCGGCCAAACGCGTTGCACAGAATGAAGCCCCCCACGATGATCCAGATGATCGTGGCTCAGTACGATCCCTTGTAACGTTAGTCCATGCCAGCGCAGCCAGGGGATGATCAATTGCTCACCGCTATCCCCTCCGGGCCATGCTAGCCCTGTATCATAGATAAGCGCATTGCCACCTTTAGCAATCACCAAAGCTAACCCCTGCCCCACATCCAGCATTGTGACGCTCCATTGATCTTGAGGCGTTTTACGCCACAAAGGAAAAGAAAGCAGTACAGCGAACGACAGCCATAGCGCCAGAAATCGCCACCATCCATGTAGACGCCAGACAACTACAGCCAGCCAGGGCAGAAGCGACACACCGAGCCAGGCACCACTAATATTCAGCCACCCCGTCGGCAGCAAGTGTAAGTAGCGAAACAGCAGCGCTATAACACTATCCGCACCGTTCCATACCGCCATTTCAGCCGCTGCTGGTGCCCAAAGGTGTAAAAACATAGCCAGCAAAATAAGCGGCACAGCGATGAATGTGACCACCGGCACCGCTACGATATTTGCCCATAACGACGTCATGCTCATGCCGTGAAAAAGCGCAATTTGCAGCGGAGTGAGTAGCAACAATAAGCCAAACTGCAAATGGATAAGCCTTGCGAATGGCGTAAACAGCCGCGAAAAATACCCGACTGGAAACGGCACCCACTGGTACCAAAAAATCAGAACACCGACAGCAAATGCCGACAGCCACAGGCTGTCCGAGAGTACCGACAGAGGATCGATGAATACGATAGCGGCCAGACAGCAAAGCCATACCTCCCAGCCAGCCCACTGCCTGCCACTTAATCGTAGTGCATACCAGATAGCAGCAGCCACTACCGTTCGGAGTGCAGGAGGTTGCATTCCCGTCAGCATGGCGTATGCAATACCCGCCATGAGTCCAATCAGAGATGGAAAACGCCAGCCGATAAGCCAGCTGGGCAGGAAGAATTGAATACCACGAATCAACAGCCACCCCAGCGATGCGCCAAGTGCAATATGTAGCCCCGAAATCGCCATCAGGTGTGAAGTCCCGGTTTGCTGCATCAACATTTTAATTTCCGGGGAGACCGAAAGACGCTCCCCCATCCCCAATGCCAACATCACATCCCGCCATTCATAGTCCGCAAGCAATGCTTGCAACGAGGCCAAGAATTGCCCACGTAGACTACAATCGGTATCCAGCGGTTGCGCGTCAACAATTCGCCCCGTCAGCGGGCGGTTCTGCGAGAGTGCATAGCGCTGTGCATCAAAGCCACCTTCATTAAGCTGTCCGTGCACGGCTCGCGCACTTACCGCTATACGCCAATGTTGCCCAACACAGGGAGGCTTTGGCAGATAGCTCCCATATAAAGCAATCTCTGTTCGCGCAAAATAACGCTGCCCTTCCAGATGCGTAATGATGCCACGGTGTGTGGTTTGCCCATCCGTTTGCGTGAGTACAATCTCAATATGTCGATTTTTCCCCGGCAGGATTTCGGCTGGCAGCAACACCCGCCATGCAGCAAGAACGCCCCAACAAAAGAAAAGCCCAATAAGACAGGCTACGCGTCCCATTCGCCCAAAAAACACCAGCGCTACACACCCTACAATGGCTAATTTGATGGTGCCTGGTGACGGCAACTCGGGCAATACACTAAGCGGTAGAATGCCCAGTAGCACGCAACAAGCCAAATGTGGTAGACGCATTTACACCTCCTTGATAGCAGAAGTGTCGCGCTGGCTTAGTCGTGTGTCGCGTGGTTAAAAATGGGTTTACGGAGAAGATTCCAGAGCAGCGTTTAAAGCAACTCTACGTTGCAGCCAAACTGCGAGACGCATTCCGCAGAGACCGCAAAGAAATGGGGATTGTGATCGTAGAATCGGTATTTCAGAAACGAAAAAAGCACCCGTAGGTGCTTTTCTCTCAATCAAGTTTGTCGCACTTGGCGAGACGAACTCAATCGTAAATATTGGCGCGATCGCGCAGTTCTTTACCCGGCTTGAAGTGCGGCACATATTTGCCTTCCAGTTCCACTTTGTCGCCAGTTTTCGGGTTACGCCCGGTACGTGGTGCTCTGTAGTGCAGAGAGAAGCTGCCGAAACCGCGGATTTCAATGCGCTCACCCTCAGCAAGGGTTGAGGCCATATGCTCCAGCATCTCTTTCACCGCATCTTCCACTGCTTTTGCAGGGATATGGGATTGCTGGCTGGCAAGTCTTTCAATCAATTCTGACTTGGTCATGATTCCTCCGGTTTCCTTTTAAGGAAAATTAGCTAACAGCTTATTAAACAAGGGCGGCCGTAGCCGCCCTTTGTGCTAGATTACAGGCCGAAACCTGCAATCTGTCAAGTAAACTCATCACAATTCAGGTTGTTAAACCCAAATCGGCAAGATTACTCGCCTTTAGCTGCTTTGAATGCTTCAGCCATAGCGTTGGAGAAGTTGCCGTCTTCCTGTTTGTTGTTAACAGTAGCGATTGCATCTTTCTCGTCAGCTTCGTCTTTAGCACGAACAGACAGGCTAATTGCGCGGTTTTTACGATCAACGCCGGTGAACTTAGCTTCAACGTCATCGCCAACGCTCAGAACCAGAGTTGCATCTTCAACGCGGTCACGGGATGCTTCAGAAGCACGCAGGTAACCTTCAACGCCGTCAGCCAGTTCTACGGTTGCGCCTTTAGCGTCAACTGCAGTCACTTTACCGTTAACGATAGCGCCTTTCTTGTTCAGAGCAACCCAGTTGTTGAACGGATCTTCTGCGAGCTGTTTAACGCCCAGGGAGATACGTTCACGTTCTGCGTCAACCTGCAGAACCACAGCTGCGATTTCGTCGCCTTTTTTGTATTCACGAACTGCTTCTTCGCCTGTAGCGTTCCAGGAGATGTCAGACAGGTGAACCAAGCCGTCGATGCCGCCGTCCAGGCCGATGAAGATACCGAAGTCAGTGATAGACTTGATTTTACCTTCAACGCGGTCGCCCTTGTTGTGGGTTTCAGCGAACTGCTGCCATGGGTTGTTTTTGCACTGCTTCAGACCCAGGGAGATACGACGACGTTCTTCGTCGATATCCAGAACCATAACTTCCACTACGTCACCAACGTTAACAACTTTGGATGGGTGGATGTTTTTGTTGGTCCAATCCATTTCGGATACGTGTACCAGGCCTTCAACGCCTTCTTCGATTTCAACGAAGCAGCCGTAGTCGGTCAGGTTGGTCACGCGGCCAGTCAGTTTGGTACCTTCTGGATAACGCTTAGCGATAGCTACCCATGGATCTTCGCCCAGCTGTTTCAGGCCCAGAGATACACGAGTACGTTCGCGGTCGAATTTCAGCACTTTAACAGTGATTTCGTCGCCAACGTTTACGATTTCGCTTGGATGCTTAACGCGTTTCCATGCCATATCAGTGATGTGCAGCAGGCCATCAACGCCGCCCAGATCAACGAATGCACCGTAGTCAGTGAGGTTCTTAACGATACCTTTAACTTCCATGCCTTCCTGCAGGTTTTCCAGCAGCTGATCGCGCTCTGCGCTGTTTTCGGATTCGATAACGGCACGACGAGAAACAACAACGTTGTTACGCTTCTGGTCCAGCTTGATTACTTTGAACTCAAGCTCTTTGCCTTCCAGGTGCAGCGTATCGCGCACTGGACGAACGTCTACCAGGGAACCTGGCAGGAACGCACGAATACCGTTCAGCTCAACAGTGAAGCCACCTTTAACTTTGCCGTTGATAACACCAACAACAGTTTCAGCGTCTTCGTATGCTTTTTCCAGCGTGATCCAAGCTTCGTGACGCTTAGCTTTCTCACGGGACAGCAGGGTTTCGCCGAAGCCGTCTTCTACTGCGTCCAGCGCAACGTCAACTTCGTCACCGACCTGGATTTCCAGCTCGCCGGCTGCGTTTTTGAACTGCTCTGCAGGGATTGCAGATTCAGATTTCAGGCCCGCATCAACCAGGACGACGTCTTTGTCGATAGCAACAACAACGCCACGAACGATGGAACCCGGACGGGTTTCGATTGTTTTTAAAGATTCTTCAAATAGTTGAGCAAAAGATTCAGTCATGTTTAATCTTCGAAGTTAGATTTAACGTCCACCTGACACCTTGTCGGATGGGGTTGTTTCACATACCCGCTGTCAATCCATTGCAACGGGGGTACTACAAAATTCTGTCGCGTTTTACGCGAGTGCCAATTTCTGGCGCGCATAGTCTAACGCTTTTTCAATTACTTGCTCAATGCTTAAGGTGGTGGAATCCAACACTAAAGCATCAGCGGCAGGAACCAGTGGCGCAACGGCACGATTACGATCGCGGTCGTCACGTTCCTTTATCTCTGCCAAAAGGCGCTCAAAGTTAACACTAAAGCCCTTTTCCTGCAACTGTAGCATGCGGCGGTTGGCACGTTCTTCCGATGACGCATCAAGGAAGATTTTTACCGGCGCATCCGGGAAGACGACTGTCCCCATATCACGGCCATCGGCAATCAGGCCTGGTGCTTCACGGAAACCGCGCTGACGACGCAGCAGCGCTTCACGAACGCGTGGGAATGCGGCAACCTGGGAAGCCGCATTAGCAACGTCCTGGGTGCGGATTTCACCGCTCACGTCTTCACCTTCAAGAATGACTTCCAGCGTACCGTCAGTCGAAACAAAGCGAACGTCCAGGTGAACCGCCAGGGGAACGAGCGCATCTTCCGAGGTCACGTCAACATGATGATGCAACGCAGCCAAAGCCAGTACGCGATAAATCGCGCCCGAATCCAGTAAATGCCATTGCAATGCTTCTGCCATGGCTTTGCACAGTGTGCCTTTACCCGCGCCACTTGGGCCATCAATGGTAATTACCGGGGCAATTGCCGTCATCTCTATCTCCTTAATAAAAGGCGTAATCAACGTAAACGCCGCGCATTATACGCATCTCTGCGCCCGACGGTTACTTTTGTCTGCGAATTCCAGAATTAGGCCTAAGAAGTGCAGGAGAATAGATAAGTATAGTGGGCTGGCAAGATGCCAGCCCAGAAAGTGTATTTTTTATGCTAAGATCAGCGTTAAGCCAGAGTGCTGATACGCGCCAACTGTTCGAAATAATCCGGGAACGTTTTCGCCGTACATTTCGGGTCGAGAATGGTCACAGGCGTATCGGACAGCGCCACCAGCGAGAAACACATCGCCATACGGTGATCGTTATAAGTACCAATTTCCGCAAAATTAAGCGTCGCAGGCGGCGTAACGCGAATGTAGTCTTCGCCCTCTTCCACTTCTGCACCCACTTTGCGCAGTTCAGTCGCCATCGCGAACAGGCGATCGGTCTCTTTCACTCGCCAGTTGTAGATGTTACGCAGCGTGGTCGTCCCTTTGGCAAACAGCGCAGCGGTAGCGATGGTCATGGCGGCATCAGGGATGTGGTTCATGTCCATGTCGATAGCGTTAAGTTCACCGCGCGTGCAAGCAATAAAATCATCGCCCCAGGTCACGGTAGCGCCCATTTTTTCCAGCACATCCGCAAAACGGATATCGCCCTGAACGCTGTGACGACCGATGCCAGTGACCTTCACTGTGCCGCCTTTAATAGCGCCCGCAGCAAGGAAATATGAAGCCGAAGACGCGTCCCCTTCCACCAGATATTGGCCAGGGGAAACGTACTGCTGACGACCACGCACCACAAAGCGCTGGTAGTTCTGGTTTTCCACTTCCACGCCGAAAGTTTTCATCAGGTGCAGAGTGATATCGATATACGGTTTAGACACCAGGTCGCCTTTAATGGCGATTGTCGTGTCCTGAGGTGCCAGCGGTGCAGTCATCAGCAGCGCGGTGAGGAACTGACTGGATACGCTGCCATCCACTTCGACGTTACCACCGGTAAATCCACCCTTCAGGCGCAAAGGCGGATAGTTTTCCTGTTCCAGATAATCAATCTGGGCACCGCCCTGGCGCAAAGCATCGACCAGATGACCAATTGGGCGCTCTTTCATACGCGGCTCGCCGGTCAGCACAATATTATTGGTCCCCAAGCATAAAGCGGCTGCCAATGGGCGCATCGCCGTGCCAGCGTTGCCGAGGAACAATTCCAGCTCGTCAGATGACTGCAACATGCCCGCATTACCGGTGACTTCACAACGGGTACGATCGGCGGACAGGGTATAGTGAATTCCCAGAGCCTTCAGCGCGTTCAGCATGTGGCGAACATCATCACTGTCCAGCAGATTGGTCAGGACGGTGGTGCCACGAGCCAATGCCGCCAGCAGCAGTGCGCGGTTCGACACGCTTTTTGAACCGGGCAGATTAATGGTGCCGTCGACACGCGCGATAGGTTGTAACGTCAGGGATTCCATGAAACTCAACTCTCTAAAACAGAAGTAAAAACCCCACGGCGTAACCGTGGGGATGAATAGATACAGCCAGATTAACCGTGACGGCGTTCGAAGTCTTGCATGAAGTTCGTCAGCGCCTGTACGCCAGCCAGCGGCATTGCGTTATAGATAGAAGCGCGCATCCCGCCAACCACACGGTGGCCTTTCAGTGAATGCAGACCGGCCGCAAACGACTCTTCGAGGAACACTTTATCCAGCGCGCTATCAGCCAGCTGGAATGGAACGTTCATGCGGGAGCGGTTGGCGCTCGCGACATCATTGCGGTAGAAATCACTGCCATCAATAGTGCTATACAGCAGATCGGCTTTTTGCTGATTGATGCGATCCATGGCTTCTACGCCACCCTGCTCTTTCAGCCATTTAAACACCAGGCCAGAAAGATACCAGGCAAAAGTCGGTGGCGTGTTAAACATAGAATCATTGTCGTTCAGCACGGTGTAGTCGAGGATTGACGGACAGGCTACATGCGCTTTACCCAGAAGATCTTCGCGCACGATCACCAACGTTAAGCCAGCAGGACCGATGTTTTTCTGCGCGCCCGCATAAATAACACCGTAGCGGCTCACGTCAATTTGACGCGACAGAATGGTGGAGGAAAAATCAGCAGCAACGACAACGTCTTTCCCAAAGTCCGGCGTTTCTTCAATCGCAATACCGTCAATGGTTTCATTCGGGCAGAAATGCAGATAGGCCGCATTATCGGAAAGCTGCCATTCACGCATCGGTTTCACTGCGCGTTTACCATCAACGGTAACCTTGGCGTCAATCACGTTCGGTGTGCAGTATTTTTTTGCTTCTTTAACCGCACTGGCAGCCCAGTAGCCAGCGTCAACGTAGTCGGCGGTGGTTTTATCGCCCAGGATATTCAGCGGAACGCCGGCAAACTGACCGCGACCGCCGCCATGGCAAAACAGAACTTTGTAGTTGGAAGGGATATTGAGCAGGTCGCGGAAATCTTTTTCTGCTTCCTCGGCCACCTGGATAAATTCTTTACCACGGTGGCTGACTTCCATTACCGACGTACCTAACCCGTTCCAGTCGCAAAGTTCTTGCTGCGCCAATTTAAGAACATCTGCCGGTAACATTGCCGGACCTGAACTGAAATTAAAAACCTGAGCCATTTTCCCTCACCACGCTAAAAGCCATAAGTAATAACTGTGGATATCGGTTTTATCATTCAGTGACACGCGCCGCAATGTCTAAAACTTTTCGCCCGCGAATTGCGTTGATCGTCACACAAAACATTCTTCCGCTCGAGTACGTCAAAACCGACAAAATAGCTGTCAGGCGACGCGTTTCGCCCGGCTAACCTTCGTCCATACTGGATTCGTACAGCGAGGACATAATTGACGACAACCGACCTCAAGGCTGACGACATAGCTACATCGCGCACAAGCGTACTCGCCCGACGCTGGCATCACCTTAAATCTCGGCGCGAAGCTTTCTGGCAAAATGCACAAACCCGGCTTGACGTCGTCGTCAGGATAATAGAAAACACTGATTTGGCCGTTGGTCTCCATAATCGCCAACCTGACTTGCCCCAGCTGTTCAACGCTGTTAAGCCGCAGTTCCATCAGAAACTCCAGCTCGGTCATATTGGCTTTACGAACGTTCTCCCACGCGAGTTGCCCCTCTTTCACAATGACAATAGCTTTGCCTTCCAGCAAATCCTCCAGCTTTTCGCTTTTCGACATCAGCCACATCACCAAACGGTAAAGTAAAGCAAGGGAGACGAACACCACAAAAACCGGCACCAACGGCACATCATCATAAAAAGCGACGTCCCCTGCCGCTGAACCCAACGTCAGAATGATCAGAACTTCAAACAGCGACATCTGCCGAACGCCGCGACGCCCGGTAATTTTGAGAAAGAGAAAGACTAATAAAAAGGTAAACAGGGTTCTTAACGCGACTTCGCCTAAAAATTCAGGCGGGAATTTATCAAACGCCATCCGTTGAAGATCAAACGCTTTCATCTTTTCCACGCCTTAACAATAGGTTATTGCTTATAAGCATAGACGGCCCTTTTATTTTCGCCGGAGATAGCACCCGTCACGCAAAACCCGTATCATTGCGCGCTTTCCGTACGACAAAAGAGATTGCTATGACGCAGACCTATATTCCCGGCAAAGATGCCGCGCTGGAAGATTCCATCGCTCGCTTCCAGCAAAAGCTGCTCGACCTGGGTTTCGATATTGAAGAAGCCTCTTGGTTGAACCCTGTTCCTAACGTCTGGTCGGTGCATATTCGTGATAAGGCATGCTCTTTATGCTTTACCAACGGCAAAGGCGCCACCAAAAAAGCAGCGCTGGCGTCAGCGCTGGGTGAGTACTTTGAACGTCTCTCTACCAACTATTTCTTTGCTGATTTCTGGCTGGGCGATGAAATCGCCAATGGCCCGTTCGTACACTATCCGAACGAGAAATGGTTCCCGCTGACTGAGAACGACGATGTACCAGAAGGTCTGCTCGACGCTCGTTTGCGCGCATTCTACGATCCTGACGATCAACTGACTGCGAGCATGCTGGTCGATCTGCAGTCCGGGAATGACGATCGCGGTGTGTGCGGTCTGCCGTTCACTCGCCAGTCCGACGGCGAAACCATTTATATTCCAATGAACATCGTCGCCAACCTGTATGTTTCCAACGGCATGTCTGCTGGCAACACCCGTAACGAAGCCCGCGTTCAGGGGCTGTCGGAAGTGTTCGAGCGTTATGTCAAAAATCGCATCATCGCGGAGAGCATCAGTCTGCCGGAAATTCCATCCGAAGTGCTGGCTCGTTATCCTGGCGTCGTTGAGTCTATCGCTAAACTGGAGGCCGAAGGCTTCCCAATCTTCGCATACGATGGCTCACTGGGCGGTAAATACCCGGTTATCTGCGTTGTGCTGTTCAACCCAGCGAACGGTACCTGCTTCGCTTCCTTCGGCGCGCACCCAGACTTCGGTGTTGCACTGGAGCGTACCGTTACCGAACTGCTTCAGGGCCGTGGTCTGAAAGACCTCGACGTGTTTACCCCGCCAACCTTCGATGATGAAGAAGTGGCTGAACATACCAACCTGGAAACTCATTTCATCGATTCCAGCGGTTCAATTTCCTGGGATTTGTTCAAGCAGGATGCTGACTATCCATTCGCTGACTGGAGCTTCTCTGGTACTACTGAAGAAGAGTTCGCGACGCTGATGGCTATCTTCAACGCGGAAGATAAAGAAGTGTACATCGCTGACTATGAGCACCTGAGCGTTTACGCTTGCCGCATTATTGTGCCAGGCATGTCCGATATTTATCCTGCGGAAGATCTGTGGCTGGCCAACAACAATATGGGTAGCCACCTGCGCGAAACCATTCTCTCTCTGCCGGGCAGCGAGTGGGAAAAAGAAGAGTACCTGAATCTTATCGAGCAGATCGATGATGAAGGTTTGGACGACTTCACTCGCGTGCGTGAACTGCTGGGTCTGGCGACCGGTTCCGATAACGGCTGGTACACTCTGCGTGTCGGCGAGCTGAAAGCGATGCTGGCGCTGGCGGGCGGCGATCTGGAACAGGCGCTGATCTGGACCGAATGGACCATGGAATTTAACGCCTCGGTCTTCAGCGCAGAACGTGCGAACTACTACCGCTGCCTGCAGACGCTGCTGCTATTGTCTCAGGAAGAAGAGCGCGAACCGCTGCAATACCTCAATGCCTTCGTGCGTATGTACGGTGCTGAAGCTGTAGAAGCCGCCAGTGCGGCCCTGAGTGGTGAAGAGGCCTTCTATGGCCTGCAGCCGGTTGACGGTTCACTGAAAGCCTTCCCTGCACATCAGTCGCTGTTGCAAGCCTACGAAAAACTGCAGCGTGCGAAAGCTGCGTTCTGGGGGAAATAAGTTTTCCCCACAGAAAAAGTAGGTTTTAACCTTTACTCTACGCTATATTACGGGGCCACTTGTTGGCCCCTTTTTTATTTCCGCGCTTCGCTTCAACTCAGTGTGAAAATAAAGTTAAAGATAAGTAAACTCAATTATTAGTAGCTTACTTTTATTGTTAATTTACTTGATCATTACTCCATTTTAATTAACTAGCAAAATGAAGGGTAAAGAAATAATTCAACTGAATTTGCAAATCTTAAAATTTATTTTTATCATTATATTCAATAAATTACCCTGCTTTCGTTGAAAAACCATCCAACTTGCAGGCCTATAAGCCCGGCGGGATATGATCTATATCAATTTCTCATCTATAATGCTTTGTTAGTATCTCGTCGCCGATTAAATAAAAAGAGAGAGTTAGTGTGAAAGCTGACAACCCTTTTGATCTACTTCTCCCTGCTGCAATGGCCAAAGTTGCCGAAGAAGCAGGTGTCTATAAAGCAACCAAACATCCGCTGAAAACCTTTTATCTGGCGATTACTGCGGGCGTCTTCATCTCGATTGCTTTTGTATTTTATATTACAGCCACCACAGGTACAGCTGGCATGCCGTTCGGCATTGCGAAACTGATTGGTGGTATCTGCTTCTCACTAGGCCTCATTCTTTGCGTTATTTGTGGCGCCGACCTCTTTACCTCGACCGTGCTTATCGTTGTTGCGAAAGCCAGCGGCCGAATCACCTGGGGTCAACTGGCGAAAAACTGGCTCAACGTCTATGTTGGTAACCTGGTAGGTTGCCTGCTCTTCGTACTGCTCATGTGGCTGTCCGGTGAATATATGACGGCCAACGGCGGATGGGGGCTAAATGTCCTGCAAACTGCCGATCACAAATTGCATCATACATTTATTGAAGCCGTTGCTCTCGGCATCCTGGCAAACCTGATGGTCTGTCTGGCGGTGTGGATGAGCTACTCTGGCCGCAGCCTGATGGATAAAGCCATGATTATGGTTTTACCGGTTGCCATGTTCGTTGCCAGCGGTTTTGAGCACAGTATCGCAAACATGTTTATGATCCCGATGGGTATCGTAATACGCGATTTTGCTAGCCCGGAATTCTGGACCGCTGTTGGTTCTTCTCCGGAAAATTTCTCTCACCTGACCGTGATGCACTTCATCACCGATAACCTGATTCCCGTGACTATCGGGAACATCATCGGCGGCGGTTTGCTGGTTGGGTTGACATACTGGGTCATTTACCTGCGTGGCGGTGACCGTCATTAATTGACGGCTGCTCCAGGCAGTAAATAAAAGTCCACTTAAGAAGGTAGGTGTTACATGTCCGAACTTAATGAAAAGTTAGCCACAGCCTGGGAAGGTTTTACCAAAGGTGACTGGCAGAATGAAGTAAACTTACGTGACTTCATCCAGAAAAACTACACTCCGTATGAGGGTGACGAGTCCTTCCTGGCTGGCGCAACTGACGCGACCACCAAGCTGTGGGACAACGTTATGGAAGGCGTTAAACTGGAAAACCGCACTCACGCGCCAGTTGATTTTGACACCTCCGTTGCATCTACCATCACTTCCCACGACGCTGGCTACATCAATAAAGCGCTGGAAAAAATTGTTGGTCTGCAAACTGAAGCTCCACTGAAACGTGCGATTATCCCGTTCGGTGGTATTAAAATGGTTGAAGGTTCTTGCAAAGCGTACAATCGCGAGCTGGACCCAATGCTGAAAAAAATCTTCACCGAATATCGCAAAACCCACAACCAGGGCGTCTTCGATGTTTACACCAAAGACATTCTGAACTGCCGTAAATCTGGCGTTCTGACTGGTCTGCCAGATGCGTACGGCCGTGGTCGTATCATCGGTGACTACCGTCGCATCGCGGTGTACGGTATCGACTTCCTGATGAAAGACAAATACGCACAGTTCCTGTCCCTGCAGTCTGACATGGAAAACGGCGTAAACCTGGAAGCGACTATCCGTCTGCGTGAAGAAATCTCCGAACAGCACCGTGCGCTGGGTCAGATCAAAGAGATGGCTGCTAAATACGGCTACGACATCTCCGGTCCTGCTACCAACGCTCAGGAAGCTATTCAGTGGACTTACTTCGGCTACCTGGCTGCGGTTAAATCTCAGAACGGCGCTGCAATGTCCTTCGGTCGTACCTCCAGCTTCCTGGATATCTACATCGAACGTGACCTGAAAGCAGGCAAAATCACTGAACAAGAAGCTCAGGAAATGATTGACCATCTGGTCATGAAACTGCGTATGGTTCGCTTCCTGCGTACTCCTGAGTACGATGAACTGTTCTCCGGTGACCCAATCTGGGCAACTGAATCTATCGGTGGTATGGGCGTTGATGGCCGTACTCTGGTTACCAAAAACAGCTTCCGCTTCCTGAATACCCTGTACACCATGGGTCCTTCTCCAGAGCCGAACATCACCGTTCTGTGGTCTGAAAAACTGCCACTGGCGTTCAAAAAATACGCAGCAAAAGTATCCATCGATACTTCTTCCCTGCAGTATGAGAACGATGACCTGATGCGTCCTGATTTTAACAACGATGACTACGCTATCGCTTGCTGCGTAAGCCCAATGATCGTTGGTAAACAAATGCAGTTCTTCGGTGCTCGTGCAAACCTGGCGAAAACCATGCTGTACGCAATCAACGGCGGCGTTGATGAAAAACTGAAAATGCAGGTTGGTCCTAAAACTGATCCTATCAAAGGCGACGTTCTGAACTTCGACGAAGTTATGGACCGCATGGATCACTTCATGGATTGGCTGGCTAAACAGTATGTCACCGCGCTGAACGTGATTCACTACATGCACGACAAGTACAGCTACGAAGCCTCTCTGATGGCGCTGCACGACCGTGACGTTATCCGCACCATGGCGTGTGGTATCGCAGGTCTGTCCGTTGCTGCTGACTCCCTGTCTGCAATCAAATATGCGAAAGTTAAACCAATTCGTGACGAAGATGGTCTGGCTATCGACTTCGCAATCGAAGGCGAATACCCGCAGTTTGGTAACAACGATGCTCGCGTAGATGACATGGCTGTTGACCTGGTAGAACGTTTCATGAAGAAAATTCAGAAACTGACTACTTACCGTAACGCTATCCCGACTCAGTCTGTTCTGACCATCACCTCTAACGTGGTTTATGGTAAGAAAACCGGTAATACCCCAGACGGTCGTCGTGCTGGCGCGCCATTCGGCCCAGGTGCTAACCCAATGCACGGTCGTGACCAGAAAGGTGCTGTTGCCTCTCTGACCTCCGTTGCGAAACTGCCGTTTGCTTACGCTAAAGATGGTATCTCTTATACCTTCTCTATCGTTCCTAACGCACTGGGTAAAGACGACGACGTTCGTAAAACCAACCTGGCAGGTCTGATGGATGGTTACTTCCACCACGAAGCGTCTATCGAAGGCGGTCAGCACCTGAACGTTAACGTTATGAACCGCGAAATGCTGCTCGACGCGATGGAAAATCCTGAGAAATATCCTCAGCTGACCATCCGCGTATCTGGCTACGCAGTACGTTTTAACTCCCTGACTAAAGAACAGCAGCAGGACGTTATCACTCGTACCTTCACTCAATCTATCTAATAGATTTGACTGAAATCGCGATTAAAAACGCGTAAAATAAAGGCTCCACCTCGGTGGGGCCTTTCTTATAACCTACTCACGCTGAGTGGATTTTGCCTGCTGACTTCTATAATGAGGTTAACACGCAAAATAAACTCGACGCGGCTTTATAACCGTGCTCGCAAACCTGGCTGGAAGCCGGGAAGAACTGGAGATAACACCGCAATGTCTGTAATTGGTCGTATTCACTCCTTTGAGTCCTGTGGCACCGTTGATGGCCCAGGCATCCGCTTTATTACCTTCTTCCAGGGCTGCCTGATGCGCTGCCTTTACTGCCACAACCGCGATACGTGGGATACACATGGCGGTAAAGAGATTACTGTTGAAGAACTGATGAAAGAAGTGGTGACCTATCGCCACTTTATGAATGCATCCGGTGGTGGCGTAACCGCATCCGGCGGTGAAGCCATTCTTCAAGCTGAGTTCGTCCGCGACTGGTTCCGCGCCTGTCATAAAGAAGGTATACACACCTGTCTCGATACTAACGGTTTCGTTCGTCGCTACGATCCAGTCATTGATGAACTGCTGGAAGTGACCGACCTGGTCATGCTCGATCTCAAGCAGATGAATGACGATATTCACCAGAATCTGGTGGGTGTCTCCAACCATCGTACGCTGGAGTTTGCCAAGTATCTGTCGAAGAAAGACATTAAGGTCTGGATCCGCTACGTCGTGGTGCCTGGCTGGTCAGACGATGACGATTCTGCCCATCGCTTGGGTGAGTTTACCCGCGATATGGGCAACGTTGAGAAAATCGAACTGCTGCCTTACCACGAACTGGGCAAACACAAGTGGGTAGCGATGGGTGAAGAGTACAAACTAGACGGCGTTCATCCGCCAAAGAAAGAGACCATGGAACGTGTGAAAGGTATCCTCGAGCAGTACGGTCATAAGGTGATGTACTAAGCTCCCTGCCTATTATTAAGAACCCGGCATAACGCCGGGTTCTCTGTTTTTAGCGCTTACGTGCCAATAAAGGGAAAATCAGTCCTAATCCTATCAGTACAAACGGCATGGCAACATTGAGCGACAGCTGGAAGATCCACTCCGGCGTGAAGGCGGCCATTTTCGGGAAGATCCCCGTTATGCAGGCAAAGGCGGTAAACAAGAAGCACCATATGCCGACGGTCATCGCAAGCGAACGATTACGAATAAAGACATACTCTGAACGGTATTTCTGCCCCAGACGAATCACCGCAATAAAAGCGATAAACACCCACAGGTAGCGCAGCGGCATCACCACCGAGTTGAGATTCAGTAGCCACTTGTAGAGATTATTCATATCACCGATACCCAGCGTCGGCAGCATGATGAGTAGCGCAACCAGCACCAGCGTCAACAAGTAACCATTCACCGGCGTTCCCGACGCATTAGTCCGACACAGTTTTTCTGGGATATAGCGGCTATCAGCATCGCTTAGCAAAACTTTCAGTGGTGCATCGATAGAAAACACCAGCGCCGCAATCTGTCCCAGGGTGTTTGCAACAGCATAGATAACCATGAGCGTATTGCCCATGTGGTAGTACTCGCCCAACCGCTGGAACGCGTAATACTGACCGTTTGCCATCAGATCATCTGGAATATTATTGGAATCAAACATCATCCCCATTGCCAGTGAGCCAAGAATGGCACATAGCGCCACCATCACCGCGAGAAAAATCATCCCCCGCGGAAACTCTTTACCCGGATTACGGGTGTTATTCACGTAAGGTGAGATTTTTTCCGCACCGCCAACAGCAAACACCAGCATCGAAATCGTCGTGATATAGGTGAAATCAATATGCGGAATGAACGTCCGCCAGGTAATATTGGTGGTCGCGATGGTCACTTCAGTAATCGCTGGGGCAGTCACCGCCATTACAACGAACAATAACGACATAATGAACATAGCGATGCCGGCAATAGAACCCACCAGCTTGAGTGACTTCATTCCTCTGGATGCCACCCACATGAAGAAAATAAACAGCGCTAATGTAAAGCCTTGCAACGCCACAACACCATATTCAGTGATCAGCGAACCGTTACCCTTAATTGCCCATCCCAGCGCTATCAGAATTGCCTGCGGCTTCTGCGCCAGATACGGAATATGTACCACCCAATAGGTCCATGCCGCCAAATAGGCCAATCCTGGCCCCATGGTATTTTTAATCCAGGTACTCACCCCACCCTTGCCGTCTTTGAAAGTCGAGCCAAGCTGGCCAACAATCAGCGCGTAAGGCGTAAAATAGAGAGCAAAGATAAAAATCCATGAAACAACAACAACCAGACCTTGGTTAGCGTAGTTATTAACAACGTTACCAAAGCCCCAAACCGTAATGAACGACATCAGCGCGATGTTGTACCATCGCAGCTGTTTATCCTGACCGCTTGCCATAAATTCCGTTCCTTGAATGCTATTATTCGCGAATGCGTTTTTTAGACGGATGATTATGCGAGCGCAGTAAGGAAAAGGATAATGCCATGGGGCAAAATTCCAATATCACGCACATTAAATAGGGTTAATGATGTTGAACTAAGAATGTTATAAGTTCGCCCGATCGGTGCATCGCATCACCAGATACGTATAGTGGCAATAAGTGGAGAGGCGCGTTGTCAGGCTGACAACGCGCATGGAATATCAGGCGTGGGCAACAGGCGTTGGATGATGACCGGCTTTGCGCAGAAGCATCATAAGGTATACAAATGATACGCCGGCTATCATGATAAACAGCAGGTTATCAGAATAGTTTTGCATCAACATGGCGGTAAACGTTGGGCCAAGCAGGCTGCCAATCGTGTAGCTCAACAACAGCGCCTGGTTCATGGCCACCAGCTGATGGTGCTCTACTTTTTCGCAAGCCCAGGCCATGGCAACCGGATACAGCGTGAAACCAGCAGCACCAAGAATAAACAGCGCCGGCGCCATCATCGCCTGATTGAGCATCGCGATGCAGCCAAGGATCACCACAAACACCTGCACACGCAGTACCAGCAGGCGACCGTAACGGTCTGCCAGACGGCCAATCGGCCACTGCCCCAGAATACCGGCGCTGACCATCACCGCCATCCAGAAACCAATCCCTGAATCACTCACACCGCGGTGGTTAAGATACAGCGGCATCAGACCATACAGCGACCCCAGCACAATACCTGAAATAATACAGCCATTGACGCCCAAACGCGCCTGCCGCAGTTTGAACATTGGCCAGACACGCGTCGTGCCGTCCTGCGGTTCGCTCTGCTGGTTCAGAATACGGGTGAACAGCAAAGGCAGAATCCCGGCCAATACGACCCCAGTCATCAACGGCAAAATGGTCGCCATATCAGTCGGCAGCTTGCTAACGATAAGCTGACCCAGCACGGTGCCGATATAGTACATCATCATATATGCAGCCAGCAGACGCCCACGGTTACGTGACGTCCCGCTACACATCAGCGCGCTTTCTACCACCACCCAGATCATGGCACAGCCAACACCTGCGATGAAGCGCCAGAACATCCAGCTCCAGAAGCCCACCATAAAGCCCAGCCCTACACAGCCAGCGGCAAAGATAAGCGAAGCAATGTAATAGCTGAAGTTGAATCCCAGCCGCTTAATCAGACGTCCGGTCAGCATAGTACCGACCAGGTTACCGGTAAAATAGGACGAGCCGACCATCCCCACCTGCCAGGTAGGCAGATTTTCATGGGCGAGCCAGAGCGGGACGAGCGTGTTTAATACCGCGATCGCCAGCGTCAATAAAAGTAAGCCACAGAGCAATAACAGCACTGGGCGAGTATAGGTGGACATGGGCTACAAACCGTGAGGATAGACAGATTTCGAGCGCATCATGCCACTGCCAAAAACATTGTCAATCCACCTGATTACGGCCAATACGCGCTTTCTGATGCCACGATTGATGTTTCTTATTCAGCGCGAGGGCACAAAATCATTAGATAAATCTATTTGTTTGTTTTTATTGAGAAATAGACAAAATAGCAAGAAGAGGTTCGGTCGAAAAAATTCATGAACAAAAAGTGCCAGGGCGAGGTCGCCCTGGCAGCTTACTTTACTTAGCTGGCAACCGCCATTCCGACGGTCATATGCAGACCGTAGAACACACCGCGGCCAATGAGCTCTCCGATAAGTACCAGCACAAAGGCCAGGCTGAGCAGCGGCAGCGCGGGCTGATAGCCCTTCAGCTGCGGAGCCACCCAGCACACCAGTGCCAGCACGATAGCCGCAATACGCCACGCCATCAGCGAGCCGTAGTCCGGTACCAGCGCCGAAGCCTGCTGGATGGAGCTGTGAATGGAGGCCAATTCAACGCCCTGCATCAGCACCACCACCACGCTCACCGCCAGCGCCGCAAGACTAATAACCGGCAGCAGACGCAGCGCCCAGCCCTGCACACCCGACCAGCACAGCAGCAAGTAACCCAGCAGCGGGCCACCGATAAACAGCGTCAGGAAGAAGCTCAGCGGCGTCCAGATGCTGTACCAGGTTGGTACGGTATCGATAGTGTTGTACACCCGCACCATCATCCACACGAACACCACGCCCAGCACCATCGTCACCACCAGCCATACGCTACGCAATGCGCACGACAGCTTATTGGTGACTGCCAGCAGCCAGCCAATTCCACCCACCGCAAAGAAGATGGCGCCACTGGCGATTTCGTTACTCAGCGAGGAAGCCCCTACGCGATTCAGCGAGTTAAACGCGCGCATCGGCGAACCGAGGTGTAGCGTCGAGGCGATAAAACCAATGCCCATCAGCACCCACAGCGCAAACATACTCAGCACTACGCGCTGCTGTTGCTCACGCGGCAACTGACCTTTCATCAGTGCCAGCGCCAGAACGATAAAACCACCGGCAACGCACTGCCCAAAGACCGTGAAGATCATCAGCGGCCATTCATGCCATCCACTTCCCATCTCACACCTCCTTCGGGTTGGCCAGATAGCCGGTTGTGTCACCGCACGGACGTGCGTTGGCGTTAGGCTTAATCACGATACTTGGCTTAGTAAAGTGCGCAGAAGGCAGCGGGGCCACCGCAGCCAGCTGGCCGTGCTTCTGGCGCAACTCTTCAATCGGGCCGAAGTCCAGCGCGCGCAGCGGACAGGATTCCACACAGATCGGTTTCTTGCCGTCGGCCACACGTTCGTGGCAGCCGTCGCATTTGGTCATGTGACCTTTGGCGGCGTTGTACTGCGGCGCACCGTATGGACAGGCCATATGGCAGTAGCGGCAGCCGATGCAGACATCTTCGTCAACAACCACAAAGCCATCTTCACGCTTGTGCATCGCACCGCTCGGGCAGACCTTGGTACAGGCCGGATCTTCACAGTGGTTACATGCAATCGACAGGTAATAAGCAAAGACGTTCTGGTTCCAGACGCCGTTGTCTTCCTGCCAGTCACCGCCCGCGTATTCGTAAATACGGCGGAAGCTGACGTCCGGGGTTAAGTTCTTGTAATCTTTACAGGCCAGCTCGCAGGTTTTACAACCGGTGCAGCGGGCGGAGTCAATAAAAAAGCCATATTGGGTGGTCATCAGTTACTCCTTACACCTTCTCAACCTGGACGAGATTCGTGTGCGATGGGTTACCCTTCGCCAACGGCGATGGGCGCTGGGTAGTCAGCACGTTGATAGAGCCGGCCTGATCGATACGACCCGCATCCGGGTTGTACCAGGCGCCCTCACCCAACGCGACGATGCCCGGCATCATGCGCGGTGTAACCTTGGCTTCAATATGCACTTCACCACGGTCGTTGAAGATACGAATACGATCGCCATTCGCAATGCCGCGTTTCTTCGCATCCAGCGGGTTGATCCACATTTCCTGACGGCACGCCGCCTGCAGTACATCGACGTTACCGTAGGTTGAGTGAACGCGAGACTTATAGTGGAAACCCGTCAGCTGCAGCGGATACTTCCCGGCAAGCGGATCGTTGTAGTTTTCGAAACCTGGCGTATAGATCGGCAACGGATCGATAACATCACCTTCCGCCAGCTCCCAGGTCGCGGCGATTTTCGCCAACTCCTGCGAATAGATTTCAATTTTCCCCGACGGCGTCGTCAGCGGATTCGCCTGTGGATTTTCACGGAATGCTTTGTAGGCTACGTGATGCCCTTCCGGGTCGCGTTGCTTAAAGATGCCTTGCTTACGGAAGGTGTCGAAATCTGGCAGCTCAGGTACGGTCTGGCGAGAGATTTCATACAGGTGGCGCATCCAGCCTTCCTGGGTCCTTCCCTCAGTAAATTTCTGCTCCACACCCATGCGTTTCGCCAGCTCGGTCGTCATGTCATAAATCGTTTTGCATTCAAAGCGAGGTTTGATGACCTGATCGGTGAAGATAACGTAGGACATGTTGCCGCAGGAAGCATCAAGCGCGAAGTCCATCTGTTCGGATGCGGTGCAGTCCGGCAGCAGAATATCGGCATATTTCGCCGACGACGTCATGTGGCAGTCAATCACCACAATCATTTCGCACTTCTTATCATCCTGCAAAATTTCATGGGTACGGTTGATTTCAGAATGCTGGTTAATCAGACAGTTACCGGCATAGTTCCAGATCATTTTGATCGGTACATCCAGTTTGTCTTTCCCACGAACACCGTCGCGCAGTGCGGTCATTTCCGGGCCGCGTACGATCGCATCAGTCCACATAAACATGGAAATGCTGGTTTCAATTGGGTTTTCCAGCGTCGGCATACGCTCGAATGGCACTTCATAGGAACCTTCGCGTGCACCGCTGTTGCCACCATGAATCCCGACGTTGCCCGTCAGAATTGACAGCATCGAAATAGCACGGGTAGCAATTTCACCGTTAGCGTGGCGTTGTGGTCCCCAACCCTGAGAGATATAGGCCGGTTTGGCACTGCCGATTTCACGCGCCAGCTTCACGATACGATCAACAGGAATCCCGGTGATCGTAGAAGCCCACTCCGGCGTTTTCGCCGTGGCGTCGCTGCCCTGGCCCAGGATATAGGCCTTATAGTGACCGTTCGCCGGAGCACCTTCAGGCAACGTTTTCTCGTCGTAGCCCACGCAATATTTATCGAGGAACGGCTGGTCGACCATGTTTTCCGTGATCATTACCCACGCCAACGCAGAGACCAGCGCAGCATCGGTACCCGGACGAATAGGGATCCATTCATCTTCGCGGCCCGCACCGGTATCGGTATAACGAGGATCGACGATGATCATGCGTGCGTTGGATTTTTGCCGCGCCTGTTCCAGATAGTAGGTCACCCCGCCGCCGCTCATACGCGTCTCGCCAGGGTTATTACCAAACAGAACGACCAGTTTGCTGTTTTCAATATCGGACGGGCTATTGCCATCAGCCCAGCCACCATAGGTGTAGTTCAGACCTGCGGCAATCTGCGCGGAGGAGTAGTCGCCGTAGTGGTTCAGATAGCCACCGCAGCAGTTCATGAGGCGTGCAATCAGCGTACTTCCCGGCGGCCACGAGCGGGTCATGGTTCCGCCCAGCGTACCGGTACCGTAGTTGAGATAAATCGACTCGTTACCGTAATCTTTGATTAAGCGCTTCATATTGTCGGTAATGAGGTCGAAAGCTTCTTCCCAGCTAATGCGCTCGAATTTGCCTTCCCCGCGCTTACCCACGCGCTTCATCGGATACTTCAGACGGTCTGGGTTATAGACACGACGGCGCATGGAACGGCCGCGCAGACAGGCACGAACCTGATGGAGACCTTCATAGTCATCATCACCAGTGTTGTCGGTCTCAACATACTTAATCTCACCGTCGACAACATGCATGCGCAGCGGGCAGCGGCTGCCGCAGTTTACCGTACAAGCGCTCCAGGTAATGCGTTCAGCAGCGGTCGCTGGGGCAATTGCGTCGGCGGCGCTGACAATACGGCTGAACGGAAGCGTTAACGCGCTGCTGGCCATCGCCAGTCCGCCTATCGCCGTAGTTTTCATCAAACCACGGCGGCTGACCTCGGCTGCCAGTAAAGCATCGGGGGTTTCAGTTTTCATGGATACTCACTTCGTTGCTGACATTGAAAACACTAATCGCTATATAGTTATTTATATAACGAAATTCTGTTATTGTAGTTTTATATGCTGGTAGTACTTAGAAGGGAGTATTAAACGTTCTGTCAGGAGAGGTATTGTTCGGTATCAATGTCAGACATAAAAAAAGCGCCTTGCGGCGCTTTTTTCGACATGGTTAGAATTAACCAATATATTCCAGACCATTCATATAAGGACGCAGTACCGCAGGAACTTCAATGCGGCCGTCTGCCTGCTGGTAGTTTTCCAGCACGGCAACCAGCGTACGCCCTACCGCCAGTCCAGACCCGTTCAGGGTGTGAACCAGACGCGTTTTCTTGTCAGACTTGCTGCGACAGCGAGCCTGCATGCGACGCGCCTGGAAATCCCAGACGTTAGAGCATGAAGAGATTTCACGATAGGTATTCTGCGCAGGCACCCAAACTTCGAGGTCATAGGTTTTGCATGCGCTAAAGCCCATATCGCCGGTGCATAGAATAATTTTACGGTAAGGAAGGCCCAGTAACTGCAGCACTTTTTCCGCGTGTCCAGTCATCTCTTCCAGCGCCGCCATGGAATCTTCCGGACGAACGATCTGTACCATTTCAACTTTGTCGAACTGGTGCATACGGATCAGGCCACGGGTATCACGACCGTAAGAACCCGCTTCGGAGCGGAAGCACGGCGTATGTGCAGTCATTTTGATAGGCAGATCGTCTTCGTCGATGATTTCATCGCGAACCAGGTTAGTTAGCGGCACTTCCGCCGTCGGGATCAGCGCATAGTTGCTGCTGTCAGACTCTTCTTCCAGTGGACGAGTATGGAACAGGTCGCCGGCGAATTTAGGCAGTTGCCCGGTACCGTAGAGAGTATCGTGGTTAACCAGGTAAGGTACATAGTTTTCGCTATAGCCATGCTGTTCGGTGTGCAGATCCAGCATGAACTGCGACAATGCGCGGTGCATACGGGCGATCTGGCCTTTCATCACCACAAAACGTGAACCGGTCAGTTTAACCGCCGCGGCAAAATCCAGGCCGCTGTGCATTTCACCCAGCGTCACGTGGTCGCGAACTTCAAAGTCAAATTCACGCGGGGTACCCCAGCGGCTGACTTCAACGTTGTCGTTTTCATCTCTACCGACCGGAGCATCGTCGTGAGGAACGTTCGGAATCGCCAGCGCGATATCACGAATTTCAGCCAGCAGAACGTCCAGTTCAGATTTTGCGGCATCAAGTTGTTCGCCAAGCTTGTTCACTTCCAGGCGTAAAGGCTCAATGTCTTCCCCGCGTGCTTTCGCCTGGCCGATGGATTTCGATCGCGAGTTACGCTCTGCCTGCAGATTTTCAGTTTCTACCTGCAGTACTTTACGACGCTCTTCAAGAGCGCGAAGTTTATCTACATCCAGCTTATAGCCCCGGCGTGCCAGTTTTTCTGCGACTGCGTCTGGCTCTGTGCGCAGCAGATTGGGATCGAGCATGCTTATCCTATGCTTATCGAATTGAAAGTGGAGTATGCGACCGCAGCCCGCGGTCGCAGAGGTACATTGACAACATTACCGCAACGCCTGCGCTAGCGGTAGCGTTTTGTGCGGCTATTTTGATCCTGTTCAGCGAGCCAGGCGAGCTTTTCGCCAATCTTGCCTTCAAGACCCCGATTCGTTGGACGATAGTAGCGAGTTTGCGCCATTTCGCTGGGGAAATACTCTTCTCCCGCCGCATAGGCATTTGGCTCATCGTGGGCATAGCGGTATTCCTGCCCATAGCCCATCTCTTTCATCAGTTTGGTCGGCGCATTACGCAAATGTTCCGGCACGTCGTAATCCGGACGTTCTCGGGCATCGGCCATTGCCGCTTTAAATGCGGTATAAACTGCGTTACTTTTCGGCGCACAGGCCAAATAAACAATCGCCTGGGCGATTGCCCGTTCCCCTTCAGCAGGACCGACGCGGGTAAAACAATCCCAGGCGGAAATAGCCACCTGCATCGCTCGCGGATCGGCATTACCCACATCTTCTGAAGCAATCGCCAGACAGCGTCGTGCAACGTAGAGCGGATCGCCGCCGGCGGTGATAATGCGTGCATACCAATAAAGGGCTGCATCAGGCGCACTGCCGCGTACCGATTTGTGCAGTGCAGAAATCAGGTCATAGAAGCGATCGCCTTTGTTATCAAAACGCGCGCTGCGCTCACCGGCAATTTCCGTCAGCAGCTGCGGCTGCAACACGCGCTTGCCGCTGGCATCAAGCTCCGCCATGTCGGCCATCATTTCCAGCGTGTTGAGGGCCCTTCTGGCATCGCCGTTCACTAACTCAGCAATAGCAAGACGCGTTTCATCCGGTAGGACAATATCCTGGCCGCCATACCCACGTTCTTTGTCTTCCATTGCCTGAGTCAAAACCTGCTCGATGTCTTCGGTCGTGAGGGACTTCAGCAGGTAAACTCGAGCGCGGGAGAGCAGCGCCGAGTTGAGTTCAAACGATGGGTTTTCGGTGGTTGCGCCGATAAAGGTAATAGTGCCGTCTTCAATATGCGGAAGAAAGGCGTCCTGTTGGCTTTTGTTAAAGCGGTGGACTTCGTCAACGAACAAGATGGTACGCCGGCCAGCGTTGCGATTCTGCCGGGCGCGCTCGATAGCCTCGCGGATCTCTTTTACCCCAGAGGTGACCGCGGAGATCCTTTCTACGTCAGCGTTAGCATAGCGGCCAATCACTTCCGCCAGCGTGGTTTTACCGGTGCCCGGAGGCCCCCAGAGGATCATCGAATGCAGATGTCCGGCTTCGATGGCTCGCGGCAGCGGCTTACCGGCGGCCAACAGATGCTGCTGGCCGATATACTGCGCTAAATTTTCTGGCCGCATACGCGCGGCCAGAGGTTGGAAAGTATTATCGGAAAAATCGAGCGACAAATTGCCCACGCATGCCTCTTACTTACGCTGATCGTCCACCGTCACGCCCTGCGGCGGTGTAAAGGTGAATTTAGATGCGTCAACCGCGCCGTTCTGCTGCGTTTTCAGCTGATAGCTGCTGCGCTGATCGTCCTGCTCAATGGCGCTAAACTGATGGATGGTGCCGTCACGACCAACGTTAATGGTGAATTTCTTCAGGTTGCCATTGTTGCCGCGCGGAGTCAGAACGAAATCATCACCGGTCTGCTGAATGTTGTACTGTTGCCAGTCACTGGCCTGGTTACGAGCAATCAGCATAAACGGCGTATTGCCGGTCGCATCTTTCAGCCAGGTAGCAGTAGCCTGCTCGACAAATGGATTGTAGAACCACAGGGTTTTACCGTCAGAAACCAAAACACTTTCATCCGGCTGGGTCATATGCCAGTTAAACAGATTCGGGCGTTTAACCCACAGATCGCCCTGACCATCCTGTACCGCATTACCGCTACCGTCAGTCACTTTCTGGGTAAAACTCGCATGGAAGCTGCTCACTTTGTCCAGACGAGATTTCAGGTCACCGGCGGCATCAGCCCAAACGCTGCTAACAACAAAGCTGGAAAGTAATGCACACGTGATCGCGAACTTTTTCATTGTTAATCCTTAAATAGCCTCATGCTCCCGCCAGGAGAGCTTCTGTCACCCACTCTATGACGCCATTTCGCGAGGTGACAGAAGAAAATGCTTAATTTTGACTTATTTACCCATCTTTGCAATCAGTCGAACGGCGGCGGTGCCAGTACTTCACGGTTGCCGTTGTGCCCCTGCTCGCTCACGATGCCCTGCGCTTCCATCTGTTCGATGATTCGCGCCGCGCGGTTGTAGCCAATGCGGAACTGACGCTGAACGCCAGAAATTGACGCTTTACGCTTCTGGGTAACAAAATTCACCGCTTGATCGAATAAAGGATCCAGCTCCTCGCCACCGTCAAAACCTGCAGCGCCGCCTTCACTTTCCGTATCGGAGGTGATGCCATCAACATACTGCGGACGACCACGCGCTTTCCAGTCTTGAACCACAGCGTGAACTTCCTGGTCGCGAACGAATGCACCGTGGACACGTACCGGGTTATTCGAGTTTGGACCGGCATAAAGCATGTCGCCCATGCCCAGCAGGGACTCTGCACCGCCCTGATCGAGAATCGTGCGAGAGTCAATTTTACTGGAAACCGTAAAGGCAATACGCGTCGGGATATTGGCCTTAATAAGACCGGTAATCACATCCACCGACGGACGTTGAGTCGCCAGTACCAGGTGAATCCCTGCGGCACGCGCTTTCTGCGCCAGTCGCGCAATAAGCTCTTCGACTTTTTTACCGACGGTCATCATCAAGTCAGCAAATTCATCAACCAGCACCACAATATACGGCAGTTTTTCCAGTACCGGATGGGTAGCATCCATACTGTCACCAGGCTTCCAGTATGGGTCCGGAATTGGACGTCCCATACGAGCCGCTTCGGCAATCTTATCGTTATAGCCAGCCAGATTACGCACGCCCAAAGCGGACATCAGCTTGTAGCGACGCTCCATCTCGTTGACGCTCCAGCGCAAGGCGTTGGCAGCATCCTTCATATCGGTTACTACTTCCGTCAACAGATGTGGAATGCCTTCGTAGACCGAGAGTTCCAACATCTTCGGATCGATCATGATGAAGCGAACATCTTCCGGCTGCGCTTTATACAGCATGCTGAGGATCATGGCGTTCACGCCAACCGACTTACCAGAACCGGTGGTACCCGCAACCAGCAGGTGCGGCATTTTAGCCAGATCGGCAACAACCGGTTCACCGGCAATATCTTTACCCAGTACCACGGTCAGCGGTGATGGGTTATCACGGAATTTATCGCAGTCCAGCACTTCGCGGAGGTAGACGGTCTGACGTTTTTTATTCGGCAGTTCCAGACCCACGTACGGTTTACCCGGGATCACTTCCACCACGCGTACGGCAACGGTTGATAGCGAACGCGCCAGGTCGCGCGACAGGTTAGAGATTCGTGCAGCCTTAACGCCAGGCGCCAGATTCAACTCAAAACGCGTGATCACGGGGCCTGGAGAGTAGTTAACCACATCCGCTTTAATGCGGTAGTCGGCCAGGCGGGTTTCAACCAGACGCGCCATTTGCTCCAGTGCGAAGGTGTCGACCGGCTCAACTTCCGTTGGAGGAGGCGTTAAAAGATCGAGCGACGGCAGTGGCGTTGTTGGCTTTTGCAGCGGACGATCGTCACCATTACGCATCAGCAGAGGGTGAATTAAACTTTCCTGCGGTGGCGTAACAGGCTGCTGTTGCGGCTGCGCATACTGCGGTGGCTGCTGCTGCACCGTTGCCTGCGGTTGCGCGTACTGCGGCGGTTGAGCAACCGGCTGCTGAACCGGTGCCTGCGACTGCGCATATTGCGATGGCTGCGCAGCATGCTGCGGCTGATGGTAGCCTTGGGCATGCTGAGGCGGCTGCTGCTGATAGTGTTGCTGCGGCTGTGCAGGTTCCGGCATCACGCCTGGTGTAAACAGCGGCGCTTTCGGCGTGTCATCAACCAGCGTTTTCATCGGCGAGAATTCATAATCCTCAGCGGAGAATGGGCGTGCCCCCTGCGGCTGCTCGCTGGAATAGCGAGTCTGCTGTGAAGCGGCAAACTGGCGGGCCAGTTCGGCTTCCGCTGCGGTATCTGCATCCTCTTCTTCACCAATTTCATCATCATTAAGATGATTTTCGCCGTAGCGAGACTGTTGAGACGCGGCAAATTGACGGGCCAGCGCATCCTGATGCAGGGCTTCAGCATCATCGTCTATGAGATTATCAGCGTCTTCATGCTGATAATTTTCGGCTTCTCGCGCTGCGCGCTCTTCTGCCATGCGCTGCGAAGGCAGTTTAATGCCATAAGATGCCAGTTCACGGCGCGTTGGGACACGTACGCGGTTCGGTGGTGGCAGTTTCGGGCCTATGCCCTCTTTCACCTGCGGACGAGGGCCATCAGCTGGACTAAATAACGGTGCTGATGCGGCTGCCGCGGCTGCGGCCACGCCTGTAGCAGCAGATGCATGACGGACGCTTGCTGCGACCGGTGCAACGGCAGCCGTAGGTTCAGGTACGGAGACCGAAGCAGTTGTCGAGGGGAAGACACCACGTTGTTCAACCGGTGCTAATGGTTCAGGGATAGGCTGATACCAAGCCTCCAGTTGCTCGCGTTCACGCGCCCGCTTCTCTTCCACCTCTTCAAAATAGTAAAGCGGTGGACGGTGAGCGGGTTTAATTTCTTCTTCTACAGCCGGTTCTGGCTCAGCGGTATGTGTTGGTGCGATCGGATCCTGAGCAGCATACGGTGGCTCATACGCAGGAATTTCTGGCTGAGCGTGCTGAGGTTCCTGATAAGCCGGCTGTTCGTAGGCTGGCTGCTGCGGCTGTGCGTACTGCTGCTGCTCGTAAGCGGGCTGCTGTGGCTGTGCGTACTGCGGCTGCTCGTAAGCGGGCTGCTGTGGCTGTGCGTACTGCGGCTGCTCGTAAGCGGGCTGCTGTGGCTCTGT
>NZ_LGHZ01000020.1 GCF_001266615.1 Kluyvera genomosp. 1 | reverse complement strand
TAAAAAAACCCGCCGAGGCGGGTTTTTTCGCAAATTGCCGTCTGCCGAAGCAGAAACCAATTAACGTTTGGAGAACTGAGGACGACGACGTGCTTTACGCAGGCCGACTTTCTTACGTTCAACCTGACGAGCATCACGGGTAACGAAGCCAGCTTTACGCAGTTCGCCACGCAGGGACTCATCGTACTCCATCAGAGCGCGGGTGATACCGTGACGGATCGCACCAGCCTGACCAGAGATACCACCACCTTTAACGGTGATGTACAGATCCAGTTTCTCAACCATGTCGACCAGTTCCAGCGGCTGACGAACTACCATGCGGGCAGTTTCACGACCGAAGTACTGTTCCAGAGAACGTTGGTTGATAACGATTTTGCCGTTGCCCGGTTTGATGAAAACGCGAGCTGCGGAACTTTTGCGGCGACCAGTGCCGTAGTATTGATTTTCAGCCATTGCCTATAATCCCGATTAGATGTCAAGAACTTGCGGTTGCTGTGCCGCGTGGTTGTGCTCGTTACCTGCGTAAACTTTCAGTTTACGGTACATTGCACGACCCAGCGGGCCTTTTGGCAGCATGCCTTTAACCGCGATTTCAATCACACGCTCAGGATGGCGAGCAATCATCTCTTCAAAGGTCGCTTCTTTAAGACCACCGACGTAGCCAGTGTGACGATAGTATACTTTGTCAGTACGCTTGTTGCCGGTTACAGCAACTTTGTCAGCGTTCAGAACGATGATGTAATCGCCAGTATCTACGTGCGGAGTGTATTCCGCTTTATGCTTACCGCGCAGGCGCAGAGCCAGTTCGGAAGCCAGACGGCCCAGAGTTTTACCGGTCGCGTCAACAACATACCAGTCGCGTTTTACGGTTTCTGGTTTAGCTGTAAAAGTTTTCATTAAAAGCTTACCCAAATAAATTAGTTACACGTTGGTGAACACCCAAACGTTTAGTCAGATGAGGTTCACACGACATTGTCCAGCAAACCTACCCCTTCGAATAGCCTATGCCGGCGCATAGAAAGTTTTGGGAAAAAAACTCTCTCGTAACGTGGGGTCGCAAGAGTATAGAGAAGTCGGGGTCAAAGATCGACCCCTTTATGTGATTTACGCAGGGTTTTATGCCGGTTGGGTCTCACGGCATATGCGGACGCTTTAAATACTCCTCGCTCTGCATCTCCTGCAGACGCGACAGACAGCGCTGGAACTCAAATTTCAGCCGCTCCCCTTGATAGATGTTGTAGAGCTCGACCTCTGCGCTCACCACCAGTTTCACGTGGCGTTCATAAAATTCATCAACCAATGCAATGAAGCGCCGCGCCTCGCTCTCCAGAAGCGGGGTCATCACCGGGACATCAAACAGCATCACCGTATGGAACAATCGCGAGAGCGCAATGTAGTCGTGCTGACTGCGCGCATCGACGCACAGGGTGGTAAAGGAAACCGCCAGCGTTTGGTTTTCAACGCCAAGTGTCGGTAATGGGCGATGATTGATTTCCAGCGTTGTTTTATTCTGCTGCGAGGTGCCCGCCAACGCGAGCCACAGTTTATCCATCTGCTGGCGCGTATCGTTATTGAGCGGAGACAGCCACAGATGCGCCTGAGTAAGCGTACGCAGGCGATAGTCGATGCCAGCATCAACATTCATGATATCGCAGTGTTCTTTGATGGCCTCAATCGCTGGCACAAAACGTGCCCGCTGCAGGCCATTCCGGTACAGCTCATCCGGTGGAATATTTGACGTTGCCACCAGCGTAATGCCGCGGGCAAACAGCGCTTTCATCAGCCCGCCAAGCAACATCGCATCCGTGATATCAGAGACAAAAAACTCATCGAAACAGAGCACGTCGGTTTCCGCTTTAAACCGCTCGGCGACGATTTCGAGCGGATCGCTATGGCCCTGCAATGCCGCCAGCTCTTCGTGCACGCGCAGCATAAACCGGTGAAAGTGCAGGCGCTGCTTACGTGTACCGGGCAGGCTTTGGTAGAACATATCCATTAGCCAGGTTTTACCTCGCCCCACGCCGCCCCACATATAAAGGCCGCGAACCGCCGTTGGCGTGTCGGTCTCTTTTTTACCCAACAGCTTGCCGAAGCGCGCCTTCAGTCCGCCGCCTGAAGCGGGGGCTGCGGGTTTGTTTTGGAGTTCCTGATAAATAGTGTCGAGACGGCTTACCGCCTCACGCTGAACATCATCGGGTTGATGACTACCCTGCTCGAGGGCCTGAAGATAGCGCGATGTGGGGGACAGGCTTTGCATGATCTAATTGTTATTCCTTTGAAAACCGGTATGTCTTACTTCACGATTGACCAAAAAAAGTCCGTTCTACACTACGCGATGATGCGTCAGGATTCCACTTCTACGGGATTAGCGGTTATAGTGGCACTATCGGGCGTAGGCATGGAGTTGCCGAAGCCGCCAAGACCCTACGGAACAACAAAACAACGGGAGATGTTCATGACCTGGGAATACGCGCTAATTGGGTTAGTTGTCGGTATCATTATTGGTGCCGTGGCCATGCGTTTTGGTAATAGCAAGCTACGCCAGCAGCAAGCGTTGCAGTACGAACTGGAGAAAAACAAAGCCGAGCTGGAAGAGTACCGCGAAGAGCTGGTCAGCCATTTCGCCCGCAGCGCCGAGCTGCTTGATAACATGGCGGACGATTATCGCCAGATTTACCAGCATATGGCGAAAAGCTCCAGCAACCTGCTGCCGGGTATGTCGCCGGAAGCCAACCCGTTCCGCAACCGTCTGGCAGAATCCGAAGCCGGCAACGACCAGGCTCCGGTTCAGATGCCACGCGACTATTCTGACGGCGCTTCTGGCCTGCTGCGTAGCGGCGCTAAACGCGATTAATCTGCATTTCAGTTATTTTTTACGGGCGCATGACATGCGCCCGTCCTCTTCTGCGCACGCCGACTATATTTACTTCAATAACATCAGTTTTTTCGGGAAGCATTGTCCTTATATCCAGGGTCATGAGGGCCAGCATCAATGAGCAAATCGACTTTACTGTTAAGTGCGTTAGCGTTAAGCATTGGATTATCTCTTGCCGTACCGGCACCGGTACTGGCCTCACTGCCAACACAGGTTCCCGGCCAGGGTGCTGTGCCAAGCCTGGCCCCCATGCTGGAGAAAGTTCTGCCGGCAGTCGTTAGCGTGCAGGTTGAAGGCACCGCACCGGTTAACCAGCAGGTACCCGACGAATTAAAGAAATTTTTTGGTGACGATGGCAGCAATGGACCCAATGAACCGACACAGCAGTTTGAAGGGCTGGGTTCTGGCGTCATCATCGATGCGATTAAAGGCTACGTGCTCACCAACAATCACGTGATCAGCGATGCACAAAAGATCAGCGTGCAATTAAATGACGGCCGCGAGTTCGACGCCAAACTTATCGGTAGCGATGACCAAAGTGATATCGCCCTGCTGCAAATTCAGAAAGCCAGCCACCTGACGCAGATCGCTATCGCCGACTCCGACAAACTGCGCGTCGGCGACTTTGCCGTGGCCGTGGGTAATCCGTTCGGCCTCGGTCAGACCGTCACCTCAGGTATCGTTTCTGCGCTAGGACGCAGCGGCCTGAATCTCGAAGGATTGGAAAACTTTATTCAGACCGATGCCGCCATTAACCGCGGCAACTCCGGTGGCGCACTGCTTAACCTCAACGGTGAACTGATTGGTATCAACACCGCCATTCTGGCACCCGGCGGTGGCAGCGTAGGGATAGGCTTCGCCATCCCGAGCAATATGGCGCAAACCCTGGCACAACAGCTGATTCAATTTGGTGAAATCAAGCGTGGTCTGCTTGGCATTCGCGGGATGGAAATGACTGCGGATATCGCGAAAGCCTTTAACCTCAACGTACAGCGCGGTGCCTTCGTCAGCGAAGTCCTGCCAGGCTCAGGTTCGGCAAAAGCCGGTATCAAGTCAGGTGATGTGATTACCAGCCTGAACGGTAAACCGCTCAATAGCTTTGCGGAGCTGCGTTCACGCATTGCCACCACCGAACCGGGCTCCAAGGTTAAACTGGGCCTGCTGCGTGACGGTAAACCGATGGATGTCGAAGTTACGCTGGATAAGAGCACTTCGTCGACCGCCAGCGCACAGCTGATTATCCCGGCCCTGGAAGGCGCATCGCTGAGCGATGGCCAGGCGAAAAACGGGACGAAAGGCGTTGTCATCTCGAACGTTGAGAAAGGCAGTCCGGCCGCCCAGGTCGGTCTACATAAAGACGATGTCATCATTGGCGTGAACCGCCAGCCTACACAGTCGATAGCAGAGCTGCGCAAAGTACTGGAAGCCAAACCGGCAGTTATTGCGGTGAATGTGCTGCGTGGCGAAGAGAGTATCTATCTGCTGATGCGTTAATCCACGAAAAAACCGGACGTAGCATGGAATGTATGTCCGGTTAACTCGTGGTATGCTTCGTCCAGTTTCCTTATCAATGATGCCGGTATCATGCTTGTAAAGCTCTTACGTTCGGTCGCACTCGGTTTACTGGTCGGTGGCATACTGATTGCTACCGTTCCCTCTTTACGCCAGTGGAATCCATTATCTTCCCAGCGCTTTAGCAGCATGGATGAATCCCCGGCGAGCTACAACTCGGCGGTGCGTCGCGCAGCGCCAGCGGTAGTCAACGTCTACAATCGCAGCTTAAACAGCAGCACCCATAGCCAGCTTGAGATTAAAACGCTCGGCTCCGGGGTGATCATGGATGAGCGCGGCTACATTATTACCAACAAACACGTCATCAACGACGCCGACCAAATCATCGTCGCGCTCCAGGATGGCCGCGTGTTTGAAGCGCTGCTGGTAGGCTCCGATAGCCTGACCGATCTGGCAGTGCTTAAGATTAACGCAACTGCCGGTCTACCGGTTATCCCGATTAATCCAGCCCGCGTGCCACACATCGGCGACGTCGTTCTGGCGATTGGCAACCCTTACAACCTCGGGCAGACCATCACCCAGGGGATAATCAGCGCCACCGGTCGTATTGGCCTCAACCCAAGCGGACGCCAGAACTTCCTGCAAACCGATGCCTCTATCAACCACGGGAACTCCGGCGGTGCGCTGGTGAACTCGCTTGGCGAACTGATGGGGATCAACACCCTCTCGTTCGATAAGAGCAACGATGGCGAAACGCCAGAAGGGCTGAGCTTTGCTATCCCCTTCCAGCTGGCGACCAAAATTATGGACAAGCTGATTCGCGATGGTCGCGTGATCCGTGGCTTTATCGGCATTAGCGGTCGCGAGATTGCCCCGGTTCATGCACAGGGCGGCATCGATCCACTCCAGGGCATTGTGGTTAACGATATTTCTCCAGACGGCCCAGCCGCGCAGGCGGGGATCCAGAACAACGACGTGATCATCTCGGTGAATGGCAAGCAGGCCGTTTCCGCGCTGGAAACTATGGACCAGGTGGCAGAAATTCGCCCTGGTTCGGTGATTCCGATTGTGGTGATGCGTGACGATAAGAAAATGACGATGCAGGTGACGGTTCAGGAATATCCGGCGTCAAACTAACGCAAAAAAAGCAAAGGGGCCATTGGCCCCTTTGTGATCTTCTCAACGCATTGCGCTTATTTATTGACGAATTCTTCGCCCAACTGAATATCTTTGCGCAGCGTCTCCAGCATACCGTCCAGCGCCTGCTGTTCGTAGGCACTCAGTTTGCCAATTGACTGACGCTCTTCAATACCGTTTTTACCCAGCAGCAGCGGCTGTGAGAAGAAACGGGCATATTCGCCGTCGCCTTCAACATACGCACATTCCACAACCCCTTTCTCGCCCTGCAGTGCACGAACTAAAGAGAGGCCGAAACGCGCCGCAGCCTGGCCCATTGACAGGGTTGCAGACCCGCCACCCGCCTTCGCTTCCACCACTTCAGTGCCCGCGTTCTGGATGCGTTTAGTGAGATCATTCACTTCTTGATCGGAGAAGCTGATGCCAGGGATTTGGGATAATAAAGGCAGAATCGTGACGCCAGAGTGGCCGCCAATCACCGGGACTTCAACGTCACCGCAGTTTTTGCCTTTCAGTTCCGCCACAAAAGTATTGGAACGGATGATGTCCAGCGTGGTCACGCCGAACAGCTTGTTCTTATCGTACACGCCCGCCTTTTTCAGCACTTCAGCGGCAATAGCTACCGTGGTGTTGACCGGGTTGGTAATAATACCAATGCAGGCTTTAGGCGCAGTTTTGGCAATTTGCTGGACCAGGTTTTTCACAATCCCAGCGTTAACATTAAACAGATCGGAGCGATCCATGCCGGGTTTACGTGCGACACCCGCCGAGATCAGGACAACATCAGCCCCAACCAGCGCAGGCGTTGCATCTTCACCCGAGAAACCTTTGATTTTAACATCAGTCGGAATATGGCTCAGATCAACTGCCACTCCGGGCGTGACGGGGGCAATATCATACAGAGAGAGTTCTGAACCTGAAGGAAGTTGGGTCTTTAGTAGTAGGGCAAGCGCCTGGCCAATACCGCCGGCGGCACCAAGGACTGCGACTTTCATCCTAAACTCCTTATTATGGTTAATGACATTCAGGTAGCAACCTGTCGTGGACCGCATAACCAACGCAGGAGAGACCTGTAGTTACTCCGTTGCGGCGACCTTAATTCACAAGGTAAATAATTACAATATAATTGCTTACAGAATGCGGCGTTTCCAACAGCATTGCTGGATCCACTGCATCACTCCCAGAAAAAGGCCTATCTACGAAACCAAATTTTCATCAACTATCGATTACAATATACGCAGCATGTTGTGTAAAACAACAGCAATTTAATAACAATTCATTTACTTTTATCTTATTTGGATCCCGTGATATAGGCATGTTTCTTAGGTCTAATTTTTGCTAAAATCCCGCCTTTCTCTATTCGAATTAGCCTCTTCAGGCAAATTGTTTGCATAAAAATTCACCTATATGCATAATAATGTTAATTTCACCACCATACTCGGGTGACTTATGCGAAGTTCAACCAAACAAGAAGAATTAGTAAAAGCCTTTAAAGCCTTACTGAAGGAAGAAAAATTTAGCTCTCAGGGCGAAATTGTTCAGGCCTTACAAGAAGAAGGCTTCGATAATATCAACCAATCCAAAGTCTCTCGTATGCTGACAAAGTTTGGTGCCGTGCGTACGCGCAACGCCAAAATGGAGATGGTTTATTGCCTGCCAGCCGAGCTGGGCGTGCCGACCACCACCAGCCCGCTTAAGAATCTGGTATTGGATATCGATTACAACGATTCCGTTGTCGTCATTCATACCAGCCCGGGAGCTGCGCAGCTCATTGCACGTCTGCTGGACTCGCTGGGCAAAGCGGAAGGCATCCTCGGCAGCATCGCTGGTGATGACACCATCTTTACCACGCCGGCCAGAGGCTTTACCGTGAAAGACCTCTTCGAAGCGATTCAGGTTCTGTTCGAGCAGGAACTGTAATTCCCTTCCCTACTCCTCTGGATCTTCCAGAGGAGACATCTTCCCCCTCGCTATCCCCACATCTTCATCTGCCGTTTCGTTAGCATTTAGTGCGATTCATTGGCTGAATATATAGATGCAGTGAATATATCCTGACTTAATCGCACAAAATATCAAATTCTTCTATCTTTTTGATTTTCCGCATTATTACAGCCTAACTTTGCCAAAATATGCGTTTTTTTATACGTATATGTTCTAAAAATGACGTTTATTGACATGTAATTACACGCGAAACCATTAGGAGGGTATTAATATTTTGTGTGATTAGTGTATACTTAATTTCGTGATGAGGGTCACAAAACAAAGGCCCTCCAAAAAAATTCGACGAGGTGAGTATCATGAAAATCAAAACTACCGTTGCTGCTCTGAGCATCCTTTCCGTTATCTCGTTTGGTGCTTTCGCCGCTGATTCCATCAACAGCGATCAGGCCCAAAATCGTCAGCCAATCGGCACCGTTTCTATCGGTTCCGTCGGTTCATCTCCGATGGATATGCATGAAATGCTGAACAAAAAAGCGGAAGAACAAGGTGCTTCATCCTATCGCATCATTGAAGCGCGTACCGGTGACCACTGGCACGCAACGGCTGAACTGTACAAATAAGTCAGTGTGAAGCAATACGTCGGCAATCAGTAAATTAAAATATCCCAGCGGTCCAGGACACAAAGCATATCCTCTCACCGCTGAAGAATAAGGTGAGGAGTAACACTATGAAAAGCGCAATGATTATCGCATCCCTTGGTCTGGCATCTGTTCTGTCTTTCGGCGCAAGCGCCGCAGTACACCAGGTGAACGCAGAACAAGCTCAGAACCTGCAGCCAATGGGCACCATCTCCGTATCACAGGTTGGTAGTGCACCAATGGACATGCGTAGTGAGTTAGCCGCAAAAGCTGAAAAAGAAGGCGCTAGCAGCTACCGCGTAATTGAAGCCCGTACCGGCGACCATTGGCACGCTACGGCTGAGCTGTACAAATAAACCCTCGTCGTCTTGTCCGACGACTTGCCCTCGCCCTTATGCGAGGGCTTTTTTTTATCCACGCTGAACGTTAAAACGCAGCATCCCTTCCAGTTCCTCTTCCGCCTCATCAAACAGCAGAATCAGCGCACCGTAGCGCCGACGCTGCTTATCATCCAGGTGGATGAATTCAATCTCCAGTGGCGTCGGCATTTGCGGGCTAATGACCGCATCCCATAACGCATCAAGATTGCGAATCTGGTCGCTGTCGAGGGCAAAGAGTCGAGCGAATTCCCGATAAAAATCGCCCTGGTTTTCTATTTCATCAAAATCAAAAGTATAGATTTCCATCTTACGCCCTCTCCCCATCCATCAGGACTAGAGTCCCCCGATGTGTAACGTTTTTACCTCAAGGTACTCTTCCAATCCCAGCACCGAGCCTTCACGCCCGAGCCCAGACTCTTTCACGCCGCCAAAAGGCCCCAGCTCAGTCGACACCGCACATTCGTTAATGCCGATCATACCGCTTTCCAGCGCCTGTGAGACGCGGAACACACGAGAGAGATTCTGAGTATAGAAATACGCCGCCAGGCCGTAGGGGGTATTATTCGCGCGATGAATGACATCGTCTTCGTCGCTAAAGCGGAAGCAGGCAGCAAGCGGACCAAACGTCTCTTCCTGCGCCAACAGCATCTGCTCATGGCACTCTCCCAGCACCGTCGGCTGCCAGAAGTTGCCACCCAGCGCATGAGCCTCACCGCCGGCGAGCACTTCGGCTCCTTTTGCTAGCGCATCTTCGACATGCTCACGCACTTTTTTAACCGCAGAAGCTTCAATCAGCGGCCCAACAACCACACCATCTTCCAGCCCATCACCCACTTTTAGTGCCTTAACCGCCGTTGCTAACTGGCTGACAAAACGCGCGTAGACGCCGTCATGAATATAAAAACGGTTCACGCTGACGCACACCTGCCCGGCGTTGCGGAATTTGTTGGCGATAGCCCCCTGTACGGCGACATCAATATCGGCATCCTCAAACACGATATAAGGCGCATTGCCACCGAGCTCCATGGAGACTTTCTTCATGGTTTCAGCTGCATTGCGAACCAGCGTTTTCCCAACCGACGTTGAGCCGGTGAAGGAGATTTTACGCACTTCATGGCTGGCCATAATCGCGTCGCTGATCTCCTGCGTATTGCCTGCTACCGCGTTCAATACGCCATCCGGTATCCCGGCTTTCTTCGCCAGCGCCAGCAGTGCAAAGGCGCAAAGCGGTGTGTTATTGGCGGGCTTAATCACCCCGGTGCAGCCTGCCGCCAGCGCGGGGCCGAGCTTGCGGGTGAGCATCGCCATGGGGAAGTTCCACGGTGTAATCGCAGCAACCACGCCTATCGGTTCTCGCGTTGCCAGGATGCGCGAGCCGGGTTTTGCTGGCGGAATAATTTCGCCGTTCGCCCGTTTACCTTGCTCGGCAAACCATTGGATAAAGCTCGCTGCGTAATCCACTTCGCCTTCGGCTTCTTTCAGTGGCTTGCCCTGTTCTATGGTCATTAGCCGCGCCAGCCAGCTTTTATTGTCGATAATCAACTGATACCAGCGATAAAGCAGCTCTGAACGCGCTTTCGCCGTTTTCGCACGCCATAGCGGAAACGCCTTCGCAGCGGCGGCTATCGCCTGTTCGGTCTCTTTTTTACCGGCTTTGGCTACCTTCGCCACGACGTCACCCGTTGCCGGGTTGAGTACGTCAAAGGTGGAATTGAGTTGCTGCCATTCGCCGTTGACCAGATATCCGGTCTGGAAAAGGTCATTATCCTGCAGTGCTTGCGTGGTCATTACACCCTCCTGAGAAATGGTTCTCTCTAAGTATAGGGCGGGATAGGGAATGTGGGGTTTGGGAAGGAGGCCTGGCGTGGCGGTACACGCCAGGGGAAAGCAACTTAACTACTGGTCAGCGCGCCCTGATATTTATGCAGCATTAGTACCAGACGCTCAACGGGCTCCGTGACCTGTGCCGGGGCTTCCCAGGTGCGCAGCTTCTGCTGATATACCTCGAGCTCACCCAGCAATCGCGTGAAGTAATAGCGACGTTTATCATCGCTGCTGGCTGAAATCACCCGGTCAGCGGTACGGCGCAGCTGGCGGTGAAATTCAGACAGATCGTCATTCACCGGAATCGGCGCATCTCGCAGGCGCTGGTGAGCGATGATCAGCGTCAACGCCAGACGGAACTTGGCAATATCACCGGGGAATTTGTTCAGCAATAAAAAGAGCTGCTGATAGAGCCCCGGCAGATGGTTCTCTTTACGTCGCGCCATGTTAGTGGTCATTGCCGATACGGCAGCAAATACAAACTGGTTTAACAACACACGCCCCGTGCGCAGACGGGAATTATCGCGGATAAGCAGGATAACGATGAATGCCATAAAGCAGCCGACGATTTGCCCTAATGCACTGTCGAGGAACTGGCTGAAATGGAAGGTCATCGGGTTATCCAGCACCAGAATGTTGATGGTACTGGCCAACGCGCCGAGCGAACCCAGTCGCCTTTTCTGTACTTCAATCCCGATAAAGAAGCACATCACTGCAAGACTTAGGCACAGCAGCAGCATGCTTTGCTGGGTAGCTGGAATGATAATCAGGAAGTAGAACGCCCCAATGGGGAGGGCCGCAATGGTGCCGTAAAGGAAATCGATCGCTACCATGCGCGGGTTCGGTAAACGCATCGCCAGCGAGGTCACCACGGCGATCATCACCATCGCACCGCTACCGGAAGTCCAGCCGGTCCACAGCCAGAATAAAATGCCCAGCGCACACGAGACGGTGGTGCGCCAGAAGTTGATCATCGCATGATGCCGCTCGGCGGAGTCCGGTCGCACGACCACTTCACTTTGCAGGATCTCTTCTTCACGGGCGCTGATTTTGGCGTTGCCAATCACCCCACGTTTGAGCAGCAAATAGCGCGTTGCCGCCCCTACCCAGCTGTAAATAGTCACCGGCGTATCGTGTTCGCCCGTCCACGCCAGCACCCGGCGCATACGCTTCAGCTGGCGATGCACATCCTGCACCGTCTCAACCGGTTCGGCAAACAGCTCACGATAGGCGTCGGTGATGATTTCCGGACGTGAGTTTTGCATGATGAAGGTTTCACAGGCCTGAGTAATCATGGTCAGCGAAACGGTATTCAGCGCTTTTAGACGACGGTTGGCCCGTGCCCAGCGCGAAGATTCCATATTCAGGTTACTACGCATGCCTTCCAGCGCGGCGGTGCGACGCCCCAACGCCAACCACGCGCGGTCCATCTCATCGCTATCGCCGTGCTTGATGCACAGCTGCATCAGGCGGTATTGATCGATAAGCATGGCGTCGAGTTCGTTATCGATCTCTTTTTTGATCGAGCGCGGGGAGAACAACAGGTCGGCAACGATCGCGCAAATGATCCCGAGCACAATCTCGCTGCAGCGCTCGACGGCAAACTGCGGCGTCAGCAGCGGTTCTGTCTGAATCGTAACCACAATAATCAATGCCGTGTAGCCGGACAGCCCCCAGGCGTAGGAGTTCTCGACCCGCACCAGCGACGATACCCAGGTACAAAATCCAGCCCAGATGCTGCAAACCAGCAGCATTAATAGCGGAGCACGGATCATGGTGATGATAATCACCAGCGCAGCGATACAGCCGATAAAGGTGCCGACAATACGCAGCATCCCACGATAGCGAATCGCCCCAGCGTAGGGTTCACCGCCCGCTGCAAACGCAGGACCAGCCGCAACAATCGCAGCGGTCAGAACAGCCCAGCGGGGGGTTTCAAGCTGAAAGTGGAAGCCAACAAACAGCGCCAGCACCACCGCACAGGCCAGTTTGATGGCAAAGCGGATGTGCTGGTTGGCAATACTGAAAATGCCCATGACGATTAACCGAATTCACGCAGGCGCAGCGCCAGTTTCTGGAAGAACGTCATCTGGCTAGCGTCACGATCTTTTTTGCCGGTAATCACTACCGTAGCAGTAGTGCCTGCTGGCCAGAGATTACCCGGCTCTTTATCAAGGCGAATACGCACCGGCACACGCTGGGCCAAACGAACCCACTCGAGGTTGGAATCAACGGTCGCCATGCCTTTACTGTCCACGCTACTGCTGGCGTTTGTGACGCCAGCAGCGACGCTATCGACGGTGCCCCTCAATACGTGGTTACTGCCCAGCGGTGTGACTTCTGCGCGGTAGCCTGGGCGAACACCCTCAAGTTTGGTCTCTTCAAGATAGGCCATGACGTAGAATGAGTGCTGTTTCACCAGCGCCACCGCTGTGGAACCACGGGTAATAAACTCACCGGCATAGACGTTGAGGTTGGTGACCCAGCCATCTGCCGGGGCACGAATAACGGTACGGTCGAGGTCAAGACGCGCCAGATCGCGCGTGGCCTGTGCTTTTGCCATCTGATGCAGCACGGTTTGCAGCACGTTATTGGATTGATCGATCTCTTCTCGCGACATCGCGCTCACGCCAAGCTTGTTACGACGCCCGGCTTCACGGCTTTTCTCTTCGGCCAGCGCCTTGTAATAAGAAACGTCCGCTTCCGCTTCGGCAAGTGCCTTTTGATAACGCGGTTGATCGATTACAAACAGAACCTGATTTTTAGCAACCAGTTGGTTATCCTTAACCGCAACCTGAGTAATCAGACCTGAAACATCCGGGGCGATCGCCACCACATCCGCACTAAAGCGGGCATCACGCGTCCACGGCGATTCGGTGTAATAGACCCAGGCGCGGAAAATCGCGATGAACGCCAGGATAACCAGTATCACCGTAATGGCGGTACGAGAGATTTTTCTTGTTAGTGTTTTCACTTCCACCTCAAACGAACAAACGTGATATCAAATAAAACAGACAGCAGTACAGTGCGGTGTTGAACAACGCGGGATGCCAGACGAAATCGTAGATCCCGGTTGGCGTCAGCACGCGACGCACCAACCAAAAAATGGCGAGCGATAACAGCAGCTCAAAGAAGATCGGTGGAAAAGAGAGACCGAAAATCACGATGACAGGGAACAGGCTCATGTTGACCTTACTAGACTAGCGTGCAGATGAGATTGAAACGTTACACTTCATCATTCGGGTATCTCTATATTGGCGACACTCGTTCGTCCCGGCGGTTTACTTGCGTAGACGCCAGGGGATTCAGGCTGTTGCCACTGGGATACTGCTAGAATGGTTTTGTGTATTTAGTTATTCAGCTAACAGTATTTTAACGTAACAGTCATAGCCTTATCTACATAGTGTGATGCAAATCACTTTTAAGCCAGAGTGAACAATGGAACGATTAAAACGGATGTCGGTGTTTGCCAAAGTTGTCGAGCAAGGCTCCTTTACCGCCGCGGCACGACAGCTTCAGATGAGCGTTTCATCGATTAGCCAGACCGTCTCTAAACTGGAAGATGAACTCCAGGTCAAGCTACTCAACCGCAGTACGCGCAGCATTGGCCTCACCGAAGCAGGCAAAATTTACTACCAGGGCTGCCGCCGGATGCTCTATGAGGTGCAGGAAGTTCACGAGCAGCTCTACGCCTTTAACAACACGCCCATCGGCACGCTGCGCATCGGTTGTTCATCAACTATGGCACAAAATGTCCTCGCCCGGATCACTGCGGATATGCTGAAAGAGTATCCGGGGCTGACGGTTAACCTGGTCACCGGGATCCCGGCGCCAGACTTGATTGCCGACGGGCTGGACGTGGTGATCCGCGTGGGTGCGCTTCAGGATTCAAGCCTGTTTTCGCGCCGGTTGGGCTCAATGCCGATGGTGGTGTGCGCCGCGAAAAGCTACCTCCAGCATGCGGGCATCCCCGAAAAACCGGCAGACCTTGCGAATCACTCGTGGCTGGAGTACAGCGTCCGGCCGGATAATGAATTTGAGCTGATCGCGCCGGAAGGGATCTCCACCCGCTTAATTCCGCAGGGGCGGTTTGTGACCAACGATCCGATGACCCTCACCCGCTGGCTCTCCGCCGGAGCCGGGCTTGCCTACGTCCCGCTGATGTGGGCGATCGATGAGATCAACCGAGGTGAAGTAGAGATCATTATGCCGCGCTATCAATCCGATCCGCGCCCGGTGTACGCGCTGTATACCGAAAAGGACAAGCTACCGCTGAAAGTGCAGGTGTGTATTAATTATCTGACGGATTACTTCGTGGATGTCGCCCGGCTTTACCAGGGAATGCGTGGGCACGGAGATGAAAACGATTTGGTAAGATAAGCATGCGCCCGATTATACCGGGCGCACACAAATTATCAGGCGGTACCGCCAACGGTCAGGCTGTCGACTTTCAGCGTCGGCTGGCCTACGCCAACCGGCAGGCTCTGGCCTTCTTTACCGCATACGCCAACACCGTTATCCAGCTTGAGATCGTTCCCCACCATCGAGACCTGCTGCATGGTTTCGATACCGGAACCAATCAGGGTCGCCCCTTTCACCGGCTTGGTCACCTTACCGTTCTCAATCAGGTAAGCTTCTGACGTTGAGAAGACGAACTTACCGGAGGTGATATCCACCTGGCCACCGCCAAAGTTCGGCGCGTACAGGCCGTACTCCACAGATTCAATGATTTCCTGCGGCGTCGATTTGCCCGCCAGCATATACGTGTTGGTCATACGCGGCATGGGTAAATGCGCATAGGATTCACGACGACCGTTGCCGGTTGGCGCCACACCCATCAGGCGTGCATTGAGCTTGTCCTGCATGTAACCTTTGAGAATGCCGTTTTCGATCAGCACATTGTACTGGCCCGGTGTACCTTCATCATCGATAGCCACGGAACCACGGCGATCGGTCATCGTGCCGTCATCAACAATCGTGCACAGCTCAGAAGCCACCAGCTGTCCCATCTGGCCGCTAAAGACCGAGGTACCGCGACGGTTAAAGTCGCCTTCCAGACCATGGCCTACCGCTTCATGCAACAGCACGCCCGGCCAGCCCGCGCCGAGTACCACCGGCAGGGTTCCCGCCGGTGCTGCTACCGCAGACAGATTGACCAGCGCCATACGCACGGCTTCTTTCGCCCAAGCATCGGCACGCACATCGCCATCGAGATCGGCGAGGAAATAGTCATAGCCAAAACGTCCGCCGCCGCCGCTGGCGCCGCGCTCACGTTTGCCATCGTCTTCAACCTGCACGCTCACCGACAGGCGCACCAGTGGGCGAACGTCCGCCGCCAGCGTACCGTCGGTTGCCGCGACCAGAATCAGCTCATAGACACCGGTCAGGCTGGCCGTCACTTCCTGCACACGCTTATCGGCAGCGCGCGCTACGCTGTCGACCCGACGCAGAATGTCCAGCTTCTCCTCGCGGGTCATGCTTTGCAGCGGATCGAGCGTGGTATACAGCGGAGAGTATTCGACAGCACCGAGCGTTTGAACTTTGCCATTACCGCTATCGCGCACGATAGTCCGCGCCGCCTGGGCGCTTTGCTCCAGCGCCAGCAGGCTAATCTGGTCGGCGTAGGCGAAACCGGTTTTTTCACCGCTCACCGCACGTACCCCAACGCCCTGGTCGATATTGTAAGAACCATCTTTAATGATGCGATCTTCTAAAACCCAGGATTCGTGATAGCTGGACTGAAAATAGAGATCGCCATAATCCAGACGGCGCTCCGTGAGTTGACCAAGAATAGCAAACAGGTCCTGATGATTCAGGCCGTTCGCCGCCAGCAATTGTTCACTTACCAGATTTAGACTCATTATTTCGCTACTCGTTAATGCCCGCGCGCTTGACGCATTTCAGGCCTGTATTCCGGGTGTTTGTGTTATGAGATTGAGGCAATTCAAGGCTTGCGTCAAATCATGGCTTTTTCTCGCTGCGCGCCTGACGCAGCACTTCATTAATTTGTGGCTTATCGATAGGGCCAGTAATGCGATAGCGCAGTATCGACACTTTGTTCCACAGCGGCCCCAGCACTTTGGTGGCGGCAAATACCGCCGCACCGATAATCGGGTTCACCGCAAAGGCGGTCGCCACGCTGACCGTCGCCGAGATTTCTGGCGCCACGATCGCTTCCATGTCCAGTTCACGGCGCACAAGGTTAACCGACCCTTTCATGGCGATATCCGCTTCCAGGCCATCCACCAGCGTATCGTCGGTATTCAGCACGCCGTCTTTAATCCACGCGGTACTGCGGATGGAGTCAAAATAGAAGCCTTCGCTAAAGGTATCGCTGAAGTCAAAGCGCAGCTTACGCAGTAGCGCATCCACACTCAGAAGACGCAGCAGCTGCCCGGCATGCCCGGTGGACAAATCGGTAAACTGTCCCTTGCCGATGTGCGCTTTCAGGATACCGTTGAGCGATGCCATGTCCGGCTGCCACGGTTTATCGCGCCAATGTAAATCGTAGTCCACATCAACAGAAGAATCGCGAATCGGCGTGGAAACACCAAAGAAAGTCACCGCGTCGTCAATCTTATTGCCGTGGATCTTCCCTTTCAGTGAAGTGCGCTGACCGGAAAGCGAATTCACCCACACACCGTCGGCGGTCAGGCGCCCAAATCCGGTATCTACCAAACCATTTGCCAGCGATAAGGTGTCGCCTTTAATACTGAAATCACCGTCGATACGACCGTACTTCTGCCCCCATAGCCAACACTCCGCGCAGCGCAGCTGAAGATTCGGCCAGCCGTGGAAATCAATCGGGCTGCTTACCGGCTGGCGGTTTGCGGTCACCGCAGAAGCCGTTGCCAGCGGGTTAGCCGATGGGTTGTAATAAAGATAACGCACCGCGGCCTGCCACGGCTGGGCGTCTTTCATCGTCAGGCTGGCGTTAATTTCTCGTCCCTGCGCCTCAACCCGCGAGCCGCCCGCCGTTGGTTGCGACACGATGCTGAGATTGTTCCATTGCTGCCCGGCGAAGGTCAGCGATGGCGTACGTAGCGTAATATTCTGCGGATAGGCGGCGGCAGTACTCACACCGTCTGCCGCGCCGTGTTGGAACAGGGCCAGCCATTGCGCACCATCCATCGGTGGCAAATTAAGCTCAATACCCGAAGTTTGCGGCAGCGGCGGAATTGTCCGGCTGTCCGACGCCCAAATAGCGCTCTCCAGTCTGAGCTTATTGCCTAACAGCCAGCGGCTGTTGAGGTGGTTCGTCGGCCCAACGTTACCGGTCAGGTCAAAGCTGTGCAGGTTACCATCGACATTAATTTTCAGCGGCAGCGCCTGCCCGGCACGTTTATCCGCCGGCGGCGGTAAGTCACTGCTCACATTTTGCAGATCGCCGGTAATCCCAACTTTATAGGTCGCACTCCCGCTATACGGCAAGTCAATCGCAACATTGCCTTTCCACGGTACGTTGCCTTTAAGCGCATCATTAAGCTGTTTCGGCAGCACGCCGGTGCGGGCGGGCTGCCAGTCAGCCTGCAGATTCACACCCACCTGATAGGCTTTCGCTCCTTCGGTCGTGGTGAAATCGACGCTGAGCGGTTGATTAAACCAGGTCGCAGTCAGCGGTTCGCTGGTCAAATTGCCGTTGTTAAAGCTGAATTTACCTTTCAGGTTGTGCAGCGTGCTGTCCAGCGGTTTGATAAACAGGCTGTTATTGTTCAACGCCACGTTACCGGTCGCGGTCACCAGTTCACCGTCCAGCGGAATGTTTAAATGTAAGCGAGCACTCACATCCCCATCAAGCTGAAGCTCGTCGAGCGTGGCACCTAAGGATTTGCTCAGCGGAGTGTCCTTGAAATACGGGCCAACCGCTTTACCCGGGCCGTTGATATCGGCATCAATCAGCAACTTCTCTTTGGCATAATCGGGAATCGAGGCATCCAGGTTACGGGCAGTTACGCCGCCCAGCATCGCTTTGTCGGCCTTCATCCACAGGCCGCTGTTAACGAAGTTGAGCTCAATATTCAGGTCGGTCAGCGCAGGCCAGTCAGGCTGGAAAGCGAAAGTGGCGTCATGCAGCGGCACGTAGACCTGGAACTGACCTTCGTTATGCGGATACGGGAACAGGTGCGGGTTACCGCCGTATACCAGCGTGGCGTTCTCAGCCTTACCGGCCTTTATTGCGCCGCTGAGGTAGTCAACCAGCTTGCTGCCCATCAGGTTTTCAGGGAAATAGCGCCATGCCTGGCCGCCGTCGTTGGTGCTGATCCCCGCCAGAATGCCCAGCCACGGCTGATCGTCTTTCGGCTGGAGATAACGGAAACCACCGGCGGCACGAACGCCCGTCGCCTGCACGTCAATGTTGCGGCCATCCAGCATGAAACCTTTGTCGTTATTCACCCAGTTCAGGGTGGCCACGCCATTGGCAATTTCCAGCGGTGCGCGGAATACGTGCTCATATGGCATCAATGCCTTTTGCATTGCCACCTTCAGCGAGCCATTTTCAACGCTGCCTACGACGCTGCCAGATACATTCTCCGCCCCCGGTAGCAGCTTCCACTGCTTCCAGGCCAGGTTATCCCAACTGGCGTTAAAGCGCGTTTTCGCCGAGTCCTGCAGAGGAATATCAATCGCAAACGCGTCAACTGAGCCGGTGGGCTGAGCGGTGCGCCAGACGTCAGCCAGCTCTGGTGACAATTTTTCGGCAATCGGCATCAGGCCGTTCAGGCCAGCCAGAGACAGGTGACTGGCGCGAATACGCAGTTCATCGCTGCGCTGATGGTTTGGTCCACCCACTTCCTGCGCCGGGATCCACGCCAGCGCCAGCGCACCGCGTGGCCAAGCCGTATCATCAATAGTGATACGGGTGTCAGGTATACGGAATTCCCACCCTTCTTTTTCACGCGATAGATGGGCGGTGAGATTATCCACCACCAGATGGTGCTGCTGTTGGTCGCCTTGCCAGCTCGCTCCACCTTGCTTTAACCAAACGTCGCCGCTGGAGATTTCCCCCTTATCCAGCGATGCCCAGCCTTCAAGGCTAAAGCGGGCGCTGGTCAACGCAATGTTGTCCTGCATCCAACGACCCAGCCATGGCTTAACGTCAATGTCATCAGCTTGTAGCCACAGACGGCCTTTGTTCAGCAAGCCATTTTCATCGCGCAAATCCATCCGCACTTTCATCACGCCGTGCTGGCCGGTGAGGCTGGAAAGACTTAACTCTCCCTCAGCGCGGTGGCGATTTTTATCGTTTAGCCAGGTCAGCTGTGGAATGGCCAGCTCAGCGCGCTGGCCGGAGAGCGTCAGGAAACTGAGCTGGCTGTCGCGGAGCGTAAAGTGGTCAAACTGACGCAGAAACAGGTCGGCTACGCGATCGCCTTTAATGCCATCGCCGCCGTCGTTATTCTGCAGTGGGGTATTCGTGCGGATTTGCAACTGCCAGAAAGTCAGTTCACGGAACTGCCAGCGCATATGCAGCAGGCTTTGCCAGACATCCAGCGCCATCGAGGCGCGCTTGATGGACAGCTCGCCGCCGTCTTTAAGACCGGCTTTAATATCGCGGACATCCAGCGTCGGGCCGAAATTTTGCCAACTCGCCGTTATCTGCGAGGCGTCAACCGGTAATCCCGTTGCCGCCTCGATTTTCCCCAGCAGCGCCGGACGCATGGAGTCCAGATGTGGCAAGGCGAGACGCAGGCCACTCACCAGCAGCGCGATAATCACTATCAGTGTGGCAACGGTGAGCAGTAAAATCCCCGGCAATCGCCTCACGCATCTCTCCTTGGGTCGCAGCAGGCTGCGTAATTACATCATGACCACGTCGAACTGCTCCGGGTTATAGAGCGGTTCAATCTGGACTTTAACCTGCTTACCAACAAAAATTTCCACTTCCGCCAGCGCGTGGGACTCTTCCCCCTTCAGCGTTTCAACCACGGAAGGTGACGCGTAGACCAGGAAGCGGTCAGAATCATAAGCGTGATGTACCCGGACGATCTCACGCATGATTTCATAGCAAACCGTCTCGACGGTCTTCACCGTACCACGGCCGTGACAGGTCGGACACTCATTGCAAAGCACGTGCTCAACGCTCTCACGGGTGCGCTTACGGGTCATTTCCACCAGCCCCAGCGCGGAGAAACCATTCACGCTGGTCTTCACGCGATCTTTACTCAACGCTTGTTCCAACGAGTGCAGCACCCGACGGCGATGATCTTCATTATTCATATCGATAAAATCGATGATGATAATGCCGCCGAGGTTACGCAGACGCAGCTGACGCGCAATCGCCTGAGTCGCTTCAATATTAGTATTGAAAATGGTGTCGTCGAGATTACGGTGACCAACAAAAGCCCCGGTGTTGATATCAACGGTGGTCATCGCTTCGGTTTGGTCGATGACCAGATAGCCACCTGACTTGAGTTCAACTTTACGCTCCAGCGCCCGCTGGATTTCATTCTCAACATCGAAGAGATCGAAAATAGGCTGGCGACCACTGTAGTGTTCAAGTTTACTGGTCATCTCCGGCATGTATTCCGCCGTGAATTCCATCAGCGCTTCATAGGTCAGACGGGAATCGACGCGGATTTTATCCAGCTGAGCGTCGGCAAAATCGCGCAGTACACGCTGTGCCAGCGCCAGTTCGCCGTACATCTGGTAACGGGTCTGGTTACGTTTTTTACGCTCCATCACCTTGGTCCAGACGCGTTTTAAGTAGGCGGCATCGGAGGCTAAATCCTCTTCACACACCCCTTCGGCAGCGGTACGAATGATAAAACCGCCCTGTTCATCACAGTAATCAGCTACCACCTTCTTTAAGCGATCGCGCTCGACTTCACTTTCAATGCGCTGTGAAACACCGACGTGAGAGGCTCCCGGCATAAAGACCAGGTAACGGGACGGTAAGGTGATATCGGTGGTCAGGCGTGCGCCTTTGGTGCCCAGAGGATCTTTTACCACCTGCACCATCAGGTCTTGCCCCTGGCGAACCAGTTCGGAGATATCGCGGACGGTAAACTGTTTTTGTTCTTCGCCGGCGACACATTCAGTGTGCGGCATGATATCGGAGGCATGAAGGAATGCCGCTTTATCGAGGCCAATATCTACAAAAGCCGCCTGCATTCCCGGCAAAACTCGACTGACGCGACCTTTGTAGATATTGCCTACTATTCCGCGTCGCGCTTCACGCTCAATATGAATTTCCTGCAAAATGCCGCCATCGATATACGCCACCCGCGTCTCCGATGGCGTCACGTTTACTAATAGTTCAGCCGTCATGTTTATCCCTTTTTTCACGTAGCGAGTTAAAGTTACTCAGCAACTCATACGTTTCCACCAGCGGTAAGCCGACTACGGCGTGATAGCTGCCATTGATCTTCCTGACGAAACAGCCACCCAGCCCTTGAATACCGTATGCACCTGCTTTATCTAAAGGTTCTCCGCTCGCGACATAGTGTGTAATGTCTTCATCCGACAGCGTCCGGAAAGTCACCTCAGTCACCACCAGACAGTCGAGCGTATGCTGGCTATCAGCCAGCGCCACGGCGGTCATCACCTGATGGGTATTTCCTGAGAGCTTCCGCAGCATGGCTGCTGCATGCGCAGCATCGCGCGGCTTCTCCAGCACTTCGCCGTTGAGAATGACAATGGTATCTGCCCCAAGCACCGGGAGATCGTGGGCAGTTAATGCCACGCCTGCCTCAGCTTTCTCGCGCGCCAGACGCCCGACGTACTGCTGAGCCGACTCCTGCGGGCGGCGCAGTTCTTCAATACCGGGAACCACTTTCTCAAACGAAATACCCAACTGTGTGAGAAGTTCCTGGCGACGTGGGGAACCTGAAGCAAGATAGAGAGATACCATAACGACCTTATTGAACGGCAAATTGCTGGCGAACTTTACGCATCAGAAGAAAGATCCACGGCCAGAGCACGCCGTTTACTACACTACTCCAGAACACTTCAGGTCGGAAAGAGACGTTGATCACTAAAAACTCTGCCCAGAAAACAATAATATCCGTGGCAAGCGAGAGCAACATGACCACCAGCGCCTGTTGCCAGAGCGCAAGGTTGCGGAACAGCTGATATTTAAGCGCGACCAGATAAGCCACGATGCTTAATGACATCGCACGCACGCCAAGCGTTGAACCACTGATTAAATCCAGTATGGCACCCATCACGAAGCCCGTGCCAACATTCACCCGGTGCGGCAGTGCCAGCGCCCAATAAAGCAGAATGAGCAGAACCCAGTTTGGCCGGAAAACCGTCAGATCTTCCGGCCATGGCATAACCTGGAGCAGCAGTGCGATAAGGAACGAGAGCCAGATGACCCAGCGTCCCTGGCTGCGGTAACTTGCCACTATTGCCCCCTTGTTGAGGGTTGTGGCGGCGTCACCGCTGGCGGCGTGGTAGTCAGACCGGTCGCAGGAGCAGGCAACTGTGGCCCCATCGTTTCAGGCGATGGCAGAACCTGAGGCATCATCTGCATCAGGCGTTCGTTAGCAACACGGTGCACTTCTTCCGGCGTCATTGGGTTGCTCCCGTTACGGTCAGCTCCCCACAACAGCAGAAGATAGCGCAGACGCTGCAGACCCGCCGTTGGACGCGCCTGAATCACAGTGTACGCGCGCTGCGTATCCAGCTTCACAGAAGAGACCACGCCCACCGGATAGCCTTCCGGGAAACGACCACCCAGACCTGACGTCACCAGCACATCACCGACACGAATATCGGTATTGGCCGGCAAATGTTCAAGCTGCAGATCGTCGGTGCAGCCGTTACCGGCCGCAATCACGCGGATATCGTTACGTAATACCTGAATCGGCAATGCATGCGTCGCATCGCAAATCAGCAGCACGCGGCTGGTCAGTTTGGCAACCGCCACAACCTGACCGACAACGCCTTTGTCGCTGATAATCGGTTGGCCTTCGTAGACACCGTTAACGCTGCCTTTGTCGATAACCACCTGATCGCTGTACGGATCGTTAACCGTTGAGATCACCTGCGTCACCATTTTCTGTTCGTCCTGGCGCAGCGGTGAACCTAACAGTTCACGTAAACGGGCATTTTCTTGCTTGTACTGACCCAGCATCAGCAGGTCGCTGTTTTTTAACAACAGTTCCTGGCGTAATGCGCGGTTTTCAAGTTCTAGCTGATCGCGAGAAGCCAGCGTTTGCGAAACGCTGTCCAGCAGTTCACGAGGACCATTGGAAACAAAGTAGAAAGGACTGACGGCAGTATCCATGTACGTTCGGATTTGACTGAACATACCAAGGCGGCTGTCGGCGATAATGACACCCAGCGCCACCAGCACCGCCAGAATAAGGCGAATCTGCAGCGACGGGCCACGGCTAAAAATGGGCTTCATAGGCTATGCGTATTCTCGTGTCAGTGAAATTGAGGGTAGCCTGCTGGCTACCCCGAACTTCATGCTGACTACTCTTCGCTAAACAAATCGCCGCCGTGCATGTCGATCATTTCCAGCGCCTTGCCGCCGCCACGCGCTACGCAGGTCAGCGGATCTTCAGCAACGACGACTGGAATACCGGTTTCTTCCATCAGCAGACGGTCGAGGTTACGCAGCAGCGCACCACCACCGGTCAGCACCATGCCGCGCTCGGAAATGTCGGACGCCAGTTCTGGCGGACACTGTTCCAGCGCTACCATCACCGCGCTCACGATACCGGTCAGCGGTTCCTGCAGGGCTTCAAGAATTTCGTTGGAGTTCAGCGTGAAGCCACGCGGAACACCTTCAGCCAGGTTACGGCCGCGTACTTCGATTTCACGCACTTCATCGCCCGGATAGGCAGAGCCGATTTCGTGTTTGATACGTTCTGCGGTCGCTTCACCAATCAGGGAGCCGTAGTTACGACGCACATAATTAATGATAGCTTCGTCGAAACGGTCGCCGCCGATACGCACGGAAGAGGAGTAAACCACGCCGTTCAGGGAGATAACGGCAACTTCTGTGGTACCACCACCGATATCCACAACCATAGAACCGGTTGCTTCAGAAACTGGCAGACCCGCACCGATTGCAGCAGCCATCGGCTCTTCAATCAGGAAGACTTCACGCGCACCTGCGCCCTGAGCGGACTCGCGGATCGCACGACGTTCAACCTGAGTTGCGCCAACCGGCACACAAACCAGCACGCGTGGGCTCGGACGCATGAAGCTGTTGCTGTGAACCTGTTTGATAAAGTGCTGGAGCATTTTTTCGGTCACGAAGAAGTCAGCGATAACGCCGTCTTTCATCGGGCGGATAGCCGCAATGTTGCCCGGCGTACGGCCCAGCATCTGTTTTGCATCATGACCAACGGCAGCAACGCTTTTCGGAGAACCAGCACGGTCCTGACGAATGGCAACCACGGAAGGCTCATTCAATACGATGCCTTGTCCTTTCACGTAAATCAGGGTATTCGCGGTACCCAGGTCAATGGACAGGTCATTGGAAAACATGCCACGAAATTTTTTCAACATACTAAGGGATAATCCTGAAAGCTGGGGCGGAAAAATAAAATCCGCTTACTTTACCAACCACACGTGGCAGCGACAAGGCGCAAAAATCATCTGCAACGGTGAAAATTAGTGCAGTTCGTTACCTTTGTTACAAATCCAACCTGACTCCTTCAGTGCAGGGAGACTCACTGCAGCTCCTTCCTGGATTTGTACCTGTCAAAGGTCGTCACATGCGTGATGCGTTATTTTATCTGGCAAGCGGACATGCACACTCCCAGAAAAAACCGCGCGCGTCATTCTACGTGATAAACACGTTAAACAGCAGGTCAAACCGAATATCTTTGCGAATATTTTTTCACATTTGAGTCAAGTGGCTGTGAGGCGGCAAAAAAATCGCCCTGACCGCCGAAAACTCCGCATTCGGTCAGTACCTGCCACTCACTCCGGCTGCGGACTCCGGCGGCGAAAACCTGTATCGATGTCCCCTTACAGGCCTCCACTAAACTTTGCACCAGCAGCTGGTTTTGACTCCGCTTTTCAATATTCCGCACCAGAACGGGATCGATCTTAATCAGTTCAATCTCCAACTGCTTAATCCAGCTGGTACTGACCAGAGCTAACCCCGCCTGTGTTACCGCCACTCGAACGCCCAGAGCATGAATTAAACGCACGATCGGCTGTAAACGCGTGATATGTTGACAGACATCTACCTCTGCAAGTTCAAAAATAATGCGTCGGCGCTGCGATTTCTCGCATTGCATTAACGTATCGCGCAGCCAGCGCTGAAAACGCGGTCGAATCAACGATTCTACTGTGACCTGGATCGCCAGGTTTTCCTCCGGCCAAAAACCGAGGAATGGAATCAGACGGCCAATTTGCTGACGGTCGTAGGTTTCACCCAGACCAAATTCCAGAACCATCGGCAGATATTCGGCGGCGATCACCTCTTCTTTACCATCGAAAATACGACACATCAGCTCCCGGTGATGGACTTTGCCATCCAAAGTTACCGCCGGTTTTTGGTAAATCCGCGGGCCACCACGGCTGAGCATTTGTTCAATTAAAGTACGCCAACGGACATTTCCACGCCCTTTCTCGGGCAGTGAATCATCATAGATAGCCCAGCTATTGCTTCCTTGCAGCACGGCATTACGCACTGCAGCCTCGGCATGCTCCATCACCTGTTCGGTGGTCTGCCCACTGCGCCAGGCGCAGATGCCGATATGCATCATGTCATCGCGATCGAGAATTTTCGCCAGCGGTAGCCCATCAATCGCTTTCAGCAATTGCCCGGCAATACTGTCCGCCTCTTTTAAGGTGCGATGCGGTAACAAAACCGTGAAATCGCTGCGACGATAGCGCGCCAACAGCGCCCCTGGGTAACGCATAATAAAAGTAGAAAGCAGGTTAATCAGCGTAAAAACATGCTCCTCTGCCGCTGCTCGCCCCCAGTTGTCGCGCAGGAAATCAAAGTCAGGCAGGCGAATCATCATCACGATACCGTGTGACCCGACGTTCTCCTGATCATCCAGCAGCGTCGCCAGCTGGTTATCAAAGAACAGGCGGTTGCTGAGGCCGGTTTTAGAATCCTGGGCGGCATAAGAGCGAATAAGCGTATCAAGGCGGCTTCGCTGTTCACCGGCAAATTGAATCTCGGAAAGTAAAGTATCCAGCGCGCTACTGGTACGCGTCGGCCATTCATGAATATTGCCTTTCGCCTTTGCGCCGCGATCGCCATTAAGGATACGAATCGCGCGCAGCTCCAGCAGCTCTTCCCCCGCCAACTGACGACGCAGCCAGCGCACGGCGATAAACACCACCAGCACCATAAAGGCTATCGTGACGGTCAGCGGCGCCGTCGTCATCAGCGAGCGGAAGTAGTTCGCCATCGGGTCCTGATAGACCAGATGAATCATCATTCCCGGGTGTTTGAGCGAGGGCACCGCCATTTCACGATATTGGTAATGGCTGCCAACCGGCAGGTAGCTGCTGCTACGGGTGTGATGGAACAGCGATTTGCCGTTGAGCGTAAAGTCGATCCGCACGATATCCAGCGGCACCATGATTTCATCAAGTTGGTTATCGAGCTTATCAAACGAGGTGTTGACCAGGCGGTTATCCAGCACGGTAGCCACGGCCTGAACACGATTGGCTATCTTATACTGTATGCCGTTATAGAAACTCAGTGAGGAGCCGATTAACGTCACAAAGATGGTCAGCCCGGTTAAGAGCGTGAAAAAAGCGGAAAACTTCGTCGTTAATCGCATCCCTGAGTTAACTCCGTAGATTAATCGTACCCGACAGAATATCGGGACCCAGCGTCCGTGTCTTACCAGAAGTAAGCACTAACATATCGTACCAGGTCGGCATACTACCAAACCTGGCGGATCTGGCAATTTATTGCGCCAAATCGCCATCGAATGATGATAAACGAGTATAGTCCTGGGTAAATTTTTTCACTATACAGTCCATGTAAGGAAGGGTTATGCAGGCTCTCATCTTAGAACAGCAGGATGGCAAAACCGTTGCCGCAGTAAAGGCCGTTGACGACAGTCTGCTGCCGCAGGGGAATGTAACCGTTGATGTCCAGTGGTCCAGCCTGAACTACAAAGACGCGCTGGCGATAACTGGCAAAGGGAAGATTATCCGTAACTTCCCGATGGTACCGGGGATTGATTTTGCCGGGACGGTTCACGCCAGTGAAGACGCGCGTTTTACACCCGGCCAGCAGGTGCTGCTAACCGGCTGGGGCGTGGGTGAAAACCATTGGGGTGGGCTGTCTAATCGCGCTCGCGTTAACGGTGACTGGCTGGTCCCCCAACCTGCAGGTCTGGATGCTCGTAAAGCGATGATCATCGGCACCGCAGGTTTTACCGCCATGCTGTGCGTGATGGCGCTGGAAGAGGCCGGTATTCGCCCTGATGACGGTGAAATTGTGGTTACCGGTGCCAGCGGCGGCGTAGGCAGTACCGCTATCGCCCTGCTGCATAAGCTTGGCTATCAGGTGGTGGCCGTTTCCGGACGAGAAAGCACCCATGAATATCTGCGGGCACTGGGCGCAAACCGCATTCTTGATCGCGCAGAGTTTGCCGAAACCCGTCCGCTGGAAAAACAGATCTGGGCTGGTGCTGTTGATACCGTGGGCGACAAAGTGCTGGCAAAAGTACTGGCGCAGATGAACTACGGCGGCTGCGTCGCGGCGTGTGGTTTGGCCGGGGGCTTCGCGCTGCCAACCACCGTAATGCCGTTTATTCTGCGTAATGTCCGCCTGCAGGGCGTGGACTCAGTGATGACGCCAGCGGAACGTCGCGCACAAGCCTGGAAACGTTTGGTGCGTGATTTACCGGGGTCGTTCTTTGAACAGAGCGCGACGGAGATTACTTTAGCGCAGGCGCCGGAGTTTGCCGATAAGATTATTAACAACCAGATTCAGGGCCGTACGCTGGTCAAAATCGGCTAATCTGCAATTTTTCGTGATAAATTCGCAATAACAGATGGCCTCCGTCATGCTTAACAAAAAGCATGACGGAGAGCCCAATGAGCCCTAAAAAATTAACCGAATCGGACGTCACCGCCGAGTCCGTATTTATGCTAAAACGCCGCCAGGTTTTGAAGATGCTGGGCATCGGTACCGCGGCCGCCTCCCTTCCGCTGCATGCCTCCAGCCTCACTGACTGGTTTAAAGGCAACGATCGGCCTCCTGCCCCTTCCGGCCCTGCGCTGACGTTCGATAAACCCGCCCAGTGGCAGAGTAAACTCGCGCTCACGCCGGAAAATAAAGTCACCGGCTACAACAACTTTTATGAGTTTGGCCTTGATAAAGCCGATCCTGCCGCCAACGCAGGTAGCTTACCCACCAACCCGTGGAAACTGACCATCGGTGGCGAAGTCGCGAAGCCACTGACGCTCGATCATGACGACCTGACCAAACGCTTTCCATTGGAGGAGCGAATTTACCGTATGCGCTGCGTGGAAGCCTGGTCCATGGTGGTACCGTGGATTGGTTTCCCACTGCACAAATTGCTTGCCGCCGTCGAGCCCACCAGCAACGCCAAATACGTGGCATTTAAAACGCTTTACTCCCCGGAACACATGCCGGGGCAGAAAGACAGATTTATCGGCGGTGGGCTTGCTTATCCTTATATAGAAGGATTGCGACTTGACGAAGCCATGAACCCGCTCACTTTGCTGACCGTTGGCGTATATGGCAAAGCGCTACCACCGCAAAATGGTGCGCCGATTCGCCTGACCGTACCGTGGAAGTATGGCTTTAAGGGCATTAAGTCGATCGTCAGCATTATGCTCACCCGTGACCGTCCGGATTCCACCTGGAATCTTGCTGCGCCGAACGAATATGGTTTTTACGCCAACGTGAATCCACACGTCGACCATCCGCGCTGGTCGCAAGCAACGGAGCGCTTTATCGGCTCGGGTGGGATTCTGGACGTCAAGCGTCAGCCGACGCTGCTGTTTAACGGCTACGCTGACGAAGTTGCCTCGCTGTATCGCGGCATGGATCTGCGGGAGAATTTTTAATGCGCTTGACGTTAAAACAGGTTACCTGGCTGAAAGTTTTCCTGCATCTGGCAGCCTTTCTGCCCTTTGTCTGGCTGTTTTGGGCGGTGTCACAAGGACAGCTCAGTGCCGATCCGGTGAAAGATATTCAACACTTTACCGGTAGGATGGCTCTGAAATTGCTGCTGGCAACCTTGTTGATTTCCCCCCTGGCGCGCTACGCTAAACAACCGTTGTTAATTCGCACCCGCCGCATGCTGGGGCTTTGGTGCTTTGCGTGGGCGTCAATTCACCTCACCAGCTACAGTTTACTGGAATTAGGTATTCAGAATCTTTCGCTGCTGGGACAAGAAATTGTGACCCGCCCTTACCTACTACTGGGATTCGCTTGCTGGTTAATTTTACTGGCGCTGGCGGTGACATCCACGCAGGCGATGCAACGTAAATTGGGGCGACGCTGGCAATTTTTACATAACTTCGTCTATCTTGCCGCGATCCTCGCACCGATACATTTTCTCTGGTCGGTGAAGATAATTTCACCCCAACCGGTGATTTATGCCGTGTGCGCAATCGTACTATTAGCGTGCCGATACAAGAAGTTTCGCCAATGGTGGCGATAGCGCCACGATGTGTGCGTTTTCCCGCATTTCTTTTATCGTTCGGTGTTCTTTACACGATAGCGGTTGATAATCTTCCCTGATAAGACCAGTATTTAGCTGCCAAATGCTACGAAATAGTTATAATGTGCGACCTTGGTTTACCTGACAGTGGTTTTAGGCCTCTGAAAAGGTGACAATCGCGCATCGAAGGTATATTTTGTTTTTTACCCGAGAATTGCAGGAGATAGCAGCACAATGACTGACAAGTTTCGCATTTTGCTTTTGAACGGCCCGAACCTGAATATGTTAGGCACCCGTGAGCCAGAGAAGTACGGCACGCTGACGCTTTCCCAGATCGTTAGCCGCTTAAACGCGGAAGCTGAAACGCTGAACGTCACGCTAGACAGTCTGCAATCTAACGCCGAGTACGTCATCATCGACCGTATTCATCAGGCTAAAGACAACATTGACTATATCCTGATTAATCCGGCCGCGTTCACGCACACGAGCGTTGCCATTCGCGATGCGCTGCTGGCGGTGAGTATTCCGTTTATCGAGATTCACCTGAGCAACGTGCATGCGCGCGAACCATTCCGCCACCACTCATATCTGTCCGATATCGCCTCCGGCGTTATCTGCGGACTTGGGGCTGACGGCTATTCATACGCTTTACAGACGGCAGTAAAACGCCTGTCACAATCACACTAAACAAAGAGTACGGAACCCACTCATGGATATTCGTAAGATTAAAAAACTGATCGAGCTGGTCGAAGAGTCTGGCATCAACGAACTGGAAATTTCTGAAGGCGAAGAGTCTGTACGCATCAGTCGTTCAGCACCTGGCACCGGCTATCCAGTGATGCAGCAGGCCTACGCAGCGCCTGTTATGCAACCGCAGGCACCAGTTGCAGCAGCCGCTGCACCGGCAGCTGCTGAAGCTCCGGCTAAAGCTGAAATCAGTGGTCACATCGTACGTTCCCCGATGGTTGGTACTTTCTATCGCACTCCAGGCCCGGATGCTAAAGCATTCGTGGAAGTTGGTCAGAAAGTTAACGTGGGCGACACCCTGTGCATCGTTGAAGCGATGAAAATGATGAACCAGATCGAAGCTGACAAAGCTGGGACTGTGAAAGCAATCCTGGTAGAAAGCGGTCAACCGGTTGAATTTGACGAGCCTCTGGTCGTCATCGAGTAACGAGGCGAAGATGCTGGATAAAATTGTCATCGCTAACCGCGGCGAGATCGCACTGCGTATTCTTCGTGCCTGTAAAGAACTGGGCATCAAGACCGTTGCTGTGCACTCCACTGCGGATCGCGATTTAAAACACGTATTACTGGCGGATGAGACGGTTTGTATTGGCCCGGCTCCTTCCGTAAAAAGCTACCTGAACATCCCGGCTATTATCAGCGCAGCTGAGATCACCGGCGCTGTTGCGATTCACCCAGGCTATGGCTTCCTCTCTGAGAATGCCAACTTTGCCGAACAGGTTGAACGTTCCGGCTTTATCTTCATCGGCCCGAAAGCTGACACCATCCGTCTGATGGGTGACAAAGTGTCCGCCATCACCGCGATGAAGAAAGCGGGTGTACCTACCGTTCCAGGCTCCGACGGCCCGCTGGGCGATGACATGGACGCTAACCGCGCTCATGCGAAACGCATCGGCTATCCGGTCATCATCAAAGCTTCTGGCGGCGGCGGTGGTCGTGGTATGCGCGTTGTCCGCAGCGACACTGACCTGGCTCAATCCATTGCCATGACTAAAGCGGAAGCCAAAGCGGCTTTCAACAACGACATGGTCTACATGGAGAAATACCTGGAAAATCCTCGCCACGTCGAGATCCAGGTACTGGCTGATGGCCAGGGTAACGCTATCTATCTGGCAGAACGTGACTGCTCCATGCAGCGCCGTCACCAGAAAGTGGTCGAAGAAGCACCAGCACCGGGTATCACCCCAGAACTGCGTCGCTACATCGGCGAGCGTTGCTCTAAAGCCTGCGTGGATATCGGCTACCGCGGCGCGGGTACTTTCGAGTTCCTGTTCGAAAACGGCGAGTTCTACTTCATTGAAATGAACACCCGTATCCAGGTAGAGCACCCGGTTACCGAGATGATCACCGGCGTTGACCTTATTAAAGAGCAGCTGCGTATCGCTGCTGGTCAGCCGCTGTCCATCAAACAAGAAGAAGTTCAGGTTCGCGGCCATGCGGTAGAATGCCGTATCAACGCCGAAGACCCGAACACCTTCCTGCCAAGCCCGGGTAAAATCACCCGTTTCCACGCGCCTGGCGGCTTTGGCGTTCGTTGGGAATCTCATATCTACGCTGGCTACACTGTACCACCGTACTATGACTCAATGATCGGCAAACTCATCTGCTACGGTGAGACCCGTGACGTGGCAATTTCTCGCATGAAGAATGCGCTGCAAGAACTGATCATCGATGGCATCAAAACCAACGTTGATCTGCAGATGCGTATTATGAGCGACGAGCACTTCCAGCATGGTGGAACCAACATCCACTATCTGGAGAAAAAACTCGGATTACAGGAAAAATAATCCTGTTATCGCAGCAAAAGGCCGGAATTTCCGGCCTTTTTTCTTTTTATCTCCCCTCATCTTTTCCTTGCGGTACAATCCCCGCTTTCTTCATCCACAAGGGACAAAAAATGGACAAGCGTTTTGTTCAGGCCCATAAAGAGGCGCGATGGGCGCTGTGGCTAACCCTTCTCTATCTTGCTGCATGGTTAGCGAGTGCTTACCTACCAGATTCGATGCAGGGCTTTACCGGCCTGCCGCACTGGTTTGAAATGGCCTGCCTGCTGATGCCGCTGATTTTTATACTGCTGTGCTGGGCGATGGTGCGTTTTATCTTCCGTGATATCCCGCTGGAGGATAACGATGCAAACTGAAATTATCATCGTACTGGTTCTGTATCTGATGGTGGTGTTCGGCCTGTCGCTGTACGCCATGCGTAAGCGCAGCACCGGGTCATTCCTCAGCGAGTATTTCCTTGGCAGCCGCTCTATGGGGGGCTTAGTGCTCGCCATGACGCTGACCACCACCTATATCAGCGCCAGTTCGTTCATTGGCGGACCTGGTGCCGCCTATAAATATGGTCTTGGCTGGGTACTGCTGGCGATGATTCAAGTGCCGACCATCTGGCTGTCGCTGGGTGTACTGGGTAAGAAATTCGCTATTTTAGCTCGTCGCTACAACGCGATTACTCTGAACGACATGCTACAGGCCCGCTACCAGAACCGCGCGGTGGTTTGGATTGCCAGTATCAGCCTGTTGGTGGCTTTTGTCGGCGCAATTGCGGTTCAGTTCATCGGTGGTGCGCGCCTGCTGGAAACCGCTGCGGGCATTAAATACGAAAATGGCTTGCTGATTTTCGGCATCACCATCGCACTGTACACTGCGTTTGGCGGTTTCCGTGCCAGCGTACTCAACGACACGATGCAGGGCATGGTGATGTTGATTGGCACCATCGTACTGCTGGTTGGCGTGGTTCACGCGGCGGGTGGGTTGCATAACGCGGTCGAAACGCTGGAGCAGATCGATCCGAAGCTGGTGTCACCGCAGGGCGCTGACGATATTCTGACACCGACCTTTATGACCTCATTCTGGGTACTGGTCTGCTTCGGGGTTATCGGCCTGCCGCACACTGCCGTACGCTGCATTTCGTATAAAGACAGTAAGGCGGTGCATCGCGGTATTATCATCGGCACGATCGTGGTGGCACTACTGATGCTGGGAATGCACCTGGCGGGCGCGCTTGGCCGCGCGGTGCTACCGCATCTGACCGTACCGGATCTGGTCATCCCGACGCTGATGGTACAGGTATTACCGCCGTGGGCTGCCGGCCTGTTCCTTGCCGCACCGATGGCCGCTATCATGTCGAACGTTAATGCCCACTTGCTGCAGGCATCCGCAACCATCGTGAAAGATCTGTGGCTCAGCGCGCGTCCGACTAAAATACACAATGAGCACCGCCTGAAGCGCATCTCCACCAGGACGACGCTGGTGCTGGGTATTTTGATGATGCTGGCCGCCTGGCGTCCGCCAGAAATGATTATCTGGCTAAACCTGCTGGCCTTCGGTGGGCTGGAAGCCGTGTTCCTGTGGCCATTGGTCTTAGGTCTCTACTGGGAGCGAGCCAACGCGGCCGGTGCGCTGAGTGCAATGATCGTCGGTGGCGTACTGTATGCCGTACTGGCTACGTTTAAAATTCAGTACCTGGGCTTCCATCCGATTGTGCCTTCGTTACTGCTAAGCTTGCTGGCGTTTGTGGTGGGTAACCGTTTCGGTCAACCCGTGCCGCAAAGTGCCGTAATTTCTACTGATAAATAAAGAGTTTTGCCATGCCGTGGATCCAATTAAAACTGAACACAACCGGTGCAAATGCCGAAGACCTTAGCGATGCGCTGATGGAAGCCGGTTCGGTCTCCATCACCTTCCAGGATACGCATGACACACCGGTATTTGAGCCGCTGCCGGGCGAAACTCGCCTGTGGGGTGATACCGACGTTATCGGCCTGTTCGATGCAGAAACCGACATGAAAGAGGTGGTTGCCATTCTTGAGCAGCATCCTCTGTTGGGGGCGGGCTTTGTCCACAAAATCGAACAGCTGGAAGATAAAGATTGGGAACGTGAATGGATGGATAACTTCCACCCAATGCGTTTCGGCGAACGTCTATGGATTTGTCCAAGCTGGCGCGATGTGCCAGACGTCAATGCGGTCAACGTGATGCTCGATCCGGGCCTGGCGTTTGGTACCGGTACCCATCCGACAACCTCCCTGTGCTTACAGTGGCTGGACGGGTTGGATTTAGAGGGTAAAACGGTTATCGATTTCGGCTGTGGATCCGGGATCCTTGCGATCGCTGCCCTGAAACTGGGTGCGGCCAAAGCTATCGGGATCGATATCGATCCGCAGGCCATTCAGGCCAGCCGTGATAATGCGCAGCGTAACGGTGTTTCTGAACGTCTGGAACTCTATCTGCCGCAGGACCAGCCAGAGGCCATGAAAGCCGATGTGGTGGTCGCTAACATCCTGGCCGGCCCATTACGCGAGCTCGCCCCATTAATCAGCGTGCTGCCGGTTACAGGCGGTCTGTTGGGCCTTTCTGGTATTCTGGCAAGCCAGGCGGAAAGCGTTTGTGAAGCTTACGCCGACCTCTTTAACCTCGACCCGGTGGTGGAGAAAGAAGAGTGGTGCCGCATTACCGGGTGCAAAAAATAATCGTTTTTCAATGCGGCCTTCGGGCCGCATTTTCCCCTGTTATATCCACCATCAGCCCCATAAATGAGAAGCAGATCTCATTTATTGTTCCTTTTTCGTTCATAAAATCATCTCTTTATCGTCTACATCATCCCCATTACGTAAGAAATCGAGAGAAGTTTTACGATTTTATTAATGAGCACAAATCATCCAGTTTCATTTAATCCGATGATTAATATAGATATTTATTAACAATCCATTCCCAGCGCTGAGATTCATTGATCTACAACATCGGATTGCTCAAAGTTTGGCCTTTCATCTCGTGCAAAAAATGCGTAATATACGCCGCCTTGCAGTCACAGTATGGTCATTTCTTAACTCATGCGCATCGGACACTATCAGCTCAGAAATCGCCTGATCGCAGCACCTATGGCTGGCATCACTGACAGACCATTCAGGACGCTGTGCTACGAGATGGGAGCAGGTTTGACAGTATCCGAGATGATGTCCTCCAACCCGCAGGTCTGGGAGAGCGACAAATCTCGTCTACGAATGGTGCACATTGATGAACCAGGTATTCGTACCGTGCAAATTGCCGGTAGCGATCCTGAAGAGATGGCCGGAGCCGCCCGCATTAACGTGGAAAGCGGTGCCCAGATTATTGATATCAATATGGGCTGTCCGGCAAAAAAGGTGAATCGCAAGCTCGCAGGCTCAGCCCTACTGCAATACCCTGATCAGGTGAAGGCTATCCTGAACGCGGTTGTTAAGGCGGTGGACGTTCCTGTCACACTCAAGATTCGCACTGGCTGGGCTCCAGAACACCGTAACTGTGTAGAAATTGCCAAACTGGCTGAAGACTGTGGCATTCAAGCTCTGACTATTCACGGACGCACCCGCGCCTGCTTGTTTAACGGAGACGCTGAGTACGACAGCATTCGGGTAGTTAAGCAGAACGTTTCCATTCCGATTATCGCGAATGGTGACATTACTGACCCGCTTAAAGCCAGGGCTGTACTCGACTATACGGGGGCTGATGCCCTTATGATAGGCCGTGCGGCTCAGGGAAGACCCTGGATCTTTCGGGAAATCCAGCATTATCTGGACACTGGGGAGTTGCTCCCACCACTGCCTCTGGCAGAGGTGAAGCGCTTGCTTTGTACGCATATTCGGGAACTGCACGACTTTTATGGTCAGGCAAAAGGGTACCGAATTGCGCGGAAACACGTATCCTGGTATCTCCAGGAACACGCTCCAAATGACCAGTTTCGGCGCACATTCAACGCCATTGAAGATGCCGGCGAACAGCTGGCGGCGTTGGAGGCATACTTCGAAAATTTTGCGTAATTAGAAATAAAGAGCTGACAGAACTATGTTCGAACAACGCGTAAATTCTGACGTACTGACCGTTTCTACCGTTAACTCTCAGGACCAGGTAACTCAAAAGCCCCTGCGTGACTCGGTTAAACAGGCACTGAAGAACTATTTTGCTCAACTGAATGGTCAGGATGTTAATGATCTGTATGAGCTGGTACTGGCTGAAGTAGAACAGCCCCTGTTGGACATGGTGATGCAATACACCCGTGGTAACCAGACCCGCGCTGCCCTGATGATGGGCATCAACCGCGGTACTCTGCGTAAAAAACTGAAAAAATACGGCATGAACTGATACTAATCAGTTAAGTTGCTGTTTAAGAAGGCGCTACTCGGCATGGGGACGCGCCTTTTTTATTGCTCGTTTTACGCTTCAGAATAGACCAGCCGATAACCGCTTTCTACCGGGATCAGCTGAGCAAATCCCGTCCCACCAAAGTGCATACCCGCCACCAGCAGCCTTTCTTCTGCCACCAGTGCCATGATCTCTTTACGCGACGCCTGTGCCAATGCAGGGTTAATATCAAAAGCCACCGTCACTTCCGGATGCGCCGTCTGGATATAGGGGAAATGAACGATGTCTCCCCAGATAAGCAAGCTCATATCATCGGCGTCTATTCGATAGCCTGTATGCCCTGGCGTATGACCCGGCAACGGGATAGCAGAAATACCGTTAACGATAGGCTTGTCATCAAGGAGATGAACGCGAGAGCCATACACAGCCAGCGTTTTACGCGCTTGAGCAAAGTTACGCTGCGCTCGCTCGTTGGCCTGCGTAAAGCGTTCATCGTCTTGCCAATAGGCTAATTCATGTGGATGCAGATAAAGTTGGGCATGCGGATAAACTGCCTCATCATTGTCGTCCAACAGCCCACCAATGTGATCAGGATGGGCATGCGTCAGTAAAATAGTATCCACATCATCAGGCATCACTCCTGCCGCCAGAAGGTTAGACTTCAGCTGCCCGCCGATGTTGTTCACCCCACCGGTCCCGGAATCAATCAGAACGGTGTGACCGCGCCCACGAACCAGGTAACCATAGATGTGGAGATTTCCGGGTTCGTCAATTCCAGCTCGGCGCTGTATCTCACCGGCGTCCGTAATTTCAATTCCTGAGAGTAGATCCAGGCTAGCCGCCATATTACCGTCACTCAGTGCCGTAACCTGAAAATCCCCTACCTGATGGAAAACATCATGCATAAAAACCTCATTATAAGCAGGATCAGTAGGGAACAAGATGACAGATAGCGAATACGGAGGACAGCACGAGTACGGCTAAATGAATTAATTTCAGGCTCGGTGACGCTGATCACATACGAGCTAGGTTGAACAGCGAAGGGATGGGCAGAAAGTGGCCATGACGTTATCCACCAGCAGAGGAGCCTGCTGGTAGAGATCGAACTGCTGCGGATCCATCAACCAGTTTTTGATAATTCCGCTAAATGCGCTGTGCAATATAATCAAGATAATTTCGATATTGCTATCAACAGGCAATACACCGTTACGGATACACAGCTGTAGATTATCTCGCATATATTCATAATTAAATCCTATCTTTCGCCGGATTTCTGCCTCTGAAATCATTTCGCTGCTGAATTCACATTTGTGATATAGAATTTGCATCAATGCGCGCTGCCTGGGGTTTTCAGCAATGTATTGCAAACCAACAATAAATTTGTTTCTTAAATTTTCTAATGGATTCTCACCTTCCAATGGCTTCACCTGGTGATGTAATAATTCACGTAACGGTTGTTGCTCCTGCCACATGGCATTAAACAACTCGCTTTTGCTCGCGAAATGCCAATAAACCGCGCCACGCGTTACACCCGCAGCATCAGCAATGTCGGTTAGCGTAGTGCTACTAACACCATGTAAAGCAAACTGTTCAACTGCCGCATTCAGTAGCATCTGCCGGGTCCTGAGCGCTTCTTCTTTTGTTTTTCTTGCCATAAAAGGTTTTGCTCACCGATAAATTCAGCGATTTAAATGTTTCGTTAATTAAAACTATCACTCAAATCAAGCGTAGTATTTAGCAAAAAGTTTTATACCGTAATAAAACGATCAAATACATGAGGTGAATAATTTCATGGAAATATATTATGACAATGAATACCAAGTAACACCACACTGAAAAATTAAATAACCAGATACAGCTATTTTGTGTTTTCGTGCCTTTAGTGAGCGGCTAAAAATAACTAAGCCTTACATCCACCGATGTTTATTTGTAGGATAGCGAACTGCTTTTTATTCATTATTTCTTTCACAGATTATTAGCCTAAACAGGTTATCAATCTATAAGGAACCGCAATGCCGAGTTACGCCAGGGTTACACTTCTATCAAGCTTAATGATCACAACCCTACTCCTGAGCGGTTGCGATAATTCAGGTGATCAGCAAATGCATGCACCCATTCCCCAGGTTACTGTGCATGTCGTCAGCAACGCGCCATTGTCCATCACCACGGAGCTGCCAGGCCGCACAACCGCATTTCGCGTCGCAGAAGTTCGCCCGCAGGTAAGTGGCATCATCCTGAAACGCAACTTCACCGAGGGTGCCGATGTACTGGCGGGTCAATCGCTGTATCAAATTGATCCAGCAACCTACCAGGCAGCCTATAGCAGCGCAAAAAGCGATGAATCAAAAGCGCAGGCAGCCGCCTCAATCGCTCATCTGACGGTAAAACGCTACGTTCCATTGCTGGGTACGAAATACATCAGCCAGCAGGATTATGACCAGGCTGTTGCCACCGCTCACCAGGCCGATGCTGACGTCATGGCAGCCAAGGCTGCCGTTGAGAGCGCTCGCATAAATTTGGCCTATACGAAAGTGACCTCGCCTATTTCCGGGCGTATTGGGAAATCCAGCGTGACGGAAGGCGCCCTGGTCACCAATGGCCAGTCCGATGCGATGGCCACCGTACAGCAGCTTGATCCTATTTACGTCGATGTCACGCAATCCAGCAGCGATTTTATGCGCCTGAAGCAGGAAAGCTTACAACAAGGTAACGACGCAAAAAGCGTTCAGTTGCTCATGGAAAATGACCAGCCGTATGCCTTAAAAGGCTCGCTACAGTTCTCTGACGTCACCGTTGATGAAAGTACAGGGTCTATTACTCTGCGCGCCATTTTCCCCAACCCACAGCACGTCCTGCTACCAGGCATGTTTGTACGCGCTCGTATTGATGAGGGTGTAAACCCCAGTGCGATGCTGGTTCCTCAACAGGGTCTGACCCGCACACCGAGAGGTGATGCAACGGTTCTAGTGGTTAACGACAAAAATCAGGTCGAAACGCGTAGCGTAGTGGCGACACAAGCCATTGGCGACCAGTGGTTGATTACCAGCGGTTTGAAAGCTGGCGAGAAGGTCATTATCAGCGGTCTGCAGAAAATACGTCCCGGCGTCACTGTAAAGGCCGAAGAAGATACGCCAGCTCCAGTCGCGCAATAAGGTACCGCTTTTATGTCTAAGTTTTTTATCCATCGACCGGTTTTCGCCTGGGTGTTGGCCATCATTATGATGATTGCCGGCGGCTTAGCTATTTTGCAGTTGCCTATCGCTCAGTACCCTACGATTGCCCCACCCGCTGTCGCCGTTTCTGCCAATTATCCCGGTGCCGATGCACAGACCGTGCAGGATACCGTAACTCAGGTTATCGAACAGAACATGAACGGTATCGATAATCTGATGTATATGTCATCAACCAGCGACTCTGCAGGTTCCGTGACCATTACGCTGACCTTTAAGTCAGGTACCGATCCCGACATCGCTCAGGTTCAGGTTCAAAATAAGCTGCAGTTGGCCACACCACTGCTACCGCAGGAAGTGCAGCAACAGGGGATCAGCGTCGAGAAATCGAGTAGTAGTTTCCTGATGGTCGCCGGTTTTATCTCTGATAATCCGAATACAGTACAAGACGATATCTCCGACTACATCGCATCCAACGTCAAAGATCCTATCAGCCGATTGAACGGCGTTGGTGATGTGCAATTATTCGGGGCCCAATACGCAATGCGTATCTGGCTCGATAACAACCTGCTGAATAAATACAATATGACGCCGGTGGACGTTATCAATCAGTTGAAGGTACAGAACGACCAGATTGCAGCCGGTCAGTTGGGGGGAACGCCTGCGGTGAAAGGGCAGCAGCTCAACGCATCGATTATTGCCCAAACGCGTCTGAAAGATCCGGAAGAATTCGGTAAAGTCACTCTACGCGTTAACGCAGATGGCTCGGTTGTACATCTCAGTGATGTGGCCCGTATTGAACTCGGCGGCGAAAACTACAACGTCATTGCCCGCATTAATGGTAAACCCGCTTCAGGATTAGGGATCAAGCTAGCGACAGGTGCCAATGCGCTGGATACTGCAAACGCGATTAAAGCGAAACTCGCAGAACTACAGCCCTTTTTCCCACAGGGCATGAAGGTTGTGTACCCTTATGACACCACGCCGTTTGTTACCTTATCCATTCACGAAGTCGTCAAAACGTTATTTGAAGCCATCATCCTTGTCTTCCTTGTGATGTATTTATTCCTGCAGAACATCCGTGCGACGCTTATCCCAACGATTGCAGTGCCTGTCGTGTTACTGGGAACCTTTGCGGTGTTGGCAATCTTTGGCTACTCAATTAACACATTAACCATGTTTGGCATGGTGCTTGCGATTGGTTTACTGGTTGATGACGCTATCGTGGTGGTCGAAAACGTCGAGCGCGTGATGGTTGAAGAAAAGCTATCGCCTGTTGAAGCGACGGATAAATCCATGTCGCAGATTCAGGGAGCGCTCGTCGGTATCGCGATGGTGCTCTCAGCGGTCTTCGTGCCAATGGCTTTCTTTGGTGGCTCAACCGGTGCTATCTACCGCCAATTTTCTATCACCATCGTCTCAGCGATGGCGCTGTCTGTCCTGGTCGCCTTAATCCTGACGCCTGCGCTATGCGCTACTCTGCTAAAACCCGCCGTCAGTGAACATGCTGAAAAGAAAGGCTTCTTCGGCTGGTTCAATGCGAAATTCGATAGCAGCGTAAACCACTACACTAATAGCGTAAGCGGTATTCTCCGTGGGACGGGACGCTATCTGATCGTGTATTTGTTGATTGTGGTCGGCATGGCTGTGCTCTTCATTCGCTTACCGACCTCATTCCTACCGGAGGAAGATCAGGGCGTATTCCTGACCATGGTTCAGCTCCCCGCCGGAGCCACTCAAGAGCGTACGCAAAAAGTGCTGGATACAGTCACGGATTATTACCTGAATAATGAAAAGACGAACGTTGCGAGCGTCTTCACCGTTAACGGCTTTAGCTTTGGTGGCCAAGGACAGAACTCAGGTATGGCCTTTGTCAGCCTGAAACCCTGGGATGATCGAAGCGGGGAAGAGAATGGTGCAGAATCCATCATCAAACGCGCCACTATAGCCTTTAGTCATATTAAAGATGCCATGGTGTTCCCTTTTAATATGCCCGCAATCATTGAACTGGGGACCGCCACAGGTTTCGATTTTGAGTTAATTGATCAAGGTAACCTTGGCCACACGTCACTGACCCAGGCGCGTAATCAGCTGTTGGGCATGGTACAGCAACATCCTGACCAGCTCGTCCGCGTTCGTCCAAACGGGCTTGAAGACACAGCACAGTTCAAGCTTGATGTTGACCAGGAAAAGGCGCAGGCGCTAGGCGTTTCCTTGTCAGACATCAACGAAACCATCTCCGCGGCATTGGGTGGATATTACGTTAATGACTTTATAGACCACGGTCGAGTGAAGAAGGTCTATCTACAGGCGGATGCCAAATTCCGTATGCTACCTACCGACGTCAATAATATGTATGTACGCAGTGCCAACGGTAAAATGGTTCCATTCTCCGCTTTTGTCACTTCAAGGTGGGTCTACGGTTCCCCACGCCTTGAACGTTTCAACGGTCTACCATCTATGGAGATTCTGGGAGAAGCCGCACCGGGTAAAAGTACAGGCGAAGCGATGGCCTTAATGGAACAACTAGCGACTAAGCTACCTGCTGGGATTGGTTTTGACTGGACGGGAATGTCTTACCAGGAACGGTTATCCGGTAATCAGGCACCTGCACTCTACGCGATCTCATTGATCGTTGTTTTTCTGTGCCTGGCTGCACTTTACGAAAGCTGGTCCATTCCTTTCTCTGTCATGCTCGTTGTCCCATTAGGCGTCGTCGGTGCGTTGTTGGCCGCCTCGCTGCGTGGCATGAATAATGACGTTTACTTCCAGGTAGGATTACTTACCACGATCGGCCTTGCAGCAAAAAACGCCATTTTGATCGTCGAGTTTGCCAAGGACCTGATGGATAAAGAAGGTAAAGGGATCATTGAGGCGACGCTAGAAGCATCACGTATGCGTTTACGCCCAATTCTGATGACCTCTCTGGCCTTTATCCTCGGTGTAATGCCACTGGTTATCAGCCATGGAGCGGGTAGTGGTGCACAAAATGCCGTAGGGACTGGCGTTATGGGGGGAATGTTAACGGCTACACTGCTAGCCATCTTCTTTGTGCCTGTATTCTTCGTTGTTGTCCGGCGTCGATTCGGTAAACACAGCGAATAATTACTGTTCCATATCCATAAAGGCGCCCATGGCGCCTTTTTTATGTGTCGCATATTGTTCATTCATAAGTCTTTAGCACTCAATATGTTAGCTAGAGCCGCACCGTATTATCCTGCTTGTTGCCTGTATTTATGATTTTCTCCTGCATTTTTTCTTCACGATCCCACCCATTCTAACGGTTGTTCTCCATGATATTTACGTAGCACATAAATTGAGATTATTTCCCCTATCAAGCCAATATAGTGAAGGTGATAAAATAAGCCATTCCGTAATGCGCCATCTTTCTGTCGCATTGAAACGGGCTCTTTAGAGGCTATATCATGAAAAAATTTATTCTGGTGACCCTGCTGGCAACATTGCTGGCTGGCTGCGCACATGACTCACCATGCGTACCCGTTTACGATGATCAAGGGCGGCTGGTTCATACCAATACCTGCATGAAAGGTACGACTCAGGATAACTGGGAAACCGCAGGAGCCATCGCGGGTGGTGCAGCTGCACTGGCAGGTTTGACGTTAGGTATTGTCGCTCTGACTAAGTAGTCAGATCAGCAGTCTGTCTTCCGCGCTTATTGGTATTAATCTAAATAGCATAAGCGCGGAATAATGATTTTCAATTTTATATCTCACACCATCATTTAAAAAAAATTATAATAGTAGGCCATCATAAAGAGTTACCGAATACTATCTCCCACCTTGTAAAACTCACTACATAAATAGCCCTATAGCAAAAGGTCTTCATCGTTCGTTTTATCGCACAGGGCGACCAACTGACGATCTAAAATATAAGATGGAATTTTTCTAGCAATGCCGGATATATCCTTAGGGCATGAAGCTCGATAAATTTATGCTAATCAGTCACTAAGATGTAATGGACGTAAGAATAACGACAGACATGCGAACTATAAATGTAAAAAGGCCCATCCGTTAGGATGGGCCTTTTTATTATCTAATAAACAAAAGGCCCAATCTTTCGATTGGGCCTTTTGTTCTAATTGATGTCTGGCAGTTCCCTACTC
>NZ_LGHZ01000002.1 GCF_001266615.1 Kluyvera genomosp. 1 | reverse complement strand
TTAGGGTGAGGGGAAAAACCGCCCGCTACTCCGGCAGATTATCGTAGATATCCAGTGCACGCGCCGTATAGGTCAGCGCCGCCCCGGTATTGAGGTTAATCGCCACCGACAGCGCCTCGGCGATCTCCGCTTTCGTTGCGCCGTGCTTCGCCGCCGCTTCAACGTGTACCGCCAGACAGCCGTCGCAGCGGGTGGTGACCGCCACCGCCAGCGAAATCAGCTCGCGGGTTTTGGCATCCAGGTGCCCGTGCTCTGAAGCACCTTTATCCATCTGCGCCAGGCCCTTCATAAATTCCGGCTGCATTTTGGCGAATTTACCCACCGCGGCCAGCAGGCCACTGCGATACTCATTCCAGTTCAAGAACATGATGTTATCTCCCTAGGCGACGTCGTAGATACGCACATCCGGCGCGCTATTGAGATACGGTTTCAGCCCTTCGACGACATCGTGGGTGAACAGCGGGCTGCTGAGATAGGCCTGCGCCTGCTCGCGAGTGTTAAAACCGTGCAGCACCTGTACATCTTCATCGCGAATCAACAGCTCTTTTGCCGTTGCGCCGTCGATGGTGTTGAGGAATGGCGCTTTGTATTGCTGATAAACGCCTGCCGCAGCGGCGCGATTTTCAGGGCTGATGTCGAGGGTGATTTGTAGCCAGGCCATGATGTTCTCCTGTATTCAGTGGCATTGGGGTTGCCTGAATTATCAGAATCTCTGACGCTGGCAACAAATCAGATCTTCTTGCCTTGCAGAATAGTTTTTCTATGCCGTCGCATTTTCGGCCATCACGTCGGCGATAAGCCAATCGTGGAACGTCCGCACTTCCGGGCGCATTACCGTATTCTGCGGGGTGACGAGATAGTAGGACCAGCTCAGCGGCCAGCGGTGGTTGGGATGAAGCTGGGTGAGCTGCCCGGTTTCAATCAGCGCTTTGACCAGCGCGTGGCGCACGATAGCGACACCGCGCCCGCTGAGCGCGGCGAGGATCACGGCTGAAGTGGAGTTGATGTGCAGCCCGCTCTCTTTGGCCGCCGGTGCGTCGAGCGTGTTTAATACGGACTCCCAATCCGGGAAATTGGCGCCTGGATGCGGGGTGTCGTCGTGAATGAGTTTTTGCTGACATAGCCAATCACCGCAGCCGATTTTTTCTGGCGGCACCAACCGTGGGCTACAGACCAGCACCGCTTCTTCGTCCATCAGCCAGTCCTTATCGACACCCGGCCAGTCGCCTTGGCCGCAGCGTACGCCAACGTCCGCTTCACCGTGGGATACGTCCATCAGCTTTTCCGTCACGTTAAGGCGCAGGTCGATGGCTTCATGTGCTTCTGAAAAGCGGTTCAGCCGCTCCATCAGCCAGTTCATCATCAGCACCTGCGAAGCGGTGACCACCACCACCGAACGCGCCCGGCGGCCGCGCAGTTTGTTCAGCCCCAGCTCGAGCTTATCGAGCCCCTGAGTGATGTCCTGTAGGGCGTCCTGCGCCTCGCTAACCAGCGTCAGGCGCTCTTTGCCGGAACGGGTGCGATGCAGCAGTGGGTAGCCAACCCAGTCTTCCAGCGAGCGCACCAGCTGCCCAACGGCGGCGGGCGTCACACCCAATTCCTGCGCCGCACCGGTAAAACTGCCGTGGCGGGCGGTGGCTTCAAAGGCGTGTAGCCACTTCAGCCGATTTAACGAACGCATACTGATTCCTCACGGGAGACGATGGATGTCAGTATACGCCATCGGTAAAGATTTTCTTTAGTAGGTCACGTTGATGGTGACGGTGTCGGCATAGGTGTCGGGGCGATAGTTGGCGCTGGGTGCGACAGCGTACACCGTCTGATTGACCGCAAGTCCGGTACCCGTACCCTGCACCGTATTGGTAGAGGCAATATTCCCCCAGGCTGCGCCGTTGATGCCTGCCGTTGAATTGAGCTGATAGGGCACCAGGTCTGCGTTGTTGAGGGCGGGTGTTTGACTCTTCAGGACCCCGCTACCGGTAGAACTGCCGTTGGAAGGTGAAAGGCCAATGGTATAAGGCGTCGAATTTGTGCAGGCCATCGTAAAATAGTTGTTGCCCATAATGTTGGTCTGCGTGCTGGGAACGGAGCCAAGGTTGATGTTGTTGACGGCGTTGATATTGCACTGCTTGTTGACGACGGCAGTGACCGAGAACGGGAAGGTTTGCAGGGTCGAGGTGCTGCATGTGCCCGGTGGAAGGAGCAGCGCGCCGTTGATAGTGACGTATGCGGTAGCGCCAGTATAAGTATCGTTATAGCTGCCCGGCGCAACGGTGCTTTGCCCGGCAGGGATTGTGCCATAGACCGTCAGTGAGCCGCTGACTGTGGTGAGATTCAGCAAGTTGATGTCTACCGTGGGGAAGGTCCCCCCGCCTGCCGTCTGGTTGCCCCAAACCAGACTGTTGCCGCTGCTATCTTTATAGTAAAGCTGGTAGTTCAGCGTGCCGCCGCCGGTGGTGGTCATCTTGCGGGTGGCGATAGTATTGCTGCCCTGTGCACCGAGGTTAAAGCACAGGGTGTATCCACCGAGCACATCGCCAACAACTTTTGAGCAGCTGTAGTTAAAGGTCATGGAGGTCTGGGTATCGGTGGCAGAAAACGGGTTTACCGAACTAAATGCCACGTTCGAGACGGCGGTAATTGAGCAGTTCACCGCGTGGCTTTTGAGGGGAAAACAAAAGACCCCAATGAGTAAAATCAACACGCGTAGCCACATAGCGCCAGCTCCTGTTCAGTTAAACGTTTATTGGCATGTTAACGGGCCAATCTGCGGGATATCGCGGGGTTTTTCGGGGTAGTCGAACTGTGCAGAACAGACGCCTGCGCTGGTGCTCACCCGCAGCGTGTTGTGCATTCTCAGCGTATCGAAATAGGTCATGCCGTCGAAACCGACCACCGCACGCTGCCCTGAGGGGCCGTTGAGCACGGCGGTTGAGCCCTCGGGGATGTCCTCTCCTTTACTATTTTTCAATATAATCAATGCAGAACGCACAGGTTTGACGGTGAAATTCACCATCGTCCCGGAGCGATCGGCGGGGATCGCCACGGCGTTAACAGGATAGATCTGCATATTCGCGGGCAGGTTTAATGGGTTAATGCTGATCTGGTTTTTCTGATAGCTGTTAAGCGGTGTGACCAGAAGCAGCCCCTTGCTATCGCTGGTGCCAATAGGGTTGTTTTGCAGCTCAACGGGGACGTCCGGCACGCCGTCGGTGGAAACCACCGCAAAACCGTTGTTGATGAGGCGCGATGCAAACAGGCCACCACCCATCAGAACCAGCGAACCGTCGGCACCCGCGTACGTTGTTTTGCTGTCAGCGATGTGGCTATAGCCGCTGTACACTTTGCCGTAGCGCCCCAGATAACCGAGTTCACCTTGTCCATTTTGCTGTGAATCCTGTTGGTTGAGTGCCAGGTTCCAGCCCCAACCGCCGTCCATTGGCTGCGTCTTGCTGGCATTGAGCATGTAGCTCATCTGGTCGTTGCTGCGTTGCACGGTGCTGCTGGCGCTAATGTTGTTATCGAACGAGACGCTGACCATCAGATACAGGCTGCGGTCGCGGCTTTTATCTACGTTCTGATTTAGCCCAGCGTTGAGATAGACATTATCGGTCACGGATTTATACCAGTTCGCATTGGTATAGCGCTGAGTGCTTTCACCGGGGTAGCGAAATTGCAGGTAGCCCACGCTAAAACTGCCAAGGGAATCCGTGGTGTAGCCCGCAATGGTGCTCTGATTCAGAGACGGCGGCGCCTGGCCGTAACGGGTGGCAACGTCGTGATAGTCGTTCATGGTGGCGGTCGTGGCGGTGCTGAAGCTAAAACGGCTGTTGCTCCAGCGATAGCCCAGAGCGTAGAGGAGGCCGTTTTTTCCCGAGTCCGCGCTCATCGCCAGCGATGTAGAGATGATGCCGCTGCTATTGCCGGGAATCCAGTCGCTGCTCAAACCGCCGTTTACCAGGCTATCGGTGGCTTCGGCGTGCCCGCCGAGCGTAAAGCTATTGCTGAAACCGTGTCGCCAGGTGCCGCTAAAGGCGGGGTTGCTGGAATAGTCAAAGGAAGAATAGCCGTAGTTGTTACGCACCACGCCGATTTCTGCTGACCACTGGGTGATACCTTTACGCAGCAATGACTGGTCGGTATAGAACGAGAAACTCTGCACCGTCGTTTTGCCCAGCGCATCGGTCATCGTGACCTGGCCGGTGCCTGCCCCGTTAATGTTCGGCAGGGTGTTAATCTCAAAATTCCCCGCCGGGACTTCACCGTTGTAGTACTTCACCCCGTTCATATACAGCTCAACGCTGGAAGGCAGGGTGGCAGAGCCGAAAAAAGACGGTAGCGGCGTGGTGGGCGTGTAGGGCTGAAGACTGTAATCAGTGCCGAGCTGTAGCCCGGCGATGCGGGTGGGGCGTGACCAGTTCAGTGCGCTGGTAAAGGTATCACCGACGGTGACAGAGAACACCTGCTCCGGGAAAGAGGATCGCCAGCTGGTGTCCAGCCGAGTCATGCCGTTACCCTGATCATAATCGTCATGGCTACTGCCGTAGCGAGCTATCTGCGTGGAGCTCAGTACGCCTGCGCTGCTGAAGGCACGAAGCTCGGTGTACGCGCTGGCATTGTTTTGTTCGTTTTTTTCCTGCGAGGCATAGAGATCGTAATTGAGCAGTATGCCGCGTGACGTGCTGGCCGTGGGGTTAGCGTCATCTCTATCGCTGATCTCCGTGGTGCCCATATCCAACAGCGGCAGCGGTGCGGTGAGGGTCAGCGTTTGCAGATTGGCATCGTAATTTAGCTGCAGCTGGGAAATATCATTCAGGCAGACCGGGTCCGGCGTGTTGGTAGGCACCCGCAGACCAATCTGGCGCAGACTGTCGGCGCTGGCATACAGCCGGTTATTGTCATAGCCGAACCGGGCTATGCCGATGTGGGTTTGGTTTAGCGTGACGTCGAGATAGAGGTCGACCCCGACCAGTTGCTTCCCATCGGTAATCACCCCATCCTGCGGCGGTTTGTCGCTTTTCATTTCCGCAGACATACCCCTTGTCATAAATAACACATTGAATATTAAAATAATTAAAAGCCAGGTTGGCCCGCTATAGCGGTTGCAGCGTTTTTTTACCATTGACCGTGACTTCAAGCTTCCCTCCCTGTCCTGCGTCACCGGCGCTGGTGGGAATAATCCAGCGCATCGTCGAGCCGGGAAGTACGTAACCTAATAACCCCGGGGTAATCTCTTTTCGGCTACCTGACGCAGAGAGAATGCTGACTGCAGAGATCTGAGCGTGCCCGTCTCCCTGATTGTTCACTTGCAGAAATGCTTTGCCGTCACTGCGATGGATCTGCCATTGCAGTTTGGCGAAGGTATCGGTCACACCCGGCGGCTGGATAAAGACGGGGATGGAATAGTGCAGCACAAACTGCAGGGCATTCTTTTTCAATACCGACGGCGGCAGCTCGTTAATCGACAGCCGATAGGCATCTTCAGTCGACGTTGGCAGCCCGGTGCGGATCACGCGGATGAGCTGTCGCCCGCCTGGCGCTAATGTCAGCATCGGTGGGCTGATCACCAGCCCCTGCGACGCGGCGAGTTTGTCGCTATAGTCGCTCTGGCTCCAGTGAAACACGCGCACCTGGGCGTTGATAGGGTTGCTGCCGGTGTTGCTCAGCCATATCCCCTCCGCGCGCTGGTTTTGTTGCAGCGTCAGATTGACGGGCGTGACTTGCAGGCCGTCTGCGGTGGCAAAGCGGCTGACGAAGACCATCCCCAAAAGAAAGGCAAGCGCACTCTTTTTCCCATTCATGTGCCATCCCTGAACTAGTAGTTAACGCTAATGGTGACCGTATCGGTATAGGTATCGGGTTTGAAGTTGGCGTTAGGGGCGACGGCATAGACCGTGATGCTTTGTGCCAGGCCGCTCCCGGTTCCCGCAACGCCGTTACCTGCGCTACTTGATGTCGCGGTGTTACCCCACGGTTTAGTACCGGCGGAGTCCTGGTTTAGCTGATACGGGACTTTATCCGTGTTGCCCGTCGTACCCGCCATAAATCCATTACCGGTCGTGCCACCGCCGTTAGCAGAAGACGGCGTCAGGCCCACAAAGTAAGGCGTGGTTCTGGAACAGGTGACAGCCATACTGGTTGAACCGTTGGCCGTCGTAGCATTGGACTGCACCGACCCCATATTCAATGCCGCCGGTTGAGTAACAGAACAGCTACTTAAAATAGTGAGCTGTACCTGGAATGTATTTGTTGCTACAGCTGCATTCGCCGATGGAATAAGTGCGGATGACAGACAAAATAAAATGAACTTAATTGGCGTGTTCATAGTATTGACCTCTACACAGGTATTATTTTTCCCTAGTAAAACAATAACGTATGAAGATAGTGTCCCTGATATAACTGTAGGATAGGTAGTTAAATTCTGCCAATTTGCCTTAAGACTATTTTATTAAAAATAGATCACAGGTCACCTTATTGTATGAGGAATTCAAAAGCAGGAAATATATAATATATTTAAAAGCTAAGTGATTATTTGAATTGGAATAGTCAGGATGGAATGGATTTGAATTTTGGAAATAAAATAGCAGGATAATTAATTTATAAACATTGATTACTTTAGCGTGGCTTCAATTATTGTGGTAATTATCGGATTGTTCCTGTGCTGCCAGGTTTACAGTCTTACGCGTCACGATGTGCTATGCCGGGCAAAATCCTCTGATGATGCGGCTCACATCAGGATACCCGCAGGTGGCATAAGTACAGAACTGTACCACCCTGCCGCGTTATCGGCCCGCAGGTATCGCTGTCTCAGTGAATCATTCTGTCAGTGGGCCACTGCTAGCGCCGTTTCAATGCTTTTCAGCTTCTGCTTTATCTCTTTTAGCTCGGCCTGAAGCTTTTGTTCTTGCTCACCAAAGGTCATCAGAACGATGCAGCCGTCCATCACTTTGACAGATACCTGCTGCCCGGTATCAAACCCGGCATCGCGCAGCCACTTACCGGAAAGCGTGATGCAGGGCGTGCTTTTATCCGTACCCTGCGGGCGATATCCCATAATTAATGAACGCTCGGTTTTTGCTACAGGTAAGTCTGGGGTAGAATGCGGATCAGCCATAATCAACTCCTTGATAGTTGGTGAGGTTAGACGCTCTGACTGTGTTCCCGCACATCAGAGCGTTGTCTAAAAAGGAGGTTTAGGTGGCCTCCTATGTGAATTAGAGTAAATGGATAGGTGGCCCCATGTCAATCATATCGCGCGAAAAAAAACCAAAAGGTGGCGGCCAGTCACCGCAGTTCAAAATGCGAATTGATCCGGCATTGAAGGAACAGTTGGATGCTGTGGCAGCGGAGGAAGGGGTGAGTCTCGCCAGTTGGCTGAAGGAATTGGCGAGAGAGGCATTGAAAGAGAGAAAAATTGAGCCTAAGGGTTAGCGATTATTATACTGAGACTAATATATGCCTAAAGAAATGGAGAGATTTGGTACAGTTAAAGTCATCTCTGGAAAATTTAAAGGACGCATTGGGTACTATGACGATGATGATTATATTTTCCCAGATGAAATGGTCTTCGATGAGAGTCATGAAGATAGCATTGAGAATGCAATCCCTGCCGCTATTGTTTACTTTGGGCATTTTTTATTAGCGGCGGAACATCATGCCATTCCCTATGATGATTTAGAGTACGTTTCTATGAATGATTTGGTGAAGCGGAAAGACGAATTAACCGAACTGTGTTCACCATTTAATATTAATAAAAAAATAACACATAAAAGGCTGTGCAGTTATTTTTCTGAGTTGCACTATGTTGAAACGACATTAATAGAACAAGTGGTGGAACAGCGTTATATGAGTAAACCTAGTGGTGCAAAGATTTTCATCTCTCATTCATCAGCAGACAAGCCTTTTGCTAAGATGCTATGTATGGATCTTGAAGCAAATGGATATATTCCGTGGTTAGATGAGTGGGATATTAAAGTTGGTGAGAGTATTCCTGAAAAGATATCTAATGGGTTGCAGGAAGCTGATTTTATAATTGTTATTCTTTCTGAAGATTCCGTTTCATCTAAATGGGTTGAGCGAGAATGGCAGGCTAAATATTGGAATGAGATAGAACATGGACGAGTAAATGTACTCCCAATTCTTTTGAAAGAATGTAAAATTCCTGAACTTTTGAAAACAAAAAAATATGCAGATTTCAGATTGGACTTTAATATTGGATTAAAAGATTTATTAGCAGCACTAGAGACTCTTTCAGACAATAGATAAATTTTGGCGGAAGATCACAGGAGTCGAACCTGCCCAGGACCGCTGGCGGCCCCAACTGGATTTGAAGTCCAGCCGCCTCACCGGAGACGACGATCTTCCGCGCCTCGATTGCTACATGGAGGCGGGGCGCATTATAGCTACTTTCAACCATTTACCACATCCCCCCTGGCATATTATTTCTCGCCTGAATGCCGTTGAGCCGTGGGCATGAAGATAAAACCCTTCCTTTTCCAGAGGTTACCTTTCCGCTTAGCGCAAGGGTATTTGCCATCACTGCTCATTATCTCGTCATGACCCCGATGATGACCGAAAATCTCCGCTAAATCGCGATGTTTTTAACCATTTTAGACGGCACCTGGCGGCACTTTTTCAACCGCTGGCCGCGCTAGTGTACGGCGTAAACGAAGCGGGACAGTGGCGATGTTTTATTAAACGCAGCAGGGCAGGAAAATGGTTTTCGTCAGGGGGAAATTCAGCGATTAAACGGCAAACGAACAAGGAAGAAGAGGGCGGGAAGCGTAGCGAATTTTGGCGGAGATCGCAGGAGTCGAACCTGCCGGGAGCCATTGACGGCAACCACTGGAATTAAAAACCAATCGTCTCACCGGAGACGACGATCTTCCGCGCCTCGACTGCTACATGGAGGCGGGGCGCATTATAGCTACTTTCAAGCAGTTACCACATCTTTACTTACCGTTTTCAGCATCTTTTTTCTGCCTTGTCGCGGCTACTGATAGAAATATCAATAAATTCCGTAATTTACACTTCGACACATTCTATCCTCCTCCCAGATCACAGAAATTAAGAAACGTAATTTGATAACGAGAAATCGCAATTCACCTTATGGCGCGGATGGTTTACAAAACGGTAACCGGTTCCGGAGTGGGCTCGGCGCAAAGGGGTTTGAAAGATGAAGAGTGAAGTATTGTCTGTCAAAGAGAAGATTGGTTACGGCATGGGTGATGCCGCCAGCCATATCATTTTCGATAACGTCATGCTGTACATGATGTTCTTCTATACCGATATCTTCGGTATACCCGCAGGTTACGTTGGCACCATGTTCCTGCTGGCGCGCGCGCTGGATGCGATTTCCGACCCGTGCATGGGGCTGCTGGCCGACCGCACGCGCAGCCGCTGGGGCAAGTTCCGCCCGTGGGTGCTGTTCGGCGCGCTGCCGTTCGGCCTCGTCTGCGTGCTGGCCTACAGCACGCCGGATCTCAGCCATAACGGCAAACTGATTTATGCCGCCGTCACCTACACGCTGCTGACCCTGCTCTACACCGTGGTGAATATCCCGTACTGCGCGCTGGGGGGTGTGATCACCAACGACCCAACGCAGCGCATCTCGCTGCAATCCTGGCGCTTCGTGCTGGCAACCGCCGGCGGCATGCTCTCTACCGTGCTGATGATGCCGCTGGTGAATATGATTGGCGGCGAAGACAAAGCGCTCGGCTTCCAGGGCGGCATTGCGGTGCTGTCGGTGATTGCCTTTATGATGCTGGCCTTCTGCTTCTTTACTACCAAAGAGCGCGTAGAAGCGCCGCCTACCAACAATTCAATGCGTGAAGACCTGCGCGACATCTGGCAAAACGACCAGTGGCGCATCGTCGGCCTGCTGACCATCCTCAACATCATGGCGGTATGCGTACGCGGCGGCGCGATGATGTACTACGTCACCTGGATTCTGGGTTCTCCGACGCTGTTTACCGCCTTCCTCACCACCTACTGCGTCGGCAACCTGATTGGCTCGGCGCTGGCCAAACCGCTGACCGACTGGAAATGCAAAGTGAGCGTCTTCTGGTGGACCAACGCCATTCTGGCGGTGCTGAGCCTGGCGATGTTCTTTGTGCCGATGAACGCCAGCGTGCTGATGTTCGTCTTCATCTTTGCGATTGGCGTGCTGCACCAGCTGGTGACGCCGATCCAGTGGGTGATGATGTCCGACACCGTCGACTACGGCGAATGGTGTAACGGCAAACGTCTCACCGGCATCAGCTTCGCGGGCACGCTGTTCGTGCTGAAGCTGGGCCTGGCACTGGGCGGCGCGATGATTGGCTGGATGCTGGCAGGCGGCGGCTACAACGCCGCAGCAACCACGCAAAACCCAGCCACTATCAGCATCATCATTGCCCTGTTCACTATCGTACCGGCTATTTGCTACCTGCTGAGCGCCGTGGTGGCGAAGCGCTTCTATACCCTGAAAACGCCGTTCCTGGTCAAGATGATGGCCGAACTGGCGCAGGGCGCGCACCGCAATCAGCAGGACTTTGAAAACGTATCCATGAAGCAATCTTTAGAGAATTAAGAGGACGAGCTATGAAAATCAGTGATGGAAACTGGCTGATCCAACCGGGCCTGAATTTAATTCAACCTGTTCAGGTGTTTGACGTTGAACAGCATGGCAATGAGATGGTGGTGTACGTGGCACCGCGTGATGTTCGCGAACGTACCTGGCAGCTGGATACGCCGCTGTTTACCCTGCGCTTGTTCTCGCCTCAGGAAGGGGTTATTGGGGTGCGTATCGAGCACTTCCAGGGCGCGCTGGAGACTGGCCCGAACTATCCGCTGAACGTGCTGAAGGATGTGCACGTGGAGATGCAGAACACCGCTGAATTTGCTGAACTGAAAAGCGGCAACCTTAGCGTGCGCGTCACCAAAGGTGAATTCTGGGCATTAGATTTTCTGCGTGACGGCGTGCGCATCACCGGTAGCCAGCTGAAAAACAACGGCTACGTGCAGGACACCAACGACAATCGCAACTACATGTTCGAGCGCCTGGATCTGGGCGTTGGCGAAACTGTCTATGGCCTTGGCGAGCGCTTTACCGCGCTGGTGCGCAACGGGCAGAACGTCGAAACCTGGAACAAAGACGGCGGCACTAGCACCGAGCAGTCCTACAAAAATATCCCGTTCTACCTGACCAACCGCGGCTACGGCGTGCTGGTGAATCACCCGGAAAATGTCTCCTTTGAGATTGGCTCGGAGAAAGTGTCCAAGGTGCAGTTCAGCGTGGAAGGCGAGCATCTGGAATACTTCGTCATCGACGGCCCAACGCCGAAAGAGGTGCTGAACCGCTATACCCAATTTACCGGGCGTCCGGCGCTGCCACCGGCTTGGTCTTTCGGCCTGTGGCTGACCACCTCGTTCACCACCAACTACGACGAAGCGACGGTGAACAGCTTTATCGACGGTATGGCCGAGCGTGACCTGCCGCTGCACGTGTTCCACTTCGACTGTTTCTGGATGAAAGCTTTCCAGTGGTGCGATTTCGAATGGGATCCGCTGACCTTCCCCGATCCTAAAGGGATGATTCAGCGCCTGAAAGACAAAGGGCTGAAAGTCTGCGTGTGGATAAACCCGTACATCGGCCAGAAATCGCCGATTTTCAAAGAGCTGAAAGAAAAAGGCTATCTGCTCAAACGTCCGGATGGATCCCTGTGGCAGTGGGATAAATGGCAGCCGGGGTTGGCGATTTATGACTTCACCAATCCGGAAGCCTGCGCGTGGTACGCCGACAAACTCAAAGAGCTGGTGGCGATGGGCGTCGACTGCTTCAAAACGGACTTCGGCGAGCGTATCCCGACCGACGTGCAGTGGTTTGATGGCTCTAATCCGCAGAAAATGCACAACCATTACGCTTTTATCTACAACGAACTGGTGTGGAACGTGCTGAAAGAAACACTTGGTGAGAAAGAAGCGGTGCTGTTCGCCCGCTCTGCCTCCGTGGGCGGCCAGCAGTTCCCGGTACACTGGGGCGGCGACTGCTACGCCAACTACGAATCGATGGCGGAAAGCCTGCGTGGCGGCCTGTCGATTGGTCTCTCCGGCTTTGGTTTCTGGAGCCACGATATTGGCGGCTTCGAAAACACCGCGCCGGCAGATTTGTACAAGCGCTGGTGTGCCTTCGGCTTGTTCTCCAGCCATAGCCGCCTGCATGGCAGTAAATCCTATCGTGTGCCATGGGCGTACGACAGCGAGTCCTGCGACGTGGTGCGCTTCTTCACCGAAATGAAGTGCCGCATGATGCCGTATCTGTACCGCCAGGCTGCGCTGGCCAACGAGCAGGGTACGCCGATGCTGCGCGCCATGATGCTGGAATTCCCGGACGACCCGGCCTGTGATTATCTCGACCGCCAGTACATGCTGGGGGATTCCCTGGCCGTTGCGCCGGTATTTACCGAAGCGGGCGACGTGCAGTTCTACCTGCCGGAAGGCCGCTGGACGCACCTGTGGCACAACGACGAGGTACAGGGCAGCCGTTGGCATAAACAGCAGCATGATTTTATGAGCCTGCCGGTTTATGTCCGTGACAATACCTTGCTGGCGTTGGGCAACAACAACCAGAAGCCTGATTACGCATGGCACGAAGGCACCGAATTCCAGCTGTTCCACCTGGAAGATGGGCGCGAAGCGGTGTGCGAAGTCCCGGCGCTGGACGGCTCTGTCGTGTTTACGCTGAGCGCCAAACGTCAGGGTAATATCATCACCGTGAAGGGCAACGGCAAGGCGACCGGCTGGACGCTGTGCCTGCGCAATATCCAGCAGGTCGCTGGCGTGCAGGGTGGCTCCCAGGCGGGAAGCGAACTGGGCGTGGTGGTGACCGCACAGGGTAACGAGCTGGTGGTGACGCTTTAAGTCTGGAGGTTTCCCCTCACCCT
>NZ_LGHZ01000019.1 GCF_001266615.1 Kluyvera genomosp. 1 | reverse complement strand
TCGTCGGCAGCGTCAGATGTGTATAAGAGACAGTCCTCTTTCAGAGTCAAGCGGTTAATTTCGCTTTTCTCTGTCGAGATTCTCAGGAGAATCTCGCTGACCCGGCGGCTTGTTTGCCGTTGTTCCGTCTCAGTGGGGTCGCATTATAGGGGGAAATTGAGATCCCGCAAGCATAAATATGAAAAATGTTTTCGTTCGCTCACTTTCCAGGCAACACGCCGAATAACCGCCCTATTTGCGCGAAAGTTGCGCTATTTCTCGGGCAAAACCTGCGACCTGCTCCCAGTCGGTATACACCACTTCTTTACTTGCATCCGTTTCGCCGCCGGTCATCTTCATTATCAGTCGAATCATAAAGCGATCGAACCAGCCATAGCGTGGGTAACGTAACGCTCCCGCAAATACTGCGCAGATATCCGGGTGCCATGGGGAACGCAGCAGGAACTTACGCGTATAGCTATTCGTCTGCGGTGAACGCTTCTCCGGTTTACGCGCGACGAGGTTGACTGAGAAGAAAGCACTTGGCACAGCCTGCAACGCCGAAGCGTGCTTTTTGACAAAACGGTCGAGCGCAGGATGGAAGTGACCGTAACGAATAGAAGCGCCAATAATGACGCGATCGTACAGCTGCCATTCAATGTCATCGGTACGATTCAAATCAAGCATTGCCGTATCCGCACCCAGCTCATGGAGCTGAGAACAAAGGTAAGCCGCGATTTCGCGCGTCTGCCCATCACGAGTAGAAAAGAGCATTAATGTTTTCAACGCTGACTCCTGTTATTCGCGCCAGAATGTTGGGGTAAACAGCACCAGCAGCGTAAAGACTTCAAGACGACCAAAGAGCATATTCGCAATCAGGATCCACTTCGCTACCGGGTTCATGCTGGCAAAGTTATCCGCCACCACGCCAAGCCCAGGACCGAGGTTGTTTAGCGTTGCGACAACGGAGGCGAATGCAGAGAAGTCGTCCACCCCGGTAGCGATGATCGCCAACATGCTAATAATGAAGACCAGCGCGTAAGCGGAGAAGAATCCCCAAACGGCTTCCAAAATTCGTTCTGGTAACGCGCGGCTACCTAACTTAATGCTATAGACCGCATTAGGATGGACGAGACGTTTGAGTTCACGGTTCCCCTGCTTGAACAGCAGCAGAATACGAATCACCTTCAGACCACCGCCCGTTGAACCCGCACAGCCGCCGATAAATGCAGAGCACAATAGCAGCACCGGTAGGAATAGCGGCCAGCGAGCAATACTGTCGGTGGTAAAGCCTGCTGTTGTCGCCATCGAAACAACCTGGAAGAAGGCCTGGTTTAGCGTCGTCACCGCCGATGCGTATATATTGTGGAACCACAGTACTAACGTACAAATCACCACCAGCGTAAGTTGGACGCCGATGAACATGCGGAATTCTGGGTCGCGCCAGTAGACCTTCAAACTACGTCCACTTAATAAAGAGAAGTGCAGACCGTAGTTACAGCCGGAGATCAGTAAGAAGATAGCAATAATGGTGTTGATGGTCGGACTATTAAAGAAGCCGACGCTAGCATCGTGGGTTGAGAAACCGCCGATGGCGATTGTCGCAAAGCTGTGACCAATGGCGTCAAACGCTGGCATCCCGGCAAACCACAGTGCTAGTGCGCATGCCACCGTAAGCAATACATAAATGAGCCATAGCGTTTTCGCTGTTTCAGCAATACGCGGCCGCATCTTGTTGTCTTTCAGCGGTCCGGGCATTTCCGCCCGATAGAGCTGCATCCCACCGACACCAAGGATTGGTAGAATCGCCACCGCCAGCACGATGATCCCCATCCCGCCAAACCACTGCAGCATTTGTCGATAGAAAAGGATAGCGTGAGGTAACGAGTCCAACCCCACCAGCGTCGTTGCCCCGGTGGTGGTTAACCCTGAGAACGATTCAAAGAATGCATCGGTCACCGTGAGGTTCGGCTGCTCGGAGAAGATAAATGGCAGCGCACCCACGCTCCCCAGCACAGTCCAGAACAGAACGACGATCAGAAACCCTTCACGTGATTTCAGTTCGCCCTTTTCCCGGCGGTTTGGCCACCACAGCAGAGAGCCAATCGCCAGCGCGACAAAGAAGGTCTGGGTAAATGCGCGCCCGGCGCCATCGCGGTAAATCAAAGCCACCAATCCCGGCAGGATCATTGTCCCCGAGAATAAGATGACCAGAAGTCCAACAATTCGAGTAATGGCACGAAAATGCATTTCCGGCGCGTCCTTTGATATTCAAAAAAGTCAGGAGGGGGATTATTCGTCAATCGCTAATAAATGCAATGAACCACGACTAAAATCGGCCAGTCTTGTGGAAAAATCAGACACTTTAGCCTGAGGAAGTGCCACACGAAGCTGCACCACAGCCTGATAATCGCTGGCAACAATGAGACCCGCATGCTGTTCGACCAATGTTTCAACACCCGCCAACTGCCCGTATTCACATAACAGAGTATATTCCGTTAGCGGCGTCTTAACCTGCGTCGTCAATAGATTGAGCGCCTGCTGCACGCCACCACCGTAGGCCTTCACCAGACCGCCGGTCCCCAACAGGATACCGCCGTAGTAGCGCACCACTACGGCGGTGATTTCTCCGATACCGCTGCCCATCAGTTGGGCGAGCATCGGTTTTCCGGCCGTGCCCGCAGGTTCACCATCGTCCGAGAAACCCAGCTGTTGTGAATCATCCGGCCTGCCCGCAACCCACGCCACGCAATGGTGGCGAGCATCCGGGTGTTCCGCACGTACTGACTCAACAAACGCTTTGGCCGCCTCTACCCCGTCGGTATGCGCCAACAGGGTAATAAAACGGCTTTTTTTGATCTCTTCAACAAAGGTGGCCGACTCGGCCGGTATTCGCCAGCTATCCATTACGCCAGTTTCAGGTCGCGCGTCATGTTTTCGATATTGTTCTCGTGGATAACCACGTTATCTTCAATACGAATACCGCCAAATGGCTTCAGCGCTTCAATTTTCTGCCAGTTGAAGTGCTTGCTGAACTGACCTTCACGCCATGGCGCGAGCAGAGACTCAATAAAGTAGATGCCCGGTTCAATAGTTAAGACCATGCGCGGTTCAAGCACGCGGGTGCAGCGCAGATACGGATATTTTGATGGCGCAGCCAGATGCGTGCCGGTGTCATCCTGCATGAAGCCCGCGACATCGTGAACCTGCAGCCCCAGAGGGTGGCCAATACCGTGTGGCATAAACGGCCCGGTCAGATCGTTCTCCACCATCGCCTCTTCACTCATATCAGTCACGATCTGGTGCTTACGCAGCAGTTTGGCAATGCGCTGATGGAACTGAATGTGATAATCCACATAGCTGGTGCCGGCCTTCATGGTGGCGATCAACGCCAGCTGCTCGGTGTTCACATCTTTAATCAAATGCGCATAGTCGTTGTCACTGTGCGCCGCCCAGGTGCGGGTAAGGTCAGCGGCGTAACCGTTGTACTCCGCCCCGGCATCAAGCAGGAAGCTACGGATTTCAGACGGCGCGCGGTGATCGAGTTTGGTGTAGTGCAGCACGGAAGCGTGTTCATTCAGCGCGACGATGTTGCCGTAAGGTACATCGGTATCGCGATGACCGGTTGCGGTGAGATATGCCAGATTGATATCAAACTCGCTCATGCCAGAACGGAAGGCTTCTTCTGCCGCGCGATGACCATTAACCGCCATCTTCTGCGCTTCACGCATACACGCCAGTTCATAATCGGTTTTATAGGCGCGATAGTAGTGCAGATAATCAATCACCCCTTTCGGGTTGATATTGTTCGCAGCGATGCCTAAGCCCAGCGCACGCTCTGGAACCGGACCAATGTAGCCGATATTTCCCCGAGCTGCCGGCAGTTGGCTGCCAATACCATCAGCCTTAGGTAAAGCAATCACTTCAACATCTTCTGTCCAGAACGAGGTCGGCAGCGGTTCAACGTTGTGCCAGTAATCCACCGGCAGGTAGAACCACAGCTTAGGCTTATTCACCCCGTCGACCAGCAGCCAGCAGTTAGGTACCTGAGTCACCGGCACCCAGGCTTTAAATTGTGGGTTGACCTTGAACGGGTATGCATGGTCATCCAGAAAAACATTCATCAGCTCGCCAGAGTGGATAAGCAGCGCATCAAGCTTAGAACGCTCGAGTGCGTTACGCGCCCGCTCTTGTAAGGTATCAATATGATTTTTATAGAGTGCGGCCAGTGATTCCATTATTTACCCTTCTGAATATTTTGCCCTCAAGTCCCCGCATAGTAGCACACCTCACCCACCCTGCGTGATTTCCACCGGACGTGATCCGACCAGCAAATATTTAAAGAGTCATTTGCATTTATTTAACACAAAATACACACTCGACTTTATCTGGTACGACCAGATCACCTTGCTGGATTCAGGAGACTGACATGCTCTACAAAGGCGACACCCTATATCTCAACTGGCTGGAAGATGGCATTGCCGAACTGGTGTTCGATGCCCCCGGCTCCGTTAACAAACTCGATACCGCGACCGTTGCTAGCCTCGGCCAGGCGCTCGACGTCCTCGAAAAACAAAAAGAGCTGAAGGGGCTGCTGCTGCGCTCTGAAAAAGCGGCCTTTATTGTCGGCGCGGATATCACCGAATTCCTTTCGCTGTTCCTCGTCCCGGAAGAACAGTTCAGCCAGTGGCTGCATTTTGCCAACAGCGTCTTTAACCGTTTGGAAGATTTGCCGGTCCCAACCCTTTCCGCCATTAATGGCTACGCGCTGGGCGGCGGATGCGAATGCGTGCTGGCCACCGATTTCCGTCTGGCTACGCCGGACCTGCGTATCGGCCTGCCAGAAACCAAGTTAGGCATTATGCCAGGCTTCGGCGGTTCCGTGCGTCTGCCGCGTCTGCTGGGTGCGGATAGCGCACTGGAAATTATCGCCGCGGGCAAAGATGTTGGTGCTGAACAAGCGTTGAAACTGGGTCTGGTTGATGGCGTCGTGAAGCCAGAAAAACTGTTTGATGGTGCGCTGGCTGTCCTGCGTCAGGCGATAAATGGCGATCTCGACTGGAAAGCCAAGCGTCAGCCGAAGCTAGAACCCCTGAAGCTCAGCAAAATTGAAGCAACCATGAGCTTCACTATCGCCAAAGGCATGGTGATGCAGACGGCCGGCAAACACTACCCGGCACCGATTACCGCAGTGAAGACTATCGAAGCAGCGGCGCGTTTTGGCCGTGAAGAAGCGCTGAATCTGGAAAACAAAAGTTTTGTCCCGCTGGCCCATTCTAATGAAGCCCGCGCGCTGGTCGGCATTTTCCTGAACGACCAATTCGTCAAAGGTCAGGCAAAGAAACTGACCAAAAACACTGAACCACCGAAACATGCCGCCGTACTTGGCGCCGGTATCATGGGTGGCGGTATCGCTTACCAGTCCGCCTGGAAGGGCGTGCCGGTTATTATGAAGGATATTAACGAGAAGTCGCTGACGCTTGGCATGAACGAAGCCAGCAAGCTGCTGAACAAACAGCTGGAGCGCGGCAAGATTGACGGTCTGAAGCTGGCGGGGGTTATTTCCACCATTCAACCAACCCTCGATTATGCCGGTTTTGATCGCGTTGATGTAGTCGTTGAAGCGGTCGTCGAGAATCCGAAAGTGAAAAAGGCGGTGCTGGCCGAGACCGAACAAAAGGTTCGCCCGGATACCGTGCTGGCCTCCAATACCTCAACCATTCCTATTGGCGAGCTGGCCGACGCGCTCGAACGCCCGGAAAACTTCTGCGGGATGCACTTCTTCAACCCGGTGCACCGTATGCCGCTGGTTGAAATCATCCGCGGTAAAAAGACCTCCGACAGCACCATTGCGAAAGTGGTCAGTTGGGCAAGCAAGATGGGCAAAACCCCAATCGTGGTGAACGACTGTCCAGGTTTCTTCGTCAACCGCGTGTTATTCCCTTACTTTGCCGGTTTTAGCCAGCTGCTGCGCGACGGCGCCGACTTCCGCAAAGTAGATAAGGTGATGGAAAAAGTCTTCGGCTGGCCAATGGGCCCAGCTTATCTGCTGGATGTGGTCGGTATTGATACTGCGCACCATGCTCAGGCAGTCATGGCCGCAGGCTTCCCACAGCGAATGCACAAAGATTATCGTGATGCTATCGATGCGCTGTTCGATGCTAGCCGCTACGGGCAGAAAAATGGTCTGGGCTTCTGGCGTTATAAAGAAGACAGCAAAGGCAAACCGAAGAAAGAAGAAGACCCTGCGGTGGATAACCTGCTGGCAGAAGTCAGCCAGCCAAAACGCGACTTCAGCGACGACGAGATCATCGCCCGCATGATGATCCCAATGGTCAATGAAGTGGTGCGCTGCCTGGAAGAAGGCATTATCGCCACCCCGGCTGAAGCCGATATGGCGCTGGTTTACGGCCTCGGCTTCCCTCCATTCCACGGCGGTGCATTCCGCTGGCTGGATACGCTCGGTAGCGCGAAGTACCTCGATATGGCGCAGCAGTATCAACAGCTCGGCCCACTGTATGAAGTTCCGGCGGGTCTGCTCGATAAAGCACGTCATAACGAAGCGTACTATCCACCAGTTGAGCCAGCCCGCCCGGCTGGTGAGCTGAAAACGGCTTAAGGAGTCACGATGGAACAGGTTGTTATTGTTGATGCAATTCGTACCCCAATGGGCCGTTCAAAAGGCGGTGCGTTCCGCAACGTGCGTGCGGAAGATCTCTCCGCCCATCTGATGCGTAGCCTGCTGGCACGTAACCCGGCACTTGAAGCGGCGGCTATCGACGACATCTATTGGGGCTGCGTACAGCAGACCCTGGAGCAGGGTTTCAATATTGCCCGTAACGCCTCACTGCTGGCGGAAATCCCTCACTCGGTTCCGGCGAATACCGTGAACCGTCTGTGTGGTTCTTCCATGCAGGCTCTGCACGATGCCGCGCGTATGATCATGACCGGCGATGCGCAGGCCTGTTTGGTGGGCGGCGTCGAGCACATGGGCCACGTCCCAATGAGCCATGGCGTCGATTTCCACCCAGGAATGAGCCGCACCGTCGCCAAAGCGGCAGGGATGATGGGCTTAACCGCCGAAATGCTTTCCCGCATGCACGGTATCAGCCGTGAAATGCAGGATGCGTTCGCCGCCCGTTCTCATGCCCGAGCCTGGGCCGCAACCCAGTCCGGTGCCTTTAAGAATGAAATCATTCCTACCGGCGGCCACGACGCAGACGGCGTGCTAAAACAGTTTAACTACGATGAAGTCATCCGCCCGGAGACAACCGTTGAAGCGCTGTCCACTCTGCGCCCGGCGTTTGACCCGGTTACCGGTACCGTCACGGCGGGTTCTTCTTCAGCCCTTTCGGACGGTGCTTCCGCGATGCTGGTGATGAGCGAAAGCCGCGCCCGCGCGCTGGGATTAACGCCACGCGCCCGTATCCGTTCAATGGCGGTTGTCGGCTGTGACCCTTCAATTATGGGTTATGGCCCGGTACCCGCGTCAAAGCTGGCGCTGAAAAAAGCGGGTCTGTCGGCGAGCGATATCGATCTGTTTGAGATGAACGAAGCGTTTGCCGCACAGATCCTGCCGTGCATTAAAGATCTGGGGCTGATGGAGCAGATCGACGAGAAGATCAACCTCAACGGCGGAGCGATCGCACTGGGTCACCCGCTGGGATGCTCCGGCACACGTATCACCACCACCTTACTGAATCTAATGGAACGCAAAGACGCCCAGTTTGGTCTGGCAACGATGTGCATCGGTTTAGGTCAGGGCATCGCAACGGTCATCGAGCGAGTATAAAAATACGCCCCGGCTCCGTATAACGGGACCGGGGCGAGCAATGTCTTCAGCCGGATAACACGCACTCGTACCGCTATCCGGCAAGCAACCCTCTAACAAAAAAGTTTAGTTGCCGTTCTTCCCGCCTGTCAGGGGCGGGCTTTTTATTTGTTGATCAGATGAATGCGAACGCATCACCAAACAGACGGTCTTCACGCGCCTGACGTTCATTGCAGAACAGATCACGGGCAATTTTGGCCATTTCAAAGCGGCCAGCAATATAAATATCGTGGTTTGCCAGCGTACCATAATCCTGCAGTACTGCCGTCAGCACGGTGCCAGAACGACCACGCCAACCTTCTTCAGGCTGTTCAACCACCGGTTCAACACGCAGGTTCGGGTGGTTCACCGACAGCGCTTCCAGCTCAGAAAGATCGTACAGATGTTTCTCTTCACGGCCGCCCCAGTAGATCGCGACGTCACGATTCGGGTTACGCGCCAGCGCAGTCAGCAGAATAGACCGCACATAGGAGAAGCCGGTACCGCCGGCAATCAGCACCAGAGGACGATCATCCTCATCGCGCAGCCAGGCTTCACCGTGTGGGATATCGACTTCCACTTCGCGCTCTTTGAGAATACGGTCCATCACGGCCATGGCGTACAAATTCAGCTCAGAGGCACCGATATGAAGCTCGATAAACGCTTTTTCGTCCGGCGTAGAAGCCATGGAGAACGGACGTTTATCACGCTCATCCATCACCACCATCAGGTACTGGCCGGCACGAAATGAGAAGGCAGCTTCGGGTTCTAAACGAACGCGATATACCGTATCGGTAATTGCATCCACCGAGGTCACTTTACAGCTTAAGGTTGTCATGCGCTCCCTCTGTCGGGTCTTCTCCCCCACCATCATTGGCAATACCGAGACGGATGCACCACTGATGAATTAGGGGGATATTTATCATTTATCGTCGGAAAAAATGGCCAGCTCATCCCAGATTTCATCGATACGCGCCGTAACGGCGGGATCTTTCTTAATCGGGCGGCCCCACTCGCGCTGGGTTTCCCCAGGCCACTTATTGGTGGCATCCAGCCCCATTTTCGACCCCAACCCGGAAACCGGCGAGGCGAAATCAAGATAATCAATCGGCGTATTTTCTACCAGCACGGTATCCCTTGCGGGGTCCATGCGGGTGGTAATCGCCCATATCACATCGTTCCAGTCACGTGCGTTCACATCATCATCGCAGACAATCACGAATTTTGTGTACATAAATTGGCGTAAAAACGACCATACGCCCATCATCACGCGTTTTGCATGCCCCGCGTACTGTTTCTTCATCGTGACAACGGCAAGGCGATATGAACATCCTTCCGGCGGCAGATAGAAATCAACAATCTCCGGGAACTGTTTTTGCAGAATTGGCACGAATACTTCATTCAGCGCCACACCCAGTACCGCCGGTTCATCCGGTGGACGGCCGGTATAGGTAGAGTGATAAATCGCGTCTTCACGTTGGGTAATGTGGGTCACAGTGAAAACCGGGAAGCTGTCGACTTCGTTGTAGTAGCCGGTGTGGTCGCCATACGGGCCTTCCGGCGCCATCTCACCTGGCTCAATATAGCCTTCAAGCACAATCTCGGCGCTAGCAGGCACTTCCAGATCATTCGAAAGACACTTAACCACTTCCGTTTTGGTACCGCGCAGTAGACCAGCGAAGGCATACTCGGAAAGCGTATCAGGCACTGGCGTCACTGCGCCAAGAATGGTGGCAGGATCTGCGCCTAGCGCGACCGATACCGGGAAGCGTTCGCCCGGATGCGTCGCGCACCACTCCTGAAAATCAAGCGCGCCGCCGCGATGCGACAGCCAGCGCATAATCAATTTGTTTTTACCGATCACCTGCTGGCGATAAATCCCCAGATTCTGCCGCTCTTTGTGCGGCCCACGGGTCACCGTCAAGCCCCAGGTAATCAGCGGAGCCGCGTCTTCTGGCCAGCAGGTCATCACCGGGATGCGGGACAAATCGACGTCATCCCCGGAGATAATTTTTTGCTGGCAAGGCGCACCGCGCAGGCGTTTCGTCGGCATGTTCAGTACCTGCTTGAACTGCGGCAGCTTATCGAACAGATCGCGAAAGCCCTTTGGCGGCTCAGGTTCTTTCAGGAAGGCTAATAATTTCCCCACTTCACGCAGCGCGCTGACATCTTCCTGCCCCATGCCCATCGCCACTCGCTTCGGCGTACCGAACAGGTTACATAGCACCGGCATGGAATAGCCAATAGGATTTTCGAACAGCAATGCTGGACCACCGGCACGCAGAGTACGGTCGGCAATTTCGGTAATTTCCAGATGGGGATCAACCGGGAGGCTAATGCGCTTGAGTTCACCCTGCTGCTCAAGCTGTGTCAGAAAGTCGCGTAGGTCTTGGTATTTCATAGGGTAATTATTGGCCTCCTGGTAAGCGCCTCATTATACGGCGAATGGTTCCGTGATGCTGTAATTTTGTTAAAATCACGTAAATTAAAGCAGTAATAATCAATATCGCGATTTGACCGCACTTTTGTTATGCTTTCGCGCTAAATAGCGGAAACGAGTCATTATGCAAGCCTGGTATTTACTGTACTGCAAACGTGGGCAACTTCAGCGCGCCCAGGAACATCTTGAACGGCAGGCTGTAAATTGCCTGACGCCGATGATCGCTCTGGAAAAAATGGTGCGCGGTAAACGTACCACCGTGAGTGAGCCGCTGTTCCCAAACTACCTGTTTGTGGAATTTGACCCGGAAGTGATTCACACCACCACCATCAATGCCACCCGCGGCGTGAGCCATTTTGTCCGTTTCGGTATTCACCCGGCAACGGTTCCGTCTTCAGTGATTCACCAGCTTTCTATCTATCAACCGGATGACATCACCGATCCAGAAACGCCTTACCCCGGCGACAGCGTCGTCATCACCGAAGGCGCGTTCGAAGGATTGCAGGCTATATTTGCTGAACCTGACGGGGAAGCCCGGTCAATGCTGCTGCTTAACCTGCTCAACAAACAGATCAAGCAGAGCGTTAAAAACACCGACTTCCGCAAATCCTGAGTTAAAAATCGATATTAAACAACTGTCTGGCATTGTTGTCTGTGATACCTTCCAGCCATTGCGCTTCTTCGCCCCGCCATTCGGCGACGCGCGCCAGAATATGTGGCACAAACGACGGCTCGTTGCGACGCGATGCCGGCTTTGGTGTCATATCGCGCGGTAACAGATACGGCGCATCCGTTTCAAGCAGCAGGCGATTAGACGGTATCATTGGCAGCAGTTCTCGCAACTCCAGCCCCCGGCGCTCATCGCATACCCAGCCGGTAATCCCAATAAACATCCCATGATCGAGACATGCCTGCAGTTCATCTCGCGAGCCGGTAAAACAGTGCAACACCGCCCCCGGCAGATGATCAAGCCAAGGCTCCAGCAGCGCGAAGAAGCGCTCGTGCGCATCGCGACAGTGCAGGAACACCGGCATACCCAGTTCAGCGGCTATCGCCAGCTGAGCACTAAACGCCGCTTCCTGCTCAGCAGGCGTTGAGAAGTTACGGTTAAAATCCAAACCGCATTCACCGACTGCAACCACTTCAGGTTTATTCACCAGCGCATAGATGGCATCGGCCACTTCCGGCGACCAGCTGCTGCTGTCATGTGGATGGACACCCGCGGTAGACCAACAGCTCTCATATCGTTCAGCCAGCCGCTGTGCCTCTTCGCTCTCCTGGCGGTTGGTTCCGGTTAACAGCATGCCATGTACACCTGCGGCGCGGGCGCGCGCAACAACCTCATCACGATCGCGTGAAAACTGTGAACTGGTTAGATTAACACCGATATCGAACATCATGTCCCCCATATGACAACCGCCCTGACGGGCGGTTGGTTATTCTTCAGTTTCTTCGGCTTCCGCGTCTTCATCACGCGTCGCTCGCTTCCCGGCATAGAAGCGGGAGAAAAACAGCCCCACTTCAAACAGGCAGTACATCGGGATGGCCAGCAACGTTTGCGAGAACACATCCGGCGGCGTCAGCAGCATACCGACCACGAAGGCACCGACCAGCACATACGGGCGCTTCTTACGCAGATCATCCGGTGTGGTCACGCCAACCCAGCACAGCAGCACGATTGCGACCGGCACTTCAAATGACACGCCAAACGCAATGAACAACGACATGACGAAATCGAGGTAACTCTTGATATCTGTGGATACCAATACTCCGGCTGGCGCCGCATGCGTCAGGAATCCAAACGCCAGTGGGAACACCACGAAGTACGCAAATGCCATGCCGGTATAAAACAGCAAAGTGCTGGAAACCAGCAACGGCATCACCAGACGGCGTTCATGCTTGTACAACGCAGGGGCAACAAACGCCCATACCTGGTACAGAATCACCGGCGCGGAGAGGATAAGCGACACCATAAAGGTCAGCTTGATCGGCGTGAAAAACGGCGATGCAACATCCGTTGCAATCATCGTCGCCCCATGTGGCAGCTGTTTAATCAGCGGCGCTGACACCAACTGGTAAATATCGTTGGCGAAGTAGACCAACGCCAGAAAAATCACGATGACCGCGATGATGCTGTTAAGCAGACGCTTACGTAGCTCAATCAAATGAGCGATCAGCGGTTGAGTATCTTCTACGCTCATGTTTACGATTTATCACTCGATGCGGGGGATGAATCAGGAACAGCGGCCGCAGAAACTTTCTCTTTCTCAACCGGTTTGACCACCTCAGCGGCTGGCGCTGGGGCTTCCACAGACGGTTCATCAGCATGCGCTTTCTGAGGCTCTGCTGTAGCCGGCTGTGCGGCTTCCTTATCCTTCACCGCAGGATTATGGATAGTATTGGCCTCATCGCTCGCCTTTTCAGGATCGTGCGCTGAATAAGAACGCTTCATCGACTCCGCTGCTTCGCGCAGCTCGTCCATCGAAGCCTTCAGCTCAGGTGTCAGGCTATCCAGACTCGCTTTCTCCACTTTCTTCAGGCTATCCTGAAATTCCTGGAGTTTAAGCTCCTGCGTCAGCTCATTTTGCACGGTTGTCGCCAGCGAGCGCAGCGCCCGAATCCAGCCAACAACCGTCTTCACTGCAACCGGTAAGCGTTTTGGCCCCAATACGACAAGACCAATCACAAACACCAGCAGCAGTTCACTGAAACCAATATCAAACACGAATTACACCTGCTCGTTGTCGTGGCGTTTCGCTTCGTCTTTTTTCGCACTTTCCTGCTTATCAGTAATTGATTGCGCAGTGAAATCTGCATCCTGGCTCGGTTTATCTTTCTTCTCGTCTTCATCACCCATGGCTTTCTTAAAGCCTTTGATAGACGCACCTAAATCCGACCCAAGTGAGCTCAGCTTTTTAGTCCCAAAAAGCAGAACTACGATAACGACGATAATCAGCAACTGCCAAATACTAATACCACCCATACATGTTCCTCTGATAGATGATGAAATAATCAGCGCGCATTATACGTTATGCAGCGCCCTGTTAGCGACGCAAAAATCAGCGCGTCTTTCGCCAGCCTGCGAGCCATACCACCAATCCTCCGGCCATAAGCCATGCGGGTGTCAGGCCCCATTCTGGGCGGTAAACCAGTAATACTGTACCGCTCAGGAGTAAAACCGCGCCTATACCAAAGAGATAGCGCGACTGACCCTGGCGGGTATGATGCGTTGCCATATCCTGCGAAATCTTTGCAAGACTGGCCTGCATCTGCTTGCTTTGACGCAGGCTGTCGTACACCAGCTCCGGTAATTCCGGCATTTTTTCAATCCAGAACGGCGCTTTGTCTTTCAATGCACGAAACAGCGCTGGCACGCCCACCTGATCCTTAATCCAGGACTCCAGGAACGGTTTTGCCGTCTTCCATAAATCTAACTGAGGATAGAGCTGTCGTCCTACCCCTTCTACGTAAAGTAATGTCTTTTGCAGTAACACGAGCTGTGGCTGCACTTCCATATTGAAGCGACGCGCGGTATTGAACAGGTTCAGCAACACGTGGCCAAACGAGATTTCTGCCAGCGGTTTTTCGAAGATAGGTTCACATACGGTACGGATAGCAAACTCAAACTCTTCGACGTTGGTGTCCGCGGGTACCCAGCCGGAATCAACGTGCAGCTCTGCCACTTTACGATAGTCACGGTTGAAGAAAGCGATGAAGTTTTCCGCCAGATAGCGCTTATCATCTTTGTTCAATGAACCCACGATACCGCAGTCAATCCCGATATACTGCGGATCTTCCGGGTGTTCATAGCTGACAAAAATATTGCCAGGATGCATATCGGCGTGGAAGAAGCTGTCGCGGAATACCTGCGTAAAGAACACCTGCACACCGCGTTCAGCCAGCAGCTGCATGTTGGTATTTTGCTTTTCCAACGTCTCAATATCGGAGACTGGAATACCGTAAATACGCTCCATCACCAGCATATCGACGCGGCAGTAGTCGGAATAGACTTCCGGCACATACAGCATCGGGCTATTTTCGAAGTTACGACGCAACTGGATGGCGTTGGCCGCTTCGCGCAGCAGGTTCAGCTCATCAAGCAGCGTCTTCTCGTAGTCGCGCACCACTTCCACAGGACGCAGGCGACGTCCGTCCGGTAAAAGGCGTGGGACCCAGCGCGCCAGACGGTAGATAAGCTTCATATCGGCTTTGATAATGGGCAGAATGTCCGGGCGGATCACCTTGATAACCACTTCCCGACCGTTCTCTTTTAGGCGCGCAGTGTGTACCTGGGCAATCGACGCAGACGCCAACGGCTCGATATCGAAATCGTCAAACCAGCTTTCGACAGGAATATCGCCCATCGATTTTTCAATTTGCTGTTTTGCCAGCTTGCCATCAAACGGGGCGACACGATCCTGCAGCATGACCAGCTGATCGGCGATAAGCGGCGGGAAAAGATCGCGACGAGTAGAAAGCATCTGGCCGAATTTGATCCACACCGGGCCAAGCTCCTGCAGCGCCAGACGCAGACGTTCACCCAGCGGTTTATTCTTGTGGCGGTTTGGCATCCAGAACAGCAACCGACGCCCGATACGCAGCGGCAGTGTAATACGCATTTTGGGAATGAGCTCATCAAGCCCGTAGCTCAAAAAGGTGTGGATGATAAAATACAGGCGCCGTAATTCTCCTGGCGTCATTTCCCCTCCAGTTTTTCCAACCGTTTGGTCAGGGCGACAAGCTCGCGCTCTACGGCCATTGCTTCTTCAGCAAACCAGGCGACTTCCAGTGCACCCGGTGCCAGCCGCCACTCTTCAGTCAGTGTGTCAGCAACATAACGCTGCTGGCGAGCCAGCCCATGCTGTAAAAACTTCGCCCCGCCGCGCAGGAATTTACTCACGCCTTCAGCAGCAATATCACCGGTGTAAGGGGCGAGCAGCTCTGCGGGATCAAATTCCGCAAGATCCGCCAGCGACACCAGATTTTGTACCACCTGGAGATCGCCTTGAACTTCAAGATCGTTATTACGAATCAAGGCTGTAAGCTGCTGGCGATTACGCAGCTGCGGCAACACGCTGACGCGCGTCATCACGGTGCAATCTGCCTCGCCTTCCCACGCGCCCAGCACATCAACCTGACGTTCGCTGAAAACCAGCACCAGCGGCGAGGAGAACTCTTTGAGTTCAATGCGCAGAACCTTACCCATAAGACGCTGGCGTGCAGGCTTTAAGGCCTTCTCACGCCAAAGTAGCGTATTAATGGCGGTTTCAATGCTGCCGGTCACTAAGGGTTTTAAAGGCATAGCAGCACCTCAATCAGAATTTATAACCACGATGCAGCGCAACAATCCCAGCGGTCAGGTTGTAGTAATCCACGTTTTCCAGACCCGCATCCTGCATCATCTCTTTGAGCGTTTCCTGATTTGGGTGCATGCGAATGGACTCAGCCAGATAGCGGTAGCTGTCCGCATCATTCGCAACCATCTCACCGATGCGCGGCAGAATGTGAAACGAATAAGCGTCGTAGGCTTTGCTCAGCGGGTCAATAACCGGCTTGGAGAACTCAAGCACCAGCAGGCGGCCGCCCGGCTTCAGTACACGGTACATGGAGCGCAGCGCTTTATCTTTGTCGGTGACGTTACGCAGGCCAAAGGAGATGGTAATGCAGTCGAAGGTATTATCCGGGAATGGCAACGCTTCCGCATTCGCCTGCACGTATTCGACGTTGCCGACTACGCCGATATTGCGCAACTTTTCGCGCCCCATTTTCAGCATCGAGTCGTTAATATCAGCCAGTACAACGCGGCCAGTTTCCCCCACCATACGCGAGAATTTGGCCGTCAGGTCGCCCGTACCACCAGCCAGATCGAGAACAGTTTGTCCACGGCGCACGCCGCTGCAATCAATGGTAAAACGCTTCCAGAGACGATGAATACCAAATGACATCAGGTCATTCATAACATCGTATTTTGCGGCGACAGAATGGAATACATGCGCCACCATGTCTACCTTCTGATCTTTGGCAATTGTTTGAAAGCCAAAGTGCGTTGTTTCTTGTGAATCCTCAACCATCTCTATGCCTGCTTATCAAGAAAATGTTCATGGAGTGTAACAGATTGGGCTCGATTGCCCTACGATTGCACCCCGTTACGAAATCCGTGTCGTCGTCAGATTAGCGCCGCTCTGCCGCTAACGGATTGTCATCATTCAACTGTTCATCATCACGCAGCCGAAACTCATCGTCCTGCGATGTGGCCTGTTCAACGAGATCCGGATTAATCTCGCGTTTCACCTCAACGCCGAGATGACGGAATGCCTCCGCCTGCGCCAGCAGATTGCCGCGACCGGAGGTGAGCTTTTTCATCGCCTGACGATAGTTGTCCTGCGCTTTATCGAGGCTTTGCCCGATAGACGACATATCATCAACGAACAGACGCATTTTGTCATATAAGCGACTAGCGCGTTCAGCAATATGTTGCGCATTGCGGCTTTGATGTTCATAGCGCCACAGGTTGGCAATAGTCCGCAGCGCCACCAGCAGCGTCGTCGGACTCACCAACATAATATTGTTTTTCAGCGCTTCGCTAATGAGCTCGGGTTGCCTATCCAGCGCTAGCAAAAATGCAGGCTCGACGGGGATAAACATCAGGACATAATCCAGAGAGCGCAGCCCAGGTAGCTGCTGGTAGTCTTTGCGCCCCAGCAGGCGGATATGGTTACGCACAGCCGCGATATGCTCCTGCAGCGCCGCTTCGCGGGTATAGTCATCTTCAGCATTGAAATAACGCTCGTAGGCCACCAGCGTCATTTTGGCATCCACCACCACATCTTTGCGATGCGGCAGACGGACGATGACATCTGGCTGCATACGGGAATTTGCGTCAGTATTGATGCTGACCTGAGTTTCATACTCGTGCCCCTCACGCAGCCCGGAAGCCTCCAGCACGCGGGTCAACACCACTTCTCCCCAATTTCCTTGGGTTTTGTTGTCGCCCTTGAGCGCTCGCGTCAGGTTGACGGCTTCCTGTGCCATTTGAGCATTGAGCTGCTGTAAATTGCGGATTTCGTGCGCCAGGGTATGCCGTTCACGCGCTTCCTGGCCGAAGCTGTCCTGCACTTGACGGCGAAAACCATCAAGCTGTTCACGCAGCGGCGTCAATAGCCCCTGTAGACTCTGCCGGTTCTGTTCGTCAACACGGCGGTTGCTCTGTTCAAAGATGCGGTTGGCCAGATTTTCAAACTGCTCGCTCAGACGCTGCTCGCTGTTGAGCATCAGGCGATACTTTTCATCACCATGCTGGCGGGTGGTTTCCAACAACGTGGTCACTTCCCGGAGATCGACCTCCAGTGAGGAGTTGAGTTCTCGCAGTCCGCGCAGCTCATTATTGAGCAATTCACACTCTTCACGCCAATGGGCATTCTGGGCAATTTGTTGCTTTGCCGCGCTCAGTTCACCGTACACATCGCGTTCTTCCGCTAACTGTTCGGCCCGCTGCTGCGCGACGCGATAACTTGCCGCCAGCCAGCCTATGGCAATACCCGCCAGCGCGACCAACGCATAAATCACCACGGCAATATCCACAACGCCCCCTGCTTATATCCGTTATCTGCACAAAAATAGGATTGTGCTGTATAAACGTCCAGTTTTAAAGCAGTTTCCTGCGAGGCGCTACGCAAAAAGAAAAAGGCCGAACAAGTCGGCCTTTTATCAAGGAGGGAAAAACTACAGCAGGCGACGCGCTGCTTCTACCACGATTTTCACCGCATGACTTTCGGTCTGCTTCATGGTCTCAGCGTTAGGAATTTCCTGCTGGGTACGATTGACGATCACGCCAGCTACCATACCCGCACGCAGACCCTGGCTTGAGCACATGGTCAGCAGGGTGGCAGATTCCATTTCGTAGTTCATCACGCCCATTGACTGCCACTCTTCCATAGAGCCTTTGAAGTTACGCACCACGCGGCCCGAGAAGGTGTCATAACGTTCCTGACCCGGATAGAAGGTATCAGAAGAGGCGGTGACGCCCACGTGCGTTGTTGCACCAACGGCCTTCGCGGCTTCCACCAGCGCGGTGGTACAGGCGAAATCAGCGACCGCTGGATACTCCATCGGTGCAAAGTGCAGGCTCGCACCGTCAAGGCGGACGGAGGCGGTGGTGACCAGCACGTCACCGACGTTGATATGTGGCTGAATAGCACCAGTGGTACCGACACGCAGGAAAGTGCGAATACCCAGCTGCGCCAACTCTTCCACAGCAATGGAAGTCGATGGGCCACCGATACCGGTTGAGCAGACGATCACTGACTTGCCATCAAGCTCAGCACGCCAGGAGGTAAATTCACGATGAGATGCCAGTTTTACCGGCTTTTCCATCAGCGCGGCGATCTTTTCCACACGCTCCGGGTCACCGGGGACGATAGCCAGCGTCGCCCCTTGTAAATCGTTTTTGGTGAGGCCGAGATGAAAAACATCAGACTTGGACATAAAGAACTCCTCTGTGGTTCAGTTTTGTCAGAAGAAGCAAAAATGTACTTTATAGAAGACCACGACTCTTTTTCGTGACTACCATCACTAAGGACTAAAATTATTACATTAAATTCCATGCAATTAGTGATTAACATCACACTAACAAGTTATTGTGATCGTCTGCTGCACAAAAATACGCCGTATTGAGGCACTGTGATTCAGCTATGAGTTCATTTAAAGGGTACGGAGAATGCCATGACAATCAACAAACAACCTGGATTTGCACCTGCTGCTTCGCCTCATGCCTCAACCACCGTCCATACGCCCGAAGAGACCATCACGACGGGAGAAACATCCATTCCCTCACAGGGGGATACGCTGCCGGCCTATCATGCCCGTCCTAAACATAGCGATGCGCCTCTCCCGGTAATCATCGTAGTGCAGGAGATTTTTGGCGTCCACGAACACATCCGCGATATCTGCCGCCGTCTGGCGCTGGAAGGCTACCTGGCTATCGCACCGGAACTCTATTTCCGCCAGGGCGACCCGAATGACTATGACGATGTTCCGTCATTGTTCAGTAGCCTGGTCACAAAAGTCCCTGACGCTCAGGTGCTCGGCGATCTCGACCATGTTGCCAGTTGGGCTGCACGTCACGGCGGCGACGCCAACCGTTTATCGATAACCGGTTTTTGCTGGGGCGGGCGCATTGCCTGGCTGTATGCAGCACATAATCCACAGCTCAAAGCCGCAGTAGCCTGGTATGGCCGCCTGACCGGTGACAAAACGCTAAACAATCCAAAACATCCCGTCGATGTCGCCGTCGATCTCAGCGCACCGGTGCTGGGCCTGTACGGCGGTCAGGATACCGGCATCTCACTGGAATCCGTTGAAACGATGCGCCATGCACTGCGCGCGGCCAATGCAAACGCTGAGATTGTTGTTTATCCGGAAGCAGGCCATGCATTTAACGCAGATTATCGCGCCAGTTATCATGAAGAGTCAGCAAAAGACGGCTGGCAGAGAATGCTGGCGTGGTTTGCGCAGTATGATGGGAAAAAAGGTTAACCTTTAAAAAGTAAAACGGAGGCTTTCGCCTCCGTCTGTTTTTTACGCCTGACGTAAATTCTGTGCCGCTTTCACCATGTTTGCCAGCGCCGCGCGGGTTTCTGGCCAGCCGCGAGTTTTCAGACCGCAGTCAGGGTTAACCCACAGGCGTTCTGCCGGGATCCGCTGCTCCGCCTTCTTCAACAGCGCTTCAATCCATTCCACGCTCGGCACGTTCGGGGAGTGAATATCGTACACGCCCGGCCCGATTTCGTTCGGGTAGTCGAACTCTTCGAACGACTCCAGCAGCTCCATGTCGGAACGTGACGTTTCGATGGTGATCACGTCAGCATCCAGCGCCGCGATGGAATCCATGATGTCGTTGAACTCGCAGTAACACATGTGGGTATGGATCTGCGTTTCATCTTTCGCCACGGCGGCGTTGATACGGAAGGCCTCCACGCCCCATTCGAGATAGGCCGCCCAATCGCTGCGACGTAGCGGCAAGCCTTCGCGCAGCGCTGGTTCATCAATCTGGATGATACCGATACCAGCAGCTTCCAGATCCGCCACTTCATCTCGCAGCGCCAACGCAATCTGTTTGGCGATGGTTTCGCGGCTCACGTCTTCACGCGGGAACGACCAGCACAGAATGGTAACCGGGCCGGTCAACATGCCTTTCACCGGTTTGTCGGTCAGCGACTGCGCGAACTTCGCCCACTCAACGGTAATCGCTTCCGGACGGCTGACGTCGCCAATTACCACCGGCGGCTTCACACAGCGGGAACCGTAGCTCTGCACCCAGCCGTTCTGAGTGAAGATGAAGCCGTCGAGATGTTCACCGAAGTATTCCACCATGTCGTTACGTTCGGCTTCACCGTGGACCAGTACATCAAGACCCAGACGTTCCTGCTCAAGAATGGCCTGCTTGATGTGCTCAGCAATACCTGTGCGATAGTTACCCGCATCAAGTTTGCCTTTTTTGAAATCCAGGCGCAGGCCGCGGATTTCAGTGGTTTGTGGGAACGAACCAATCGTTGTGGTCGGCCACGCTGGCAGATTAAAGCGCGCGCGCTGGGCTTCAGCACGCGCAGAATAGGCACTAGCACGCTGGCTGTCTTGTGCGGTAATTGCCGCCAGACGTTTTTCTACCGCCGCGTTATGTACGCGGGTGGAATGACGGCGAGCCTGAATCGGCGCACTCCATTCGGAGATGGCTTTGGTGTCACCACTGTTCAACGCATCGCGCAACAAGGCCAGCTCTTCACATTTTTGCAGGGCGAAGGCAAACCAGCTCTTCACTTCCGCATCCAGTCGCGTTTCTACGCTCAGGTCGATCGGGCTGTGCAGCAGAGAGCAAGAAGATGCAACCCACAAATCACGTTTACCAACGACATCCTTAATTTGGTTATATTTTTCAGTCAGATCGGCGCGCCAGACGTTACGACCATTAACCAAACCGGCAGAGAGTAGCCAATCGGCAGGTAGACGCTTGTGCACTTCAGCGACATCATCTTTACCGTGCACGAAATCAACGTGCAGCCCCTGCACCGGCAGCGCAGTAATGGTGTTGAGGTTCGGCGTGATACCTTCAAAATAGGTGGTCAGCAGCAGTTTGACCCGACCGGTGAGCGCATCGTATGCCGGTTTAAACGCATCCAGCCATTCCTGCGGCAGCTCCAGCACCAGTGCCGGCTCATCAATCTGAACCCACTCCACACCGCGTTTTGCCAGCTCGGCCAGGACTTGTTGGTAGACCGGAAGAATGTCGCTCAGCAGGCTCAGGCGATCAAACTGTTCTCCCTTCACTTTGCCCAGCCACAGGTAAGTCACCGGCCCCAACAGGACAGGTTTCACCTTGTGACCTAACGCCAGCGCTTCATCCACTTCGTCAAGCAACTGGGTCCAGGTCAGCTTGAACTGCTGTCCTTGGGTGAATTCCGGCACCATGTAGTGATAGTTGGTGTTAAACCATTTGGTCATTTCTGCCGCCGCCGCGGGTTCACCGGTCGGTGCGCGGCCACGCCCAATGCGGAACAGAGTGTCGATATCTACCGAGCCATCCTGATTCTGGTGGCGAGCTGGAACGTTGCCCAGCAACAGGCTGGTCGTCAGGACGTGATCGTACCAGGCGAAATCACCTACTGGCAGCAGATCGATACCCGCTTGTTTTTGCTGCTCCCAGTGACGGGCGCGCAGCTCACGACCTGTCGCCAGCAGTTCTTCACGGGAGGCGTTACCCGCCCAATAGCTCTCTTGCGCTTTTTTCAGCTCACGACGCAGGCCGACGCGAGGGAAACCGAGGGTGTGGTTCTGAATAGTCATATTTGCCTCTCATGGAATTTTTAGTATTTAGCCGTCCAGATGTTTACACATCCATAATGTGAAGGTACTGTATATTCCTCAAGCGCAAATTGTTCATGCCGAAGTGAAGGACTTTCATGATCGAGATTAAACACCTGAAAACGCTCCAGGCGTTGCGGAATAGTGGTTCGCTGGCGGCCGCCGCGGCGACGCTGCATCAAACCCAATCCGCCCTTTCTCACCAGTTCAGCGATCTGGAACAGCGCCTTGGCTTTCGGCTATTTGTGCGTAAAAGCCAGCCATTACGCTTTACGCCGCAAGGGGAGATCCTGCTGCAGTTGGCAAATCAGGTGCTACCGCAAATTGGCCAGGCGCTGCAGGCCTGTAATGAGCCGCAGCAGGCCACACTGCGCATTGCCATTGAATGCCACAGCTGTATTCAATGGCTGACGCCCGCACTGGAGAATTTCCATAAGCAGTGGCCACAGGTCGAGATGGACTTTAAGTCCGGTGTCACCTTCGACCCACAGCCAGCCCTGCAGCAAAGCGAGCTGGATATTGTCCTGACTTCCGACATTCTGCCGCGCAGCGGTTTGCACTATTCGCCAATGTTCGATTTCGAAGTGCGTCTGGTGCTATCGCCGGACCATCCGCTGGCCGCTAAAGCCCGCATTACCCCGGAAGATTTAGCGTCAGAAACGCTGCTGATTTATCCGGTGCAGCGCCAGCGTCTGGATATCTGGCGTCACTTCCTGCTGCCGGCTGGTATTAGCCCGCAGCTGAAAAGCGTGGATAACACGTTGCTGCTGATTCAGATGGTATCAGCGCGTATGGGGATTGCCGCGCTGCCGCACTGGGTGGTGGAAAGTTTTGAACGCCAGGGTCTTATCGTGACCAAAACCCTGGGTGAAGGCTTGTGGAGCCGACTGTACGCCGCCGTGCGCGATGGCGAACAGCGTCAGCCGGTGATGGATGCGTTTATTCACTCAGCGCGGAACCACGCTTGCGATCATCTCCCGTTTGTGAAGAATGCGGAGCGACCCAACGCCGATGTACCCACAGTGAGGCCAGGATCACAGCAGCCCCTGTAAGGAAGCTCGGCCAGTGGGGCTGTTGATGCCAGATTGCCAGGTTCACCAGCAGCCCCGCAGGCACATGCATATTGTTCATGATGCCTAGCGTGCCTGCGTCCACCTGCGTAGCACCGTAGTTCCACATGAAGTAACCAATCCCCGAAGCCACCACGCCAAGAAACACCAGAATGCCCCACTGCGGCATGGTCTCCGGCATTTTCTGCGTATTACCCAACAGCGACCACGCCACCACCGCGACGGCAAAGGCGCCGAGGTAGAACCAGGCGAACGCGTTATGCTGCGGCATTGGGCGGGTTTCCATTAGACGCTTGTAGCCCACCATACCGATGGCGAAGGTGATATTGGAGAGTTGAACCAGCAGTAGCCCCATCCAGAAATGGCTGGTCACATGGTCGTAGCGAATGATCCCGGCACCAATCACCGCCAGCAGCGCGCTGAAAGCGTAGCTCCAGCGCAGGCGGCGTCCACTCATTAGGTCATAAATTAAGGTGATATAGAGCGGCGTTAGCACGGTGAACAGCAGCAGTTCTGAAACGGTCAGGTACAAATAGGCACGGAAACTCAGCATATACATAATGCCAAGCTGCATCGCCCCTACCAGCATATACAAACCGATGGTTTTCAGGCTGTGTCCGCGGGTACGCAGGAATGGCAGAAACACCAGCGCAGCAAGGCCGACGCGCACCAGCACGGCAAAGTAGCTGTCGATATGCCCGGCAAGGTACTCACCGTAAAAGCTAAACGAGAAGGCCCACAGAATCGTGGTAATAATCAGGAGCGCCACAATGAATGTCTCATAGGAAGATGAGCATTCATTGTAGCGGAGATGCAGGTTGACAACTGACCACTTAATAGTCAGTCGTCAATTTTTAATCAAGATACAGTTTACGCAGGTAGTGCGGCACCGCGTCATTGGCGTTGGAGCCAATCACTTCGAGCTCAGGATGCAGATCCTTCAGACGCTGATGCGCGCCAGCCATGATGCAGCCTTTACCCGCCATCGACAGCATTTCTGCATCGTTCATCCCATCGCCAAAAGCGATGCAGTCTTTAAGCGTATAGCCCATTGCCTTAGCAACCGCTTCCAGCGCATGGCCTTTCGACACGCCGCCCGCCATCACTTCCAGGCAGGTCAGCGTCGAGAAGCTGACGTTGACGCGATCGCCCCAGCGCGCGTTAATCGCCTGCTCCAACGGCAGCAGCGTTTCATGGTCGTTGCAGGTAAAGAACACCTTGCTGACGCCCTCGGCTTCCAGCATACCCTGCTCGTACAACGTGTAGTTGAAGACCGCTTCTTTAAAGAAACGCATCTCTTCCGGGCGGTGGCGATTCATGAACCACTCATCGTCGCGATAGACGTTGGTGACGATATCTGGGTTTGCATGCACAATGCCGAAGAGATCGGTCGCAATATCGCGGTCCAGATTATGGGCGAAAACCTGTTTGCCCTCAGCGTCGTGCACGCGCGCGCCGTTGGAGGTAATCATATACGACTTGATCCCGAGATTATCGCGGATCTGCCCAACATCAATGTAGTGACGCCCGGTGGCAAAGACGAAGTTCAGACCGCGCGCGGTCAGCAGCTTCAACGTCTCTTTTGCATACGGCGTTAAGTGGTGGTCAGGGGAGAGTAAGGTGCCATCTAAATCAGACGCAACGACCTGGTACATAAACGAATTTAACCTCTAAACAGTGCGGCGCTGGCGCCGAATTAACGATGTCGATCGAAAAAATCGACAATGGCAGTGAGTGCGACTGATCGCATAGCGTCCTTTTCAAAAAGGATCTCATGATAGGCGCCCTGTATGACAAGCGGCTTACCGCCATCGCAAGGATGGCCCGCTTCGGCGCGAATGACACAATAACGGTCGTGCATGCGGTTATCAACAACCCGCTCTTCTTCCGCCTGAATCAGCAGGACGGGGAAGGTATCCTGCGCGGCATCGGCGAGAATTTTCTCCCCGGCAAGAATCCCCTCTCGCACCCAATGATAGGTGGGACCGCCCACGCGTAGCTGAGGCTCATCGGCATAAAAACGCACATTGCGCCGATAGCGCTCGCGGCTGTGAGTTAGCACGTTAACGCCGAACGGCAGCGCATGCCATCGTCCGGTCCCCATGGCGTAACCTTCCCGAAGACGCTGATGGCCCTCAGCCCAATCGAGAAGCGGCCGGACAACCCATTCCGGCAAACGCATGACAATACCGAACATGGGTGCGCAAAGCGCGATAGCATCACAGCCCTGCGGATTACGTTGCAGGAACTGCGTCGCAATCGCCCCGCCCATGGAGTGCGCCAAAATAAACCGCTGACGCCAGCGACCCGGCAGCACCTCTTGCTGCCAGAAGGCCGCAAGATCGTCTACATAATCGCTGAATTTCGCCACATGGCCACGATGCGAGTCCGAAAGCATACGTCCGGAACGACCCTGACCGCGGTGGTCGATGATTAAGACATCAAAACCACTGTGGAAGAGATCGTACGCCAGCTCGGCGTACTTCACGTAGCTTTCAATACGCCCAGGGCACACGACAATCACCCGGTCATGCGCAGGCGAACTGAAACGAACAAACCATACCGGAACGCTATCAACGCCGATAAACTCTGCTTCTTCCCGGCCGCGCCAGAAATCCATCAATGGGCCGGTGGTAAACGCGGAAAACGCGTTTTCTCTTGTATTCCAATCCTTTTGCTGTTGAAACATCGGGCTTCCACCCCAGTTAACCGCTGAAAATCGTTTTTTTGTGACGCCTGACACAGCGTCCATACAATAGCGTATTGTGGCATAAAAACAGACAATCAGGGAGATTCTCATGACCTTTGAATGGTGGTTCGCCTACCTGCTCACATCCATAATTCTCAGCCTGTCGCCGGGCTCAGGGGCGATCAATACCATGACCACCTCCATCAACCACGGCTACCGTGGCGCGGCAGCGTCGATTGCTGGCTTACAAACTGGGCTGGCCATTCATATTGTTCTGGTCGGCGTGGGGCTGGGGACGCTGTTCTCCCGCTCGGTACTGGCGTTTGAAATTCTGAAATGGGCTGGGGTGGCTTATCTTATCTGGCTGGGTATTCAGCAATGGCGCGCAGCGGGTGCTATCGACCTGAAAACGCTGGCGAAAACCCAGAGCCGCGGCAAACTGTTTCAGCGCGCGGTATTCGTTAACCTGACGAACCCAAAAAGCATTGTGTTTCTAGCCGCCCTCTTTCCGCAGTTCATCGTGCCTGATCAACCACAGGTAATGCAGTATCTCATTCTTGGCATAACCACGATTGTCGTCGATATCATCGTGATGATTGGCTACGCCACCCTGGCACAGCGCATCGCCGTTTGGATCAAAGGGCCAAAACAGATGAAGGCTCTGAATAAGGTGTTCGGCTCATTGTTTATGCTGGTTGGCGCGCTGCTAGCGTCGGCACGCCACGCGTGAAATGAAGAGAGCCCACCCGCTAACGGGTGGGCAAAAACTTAGCGTGAAATAATCAGGTGAATACCAAATCCGGCAAACAGGGTTCCCGCTACGCCATCAATCCACTTCGCCGCACGCTGATAGCCACGACGCATCGTCGGCAGCGCAAACAGGCTGGCTACCACGGTAAACCACGCCAGCGTTTCGAGAATAATCAGCACGAAAATCCCCCAGCGCTCGCCGGCACCGACGCTATCCCCCACAAACAGCGAGAACACGGATCCAAAATAGATAATCGCTTTTGGGTTCGCGAGGTTAGTCAGCAAGCCTTTCATAAAGCTACGCCCGCCTTGCGCCAGCTCAACCTGCGGTTCAGCCTCTTCCACTGCTTCGTCTTTCTTCAGCGCCCCGCGCAGCATCTGGTAGCCCATCCAGCACAGGTAAAGTCCACCGCCGACCATAATGATGGTATGCAACCACGCCATTTTTTCGATAATCAGGTGCAGCCCGAGTAGCGCGACGCCCGCCCAGACCATGACGCCGCAGGTAATGCCCAGCACGCCCATCATCGCCTCTTTGCGAGAACGGCTGACGGCAGTCTGAGAGACAAAAAAGAAGTCCGGCCCCGGGCTCATCAACGCAATGATGTGCACCAGCGCCACGGTAAGGAACAGCGTTATCATGATAGACCTACCAAACAAGACGATATATTTGCGGAAAAAGGGTACAGCTTTCCGCTGTACGCAAAATCATTCAAGCGGTATCAAGGCGGTAAGGGAGCGAATCCCCCGGACGCGAACAGCTGACGTCACTGGGGTTTACGACCGCGGCCAGCGCGGTGGCCGTTTGAAGGATGTAGTCTACATCCTGACATTTTTTCCGCGTACTGACTACTCTTCATCGTCCCCATCGACGTGGGCACGAATAAGCGCGAGGAACTCGCGTCCGAAGCGTTCCAGTTTACGCGTCCCGACACCGTTTACGCTAAGCATATCGCCCGGAGAAACCGGCATCTGCTCCGCCATTTCAATCAGCGTCGCATCGTTGAAGACAACGTACGGCGGGATATTTTCTTCATCCGCGATGGCTTTACGCAGTTTGCGCAGTTTCGAGAACAGCTGCCTGTCGTAGTTGCCCACTGCCGCTTTTTGCATCACGCGCGGCTTCAACGCGACGATACGCGGTACCGCAAGCTGGAGGGGGACTTCACCGCGCAGCACCGGACGCGAAGCATCGGTCAGTTGTAACGCTGAATGTTGAGCAATGTTTTGCGTCACAAAGCCGAGGTGAATCAGTTGGCGAATCACGCTCACCCAGTGCTCGTGGCTCTTCTCACGGCCCATGCCGTAGACTTTCAGTTTGTCATGACCAAACTCGCGAATTCGCTGGCTGTTGGCGCCACGAATCACCTCAACCACATAGCCCATACCAAAGCGCTGATTAACGCGTCCGATGGTCGAAAGGGCAATCTGTGCATCCTGGGCGCCATCATATTGTTTCGGCGGGTCGAGGCAGATATCGCAGTTGCCGCATGGCTCCTGACGCCCCTCGCCGAAGTAATTCAGCAGCACCAGACGACGGCAGGTTTGCGCTTCGGCAAACGCGCCCATCGCATTGAGCTTGTGGCGTTCAATATCCAGCAACATGCCCGCCGGCTTCTCTTCGAGGCAGCGTCGCAGCCAGGCCATGTCGGCCGGATCGTAAAACAGCATCGCTTCCGCAGGCAGACCATCACGCCCTGCGCGACCGGTTTCCTGATAATAAGATTCGATATTGCGCGGAATGTCGAAATGCACCACAAAACGCACGTTAGGTTTGTTAATGCCCATACCAAACGCGACGGTAGCAACCACAATCTGCAGATCGTCACGCTGGAACTTCTCCTGGACCTCAGCGCGGACGTTATTCTCAAGCCCGGCGTGATAGGCGCCCGCACTAATGCCACGGCTTTGCAGACGGGCGGCGGTGTCTTCCACCTTCGAGCGGCTGTTGCAGTAAATAATCCCAGACTTGCCTTTCTGCTCCTGCACATAGCGCATCAACTGGTCGAGAGGCTTAAACTTCTCCATCAGCATGTAGCGAATATTTGGGCGGTCGAAGCTGCTGATCTGGATATAGGGGTCGTTGAGCCCCAGCAGGCGCACGATGTCGTTGCGGGTCGTGTCGTCAGCGGTCGCGGTCAGCGCCATAAACGGCAGCGCCGGGAAGCGCTGGCGTAAATGACCTAACGCGGCATATTCCGGGCGGAAGTCGTGGCCCCACTGCGAAATACAGTGTGCTTCATCCACCGCCAGCATCACCGGGTTCCAGTGCGCCAAATGCTCAAGGAAATTATCCAGCATCAGGCGTTCCGGGGCGATGTAGAGCAGACGAATCTGCCCGGTGCGGCACCCGGCCATCACCTCTTGTTGCTGTTCGCGTGTTTGCGTCGAATTGATGCAGGCCGCCGACACACCGTTCGCCAGCAACTGATCGACCTGGTCTTTCATTAGGGAAATCAACGGCGAAACCACTACCGTCAGCCCATCAAGCACCAGCGCGGGGATCTGATAGCACAGCGACTTACCGCCACCGGTTGGCATCACGACTAAGCAGTCGCGCCCTTCCAGCACGGTATCGATGATGGTTTCCTGGCCCGGGCGGAATTGCTGATAGCCAAAGGTCTCCTGCAAAACCTGTTTAGCCAGCGATCCCTGATTCAAAACTTCCGCCTGTGCCACATTGACCCCATTCACCGTAAAATAAAAACAGGCGCTATTTTCAGCGCCTGAGTGCCAAACTGCAATGTTTTAGACGAAATCCTTCAGCTCGACTCGCAACAAACCGGCTGCGGCGCTGTTAAAACAGATCGTTAAGCATCACACCGACGCCAACGCGCGTCTGGTTGAAGTTATAGTCGATAAGCGACTCGCCGTAGCCGCTGTAGACTTGGGTATAAACGCGCACGTGCTTGGTTATTGGATAGCTTACACCAAGCTCCGCGCCGCCGTAGCCGGTATTCCAGTTGTATTGTCCCTGTGCACTCAGCACCGCATCACCCAGTTGGTAGCCGATTTTCAGCCGGTAGTAACCCATATACTTGGTGATATCGGGGTTGTCGTTGGTTTCACCCACCACATACCAGGGCTTCACTTCCACCAGCCAATTACCGTTCTGCGCCATCAGGCGGGTATACAGGCGGTTCCAGCTACGTGAGGTGGGATCTGAGCGGCCATTGGAGTCGTGGTTATAGCCCATTTCAATGTCGCGCAGCGTCCAGCCGGCAAACTGATAATCGGTCGCAAAACCGAGGAACAGCTGCGGTTCATAGTTCGTTTCGCGGAACGGCGCGGACTCACCGCTGTTGGAAAGCTGCCACCAGGAGCGCTGCGTGTAGGAAGCGGCCAGCACCGAGTTATCGCCAAGGATCCCGCGCCACAGCGGGAACGCCAGGCTCAGCTGGAATTTCACTTCATCCTTACGCGCATTTTCCGCCCAGTCGTAGGAGCGAATCGCCTCTTTGTTAAGGTCGCTGGTCCAGGTGTACAGCAGGTAGTTACTTTCATAAGGGTAGAGCGTGAACGGATTATCATGCTCCTGCAGCAGGTTGGCGAGAATACTGCCGCGTACGGCCGGTACATCGTGAACTTCTTTAATCGTAGCTTCCTGCGCAAACGCTGAAACAGGCAGCAGTAGCGCCAGTAACCCACTCCGTGAGAACCGCATCGGTCACTTTCCCCTGAGATATATAAAAATAATGAATAACAAAATGACATGCATTCTAACTATTTGCACTGTTCTTGCTCATCAAACCTGTCTGAAAGTAGTAATCAACATGCAATAGGCATAAAATCAACAATTCATTAACATATTAAGCAAGGTCATTATGCTGTCTCTTATACACATCTGACGCTCCTGTCTCTTATACACATCTGACGCTGCCGACGA
>NZ_LGHZ01000018.1 GCF_001266615.1 Kluyvera genomosp. 1 | reverse complement strand
TTTCGCCGTGCCGCAGGTTGGAGTTCGCAGGCGAACGCAGTGCGAAGCACCGATTTCACCGAGGGGCCGCGGGGATTGCTAAGGGGAGCGCGGCGCTCCCCTTAGCCCGTTCACTGATGCCGATGTTTCATATTCTGCAAAACATAAAGTGAACGGAATTTTACGCTTAACTGACCAACACCAGGTGCATCAGCCCGTTTTTTTAAGCCCCCGCCGCTGACGGCCCGTGAAATCCCACTCTTCAACTATCCTTTGCCGCTTTTTTTCTAAAAACGAAATGGAATTAACAAGCACTTTTAATTCCTTTATCAACCCCCCTTCGCCACGAAATACTGCCCACATAACAAGACATGGGAGCAGGACATTATGGCTATCGCATCGCGTTTCACCCTTATCGCCGCTACGCTGGCGCTGTTGGCTTTCCAGGCACAGGCCGTGGACGTCACCATTGCGTATCAAACTTCCGCGGAGCCGGCCAAAGTGGCTCAGGCGGATAACACCTTCGAAAAATTAAGCGGTGCAAAACCTGACTGGCGCAAGTTTGATAGCGGTGCCAGCATCGTGCGGGCATTGGCTTCTGGCGATGTGCAGATTGGCAATCTCGGCTCAAGCCCGCTGGCGGTCGCCGCCAGCCAACAGGTGCCAATTGAAGTGTTCCTGCTGGCCTCTCAGCTCGGTAACTCCGAAGCGCTGGTGGTGAAAAAAGCCATCACCAAACCGGAAGACCTGATCGGCAAACGTATCGCCGTACCGTTTATTTCCACCACTCACTACAGCCTGCTGGCGGCGCTCAAGCACTGGGGCATCAAGCCGGGCCAGGTCCAGATTCTGAACCTCCAGCCGCCAGCGATTATTGCCGCCTGGCAGCGTGGAGATATTGATGGCGCCTACGTGTGGGCACCGGCCGTCAATGAGCTGGAAAAAGACGGCACCGTACTGACCGACTCGTCGAAAGTGGGCGAATGGGGTGCGCCAACGCTCGACGTGTGGGTTGTGCGTAAAGACTTTGCCGAGAAACACCCTGAAGTCGTCAAAGCCTTTGCGAAAAGCGCGATTGACGCCCAGCGCGCTTATATCGATAACCCGGATAAATGGCTGGCCCAGCCTGAGAACATCAGCAAGCTGGCGCGCCTGAGCGGCGTTCCGGAATCCGACGTGCCGGGGCTGGTGAAAGGCAATACCTATCTGACCGCCGAGCAGCAGTCTCAGGCATTGAATGGCCCGGTCAACAAGGCGATTGTCGATACTGCACAGTTCCTCAAAGAGCAGGGCAAAGTGCCGAACGTGGCGACGGACTATAGCCAGTACGTTACCGACCGTTTCGTGAAGTAAGGGGGTTGTGATGCTGCAAATCTCGCATCTTTCCGCTGATTACGGCGGGAAACCGGCGCTGTCGGATATCAATCTTACCGTCGACAGCGGCGAGCTGCTGGTGGTGCTGGGGCCGTCGGGCTGTGGCAAAACCACGCTGCTGAACCTGATTGCCGGATTTGTGCCTTACCAGCACGGCAGCATCACCCTGGATGGCAAGCGTGTCGATGGACCTGGCGCCGATCGGGGCGTGGTCTTTCAAAATGAAGGGCTGCTGCCATGGCGCAACGTGCAGGACAACGTGGCGCTGGGATTACAGCTGGCCGGTGTTGGCAAAGTTGAGCGCCGGGAAACCGCCGCACAGATGCTGAAAAAAGTTGGCCTTGAGGGCGCGGAAAAGCGCTTTATCTGGCAGCTTTCCGGCGGCCAGCGTCAGCGCGTTGGCATTGCCCGCGCGCTGGCGGCGAACCCGCAGCTGTTGCTGCTGGACGAACCGTTTGGCGCACTCGATGCCTTCACTCGTGAACAGATGCAAACGCTGCTGCTGAAGCTGTGGCATGAGACGGGTAAGAAAGTGCTACTGATTACCCACGATATTGAAGAAGCGATTTTCATGGCCACCGAACTGGTGCTGTTGTCACCGGGGCCGGGGCGCGTACTGGAACGTCTGCCGCTCGACTTTGGCCGTCGTTTTGTCGCGGGAGAAGCATGCCGCAGCATTAAGTCCGACCCGCGATTCATTGAACAGCGCGAGTACGTGCTAAGCCGGGTGTTTGAGCAACGGGAGGCTTTCTCATGAGCGTAGTGATTAACGATAAACCGCGTCAGCGCGGCCTGAAACTGCGCTGGCCTTTCTCGCGTCACTTGACGTTGAGTCTGACAACGCTGGCGGCGCTGCTGGCTCTCTGGTGGGCAGTGACCGCTGCACAGCTGATTAGCCCGCTGTTTCTACCGCCTCCTGGACAGGTACTGCAAAAACTGATTGTCATCGGTGGTCCGCAGGGCTTTATGGACGCCACGTTGTGGCAGCATCTGGCGGCGAGTCTGGCGCGAATTGTGGTTGCGCTGCTGGCGGCAACGATTATCGGCATCCCGGTGGGGATTGCTATGGGCCTAAGCCCGACGGTGCGCGGGATTCTTGACCCGCTTATCGAACTGTACCGCCCGGTACCGCCGCTGGCCTATTTACCGCTGATGGTTATCTGGTTTGGCATTGGCGAAACCTCAAAAGTATTGCTGATTTATCTGGCGATTTTCGCACCGGTGGCGATGTCTGCATTGGCCGGAGTCAAAAGCGCCCAGCAGGTGCGGATTCGCGCGGCGCAGTCGCTGGGTGCAAGCCGGACGCAGGTATTGTGGCTGGTCATTTTGCCGGGTGCACTGCCGGAAATATTAACCGGGCTGCGCATTGGTTTAGGCGTGGGCTGGTCAACGCTGGTGGCTGCCGAGCTTATCGCCGCCACCCGAGGTTTAGGTTTTATGGTGCAATCTGCCGGGGAATTTTTAGCCACTGATGTGGTACTGGCGGGAATTGCGGTGATTGCGATTATCGCTTTCGGTCTGGAATTAGGGTTGCGCGCGCTACAGCGCCGTCTGACCCCGTGGCATGGAGAAGTACAATGAGTGAACGTCTGGCCATTACCCCGCTGGGGCCGTACATTGGCGCGCAAATTTCCGGGGCGGATTTAACCCGTCCACTGAGCGATAACCAGTTTGAACAGCTGTATCACGCGGTGCTGCGTCATCAGGTGGTGTTCCTGCGCGAACAGTTGATTACCCCCGAGCAGCAGCGCGAGCTGGCGCGCCGCTTTGGCGATCTGCATATTCACCCGGTCTATCCGCATGCGCCGGGCGTGGAAGAGATTATCGTGCTGGATACCCACGACAACAATCCGCCGGATAACGACAACTGGCATACCGATGTCACTTTTATCGACACGCCGCCAGCAGGAGCGATTCTGGCCGCCAAAGAGCTGCCATCAACCGGCGGCGACACCCTGTGGACCAGCGGAATTGCCGCTTACGAGGCGCTCTCCGCACCGTTTAAAGCACTGCTAAGCGGCCTGCACGCCGAGCACGATTTCCGTAAATCGTTCCAGGAGTACAAATACCGCAAAACGGAAGAAGAGCACCAGCGCTGGCTGGAGGCAGTAGCGAAGAACCCGCCGCTGTTGCATCCGGTGGTGCGCACGCATCCGGTGAGCGGCAAGCAGGCGCTGTTCGTGAACGAAGGTTTCACCACTCGAATTGTGGATGTGAGCGAGAAAGAGAGTGAGGCGTTGTTAAGCTTCCTGTTCTCTCACGTCACTAAGCCGGAGTTCCAGGTGCGCTGGCGCTGGCAGCCGAACGATGTGGCGATTTGGGATAACCGGGTGACGCAGCACTACGCTAACGCCGATTATCTGCCGCAGCGACGCATCATGCACCGGGCGACGATTCTGGGGGATAAACCTTTTTATCGTGCGCCGTAATGATGATTTCCTCTCCCAAATTGGGAGAGGAAAAGCGCCGTTATGCTTAACACCGTGAGTGTAAGATTGAGATATCCGGGGCGACCACTGGGTTTGGCGACCTTCCGGGAACCCAATCCCGGCGTTTCCCCTCATCGCTTTGCTTAAGTGAACGGTGTTACCGCTATGCTGACTTTGCATCATCCAGATGCGCGCCAATATAGCGCTGATAGCGGTTGGCCTTCAGATAGGTTAAATCCACCAGTACCAGACCATCTACACAGTTATTGAAATCCGGGTCGCTGCCAAAATCGATAAACTGTACGCCGCCCGGTTCGCACACCTCGGAATATTGCTTATACAGCGGAGGAATACCGCAGCCGAGGTTGCCGAGCAGCGACTTCAGCCGCGTCAGATCTTCGGTGTAATCCTCGCCGCTAAACTGCGCTAATACATCGGGCAACGATGCCGGGTAAGGGCGACGCGACTCCGCCAGCGGATGCGTGGCCGGGAACCACAGACGATAAAAGGCAACCAGCAAATCCCGAGCCGCAGGCGGCAGGCCGCCTGAAATCGACACCGGACCGAATAGATAGCGATAGTGTGGATAGCGTGCCAGATAGGCACCGATTCCTGACCACAGATAATCCAGCCCGCGGCGTCCCCAGTAGCGCGGCTGAATAAAACTGCGCCCCAGCTCAATGCCGTGCTGGAGAATATCGTCCATACGTTCATCGTAGTGGAACAGGCTGTAGCTGTAGATGCCGTCTAGCCCGCGTTTTTCCAGCTGCAATGCGGTGGGCATAAAGCGGTAGGCTCCGACAATTTCCAGATCCTCTTCATCCCATAAAATCAGATGCAGATAGTCATCATCGTAGCCGTCGACGTCGCGGCGCTTACCGCTGCCTTCACCGACGGCGCGAAAAGCGATTTCCCGCAGACGCCCCAGCTCGCGCAGCAGCGGCGCATCATCCTGTCCGTTTCGTTGCCACAGATAGATGACCTTGCCGTCCGCTGTGCGCCCCAGACATTCAGCCTGAGCCAGTTCGCGCTTGACTAGCGCGCGCGGTTCGGGGCGGGCGATAGCGCTCTCGGTCCGGAACACGCCCGGCAGATTTTTGCCCAGCCGCTGTACATGGCGATAGCATTTGTCGGCCATTTCGCGGGGCGTAGACTGTGAATTAAACCAGGCTGACCAGGCAATTTGCTGGCCAATTGTGACCGGCAGGCTGCCGTTGCGACGGCGGAACATTTGCTGCATCAGTAACAGCAGCGGCAAATTGGGCGAAACCAGCGTGCTGGCGTAGAACAGGGCGCTATTGCGCGCCTCAATCCACGCTGGCAACAGCGGTGCGCGATATTTGGTGGCGAGTTTAATAAAGCCGGAGTGCCATTTTTTATCGCGAATGCCGCGCCGGGTGAGGCGTGATACCTCGCCCGCTGGGAAGAAGATCAGTACGCCGCCGTTTTGCAGCTGGCGGTCCATTTGCTGGAGTGCCGATTTGGACGTGCGGCCATTGATGTTATCGACGGGAATAAACAGGGAACTGAGCGGTTCAAGGTGGGTCAGCATGCGATTGGTGACGACTTTCACATCGCGGCGTACGCGGGAAACGGCGTAGAGTAAGGCTAATCCGTCGAGAGTGCCAGTGGGGTGGTTGGCGATGATGACCAGTGGTCCCTGTTCGGGGATTTGCTCCAGGCTTTGCACTGCCACATCGCAGTGAATATTAAGATGCTCCAGTACCTGTTCGACTGCATCGAGTCCTTTCAGGTGGCGGTGACGTGCCGCAAATTGTTGAAACTCTTCTTCGTGCAGCAGCTTTTTGAGTACTTTCTTTTGCCAGGGGGCTGGCCTCGCCTGAGGCCACAGGTCGTCGATGACGTTTTCGAGACTAAACATAGCGGCTCCTCCTCTGTCCTGCTTTGACAGTAGAAGGGGGATATGTCGGTTATATGGCGGTTTGGTGACGTTTTGCGAAAGATAATAACGCCCCGCACAGGCAGGGCGTTGAGAGGCAATTAGCGCAGGATTTTCTTCTCGGCTAAATCGAGGGCGAAGTAGCTAAAGATAAGGTCAGCGCCCGCGCGTTTGATGGCGCCAAGGCTTTCCAGGACCACTTTTTCTTCGTCAATTGCACCCGCCTGAGCGGCGAATTTGATCATCGCGTATTCCCCGCTGACCTGATAAGCGCCAATCGGCAGCTCGGTGCGTTCACGGATGTCGCGCAGGATATCCAGATATGCCCCGGCAGGTTTCACCATCAGGCAATCAGCGCCCTGGGCTTCGTCCAGTAGCGACTCGCGAATCGCTTCGCGGCGGTTCATTGGGTTCATCTGATAGGTTTTACGGTCACCTTTCAGCGCTGTTCCTGCCGCTTCACGGAACGGGCCGTAGAAGGAGGAGGCGAATTTGGTGGAGTAGGACATGATGGCGGTATCGGTGAATCCGGCCGCATCCAGCGCCTGGCGAATGGCCTGAACTTGTCCGTCCATCGCAGCGGAAGGGGCGATGAAATCAGCACCGGCCGCCGCCGCAACGACCGCCTGCTTACCAAGGTTTGCCAGCGTCAGGTCGTTATCGACGCCGTGATCGCACAGCACGCCACAGTGGCCGTGAGAGGTGTATTCGCAGAAACAGGTATCGGACATGACGATCATTTCCGGTACGGTTTGTTTGCAGATACGGGACATACGCGCCACCAGACCGTCTTCTTTCCAGGCGTCGCTGCCGGTGTCGTCGGTATGGTGTGAGATGCCAAAGGTCATCACCGAGCGGATTCCCGTATTGGCAATGCGTTCAATCTCACGCGCCAGATGCTTTTCTGGAATGCGCATCACGCCAGGCATGGCTTCGATGGCTTTGTAATCGTTGATCTCTTCTTCAACAAAGATCGGCAACACCAGGTCGTTTAAGCTCAGTGTTGTCTCTTCAAACATAGCGCGCAGCGCAGAGGATTTGCGCAGGCGACGGGGGCGATGGAGTAAGTCTGTCATGGTATGCCTGATATTTGTGAAACAAGGAGGGCTATTGTAACTGAATCAGGGGCCGAATGTTTTACTAAAGTGGTGGTTAAAGTATTCGGGCCGTGCCCGAAAAGTGAAGAACCCAATCATTTATCAAAATGCCTTCGTTATTGAAAAATGGTGGTTTAATTAAATGCTATCAGGCAATTTTTAATTATAATTTTAGGGTTTTATATTATGTTGGGGGGTAAGTATATTAATTTGTTGAATCTGAAAGTGGCAATGATATGCCTTAAAGTCTGTATGGCCCGAGAGCAAGGATTAGCGGTCATCTTTTTATTGTCAGTGTTAGAAATCCTGAAACCTACTTTTAATAAACTATAATTGAACCGTTTATTATGCACGATGCATAATTCTCCGCGCTTCAGTATGAAGGTTCTTGTTGAATCCTTTTGTATGCAGGGAAGGCCACTTCCCGGTAATTTTATTCTCAATACTCATTATGATGACGAGTATTTTTTGCACGGATTGCATAACATGCCCACTTTGAGTAAACCGCTTAGCGAGTTTGTTACTCTCGACAAAGAGCTTTCTCAACAAGGGACGCGATTTAACCTGTCCGCAGGTGCCACGTTCCTCCCTCCCCATAGCATTGCGAAAGACGCCACGATTGTGATTCAGCAAGGAACGGTGTCTCTGCATCGCATTAACCATCATATTCTGTATGGTATTGTGCAAGGCCCGATCATTTTTGGCCTGGCGGCTGGGGTCAGCCAAATTCGCAATGAGTATATGCTAACGGCAGAAAGCGAGTGTCGGGGATATTACCTCGCGGCGAGTGACACGCTGCAATGTCTTGAGCATAAACAGCTTTGGCGAGAAGCTTTTTATTGGATGGGCTGGCAAACTCGCATGCTCGAACTGCGCGATAAACAGCTGATTGGTACTAACCATTATCATCAGATTCGGTCGACACTTTTTATGATGATGGAGTGGGCACCTGAAATACGCGGACGCATTGGTGTCCTGAATTATATTCAACAGCGAACGGGAATTTCCCGCTCGGTGATCGCCGAAGTACTTTCCGCGCTGCGGAAAGGGGAATACATCCAGATGAATAAAGGCAAACTCGTCGGCGTGACGCGTTTGCCTGATGATTATTAAGATGCAGGAATGACGGCGGCTTTATTACCGCTGAGTTCCGTGACCAGATCGTTAATTCCATCACTCATATTGACGAAGCGGGTCAGCGGCGAGCGCGTAATGACCACAAATGCGCCGACGTTGGACTGCGGGATCATCGCCATATAGGTAATAAAACCACCGCCACCGCCGGTTTTCTGAATAATGCCCGGGCGGCCGTTCTTCGGTGCCATATACACCCAGCCGAGGCCCAGCGCGTCCGCGCGACCCGGCACATCCATCCCAATTACGCGGGTGAGTTGGCTGCGTTTATAGACCAGTGTTTGCATCCGGTCAGCCTGATTGCTGCGATGGTAAAAATCAGAAGAGAGATACTGCTGCATCCAGCGCATCATATCACCCGGCGTGGAGTAAACCCCGCCGCTGCCCATTGCGGCGAGCGTGTTGTTACACGGACTGGCCCCTTTCTCGGCCACCATCAAGCGCCCACATTGATCGGGTGACGGCGTGAAGGTGGTGTCTTTCATCCCCAAAGGTCGGGTTATCTGTTCTTCAAACAGCTGAGGATAAGGTTTGCCCGCCGCATTGCCCAGCGCATCAGCGAGCAGGTCGAACGCCAGGTTAGAGTAGCTGGCCTGTGAACCCGGCGCAGCGTGCAGTTTTGCCGTTGAGAGATAGTTCCAGCGCTGCGACTGCGTTGGCCAGACGAAAACAGGACGATGCGCCGCACCACCCGGTTGTTCACGCGGCAGAGCGCTGGTGTGAGTCGCCAGATTCACCAATGTAATAGGGGTGCCATTATAGGTCGGAACACGTGAGCCGGAAGGCGCATATTTACTCAGCGGGTCGTTGAGCTTCACCACCCCCTGGTCGAGCAGCTTAACCAGCATTTCGCTGGTCATCAGTTTGCTCAGCGAGGCGATGCGGATAACCGAATCGAGTTGCGGGTGTACATTGTTGCCCGGACGGGTTTCGCCAAAGCTGCGAAACACTCGCTGGTTACCATCAATGACCACCAAAGCCATACCGGTTGCACCGCTGCCGTAATAGATATGATTGGCATAGCGGTCGGCGATATCGGACGCAAACGCAGGGCTGGTAATAGGCTGTGCAGCCTGCACCGAGGTCAATGACGCCACGCATAGCGCGGCAGAAAAAAGCAGACTACGTTTCAACGGAGGCATCCATGAATTGAAATGGGAAAGTAACGCGTATTTATACTAAAAATACAACGAATCGGCACCTGGCGCAGCGCCATTAAACGCTATGATAGCGGGAAAAACGTAACCGGGCGTAAATGCGGGGATTATTCACCAGGATGATTGCACGCTTTTGTGATCCAGCGCGTATGATACGTCAGGTGGTGTTACCGCGAACTCTGCCAGAATTTTCCGGTCTGATTGCCCAGAAACATTGCCTAATACCTCTTTACGGTAAAAATTTTCCGTAGCGGTATTCTGTGGTCACAGCATAAAACAAAACCATAAGAAGTTAGCAGGAGAGCATTATGTTTAAGTCTTTTTTCCCAAAGCCAGGGCCCTTTTTCCTCTCGGCGTTTATTTGGGCACTTATCGCCGTCATTTTCTGGCAGGCAGGCGGTGGGAGTTGGCTGCTGCGTATGACTGGCGCAAGTAACGATATCCCGATAAGCGCAGCCCGCTTTTGGTCGCTGAACTATCTGGTTTTTTATGCTTACTATCTGATTTGCGTTGCGCTGTTCGCTGGATATTGGTTTATCCGTAGCCCTCATCGCTGGCAGTATTGGTCCATTCTGGGGACTGCGCTGATTATTTTTGTCACCTGGTTTATGGTGGAAGTGGGCGTAGCGATTAACGCCTGGTATGCCCCGTTCTATGACCTGATTCAGACCGCGCTTGCGACGCCGAACAAAGTCTCGATAAACCAGTTCTATCAGGAAATTGGTATTTTCCTTGGCATTGCGCTGATTGCCGTTGTTATAGGCGTGCTGAATAATTTCTTCGTTAGCCACTATGTCTTTCGCTGGCGTACGGCGATGAACGAACACTATACGGAACACTGGCAGCATCTGCGCCATATCGAAGGTGCCGCTCAGCGTGTGCAGGAAGACACCATGCGCTTTGCCTCCACGCTTGAGGATATGGGTACCAGCTTTATTAACGCCATTATGACCCTGATTGCGTTTCTACCGGTGCTGGTCACGCTTTCTGCGCACGTGCCAAATCTGCCGATTATCGGCCATGTGCCTTACGGTCTGGTGATTGCGGCCATCGTCTGGTCGCTGATGGGGACCGGAATGCTGGCGGTGGTGGGGATTAAGCTGCCGGGGCTGAATTTTAAAAACCAGCGCGTTGAAGCGGCCTACCGTAAAGAGCTGGTCTATGGTGAAGATGATGCGAACCGCGCCACGCCGCCAACGTTACGCGAGCTGTTTAGCGCGGTACGCCAGAACTATTTCCGTCTCTATTTCCACTATATGTACTTCAATATCGCCCGTATTTTGTATTTGCAGGTGGATAACGTTTTCGGTTTGTTCCTGCTGTTTCCATCGATCGTTGCCGGTACGATTACGCTCGGCCTGATGACGCAGATAACCAACGTTTTCGGCCAGGTACGCGGATCTTTCCAGTATCTGATTAGCTCCTGGACGACGCTGGTGGAACTGATGTCCATTTACAAACGTCTGCGCAGCTTTGAACGCGAACTGGATAATAAAGATCTGCAAGATGAAGTCGTGCAGCCGCAGAGCTAAACGACGCCGGTTTATTTCATTAAGGACAGCTCATGGCGATTGCCGTCACGCGTTATCGCGCTTTACCCTTTACTTTGCTGGCTGGCGCTTTGCTTAGCGCCTGTACCAGCCAGCAGGCTCCACAGATGAAGGCGGGGGAAAAACCGGTGGATGTGGCAAGCGTGGTGCGCCAGAAAATGCCCGCTAGCGTGAAGGACAGGGATGCCTGGGCGCAGACGCTGGCAAAAACCTTCGACAGCCAGAAGCTGGCACCCACCGAGGAAAATATCTGTTCGGTGCTGGCGGTGGCGCAGCAGGAGTCCAATTATCAGGCTGACCCGGCGGTGCCGGGGTTGAGTAAAATTGCCTGGCAGGAGATCGACCGCCGCGCTGAAAAGATGCATATTCCGGTTTTTCTGGTCCACACTGCGCTGAAAATCAACTCGCCAAACGGCAAAAGCTATAGCGATCGCCTGGATAGCGTGAAAACGGAAAAACAGCTGAGCGCGATTTTTGATGATTTTATCGGCATGGTGCCGATGGGGCAGAAGCTGTTTGGTTCGCTGAACCCGGTCCATACCGGTGGGCCGATGCAGGTGAGTATTGCTTTCGCCGAAGGGCATCAAAACAACTATCCGTGGAAAATGGACGGGACCGTGCGTCAGGAAGTTTTCTCGCTGCGCGGAGGGGTATGGTTTGGCACTTACCATCTGCTGAACTATCCGGCAAATTATACCGCGCCGCTTTATCGCTTTGCCGACTTTAACGCCGGTTGGTACGCCAGCCGAAACGCGGCATTCCAGTATGCGGTGAGTAAAGCTACCGGCGTGAAGCTGGCGCTAGACGGCGATGTGGTGTTGTACGGCAGCGATGAGCCCGGCAGTACCGAAACGGCGGTCAGAAAACTGGCGAATAAACTGTCTCTTAGTAACAGCGAAATCCATAACCAGCTACGCAAAGGCGACAGCCTCGCATTCGAAGAGACCGCGTTGTACAAAGGGGTGTTTAAAATTGCCGAGCAGAAGGTGGGTAAAACGCTAGCGCGAGAAATGCTGCCGGGGATTCAGTTAGAAAGCCCGAAAATCACTCGTCAATTAACCACCGCGTGGTTCGCAAAACGCGTTGATGAGCGTCGGGCTAAGTGTATGGCCATCAATTAACGGCGGTGACGCAGGCGATGCACCAGCGATACCACGCCAAGGATAGCGCAGCCTGCCAGGAATGGAACGACGCCAAATAGCGTACTCACGCCTAAACCAATTTCCACGCGCGGACGACCGCTGTCCTGCATTTGCATCAGGTGTTCATAAACGCCTGGTGCATGCGCGACCAAAGAGAGCAGCTGCGCACCTACCGAAAAACACAGCAGCACGAACAGTGCGTAAGCCAGGTTGCCAGAGGTGGAGGACGTCCTCTTCTTCCCGTTGAAAATGCGCTTTGAGAAAGTGAAATCTGTCATTGAGACCTCCAGATTACGTGATTGCAGACGATTTCGTGATACAGAAGGGAGTGTGGCAGCAGATGGGGAATGTCAAAATCGGATTTATGGTAAATTTTGAGCAAGAATAATCCTGGTTTTTAGCCTCTAACCGCCTGGCAGCAACTCAACTTTAAGCACCAACTCTCGGTCTTTTACATCCGCTATTTGTCGTTTCTGCCACAGACGCTACTGATGGTTTATGGCATCATCGTTTTTTTTACTGGAGCCGCTATGAACCTGCCTGCAAAAATTCGCCGCGATTGGCATTACTACGCATTTGCGATTGGTTTGATTTTTATTCTTAACGGGATTGTGGGTCTGCTTGGGTTCGAAGCAAAAGGCTGGCAAACCTATGCGGTAGGGCTGGTGACCTGGGTTATCAGTTTCTGGCTGGCGGGGTTTATTATTCGTCGTCGGGAAGAAGATTAACGTTTTGCTTTAGTGGCCCGGCGTCAGAAAAGGCCGTCGGGCTAAAGAGTCTGTTGGCCTGATTGCGTGATGCTGTTCAGGCCAAACGGCTATCGGTTCCTGGCTTAGTCGTTCATCGACGTTTTCAGCGCTTTATCGGCCTGATGACGTTCCAGCGCCAGTTCAATCAGACGAGTAATCAACGAAGTGTAGTCCAGGCCGCTGGCTTGCCACAGTTTTGGATACATGCTGATATTGGTGAAGCCAGGCAACGTGTTGATTTCATTAATCACCACCTCGTTTTCGGCGGTGAGGAACACATCAACACGCGCCATGCCGCTGCAGCCCAGAGTCTGATAAGCATCAATCGCCACCTGGCGAATTTTGTCATTCACTTCGGCAGAAATAGCTGCTGGAACGACGACTTTAGCCCCATTGTCATCAATGTATTTGGTGTCGTAAGCGTAGAACTCGCTGTTTAACACAATCTCGCCGCAGGTGCTGGCCTGTGGGAAGTCATTGCCCAGCACCGCGCACTCAATTTCACGGCCCTTAATCCCTTGCTCAACCACGACTTTGTGGTCAAATTCGAAGGCCAACGCGACGGCTTTATGGTACTGATCCGCATCGTTAACCTTGCTAACCCCAACGGAAGAGCCCTGGTTGGCCGGTTTGACAAACATTGGCAGACCGAGCTTCGCTTTGAGCGCTTCAAAGGTGAAGCTGTCGCGGTTACGGCGCGTTAGGGTGACGAAAGGCGCAATGGCAAGACCGGCATCGCGCAGCAGGCGTTTGGTGACGTCTTTATCCATGCAGGCGGCGGAGCCTAACACGTCAGAGCCGACGAACGGCAGATTAGCCATCCGCAGCATGCCCTGTAGGGAGCCATCTTCCCCGAGCGTGCCGTGAACAATAGGGAAAATCACGTCAATGGCATCCAGCGGTTTACCGCTGGCAGCGTCGATCATCTGATGATGTTCTTTTCCCGGAATATGGGCGAGCGTGGTGTCCGATGGGCGCAGCGCGATACGGGCAGGATCCTGGGCGTTTAACAGGTAGTTTTGCGCATCGCTGATGTGCCATTGCCCCTGCTTATCAATGCCTAACAGCACAACGTCAAAGCGCGATTTATCAATTGCTTCTACGATATTTTTTGCCGACTGTAGGGAGACTTCGTGCTCCGCTGATTTACCACCAAAAACAATGCCAACCCGCAACTTCGCCATTTCTAATTCCATCCGTTCCAAACGCAAAGCACATAACATACCACGGGCATGGTAGGGCATCTGTCTTTTCCATCCCGTGTGACGCGAATAACCCGTAGAGTGTAAGCATAACTCACTGCGACAGGGCTTTTTAATCGTGATATATGTCACACAAATCGCTTAAATGGCTCATAAAATCCTGAAATAATCGATTAAGCATCTCTGACAATACTGGGCGAAGGGCAACTTGCTAACCTGTCTACTTGTCCCCGTAACAAAATGAATACGCGTTGTGATGGAATCCTGGAAGGTTAACCTTATATCCGTTTGGCTCGGCTGTTTTTTTACCGGCCTGGCAATCAGCCAAATTTTGCCATTTTTACCACTGTACGTTGCACAGCTGGGGGTGACGTCGCATGAGTCGCTCTCGATGTGGTCAGGGTTAACCTTTAGCGTCACCTTCCTGGTGTCGGCGATTGTTTCGCCCATGTGGGGCAGCCTTGCAGACCGCAAAGGGCGCAAACTGATGCTGTTGCGTGCGTCTTTAGGGATGGCGATTGCTATTTTGCTGCAGGCTTTTGCGACCAACGTCTGGCAGCTATTTATCCTGCGTGCGGTGATGGGCTTAACATCCGGTTATATTCCCAATGCGATGGCGCTGGTGGCCTCGCAGGTGCCGCGTGAACGCAGCGGTTGGGCGCTCAGCACGCTGTCGACGGCGCAGATTACCGGCGTGATTGGTGGGCCGTTGCTTGGTGGATTTCTCGCCGACCACGTAGGGCTGCGAATGGTCTTTTATATCACCGCGTTTTTGCTGTTGCTGAGCTTCCTCGTGACGTTGTTTCTGATTAAAGAGGGGCCGCGCCCGCAGTATTCCAAAAGCGAGAAACTTAGCGGTAAGGCGGTTTTTGCTTCGCTGCCGTATCCAGGCCTTGTGATTAGTCTGTTTGTTACCACGATGGTCATCCAATTGTGCAACGGCTCAATTAGTCCTATCCTGGCGCTATTTATTAAATCGATGTCACCAGACAGCGGTAATATTGCCTTTTTGAGCGGGATGATTGCCGCCGTACCCGGCGTATCTGCTCTCATTTCAGCGCCGCGTTTAGGCAAACTTGGCGATCGTATTGGGACCGCGCGCATTTTATTAGCAACGCTGATTTTTGCGGTGGTGCTCTTTTTTGCCATGTCATTTGTCACCACACCGCTACAGCTAGGTATTCTGCGCTTTATTCTTGGTTTCGCCGATGGGGCAATGCTGCCAGCGGTGCAGACGCTGCTGTTAAAATATATTAGTGAACGCGTGACCGGGCGCATTTTTGGCTATAACCAGTCATTTATGTATCTGGGAAATGTGGTAGGACCATTAATTGGCGCATCGGTATCGGCAATGGCTGGATTCCGCTGGGTATTTATTGTGACGGCGGTGATCGTTCTGATTAACCTGTGGCAATTAGCGGTGATGTTGCGCCGCACCCAACCGGTACGCCAGTAATATCCTTTCGATGAGGGAATAAATGCAGGTTGGTTTATTTCCTCTGACTCGCCCTATTATCAATAATTTATTGCAATATTATGCGAGCAAAACGTTTCGCTGGTCTTTTATGTCAGTAATTCCATGATATACATGAGGATTATATTTTTATCTGTTTCTCTTGCAGAATTGTCTGGATATTGTAATTCTATCCCTGGTCGCTAAAGGGGAATGGAACCGTATGTTTTATCGGTCTATTTAATTTTCAGGATTCTGGTCCTGCCCATCGCTGTCATACAAGGAAAACGCGCGATGAAAAATTTCATTGCAGAACTGCTGGTGAAACTGGCTGAAAAGGAAGATGAAGCAAATGCGTTACGCATTCAGGTCGATGCGCTAGAAGTGGTCGTCACCACGCTTTTACAGCATATGCAACAGGCTGATACCGCGGCGCTGGAAAGTGATATAACGGCAACGTTGAATAAACTGGAGCCTTCAGAACAGCTCGCCGATCATAATAGCGAACTATTATATAATCACGTAAAACGGTTATTTCTATCCCCCAAAATTTAGTAGGGATTACGTTATCTGGCACTGTCATTAAACTGTCACGCTCTTTTCTTACAGTCTCCGTGTTTCATTTTTTAAGTATTTGTACATGGAGAAACTAACGTGAAATACAGTGCAATCTTTGCCGCATTATTACCTCTGTTGTGCTTACCTGCTGTTCATGCAGATACTTCTACTACCGTTCTTGATAACCGCGCCGCGCAAGGGGATATTACCCAGCCGGGCGGTGCTCGTCGTTTATCAGCCGATCAAACTGACGCTATTCGCGCCTCGTTAAATAATAAACAGGCGAAAAACGTTATTTTGCTGATTGGTGACGGGATGGGCGACTCTGAAATTACCGCGGCGCGTAACTATGCAGAAGGGGCGGGCGGTTTCTTTAAAGGTATTGACGCGCTGCCGCTGACCGGTCAATACACCCACTACGCGTTAAATAAAAAAACCGGTAAACCGGACTATGTCACTGACTCTGCGGCGTCTGCAACGGCCTGGAGTACCGGGGTAAAAACCTATAATGGCGCACTGGGCGTTGATATTCATGAAAAAGATCACCAGACGATCCTCGAGCTGGCAAAAGCCGCTGGCCTTGCCACCGGCAACGTGTCGACAGCTGAACTGCAGGATGCGACGCCTGCTGCTCTGGTTTCGCACGTCACGTCACGTAAATGCTACGGCCCAAGCGTGACGGCGGAGAAATGCCCAACCAACGCGCTGGAAAAAGGCGGTAAAGGCTCTATTACCGAGCAACTGCTGAACGCGCGTGCTGATGTTACGCTGGGAGGCGGCGCAAAAACCTTTGCCGAGACGGCAACCGCAGGCGAATGGCAGGGAAAAACCCTGCGTGAGCAGGCGCAGACGCGTGGCTATCAGTTAGTGAACGACGCGACTTCGCTGGCTGCAATTTCACAGGCCAACCAGGATAAACCGCTGTTGGGCCTGTTCTCAGAGGGCAATATGCCGGTACGTTGGGAAGGGCCAAAAGCCTCCTACCACGGCAATATCGACAAAGCGGCCGTCACCTGTACGCCAAATCCAAAGCGTGATTCCAGCGTGCCGACGCTGGCACAGATGACCGACAAAGCGATTTCTCTACTGAGCAGCAACGAGAAGGGGTTCTTCCTGCAGGTTGAAGGGGCATCCATCGACAAACAGGACCACGCGGCGAACCCTTGTGGCCAGATTGGCGAAACGGTTGACCTGGATGAAGCGGTGCAGAAGGCACTGGAGTTTGCCAAAAAAGAGGGCAATACCCTGGTCATCGTCACCGCCGACCATGCCCATTCAAGCCAGATTATTCCACCTGAAACCAAAGCGCCGGGCCTGACGCAGGCGCTGAACACCAAAGATGGCGCGGTGATGGTGATGAGTTACGGCAACTCGGAAGAAGAGTCGATGGAACATACCGGTACTCAGCTGCGCATTGCCGCTTATGGCCCGCATGCCGCAAATGTGGTGGGGCTGACCGATCAGACTGACCTCTACTACACCATGAAAGCGGCTCTCGGGCTGTAATCACTCACCACCCGACGGCTATTTTTTGCCGTCGGGTTGGTAAAATTCCTGCCAGCGACCAGACTTACCGTGATCTCTCACAAAAGGATGGTGTCATGAAAACAACATTAATGGTCACTCTGTTGTGTAGTCTGTTTGCGGCGAGCGCAGCTTCTGCGGCAACCACGACGGCTGCCGAGAAAACCCTCACTCCGCAGCAGCAACGTATGAGCAGCTGTAACCAACAGGCTACCGCGAAAACCCTCAAAGGCGATGAGCGTAAAACCTACATGAGTACCTGTTTGAAAGGCGCAGGTGCCGGGGCTGACGGCAAAACGTTGACGCCGCAGCAGCAAAAGATGAAGGATTGTAATGCGCAGGCGGCTCAGAAGACCTTAAAAGGCGATGAGCGTAAAACCTTTATGAGTACCTGTCTGAAAAAAAGTTAATTCATTTTCCGTGGCAAGCGAGTCTGGCCCGACAGTGATTGTCGGGCCAAAAATATTACGACTTGCTCATTTTCTCTGATTTTTCCATGCATTTTGCCATCGCTTCGATGACGGCAGAGCGGAAGCCTTTCTCTTCCAGAACTCGCACGGCTTCAATCGTGGTGCCGCCTGGTGAGCAGACCATGTCTTTCAATTCGCCCGGATGCTTTCCGGTTTCCAGTACCATTTTGGCTGAGCCCATCACAGCCTGAGCGGCGAATTTGTATGCCTGTGCCCGCGGCATTCCACCGAGCACAGCAGCATCGGCCATGGCTTCGATAAACATGAATACGTAGGCTGGTGCGGAGCCGCTAACGCCAACAACCGGATGGATCATCGGCTCGGCAATTTCTTCGGCGGCACCAAAGCAGCGGAAAATATTCAATACGTCGGCAATGTCTTCCGGTGTCACCAGCGCATTCGGCGTGACCGAGGTCATCCCAGCGTTCACCAGTGACGGGGTATTTGGCATGGCGCGGACAATTTTACGGTCGTGGCCTAGCGCTCGAGCCAGCTGCTCCAGAGTTACACCAGCGGCAATAGAAACCACCAGAGAGTCTTTGTTGAGGCTGGATGCGATTTCGCTCAGCACTTTCACCATAATGCCTGGTTTTACGGCACCAAAGACAATATCGGCAACCTGCGCCACTTCCTGCGCACTCTGTGAAGCGTTAATACCGAATTCATCGCGCAGCGCGGCGACTTTGTCCGGGGATGGGGTGTAGACCCAAATCTGCCCAGGAAGCACTTGTCCACTGGCAATCAGGCCGCCAAGGATGGCCTTACCCATATTACCGCAGCCAATGAAGCCAATTTTCTTCTCCATCATGTCTCTCCCTCTGTCTGTTTTTTTCGTAGTGTACTGTTATAGGCGATTCCCGGCGACGGGTAACGTACTTTTACGACTTTATTAGCTTACCGTATAATCGCCCTTTAAGAATGAGCGCAAGCCGGAGTAATCATGACGATTTGGGTAGATGCGGACGCCTGTCCTAATGTAATCAAAGAGGTGCTGTATCGCGCCGCTGACCGTACGCAGATTGAACTGGTACTGGTAGCTAACCAATATTTGCGCGTCCCGCCGTCGCGTTTTATCCGCGCGATGGTGGTGCCGAAGGGCTTCGATGTGGCCGATAACGAAATTGTCCGCCTTTGCCAGCTGGGCGATCTGGTGGTGACCGCGGATATCCCCCTGGCGGCTGAAGTGCTGGAAAAAGGCGGCGCGGCGCTGAATCCTCGCGGAGAACGCTATAGCCATGCGACCATCCGTGAACGCCTCACCCTGCGCGATTTTATGGATACCATGCGCTCCAGCGGGATTCAAACCGGCGGGCCGAGCGCGCTCTCTCAACGCGATCGCCAGCAGTTTGCGGCGGAGCTCGATAAATGGCTGCAGGCGGTAAAACGCGGCTGATAGGATTTCTGTCACACTAATGTGCTACCTTTGCCGCGTCATCCGGCTTGTCAAAACAAGTCACTTTCATGTACTGTTAGCAAAACGCTACGTGGCATCATTTTTTTACGCTTTGAAGTGCCGTTTTATCTGGCTTAAATAGCGTAAGGCATCCAAAAAACATTTTTTTGTAATTTAAAGTTTACACTTACTTGCGTACTAGTTTGGTGGTATTATTCGCGCTTCATATGCACATCCCGCAATTTTGCGTCATCAAGGGGAACTCCAGGCAATGACACAGCCTATTTTTCTTATCGGAGCCAGGGGCTGCGGAAAAACAACAATAGGCCAAGCGCTGACTCACGCCTGCGATTTCCATTTTGTTGATACTGATTTAGTCTTACAACAGCGTTCCGGCATGACCGTTGCGGATATTGTCGCGGCAGAAGGCTGGGCTGGGTTCCGCGCACGGGAAACGCAGACGCTCATCTCGGTGACACAACCGAATACGGTGGTCGCTACCGGCGGTGGAATTATTCTGGCCGCTGAAAACCGCGAGTTTATGCGTCAGCACGGCGTGGTGATTTACCTCAATGCTCCGGTTTCTGTTCTGGCAAGCCGCCTGGAAGCGTTTCCCGAAGCGGAACAGCGTCCGACGCTCACCGGTAAACCGATCAGCGAAGAAGTCGCTGATGTGCTCGCTCAGCGCGATACGCTATACCGTGAAACGGCCCACTTTATTGTTGATGCGTCCTCCACGCCCGACCACGTTGTCGTGCTCATCCAAAATGCCCTGCACCTGGAAACCGCCAGCTAACCGGGCGCACTCTCGCAGCATCCCTCCTCTTGTTACCCATACGCCTACTTCTTTGCTTTCCACGGGGTATTTTCTTCGTGGTAAGACAGCTTCTCCGATGAACTTACGCAGGTCAGTGATTCGGACAGGGTTTGTCTATTGAGCAAAAGCAAGCTTAACAGGCCGCTATAACCCTTTTTAATTAATGGTTATGGCGGGCGTAAATCACATTTATCGTTTATCTTTAATGTTATAGAGAAGTTAAAATTAAACCTTATCAGGAGAGTACTGGAAATTACCGGAATCTTTACATTCCAGCATCGGGATGAACTGCTACGCTTCTGAGCGGTGTTTTTCATCCATCCAGGTGGCTATTTGTAAAGTGAGCAATTAAGAAGCAGAAGGTAGATAACATGACTGCAACCATGGCGATTCTTACGATTGGGGTGGTGCCCATTAGTGAAGTATTGCCGCTTTTGACCGAGCACATCAGGGAAGATCAAATTACCCACGTGACTCTGCTGGGGAAAATGAGTCGTGCGGACGTTATGGAAGAATATGGGCCAGAGCCCGGTGAAGAGCGTCTGTTGGTGTTGTTAAACGACAACCAGTTTGTCGAAATATCCCGTCTTAAAGTCGAGCATGCCCTACAGGCGGTGATTGAAGTGCTGGATAATCAGTCCTACGACGTCATTCTTTTACTGAATACGTTCAAACTCCGCAGCATGACGGCGCGCAATGCGATACTGCTGGAACCACAGCGAATTATTCCACCGCTGGTCGCCTCGATTGTTGAGGGGCATCAGGTCGGCGTGCTGGTGCCTATTGAGGCCATTCTTAACGCTCAAAAAGAAAAATGGCAGATGCTGCCAACGCTGCCTTATTACGCGCTGGCGAACCCGGTGCGCGACAGCGATCAGCATATGATTTCGGCGGGCAGCTCTTTGCTTGAGCAGGGCGCGGATGTGCTGGTTCTGGACTCGCTGAGCTATCATCAGCGCCATCGCGACCTGTTACAAAAAGCGCTGGATGTTCCGGTTCTGCTATCGAATGTGCTGGTCGCTCGACTGGCGGCAGAATTATTATGTTAAGCGTATGAATTTGCGTGACAGGCTTCTGCTCGCAACCCTATATTGGTTTTTTACGTTAAGACAATAAGGGCCTGTTTATGCTTCAAAGCAACGAGTACTTCGAAGGGAAAGTGAAATCCATTGGCTTTACCAGCAGCAGCACCGGTCGCGCTAGCGTGGGCGTGATGGTTGAAGGTGAATACACCTTTGGAACCGGGCAGCCGGAAGAGATGACCGTGGTCAGCGGCGAGATGAATGTGCTGTTACCGGGTGAAATCGAATGGAAAGTGTATACCGCAGGGGAAGTCTTTAACGTGCCGGGCAATAGCGAATTTAACCTGCAGATCGTTGAGCCAACGTCCTATCTGTGCCGCTATCTGTAATGATTCCCCTTCCTGCCGCGGCAGGAAGGGAATTTACGTTTAGCGCTGGGCTTCGCCGCCTAATCCTTCTACCAGACTCTTAATCAATGCCGCCAGTTCGCCGGTCATCAGAATAAAGTCCGCGTCGAAACGCTGAGCATAGTCGTCTCTGTCAATATCTTCGTTTTGGTCGCGCAGTTCGTCGCAGAACTTCAGGCGCTTAATCGAGCCGTCGTCGCACATCACAAACTGGATACGCTGCTGCCAATCCAGCGCCAGCTTGGTCACCAGCTTGCCGGCTTCGATATGGGCTGCAATCTCATCACAAATCAGATCCTGTTTCTTCGCGCGGATCACGCCACCATCTTCGAGAATGGCTTTGAGCTCGGCTTCGTCAAGAATCTGGAAGCTTTGCGCAGCGCTTCCGGAACGCACCCATTCGGTGAGCGTTAGCTCAATCGGGTTTTCCAGCGTCAGCGGAACCACCGGCAGCGAACCGAGGCTTTTACGCAGCAGCGCCAGCGTATCTTCCGCTTTTTTGGCGCTGGCACAGTCGACCATAATCAGATCGTTAACGGTATCGATCCACATCATGGTCTGGCTGAAGCGGCTAAAGGCACGAGGCAGCAGGGAGTGCAGCACTTCATCCTTCAGGGAATCTTTTTCCGTTTTCTTCAGCTTGCGGCCCTGATCGGCTTCCAGCTTCTGGATCTTGGCTTCCAGCGCTTGCTTAATCACCGGCGAAGGCAGGATCTTCTCTTCTTTACGCGCGCAGATGATGATCTGTCCGTTAACGGAGTGCGTCAGCGCGTCGCTGTGTGAGCCCATCGGCGGAACCCAACCGGTTTTTGCCATATCCTGGCTGCCGCAGGGGGTGAAGGTCATCTCAGCGAGCTGCTTTTCCATCTCTTCCGCGCGCAGCGAGATGTCGCGGCTAAGACGATAAACCATTAAATTTTTGAACCACAGCATGATAATTTCCACGGTGTTATCGTTATATAGGCGGGCAATGATAACGAATTGTCCACGGCCTTGCATTGTTTTAAACAGGAGCGATGAATGCGAATTGGGATTGATTTAGGCGGAACGAAAACGGAAGTTATCGCACTCGGTGATCAGGGCGAGCAGCTGTACCGACATCGTCTGCCGACACCGCGTGACTATCAGCAAACCATTGAGAATATTGCGCATCTTGTTGCTTTGGCCGAAGACGCTACCGGGCAAACGGGCACCGTTGGTATGGGGATCCCGGGTTCGATTTCTCCCTACACCGGAGTGGTGAAAAACGCCAATTCCACGTGGCTTAACGGCCAGCCGTTTGATAAAGATTTAAGCCGACGCCTGAATCGCGAAGTGCGTCTGGCGAACGATGCCAACTGTCTGGCGGTCTCTGAAGCCATAGACGGCGCGGCGGCGGGGGCGCAAACGGTGTTTGCAGTGATTATTGGTACCGGCTGCGGTTCAGGCGTAGCGATTAACGGGCGCGTACACATTGGTGGCAACGGCACCGCAGGCGAGTGGGGGCATAACCCGCTACCGTGGATGAATGACGACGAGCTGCGCTACCGTGCTGAAGTCCCCTGCTACTGCGGTAAGCAAGGCTGTATTGAAACCTTTATCTCCGGCACGGGTTTTGCCACCGATTATCACCGCTTAAGCGGTAATCCGCTGAAAGGCAGTGAGATTATGCAGTTAGTGGCTGAGGGCGATGCGCTGGCGGAACAAGCGATGGCTCACTACGAACAGCGGCTGGCGAAATCACTGGCACACGTGGTCAATATTCTCGACCCCGACGTGATTGTGCTGGGCGGTGGGATGAGCAACGTTGAACGTCTATATCAGACGGTGCCGCAGCGGGTAAAAGAGTGGGTGTTCGGCGGCGAGTGCGAGACGCCTATTCGTAAAGCGCTGCACGGCGATTCCAGCGGCGTTCGCGGCGCGGCCTGGCTTTGGCCGCTGTAACACTTTAACGTATATCCCCCGCGGACAGGCGGGGGAAAGCCATTAGACAACCCTTACGCCCGCGGGCATCACGCGTTCTGGGGTCAGCAGTACGCTTTCGCTGGCGTCGTCGGTTTCTGCACACAGCAGCATACATTCCGAAGTCTCACCGCGCATTTTGGCTTTCGCCAGATTGCATAGTACGACCACCGTTTTTCCTAATAGCTCATCTTCACGGTAATAGGGCACCAGGCTGGTGACCGTTTGCAGGGTCCGTTCCCCGACATCAACCTGAACGATGTACAGTTTGTCGGCATTTTCGTGCCGTTGGACCTCGACGATCTTTCCGGTGCGCATCTCCAGTTTGGCAAAATCACTATAAGTCACGGTATCCATTTTCTCACCTCAAGTAAAAGTTTAGTAAAATATAGCGATATTTTATCAAAGGGCACGATAGCATTGGCGAAACTGTTACACCCATCACTGTTTTCTGCCTCAGAAAAACAGGGGCGATAGGGGCGTAAAGTTCGCGAATATTTACTTAAAACAGATGCATGTCTGGTCGCTTGCTTTACAATGTCAGAGCAAACATAGGGCAGCGTCCGATAAGGGAAAAGATGGCTACATTAAAAGACATTGCGGTTGAGGCGGGGGTTTCGCTGGCGACGGTTTCGCGCGTGCTTAACGACGATCCCACCTTAAATGTGAAAGAAGAGACCAAGCGTCGGATCCTCGAGATTGCAGAAAAGCTGGAATATAAAAACAGCAGCTCGCGCAAAGCATTGGTCGGCGCCGTGGCACAGCACCACATTCTGGCCCTTTACAGCTACCAGCAGGATCTGGAAATCAACGATCCCTACTATCTGGCCATTCGCCACGGCATTGAAATGCAGTGCGAGAAGCTGGGTATCGAGCTCACCAACTGCTATCTCAACCACGCGCTGCCTGAGCTGAAAAAAATCACCGGTGCACTGATTGTCGGCCAGCCTTCGGTCGAGACGCGTGATGCGGTCAGCACATTAACCGACAATATCTGTTTTATTGATTTTCATGAGCCGGGCAGTCAGTACGACGCGGTCGATATCGATCTGGTACGCATCGCCAAAGAGGTTATCGACTTCTTTATCGCTCAGGGCGTTTCCCGAATTGGCTTTATTGGCGGTGAAGACCAGCCTGGTAAAGCGGATATTCGTGAAGTGGCTTTCGTTGAATATGGCCTCCTGAAAGGGGTCGTTTCCGCCGACGATATCTGGCGCGGCGGCTTCTCCAGCTCTTCCGGCTATGAGCTGGCGAAAAAAATGCTGGCGAAAGGTGACCATCCCTCTGCACTGTTTGTGGCCTCGGACTCGATTGCTATTGGCGTGCTGCGGGCTATCCATGAGCGCGGGCTGTCGATACCGGCGGATATTTCGTTGATTAGCGTTAACGATATTCCTACCGCGCGTTTTACCTTCCCACCGCTTTCTACCGTGCGTATTCATTCGGAAATGATGGGCAGCCAGGGGGTAAACCTGCTGGTTGAAAAGGCCCGCGACGGTCGTGCGCTGCCACTGAATGTCTTCGTCCCAAGCGTCCTCAAGCTGCGCGGTACCACCCGCTAATCCTTTTTCGCCGGCTGCCCGTTTGCGCATCCGGCGAAACACTCTCCGCACTCCCAGATTCCTCCCACCAACGCGCTCATTTTGTGATCGAGTTAAAGTAAATCATCCCTGCTCATTTTATTTAGTAAAAGTTTTACTAAAATAAAATGCAATAACTTAGTCCGTACAGGGAGGCGATATGAATCGCTGGGAAAATCTTCAACTCACGCACGAAAACAGGTTGCCGCCGAGAGCCTATTTCTTCTCCTATGACACACTGGCGCAGGCGCGTTCGTATGTCCGCGAAAACAGCAGCCGCTTTATGACTCTTAGCGGGCAGTGGAATTTTCAGTTCTTCACCAACCCGCTGTTGGTGCCGGAGGCTTTTACTTCTGAATATATGAACGACTGGGGCTCCATCACCGTGCCAGGCATGTGGCAGATGGAAGGTCACGGCCAACTGCAGTACACCGATGAAGGTTTTCCATTCCCAATTGATGTGCCCTATGTCCCAACGGATAACCCAACCGGTGCCTACCAGCGCTGGTTCACCCTCAACGAAGGCTGGCAGGGTCAGCAGACCCTGATTAAATTTGACGGCGTCGAGACTTACTTTGAGGTGTACGTCAACGGCCAGTACGTTGGTTTTAGTAAAGGCAGCCGCCTGACGGCTGAATTTGATATCAGTGCGGCGGTGAAAACCGGCGAAAACCTACTTTCCGTCCGCGTGATGCAGTGGGCCGATTCCACCTATATCGAAGATCAGGATATGTGGTGGACGGCAGGGATTTTCCGCGACGTTTATCTGGTCGGTAAAAACCCACTGCACGTGCAGGACTTTACCCTGCGCACCGATTTTAACGATGACTATCGCGATGCCACGCTCGCCTGTCAGGTTGAACTGGAAAACCTGGCGGTGCAGCCGCAACAGGCAACGTTGGAATACACTCTGTTTGACGGTGAAACCGCGCTGTATCAGGGAACCTGCGGGCAGTTAACGGTCGGGCAACGTCAGACCACCCATTTCGCCATCGACGTGAAAGCGCCGCAGCAGTGGTCAGCGGAAAACCCGTATCTTTACCATCTGGTGATGACGTTGAAAAACGCCGCGGGTGAAGTGATTGAAATCATCCCGCAGCGCGTGGGTTTCCGCGATATCAAAGTGCGCGATGGGCTGTTTTACATCAATAACCAGTACGTGATGCTGCACGGTGTGAACCGCCACGATAATGACCACCTGAAGGGCCGCGCCGTGGGCATGGACCGGGTGGAGAAAGATCTGCAACTGATGAAGCAGTACAACATCAACTCGGTACGTACCGCGCACTATCCGAACGATCCTCGCTTCTATGAGCTGTGCGATGTTTACGGCCTGTTCGTGATGGCGGAAACCGACGTGGAATCTCACGGCTTCGCTAACGTGGGCAATCTGAGTTGCATTACCGACGACCCAGAATGGGAGCATATCTACGTCGAGCGCATTGTGCGCCACGTTCACGCGCAGAAAAACCACCCGTCGATTGTTATCTGGTCGCTGGGTAATGAATCCGGCTACGGCTGTAACATTCGTGCCATGTACCACGCCGCCAAAGCACTGGACGACACCCGCCTTATTCACTACGAAGAAGATCGTGATGCAGAAGTGGTCGATATCATCTCGACCATGTACACCCGCGTGCCGCTGATGAACGAATTCGGCGAGTATCCGCACGCCAAGCCGCGCATCATCTGTGAATATGCGCACGCCATGGGCAACGGCCCGGGCGGTTTAACGGAATATCAGAACGTGTTTTACCAGCACGACTGCATCCAGGGCCACTATGTGTGGGAGTGGTGCGATCACGGCATTCAGGCCACCGATGAAGACGGAACCGTGTGGTACAAGTACGGCGGCGACTACGGCGACTACCCGAACAACTACAACTTCTGCCTTGATGGGCTGATCTTCTCCGATCAAACGCCGGGTCCGGGTTTGCTGGAGTACAAGCAGGTGATTGCACCGGTGAAGGTGCTGGCGTCCGATCTGTCGCACGGTATTCTGCGCGTTGAAAACAAGTTGTGGTTCTCGAATCTCGACGACTACACGTTGTGTGTCGAAGTTCGCGCCGAAGGGGAGACACTCTCTACCCAGCGCTTGAAGGTAGAAGGGCTGGCGGCCAACAGCGGCCGCGAGGTGACGATTTCTCTGCCGCGTCTGGATGAGCGTGAAGCGTTCGTCAATATCACGGTTACCAAAGATTCCCGCACGCTGTATAGCGAAGCCAACCATCTCATTGCGATGTACCAACTGCAGCTGAAGGCCAATACGGCCGTCAAAACGCCGCGTCTGAGTGCCTGCGCGACGCCATTAGAGATTGCCGATGAGCGCCTGAGTTACATCGTCTGCGGGCATAACTTCCGTGCCGTGTTCTCGAAGATCAGCGGCAAGCTCACCGAATGGCAGGTCAACGGTGTTGAACAGGTGACGCGCGAACCGCGAATGAACTTCTTCAAGCCGATGATTGATAACCACAAGCAGGAGTTTGAAGGGCTGTGGCAGCCGGCGCATCTGCCTATCATGCAGGAACATCTGCGCGAGTTCAGCGCAGAAATACAGGGCGATACGGTTGTTATCACCACCCGGACCATTATCGCGCCGCCGGTGTTTGATTTCGGTATGCGCTGCACTTACCGCTGGCAGGTGACTGCGCAGGGGCATATCAACGTGGAACTGCAGGGTGAGCGCTACGGCGACTATCCGCATATCGTGCCGTGCATCGGCTTTATGCTGGGGATTAACGGCCAGTTCGAACAGGTTGACTACTACGGTCGCGGGCCGGGCGAGAACTACGCCGACAGCCAGCAGAGCAACATTATCGACCAGTGGCACACCACCGTCGATGACATGTTTGTGAACTATCCGTTCCCGCAAAATAACGGCAACCGCCAGCACGTACGCTGGGCCTCCTTTACCGACAGGCACGGCAGCGGCCTGCTGGTGGTGCCGCGTCAGCCGATTAACGTCAGCGCCTGGCACTACACGGCGGAAAATCTGCACGCTGCGCAGCATTGCAATGAGCTGCAAAGAAGCGACGACATCACGCTCAATATCGACGCGCAACTGCTCGGTCTGGGCTCCAACTCGTGGGGGAGCGAAGTGCTGGATAGCTGGCGCGTCTGGCTCAACACCTTTAACTACGGCTTCACGCTGCTGCCGATAGACGGCGGGCGCAGCGCCTCGCAGACGCTGGCGAACCATGAATATGGCGCTGATTTCTTTTCACCCGTTTCACACAGCGAGGCTGAGCAATGAGAGTTCTCGATAATTTAGAACAGTTTAAGCAGATTTATCAGGGCGGACGTAAATGGCAACGCTGCGTGGAGGCCATCAACAACCTCGACAATATTCGCCCGGGCGTGGCGCACTCTATTGGCGATTCGCTCTCCTATCGACTGGCGACGGAAAGCTCCACTGATGCGCTGTTTGTCGGTAATCGCCGCTATTTTGAAGTCCATTACTACCTGCAAGGGCAGCAAAAAATTGAGTTTGCACCCAAAGCGCAGCTGCAAACCGTGGCCTGTTATCGCGATGAAACCGACCGCGAATATCTCAAAGGGGTAGGGGAAACCGTAGCGGTTCACGAAGGGCAAATGGTGATTTGTGATACCGACGAAGCCTACCGTTTTCTCTGCGATGAGCCGGTCAAAAAAGTGGTGCTGCGTGTGACCGTTGAGGACGGCTACTTCCTGAATAAGTAATGGCGAACGGCGTTTGTACCAGACCCAGCGGCAGTATCCGCTGGGCTATACCTGTATCTGCCCCTCACGGGGTGAAGTGATTTTTGGAGGACGTATGTCCGAATCAATTCGTGCCAAAATCGGTAAGTTTGCCCTGCTGTCGATGGCCTTTACCGCGGTATTTAACGTACGAAATATCGTTAACAACAACATTGAACTGGGCTTAAGCTCGGCGCCCATCTTCCTTTTTGCCACCGTGGTTTACTTTATTCCGTTCGTTTTTATCATTGCGGAATTCGTTTCGGCGAATAAACACTCTGAGTCCGGTATGTACGCCTGGCTGAAACAGCCGCTGGGCACCCGCGCGGCCTATCTGGGGTCGTTCCTGTACTGGTTTGTGAACCTGTTCTTCTTCCTGTCGCTGTTGCCAAACGTGGTGGCCTACGCCTCTTACGCCATTATGGGCTACGCGATTCCGTTCTCGCCGATGGTGACATCGATGATTTCCATCGTGCTGTTTGCGATGGCAACGCATATCTCTACCAAAGGCGCGACGTGGCTGGGGAAAATATCCGAATGCGTGGCCTACGGCGTGTTTGCGCTGTTTGCTATCTACGTGGTGGGGGCGCTGACCGCGCTGGGCTCAGGACACGTGCCTGCGCAGCCGATTACACTCTCGGCAATGGAACCGACCATCAACTGGGCGACGCTGGGCATTATGTGCTGGATTTTCCAGGCGGCGGGCGGTGCGGAAACCGTGGCGGCCTACCTCAATGACACCAAGGGCGGACAGAAATCCTTTATTAAGGTCATCATCACCGCCGGGATCCTGATTGGCGGCATGTACGCACTGGGTTCATTGCTGGTGAACGTGTTTGTTGCTCGTGAAGACCTCACCTACGCCGCTGGTATGGTGGAAATCTTTACCGGCCTCGGCACCTATTTCCATATCTCTGAAGAGCTGATGGGGCGTTTCGTCGGCATCATTCTGTTTATCGCTATTTTCGGCAGCATGATGATGTGGACGGCGGCACCGGTCAAAATTCACTTCTCGGAAATTCCGGAAGGGATTTATGGCAAGAAAACGACCGAACTGAACGTTCACGGCGTCCCGGTTCGCGCGGCCTGGTGGCAGTTTGTCTTCGTTCTGTTGATGCTTATTGTTAATGGATTTGGCTCTGAAAGCGTACAGCAGATGATGAATACCGCCATCAACTTGACGGCGGGTACCGCGATGTTGCCGCCGCTGTTTATCATGGCTGCCTACTTTGTCTTCCGCTGGAAGCATGATGACACGCCGCGCGATTTCCGCATGGGGTCACGCAAGGTGGGGATGAGCGTGGTATCGATGTTGATGGTGATCTTTGTGGTCAGTATGACGGCGTCAGCGTTCCCGGCGGGTGTTGATCTGGTTAATGCCTTCTTTGTTAACGTCTTTATGACTGCGGTCTTCTCCGGGCTGGCCTGGTGGTGGATCAGCCGCTTTGAGAAGAAGCAAAAAATCCGCAATGCCTCGGTGGAGGGCCTGACTAAGGCGGTGAAGTAACCCAGGAAAACCGCAGGTCCGTGACGGTCTGCGGTTTTTTGTTGCCGGATGGTTACGTAGGGCTAAACCAATTTCGTGATCAAGTTAAAGCTAATCGACTTTCTTACTTTGTTTTACTAAAAATTTTACTAAAATAACATCTGATAATTAACGACCTCTATCCTACAAACAACGCGGCCCTTTTTATCCAATGGAAGGATGCTGCGTGGAGATGTGTTATGTCTGATACTAAACGTAATACCATCGGTAAATTTGGCCTGCTGTCGCTGACATTCGCCGCCGTTTACAGTTTCAATAACGTCATCAATAACAATATCGAGCTTGGGTTAGCGTCGGCGCCAATGTTTTTCCTCGCCACGCTGCTGTACTTTATTCCTTTCTGTTTGATTATCGCTGAATTTGTTTCATTAAATAAAAACTCTGAGGCCGGAGTGTATGCCTGGGTGAAAAGCTCGCTGGGCGGCCGCTGGGCGTTTATTACCGCTTACACCTATTGGTTTGTGAATCTGTTCTTTTTTACCTCATTGCTACCGCGCGTTATTGCTTACGCGTCTTACGCATTTCTCGGTTATGAATACATTCTTACGCCGGTTGCAACCACGGTGTTAAGTATGGCGCTGTTCGCACTGTCAACGTGGGTATCAACCAACGGCGCAAAAATGCTGGGGCCAATTACTTCCGTCACCTCATCATTAATGCTGCTGCTGACGCTGTCGTATATTTTACTGTCGGGAAGTGCATTGATGGGCGGTATTCAGCCGGCGGATCCGATTACCGTTGATGCGATGATCCCGAATTTTAACTGGGCGTTTCTCGGTATTACCACGTGGATCTTTATGGCTGCGGGCGGTGCAGAATCAGTCGCGGTTTATGTTAACGACGTCAAAGGCGGTTCAAAGTCGTTCGTTAAAGTCATCATTCTGGCCGGTATTTTCATCGGCGTCCTGTATTCGATTTCCTCCGTACTGATTAACGTTTTTGTCAGTAGCAAAGAACTGAAGTTCACCGGTGGCTCGGTACAGGTTTTCCACGGTATGGCGGTCTACTTTGGCCTGCCGGAAATCCTCATTAACCGCTTTGTCGGCCTGGTTTCCTTCACCGCGATGTTTGGCTCACTGCTGATGTGGACCGCCACGCCGGTGAAAATTTTCTTCTCGGAAATCCCAAGCGGCATTTTTGGTAAGAAAACTGTCGAGCTGAATAAGAATGGCGTTCCGGCACGTGCTGCCTGGATCCAATTCCTGATTGTGATCCCGCTGATGATTATTCCGATGTTGGGATCAAGTACCGTGCAGGACTTAATGAATACGATCATTAATATGACTGCTGCGGCCTCAATGTTGCCACCGCTGTTTATTATGCTGGCGTATTTGAATTTGCGACGTAAATACGATCATCTGCCGCGTGATTTTAAGATGGGATCGCAACGTACCGGCGTAGCGATTGTATCGATGCTGATCGTTATCTTCACTATTGGGTTTATCGCCTCAACTTTCCCAACTGGCGGCAATATTCTAACCATTATTTTCTATAACGTCGGTGGGATCGTTATCTTCCTCGGCTTCGCATGGTGGAAATACAGTAAATATCTCAAGGGATTAACGCCGGAAGAGAAAAAAATTGAAGCCACGCCGGTAGCCCATTCGTCGTAAGTGACATTTTTAATTAATCATTATCAATACCTCTAAAATACAATGAAAAAAATAAACTACCTTTACGGGGCACTCGTTGCCCTGGCTTGTTGCCGCCCGGTTTTCGCTGAAGAGATGGCGAAACCGGCGCAACATGATGATATGAAAACACCGTCAATGGGGGCGACCTCTTATCGCTTTTATGGCGAATTAGGCCTTGGCGGATATATGGATTTAGAAAATGAGGATAAGCATAAATACAGTGATGGAACCTATATTGAGGGTGGTCTGGAAATAAAGCACGGGCAGTGGTTCGGCTTAATTTATGGTGAGGGCTGGACGGTGCAGGCGGACCATCAGGGCAATGCCTGGGTGCCGGATCACAGCTGGGGCGGTTTTGAGGGCGGGATCAACCGCCTGTACGGTGGCTATAAAACCGATGACAGCACCGAAATTATGCTCAGCGTGCGGCAGGATTCCTCACTTGATGATCTTCAGTGGTGGGCCGATTTTACGCCTGATCTCGGCTACGTCATTCCTAACACCCGCGATATTCAGTACGCGCTCAAGGTGCAAAATCTGGCCGGAAAGTTCCGCTATAGCGTTACCGCTACGCCTGCCGGCCATCACAACGAAAGCAAAGCGTGGCTGCATTTCGGTAAATACGATCGCTATGACGATAAGTATACCTATCCAGCGATGGTCAACGGCTACGTGCAGTATGACATCGCCGAGAAGGTGACCTGGATGAACGGCATGGAAGTGACAGACGGCACCGGGGAGCTGTTTTTAACCGGGATCTTGTCACCAAACTTTGGCGCTCGCGCCTGGCATCACACCGGGCGGGCGAAAGGGCTGGACGAACCGGGGACTGAAACCGGCTTTATGGCCAGCGCCATGTATGAAGCCTTTAAGGGGTTTTATCTTTCCACCGCCTACAGTTATGCCAAACATCGGCCGGACCACGCCGCCGATGAAACCACCGCGTTTATGCAATTTGGTATCTGGTTTGAATACGGGAATGGCCGCTTCGCCACCGCAGCGGACAGTCGTTTCTACATGAAGACTGCCTCTGGCGATCCGAGCGATAAAATTTTCCTGATGCAGTATTTCTATTGGTAAGAAGGGATACAAAAAAGATGAAGATGACTTTCCCCCTGGCCCCGCTGGCCTGTGCGCTGCTGCTGAGCTTTTCGGCACACGCAGCCGTGACGGCGGACGCTTTTAAAAACGTGGTCAATCGCACTGGCGCACCGCAGTACATGCATGACTACGATTATGACGATCACCAGCGTTTTAATCCCTTTTTTGACCTCGGCGCGTGGCATGGACACCTGTTACCGGACGGCCCGGCCACCATGGGTGGATTCCCTGGTCCGGCGCTGCTGACGGAAGAGTACATCAACTTTATGGCCACCAACTTTGACCGGCTGACGGTGTATCAGAACGGCAACAAGCTGGCCTTCACGATGCAGGCCTACAGCCTTCCCGGCGCGTTAGTGCAAAAGCTGTCGGCTCCCGGCGTGGAGATTGCGATGACGCTGCGTTTTGCCAGCGCGCATACTTCGCTGCTGGAGACCAAAATCACCAGCAACACACCGCTTAAGCTGGTGTGGGATGGCGAGCTGCTGGAAAAACTGGAAGCCAAAGAGGGCAAACCGCTATCGGATAAAACCATTGATGCAGCGTTTCCTGACTATCAGCGCCGCCTGCACGTCACGCCGGATGGCCTGACGGTGACGTTTGGTAAAGTGCGTGCCGACTCCTCCCTGATGACCTCCGGCGAATCACAGTATCAGGTTCATCGTTCGCTGAAAGCGGATACCAAAATTGATGGCCATCGTTTTACCAGTCGTGCGCAGATTAGCGGGTCGACCACGATTTACACCACCTATTCACATCTGCTGACCGCTGAGCAGGTCAGCCATGAGAAAGCGCAGATCCGCGATATTCTGGCGCGTCCTGCATACTACCTGGACGCTTCTGTACAGCGCTGGAACGGCTACCTGCAAAAAGGGCTGACCAATCCGGATGCCACCGCCGAACAAACGCGAGTTGCGGTTAAAGCCATTGAAACGCTCAACGGTAACTGGCGCGCGCCGGGCGGGGCGGTGCACTACAACACGGTGACGCCGTCGGTCACCGGCCGTTGGTTCTCCGGTAACCAGACCTGGCCGTGGGATACCTGGAAACAGGCGTACGCTATGGCGCACTTCAACCCGGAGATTGCCAAAGAGAACATCCGCGCCGTCTTCTCCTGGCAGATTAAAGCCGACGATAAGGTACGCCCGCAGGATGCCGGATTTGTGCCGGATCTGATCGCCTGGAACCTCAGTCCGGAGCGCGGTGGCGACGGCAGCAACTGGAACGAGCGTAACACCAAGCCGAGCCTGGCCGCCTGGTCGGTGATGGAGGTGTATCGCGTAACTCAGGATAAAGCCTGGCTGCAAGAGATGTACCCGAAGCTGGCGGCCTATCATGATTGGTGGCTGCGCAATCGCGACCATAACGGTAACGGTGTGCCGGAATATGGCGCGACGCGCGATAAAGCGCACAACACCGCCAGCGGTGACATGCTGTTTACCCTGAAGAAAGGGGATAAAGAGGAATCACTTTCCGGCCTGAAAACCTATGAGGCGGTGACTCGCAAGGACGATTACGACAGCCTTGAAATCCCGGCTCAGGTCGCAGCCTCGTGGGAATCCGGGCGCGACGATGCGGCGGTGTTTGGCTTTATCGATAAAGAGCAGCTCGACAAATATGTGGCCAACGGCGGCAAACGCAGCGACTGGACGGTGAAATTTGCCGAGAACCGTGACGCTCAGGGACGCTTATTAGGCTATTCGCTGCTGCAGGAGTCGGTTGACCAGGCCAGCTATATGTACAGCGATAATCACTATCTGGCAGAGATGGCGACGATTCTGGGCAAACCCGACGAGGCGAAGCGCTATCAGGCGCTAGCGCAGAAGCTGGCTGATTATATCAATACCTGCATGTTCGACCCGCAGACAAAGTTCTATTACGACATCCGTATTGAGGATAAGCCACTGGTCAACGGCTGTGCCGGTAAGCCTATTGTTGAACGCGGAAAGGGGCCGGAAGGTTGGTCGCCGCTGTTTAACGGAGCGGCGACCCAGCAGCATGCTGATGATGTTGTTTCGGTCATGCTGGATCCAAAAGAGTTCAACACCTTTGTGCCGTTGGGCACCGCGGCGTTAACCAACCCGGCCTTCGGTGCGGATATCTACTGGCGTGGACGGGTGTGGGTCGATCAGCTGTGGTTTGGCTTAAAAGGCATGGAACGTTACGGCCATCGCGAAGAAGCGATGAAACTGGCGGATGCGTTCTTCAAACACGCCAAAGGGTTAACCTCCGACGGCCCAATTCAGGAGAACTATAATCCGTTGACCGGCGCCCAACAGGGCGCACCAAACTTCTCCTGGAGCGCGGCACACCTGTATATGTTGTACAACGAGTTTTTCCGTAAGTAGTGAAACCGCCGGATGAGATAACCCCTCATCCGGCAAATCTGTCAGACAGCCTCCGGTTTTCACCGGAGGTTTCTTTACTCGACGGCAAACGCCTTATCCAGGCGGCTATATCCCAGCCCATTGATCTTCTTGACCTTAATCTGTACTGGAATGCGTTCTTTCATGGCTTCGACGTGGCTTATCACACCAATGATTTTGCCGCTGGCGTTGAGCGTATCCAGCGCATCGAGGGCGGTATCCAGCGTTTCGCTATCCAGCGTGCCAAAACCTTCATCGAGGAACAGTGAGTCGATACGGGTTTTATGGCTGACCAGATCCGAAAGCGCCAGCGCCAGCGCGAGGCTGACGAGGAAACTTTCACCACCAGAGAGGGTGCGAGTATCGCGCACCGCATCGGCCTGCCAGGTATCGACGACTTCCAGTTCCAGCGCATCGCTGGCTTTACGCTGAAGTAAATAGCGGCCGTGTAAGCGACTCAGCTGTTCGTTGGCCAGCCACACCAGATTATCCAGCGTCAGGCCCTGGGCAAATTTGCGGAACTTATCACCCTCTTTTGAACCGATCAGCGCGTTGAGATGCGCCCAGTCCTCAAGCGTAGCGTTGGCTTTTTCTATCTCAAGGAACAGAGACTGCTGCTGCTGACGATTAATTTCGTCCTGCTTCAACTGCTGGCGAAGTTCGCCCTGGCGCTGGCCGTTTTCGCGCAGCTGCTGGGCTAACAGCTGAAGCTGAGCCTGGGTATCCGCGAGAGTAAGTTCGGGCGTTAGCGTTTCCGGGCGCAACGTCAGGTGCTTTTTCAGGGTTTCCTGAACTTGGGTAACCAGCGTCTGGCGCTGCTGATGTTGGGTTTCCAGCGTCTGTTTAAGCTGCTCCAGCCGTTGGCGTTCACTGGCGTCGAGGAGTGCGGCCAGGAAATCATCAACGTCGGTAAAGTGCGACTCAGCAAGCGCCTGGTTGAAAAGCTGCTCTGCCTGCTGAAGCCGCTGTTGCTCCTGGATTTCTTGCTGTTGCAGCGTGTGTAGTTGGCTCTCCAGTGCGACGCAGTCGTTGTGCACCTGCTGCCAGCCGTCGAGGCTTACGCTGCTGCCATCGTCGGGACCTTGTGCAGACGGCAGCGCTTCCAGCAGCGGCTGGATCTGCGCCAGCTGTTGCTGCGTGTGCTGGCTCTCTCTTTGCTGGTGCTGCCAGGCCTCGGTTTGTGCTTCACGTGCCGTCAGCCACTGTGCTTCTTCACCGGTGGCCGGTGGCATCAGTCCGTATGCCGTGAGCGCTTGAGCAAGCGTATCATCGCGCAGCTTCAACTCTTCATTCATGTGGGCGTTCTGCGCCTGAAGCTCGCGGATTTGCCCTTCAAACGTCAGGCGCTGGCTGTATTGGTAGCGCTGTTGTTCGGCTTCGTCCTGTTCGGCAAGCCAGCGGCTAATGTCATCGGCGGGCTGCAGCGAAATTGCCAAATGCTGCGTGACTTCCTGCCACTGTGATGTAAGTGCTTGCTCCTGCTGAGAAAGCGTTGCTAGCTCGTCGCTTTCTTTCTGCTGCTGTTTTTGCAGCGCCTCTTGTTGGCCGCGCAGGGTGGCGCCATCTTCTGCCAGACGGTTCACCTCTTTTTCCAGTGCATCGCGGCGGGCTTTGTTGGCGTCGGGAACCAGCGACTGATACTCCGCCAGCGCCGGGTGATCGGTTGAACCGCATAGCGGGCATGCGGCACCGGGCTGCAAACGTGCGCGCTCGGCTTCCAGCCGCACGATAGTGGCTTCCAGCTCGCAAAGAGCTTTCACATCTTGCAACTGCTGCTTTTTGTCTTTATACACCTGGCGCAGTTGGGTTAACTCGGCCGTGATTTTTTCCAACTGCTGCTGGCGCTGCTGCCCGGCATCAATCAGCTGCTGGCGACGGCTTTGCAGTGGGACAAAGCGCGCGTGTAAGCTGCTGAGCTGCTGGCGTAGCGGGCGCGTCGCCGCGTGGTGGGCAATCTGCGCCGCCACTTCGTCTGCTGTCAGGGTAAGCGTGACGGCGGGAAGCTGGGCAAGCTGCTTTTCCTGCTCGATCAGGCGTTGTTGCTGCGTTTGTAGCTGCGCGCGGTCGCGAGCCTGCTGGGCAAACGCACTGCGCCAGCCGGTGAGTTCACCCTGCCAGCGCTGGATGTGTTCATGTTTCTGCAACCATTGCTGTCGTTCGGCCTGTGTTTGCAGCAACGCGGCAGCCTGGCGTTCAGCGGTGTAGCGGATGCGGTCGCGCAGGGTGCTGGTTTCATGTAAGCGAGTATTCACTTGCATAGCAAGCTGGTGGGTTTTGGCGACAGTGGCCGTCTGTTCCTGCATTTGCATCCAGCGTGGACGCAGCGCTTCGGCGGGCTGCGCGCGGCTGAGTGCCGCAAGCTGCGGCTGGGCGGTAGCCAGCGCCTGCTCGGCGTCGCTCAACGCCTGTTGATTCTTCTGATTATCCTGTTCCAGCTCGGCTTGACGCGCCAGCCACTGCTGATGCTGTGTCGTGAGAGCCTGCTGCTGCTGCCACTGTTGCTCGTCGGAAGTAAGCACCTGCAAACTTTGCAGCAGCGTCTGCTGCTGCTCTTCGCTTAACAGCACCACGCCGCTGGCCTGGGCCTGTAGTTTGTCCAGCTCGCCACGCGCATGTTTATGTTTTTCAAATACCTGAGCGGAGATCTGGCCGTAAATCTCGGTGCCGGTCAGCTCTTCAAGCAGTTCAGCGCGTTCTTTCGGCTTGGCGTTGAGGAAGGCCGCGAACTGGCCCTGCGAGAGCAGCATCGAGCGGGTAAAGCGGCCATAGTCCAGCCCGCTGAGGGCGGCGGTCATCTCCAGCTTATCTTTGACTTTGTCAGCCAGAATCTGCCCGTCGGCGCAGCGGGCCAGCTCCACGCGCGGCGCCTGTAGATTGCCGTCCGGTTGATTACGCGCGCGGTTCTGGCTCCAGAAAGCGCGGTAGGCCACGCCCTGAACTTCAAATTCAACCTCTGCCAGACACTCGGCGGTATCGCGCGTCATCAGGTCATTTTGCGATTGAGAGACCGTATTAAGGCGCGGCGTCTCGTGGTACAGCGCCAGACAAATGGCGTCCAGCAGCGTCGTTTTTCCCGCGCCGGTCGGGCCGGTAATGGCAAACAGGCCGTTGCTGGCAAACGGTTCCTGGGTAAAATCGATTTTCCACTCGCCTTTGAGCGAGTTGAGGTTTTTCAGGCGCAGGCTGAGAATTTTCATGGCTGTTGCTCCTCGCCAAGGCCGTGTAGCGTTTCATTAAACAGCGTTTCTAAGCGTTGTTGCTGCGGCTCTTCTAGCGTTTCCAGTGCGAGGCGACGATGGAAAACCTCTTCGACACTCAGTTCGCTTAAGGTTTCGCGTTCGAGGCTTGCCAGAATACGCTGGCGCTGTTCGCGGCTACGGCGCACCAGCAGCACCTCTACCGGCAGATCGTCAGTGATGACTTGAATTTTGCGCTGGATATCGTGCAGGTATTCGTCGCTGGTCATCTCAATATCGACCCACGTCGCGGGTTCCGCATCCGCGTCGCGCCATTCGGCTAACTGCGCGCTGATACTGTCAAAGTCGCCTTTAATCACCGCCAGCGGCTGGGTTATCGGCACAACGAGCGGCGCGACGTCATCCAGCTTGCCGTCGGTAAATGTCACCAGGTTAACGCTTTTGCTCTTGCCGGTTTCATCAAAGCTCAGGGCGATAGGTGAGCCGCTGTAGCGGATATGTTCGCTGCCGCCGATTTTCTGCGCCCGGTGGATATGTCCCAGCGCAATATAGTCGGCGGGCGGGAAGTTTTGTGCCGGAAATGCGTCCAGTGTGCCAATATAAATGTCGCGTACCGCGTCACTTTTGCTGGCACCGACGGTGGTCAGATGGCCGCTGGCGATAATGGGCAGCGCTTGGTCGGCGCGCAGTTCGCAGGCCTGCTGGTACTGCTGCTGATAGTAGTCGGTGATGCTTTCCAGCACCTGGCGTTGTTTTTCGCTGCCGGAAAGCCCTGCCTGGCTGGTAATAATGTCGCGCGGCCGCAGGAAAGGCACCGGGCAGAATACTGCGCCGGGTGTGCCATCGCGCTGGTTGAGGATAAACGGCGCGTGGCCGGCGCTGGCAATCACCGTGGTATTAAGAAACGACAGAATATCGCGTGACTCGTTTAGCGTGGCGACCGAATCATGGTTGCCCGCCAGCACCACCAGATGGCAACCGGTTTGTTGCAGATTAACCACAAATCGGTTGTACAGCTCGCGCGCATAGCTCGGCGGCGAACCGGTATCGAAGATATCGCCTGCGACAATAATGGCATCGACCTTTTCCGTTTCAGCGGTGGTCAACAGCCAGTGCAGAAAGGCGTCATGTTCGGCGGCACGGCTCTTGCTGTAAAAGTTCTGGCCAAGGTGCCAGTCCGATGTATGGATAATGCGCATAGCGGTTCCGTAAAAGAAAACGTAAAGGTGATTATAAACATTCACCTGGGCCGGGGTCGATGCGCGAAATCGCCTTGTGTCATAAACGTTAAAACGCGATCATCTGACGGTCATGTTTTTCATAAATCTGTCATAAATCTGACGCATAATGGCGCCGTATATAATACTGATGTCTAAAACAGGGCAAATAATGGCAAGACGTATTCTGGTCGTTGAAGATGAAGCGCCAATCCGCGAGATGGTGTGTTTCGTGCTGGAACAAAACGGTTTTCAGCCGGTGGAAGCGGAAGATTACGATAGCGCTATCAGCAAGTTGAATGAACCCTGGCCTGACCTGATTTTGCTCGACTGGATGTTACCGGGTGGATCTGGGCTGCAATTTATTAAGCATATTAAACGTGAAGCGCTCACCCGTGACATACCGGTGATGATGCTGACGGCACGCGGGGAAGAGGAAGATCGCGTCCGTGGCCTCGAAACCGGCGCGGATGATTACATCACCAAACCATTTTCACCGAAAGAGCTGGTCGCCCGTATCAAAGCGGTGATGCGCCGTATTTCACCGATGGCGGTGGAAGAGGTGATTGAGATGCAAGGACTGAGCCTTGATCCGACCTCCCACCGAGTCATGACCGGTGAAAACCCATTGGATATGGGGCCTACCGAATTTAAACTGCTGCACTTCTTTATGACGCACCCGGAGCGCGTTTATAGCCGCGAACAGCTGCTAAACCACGTGTGGGGAACCAACGTCTATGTTGAAGATCGTACCGTTGACGTGCATATTCGTCGCCTACGCAAAGCGCTGGAACACAGTGGTCATGACCGCATGGTGCAAACCGTTCGCGGCACGGGTTATCGTTTTTCCGCCCGTTTTTAATTTTTGACAGGAGTGTGACCCGTGCTGGAACGGCTGTCATGGAAAAGGCTGGCCCTGGAGCTGCTGTTATGTTGTCTCCCGGCCGTGGTGCTGGGAATGGTGTTCGGTCATCTGCCGTGGTTTTTACTGGCGGCAGTGACCGGGTTGCTGGTCTGGCATTTCTGGAATTTACTGCGGCTTTCCTGGTGGTTGTGGGTTGATAGAAGTATGACGCCGCCGCCAGGACGCGGTAGCTGGGAGCCTTTGCTGTATGGGCTAAACCAGATGCAGCTGCGTAATAAAAAGCGCCGTCGTGAACTGGGTGGCCTAATCAAACGCTTTCGCAGCGGCGCAGAATCACTGCCGGATGCGGTGGTATTGACCACGGAAGAGGGGGCCATTTTCTGGTGTAATGGCCTGGCCCAGCAAATGCTGGGGCTGCGCTGGCCCGACGATAGCGGGCAAAATATTCTCAACCTGCTGCGTTATCCCGAATTTACCCAACACCTCAAAAAACGTGAATTTCTCAAACCGCTGCACCTGGTGCTTAACAGCGGACGTCATCTGGAAATACGCGTCATGCCATATACCGACCGGCAGCTGCTGATGGTGGCGCGCGATGTCACGCAGATGCACCAGCTGGAAGGGGCACGCCGTAACTTCTTCGCAAACGTCAGCCATGAGCTGCGCACGCCGTTAACCGTGCTGCAAGGCTACCTGGAAATGATGCAGGAGCAGGTTCTGGAAGGAATGCCGCGCGAGAAGGCGCTGCATACCATGCGTGAACAAACCCAGCGTATGGAAGGGCTAGTTAAACAGTTGCTGACATTGTCGAAAATCGAAGCCTCGCCGGTGCTGTCGCTCAATGAAAAAATCGATGTACCGTTGATGCTGCGGGTGGTCGAGCGCGAAGCGCAAACGCTGAGCCACAACAAACATCAGTTCCATTTTGAAATTGATCAGAATCTCAAAGTGTTAGGCAATGAAGATCAGCTACGGAGCGCGATGTCGAACCTGGTCTATAACGCGGTGAATCATACGCCGGAAGGGACGCTTATCACCGTTCGCTGGCAGCATGCGCCACACGGGGCACTGTTTAGCGTCGAGGATAATGGCCCGGGCATTGCCCCTGAGCATCTGCCAAGGTTGACCGAGCGTTTCTATCGGGTGGATAAGGCTCGTTCAAGACAGACGGGCGGTAGCGGTTTGGGGCTGGCGATTGTTAAACATGCGGTGAATCATCACGACAGTCGATTGGAAATTACCAGTACGCTGGGCAAAGGCTCCTGCTTTAGTTTCCTACTGCCGGAACGTTTAATTGCCAAAAACGACGGCTGATCGCCAGCTTGTCAGTTTAACTTTCCACAGACCAGCTTCGGCTGGTCTGTTTGCTTTGCAGTCAATGAAACGCTGCGTGATTAACGAACGTCTGGTTGTTTTTTGTTCGCATGATTAGCCGGGTGTTTTTCCTAAATCCAGTTAATAACTCTATGTATAAATTCACTATCAATATAATCATCTGGTTTTGCGATCCCGTGTTGCTTTAAAACGTTATAAGCGTTTAAATTGGCCCCCAAGCAGCCGTAATCAGACTGCTTATTCGCGGTAAATCAAAAAACTATTCTTCTCTACACCGCGAAGGGAGCATATCCCGCTGAGTTTGTTGCTGGTTTCCTCTGCATCATTCCACAGGCGCTGGCACGATAAATTTATGTTTTACAACACCACACCCACAGGCAGTAGTTACATATGACCCATCAATTGAAATCGCGTGACATCATCGCTCTGGGCTTTATGACCTTTGCGTTGTTTGTTGGCGCAGGCAACATCATTTTTCCACCTATGGTTGGTTTGCAGGCCGGTCCTCACGTCTGGACCGCGGCTATTGGCTTCCTGATTACTGCTGTCGGTCTGCCGGTGCTAACCGTAGTCGCACTGGCGAAGGTCGGTGGCGGCGTCGATAGCCTGAGCACCCCGATTGGTAAAGTGGCTGGCGTTCTGCTGGCGACCGTGTGCTACCTCGCTGTGGGCCCACTTTTCGCTACCCCGCGTACCGCGACAGTGTCGTTTGAAATTGGTATCGCGCCGCTGACCGGTAACGGTGAACTGCCGCTGTTTATTTACAGCCTTGTCTATTTCGCGCTGGTTATTCTGGTGTCGCTCTATCCGGGCAAACTGCTGGATACCGTGGGTAACTTCCTGGCTCCGCTGAAAATTCTGGCGCTGATTGTGCTTGCCGTTGCGGCAATTATTTGGCCTGCTGGCCCAATCAGCCATGCCATGGAAGCGTATGAAACTGCTGCATTCTCTAACGGTTTCGTCAATGGCTATCTGACTATGGACACCATGGGCGCGATGGTCTTCGGTATTGTTATTGTTAACGCCGCCCGTTCCCGTGGCGTGACCGAAGCGCGCCTGCTGACCCGCTACACCATTTGGGCTGGCCTGATGGCGGGCGTTGGCTTGACGCTGCTGTATCTGGCGCTGTTCCGTCTGGGTTCAGACAGCGCGACGCTGGTTGATCAAAGCGCAAACGGTGCGGCGATTCTGCACGCTTACGTTCAGCACACCTTTGGTGGTGCGGGCAGCTTCATGCTGGCGGCGCTTATCTTTATCGCTTGTCTGGTGACGGCGGTGGGCCTGACCTGTGCTTGTGCCGAGTTCTTCGCGCAGTATCTGCCGTTCTCCTACCGTACGCTGGTGTTCATTCTGGGCCTGTTCTCTATGGCTGTCTCGAACCTGGGGCTGAGCCATCTGATTCAAATTTCCATTCCGGTGCTGACGGCTATCTATCCGCCATGTATCGCACTTGTCGTACTCAGCTTTACGCGCAATTGGTGGCATAATTCCGGCCGCGTGATTGCACCACCGATGTTTATTAGCCTGATTTTTGGTATCCTTGACGGTATCAAAGCTTCTGCTTTCGCTGATGTACTGCCGGGTTGGACTGCCCGCTTACCGATGGCGGAGCAGGGTCTGGCATGGCTGATGCCGACGGTTGTTATGGCGGTTCTGGCCATTGTCTGGGATCGTATGGCAGGGCGTCAGGTAACATCTAGCGCGCATTAATTCGCACGGCGCTTTAACGGTGTTCAACCACGGAACGTGATGTTCCGTGGTTTTTTATTTTGGGTACTTTAACCTAAGTCTTTCAGGCTGCTTTTGTCGGCGGCGTGGGGATGATGGGTCTGACATGGCACTGAGAAACGATGGAAAACAACAAGCTGAAGCGCGGGCTAAGCACCCGGCACATTCGCTTTATGGCCCTCGGGTCGGCAATTGGTACGGGGCTGTTTTACGGTTCTGCTGACGCCATTAAGATGGCTGGGCCAAGCGTGTTGCTGGCCTATATTATCGGCGGTGTGGCCGCTTACATTATTATGCGTGCGCTAGGCGAAATGTCTGTGCACAACCCGTCTGCCAGCTCCTTCTCTCGCTACGCTCAGGAAAACCTCGGGCCGCTGGCGGGCTATATCACCGGCTGGACTTACTGCTTTGAAATCCTGATCGTCGCTATCGCCGACGTTACCGCCTTTGGCATCTATATGGGCGTCTGGTTCCCGGCGGTGCCGCACTGGATATGGGTGCTCAGCGTGGTGCTGATTATCTGCGCCATCAACCTGATGAGCGTCAAGGTGTTCGGCGAGCTGGAGTTCTGGTTCTCCTTCTTCAAAGTTGCCACCATCATCATCATGATTGTAGCGGGCTTTGGCATCATTATTTGGGGTATTGGCAACGGCGGGCAACCGACGGGGATTCATAACCTGTGGAGTAACGGCGGCTTCTTTAGTAACGGCTGGCTCGGTATGGTGATGTCCTTGCAGATGGTCATGTTTGCCTACGGCGGCATTGAAATCATCGGCATCACCGCCGGTGAAGCGAAGAACCCTGAAGAATCTATTCCGCGCGCGATTAACTCCGTACCGATGCGTATTCTGGTGTTTTACGTCGGTACGCTGTTCGTGATTATGTCGATTTATCCGTGGAACCAGGTGGGTACTGATGGCAGTCCGTTCGTGCTGACCTTCCAGCATCTCGGCATCACTTTTGCTGCCAGCATTCTTAACTTCGTGGTGCTGACCGCCTCTTTATCGGCGATTAACTCCGATGTTTTCGGCGTGGGTCGTATGCTGCACGGTATGGCCGAGCAGGGCAGCGCGCCTAAGTTCTTCGCCAAAACCTCACGCCGCGGGATTCCGTGGGTAACGGTGATGGTGATGACGATTGCTCTGCTGTTTGCGGTGTATCTCAACTACATCATGCCGGAAAACGTCTTCCTGGTGATTGCTTCGCTGGCGACTTTCGCTACGGTGTGGGTGTGGATTATGATCCTGCTGTCTCAGGTCGCCTTCCGTCGCCGCCTGTCGGCTGATGAAGTGAAAGCGCTGAAGTTCAAAGTGCCTGGCGGCGTGACAACCACCGTTGTCGGTCTTATCTTCCTGGTCTTTATTATCGGCTTGATTGGCTATCACCCGGATACCCGTATCTCACTGTACGTGGGCTTCGCGTGGATCCTGCTGTTGCTGGTGGGCTGGATGTTTAAAACGCGCCGCAGTCGTTAATTTTCCTACGGTTATTCAGAGAGCCCGGCTTTAGCGCCGGGTTTTTTTATGCCTGAAATCTGCGCCCCCGTCCTCCTCCCTATAAAAAAGCGCAAAAGATGAGTAGGGTGAAATGGACGTATGGCAAGGTGGGCACATTTTGAAAATAGGGGATAGACGATGTTGAACGCCTGGCACCTGCCTGTTGCTCCCTTTGTAAAACAGCAGCAGGATAAACTGATAATCACCCTTTGGTTACGCGGTGATGACCTGCCGAAGCGGGTCACGATGCGTACGGAAGTGGATAACGAAGAGCTGGCGCTGCCAATGCGTCGTAGCAGCAAAGCGCCTGCACCTGATGTGGTGCAGTGGCGTGGTGAAATCACGCTACATGAAGGACAGCCTCGCCGCCGCTATGGCTTTAAGCTGCTGTGGGACGACCGCCAGCGGTGGTTTGCGCCCAAAGGACTCAGCGAAATTCCACCGGCCAAACTGGAACTGTTTGCTTATGACAGCCCGGATGTTGGCCCGCAGTGGGTCGCCGATCAAATTTTCTATCAGATTTTCCCCGACCGTTTTGCGCGTAGCGCATCGCGTTCGGAACAGCAGGATAACGTCTACCATCATCACGCGGCTGGGCACGATATTGTCCTGCGCGATTGGAATGAACCGCTGACTGCCGACGCGGGTGGCTCCACTTTCTACGGCGGCGATCTCGATGGAATTAGCGCGAGGCTGCCGTATTTGAAAAAACTGGGCGTGACCGCGCTGTACCTGAACCCGGTGTTTACCGCCCCAAGCGTGCATAAATACGATACCGAAGATTACCGTCAGGTCGATCCGCAATTTGGTGGTAATGAAGCGCTACTGCGCCTGCGTCACAACACTCAGCGCGAAGGGATGCGCATGGTGCTCGACGGCGTCTTTAACCATAGCGGTGATACCCATGCCTGGTTTGATCGTCATCATCGCGGCAATGAAGGCGCCTGCCATCATCCTGGCTCACCGTGGCGCGATCGCTACAGCTTCTCGGACGATGGAAAAGCGCTGGATTGGCTGGGCTACGCCAGCCTGCCGAAGCTCGACTATCGCTCCGAGGCGTTAATAAACGAAATCTATGCGGGTGAAGACAGCATTGTTCGTCATTGGCTGCAAGCTCCGTGGAATATGGACGGCTGGCGGCTGGACGTGGTGCATATGCTGGGGGAGGCGGGGGGCGCGAAGAATAATCTTAAGCACGTTGCGGGTATCACGCAGGCGGCGAAAACCGCCCGGCCGGATGCTTATGTGCTGGGTGAGCATTTTGGCGATGCGCGTCAGTGGCTCCAGCAGGATGCGGAAGATGCGGCCATGAACTACCGCGGTTTTACCTTCCCGCTGTGGGGATTCCTCGCCAATACCGATATTTCTTACGATCCACAAAAAATGGATGCGCAAACCTGCATGGCCTGGATGGAAGAGTATCGCGCCGGGCTGTCGCACCAGCAGCAGCTGCGGATGTTTAACCAGCTCGATAGCCACGATACCGCGCGCTTTAAATCGCTGTTGGGCCGCGATGTCGCGCGGCTACCGCTGGCGGTGGTCTGGCTGTTTAGCTGGCCAGGCGTGCCCTGTATTTATTACGGCGACGAAGTGGGGCTGGACGGGGATAACGATCCGTTTTGCCGTAAGCCGTTCCCGTGGGACGAAGAACAGCAGGACCGCGAACTGCTGGGACTTTATCAGCGCTTAGCGGCTTTACGTCACTCTACTCCTGCGCTGCGCCACGGCGGCTGCGAAGTGCTGTATGCCGAAGGCGATGTGGTGGTGTTCCTGCGCTTACTCGGCACCGAGCGCGTGATGGTGGCGATTAATCGCCGTGCGGCCTGCGAAGTGGTGCTGCCCGAATCGCCGCTGCTGAACGTTAAGTGGCAGCGCAAAGAAGGCGCGGGACAGGTGACAGATGATGTACTGGCACTGCCCGCTATCTCCGCCACGGTCTGGGTGGGTCACTGATAGAGGCGGGAGATGTCGGCGCTGGCGAGCAGTGTTTCACGCCACCAGCGCTGCGCCAGCCCGTCCTGGCCGTTGCGCCAGGCCATGTAGGCGACATCTTTTTGCCGAAATGAGATAACGGTTTTCTCCACCAGTTCACCGGTTGCCAGCCACGGGCTAGCAATATGGCGGGGGAGAAAACCGCAGCCCAGCCCGGCACGTAGCAGCATGACCTTGCTTTGGAAATCATCGACGCGCATTTGCGGCTGCTCGTCCATCAGGTTGGTTTGCAGAGGATGGCAAAATCTGGCGCTGTCGCTGATGACTATTGCCCGGTGCAGGCACAGCTGTTCGTTGGTGAGCCCTTCCGGTGCACTGGCAAGCGGATGATTGGGGGCAACGACAAATACATTATCCATCGTGCCGAGCATCTTGTACGACCAGGCGGCGGAGGTTGGCGGTTCGTTGATGGCGCCGAGAATAATGTCTGCGCCGTTGTGGGTGAGCTCTTCCCACGACCCTGCCAGCGTGTGGTGCGTGAAGTTCAGCCGCGTTTGCATGTTGAGCGCGTAGAACGCTTCAATGCTGGGTAGTAGAGCAGAAAAGGGGAAAGAGTCATCAAGGGCAATCGCCAGCTCTTTTTCCCAGCCCGAGCTTAGCTGTACCGCCTGTTTTTCCAGATCTTTTGCCGCATTGAGCAGTAAACGCCCCTTCTCCAGCATCATTCGCCCGGTATCAGTGAATTTTGCCCGATGTCCCGAGCGATCGAGCAACTCAATACTCAGATCGTTTTCGAGCTTCTGAATCATATAGCTCAGTGCCGCAGGCGTTTTAAACAGTGATTCGGCTGCGGCGGCAAAGGATCCGTGCTTGTCGAGAGCGTCGAGAATAAGTAAAACGTCCAGGTTGATGCGCATAGGCTTAAAATATCCAGAAAAATTAACCCCTACGTTGTACCGAATGCATAAAAACAATGCCAGTGAATAAATTAGATTTAACCTGCGCATTTTTTTGATGTTGCATGAGATATATCTCATGGTGAAATTATTATTGTCACAGGATGGTAAGTTTTCTTTAATAACTCGTTAGAAATTTCCCGCTATACTCAACAAGCTTTCTGATTCAGGATCCTGCTACTGACGGCAGCTTAAACCGTTTTCTTTTAACTTATTGATTGAGAAGGTGTGTTATGTCTATTCGGGAACTGATTGACCCTCAAAACTCTGCGCTAATTTTTATTGATCATCAGCCACAAATGTCTTTTGGTGTGGCGAATATTGACCGCCAGACTCTCAAAAATAATACCGTTGCGCTGGCTAAGGCTGGGAAAATATTTAATGTCCCAGTGATTTATACCTCTGTCGAAACAAAAAGTTTCAGTGGCTATATTTGGCCTGAATTATTAGCGGTTCACCCTGATGTGAAGCCGATTGAGCGTACCTCAATGAACTCCTGGGAAGACGCTGCTTTTGTTAAAGCAGTGAAAGCAACCGGGCGTAAAAAATTGATTATTTCCGCCCTGTGGACGGAAGTGTGCCTGACCTTCCCGGCGCTGATGGCGCTGGAAGAGGGCTTTGAAGTGTATGTGGTCACCGACACCTCCGGTGGGACTTCCGTCGATGCTCACGAACGTTCCATTGACCGTATGGTGCAGGCCGGTGCGGTACCTGTCACTTGGCAGCAGGTGCTGCTGGAGTACCAGCGCGATTGGTCACGTAAAGAAACCTACGATGCGGTAATGGATCTGGTTCGCGAACACAGCGGTGCCTACGGCATGGGCGTGGATTACGCGTATACCATGGTGCACGGCGCACCAGAACGTAAAGCCTAACGTCTGGACGCTGGCGGGGTAACCCGCCAGCCTGCGACAGCAAGGAACCCTCCGCCATGACGCAAAAGCATGTCACGCTGGTCATTACCCACGCCATCCAACCTGAACACGTCGCGCTTTATGAAGCCTGGCTGGGCGAGATTATGCCGATTGCCGCCAGCTATCCCGGCCATCTTGGGGCGAACGTTATCCGCCCGGCCGACGGGCAGACGGCGTGGAATATTATTATTCGCTTTGACACCCTTGAGCACCTCTATGCCTGGACGCAGTCCGATGTGCGGCAAAAGTTGGTGGATGAAATTTCACCGCTGCTGGGTGAAGGTGACCATACCGAAGTGCGCACTGAAGCCGCATTTTGGTTCACGCCGCCCGCCGCGAATGTGCGCCAACCTAAGCGCTGGAAACAGTTCCTGATAACGCTGCTGGTGATTTTTCCCAGTACCAATCTGGTGCCTGCCATTACCGGCGCGCTACTGCCGTCGATGAAGGGAACCCTGTCGCTGCATTTTATCAATGATGCTTGCGTGGTTGCGCTGGTGGTCTGGTTCTGGATGCCCATCGTGACCCGTCTGTTTGCCGGCTGGCTGAAAAAAGCCTGAACCGGCATAAGGAGAACGTAATGCCACAAACAGCCACACTGATTTTAACCCAGGGACAAATCCACACTCTGGATGCTAAGCAGCCGTGCGCGGAAGCTGTCGCCATTGCTAACGGTAAGATCTTAGCCGTCGGCAGCGATGCGCAGATGATGTCCTACGCGGACGAAGGCACGCAAATTATCGATCTGCACGGCCATACGGTGATCCCCGGGCTCAACGACTCGCACCTGCACCTGATCCGCGGCGGATTGAACTACAACCTTGAACTGCGCTGGGAAGGCGTTCCGTCGCTGGCGGACGCGCTGCGTATGCTGAAAGATCAAGCCGATCGTACGCCGTCCCCTCAGTGGGTGCGGGTGGTCGGCGGCTGGAGCGAATTCCAGTTTGCCGAGCGCCGTATGCCAACGCTGGAAGAGCTGAATGAAGCCGCACCCGATACGCCTGTATTCGTGCTGCATCTCTACGATCGCGCGTTGCTTAACCGTGCGGCGCTGAAAGCGGTTGGCTATACCAAAGAGACACCGGCCCCTGCGGGTGGCGAAATTGTTCGCGATAACAACGGTAACCCGACCGGGATGCTGATCGCCAAACCGAACGCCATGATCCTTTACGCCACGCTGGCCAAAGGTCCAAAACTGCCGCTGGAGATGCAGGTGAACTCAACCCGTCAGTTTATGCGCGAGCTGAACCGACTGGGGCTGACCAGCGCCATTGATGCCGGCGGCGGCTTCCAGAACTACCCGGAAGATTACGAAATTATTGAGCAGCTGCACGCCAATAAGCAGATGACCATTCGTATCGCCTATAACCTGTTTACCCAGCGTCCGCAGCATGAGGTCGAAGATTTCGAACGCTGGACCGATATGCTCAAACCGGGGCAGGGAACCGATTTCTATCGTGCCAACGGTGCGGGTGAAATGCTGGTCTTCTCGGCGGCCGATTTTGAAGATTTCCTCCAGCCGCGTCCGGATCTGCCGCCGGGCATGGAAGACGAACTGGAGCGTGTGGTACGTCATCTTGTCGAGCACCGCTGGCCGTTCCGCCTGCACGCCACCTACGATGAGTCCATCAGCCGCATGCTGGATGTCTTCGAAAAAGTGAACCGCGATATTCCGTTTAACGGGCTGCACTGGTTCTTTGACCACGCGGAAACTATTACCGAGCGTAATATTGAGCGCGTGAAGGCGCTGGGCGGTGGCATTGCGGTGCAGCACCGAATGGCGTTCCAGGGCGAATACTTTGTTGACCGCTACGGTAAAGACGCGGTGAAACATACGCCGCCGGTGGCGAAAATGCTGGAGCTGGATGTGCCGGTCGGTCTGGGTACCGATGCCACCCGTGTGGCGAGCTACAACCCGTGGACCGCGTTGTACTGGCTGGTTTCCGGCCGTACCGTCGGTGGAATGGCGATGTACGATGATGAAAATCGCCTGCCGCGCGACGTCGCCCTCGAGCTGTGGACTGCGGGTAGCGCGTGGTTCTCTAGCGAACAAGGTAAGAAAGGGCGTATCGAACAGGATCAGCTTGCTGACCTGGTGGTGCTGTCGAAAGACTACTTCAACGTGCCGGAAGAAGAGATCAAAGGGATTGAGTCGGTGATGACGATTGTCGACGGTAAGGTGGTCTATGCCGCCGGGCACTTCACGCCGCTAGCGCCACCGGCGATTCCTGTTGTCCCTGATTGGTCACCGGTGGTGAAAGTGCCCGGGCATTACCGCTCCGCCCCTCCGGGAACCGAACGTATTGGTGCCGTGGTACAGATGCATCAGTGCTGCGGCAGCTGTGGGGTGCACGGTCATCAGCACGATCTCGCCCGTCAATCTGGTATTCCGGTCTCCGATGACCGTGCTTTCTGGGGCGCTTTGGGCTGCTCTTGCTTCTCGTTCTAACGTCACGCCTAGGCCTGATAACTCAGGCCTACCGGCAATAAAAAAGGCTCGCCTATGCGAGCCTTTTTTGCCGAAACGTTAGCCGATTACAGGCTAGAAACGTTTTCGCTCAGGTATTTAGCCACGCCGTCTGGAGACGCGTTCATGCCTTCTTTGCCTTTTTCCCACTGCGCTGGGCACACTTCGCCGTGCTGCTCGTGGAACTGCAGTGCATCAACCATACGCAGCATTTCATCGATGTTACGACCCAGCGGCAGGTCGTTAACCACCTGGTGGCGAACAACGCCGTTCGCGTCGATCAGGAAGGAGCCGCGCAGTGCAACGCCTTCGTCCGGGTGTTCGATACCGTAAGCCTGCTGAATTTCACGCTTAACGTCAGCAACCATCGCGTATTTCACTGCACCGATGCCGCCTTTGTCGACAGGGGTGTTACGCCATGCGTTGTGGACGAATTCGGAGTCAAAAGAAACGCCAACCACTTCAACACCGCGCTTCTGGAACTCTTCGTAACGTTTGTCGAAGGCAATCAGTTCGGATGGGCAGACGAAGGTGAAGTCCATCGGCCAGAAGAACAGAACGGTGGCTTTACCCTGGGTGTGCTGTTTGAAATTGAATTTCTCAACGATTTCACCGTTGCCCAGTACCGCAGCAGCGGTGAAGTCAGGCGCTTGACGAGTAACCAGAACCATGGGGTTCTCCTTTGAATTTATAGGGTTAATGGAACGCAACGCGGGCAAGTATAGGGACTGGCCGCGGTTAACACAAAAAGACTGTGACGATTAATTAGATAGGTTTTGGCTATTGATCTTTTATTTTTACCAAAGGATTAAGCATAGCCATTCCGCCGCGCGATGCAAGCGCTACAGCGTTTTGTTTTTCGCTTGCTGCATCATCTGCGGATAAAACTGCCAGAAGCGTGTCTCTAACTCGTCATAGTGCGTATCCAGGTCATGCCAGGAGTCACGCAGGGCATCAAGCTTCGGACGACGGCTGGCCATGCCGTTTAACACGCGCTGGATAAAATCCATTTCGCGATAGCGCTCAAGCCAGCGCTCCGACCACAGATGCTCGTTCAGCACGATAAAGCGTTCGGGCGCCTGTGGCAGAATGGTATTGACCTGAGTATGGGCATAGCGGACAAATTCTGGCAGCGCGATGTCCGGAGAAATTTGCGCCCAATGGCGAGATAAAAAATGATCCCACATCACATCCAGCGTAATCGGCGCAACCCGACGCGTCTCAGGGCGAAACCATTCGCGGGCCTCTTTCACCTGCGGCAGATTATCGGTCATGACGTCGATGCGACGATGCATATGAATGCCGTCAACTACCGCCGGAGGGTAATCCTGCTCGGGATTACCGCGGACAAAATCCGCTAACAGATTCCCTGACAGGGAGCTGTCGGCAAGGTGAGCGAGGTGCAGATGAGCGAGAAAATTCATTGTTTGCTATTTATCCAGAGGGGTAAGGGTTGCAGGGACGTCGCCCCGGCACTAGACTACCCGCCTCATTATTAAGCCCAGAGTCACAGTCATGCGCGTTACCGATTTCTCCTTTGAACTACCCGAATCCCTGATTGCCCACTATCCGCAAGCCGAGCGCAGCAGCTGTCGCTTGCTGTCTCTGGACGGGCCAACGGGCGCGCTGACCCACGGTACTTTCACCGATTTGCTCGATAAGCTCAACCCTGGCGATCTGCTGGTCTTTAACAATACCCGCGTGATCCCAGCGCGCCTGTTTGGCCGTAAAGCCAGCGGCGGCAAGATTGAAGTGCTGGTCGAGCGTATGCTGGATGATAAACGTATTCTGGCACATATTCGCGCGTCTAAAGCGCCAAAGCCGGGTGCTGAACTGCTGCTGGGCGACGACGAAAGCATCAAAGCGACGATGGTCGCGCGCCATGACGCGCTGTTTGAAGTCGAGTTCGATGACGAGCGTAGCGTGCTGGATATTCTCAACGCCATCGGCCATATGCCGCTGCCGCCGTATATTGACCGCCCGGATGAAGACGCCGACCGCGAGCTTTATCAGACGGTGTATAGCGAGAAGCCGGGTGCCGTCGCGGCACCAACCGCCGGCCTGCACTTCGACGAACCGCTGCTGGCCAAGCTGCGTGAAAAAGGCATCGAAATGGCCTTTGTTACGCTGCACGTCGGCGCGGGGACTTTCCAGCCGGTCCGCGTGGACAGCATTGAAGACCACATCATGCACTCCGAATACGCGGAAGTACCGCAGGACGTGGTCGATGCGGTTCTGACCGCCAAAGCGCGTGGCAATCGCGTGATCGCGGTGGGGACCACCTCCGTGCGTTCGCTGGAAAGCGCCGCGCAGGCCGCAAAAGATGAACTGATTGCGCCGTTCTTCGGCGACACGCAAATCTTTATTTTCCCAGGCTATCAGTATCAGGTTATTGATGCACTGGTGACCAACTTCCACCTGCCGGAATCGACGTTGATTATGCTGGTATCGGCGTTTGCTGGTTATAAAAACACCATGAACGCCTATCATGAAGCCGTAAAAGCGGAATATCGCTTTTTTAGTTACGGTGATGCCATGTTTATCACGTACAATCCGCAGGCTATTTCTGAGCGTGTCGGGGAATAAGTTTCCGGCATGAGTGTTTAACGTCGGACTGTTTTTCTGACGCAGGAGTTATGATGAAATTTGAACTGGACACCACAGACGGTCGCGCCCGCCGCGGCCGCCTGGTTTTTGACCGTGGCGTAGTAGAAACCCCCGCTTTTATGCCGGTGGGCACCTACGGCACCGTGAAAGGCATGACGCCGGAAGAAGTTGAAGCCACCGGTGCACAAATTATTCTCGGCAACACCTTCCACCTGTGGTTGCGCCCGGGCCAGGAAATCATGAAGCTGCACGGCGATCTGCATGATTTCATGCAGTGGAAAGGGCCCATCCTGACCGATTCCGGCGGTTTCCAGGTCTTCAGCCTGGGCGATATTCGTAAGATCACCGAGCAGGGTGTGCACTTCCGCAACCCGATCAACGGCGATCCGATTTTCCTCGATCCAGAGAAATCGATGGAGATTCAATACGATCTCGGTTCCGACATCGTGATGATCTTCGACGAATGCACGCCATACCCGGCGGATTGGGATTACGCCAAGCGCTCCATGGAGATGTCTCTGCGTTGGGCCAAGCGTAGCCGCGACCGTTTTGACGGATTGGGCAACAAAAATGCGCTATTTGGCATCATCCAGGGCAGCGTTTACGAAGATTTACGTGATATCTCCGTGAAAGGTCTGGTGGACATCGGCTTTGATGGCTACGCTGTCGGCGGTTTGGCTGTCGGTGAGCCGAAGGAAGATATGCACCGTATTCTGGAGCATGTCTGCCCGCAAATCCCGGCGGACAAACCGCGTTACCTGATGGGTGTCGGTAAACCAGAAGATCTGGTTGAAGGCGTTCGTCGCGGTATCGATATGTTTGACTGCGTCATGCCGACGCGCAACGCCCGTAATGGTCATCTGTTTGTGACCGACGGTGTGGTAAAAATCCGCAATGCGAAGCACAAAAGCGATACCAGCACGCTCGATGCCGAGTGTGATTGCTACACTTGTCGCAATTATTCACGTGCATACTTGCATCATCTTGACCGTTGCAACGAAATATTGGGCGCGCGCCTCAATACCATTCATAACCTTCGCTACTATCAGCGCTTAATGGCTGGTTTACGCAAGGCTATCGAAGAGGGTAAATTAGAGAGCTTCGTGACCGATTTTTACCAACGCCAGGGGCGTACAGTTCCACCTTTGAACGTTGATTAATTTTAATAATGAGGGAATTTGAATGAGCTTTTTTATTTCTGATGCGGTAGCGGCAACAGGTGCTCCGGCGCAGGGTAGCCCGATGTCTCTGATTCTGATGCTGGTAGTCTTTGGTCTGATCTTCTATTTCATGATCCTGCGTCCACAGCAGAAACGTACCAAAGAACATAAAAACCTGATGAGCTCCATTGCCAAAGGCGATGAAGTCCTGACGAACGGTGGCCTGGTTGGTCGTGTGACTAAAGTAGCAGAAACTGGCTACATCTCTATCGCACTGAACGACACCACTGAAGTGGTTATCAAACGTGACTTCGTAGCTGCCGTTCTGCCGAAAGGCACCATGAAGGCGCTGTAATATTCCGTTTTCCCAAAGGGAACTGCCGTGTTAAACCGTTATCCTTTGTGGAAGTACATCATGCTGGTCGTCGTCATTGTCGTCGGCCTGCTTTACGCACTTCCCAACCTGTATGGTGAGGATCCGGCTGTTCAAATCACTGGCGTGCGCGGCGTCGCCGCCAGTGAGCAAACGCTGATCCAGGTCCAGAAAACGTTACAAGAAGAAAAAATTACCGCTAAGTCTGTGGCACTGGAAGAGGGCGCTATTCTTGCGCGCTTCGACACCACCGACATCCAGCTGCGCGCGCGTGAAGCGCTGATGAGCGTGCTGGGTGACAAATATGTCGTGGCGCTTAACCTTGCTCCGGCAACTCCGCGCTGGTTGGCTGCGATTCATGCAGAGCCAATGAAGCTCGGTCTTGACCTGCGTGGCGGCGTTCACTTCCTGATGGAAGTGGATATGGATACCGCACTGGGCAAGCTCCAGGAACAAAATATCGATAGCCTGCGCAGTGACCTGCGCGAGAAAGGCATTCCTTATACTACCGTTCGTAAAGAAGACAACTACGGTCTGAGCATCACGTTCCGTGATAGCAACGCTCGCGACCAGGCGATTTCTTACCTGAGCAAGCGTCATCAGGATCTGGTGATTTCAAGCCAGGGCAGCACGGCGATGCGTGCGGTAATGACCGATGCGCGTCTGAGTGAAGCTCGCGAATATGCGGTACAGCAGAACATCAACATTCTGCGTAACCGTGTAAACCAGCTAGGTGTTGCTGAGCCGGTTGTTCAACGCCAGGGTGCAGACCGTATCGTGGTCGAGCTGCCGGGTATTCAGGACACCGCGCGTGCGAAAGAAATTCTGGGCGCAACCGCGACCCTGGAATTCCGTCTGGTTAACAGCAATGTCGATCAGGCCGCTGCCGCATCAGGCCGTGTACCGGGCGACTCCGAAGTGAAAAACACCCGTGAAGGGCAGCCTGTTGTGCTGTACAAGCGCGTGATTTTGACCGGTGACCATATCACCGACTCCACTTCAAGCCAGGATGAATACAACCAGCCGCAGGTTAACATCTCGCTCGATAGCGCGGGTGGTAACATCATGTCTAACTTCACCAAGGACAACATTGGCAAACCGATGGCGACCCTGTTCGTGGAGTATAAAGACAGCGGTAAGAAAGACGCCAACGGCCGCGCAGTGCTGGTGAAACAAGAAGAGGTGATTAACATCGCCAATATCCAGTCCCGACTGGGTAACAGCTTCCGTATCACCGGTATCGGTAACCCTAACGAAGCACGTCAGCTGTCGCTGCTGCTGCGTGCGGGGGCGTTGATTGCGCCAATCCAGATTGTTGAAGAACGTACGATCGGTCCAACACTAGGTATGCAGAACATCAAGCAGGGTCTGGAAGCGTGTCTGGCCGGTCTGGTGGTCTCTATCCTGTTCATGATCTTCTTCTATAAGAAGTTCGGTCTGATTGCGACCAGCGCGCTGATTGCTAACCTGGTACTGATTGTCGGTATCATGTCGTTGCTGCCGGGCGCTACGCTAAGTATGCCGGGGATTGCGGGGATCGTATTAACCCTTGCCGTCGCCGTCGATGCTAACGTACTGATTAACGAACGTATCAAAGAAGAGTTGAGTAACGGTCGTTCGGTTCAGCAGGCAATCAACGAGGGCTATGCCGGCGCGTTCAGTTCCATCTTCGATGCGAACATTACGACGCTGATTAAAGTCCTGATCCTGTATGCGGTCGGTACCGGTGCAATTAAAGGGTTCGCGATTACTACCGGTATCGGTGTGGCGACGTCGATGTTTACCGCGATTGTCGGTACGCGTGCCATCGTAAACCTGTTGTATGGCGGCAAGCGCGTCAAAAAGCTGTCAATCTGAGGAGTGCGAAGTGGCACAGGAATATACTGTTGAACAATTGAACCACGGCCGTAAAGTCTATGACTTTATGCGCTGGGACTACTGGGCTTTCGGCATCTCAGGTTTTCTGCTGATTGCGGCCATCGTGGTGATGGGCGTGCGCGGCTTTAACTGGGGTCTCGATTTCACCGGTGGTACGGTGATTGAAATCACGCTGGAAAAACCGGCGGATATGGACGTGATGCGCGATGCGCTGGAGAAAGCGGGATTCGTTGATCCGCTTCTGCAGAACTTCGGTAGCAGCCATGACATCATGGTACGTATGCCACCTACCGAAGGTGCAGACGGCGGACAGGTCTTGGGTAGTAAGGTGCTGAGTGTGATTAACGAAGCCACCAACCAGAATGCTGCCGTGAAGCGTATCGAATTCGTGGGGCCAAGCGTGGGTGCCGATCTGGCACAAACCGGTGCGATGGCGCTGATGGTTGCGCTGATCTCGATCCTCGTTTACGTTGGTTTCCGCTTTGAGTGGCGACTGGCGGCGGGGGTGGTTATCTCCTTGGCGCACGACGTGATCATTACCTTAGGGATCCTGTCGTTGTTCCATATCGAGATTGACCTAACGATCGTCGCATCGTTGATGTCGGTTATCGGTTACTCGCTGAACGACAGCATCGTGGTATCTGACCGTATTCGTGAAAACTTCCGCAAAATTCGTCGCGGTTCACCTTACGAAATCTTTAACGTGTCGCTGACCCAAACGCTGCACCGTACGTTGATTACGTCCGGTACCACGTTAGTGGTGATTCTGATGCTGTACCTCTTCGGTGGTCCAGTACTGGAAGGCTTCTCGCTGACCATGCTTATCGGTGTTTCCATCGGTACCGCCTCGTCTATCTACGTAGCCTCGGCGCTGGCGCTGAAGCTGGGTATGAAACGTGAGCACATGCTGCAGCAGAAAGTGGAGAAAGAAGGGGCGGATCAGCCGTCAATTCTGCCGTAAGCGAGCGCCGTTAAGTGATTAAAAAAAGCCGTAACACCCAACCCGTGTTGCGGCTTTTTTATTGCATCTTATTATTCTAATTAAGTCTGAATATTGCTTTGTGAGGAGTCATCATGGCTATCATCCCGAAAAACTACGTGCGGCTGGAAAGCGGCTATCGTGAAAAAGCGCTAAAGCTGTTTCCGTGGGTCTGCGGCCGCTGTTCACGCGAGTTCGTTTACTCTAATCTGCGTGAATTGACGGTTCACCATATGGACCACGATCATACCAATAATCCAGAAGACGGGAGTAATTGGGAACTGTTGTGCCTGTACTGCCACGATCACGAACACTCGAAGTACACCGAGGCGGATCAATACGGTTCAACGGTAGTTGCGGGGGAAGATGCGCAGAAAGATGTGGGGGAAGCGACCTATAATCCGTTTGCCAACCTGCAGGCAATGATGAATAAAAAGAAATAACCGGCACTTTGTAACGTATGCATTACCGCTGGAATCCCGATCGCAAGGTTGGGATTTTTTTTGCCTGTTGGGTCGGGAATAAGTGTGGATATCGGTAGGCGGAGTAGAATCAGCGGCAAGCCGGGATAGCCCGGTGAGGCGCAGTGTTGCGGGGGCTTGATCCCCGGTGGCCTTGTCGCTGGAAAGAGAAAACCCCCGCACATTGTTCGGTATTTACCGGCAACATAACGGGGGCAATCCTATCTCTAGACAAGTTGAGGATAGCCGCGAACCGTTGCCATTGCAACCAAGGCGGTTATATGTCGCTTACTGAAGTGTGCATTATTGTCTGGCACGATCTGGCAGCACCTACGCTTGTCAGTATTGCAGCGGGTCGGTTTTTAGGCTGGTGGCATAGCAGGAGATAATGCGAGGTGGGCGTACTGGCCGCCGCGTGGCAGCATGCGCTCGAAACGGGCCAGAGGATTTCCTCTGGCCTTTTTTGCGGTAACGAACTTAGAAGTTGTAACCGACAACCAGGTAACCACCCCAGCCGGTCGATTTGGCGCTGAAGTCGCCTTCGCCCCAGTTCAGAGTATCCCCACCTTTCCACTGGCCGCCGTTATGGAAGTAACGAGCAACGACAGAGTAGTGCCAGTGATCGTAGTTCAGCGCCAGGATGTGGCTGGAAGCAATGGAGTTGCTGGTACGGTTTGGTTCATCGCCCAGATCGGAGCCCCAGTCGAAGTTGGTGAAGCCGATGTAGCTCAGCTTGCCGCCCCACAGATCGGAAATCGGAACAAAGTATTTCACTTTGAAGCGGTAGCCGTCCCACTCGTTTTCGTTGGCTGCGCCATAGTTCTGCCACTGGTATTTTGCATACACGTTCATGGACAGGCTCATTGGCAGGCCGGTGTCGATATCGGTACCCAGACCCATGTACCAGGTGCTCTGGCGGCTGGCTTTGTTGTCACCCATATCGTAGATGTAGTTGTTGGCAATGTACCACTCTTTGAACGGGCCGAAGCTCAGGTCAGCACCGGTCAACTTGTCGATAGAGAAGCGTGGTTCAATTTCCATGAACATTGGGGAACCGTCAGACCAAATACCGGTATCGTTACCGTTACCCCAGTCGAAGGTTTTTGGAATATCGATATAGCCGTAGAAATCTAACCAATCTTTTTTAGCAAACGCTTCGTATTCCAGATAAACGTCGTTGTTCAGTTTTGGCGAGAAACGGGTGTGGTAGCTACCTACCACGTTGACGCTCTGGTGCCACCAGTCGGAAACGTATTGCGGCTGAGAGTCGCCTGCTGCGTTCGCAGTGAAAGAGGCGGAAAGCGCCAGCGCCGCACCGGCTGCAAGTAATGTTTTTTTCATATTTTATGCCACTAATAAAATAATTCGAAAGAGAGTGATTTTTATCACCGAAGTTTTTCTAAATGTTTCGTGTTTCTGCGTGCCTATTATATGAATCCTTGCTCACGAAAATCAGTCACGCTTCACACATTTTTCAAGTGCGTAATCGATTGCGTTCACGTTTGCGTAGATTAGACGCGGCGATTGTACTGATGGGGTGAATTAATGCAAATTTTTACAAACGGAAATTAGGGCAACGGAAGGATAAGAATAGCGTCGTAGGGATTACTGATTTACGACGCCAATAGATGATTACTGCGCGTTGGCGGGTTGAACGTCGTGGATGCGGACAAAGCCCAACTGATCCGGCGTCACGCCGTTAAGCTGTAGCGGAATATCGACATCGCTCGGGGCCAAAACGCTTGCGGGGGCTGAGAAGAGCTGGTTGCTGACGTTGACTTCCTGATACTGCTCGGTGGTACCCTGGATTTGCCCCCATTCCACGGTGCCGGTAAAGGCAGGCAGCGGATCGTTGGACTCACCCTGAATACGCAGCGTCAGCACGGTACCCTGCGCGTTAGCCGCGACGTTGCGCAGAGACATACGCAGCGTGCCAAGCTGGCTGTTCAAGCGAGCGGGAGTATTGGCGCCAGGCAACAGGTACACACCACGCGTTGATTTCGCATTCAGCGCGTTTTGCTGGGTGATCTTCACCGTTTCTTTGTTTAGCTGCGTCATTTCGGCACTCAGGGTGCTGATGCTCTGATGCATCTGCTTCACTTCTGACTGTTGCGCGCACGCGGTCAGGCTGACGAGGCTTCCCAGCAGGGCAATTCTTAGGTAACGTCTTGTCATTCTGTCTGTTTCCTTCTTCTCGGGATAACGCAATGGTAGCGCGCTGCGCGACATTTGGCATCGATCCATTGTCTCAAAAAGCGCTGTTCCTTTGTTGTCGCGTCAGTTCAGGGTAAAATAGATTCCATTAGCCCTCACCGTCAGGACGTCGTATGCACTGCCCATTCTGTTTCGCCGTAGACACTAAAGTCATTGACTCCCGCCTTGTGGGAGAAGGCTCCTCCGTTCGCCGCCGTCGGCAATGCCTGGTGTGCAACGAGCGCTTTACTACCTTTGAGGTGGCTGAGCTGGTGATGCCACGTGTGGTTAAAAGTAACGATGTGCGCGAGCCGTTCAACGAAGACAAGCTGCGCAGCGGCATGCTGAGAGCACTGGAAAAACGTCCGGTCAGCTCTGATGACGTCGAAATGGCGATTAATCACATCAAATCACATTTGCGCGCCACTGGTGAGCGTGAAGTCCCGAGCAAACTGCTGGGTAATCTGGTGATGGAACAGCTGAAAAAGCTCGATAAAGTAGCCTATATCCGCTTTGCTTCGGTTTATCGCAGCTTTGAAGATATCAAAGAATTTGGCGAAGAAATCGCCCGCTTACAGGATTAAGTCATGAGCGACCAGATGTATATGGCGCGCGCCCTGAAGCTGGCGCAGCGTGGACGATTTACCACTCATCCGAACCCGCGTGTCGGCTGTGTGATTGTCAATCAGGGCGAAATTGTCGGCGAAGGCTTCCACTACCGAGCCGGTGAGCCGCACGCGGAAGTGCATGCATTGCGTATGGCTGGCGATAAGGCCAAAGGTGCGACCGCCTACGTGACCCTTGAGCCATGCAGCCATCACGGCCGCACGCCACCGTGCTGCGACGCACTTATTGCGGCGGGTGTATCGCGCGTCGTTGCCGCGATGCAAGATCCCAATCCGCAGGTTGCCGGGCGCGGTTTGTACCGCCTACAGCAGGCGGGCATTGAAGTTAGCCATGGGCTGATGATGAGCGAGGCCGAAGCGCTGAATAAGGGCTTCCTTAAGCGGATGCGTACTGGTTTCCCGTACATTCAGCTTAAACTTGGCGCATCGCTTGACGGGCGCACGGCGATGGCCAGCGGCGAAAGCCAGTGGATCACCTCACCGCAGGCGCGCCGCGACGTGCAGCGCCTGCGCGCAGAAAGCCATGCCATTTTAACCAGCAGCGCCACCGTATTAGCCGATGATCCGGCATTAACCGTGCGCTGGGATGAACTGACCCCTGATACGCAAAGCCTCTATCCGCAGGAAAATCTGCGTCAGCCGCTGCGTATTGTTATCGACAGCGGCAACCGCGTGACGCCGGAGCATCGTATCGTGCAGCAGCCGGGAGAAACCCTGTTTGCCCGCACTAAAGCCGATACCCGGAGCTGGCCGCAGGGCGTGCAAACGCTGATGGTGCCGGAGCATAACGGTCACCTCGATCTGGTGTTACTGATGATGCAGCTGGGAAAACAACAGGTAAACAGCATCTGGGTTGAGGCGGGGCCCACGCTTGCGGGTGCGCTGATTGAAGCGGGGCTGGTGGATGAGCTTATCGTCTATATCGCGCCTAAACTGTTAGGAAACGATGCACGCGGATTATGTGTGCTGCCGGGCCTTGAGAAACTGAGCCAGGCCCCCCATTTTAAATTCAATGAGATACGCCAGGTTGGCCCGGACGTCTGCCTGCATTTAACCACTGCGTGAGGCATTCCGAATTAGAGGAAGCAGCGCCCAGAATATTATGATAAAATCCGCCCCCCTGCGGGGCAAATGAACCCAAAGGAAGAGTATGAACATTATTGAAGCTAACGTTGCTACCCCGGACGCTCGCGTCGCCATCACCATCGCGCGTTTCAACAACTTTATCAATGACAGCCTGCTGGAAGGTGCTATCGACGCCCTGAAACGCATTGGTCAGGTTAAAGATGAAAACATCACCGTTGTTTGGGTTCCTGGCGCTTATGAACTGCCGCTGGCAGCAGGCGCACTGGCTAAAACCGGTAAATACGATGCGGTGATTGCACTGGGTACAGTTATCCGTGGCGGTACTGCCCACTTCGAATATGTTGCTGGTGGGGCAAGCAATGGCCTGGCGCACGTCGCTCAGGACAGCGAAATCCCAGTAGCCTTCGGTGTTCTGACTACCGAAAGTATTGAACAAGCCATCGAACGCGCTGGCACAAAAGCCGGTAACAAAGGTGCGGAAGCTGCACTGACCGCGCTTGAAATGATTAATGTATTGAAAGCCATCAAGGCCTGATTTTTGTAAGGGGAAATCCGTGAAACCTGCTGCTCGTCGCCGCGCCCGTGAGTGTGCCGTCCAGGCGCTCTATTCCTGGCAGTTGTCCCAGAACGACATCTCTGATGTTGAATACCAGTTCCTGGCGGAACAGGACGTTAAAGATGTTGACGTCGTGTACTTCCGTGAACTGCTGTCCGGGGTGGCGACTAACAGCGCGTACCTCGACGGATTGATGAAGCCATACCTGTCCCGTCTGCTCGAAGAGCTGGGCCAGGTAGAGAAGGCTGTGCTGCGCATCGCGCTGTTCGAGCTTTCTAAGCGTGATGATGTGCCGTACAAAGTGGCTATCAACGAAGCAATCGAGCTGGCAAAAACCTTTGGCGCTGAAGACAGCCACAAGTTCGTCAACGGCGTGCTGGATAAAGCCGCTCCTGCCATTCGTCCCCGCAAAAAGTAACCTGTAGGCCGGTGAGAAGGTGGTTTTTACCGCTTTCCCCGGCCTTGTTTTATCCTTCTGCTGAGGCATAACGTATGGCATGCGGCGAATTCTCCCTGATTGCCCGTTATTTTGATCGAGTACGAAACGCTCGTCTTGATGTCGAGACCGGTATCGGTGACGATTGTGCTTTACTCAACATCCCCGAAAAACAAACCCTGGCCATTAGTACCGACACGCTGGTCGCGGGGAACCATTTCCTTCCTGATATCGACCCGGCTGATTTAGCCTATAAAGCACTGGCGGTTAACGTCAGCGATCTGGCCGCAATGGGCGCCGATCCTGCATGGTTAACGCTGGCATTGACGTTGCCTTCAGTCGATGAAAACTGGCTGGCGGCGTTCAGCGATAGCCTGTTTGAACAGCTAAACTACTACGATATGCAGCTCATTGGCGGCGACACCACCAAGGGTCCGCTGGCGATGACGCTCAGTATCCACGGCTATGTGCCGGTGGGGCGTGCGCTCAAGCGTTCAGGGGCGAAACCGGGCGACTGGATTTACGTCACCGGTACGCCGGGTGACAGTGCTGCTGGGTTGGCTTTGCTGCTGAATCAATTGAAGATTGAGGTGCCGGAAGATGCCGCCTATCTACGACAGCGCCATCTGCGCCCGACACCGCGGGTATTGCAAGGCCAGGCGCTGCGTGACCTCGCCAGTTCGGCCATCGATCTCTCCGACGGGCTGATTTCCGATCTCGGGCATATTCTGAAGGCCAGCGGCGTTGGCGCACGGGTTGAACTGGATATGCTGCCGTATTCTGGGGCGATGCTGCGTCACGTTTCGCCAGAGCAGGCATGCCGCTATGCGCTTTCCGGCGGCGAGGATTATGAGCTGTGCTTTACGGTTCCAGAATTGAACCGCGGGGCGCTGGAAGTGGCACTGGGCCAGCTCGGTACGGCATTTACCTGTATCGGCCAAATTAGCGCTGATGTAGAAGGGCTGAATTTTACACAAGATGGAAAGGCGGTCACGCTGGACTGGAAGGGGTACGATCACTTTGGCTAAGCACGATATCGCAAAAAGCCGCCTGAATTTACGCAATCCCTGGCACCTGTTGGCGACTGGGTTTGGTAGCGGCTTAAGCCCAATAGTCCCAGGTACCATGGGCTCATTGGCCTCTATCCCGTTCTGGTACTTACTGACCTTTTTACCCCTGCAGGTTTATTCGCTGGTGGTGATGTTCGGTATCTGCATCGGGGTGTATATCTGCCGTCGTACGGCGCGAGATATGCAGACTCATGACCACGGAAGCATTGTGTGGGATGAGTTTATCGGTATGTGGATTACCTTGATGGCGATCCCGGTGATTAGCTGGCAGTGGGTGCTAGCCGGGTTTGTGGTATTCCGCATTCTGGATATGTGGAAACCGTGGCCAATCCGCTGGTTTGACCGCAACATTCATGGCGGCATGGGGATCATGGTCGATGATATCGTCGCCGGGGTGATCTCGGCGGGGATACTGTACGTTGTGGGGCACCACGTTCTGTGATGTGTTGACCCTCATCCCGGAAGGGAGAGAGGGAAAATTGGTCTGCGGTGTGATGATGCACATCACTAAAAAGTGATGCCGAACGGTTCCCTCTCCCCATCGGGGAGAGGGCTAGGGTGAGGGGGTATTCTGTTACTTAAACCCCACCACCGGATGTACCTGATACGGTGCTTCCATCGCTGAGATCTGCTCTGGCGTCAGCGTCAGATCAACTGCGTTTAACAGCTCCTCTAACTGATCCTCACGCGATGCGCCGATAATCGGCGCTGCCACTCCGGGTTTACTCAACAACCATGCCAGCGCTGTTTGCGCGCGGCTGGCTTCCACTTCTTCGGCTACCCGCTCCAATTCCCCGGCAATTTGTTCGTCGTTCTCTTCCGTGGTGCTGTAGAGCGTCTGGCCAAACTCATCAGAGACCAGACGCGCGGTGGTTTCCCCCCATGGACGGGTCAGACGGCCGCGCGCCAGTGGGCTCCATGGGATCACCGCCACGCCTTCTTCCACGCACAGCGGCAGCATATCGCGCTCTTCTTCCCGATAAATCAGATTGTAGTGATCCTGCATGGTCACAAACGGCGCCCAGCCGTTGGCTTTTTGCAGCGCCAGCGCATGGGCAAACTGGCGGGCATGCATTGAAGAGGCGCCGATAAAGCGGGCTTTGCCCGATTTTACCACCTCGTCCAGCGCTTCCAGCGTCTCTTCAATGGGCGTGCGGTAATCCCAGCGATGAATTTGTAGCAGATCGACGTGGTCCATGCCAAGGCGGCGCAGGCTGTCGTCAATTGAGCGTAAAATCTGCGCGCGTGAAAGCCCTTCTTCTAAATCGCCCACCTGGTGGTAGACCTTGGTGGCGACTACGACTTCGTCACGGCGAGCGAAATCGCGCAGTGCCCTGCCGACGATCTCTTCGCTGCTGCCATCGGAATAGCTGTTGGCGGTGTCAAAAAAGTTGATGCCGCCTTCGAGTGCGCGCTGAATGATGGGTCGGCTACTGTCTTCCGGTAGCGTCCAGGCGTGTTTACCCCGATCTGGTTCGCCGAAGGTCATACAGCCCAGGCAAAGGCGGGAAACCCGAAGGTCGGTTTGTCCTAAGAGATGGTATTGCATGATTCAGCTCCTGCTCGCGGGTTAGGGGTTTACCTTTAAGCATAGCAGGAGCGATAGGGGGGATTATGCCAACCAGGCCGCGATCTTCGCTTCGATGCCTGCTGCGTCGAGGCCAATATCGGCACGCGCTTCTTCCTGCGTCCCTTGTGGGATGAAGAAATCAGGCAGGCCAAGATTCAGCACGGGTACTGGTTTACGATGCGCCATCAGGACTTCGTTCACCCCGCTGCCCGCACCGCCCATAATGGCGTTTTCTTCAAGCGTGACCAGAGATTCGTGACGCGCAGCCATCTCGAGGATCAGTGACTCATCCAGTGGTTTCACAAAGCGCATATCGACTAGCGTAGCGTTAAGTTTTTCGGCAACGACTTCGGCTTCCGCCAGCAGCGTACCAAAGTTGAGAATCGCCAGTTTTTCGCCTTCACGTTTCACCACCCCTTTGCCCAACGGCAGTTTAGCCAATGGCTCAAGCGTAGCGCCCGTGCCACAACCGCGTGGATAGCGTACCGCGCTCGGGCCATCGCTGTAATGGTAGCCGGTGTACAGCATCTGGCGACACTCGTTTTCATCGCTCGGGGTCATGATGACCATTTCCGGGATGCAGCGCAGGTAGGAGATATCGAACGCCCCCTGATGCGTCTGCCCGTCGGCACCCACGATGCCCGCGCGGTCGATAGCAAACAGCACCGGCAGCTTCTGGATGGCAACGTCGTGGATCACCTGGTCGTAGGCGCGCTGGAGGAAGGTAGAATAAATCGCGACAATCGGCTTATAGCCGCCAATAGCCAGACCCGCGGCGAAAGTCACCGCATGTTGTTCGGCAATGGCGACATCAAAATACTGGTCAGGATATTTTTTGGAGAACTCGACCATGCCGGAGCCTTCACGCATGGCTGGGGTGACCGCCATCAGCTTGGCATCTTTGGCGGCAGTCTCACACAGCCAGTCGCCGAAGATTTTTGAATACGACGGCAGGCCGCCGCTACTTTTCGGCAGCTTACCACTGGTGTGGTCGAATTTAGGCACCGCGTGGAAGGTGATCGGATCTTTCTCGGCGGGCTCATAGCCACGGCCTTTTTTGGTCATGATATGCAGGAATTGCGGGCCTTTCAGGTCGCGCATGTTCTTGAGCGTATTGACCAGCCCAACCACGTCATGGCCATCCACCGGCCCGATGTAGTTAAAGCCCAACTCTTCGAACAGTGTCCCCGGCACGACCATGCCTTTGATGTGTTCTTCCGTGCGTTTGAGCAGCTCTTTAATCGGCGGTACGCCGGAGAAGACTTTCTTACCGCCTTCACGCAGGGAGGAGTAAAGCTTGCCGGAAAGCAGCTGCGCCAGATGGTTATTGAGCGCGCCGACGTTTTCCGAGATCGACATTTCGTTGTCGTTCAGTACCACCAGCATATCGGGCTTGATATCGCCGGCATGGTTCATCGCTTCAAACGCCATGCCCGCGGTAATCGCGCCGTCGCCAATCACGCAGACGGTGCGACGCTGTTTGTTCTCTTTTTCTGCCGCCACGGCAATGCCAATGCCCGCTGAAATCGACGTCGAGGAGTGTCCGACGCTCAGCACGTCATACTCGCTTTCGCCGCGCCACGGGAACGGGTGTAGGCCCCCTTTCTGACGAATCGTGCCAATTTTGTCGCGGCGTCCGGTCAGAATTTTATGCGGATAGGCCTGGTGACCGACGTCCCAGATGAGCTGGTCGAACGGCGTGTTGTAGACATAATGCAGCGCCACGGTGAGTTCCACCGTGCCAAGCCCGGAGGCAAAGTGTCCGCTGGAACGGCTCACGCTGTCGAGCAGGTAACGACGTAGCTCGTCACATAGCTTCGGCAGGCTCTCTTTTGGCAACAGGCGTAATTCCTGGGTGGAATCGACCAGTGCCAGGGTCGGGTATTTGGCAATATCAAAACTCATCGGAGACTCATTTATTGTTTATTTGTCGCGCAGGATGATGTAGTTCGCTAGCGCTTCCAGTGCTGTGATATCCAGTGACTGCGCGGCCAGCTCGTTTAACGACTGGCGGGCATCGGCAATAAGGTCACTGGCTTTTGTCCGGGCTTGCTCAAGACCCAGTAATGCAGGATAGGTGCTCTTCCCGAGCTGCTGATCGGCACCCTGGCGCTTTCCGAGGGTCGCAGTATCGCCCACCACATCCAGAATGTCATCCTGAACCTGGAACGCCAGGCCGATGCTTTCAGCGTACTTATCCAGCAAAGGTAGCGCATGTCGCCCTTGTTCACCGGCGCTCAGCGCACCCAGACGAACGGCGGCACGAATCAGCGCCCCGGTTTTATGCCGGTGGATGCGCTCCAGTATTTCCAGATTAACCTGTTGTCCTTCAGCTTCCAGATCCAACGCCTGTCCACCGCACATACCGGCGACACCGCTGGCCGTCGCCAGTTCTGACAGCATCGCCAGGCGATCGCGGTCGGAGACTTCTTGCATCGGCGCATCACTGAGTATAGAAAACGCCAGCGTTTGCAGCGCGTCACCGGCCAGAATTGCGCTCGCCTCGCCAAATTTGATGTGGCAGGTCGGCTGACCGCGGCGCAGATCGTCGTCGTCCATCGCCGGTAGGTCGTCATGCATCAGCGAATAGGCGTGAATACACTCAACGGCAGCGGCCGGCGCATCTAGCGTTGCGGTGCTGACGCCGAACATTTTGCCGGTGGCGTACACCAGGAACGGTCGCAGGCGTTTACCACCTAATAGTGCGCCATACTCCATGGCCTCAACCAGAGGAGTGTTCTGAAACGGCAGCGGAGCGATAAAACGGCGCAGCGCGTCGTTTGCCTGTTCTACGCAGGCATTGAGCTGTTGCGAGAAATCCATTTTATTCGGCGTCCGGGGTGAAAGGCGTTAAAGGTGCGTCTTCGTTATCGGCCAGCAGGATCTGCACGCGCTGTTCAGCTTGCTGCAGTTTTGTCTGCCCCTGACGTGCCAGCTGCACGCCACGTTCAAATTCGTTGAGCGCCTCTTCCAGCGGCAGGGAGCCACTCTCAAGACGATTAACAATCTGCTCCAGCTCGGTTAATGCGGTTTCAAAACTGGCCGGGGCTTCATTTTTCTTTGGCATAGTGAATTTTTGGCTCTTGTTATGTCGCGACTGCGTCTATGGTAACGGAGTCTGGTCGTGAAGCAAATAACACGCAATGGTAAGCGGGATGATGGTATACTCCGCGTCCTGGACGCAGGCTCCCTCGGTAACAACGGCGCGCTGCGATACATCTTTTTGCCTAAAGCCCCGTCGGGCTTGCCAACGAACCATTGCCGCCATGAAGTTTATCATTAAATTGTTCCCGGAAATCACCATCAAAAGCCAAACTGTGCGTTTGCGCTTTATTAAAATTTTAACCGGTAACATTCGTAACGTTCTTAAAAATCACGATGAAACGCTCGCTGTCGTTCGTCACTGGGATCACATCGAAGTGCGTTCCAAAGATGAAGACAAACGTCTGATCCTGCGCGATGCGTTGACGCGTATCCCTGGTATTCACCATATTCTGGAAGTGGAAGACGTTCCGTTTACCTCGCTGCACAATATCTTTGAGCAGACGCTGCCGCTGTGGCGCGAAGCGCTGGAAGGCAAATCCTTCTGCGTGCGCGTAAAACGTCGCGGTAAGCATGAGTTCACTTCTATTGAAGTGGAACGTTACGTTGGCGGCGGTCTGAACCAACACATCGAAACGGCGCGCGTGAAGCTGACCAATCCGGATGTGACCGTTAACCTGGAAATCGAAAACGACCGTTTACTGCTGGTGAAAGGGCGCTACGAAGGTATTGGCGGTTTCCCTATCGGTACCCAGGAAGACGTGCTGTCGCTGATCTCCGGTGGTTTCGACTCCGGCGTTTCCAGCTATATGCTGATGCGTCGCGGTTGCCGTGTGCACTACTGCTTCTTCAACCTCGGCGGCGCGGCCCATGAAATTGGCGTGCGTCAGGTTGCCCACTATCTGTGGAACCGCTTCGGCAGCTCCCACCGCGTGCGTTTCGTGGCGATCAACTTCGAGCCTGTGGTTGGCGAAATCCTTGAGAAAGTTGAAGATGGCCAGATGGGCGTGGTGCTCAAGCGTATGATGGTTCGCGCGGCATCCCAGGTGGCTGAACGCTACGGCGTGCAGGCGCTGGTCACCGGTGAAGCGCTGGGCCAGGTCTCCAGCCAGACGCTGACCAACCTGCGTCTTATCGACAATGTTTCCGATACCCTGATTCTGCGTCCGCTGATCTCGCACGATAAAGAGCACATTATCGATCTGGCACGTGAAATCGGCACCGAAGATTTTGCCCGTACCATGCCGGAATACTGCGGTGTTATTTCGAAAAGCCCAACCATCAAAGCGGTGAAGGCGAAAATCGAAGCCGAAGAAGCTAACTTTGATTTCAGCATTCTGGATAAAGTGGTTGCCGAAGCGAACAATGTCGACATTCGCGATATCGCCCAGCAGACTCAGCAAGAAGTGGTGGAAGTGGAAACCGTGAGCGGTTTCGCTGAAAACGACGTGATTCTGGATATCCGTTCGGTAGACGAACAAGACGACAAGCCGCTGAAAGTGGAAGGCGTGGAAGTGGCGTCGCTGCCGTTCTACAAACTGAGCACCAAGTTTGGCGATCTCGACCAGAGCAAAACCTATCTGCTGTGGTGTGAGCGCGGGGTGATGAGCCGTCTGCAGGCGCTGTATCTGCGCGAGCAGGGCTTCGTCAACGTGAAGGTTTACCGTCCGTAAGCGTGAATCCTCATAATAAAAAAACCGGTTATGCCGTAACACAGTTAACTTAAGCAAAGCGATTAGGGGAAACGCCGGGATTTGGTTCCCGGAGGGACGCCAAACCCGGTGGTCGCCCCGGGTATCTCAATCTTAAAATAACGGTGTTAGGCTATACCGGTTTTTTATTGCCTGTCGGCGAAGAACTACGCTTCGTAGTGGTTATAAATACCTGCCGCCATCACCAGCTGTGTAGAAATTTCATAGGCTTTTTCACGCCCGACCAGCAGGTCGACAATCTTCAGACCGAAATCGATAGCCGTCCCCGGCCCCTGACTGGTGAGCAGATTAACACGCGGGTCCCAGACGACGCGCTTATCCTGCCACTGACCCTCTGGAATCTGATCTTTCAGCGCTGGGAAGCCGGTCATATTGCCAATCGGGAAGAGATCGTGCGGGACCAGTACGGTGGCGGCTGCCGCACAAATGGCGGCAACAATGCGCCCGGAGAGGTGAAATTGCCTTACCGTCTCGACCAGCAGCGTGCTGTCGCGGAAGCACTCCGCGCCCTTAATGCCGCCCGGCAGGATGATGATATCGAAATCACCGTCGGCAACTTCAACCAATGGGGCATCGGCCAGCAGCTTAACGCCGCGCGAGCAGGTAATGGTCAGGTTGCCATCGCTCGCGACGCTGGCGGTAGTGACCTGAATGCCGCCACGCACTAATAAATCAATCGTGGTGACCGCTTCCATCTCTTCACTACCAGGAGCGAGGCAAATCAGTGCCGACGCGCTCATATTCACTCTCCTTACGTTTAACCAGTTCATACAGGCGGGTATTTTCCGGCACTGGAATGCCGTGCGCCCGCGCGCGTTTCAACAGAAAACCGGTGATATAGTCGATTTCCGTATGCCGAAGTGCGCGGATGTCCTGCAGCATGGAAGAGATATTTTCCGCTGTCAGTTCAATCACCTGGTTAACATAAAATAACAGACTTTCCGGTGAGGTATGAAATCCTTCCCGCGTCATGGTCATTGCCACTTCTTCGCAGATGCGCGCAATCTGTTCCGGATGAGCGCGTAACTCGCCGTTCTTACAGTCCATTAGCGCGGTGAGTGGGTTGATGACACAGTTGACGGCAAGCTTGCGCCACATGGCGGAATGAATGCTGTCGTGCCAGGCGACGTCCGGCAACACGTCCTGCAGCGTTTCGGCAAGTTGACTGTAATCTTCGTCATAGTGTTTGCCGGGGCCAATATGGGTCGTGCCGTTGGCCACATGAATAATCACGCTGCCATCGCGGCGCGCGGCCTGGGTTGTGGCACCAAGCAGAATGGGTTGCTTGAGATCGTTAAGTTCGTTGAGGGTGCCCATGCCGTTGTGAATCAGCAGGATTGGTGTGGTCTCCGGCAGGCGGGATGCCAGGCTTCGTACCGCGTCGGACACTTGCCAGGCTTTCAAGGTGACAAGCAGCAGATCGCTTTGCGCCAGGAAGTCGGGGTCGTTGGCGATGAGCGACTGGTTAAAAATGGTGCCGTCCAGCTCTAACAAATTGACGCTACAGTAGGGCTGAGGTACGCGTAACCAGCCTTGTACTTCAAATCCTTTTTTGTGGAGCGCCGTCATCCATAGCTGACCCAGCGCACCACATCCCAATACCGTAATTTTCAAACATCCTCCTGACCGTCCACTGACCACACCAGATGCAATGGGTGTGTCATACTTCACGCTGACTATGATGCCAGTAGTGTGAGTATAGCGCTATCAACTCGGCTTCCGGGGATAACAAGTTGAGTTATGCCGCGTTGCAGGTATTATGCAACGCAAAAGAAACTAAGGGAGGGGAAAAGATGCCATCTTTCGATATTGTCTCTGAAGTCGATCTTCAGGAAGCACGCAACGCGGTTGATAACGCGAGCCGTGAAGTTGAGTCTCGTTTTGACTTTCGTGGCGTTGAAGCCACTTTTGAATTAAACGAAGCGAATAAGACGATTAAGGTGCTGAGCGAATCTGACTTCCAGGTCAATCAGCTGCTGGATATTCTGCGCGCCAAGCTGCTTAAACGCGGTATTGAAGGGACGTCACTGGATGTGCCGGAAGATTTCGTCCACAGCGGAAAAACCTGGTTCGTTGAAGCCAAGTTGAAGCAGGGGATCGAGAGCGCGGTTCAGAAGAAGATCGTGAAGCTGATCAAAGACAGCAAGCTGAAAGTACAAACGCAGATTCAGGGTGAAGAACTTCGTGTGACCGGTAAGGCGCGCGACGATCTGCAGGCCGCGATGGCGCTGGTACGCGGCGGCGATCTCGGCCAGCCGTTCCAGTTCAAAAACTTCCGCGACTAATCGCGTAAGCACAGCCCGCACGATCGTGCGGGCTGTTCTGTTTACTGAGCGGCAATCGCCTGCTCGACCTCAAAGCGGTTGGTCACTTTGCTGTCAATTTTCACGTAAGCCGAGTGCTCTTCAGCGACCACCAACACTTCTTTGACGCCATTCGTTGCCAGCAGGCGCTCACGCAGCGCATCATCGGCGGTGATATCTTTGGGAATTTCTACGCGCAGGCTGCTAACGTACTGCGGTTCCTGCATGGTCATTGAGACCAGTAGCCAGACGGTGGCTAACAGCGCCCCGGCGAGAAAGACCGTTTGCGAATCAAACAGACCGTCAACCCAACCGCCCAGCGAACCGCCAATGGCCACGCCCAGGAACTGGCTGGTGGAGTAAATACCCATCGCCGTCCCTTTGTAACCCGCTGGGGACTCTTTACTGATAAGTGAAGGCAGCAGTGCTTCCATCAGGTTGAACGCGAGGAAGAAAATCTGTACGCCAATAACCAGCTCCCAGAAGGAGTTACCGGAACCCCACAGCACAATTTCCGCAATCAGCAGCAGAGAAATGCACAGCACGAAGACGCGCTTCATACGGCGTTTCACTTCGGCATAGATAATAAACGGCACCACCGAGATGAACGACACCAGCATCGTCACCAGATAAATTTTCCAGTGCTCGGGTGCCGGGAAACCGGCGGCCTCCAGTTGGCCCGGCAGGGCGACGAAGGTCGACATTAGCAAAATATGCAGGCACATAATGCCGAAGTTGAGCTTCAGCAGCCTTGGCTCCATCAGCACTTTGCTAAAGCAGCCTTTCACCATCCCGGATTCGCGGTTGAGCACGTGGTTTTTGCTGTCTGGCACCACCAGAATGGTCAGCAAAATCCCGAGCGTCGCCAGCCCGGCAATCATCCAGAACAGCGCATGGAGCCCTAGTTTGTGGGTGATGATTGGGCCCAGCACCATCGCGATAGCAAAGGTGACGCCGAAGCTAACACCGATAAACGCCATCGCCTTGGTGCGGTTTTGTTCGCGGGTGAGATCGGAAAGCAGCGCCATCACCGCCGCGGCAATGGCCCCGGAGCCTTGCAGCGCGCGGCCGAGAATAATGCCCCAGATTGAATCCGACATGGCGGCAATCACGCTGCCCAGCACGAAAATCGCCAGCCCGCCGATAATTAATGGCTTGCGGCCAATGCGGTCAGAGACCAACCCGAAAGGAATTTGAAACACCGCCTGCGCCAGGCCGTAAATACCAATAGCCAGGCCAATCAGCGCTTCGCTAGCGCCCTGTAATGCCATGCCATATGTGGTCAGAACCGGCAGAACCATAAACATGCCGAGCATACGCAAAGAAAATACGGTTCCTAAACCCCAGGTGGCGCGCAACTCACCGGGCGTCATTTTGTAATCGTTCATTCCCACCTCAAGATAAAAGCTGGGGGTAGTGTAGTGCGGGGAGCGGGCAGGGTAAACAGACGCTTAATTAACAAATATTACATTATTGAATCATTTGTGCGGAATCGAGACAGAAACCCGTAGCCCAATGGTGAGAATGCCACCGGGCTACGGGAGCGTTTACGCGGCGTTAGGTGCCATCAGGCGAATTTTGTCGATCACTTCGAGTGAGCGTAACGCATCGGCGGCATCAATAATAGGCGCGGCCTCACCGGTAATCACCTGCAGGAAATGGCGCAGTTGCAGAATAAACGGGTCGATCGGCTCAACAGCCAGTGTTTCCTGCAACAGAGGAGCGTGCCAGCCGCTTTGCTCGCCGTAGCGCCACCATCGCATTTGCGGAATGGCCAGCGCCCCTTTGCTGCCGGAAATCAAATAGCAGTTCTCCGGCGTGTGGGCGTAGATGACGTTCTCCGCCGAGTTCATCTCCCAGCTCCACGGGCTGACACCGCAGTCGCTTAGCACCGCGCTGCCCAATGCGCCGCAGGCAAAGCGTAGATTCACCACCGCGCTGTCTTCGTTAGCAAAACCGCGGGTCGCGTTGGAGGTCATTGCCTGCACCTCTTCAATTTCACCCAACAGGTAGCGTAAAAGATCGATGTCATGCACCAGGTTGACCAGCAGCGGCCCAGCACCCGGCTCACGACGCCAGGCGACATCAAAGTAGTCGTCGGGCTTTTGCAGCATCCAATGTGCAGATACCGCCACAATCTTGCCCAGATCTCCGTTCTCAATTAGCGCTTTTGCCGCGGCGGTCAGCGCGTTATGTCGCCGGTGATGGCCGACCAACACCGGCACGCCGTGTTTTTGTGCGGCTAAAACCAGTTCCTGCGCGCGTTTCGGTGACTCGGCCACGGGCTTCTCTACCAGCACCGGGATCCCCCGTTCGATACAGGCGATGGCGCAGGGAACGTGCAGCGTATTCGGCGTGGCGTTAATCACCCCCTGCGGCTTTTCGTGTTCCAGCATGGTCTCCACGTCGCCATACCACGTCACGCCTAATGATGTTGCTAACGCCTCGGCCTGCGGAGATGGGTCGGCAATGGCCACCAGTTCCGCCTGTGGCACCTGACTGATCACCTCAATATGTTTACGCCCGATGGCACCGGCGCCAATAACGGCAAGACGAATACGACTCATGATGGGCTCCTCAGCGATGCGGTGATGGCGGGTTTATTCTCGACGGGGCCAGCGGCCCAGTAGCTTTTAGCGGCCAGACCGAGGACGGTTAACGCCGCCGGGATCCCCAGAATCAGGAATACCGATCTGAAATCGAGCCCCATTGCCAGCATTTCGGCACCGGCAAAGGCGCTCAGAATCGCCCCGATACGGCCAACGCCGTGCATCCAGCTGGAGCCGGTGGCGCGCGCTTGGGTAGGATAGAACCGGGCCGATAGCGCGTTCATTCCGGTATTCGCGCCGTTCAGGCAGGCACCGCTGATAAAGGCCAGCGAACACAGCAGTGGGAAATTCACCCCGGCGTAGCCAATGGCCATGGTGAACACACCACCCACGGCAAAAATAATCCCTAGCGCCCGGTGCGGGTTGATCTTATCCATCAGCCAGCCGGCAAACAGCGACCCGACGGTACCGCCTGCCTGATACAGTGCAGTCATGATGGCGGCCTGGCTGACCGTCAGGCCAATCTCTTTCACCAACGTTGGCAGCCAGCTGCCGAGGATATAGACCAGAAACAGCCCCATAAAATAGACCAGCCACAGCATCAGCGAACCGAACAGATAATCGCGCGACAGCACAATACGCATGGCGCTGCTTTTAATCGGCTGCTGCGGCAGGATAAAGCTGACGTTCTCGCTCACCTGGCCGGGATAAAAACGCTGCAAAATGGCGTGAATACGGGCGACAGGCGCCTGTTTTATCACCAGAAAACGCGCCGATTCCGGCAGCTTCCAGATAAGAAGTGGTGCAAACAACAGCGGCAGAACCCCACCCAGCGCCATCAGTGAATGCCAGCCGAACTGAGGGATCAGCCACGAAGCGGCAAATCCACCAATCGCAGCACCGAAGGTAAATCCGCAGAAAATCACGGTGATAATAAATGAGCGCTGGCGTTCCGGCGCATACTCCGAGACCAACGTGCTCATATTCGGCATGGCGGCGCCAAGGCCCAGGCCAGTCATAAAGCGGAAAAAGATCATCTGTTCGATGTTCTGCGAAAAGGCGGTGGCAATGGTCCAGAAGCCAAAGAAAAAGACGCTATTAATGATGATTTTTTTGCGCCCCAGCCAGTCGGCGAGCGGCCCGGAGAAGAGGGCACCGAGGGCGAGGCCAATCAGCGCCGTGCTGATGACAAAGCCGAGCTCATGGTTGCTGACGCCCCATTCTTGCTTCAGCGTGGGGGCGATGAACCCCATAATGGCGATATCGAATCCGTCGAGCGCAATCACGCAGAAACCCAGGAAAATAACCAGTTTCTGGTAACGGCTGAGCGGGTTGGAGTTTATGAGTTCTCTGACATCCAGGCGTTGAGTCTGTGACATAGCGAGCTCCTGTTTACAGGAAGGATTGTGCAGCGTTAAACAGCAGCTGGGCGCGTTGTTGGGCTGGCAGTGCTCCTTGAGCACCGGCCAGCGGCACTTCCACCGAGATCGGTAGCGTGGCGGGCAGTGCGGCCATCAAGCCGCGCAAATCCAGCCCGCCTTCACCCGGAACCTGACGCGCGCAGCGGGCCTGGTAGATAAGCTCTTGTGTATCGGTGGGAATTAACGCCGGGGCATCACACAGCTGCATATAGTTGAGCTGTTGCGGGGTCAGAGCCTTCAGGGCGTCCAGAGATTCCCCTGCACGCCAAAAATGGATCGCGTCGACCAGAATACCAACGTTGCTTTGGCCGCTGGCATCGATCAGCGTCTGAGCATCAGCGATAGTGCGAATCTGGGTCCAGGGCATGGGTTCCAGATTCATGGTCAGGCCGTAGGTTTCTCCCGCCTGTGCCAGTCGAGCCAGATTATCCGCACTACGTCGCAGGTCGCTGTCATTCCCGGCCACCAGCACCTGCTGTGCTTCCAGGCGGGCGGCGGTTTCGAAGAAGGGCTGTAGCGCATCAAGGCTGAAGTCCGGCGTTAAACGCACGATCTCAACGTCGGAGACGTGAATACCGGTATCGCGCAGGGCTGCGAGTGTATCACGCACCCTCGGCGTATCGCCGAGCATGTCGTAGTTCGGGTCGTCAGGGGTTGCGGGCAGTAGCCGAAGGCCCACGTGGCTGTAACCCGTATGGGCAGCGATGCGGACCTGCTCGGGCGGTGGAACGTCGAGCATAGTGAGTGCGGCAAGGGACAGTGAACGCATATTCATAAAGACTCCAGTACAGTTGCAGGTAAGGTTTTTGTTATGTTTGGCGCCTTCCGTTGGCAAAAATGCGTAGGTGTTTTTAGTTCTTTAGCGCGGCGGACAGGTTTTTTCCCACCAGATAACCAAAGGTCATGGCAGGGCCGAGCGTGATGCCGCCGCTGGGGTAGTACCCCTGCATCACGCTCGACATATCGTTACCCACGGCAAAGAGGCCGGGGATGGGCTGCTGCTCGGCGTTTAATACACGCGCTTGTTCATCGGTTTTCAGGCCGCTAAAGGAGCCGAGCGAACCGGGTAGGATGCGCACGGCGTAATACGGTGCCCGTTCTAATGCTCCCAGCGTCGGATTGGGCTGATGGCGAGCATCGCCCTGGGCGCAGTTGTAGGCAGACGCCCCGCGTTGAAAGTCATCATCGCGTCCCTGATGGGCGAAACTATTGAAACGTGCAACCGTTTCGCCAAGTGCGGTGCGGTCAATGCCGCATTTTTCCGCCAGCGCCTCAAGCGTTGGTGCGCTTTGCAAATAGCCGGTACGCAACCAGGCTTCGACCGGAAACGGCGTCGGGCGCGCATGCCCCAGGCCATAACGATGCAATGCGCGGCTGTCAGCGATAAGCCAGGCCTGTGGCTGTTCGCCATCCGGCGTGGCATCAATCAGCGCTGCGATAAAGTCGTGATACGAATCGGCTTCATTAACGAAACGCCTGCCGTTTGGGCGTACCGCGAGAAATCCCGGTTTGGCCCTTTCCACCAAATGTGGGAAAGCGAGCGGTAAGCCGCTGGCGGATGAGACGCGTGAAACCGGTGCCCAGGCCATGGGGTTTTTCAGCGTCGTATCAAACTGCCCGCCGACGGTTTCGCCTAGACGAATGCCGTCACCCTGGTTGCTCGGTGGTGCCGCAGAAAAGTGACCGTAGCCCTGACTGGCGTGTGGAACGTGTTGCGCCAGGCGCTGTTTATCGTGCGGGAAGCCGCCGCAGGCCAACACGACGGCCTGCGCATTGACCTGAATCTGGCCCTCATCGCTGGCAAGGATTGCGCCCGTGATGCTGTTTTCATCCTTCAGCAGTCGTGACACTGGGGCATTAAGCTGGAAACGGACGCCGGCATCGAGGGCGGAACGCAGCAGGCGAGCCATCAGCGCATTGCCGTTGACCAGGTGGCGACCACGCCCGTAACGCAAACGCTGCCAGCCATGACGCATCAAGCGGCGGGCGGCATACAGCGCCGAACGCGGTGAACGGGTGGCGTTAAAAAAGTGCGCCATATCCGCGCCCCCGGCGATCCCCATGCCAGCCAGACTGATGGTTTCCAATGGCGGGCGCAGGCGATGGAGCCAATTCCCTAGCCCTCTGGCATCATAGGGTTGAGCCGTCACCGAGCGTCCACCGGTGGCAAAACCGTGGCTGTTGTGAAAGTCCGGCATTTTGCTGCCGGAGAGAAACTGGACCGCCGTGTTCCGGCGGAAAAAGTCCACCATCTCTGGGCCGTAGCGTAAGAAAGTGCGCAGGCGTGCGTCGGCAGGAAGCCCACCCATTTCCGCCTGCAAATAGGCCAGCGGTGCGGCGTCGTCTTCAATAATCCCTTCCTCGCGGGCGAGGGGGTTTTGCGGGATCCACAGCCAACCACCGGACCAGGCACTGGTGCCGCCGATAACGGCCTCTTTTTCGGCAACCAGCACTCGTGCGCCATGCAGCGCAGCGGTGACGGCGGTCGCCAGCCCCGCGGCCCCGGAGCCCACTACCAGCAGATCCACCTCGACATGCCTGCTCATCGTCTTATTCCTTATTGCAGCGGCGAGAAATCGGTCGGGCGCATCAGTACCGACTCCAGACGTTCTACCGCCGCCAGCTCGCGGTTTTTGCGAGAGAAGGTCAGCCAGCGCTCGTCCTGCGCCATGCGACCCCGACGCACCAGACGGTCATCGAGACTTTCATAGGCCCAGATATGCACGACCTGATTCACTACGCCTATCTCGGTAAAGAAAAAGCCAATCAGCTTGCCCAGGTGCTCAGTCTGCACCGCGTAAGCATCGCTTTTATACAGCGCCAGCCAGTCGGCCATTTTCAGTGGATTGATGGTGTAAGTGCGTTTTTCATAAATCATGCTGTTTCTCCAGAAGTGAGTGGGGATTGTTGAGCCATATGTACGGCGGCCAGGTAGCCAAAAGTCAGCGCAGGGCCGAGGGTGATGCCGGGGCCGGGATAGGTGCCAGCCATGACTGAATCCATATCGTTGCCGACCGCGTACAGTCCGCAGATAGGTGTGCCTTGCTGATTCACTACCTGCGCATCGGCGGTGGTGACCAGTCCGCGTGAAGTGCCTAAATCGCCGGTAAAAACTTTGACGGCGTAAAAAGGTGCCGCGATGAGCGGGGCGTTACAGGCATTAGGCTGGTGGGCGGCATCACCCATTGCACGGTTGTAGCTGTTACCGCCTTTGTTGAATTGGCTGTCGTGGCCTTCCTGCGCATCGCGGTTATAGCGAGAGACGGTTTGCTCTAGCTCTTGTGGTTCAATACCGAGCTGTTGTGCGAGTTCCCGAAGGCTTTGTGCTTTAAACAGATAGCCTGCGCTTACCAGCGCATCGTTGTTCACCGGTGATGGGCGCGCCAGCCCCAAACCGTAGCTCTTCATCGCCTGCGCATCGCAGAGTAAAAAGCAGGGGGCGTTTTCCGCCTGCTGCTGCATGGCGCTGGCAAAATGGTGATAGGAGTTGGATTCATTGACGAAGCGTACGCCGCGCTGATTGACGGCGATGACGCCAGGTTTGGCGCGGTCGGTCACCAGATGCGGGAAGCGCTCTTCACTACCGTCTGGGTGACGCAGTACGGAAACGGGTGCCCAGAAAAAGTTGGAGGGAAGGTCAGCGCCCTGTTGGGCATCCACGCTCACTCCAAGCTGGAGCGCCGCGCCATCGTTGGTTGCGGGTGACATGGTGTAATGCTGCTGAGTAGCCGGACGGAACTGTGGGGCGATGCGCCCGGCGGCAAAACCACCCGCCGCCAGCACCACACCGTGGCGAGCGTGCAGCGTTGAGGATTGACCATCTCGTTCAATTTCAACGCCGGTCACCCGGCCGTTGTGCTCGATGAGCGACTTCACCGTGACGTTAAGCTGTAATTCCAGACCTTTACGCAGCGCCAGCGTGGCCATGCGGGCAATCAGGGCATTGCCCATCGCCAGCCGGGTACCACGGTGGTGGCGCAGACGGTCGCGACCGTAACGTAGCAGGAGCTTGCCGCAGTGGCGCAAAGAGGTCCATGAGCGGCGCATATCGAGGAAATGCTGGATATCGACACGGTTAACCATCATGCCGCCAAACAGCAGCATGCCCGGTGGCGGCGCGCGCAGGGTACGGAAATGCTCACCCAGCTCACGCCCGTCGTATTCCACCACTTCCAGTGCACGGCCAACGTCGACCGCGCCGGGTTCATACGGGTAATAATCCGGTGATAGTGGACGCAGGCTGTACTTTACCGCACCTTCCTGCTCTAAAAAGGCCAGCGCTTCGCGCCCGGCTTGCACAAACGCATCCACCAGTTCCGGCCGGTAATTAGCCTCACCAATGATGGTGCGCAGGTAAGTTTTCATCTCTTCGGGCGAGCCGCTTTTACCAAGCTTACGCGCCTGATCGGTGTCGTTTATCCAAACCGCACCGCCAGAAATTGCCGAGGTGCCGCCAAAGTGTGGGGCTTTCTCCAGCATCAGCACGGATAACCCCTTGCAGCAGGCGGTGACGGCGGCGGCAAAACCCGCCGCGCCGCTGCCGATGACAATCACATCCCAGCTTTTCATGCGCTAGCCTCTTGCGGTTGTGGGATTGCGCCGATGAATTCGCCCATCAAATGCATCTGCGCCAGCGCCATTTCAGGACCGGTTTGGGTACGGCATCCGCGTTGGCGAGCAAATGTCAGCAGTGGGGTGATGACCGGGGCCGTTACCACATCGGCAACGTGAGTTTTGCTGTTTAGCGTTTCAAGGAGCTCCGGTGACAGCGGCAGTGAATCAAAACCCGCCATACCGGCCGGAGAACCGTTGACCAGCAGATCGAATTCGGCCAGCGATGCGGGCAGCGCTGTCACATGCACGGTCGGGAAGTGGGTTGCCAGACGGTTTTCCAGTCGTTGACGGCTAGCATCGTCGCGGTCGTAGAGCGCCAGCGTGTGGATCCCCGCTTCGCATAGACCCCAGGCGATGGCGCTACCGACGCCGCCGCAGCCGGAGAGCAGGGCGCGCTTGCCTGCGGCTTCGAAGCCATGTGCCTCGGCGGCACGCTGGAATCCGACGCCGTCCAGCATGTCGCCTTCTAAACGCCCGTCAGGCAGCTTGCGCACGCAGTTCACGGCATTCAGATGGCGGGCGCGCGGCGTCAGGGTATCAAGCAGCCCGGCTACGCGTTGTTTATGCGGAACGGTAACCAAAATACCGCTCATGTTGTCCCAGCCGCGCAGCGCTTTCAGGTAATCGGCAACCGCCTCTGGCGCGATATCCACCGGAATCATCACCTTGTCCATGCTTTGGCTGGCGAAGTATTGGTTAAAGTTTTCTGGTGATTTCACCTGAGTAATAGGGTGCCCGATAACGGCGACGATCTGAGTAAATCCGCTAACCATTTCTCACCTCAATTGTTAACTAACTGTTGCCTGAGTATTTCAATGGAAGCGGTGAGCGACAACGCAGAATTCGGACAGGTTGGTTGTTAATCGCACCGACAGTGCGATAATCGCAGTAATCGACCCTTCATGTTGCAAAAGTGTGAACGACTATGCAAAACGAGATTCATCAGCGCGATCTGATCGTTGGGCTGCAAAAGGGGCTGGCGCTGATCCAGCTTTTCTCGAAGGCGAATCCCCGCTTAACCGTGCCGCAGGCGGCGAAAATGAGTGGTTTAACGCAAAGCGCCGCTCGCCGTTTTTTCCTGACGTTGGTACACGATGGCTATCTGGATACCGATGGGCGCTACTATTGGCTGACAGCTAAAAACCTGCGTCTCGGGCAGGCTTACGTGGATTCGGCGCAGTTCCCGCGAATGGTGAGGCCGATTGTCGAGTATGTGGCTAGCCGCGCCGAAGAGCATGCCTCGGTTGGGGTGATTGATGATAACGAACTGGTGTATATCGCCCGTAGCAAGCACACACCGTTTAACTCGACCTCGGTGCGTCTAGGGGAGCGGGTACCAATACACTGTACTGCCGGTGGGCGGCTGTGGCTGGCATCGCTACCGGGGGCGGAGTGTGAAGCGGTATTGCAACGGGTGACTCGCGAGCAGAGAACACCCTATACGGTGACCGATATTGCGACGTTGATGGAACGGATTGCGCAGGTGCGTCGGCAAGGATATGCCACCATCGAGCAGGAGTTTGAAATTGGTATGCTGGTGGTCGCGGTGCCGCTGGCGGACAGGGAAGGGCTGTACTGGGGAGCGCTGAGTCTGACCAGCCATCAATCGCGAACCTCGCTGGAGGCGATGTGTCGCGATCATCTGGATTTACTTTACAGCGCACAGGCGATGCTGGTGGCGTAATCCAGACAATAAAAAACCCGCCGGAGCGGGTTTTTTTACACCGAGAAAATCTTACCAGACGTAGGTCAGCAGGTTCTGTGAGTTCGGCACCATGAAGTCGACGGACATCATCACGGAGAGCGCGGTAATGGCGATGATAGAGAAACCGAACAGCTTGCGCGCCCAGACTTTATCATCTTCCACTTTGTAACCACGCAGCGCCATGCCCAACCACCAGACGCTGACCGCAGCGGCAACCACCAGGTATTTATACCCAGCGTAACCGCCCAGCGAGAGCATCAGGGTGGCAACGGCAAAGGCCACGATGTACAGCGTGATGTGGTTTTTCGCCACGGAGATGCCTTTCACCACCGGCAGTACCGGAATGTTCGCTGCCTGATAATCCTTGAAGCGGAAAATCGCGATAGCGTAGGAGTGAGGCATCTGCCACAGGCTGAAAATAGCCAGCAGAATCAACGCGCCGCTGTCGAAGTCGCCGGTTACAGCGCAGTAGCCAATCACCGGCGGCGCAGCGCCGGAGAGAGAGCCAATCAGCGTGCCATAAACGGAGTGGCGCTTCATGTACAGGCTGTAAACGCCGACATAAACCACGAACCCCATTACCCCCAGCCAGCAGGCGAGGGGATTGGCGCCGAACCACAGCAGCATGAAGCCAGCGAGACCCAGCAAGGTGGCGTAGACCAGCGACGTTTTTGGCGCAATCAATCCCTTAACCAGCACTCGGTTCTTCGTACGTTCCATCTTACGGTCGATGTCACGATCGATGTAGTTGTTGAAAACACAACCCGAGGCGACCACCAGAGACACGCCGATCAGCGTCCAGGCGAACAGCGGGTAATCGATGTGGCCTTTGGAGGCCAGCAGGAAACCGCCGATCACGGAGATCAGGTTGCCAAAAATGATGCCAGGCTTCGTAACTTGCAGGTATCGCTTAAACATACTCGCCGCTCTTAGTGAACCATCATGTTGTAGTTCAGGTTCCACATAATCCAGATTGAACCGACTACCACGATGGCAATGATTATCACGGTAAAGACAAATGCGGTCAGGTTCCAGCCTTCGTCAGACTTGCTGTTCATATGCAGGAAGTACACCAGGTGTACCAGAATCTGCACAACAGCGGTGACCAGAATGGTCCCCAGAATTACCGCATGCGACGCGCTGCCCGTCATCACCATCCAGAACGGAATGACCGTCAGGATGATAGACAGGATAAATCCTGTCATGTAGGACTTCACGCTGCCATGGGAAGCGCCGCTGTGATCGTTAGAATGACTCATTACATTGCCCCCATCAGGTAAACAACGGAGAACACACAGATCCATACCACGTCCAGGAAGTGCCAGAACAGGCTCAGGCACAGGATACGGGTACGGTTAGTGCTGGTCAGGCCGCGACGGGATACCTGCACCATCAGCACCGCCATCCAGATAAGACCGGAAGTCACGTGCAGACCGTGGGTACCTACCAGTGCGAAGAACGCTGACAGGAAGCCGCTGCGATCCGGGCCCATACCTTCAACAATCAGGTGATGGAATTCATAGATTTCCATCGCGATGAACCCTGCCCCGAAGAGGAAGGTCAGCGCCAGCCAGGAAACGACCTGGCTCTTGTTGTTTTTGTACATGGCGATAGCCGCCATGCCGTAGGTGATGGAGCTGAACAGCAGCAGTGCGGTTTCAACCAGAACGAACGGCAGTTCGAAGATATCTTTACCGGTCGGGCCGCCCGCGGTGCCGTTCACCAGAACGGCATAGGTGGCGAACAGACTGGCGAAGATAATGCAGTCGCTCATCAGGTAGATCCAGAAGCCGAAGATCTTCATCGGCCCTGTATCGTGATGCCCATGTTCATGCGCGTGGGCGTTATGCGCCAGAGTATCAGTTGCCATTTTTCAGCCCTGCCTTATGAATCTCATCGAAATGCTGATTTTCCAGTTTTTCGACTTCTGCAACCGGCACGTAGTAATCCACGTCCTCGTCAAAGCTCTTGATAATCCAGGTGATAACGATGCCTGCAAAGCTTGCAATCGCCAGCCACCAGATATGCCAGATCATGGCAAAGCCAAATACCGTTGCGAAGGCAGCAATCACGATGCCCGCGCCGCTGTTTTTCGGCATATGAATTTCTTCATACTGAGTTGGCTGTTTGTACGCTTCGCCTTTTTCTTTCATTTCCCAGAATGCATCGCGTTCGTGGATCTGCGGCACAATGGCAAAGTTATAGAATGGAGGCGGGGAAGAGGTTGCCCACTCCAGCGTACGGCCGCCCCACGGGTCACCGGTCAGATCGCGGTTTTGCTCGCGGTCACGGATGGACACGTAGAACTGAATCAGCTGGCAGAGAATACCGCAGGCAATCAGCGCTGCACCGCATGCTGCAACAACCAGCATTGGGTGGAACTGCGGGTCAATCTGCTGGCTCAGACGACGGGTCATACCCATGAAGCCCAGCACGTACAGCGGCATAAATGCCACGAAGAAGCCAATGATCCACAGCCAGAACGCGCGTTTACCCCAGGTTTCGTTCAGGGTAAAGCCGAAGGCTTTTGGCCACCAGTAAGTCAGACCTGCGAAGCAACCGAAGACCACGCCGCCGATGATGACGTTATGGAAGTGGGCAATCAGGAACAGACTGTTGTGCAGTACGAAGTCAGCACCAGGGACCGCCAGCAGAACGCCGGTCATACCGCCAACCGAGAAGGTCACGATAAAGCCGATGGTCCACAGCATCGCAGAGTTAAAGACGATGCGGCCTTGATACATGGTGAACAGCCAGTTGAAGATCTTCACCCCGGTAGGGATGGCGATAATCATCGTGGTAATACCGAAGAAGGCGTTGACGTTCGCGCCTGCACCCATAGTGAAGAAGTGGTGCAGCCAAACGATGAACGACAGAATGGTAATACACACGGTTGCCCACACCAGTGAGGTGTAGCCAAACAGGCGTTTACGCGAGAAGGTTGCCGCCACTTCGGAGAACACGCCGAAGACTGGCAGTACCAGAATGTACACTTCCGGGTGGCCCCATGCCCAAATCAGGTTGATGTACATCATCATGTTGCCGCCCATATCGTTGGTAAAGAAATGGGTGCCCAGATAGCGATCCAGGGTCAGCAGCGCGACGGTAACCGTCAGAATTGGGAAGGAAGCGATAATCAGGATGTTGGCGCACAGAGATGCCCAGGTAAATACTGGCATCTTGAACATCGTCATACCTGGTGCACGCATCTTGATGATGGTCACAAAGAAGTTAATACCGGTCAGGGTCGTACCGATACCGGAGAGCTGAAGCGCCCAAATCCAGTAATCAACGCCGACGCCCGGACTGTATTCAATTCCCGAGAGCGGTGGATACGCCAGCCAACCGGTCTGTGCGAACTCACCTACGCCCAGAGACAGGTTAACCAGGATGACGCCGACAACGGTGAACCAGAAGCTCAGGTTGTTCAGGAACGGGAATGCCACGTCGCGCGCACCGATCTGCAGTGGAACCACAAGGTTCATCAGACCGATAACGAACGGCATCGCTACGAAGAAGATCATGATAACGCCGTGGGCGGTAAAGATCTGGTCGTAGTGATGAGGCGGCAGGAAACCTGCGTCCCCGGCGGAGGCCAGCACCTGCTGGCTACGCATCATAACGGCATCAGCAAAGCCACGCAGCAGCATGACGATTGCGACGATGACATACATGATGCCGAGTCTTTTGTGGTCAACCGAAGTCAGCCACTCATTCCATAGGTAGGACCACTTACCGAAGTAAGTGATCAAGGCGAGTAACGCCAGACCACCGATGATAATGGCAGCAACCGTAACCATGACAATAGGCTCATGGAACGGCACTGCATCCAGTGTCAATTTTCCGAACATCGTTTTCTTCCTCGGCCCCTTAGTGAGCGGATTCCGCGTGGTTCATGTCCATGCCTTCCATACCTTCGTGCGATGCGTGTTCGCCTTCAGATTTGGACATGTCCATGCCCTTGCCGTGATCCATAAATTTGCTTGTCACTGCTTTAAACAAATCTGGTTTCACGCTGGAGAAGTACTCCACCTTGTTGTATTCGCTCGGTGCAGCCACTTTCTCGAATGCCGCCATGTCATCCATGGTGTTCGAAGATTGTTTCGCTTTAGCGACCCACTGATCGAATGTGGCACGATCCGGCGTAGCAATGGCTTTGAACTTCATACCAGAGAAGCCCGGGCCGCTATAACTGGCGGAGATACCGTCGTAGGTACCCGCTTCGTTAGCGATAAGATGCAGGTTGGTCTGCATACCGGCCATGGCGTAAATCTGGCTGCCCAGACGCGGGATAAAGAAGGAGTTCATCACGGAGTTGGAGGTCACTTTGAACTGCACCGGAACGTTCGCTGGGAAAGCGATTTCGTTAACGGTAGCAATGCCCTGCTCCGGGTAGATGAAGAACCATTTCCAGTCCATGGAAACTACTTCGATAGTGATAGGTTTCTCATCATGAACCAGCGGTTTGCTCGGTTCTAAGGAGTGTGTGGTTTTCCAGGTCAGTACGGCGAGGAAGATGATGATAAGAATTGGCACTGTCCAGACCACAGCTTCAACTTTGTTGGAGTGTGACCAGTTAGGGCTATACTTCGCATCTTTATTGCTCGCACGGTACTTCCAGGCGAAACCAACGGCCATTAAGACGGCCGGAATCACGACGATCATCATCAGGCCAAAAGCCGTCAGTATCAGCGAACGCTGCTCCAGTCCAATCTGTCCTTTGGGGTCAAGTAGTGCAGAATCACAGCCACTGAGTAATACAGTGCTGGCGATTAATGACAACCATCCCAAGTTTTTATTGTATTTCCTGAGTCTCATGTAACGACCTCAATTCCACGGGGTGTTGGTGGCGTTTAAAGTGTGGGGTCATTTTACGGGAAGGTTACATTACTGTAAACATCATTGGTGCTCTGTCAGTTATGTGTTACCGGGTTCTGCCGCGCCTGTCACAGATGTTGCCAAATATGTCTATTTTCCAGGCGGAAAGCCCATACGACGGGTGTTATAACGAAATGGGGAGGGATGTGGGGGTAAAAAGGGCAATTGGTATAACCATTGTCAAAAATATACAAATAATTAACAATTAATCATCAAATAATAGACAATTCAAAAACGAAAAATTAATTGCTCTGGTGCTGAATCGGTTAATGAAATAAAGCACGGCTGAGACGTTCCAATAATTTCCAGAATTCTAAAGCGCACAAAAGCACAAATATTTTTTTTATTTACGCTGCAGTCGTTATTATTACGTGTCGTGATTACAGCGTAGCGGTCATATTTTTTTCGTACTCAGCGAAACTGTGTTTTACGCAGCGCCAGATAATCCAACAGGCAGCCAAACACAATTCCAGCAAAGGCTATCAAAACCCCCGCTTCAAGTATCAATCCAGACCAGGTTAGGGTGGTGAAATTGAGGGCATTGCTTATCAGCATCATCAGCCAGATTCCCAGCAGTACAGTGCCAATCAACAGTAAACGCAGGGCAGAACGATATCCACCGCTGTAGCTGCTGCGCGGCATAAACTGCTCGGTTTGCTGGGTATACTCCAGCGTTCGGCGACACACTAACAACAATAAGATCCCTGGAACTGCCGCCACGACTGAGAACAGATAGAACGTTGGCCAGCCGTGGGCTTCAACAAACCAACCGGCAATGGGGCCGACGTAAACACGGCCAACGGCAGAAAGTGCCGACAGCAGCGCAAATTGGGTTGCCGAGAAAGACTTGTTACATAAGGTCATCAGCAGCGCGACAAACGCCGCCGTCCCCATACCACCGCACAGGTTTTCAAAGAATACCGCCGCTGCCATGGAGTAAATATGTTTGTCGGTGACCGACAGCATCCAGTAACCGGCATTGGAGACGCCCTGCAAAATGCCGAAGATCAGCAGTGCGCGGAACAGTGTCAGGCGCTGCATCAGCACGCCGCCGTACAGTGCACCGAGAATGGTGGCAAACAGGCCAAGCGTTTTGTTAACCATGCCGACCTGTCCGGCGTCAAAACCCACGCCGCGAATCAGGAACGTGGTGGTCAGGCTCATGGCGAAAGCGTCGCCGAGTTTATACATCACAATCAGCAGTAGAATGAGCCAGGCATTATTGCGGCCAAAGAAATCTTTCAGCGGCGCGACAACCGCTTGTTCGAGGCTTTTAGGGACCGGGATCACATCGCTGGGTTCAGGGGCGAGCAGGGTGGCGATAATACAAGGGATCAGCAGTGCGGCCATCAGCCAGTACATACCCTGCCAGCCGAGCCATTTATCAGCTAGCCACAGCGCTAAACCGCCGGAAACCAGCATCCCCAGGCGGTAGCCCAGCACGCTGATTGCCGCGCCCGCACCGCGCTCTTCTGTCGGTAATACATCGGTCTTCCAGGCGTCAAAAACGATATCCTGGGATGCTGAACAGAACGCGATAACCACTGCCAGTGCTGCCATCCAGCGGAGTTGCGTCGAGGGTTCGAGAAAGCCCATTGCCGCAATGGCAATCAGCAATAAACATTGGGTCGCCAGCAGCCAGCCGCGACGACGACCTAAAAACGGCGGCGTGTAGCGGTCCATGACCGGCGACCAAAGAAACTTAAAGACGTAGGCCTGGCCAACGAGGGAAAAGAAACCGATGGTTTTCAGATCGATATTCTCGACCGTCATCCACGCCTGTAGCGTCCCGGACGTTAAGGCAAGCGGTAAACCGGAGGCAAAGCCAAGAATCAGCAGAATGGCTGATTTCGGTTGCTGAAATATTCGCAGATAGTGATTAGACATGGGTTTTAACGTTCAGACCCGGCATAAGCCGGGTCTGTGACGAGATTAGCGCGCGTTCTGCTTGATAAAATCGTGGATGGTGGTGTCCTGGGACATATCCGCGATGGTATCGCTCAGTACGCTATCAACCGTATCGGAAATATTCTTGTTAGAGGCCTGGAACGCCCCTTCAACGGAATAGTTCGAACGGTAGTTTTTAGTCATCTTGTTACCGTTAGCCGCGGTCGCGATGATAGCGATATCCGCTTTGGTATTGATGTTGTAACGCACGTTACCCTGGGAAACGTCGGCGTAAAGCTGGCTTACGATAATCTGCAGATTTGCCGCACCGTTAGGGCCAATCATGTAACCACGCGCAGCCATCTGTTTTTCCAACACTTCTTGCATCAGGAAGCGCAGATCGCGAGAAGGGGTAAGGGTAACCAGCTGGTTGTTGCGGGTCACTTTTGCCAGTGCCTGATCCTGACGCTGGTCGGCGCCGTTGATGCTGACGGTCACGCCCATCAGGCTCGGATCCTGCTGTGGCAGGGCAATCTTAGGCGACACGTCAACGGTGGTCGGGGGCGTTACGCATCCTGACAACATAAACAGTGCTACCAAGGGGAAGAGGATTTTTTTTAACATGTTAGGGGTCTCAAAACGCATTGTTTACTGATAATCCCCGCCATCATAACATCGCCAACGGCGAGGGGAAGTAGGCAATGCATGTAAATTCATCATGTTGATGTTTTTATGCTCTTGCATACAAAAAGCAGGGGTATTTAAGATGAAGGCGCATTGTAAAAGGCGTTAACTTCATCTACTTGACAAATAAAATGGCGCGAACGCTAATTTTTTGTTGCCTTTGTGTAATGGAGTCAGTAAAAGCGGCTAACATTTAAAGGGATAGGCGGCATCTTAACGTTGTCGGAGGAGTAATATCATGATGATGCGTGAACAAATCGAAGAAAAATTAAGGGCAGCGTTTGATCCTGTGTTCCTGGAAGTTGTCGATGAAAGCTACCGCCACAACGTACCGGCAGGCTCCGAGAGCCATTTCAAAGTTGTGTTGGTTAGCGACAGATTCACCGGCGAGCGATTCCTGAATCGTCACCGGATGATCTATGGCACCCTGACAGAGGAGTTTGCTTCTACCGTACATGCTTTGGCATTGCATACTTACACGCGAAAAGAGTGGGAAGGTTTACAAGATACCGTCATTGCCTCTCCACCTTGCCGTGGCGCGGGTACTATCGCGTAGAAAAGGCATTTGCAACGCGGAACTTTTCCAGTATGTTGCGTACAGATTATGAGAAAACGGCCTGCGGGCCGTTTTGTTTTGTCTGAATTTTGAGCGCAAAAGACAGTATTCAGACAAAAATTAGCCGGGAATTGTGAAAAATGCCGCAGCAACGCGTGATAACCGTTCTCGACTCATAAAAGTGATGCCGCTATAATGCTGCGTCTTATTTTTCGGAATGTCTTCGGGATGATTCTGGCTACAGGGAATGTGTTTCTGATTTAAAGATAACGTCCCAGTACTGCAAGGCATGATTCAGAGTTGACCGAGCACTGTGATTTTTTTGAGGTAACAAGATGCAAGTTTCAGTTGAAACCACTCAGGGCCTTGGCCGCCGTGTAACGATTACTATCGCTGCTGACAGCATCGAAAACGCTGTAAAAAGCGAGCTGGTCAACGTAGCGAAAAAAGTACGCATTGACGGTTTCCGTAAAGGTAAAGTACCGATGAATGTTGTTGCTCAGCGTTATGGCGCTTCCGTGCGTCAGGACGTTCTGGGTGACCTGATGAGCCGCAACTTTGTTGATGCGATCATCAAAGAGAAGATCAACCCAGCTGGCGCACCGAACTACGTTCCGGGCGAATACAAACTGGGTGAAGACTTCACTTACGCAGTAGAATTCGAAGTCTATCCAGAAGTTGAACTGAAAGGTCTGGACGCTATCGAAGTTGAGAAACCAGTTGTTGAAGTGACTGAAGCTGACGTTGACGGCATGCTGGACACCCTGCGTAAGCAGCAGGCAACCTGGAAAGACAAAGATGGCGCAGTTGACGCTGAAGACCGTGTAACCGTTGACTTCTCCGGCTCTGTAGACGGCGAAGAATTCGAAGGCGGCAAAGCGACTGATTTCGTACTGGCAATGGGCCAGGGTCGTATGATCCCAGGCTTTGAAGACGGTATCAAAGGCCACAAAGCAGGCGAAGAGTTCACTATCGACGTGACCTTCCCAGAAGAATACCACGCTGAAAACCTGAAAGGTAAAGCGGCTAAATTCGTTATCAACCTGAAAAAAGTTGAAGAACGTGAACTGCCAGAACTGACTGCTGAATTCATCAAACGTTTCGGCGTTGAAGATGGTTCCGTAGAAGGTCTGCGTGCTGAAGTGCGTAAAAACATGGATCGCGAGCTGAAAGGCGCGGTACGTAACCGTGTTAAAACTCAGGCAATCGAAGGTCTGGTACAGGCTAACGAAATCGACGTGCCTGCTGCCCTGATCGACAGCGAAATCGACGTTCTGCGCCGTCAGGCTGCACAGCGTTTCGGTGGCAACCAGCAACAAGCGATGGAACTGCCTCGCGAGCTGTTCGAAGAGCAGGCTAAACGCCGCGTTGTTGTTGGTCTGCTGCTGGGCGAAGTGATTCGTACCCACGAGCTGAAAGCTGACGAAGCACGCGTTGCTACCCTGATCGAAGAAATGGCCTCTGCCTACGAAGATCCGAAAGAAGTTATTGAATTCTACAGCAAAAACAAAGAGCTGATGGAAAACATGCGCAGCGTCGCTCTGGAAGAACAGGCTGTTGAAGCGGTTCTGGAAAAAGCGAAAGTGACTGAAAAAGCAACTTCCTTCAATGAACTGATGAACCAGCAGGCGTAATTTCGCTTTCCGGTTTACGGTTTTGAGAAAAGCCCGTTGCCTTTTGGTGACGGGTTTTTTTTTTATTGCAGCGATAGCCACTGCGAGCGTGATAAAAGGGCTTTTCGGTATTAGCGTAACAACAAAATATTGTTATGCTTGAAATAGGGTAAGATCGTACCCATTACTGGGGGAACGAATCACTCGCCACATCTCTATAATCAGAATGCTGTGGCTATATTATTTTTTATCCAGGAGACGGACATGTCATACAGTGGCGAACGAGATAACTTAGCACCCCACATGGCCCTGGTGCCGATGGTCATTGAACAGACCTCCCGTGGCGAACGTTCTTTTGATATCTACTCCCGTCTGCTTAAAGAGCGCGTTATCTTTCTGACCGGCCAGGTGGAAGACCACATGGCGAACCTGATTGTGGCGCAAATGCTGTTTCTGGAAGCGGAAAACCCGGAAAAAGATATTTACCTGTACATCAACTCCCCAGGTGGCGTGATTACGGCTGGGATGTCTATTTATGACACCATGCAGTTCATTAAGCCGGACGTCAGCACCATTTGTATGGGGCAAGCGGCGTCCATGGGCGCGTTTCTGCTGACGGCAGGCGCAAAAGGTAAGCGTTTCTGCTTGCCTAACTCCCGCGTGATGATTCACCAGCCTTTGGGCGGCTATCAGGGGCAGGCGACGGATATTGAAATCCACGCCCGTGAGATCCTGAAAGTGAAAGGACGTATGAATGAGCTTATGGCGCACCATACCGGCAAATCTTTAGAGCAGATTGAAAGTGACACTGAACGTGACCGTTTCCTGTCTGCCTCTGAAGCTGTGGAGTATGGTTTGGTTGACTCAATCCTGAGTCAGCGTAACTAATGTCATGACGGCACGTGCCGCCGCAGGGTATATACTACTAGAGGCGGCACAACGCTCGCGTAGCAGCTTGCGCTTAAGAATGGCATTTGCGTCGTCATATGCGGCACAAAGAACTTAAAAAGAGGTTTTGACTCATGACAGATAAACGCAAAGATGGCTCGGGCAAACTGTTGTACTGCTCTTTTTGCGGCAAAAGCCAGCACGAAGTGCGTAAGCTCATCGCCGGCCCATCCGTGTATATCTGCGACGAATGTGTCGACTTATGTAACGACATCATTCGCGAAGAGATTAAAGAAGTAGCGCCACATCGTGAACGCAGCGCGCTGCCAACGCCACACGAAATTCGTCACCATCTTGATGACTATGTCATCGGTCAGGAACAGGCGAAAAAGGTGCTGGCGGTTGCAGTTTACAACCACTACAAACGTCTGCGTAACGGCGATACCAGCAACGGTGTTGAACTCGGCAAAAGTAATATTCTGCTGATTGGCCCAACGGGTTCCGGTAAAACGCTGCTGGCGGAAACGTTGGCGCGCCTGCTGGACGTACCGTTCACCATGGCGGATGCCACCACGCTGACCGAAGCCGGTTATGTGGGTGAAGACGTTGAAAACATTATTCAGAAACTGCTGCAGAAGTGCGACTACGACGTACAGAAAGCGCAGCGCGGTATTGTTTACATCGATGAAATCGACAAGATCTCCCGTAAATCCGACAACCCGTCGATTACGCGTGATGTGTCCGGCGAAGGCGTACAGCAGGCTCTGCTGAAGCTTATCGAAGGCACCGTGGCTGCCGTTCCGCCGCAGGGTGGACGTAAGCATCCGCAGCAGGAGTTCCTGCAGGTTGATACTTCTAAGATTCTCTTTATCTGCGGCGGCGCATTTGCAGGCCTGGATAAAGTGATCGGCAACCGCGTAGAAACCGGTTCAGGTATCGGCTTTGGTGCAACCGTGAAATCGAAAACGGATAAAGCCAGCGAAGGCGAACTGCTGACCCAGGTTGAGCCAGAAGATCTGATCAAATTCGGTCTGATCCCTGAGTTCATCGGCCGTCTGCCAGTGGTTGCTACGCTGACTGAACTGAGCGAAGAAGCGCTGATTCAGATCCTGAAAGAGCCGAAAAACGCCCTGACCAAACAGTATCAGGCGCTGTTTAATCTTGAAGGCGTGGATCTGGAATTCCGTGACGAAGCGCTGGACGCTATCGCCAAGAAAGCCATGAGCCGTAAAACCGGTGCCCGTGGTCTGCGTTCTATCGTTGAAGCCGCACTGCTCGAAACCATGTACGATCTGCCTTCCATGGAAGACGTCGAAAAAGTGGTTATCGACGAGTCGGTCATCAACGGTCAAAGCGAACCGCTGCTGATTTATGGCAAGCCGGAAGCACAGCAGGCATCTGGCGAATAATTCACCAGTTCATACAATCAGTTAATCAAAAAGGGGGGATTTTATCTCCCCTTTTATTTTTCCTGATTCATAGCGTTGAATGTGTGGAATACATCCCCATATACTGGTTACATGTTAATGGTTGTGTGAAGCACAGTCGCATGACCAGCTTACCTGGCGGACACTAAACTAAGAGAGAGCTCTATGAATCCTGAGCGTTCTGAACGCATTGAAATCCCCGTATTGCCGCTGCGCGATGTGGTGGTTTATCCGCACATGGTCATTCCCTTATTTGTAGGGCGGGAAAAATCTATCCGTTGTCTGGAAGCGGCCATGGATCATGATAAAAAAATCATGCTGGTCGCGCAGAAAGATGCTTCAACGGATGAGCCGGGTGTAAACGATCTTTTCACCGTCGGGACCGTGGCCTCTATTTTACAAATGCTGAAACTGCCCGACGGTACGGTAAAAGTACTGGTCGAAGGTTTGCAGCGTGCGCGTATCTCTACGCTTTCCGACAACGGCGAACACTTCTCGGCGAAAGCGGAATATCTGGAGTCGCCGGCGATTGAAGAGCGCGAGCAGGAAGTCCTGGTGCGCACGGCAATCGGTCAGTTTGAAGGCTATATCAAGCTGAACAAGAAAATCCCACCAGAAGTGCTGACGTCGCTCAACAGCATCGACGACCCTGCACGTCTGGCGGATACCATCGCCGCGCACATGCCGCTGAAGCTGGCAGATAAACAGTCCGTCCTCGAGATGTCCGACATCAACGAGCGCCTGGAATATCTGATGGCGATGATGGAGTCGGAAATCGATCTGCTGCAGGTTGAGAAGCGTATTCGCAACCGCGTTAAAAAGCAGATGGAGAAGTCTCAGCGTGAGTACTATCTGAATGAGCAGATGAAGGCCATTCAGAAAGAACTTGGCGAAATGGACGAAGTTCCCGATGAAAACGAAGCGCTGAAGCGTAAGATCGACGCGGCGAAAATGCCGAAAGAGGCGAAAGAGAAAACTGAAGCCGAACTGCAGAAGCTGAAAATGATGTCGCCGATGTCAGCGGAAGCCACCGTGGTTCGCGGTTATATCGACTGGATGGTGCAGGTGCCGTGGAACACGCGCAGCAAGGTTAAAAAAGACCTTCGCCAGGCGCAGGAAATCCTCGATACCGACCATTACGGCCTCGAACGCGTCAAAGACCGTATTCTTGAGTATCTTGCGGTTCAAAGCCGTGTGAACAAGCTCAAAGGGCCAATTCTGTGCCTGGTAGGGCCTCCGGGTGTGGGTAAAACCTCCCTGGGCCAGTCCATTGCTCAGGCGACCGGACGTAAATATGTCCGTATGGCTCTCGGTGGCGTGCGTGACGAAGCGGAAATTCGCGGTCACCGTCGTACCTACATTGGTTCGATGCCGGGTAAATTGATTCAGAAAATGGCGAAAGTGGGCGTTAAAAACCCGCTGTTCCTGTTGGATGAAATCGATAAAATGTCTTCGGATATGCGCGGCGATCCAGCCTCCGCTCTGCTGGAAGTTCTTGATCCAGAACAGAACGTGGCGTTCAGCGATCACTACCTGGAAGTGGATTACGATCTCAGCGACGTGATGTTCGTTGCGACATCGAACTCCATGAACATTCCGGCACCGCTGCTGGATCGTATGGAAGTGATTCGTCTGTCGGGCTATACCGAAGATGAAAAACTGAACATCGCCAAACGTCACCTGCTGCCGAAGCAGATTGAGCGTAACGCACTGAAAAAAGGCGAACTGACGGTAGACGACAGCGCGATTGTCGGCATCATCCGTTACTACACCCGCGAAGCGGGCGTACGTAGCCTTGAGCGTGAAATCTCAAAACTGTGCCGTAAGGCGGTGAAACAGCTGCTGCTGGATAAAGAGCTGAAACACATCGACATTAACGGCGACAACCTGCACGACTATCTGGGTATTCAGCGCTTTGACTACGGTCGCGCCGACGAAGAAAACCGCGTAGGTCAGGTCACAGGTCTTGCGTGGACGGAAGTGGGCGGCGATCTGCTGACCATCGAAACCGCCTGCGTCCCAGGCAAAGGTAAATTGACCTATACCGGTTCTCTGGGCGAAGTGATGCAGGAATCCATTCAGGCTGCGCTGACCGTGGTGCGTGCGCGTGCGGAAAAACTGGGTATTAATCCGGACTTTTACGAAAAACGCGACATCCACGTTCACGTACCGGAAGGGGCGACGCCGAAAGATGGCCCAAGTGCGGGTATCGCAATGTGTACCGCTCTGGTCTCCTGCCTGACCGGCAACCCGGTTCGCGCAGATGTGGCGATGACGGGTGAAATCACCCTGCGTGGCCTGGTGCTGCCAATCGGTGGTCTGAAGGAAAAACTGCTGGCTGCACACCGTGGCGGTATTAAGACAGTTCTGATTCCTGACGAGAACAAACGCGATCTGGAAGAGATTCCAGATAACGTTCTGGCCGATCTGGATATCCATCCTGTTAAGCGCATTGAGGAAGTTCTGGCTCTGGCGCTGCAGAATGAACCGTCTGGAATGCAGGTTGTAAGCGCAAAATAGTGACCTCGCGCAAAGAGCGTTAATAAAAATAAGGCTGGCAAGCATAAACTGACTTGCCAGCCTTTTTTTGTCTCGCTAATTTAGACGGCTGGCAGGTGTGTCGTCGACAACGGGTGTTGTAAGGGCATGGTAGTCCTGATATAACTGCTCCGCGATCGCATCGCGAAGGATTCCGGTGCGATATAAATAATAAAGAGAGGAAGAGAACAGTGAACAAATCTCAACTGATTGACAAAATTGCTGCTGGCGCGGATATCTCCAAAGCTGCAGCTGGACGTGCGTTAGATGCTTTAATTGCTTCTGTTACTGAATCTCTGCAAGCTGGGGATGACGTTGCACTGGTAGGTTTCGGTACCTTTGCTGTCAAAGAGCGTGCTGCCCGTACTGGCCGCAACCCTCAGACCGGTAAAGAGATCACTATCGCTGCGGCTAAAGTACCGGCATTCCGTGCAGGTAAAGCACTGAAAGACGCGGTAAACTGATCCCTTTCCCGTTACGGGAATGTGGTTAAGTACAAGGGCGCATCGACTGATGTGCCTTTTTTTATGCCTTATTGTGACGTTTTAACAGTTTATATGCGGTGTTTGCTGACAACCGCCCCGGTTTCTTGTCAAAATACGGCCTCACGCGCAGCAGTCATCACGTGCTATGCTGCACGAGGTATTTGTCACCTACAGCGGAGTGTTGTTACACCATGATGGACAATTTACGCACGGCAGCCAATAGCGTCGTGATCAAAGTCATTTTCGGTCTCATAATCGTGTCGTTCATTTTGACCGGCGTGAGTGGTTATCTGATCGGCGGTAACAATAATTTTGCCGCGAAAGTGAATGGCCAGGAAATCGGCCGCGGCCAGTTTGAGAATGCTGTTGCTAGCGAGCGTAACCGCATGCAGCAGCAGTTGGGCGATCAGTTCTCTGAGCTGGCTGCTAATGAAAACTATATCAAAACCATGCGTCAGCAGGTGCTGAACCGTCTTATCGACGAAGCGCTGCTTGATCAGTATGCGAAAGACCTTGGTCTTGGCATCAGCGACGAGCAGGTGCGTAAAGCGATTTTCGCCACCCCGGCATTCCAGGTGGACGGCAAATTTGATAACACCCGCTACAACGCACTGGTGAATCAGATGGGCATGACCGCTGACCAGTACGCGGCAGCCCTGCGCAACCAGCTGACTACACAGCAGCTGATTAACGCCGTTGCCGGTACCGACTTCATGCTGCCAGGCGAAACCGACCAGTTGGCTGAACTGGTTTCCCAGCAGCGTCTGGTTCGTGAAGCAACCATTGATGTTAACGCGCTGGCGGCAAAACAGCAGGTTAGCGACGCAGAAATCAGCAGCTACTACGAGCAGAATAAAGGTCAGTTCGTGTCGCCTGAGCAATTCCGCGTAAGCTATATCAAACTGGATGCAGCCTCCATGGCGCAGAACGTCTCTGACGAAGAAATTCAGTCCTACTACGATCAGCATCAGGACCAGTTCACCCAGCCGCAGCGTAATCGCTACAGCGTTATCCAGACTAAAACTGAAGCCGATGCCAAAGCGGTTCTTGATGAGCTGAACAAAGGCGGTGACTTTGCGGCTCTGGCGAAAGAGAAATCCGCTGACATTATCTCTGCCCGTAACGGCGGTGATATGGGCTGGCTGGAAGAGTCGACGACCCCTGACGAACTGAAAAATGCCGGCCTGAAAGATAAAGGTCAACTGTCTGGTGTGATTAAGTCCTCCGTGGGGTTCCTGGTTGCGCGTCTGGATGATGTTCAGGCCGCGAAAGTGAAACCGCTGGCAGAAGTCCGCGACGATATTGCGAACAAAGTGAAGCAGGAAAAATCTCTCGACGCGTACTACGCGCTGCAGCAGAAAGTCAGCGACGCGGCAAGCAATGATAACGACTCGCTGGCGGGCGCTGAGCAAGCAGCAGGCGTGAAAGCCGTTGAAACCGGTTGGTTCGATCACAGCAGCCTGCCTGCTGAACTGAACTTCAAACCCGTATCCGACGCTATTTTCAATGGCGGTCTGGTTGGCGAAAATGGTATGCCGGGCAGCAACTCCGACATCATTACCGTGGATGGCGACCGTGCCTTCGTGCTGCGCGTGAGCGAACACAAAGCGGAAGCGGTGAAACCACTGGCCGAAGTGAAAGCCCAGGTGACTGATATCGTTAAACACAACAAAGCAGAGCAGCAGGCTAAACTGGATGCGGACAAACTGCTGGTTGCGTTGAAAGACGGTAAAGGTGATGAAGCGCTGAAAGCCGCTGGTTTGAGCTTTAGTGCCAGCAAAACGCTGAGCCGTGCCGGTCAGGATCCACTGAGCCAGGCGGCATTCTCACTGCCGCTGCCGCAGAAAGACAAACCAAGCTACGGTATCGGCAACGATATGCAGGGCAACGTGGTTCTGTTGGCGCTGGACGAAGTGAAAGCAGGCGAAATGCCAGAAGCGCAGAAGAAAGCGATGGTGCAGGGGATTACCCAGAACAACGCCCAGATCGCTTTCGAAGCGATGATGAACAACCTGCGTAAATCAGCGAAGATTAAGCTCGGCGATATCATCGACCAGCAGCAATAATCTGAACTCACCTCGCATTTAATTGTAATGCGATGTACTTCTCAAAGGCCGCTTTCGCGGCCTTTTCCACATTTTAAATCTGCCTTTTGAACGGTATCGCGTCTGCCGCTATGGTTTTCTCGTTATCAATCAACAAGGAGAAATCAGTATGAAATGTGGAATCAAAATGTGCGTTATGGCTGCCGTGATGGCCTGCGCAGGGATGAGTTTTAGTGCTCAGGCAGCTCAGACTGCGACGGTAAAAGCACCCGTAACACAAACCAAAGCGGATGATGCATCAGGTGAACAGGCCAAAGCGTCTTCCGCCAGTAAAACGAGCGACGATGAAGGTACCCGGGTCAGCATTAACTCTGCGACAGCCGAGGCGCTGGCGCAGGCAATGAACGGTGTTGGGCTGAAAAAAGCGCAGGCCATTGTGAGCTATCGCGAAGAGTACGGCCCGTTTAAAACGCTCGACGATCTTAAGCAGGTTCCCGGTATGGGGAACTCGTTGGTTGAGCGAAATCTTGCCCGCATCACGCTTTAATTTATCCAGAGTGTTTGCACTCGCCTGAAAATTTGCCAGACTAAAGAGGTCATACCAGTGGTGTGACCTCTGACTCTATTTAAAATATCTACACAAAATCATTCAAGTTGCATCAAGGCGGCAAGAGAGTGAATTCCGATGAGCTACTCAAGCTAGTGATTCGGGTGAACGAACGCAGCTAACGCGAAGGCAGCTTGAAAGATAACGTGTATAAAATAATAAGGCTATGGCGCTATGCAGACACAAATTAAAGTTCGCGGTTACCACATGGACGTTTACCAACACGTCAACAACGCTCGCTATCTTGAGTTTCTCGAAGAAGCCCGCTGGGAGGGGCTGGAGAGCAGTGCAGGTTTCCAGTGGATGAGCGCAAACCACATCGCCTTTGTGGTGGTGAATATTAATATTAACTATCGCCGTCCTGCAGTATTAGGCGATCTGCTGACGGTGACCAGTCAAGTGCAGCAACTGAATGGCAAAAGCGGTGTGCTAAGCCAGGTGGTGACGCTGGAGCCCGAAGGGCAGGTCGTGGCGGATGCGCTGATCACCTTTGTCTGCATCGACCTGAAGACGCAGAAAGCGCTGGCGCTGGAAGGGGAGTTGCGTGACCATCTTGAGGCGATGGTCGAGTGATTGGCCTGCCCGGGCTTCCCACGTTCGCCCGGGCTTTTGGCTGAACCACTTTACGGCATATCTTCCGGGTTCGGTGCTAACGCCATCCGGAACATCCTCAGGCTTATTTGAGTCCGGTTTTCTGCTTCATGGCTGCCATCACGCCGGGTTTATCCGCCAGATAATGGTTAAGGCCATTGGCGCGCAGGCTACAGGCTGCACAGTGCCCACACCCGTCGCCTTTAACACCGTTATAGCAGGTCAGCGTTTCGGTACGTACCAGGTCCAGTTTATCCCAGTAGTCCGCCAGCGCCCAGGTCTGCGCTTTATCCAGCCACATCAGCGGCGTTTCAAAACGAATATCTTTTGCCATTCCTAGGCTTACTGCATGATTAAGCGCTTTGACGAACTCATCGCGGCAGTCCGGGTATCCGGAAAAGTCGGTTTCACATACGCCGGTAATAACCGCTTCGGCCTTCACCTGGTAGGCATAAATGGCCGCCAGCGTCAGGAACAGAATATTGCGTCCTGGCACGAAGGTATTAGGGATACCGTTGGCATCGGGCTCGTAATCGGGAACCGGAATGCTGTCGCGAGTCAGGCTGCTAACCGCCAGTTCGTTTAATAAAGTGACATCCAGAACTTTATGCGCACGTGCGCCGAGGGTAAGCGCCAGTTCGCGGGCTACGTCAATCTCGGCGCGATGGCGCTGGCCATAATCAAACGTGACGCAGTGAACTTCATCATATTGATGCAGGGCCTGCACCAGGCATGTAGTGGAATCTTGTCCACCGCTAAAGACGACAACGGCACGTTTCATGGCATTTCCTGTCTGTGGTTCTCAAAGCCGCTATGGTAACGCCTGTGCGTCGCGGCGACCAGCTTCTTCACCGCGTACCCGGCGGCAACCAGGCTTCGGAGAAATCGAACCAGCCTCGGGCGTTCAGGCGAATACCGTTAACGCCTGGCGGCGCGCTGACCTGATATTGATAGTTAAACAGCGGCGTCAGAATGGCGTCATTCATCAGACGGGTAAAAATACGTTTGAGCGCAGCAATGCGCAGCGAATCGTCTGGCTGCGCTTGGGCTTCATCCAGAGAGTGTTGGACGCGTTGCGCCTGTTCATCGGTAAACAGCGCAGGCCACAGGGCATCGCAGCGTAACCACTGCTCCAGCGCGTACTCGGGCATTTCACCAATTAAACGGTCACCCATAAACAGGTCCGCCTGCGGCAAGTCCGTGCAGCCGTTCCAGCTTTTAGCATCGTAGAAAATGACTGTCAGTTCGCAGCCAAGCTGGGCCAGCGCGTTTTTTAACTGCTCGGCCATGGTGTGCAGTTCGACGGGGAGATGATAGATAAGCGTAAGCTGGGGCGGCAGCGCAACGTCAGGGTCATCCTGGGCGAGTGGAATCGCCCAGCCCGGCAGCATCTCCTCGCTGGGCGTAATTAGATTTTCACCCAGCGGAAGGCTTTGCAGTAGCCCGGAACGATGAATAAGCGTCATTACCCGCTGCGCCTGCGCCATGCTGAGCCGTGGGCTCTGGCGCAGCGCCAAATAGCAAAAGCCCAGGCTGATACTGTGGCTCACCAGCCGCAGTTCCCCCAGTTCTTCTGGTTTTCCAATCGCGATTTGCACTGGATGCTGGCAGCTGGTGCCTAAACCTTGTTCAAATAGTTGTGGCGTGATCCAGTATTCAATCGCCTGCAGCAGCGGGTGGCCAAGATGGTAACGATGATGACTTTCAATGCGTACCAGTTCCGGTTCGAAGATTTTGTACATGAACGGGCCGGTACCTTGTTCTGGCTCATCCGGATGTGCCAGCACGCTACAATAGCTCGCTAACCGGTGTGCGAGCCAATAGTCCGGCCGGTGCAGAGTAAAGGTCAGGCACTGTGGATGCGTCTGGCTAATGTCCTTGACGCTGGAGAATAACCTTGCCAGTTCAGGGAGCATCAGCAGCATGAGCAGCCGGCGACGCAGTTGATCGGTCTCTACCGCATCACCGTTGTGCCAGTGCAGCGTGGAACGAATGTAAAATTGCCAGCATAGGCCGTCTGGCGAGACTGACCAATGGTGCGCCAGGTCGCCGCGCGGCTGCGAGGCATCATGATTAAAACGGGTCAACCCAGAGTATATTTGCCCGGCCAGATGCTGCTCGGCGCGCCCGGCGAGAAAACCAGGCTGCAGCGGCTCAAGGCGGCGGTAGTAGGGGATTCGCAGCGTCGGCGTGTTGTTTTGCCACTGACCCCCGAGAAATGGATGTAGCAGTGCCCGCAGCTCCACCGGTGCAATTTGTGCCAGCTCCAGCGCGTTATGCTGCTGTCCGCGTTCTAGCGCCGTTTCCATCATCTCGTTGCGCAGCGTCTCCGGCGTGGTGTGAAACGTCAGGGTCCCTCGTTTGCCTCGCCCGGACTGCGCCTGCCAGCTAAGCCACCGCGCGTCCTGCGCCTGACGTAACAGCGTACGGATATGCCGCTCGCTGCAAAAACAGAGGGCAGCCAACTCGGCGATGGTGACCCGCTGCGTTTCACCCTGCGAAGGCTGCCACAGACGCTGAAACTGGTTTAAACGATTTAACAGACGCATAGAAACCCGGAACAATAAATGTGAAGTATTCAGTATTACTTCCGTATATCCCAGCGGATACTGGGTGGCAAGAGAGAGCGATCACAGGTGGGATAAATAATGGCAAGACTGGCAGCGTTTGATATGGATGGCACCCTTCTGATGCCTAACCATCGTTTGGGTGAGAGAACCATTGCGGCGCTTAAACGGCTGCGCGAACGCGATATTACGCTGACTTTTGCCACCGGGCGCCACGTCCTGGAAATGCGTCCGCTGATTGAATCGCTGTCGCTGAACGCCTATCTCATTACCGGCAACGGCACGCGTCTACATTCGCAGCAGGGCGAAGTGATGCATCGCAGCGATCTCTCCCCGGATGTTGCCGAACAGGTGCTGCATAGTCACTGGGATACCCAGGCCAGTGTTCATGTCTTTAACGATAACGGCTGGTTTACCGGGCGTGAAATTCCCGAAATGCTGCAGGCGCATGTCTACAGCGGTTTTCGCTACCAGCTGCGCGATCTGCGACGGATCCCGGCGCATCAGGTAACTAAAATCTGTTTCTGCGGCGATCACGACGATCTCTGCCGCCTGCGAATTCAACTGGTGGAGGCATTGGATAAGCGCGCCAACATCTGTTTCTCGGCGGTTGATTGTTTGGAAGTGCTGCCCCCGGATAGCAATAAAGGCGCTGCGCTGTCGGTGCTGGGTAACCATATCGGCGTTGGAATGGATGAATGCATGGCCTTTGGTGACGCGATGAACGACCGTGAAATGCTGGGGCTGGTGGGGCGTGGAGTCATTATGGGCAACGCGATGGGGCAACTGAAAGCCGCATTGCCCCATCTGCCGGTTATCGGAAACTGCACCAGTCAGGCGGTTTCCCACTATTTAATGCATTGGCTGGATACACCGAATCTTCCTTATTCCCCCGAATAGAGAAAATTTCCAGCAAGCCAGGCTCAAATGATGCCTGGCTTTTTTTATTGCCCGATGAGCTGCTGAATCTGATGCTGCCATGGCATTACGTCGCCAATGTTCGCGGCCACCCACTGTGGATTGTAATAGGTATCGAGATAGCGCTCGCCGCTGTCGCACAGCAGCGTCACAATCGCCCCCGTTTTGCCCTCGGCGCGCATTTGCGCGGCGAGCTGCAGTGCGCCCCACATATTGGTCCCGGTGGACGCACCGACCTTACGACCCAACTGGGTCTCCAGCCACTGGGCGGTGGCGACGCTCGCGGCATCCGGTACGCGCATCATGCTATCCACCACATCCGGAATGAACGACGGTTCGACGCGAGGGCGACCGATTCCTTCAATTTTGCTACCTACGGTGCCGCGAAGGCTGGCGTCGCGCTGCTGCCAGTAATCCATAAACACCGAGTTTTCAGGATCGACTACCATCAGCTGCGTTTCATAGCCCTGGCAACGAATATAGCGACCAATGGTGGCGGAGGTGCCGCCAGTACCCGCACTCATCACTATCCAGGCCGGAACCGGATTGGGTTCGTGAGACATTTGGCGGAAAATACTGTCGGCGATGTTGTTGTTACCGCGCCAGTCGGTGGCGCGCTCGGCATAGGTGAACTGGTCCATATAGTGGCCGTTCAGCTCACGGGCCAGTTTTTCCGACGCAGCATAAATTTCACAGGCGCTCTCCACGAAATGGCAGCGGCCGCCGTAAAACTCAATCTGTTCGATTTTTCGTTTTGCGGTGCAGGAAGGCATAACGGCGATGAATGGCAGCCCAAGCAGGCGGGCGAAATAGGCTTCTGATACCGCCGTTGAACCGGATGATGATTCAATAATGGTGGTGCCTTCTTTTATCCAGCCGTTGCACAGACCGTACAAGAACAGCGAGCGCGCCAGACGGTGCTTCAGGCTGCCGGTCGGATGGGTGCTTTCATCTTTGAGATACAGCTGAATGCCGGGAAAAGCAGGTAGCGCCAGACGAATCAAATGCGTATCGGCGCTGCGTTGATAATCGGCGTTAATTTCGCTAATGGCGTTTTTGACCCAGGTGCTATTCATCGTGTTTATCCGTTTGTCATTTTGTGCCCAGCATAGCGAAAAGCACAGAAAAAATTGTTGCCATCTGGCCTTTAAAATAGAATGAAGGGAGAAATATTTTCTCCCGGTGGCCCATATGCTAGATAAAATTGACCGAAAGCTGCTCTCGCTTCTGCAGAATGACTGCACGCTCTCTTTGCAGGCGCTCGCCGATGCCGTTAATCTGACCACCACACCGTGCTGGAAACGGCTCAAACGTCTCGAAGACGATGGCGTTTTGATTGGGCGCGTCGCGCTGCTTGATGCGGAAAAGCTGGGGCTTGGGCTGACGGCTTTCGTGCTGATTAAGACCCAGCACCACAGCAGCGAATGGTACAGTCTCTTTGTCAGCGAAGTGACGAAAATGCCTGAAGTCCTCGGTTTTTGGCGCATGGCCGGGGAATATGACTACCTGATGCGCGTTCAGGTGGCTGACATGAAGCGCTACGATGATTTTTATAAAAGCCTGGTGAACCGCGTTCCTGGACTGTCGGACGTCACCTCGAGCTTTGCGATGGAACAGATCAAATCCACTACCGCTCTCCCCATCGGATAACACACTTTATCTCTGGAATTTTACCGCGTGCGATTATTTGCTCAATTAAGCTGGTACTTCCGTCGGGAATGGCGTCGCTATCTCGGCGCAGTTTCCCTGCTCATTATCATTGCTATCCTGCAGCTTATCCCGCCGAAGGTGGTGGGTATTGTGGTTGATGGCGTCACTCAGCACCACTTCACCGCTGGGAAGCTGATGATGTGGGTTGGCACTATGGTTCTGATTGCCGTGGTGGTTTACCTGCTGCGCTACGTCTGGCGCGTGCTGTTGTTTGGGGCGTCCTATCAGCTCGCAGTTGAACTGCGGGAAGATTTCTACCGCCAACTCAGCCGCCAGCATCCTGAATTTTATCTTCGCCACCGCACCGGCGATCTGATGGCGCGCGCCACCAACGATGTGGACCGCGTGGTGTTTGCCGCTGGCGAAGGGGTGCTGACGCTGGTGGACTCGCTGGTGATGGGCTGTGCGGTGTTGATTGTGATGTCGACGCAGATAAGCTGGCAGCTGACGCTGCTGGCGCTGGTACCGATGCCGATTATGGCGCTGGTGATTCATCGCTACGGTAATCTGCTGCACGAGCGCTTTAAGCTGGCGCAGGCGGCATTCTCCAGCCTTAACGATCGTACTCAGGAGAGCCTGACCAGTATCCGCATGATCAAGGCGTTTGGCCTTGAAGACCGTCAGTCTGCACAGTTTGCTGCTGATGCGGCGGACACCGGGATTAAAAACATGCGCGTGGCGCGCATTGACGCGCGTTTCGATCCGACTATCTATATTGCCGTCGGGATGGCGAACCTGCTGGCGATTGCCGGCGGCAGCTGGATGGTGATGCAGGAAGCGCTAACGCTCGGTCAGTTAACCAGCTTTATGATGTATTTAGGGCTGATGATTTGGCCAATGCTGGCGTTGGCGTGGATGTTTAACATCGTCGAGCGCGGCAGCGCTGCTTATAGCCGTATCCGCACGCTGCTGGCGGAAGCGCCTGTGGTGGATGACGGGACTCAGACCGTGCCTGAAGGACGCGGTACGCTGGCGCTGGCCATTCGTCGCTTTAGCTACCCAAAAACGGATAAACCGACGCTGACCGATGTTGATGTCACTCTGAAACCGGGAAATATGCTCGGTATCTGCGGGCCAACCGGATCGGGGAAATCGACCATTCTCTCGCTGATTCAACGCCATTTTGACGTCGATGAAGGCGATATTCGCTTCCACAACATTCCGCTGCGCCAGCTGCAGCTGGATGCCTGGCGTAGCCGCCTGGCGGTGGTGAGCCAGACCCCGTTCCTGTTTTCTGACACGGTGGCCAGCAACATTGCGCTCGGCTGCCCGAGTGCCACGCAGGAAGAAATTGAACAGGCGGCGCGGCTGGCCTGCGTTCATGACGATATTCTGCGTCTGCCGCAGGGTTATGAAACGGAAGTTGGCGAGCGTGGAGTGATGCTCTCAGGCGGACAAAAACAACGTATCTCGATTGCCCGTGCGCTGCTGCTGGATGCAGAAATCCTGATCCTCGACGATGCGCTGTCGGCGGTCGATGGTCGCACCGAGCATCAAATTCTGCATAACCTGCGCCAGTGGGGGGAAGGGCGGACGCTTATCATCAGTGCCCACCGCTTGTCGGCGCTGCTCGACGCCAGCGAAATTATCGTGATGCAGCACGGGCATATCGCCCAGCGTGGCCAGCATGAACAGCTGGCGGCACAGTCAGGCTGGTATCGCGACATGTATCGCTATCAGCAACTGGAAGCCGCATTGAACGATGCGCCGGAAGAAGAGAACACGGAGGTGGCCAATGCGTAGTTTTGGGCAACTGTGGCCAACCTTAAAACGCCTGCTGGCCTATGGCTCACCGTGGCGCAAACCACTGTCGATAGCCGTTTTAATGCTGTGGATCGCCGCGGCGGCAGAAGTCAGCGGGCCGCTGCTGATAAGCTATTTTATTGACAATATGGTGGCGAAAGACGTGCTGCCGTGGGGAAAAGTCGTTGGACTGGCTGCCGCTTATATTGGCTTGCAGCTGCTGGCCGCAGGGTTGCATTACAGCCAGTCGTTGCTGTTTAACCGCGCCGCCGTAGGCGTGGTGCAGCAGTTGCGTATCGATGTGATGGATGCCGCGTTGCGCCAGCCGCTCAGCGAATTTGATACCCAGCCGGTGGGGCAGCTCATTTCCCGCGTCACCAACGATACTGAAGTGATTCGCGATCTGTATGTGACGGTGGTGGCAACGGTGCTGCGCAGCGCAGCGCTGATTGGGGCAATGTTGGTGGCGATGTTCAGCCTCGACTGGCGCATGGCGCTGGTGGCGCTGGCTATCTTCCCGGCGGTGATGACGGTGATGATTATCTATCAACGCTATAGCACGCCGATTGTGCGCCGCGTCCGGGCCTATCTGGCGGATATTAACGACGGTTTTAATGAAGTCATCAACGGAATGAGCGTTATCCAGCAGTTCCGCCAGCAGGTGCGCTTTGGGGAGCAGATTGGTGAAGTGAGTCGTTCGCATTATCTGGCGCGTATGCAGACGCTGCGGCTGGACGGCTTCCTGCTGCGTCCGCTGCTCAGCCTGTTCTCTTCACTGGTGCTGTGCGGCCTACTGATGCTGTTTGGTTTTAGTGCAACAGGCTCTATTGAGGTCGGCGTGTTGTATGCCTTTATTAGCTATCTAGGCCGTCTCAATGAACCGTTGATTGAACTGACGACTCAGCAATCAATGCTGCAACAGGCAGTAGTCGCCGGTGAACGCGTCTTTGAGTTGATGGATCGCCCACGTCAGCAGTATGGCCAGGATATTGCGCCGCTGGCGAGCGGCGATATTGATATCGATGACGTGTCCTTTGCTTACCGTGACGACAAAATGGTGCTGCAAAACATCTCGCTGTCGATCCCGGCGCGCAGTTTTGTCGCGCTAGTGGGGCATACCGGGAGTGGCAAAAGTACGCTGGCCAGCCTGTTGATGGGTTATTACCCGCCTAATTCGGGGGAAATTCGTCTTGGTGGCCGTCCGTTGCCAACCCTGAGTCACCAGGTGCTGCGTGAGGGCATCGCGGTGGTGCAACAAGATCCGGTAGTGCTGGCCGATTCATTCTTTGCCAACGTGACCTTGGGGCGCGATATTAGCGAAGAGCAGGTTTGGCAGGTGCTAGAAACGGTGCAGCTGGCGGAGATGGTGCGGGGCATGAGCGATGGCCTTTACACACATCTTGGGGAGCAGGGGAATAATCTTTCTGTCGGGCAAAAACAGCTGCTGGCGCTGGCCCGCGTGCTGGTGGATACCCCGCAGGTACTGATCCTTGACGAGGCCACGGCCAATATTGACTCCGGCACCGAGCGCGCGATTCAGCAGGCGCTGGCTGCCGTGCGTCAGCACACCACGCTGGTGGTGATTGCCCACCGTCTGTCGACCATCGTCGATGCTGATACCATCATGGTGCTTCATCGCGGGCAGGCGGTTGAGCAGGGTTCTCACCAGCAACTGCTTGAAGCAAAAGGGCGTTACTGGCAGATGTATCAACTTCAGCTGGCCGGTGAAGAGCTGGCTGCGAGTGCTCAGGATGATGCATTGACCGCCTAATGCACCAGCGTCAGGCATTTTTCTAACAGAATGCCTTTGTGACACGCATCATGCACCCGCATGGTGCGTTTTTCTTTTTTCTCCCGCCATTTTGCCGCCATAACCCCTGATTTCACCGCCTGGTATCGTGCTTTGAATTTTTGGCACGCCGCTTGCTTTATCTCTTTTGTGTTCGCAGCCATTACCGAATTCTGACTGGAGGGGATCTATGAAGCTGGTTACCGTGGTAATCAAACCATTCAAACTTGAAGACGTTCGCGAAGCGCTGTCTTCAATTGGCATTCAGGGCTTAACGGTGACAGAAGTGAAAGGCTTCGGTCGCCAGAAAGGTCATGCTGAGCTATACCGCGGCGCGGAATACAGCGTCAACTTCCTGCCGAAAGTAAAGATTGATGTGGCTATCGCCGACGATCAGCTCGATGAAGTCGTCGATGTGATCAGCAAAGCCGCTTACACCGGAAAAATTGGCGACGGTAAGATTTTTGTCGCCGAACTGCAGCGCGTTATCCGTATTCGTACCGGCGAAGCCGACGAAGCGGCGTTGTAATTCCCAGCCAGCACAGTGATAGGGATCGAGATGATGAAAAAAACAATGGTAAAAACGGGGTTGAGCGCACTGGCGCTGTTGCCGGGTCTGGCGATGGCCGCCCCTGCGGTTGTGGATAAGGCCGATAACGCCTTTATGATGCTGTGTACCGCGCTGGTGCTGTTTATGACTATTCCGGGCATTGCGCTGTTCTACGGCGGCCTGATCCGCGGTAAAAACGTGCTCTCCATGCTGACTCAGGTGGCGGTGACCTTCGCGCTGGTCTGCGTGCTGTGGGTGGTTTACGGCTACTCACTGGCCTTCGGCACCGGCGGCAGCTTCTTCGGCAGCTTCGACTGGGTGATGCTGAAGAATATCAAGATTACTGACCTGATGGGCTCCTTCTATCAGTATATCCACGTGGCGTTCCAGGGCTCCTTTGCCTGTATCACCGTGGGCCTGATTGTGGGCGCGCTGGCGGAGCGTATTCGCTTCTCTGCCGTGCTGATCTTCGTGGTTATTTGGCTGACGCTCTCCTACGTGCCGATTGCGCATATGGTCTGGGGCGGCGGTCTGCTGGCAAGCCACGGTGCGCTCGACTTTGCCGGTGGCACCGTTGTACACATTAACGCCGCCGTTGCTGGCCTGGTGGGTGCGTACCTGATTGGGAAACGTGTGGGCTTTGGCAAAGAAGCATTTAAACCGCACAATCTGCCGATGGTATTTATCGGTACCGCAATCCTCTACTTCGGCTGGTTCGGTTTCAACGCCGGTTCTGCTAGCGCTGCGAACGAAATTGCCGGTCTGGCGTTCGTCAATACCGTGGTTGCTACCGCGGCCGCTATCCTCGGCTGGGTGTTTGGTGAGTGGGCTCTGCGCGGTAAGCCATCTCTGCTGGGCGCGTGTTCTGGTGCGATTGCAGGTCTGGTTGGTATTACGCCAGCGTGTGGTTATATCGGGGTCGGCGGCGCGTTGATTCTGGGTATCATTGCTGGTCTGGCGGGGCTGTGGGGCGTAACTTCGCTGAAACGTCTGCTGCGCGTCGATGACCCTTGTGATGTGTTCGGCGTGCACGGTGTGTGCGGCATCATCGGCTGTATCCTGACCGGTATCTTTGCTTCTACGGCGCTGGGTGGTGTGGGCTATGCAGAAGGCGTGACCATGGGCCATCAGGTGCTGGTACAGCTGGAAAGCATCGGTATCACCATCGTTTGGTCTGGCGTCGTGGCTTTCATCGGCTACAAAGTGGCAGATTTGACCGTCGGTCTGCGTGTTCCAGAAGATCAGGAACGTGAAGGTCTGGACGTCAACAGCCACGGCGAAAACGCCTACAACGCCTGATATCCCTAATCAGGGGAGGCGGGGACGCCGACCCTGGGTTTTTCGACAACGAAGTTTGCGCCTCGCCCGAAAGACCGGAAGTTATCTCCAAAGCCAAAAAAGCCTCCCAATGGGAGGCTTTTTTGTGCGTGTGCTACGGATTATCCGCGATGACGCATCACCCCTTCCTGAACCGTGGAGGCGACCAGAATGCCGTCCTGGGAATAGAATTCACCGCGCACAAAGCCGCGCGCGCTGGAAGCAGAAGTGCTTTCTACACTATACAGCAACCATTCGTTGAGATTGAACGGACGGTGGAACCACATGGAGTGATCAATGGTTGCGACCTGCATGCCTGGTTCGAGGAAGCCTACGCCATGAGGCTGGAGCGCAACTGGCAGGAAATTGAAGTCTGAAGCATAGCCCAGCAAATATTGATGAATATGCAAATCGTCCGGCACGGCACCGTTGGCGCGCATCCATACCTGTCGATGCGGCGCTGCGGTATGGCCTTTCAGCGGATTGTGGAATTCAACCGGGCGAATTTCAATCGGTTTATCGCACAGAAACTTCTCAGCAACCTGCGGCGGCAGCAGATGCGACAGCGAGCGGGCAATATCGGTTTCCGACGGCAGGCCATCAGGTGACGGGGCCTTCGGCATGGTTTTCTGGTGCTCGTAGCCGCTCTCTGGCGCCTGGAAGGAGGCCGTCATGTAGAAGATAGGCTTGCCGTTTTGAATCGCAGCCACGCGACGTGCGCTAAAGCTATTGCCGTCACGCAGGACTTCGACATCGTAAATAATCGGCTTCTGGCTGTCGCCAGGGCGCAGGAAGTAGCTGTGAAAGGAGTGAACTAAACGGTCGGCCGGTACGGTTTCTTTCGCCGCATACAGCGCCTGTCCCACAACCTGTCCGCCAAATACCTGACGCAGACCCAGATCTTCGCTCTGACCGCGGAACAGACCCTCTTCAATTTTTTCCAGATTTAATAACGTCAGCAGATTCGATAGCGCCTGGCTCATTGGTACCCTCTATAATTTTACTATCCTATACCCGTCATACTTCACGTTGCATACGCGTTGGCAGCGTTCGTTCCCCCCTAGCTACTTACCTGAGTAAGCTCCTGGGGTTCACTTGCTTGCCGCCTTCCTGCAACTCGAATGATTTAGGGCATAACGCTAGGTGAATGCTTCCATTATAACGTAATTTCGCGAGTGGTCCGATGGGTTCAATTGTCTGAATAATGGGGCGTTTGCAGGCATTAATGTGAAATATGTGCCACACTTAAGCGGTTAAAGTTGTTAAGGCGTTGTCACTCAATTGAGAAGATTGCCTTAATTCGAGTGAGCAAAAAGGAGAATGCTAATGAAACTTGTGCCGATCTTAAGCGGTCTGGCGATTGCACTGGCCGTTGCTGGCTGTGCGCAGACGCACCAGCAAAGTCAGAATCAGACACCAGCACCAGAAGCAGCGGCCGCGCAGCAAGCGATATCCGGGCCGAATGTCTCCGGTAATGTCCTCATCCGCCAGAAAGTGGCGCTGCCGCCTGATGCGGTATTAACGGTGACGTTGTCCGATGCGTCGCTGGCCGACGCGCCATCGAAGGTACTGTCGCAGAAAGTGACCCGTACGGAAGGGAAACAGGCACCGTTTAGCTTTGTGCTCCCGTATAACCCGGCCGATATCCAGCCAAATGCCCGTATCCTGTTAAGCGCGGCGGTCACCCTCAACGGTAAGCTGCTGTTTATCACAGATACCATCCAGGAAGTGATCAACCACGGCGGTACCAAAGCTGACCTGATCATGGTTCCAGTGCAGCAAACGCCGGTCCCGGTTCAGGACGCGGCGCCAGTCCAGGTTCCATAAGTGCAGTCAGCTAGATGACAGATGCCCTCCACCGTGAGGGCATTTTTTTGTCAGCTTTACGGACTGGTGTCGGGAAGTTAGTACTGCCAGCGGTATTTTTGCATATCAATTTGCCCACTGCCGGAAACCTGAACGCCGTCGGCCAGTAGAGCCTGACGCTGTCGCTGAAGGTCTGGGCCGGTGAGTGAAATGGCGCCATGGCGATTGACCACTCGATGCCACGGCAGCGTCGAACCTTCCGGTAAACGTCGGAGTACGCCTCCAACCTGTCTAGCCGCGCGCGGAGAACCCGCCAGCCTGGCGATGTCGCCGTAGGTGGTGACATAACCTTCCGGGATCGCAGCAACGATTTGCCATACCCGATGCGGGAAAGAATCTTGTTCGTCCATAGTCTATTCCTGAAGACAGAACTCTCAGCATAATCAGACTGATGGTCGCTGTGAAGAGGGGATTGCGCAAGAATCCAGCAGGTAAAAGCGGATAGCTTGCAATTGACCGGCTCAGCAGTGATAATGCGCCAGCGCGTTGGGAACAACGCTCTCAATGGGGGCCCTGTTGGTTCTCCCGCAACGCTACTCTGTTTACCAGGTCAGGTCCGGAAGGAAGCAGCCAAGGCAGATGACGCGTGTGCCGGGATGTAGCTGGCAGGGCCCCCACCCATTTATGCCTCTCTGAATCCTCGATCTTCTCAAATAGATTAAATCCATAATATAAGAATGGTTATTTGCATCCGCATTTTTGTACCCGTTCAATTAAACTTCATTACCTTGTAATAATACTGTCATCTCTGTGTCATAAATTGTATTTAAATTAACATTAGGCATTCATATCGCTCAGAATGTTATAAATATATTTGTGGAATGTACTACTGGTTTGATGTATTAGTTATTACAGAAATAATACAACAACCATTTTAGCCGCGTGAAAACGTGTTGCTACGGGAAGGAGTCAACATGACAGTCGCAGTGCTGAACGTAAAAATTGATGAGACGGTAAAAGAAGGGCTTCGCCACTACGCTGAGGCGAATAGCCTGACGTTAAGTGCGGCGACGGAAAAGCTGCTGCAGCTGGCATTGACAACGGAGGTTGAGGCGGGCGTATGTGAAGACGACATCGACAGTCAGCATACGGAAGAAGATGTTGCACCATTTACGCCTAAAGAAATCAAAGCGTTACGAAAAATTCTAAAGAAGAGAAAATGAAACAGCAACCTTCAATAGCCTCAAACTATGGTGAAGCCTGTGACTTATTGCGCTCAGGCTATGTCAAGCATGTCCTGCTGAACTGGAATGTGGGTAGCGATGAATTCTTTCGTATTGCCTCAGACTGGTGCGATACCGGTGCTAAGATAAAAAAAGAGGGAGAATCTTTCGTTATTTCCCTAAAAGGCTTTCCGATCCCCCCTCAGCACTAATATATTATTTCGCGTGGCTAAACCAGGCAAAATAATATAATCAACAGGCCGGCTATGTTATTGGGTAAGATGTTTATCCGTGCGCGCGGTTAAATAATTTTCCGCAGCTTATTTGCGCCATGCTGGCCTGCTAACGTCGCCCATACTGGCTGTAATGTGGTAAAAGCGTGGCGCAGCGTGTCGTCATCCAATGTGAATGGAATACGCAGATTTCTTTCTCCCCCGCCCGCCAGACTAAACCGTGTGCCGACCCCAAGATGAATACCGTAGCCTTCAGCGCGAGCCGCAAAGCGCGTGGCCATCATCTCCGGCAGTTCAACCCAGAATGACAGCCCGCCCTCCGGCAGGACAAATTTCCACTGGGGAAAATACTCCCGCATTAACGCCGCACACATATCGCGCCGGCTTTTAAGCTGGCGGCGACGCTCGGGCAGCAGCGATTCTTCGTTTTCCAGCAACCAGCAGGTTGCCAGTTGCTCCAGAAGCGGTGAACCTAGGTCAAGGCTATCCCGGGTTTGAATCAACGCAGCAATGGTGCGTGAAGATGCTCGGATCCAACCCAGGCGTAGACCACCCCAAAAACTTTTTCCGGCAGAGCCCACGGTAATAACCGGTGCATCACGATTAAATGCAGCCAGCGGCGGTGGCGGTGGAGCGCTATACCATAAATCGACCATGGTTTCATCGACGACCAGCGTAGTACAGGTACGCGCGGCCAGATCGGCAACGATTTGCCGCGTGGTGCTATCCATACATTGTCCTGTAGGATTTTGAAAATCGGGCATCAGATAGGCCAGCCGCGGTGCGGTCTGGGCGATGATAGCCGCCAAACCGTCAGTATCCCAACCCCTATCGGGCAGCGGCAGCGCCACCGGGCGGCAGGATGCGCCTTCAATCGCGGCGATGGCCAGCGGATAGGTTGGTGTTTCCACCACAACGCGATCGCCCGGCCCGGTCAGATAGCGCAGAATCAGCGCCAGCCCGCTGACGGCGCCATTGACCAGCATGATTTCATCGGCATGAGTCGGTAGGCCTCGCGCGGTATAGCGCTGGGCGATCGCTTCCCGCAGCACGGGGAGACCTTGCTGATCGTAACCGGTTTGGCTGAGGTAACCCGGCAGGACGCTAAGTGCATGGCTATAGGCCTGGTGAATCTCTGCCCCAGCCGCCAGCGCGGCGGTAGAGAGATCCAGCGTCGGCGAGGAGGGAGTCCTCGGGACGCGCTGGTTAAACTCGGCGGATAAGGAGACTGTCGAACCGCTGCCCTGACGACTTTGCACATAGCCCTCATCGCGCAGCTGTGCCAGGGCGCTGGCAATCGTGGTGCGGCTAACCCCCAGGGCGCTGGCAAATTCACGCTCACCCGGCAGCCGGGTTCCGAGCGGCAACCGGCCATCGAGAATCAACAGCCGCAGCGCGTCCGTCAACTGCCGCCATAGCGGCGTGGTCGATGGGGTTTCCTGCCAATGACCGAGCAGGCGAACGAGCGATTGGGTGGCGGAACGTCGTAACATCATTGCAGTCCACTTTTTGAAAACTGGTCATTAATCATAATGCCATTTTTGTCGATGATGAAGCTATCAACCGACAGGCAGAGGTGCCAATGTTACGCCGACTGATTCAGCTTTACTTTGGGTTAACGCTTTATGGGGTGTCTACCGCCGTCTATGTGCGCGCCAATCTCGGTGCCGATCCGTGGAACGTGTTCCATCTTGGCGTCGCAGGGCTAACGTCACTGAATATTGGGCTGGTGATGATCTTGACCGGTGCCGCTGTACTGCTGCTGTGGATCCCGCTGCGCCAGCGTCCCGGTCTTGGCACCATCAGCAACGTGATTGTGCTGGGGCTGGCGGCGGATGCCACGCTGGCGCTGATGCCGCCGCTGGAATCGCTCTGGCTGCGTGCCGTGATGCTCGGTGTGGCGGTGATTCTCAACGCCCTGGCGACCGGAATGTATATCGGTGCCGGCTTTGGCGCGGGGCCACGCGATGGCCTAATGACCGGTATTCATGCCCGTACCGGCTGGCCGGTGCGCTGGATCCGCATGGCCATTGAAGTGTCTGTTCTGATTATTGGTACGCTGTTGGGTGGCACATTTGGCGTGGGTACGGTGCTGTATGCGCTGGCGATTGGCCCCTTGATTCAAATTTGCCTGCCGTGGTTCCAGCTACCTCGAGTCGCGCAGCGCCGGCCGGTAAAAGTGGAGCAGGTGTCCTGATTTTACGAAGCGCTCATAGCATGGTGGTATTTTTAAGATAACACCATCCGGCTGGCGGCGATGACGCCTGGAGTTCGAACGTACTGCCGGCGTTTTTATTGTCGCAGCGCCGCCTGCGCTATCGCTTTAGCTGGCTGCAGCGTTATCCCACCACGGCATCAGACTAATGCGTTGATGCCGTGCGCCATCATGTAAACTCCAACCAGAATAATCAGCGCGCCGGAGAACCACGGCGCTTTTCTCGACAGCTCCCCAAAACCGCTCCAGCGCTGACTGACGTGCTTGAGACCAATTGCCGCAATCGCCCCTGAGGCGACCAGCGTCAGCGCGAGCCCGATGCTAAAGCTCAGTACTAGCGTGGCACCCAGCGCCACATGTTTAAGCTGCAGGCAAATCAGCAAAATGGTGATGGATGCCGGGCAGGGGATCAGCCCACCGGTTAGACCAAACAACATGATCTGCCCGGTTGTGACTTCCTGGCCGGTAAAGCGACGGTTGATCTCTTCGGCGTGGGCGCGCTGGTGGGCGTCCTGCCAGTCGACATCGACCAACGCGGCATGATGGTGTTCATGATCATGCTGGTGCCCGTCGTGGTGGTGATCATGATTGCTATGGTGGTGGTGCGAATGGTCGTGATGATGATCGCCGTGATCATGGTCATGCACCCCGCGTGTCTCGCGCCAGGTCCGCCACAGCATCCATAGTGCGATAGCAATAATAATCAACCCGGAAAGTAGCTGGAACCACGGCTCGGCGGTTTGTGCATCCCAGCCGCGGCCAAACCACATTCCCGCCATGGCGATTATCCATACCACGGCGGTATGCGACAGCGTAGCCGCAAGCCCCAACAAAACTGCCTGTTTTAGCGTGCCGCGAATCGCAACGATGAATGCGGCCATCATGGTTTTAGAGTGCCCTGGCTCAAGGCCATGCAGTGCGCCAAGCAAAATAGCGCCGGGAATAAAGAACCAGGCATTGCCCTGTTGTAGGAGTGTCGTGAAGTCGGTCATGAAAAAGGATCCTTGCTGAAAGTGAACTCACTATACTCCCACCCAGTATTGATCTACTACCCCCCAGTATAAAAATGTGCGGCAATCACTGTGCGTGGTATGCTTGCGCGGGAGTGAAGAACAGGATCTGGCTATGTCACATACCGTACGGCACAAGAAGATGTTATTGACGCGCCTGAAGAAAATTCAGGGGCAGAGCGTGGCGCTGGAGAAAATGCTTAACCGCGAGCATGAATGCGCTGAAGTATTACAGCAGCTGGCGGCGATTCGCGGTGCGGTGAATGGGATGATGCTGCAGGTGATCCAGGGACACCTCACCGATCACGTGGTGAAAGAACCTGAAGAGATGCAGCGTGAGGCCGATCTTGAGGTGGTGATGCAGGTGATTAAGTCTTACCTTAAGTAGCGTGTTTACGCAGGTTATTCTCCGCCCAAATAATGAAGGCTTCTTTCGGCAGGGCTTTGCTATACAGCCAGCCTTGTCCAAACTGTACCCCGTGTTCGCGTAACCACTCTTCCTGACAGGTTGTTTCGATACCTTCCGCCACGACGTTTAGCTGCAGCGTTTTTGCCATCTCAATGATATACGGCGTCACCTGCGCGTACTCCAATGCGTCAACGAACGATTTATCAAGCTTTAAGGTGTCCACTTCCAGATCTTGCAGGTAGCGCAGGCTGGAATAACCAGTACCAAAATCATCGATATAGACGGCATGCCCGGCACGCCGATAGGCAGCGATAGCCGGCAGGGTGGTTTTCGGATCGGCAAAACCACGTTCAGTCAGCTCCAGTGCAATTTGTTGCGGTTGAATCTGCCAGATTCTGAGCTGCTGATAGAGGATGGTTTGCAGCATCACCGACTGAAAATCAGCCACTGAAAGATTAATAGAGACATGCATTTCCGGATGCAGGTGTAGCCACTTGCCGAGATCGCGAAACACCATTTTCACCACATTTTCCGTTAAACGAGTGATAAGCCCGGTTTGTTCGGCAAGTGGAATAAAAATATCCGGTGACAGATAGCTGCCGTCGGCCTGCTTCCAGCGCGCGAGCGCCTCGCAGCCAACCACTTTGCCATCTGCCAGGGAGACGATTGGCTGGTAGTTGACGCTGATCTCCGCGTTGTTTAACGCATCCAGCATCTGCTGATGCGGTGATTGCAGGCGGCGCAAAACGCGAATAATCAACCAGCTTGCCAGTAGGCTTAACAGCACGCCTGCGGGCATCCAAAGCAGCAACTGATGACGCAGACGTTCAGACAGCGGCAGGCTAGAGGACCAGGTGAGAATGGAGACCTGTAGCTCTGGATAATGGCGCGCGGTGTAGACCGTATTATTCTCGGTCAGGGTCTCCAGATTATCCGTTTTGATACGAAGCCAGACGCTCTCATCAAGCGGTGCACTGTTGGCAAGAACCCGATTGCTGGCGGTACTGATCAGGGCCACCTGAGTCGGAGAGTTGGTAAAGGGAATTACATCTATAAACGAGATGGGGTCGATAATCACCATATGGTGATTGGAAGCAAAAGCCGCCATATAACGGTGCATACCCAGATCGTTTTGTTCGGTGTACCAGGCTCGATAGCCCGAGGGCAGAATACGGTCGGGTTCCGGGAAGGTAAAAGGTTTGCCGTGACTTTCAAGAGAAGAACAACGTGTTGTCAGTCCATCGAGGTAAAGCACTTCCTGAATATAGCGCCAGGCGTAAGAAATACGCCGCATCTCCTGAAGATGGGCCGGGCTACAGCCGCTCACCTTCATGGCTTCCATCTCTGTCAGCGCTTTCTTCACCTGGCCCATGACCTGTTCGCTGCGAATCAACACGCGGGAAGCATAGGTTGCCTGCTCATCCATAAACTGCCGATGCGCTTCACGTTGAGCTAGCCAGATGCTCAATAGGATAGGAAGCAGAATCGCCAGAATAAGCACGCCGGTTATCAGACCGACCAGATGTCGAGTTGTCACTGCCAGTCCTTATCCTGGAGAAGTCTGACAAGTATACCTGACAATTCTTGTGCTTATTGCGTGAAATCGATTTCTGCGACTGCCCCCTTTATTTTACCGGCGATGCGCTAACGCCCTGACCAATCTGTCGCCGCCCATTTGTACTCCTTGCACCATCAGCACCAGGATGAGTACCGTCCCGACCATGATTTGATCGTTGAAACGCTGGTAGCCATAGCGGATTGCCAGATCGCCCAGACCGCCACCGCCGATAACCCCGGCCATTGAGGAGAAACCAATCAACATGACTATCGTCAGCGTCGTGGCGGCCAGTAGCGCCGGGAGCGCTTCGGGTAGCAGGGCTTTGGTGATGATATGCCAGACGTTACCGCCCATTGAGAGCACCGCTTCAATACGTCCATAGTCCACTTCATCCAGCGCGCTTTCGGTTAGACGGGCAAAAAATGGAAATGCGCCAATGGTGATAGGCACAATCGCTGCCGTGCTGCCGAGTGTGGTCCCAACCAGCAGGCGGGTAAAGGGGATCAGGGCAATCAGCAGAACGATAAACGGCAGCGAGCGGCCGGTGTTGATAATCGTCCCCAGCACGGCATTCAGCCGCGGCATTGGCATCAGCCCGTGGCGGCGTGAAAGAAACAGCAGTACGCCGAGCGGCAATCCAATCAGGACAGTGAACAGCGCCGCCAATCCCACCATGTACAGAGTATCCAGCGTACCGTCGACCAGCAGTGGCCATAAATCTTCCCAACTCATGCGACTATGCATAGGTGTCTCCTGTCCAGGCCGTGACGTGCAAGGAAGCGACGTTCTTCATCGCCATCGCCGAGCAAAATATCCCGTAAACGTGACCAGGGGGCAGCCAGCAGATCGGCGATTTTTCCGCTCTCCTGCAACTCGCCAGATTCCAGAAGCGCTGCGTGATCGCAGAGGTTTTTCACCACCTCAAGCTGGTGGGTTATCAGAACAATAGTGAGCCCCAACTGGCGATTGATCGTTTCCAGCAGCGCCAGTACGCTGGCGGTAGTCTCGGCGTCCAGCGCACTGGTGGCCTCATCGCACAGCAGCACGTCCGGGTCGGCTGCCAGCGCGCGAGCAATCCCCACGCGCTGTTTTTGCCCGCCAGAAAGCTGGGAAGGGAAGGCATGCGCTTTGTCAGCCAGCCCGACCAGCGTAAGTAGCTCAGCTACCCGTTGCTGCCGTTGCGCCTTTGGCACGCCTGTGATTTCCAGCGGCACTGCAACGTTGTCGGCAACACTACGGGCGTGCAGCAGATTGAAGTGCTGAAAAATCATGCCGGTGCGCAGGCGATGGGCGCGCAGGCGCGCTTTATCGAACTGTACGATGTCCTCACCGTTGAACAGAATGCGGCCCGCGCTGGGCCGCTCCAGTAGGTTCAGACAGCGAATCAAAGTGCTTTTACCCGCGCCGCTGCGCCCAAGAATCCCGTAAATCGCCCCTTGCGGAACGGTGAACGAAACGTCGTTGAGTGCCGGTTGGCCGTTCCCGGCATACTGCTTCGTCAGCCCTTCAATGACTATCATGATTTCGGCGCGCTAACCGGAATGACGGAACCGTTATAGCGCTGACGAATAAACTCAGCCACCTGCGGCGAGGTCAGATCTTTCGCCAGCTCTTTAATCCGCGGATCGTTGGCCAGCTGCGGATTCGTGACCAGAATATTGGCGTACGGATTATTGGTGGCGCTCTCGAGCCCCAGCGCATCCTTAGACGGAGTCAGCCCGGCCTCCAGTGCGTAGTTTCCGTTAATCACGCCCAGGTCAACATCGTCCAGCGAGCGGGGTATTTGTGGTGATTCCACCTCGAGGATCTTCAGCTTGTGCGGGTTCTCCACAATATCTTTCGGCGTGGCGAGAGTGGTCGCCGGATCGGTAAACTTCGCATCCAGTTTAATCAACCCTTTACTCTGCAACAGGAACAGCGCACGGCTTAAGTTGGTGGTGTTGTTCGGCACTGCGACGGTAGCGCCTTCCGGCAGTGATTGCAGATCTTTATGCTTACGTGAATAAATACCCAGCGGCTCAATGTGCACGGTGGCGGCGACGGCAAAGGTTTTACCCAGCGCTTTTTCCTGATCTTTTAAATACGGTACGTGCTGGAAATAGTTGGCATCCACGTCACCGTTGGCCAGCAGTTCGTTAGCGTTCACACCGCTGGTGAGCTCGACGATTTTCAGGTCGAGTTTCGGATCCTGTTTTTTAATGAAGTTAAGGATCTCAGCGTGCGGTACCGGATCGGCGGCGATGCGCAGCGGTTCGGCAGAGACGTTCCAGGCCAGAGAAAGAGACAATGCAATTCCTGCCAGTTTAAATGCGGCGTGCTTCATGTTGTGTTTCCTTATTGGAATGAGGTTCAGTCAGGCAATCAGTTGTTCACTGCGCGCGCGAAGGACGTCACGGTAGTAGCGTTCGGCAACGTCTGGATGAGAACGCAGACGACCTTTCAGGTAGTTCCAGCCAACGTCCCGTAGCAGCGGATTTTGCGGATCGCTTTGCGGCCCGTTGGCTTCCCGCGCCAGGGCTTCCGGCAGCGAGTACACCGGCACGACGGCATCGAGTTGTGCGCCAAGGAAAAAGGCAATGGAAAGTCGTTGCTGGTTGGCCGGAGGCGACACCACGCGGTGTACGGTTGCCCGCAGATAGCCGTTCGTCGCCAGTTCCAGAAGTTCGCCAATATTGACCACAAAGCTGCCCGGCAGTGGTTTGGCGTCAATCCATTGGCCATCGCTGACCTCCACCTGCAATCCTTTTTGTTCGTCCTGCAGCAGCAAGCTCAGAAATCCGGAGTCTTTATGCGCGCCCACGCCCTGGGTGCTGCTTTGCGTTTCCTGCTGCCCCGGATAGCGGATGAGTTTGATATGTTCATTGGGTTTTTCACCGTACAGCGTGTCAAAGGCTTCCGGTGCCAGCTGTAAGGCCTCAGCGAAGGCGCGCAGAAGCGTCATTGCCATCTCGGTCATCGCACGCTGCCATTGCAGCAAAACCGGACGCAGAGTGGGCAGTGATTCCGGCCACAGATTGGGCCCCTGAAGCTGAAGCCAGCGCGGGTCGTGTTCGCGTAATGAAACGGCCTGACGTTCGGCACCGATATCAAACTGCTCCCGCCAATCCGGCTGACCGCGCGTCAACTCGGCCGCGCTGCGGTTGTAGCCGCGAAAATGTGGAGAGTGAATCATCGCCACCTGCTGTTTTTGTTCGTCGGACAGGGCGAAGAAACGGCGGGCTTCGGATTGCAGCGACTGCTGCAGGGCGTCATTGATACCGTGGTCGGTCAGATAGAAAAAGCCGACGTCGCGGGCGGCGTGGCGCAGCTGCGCTAAAAATACGTCGCGTTCAGACGGCTGGTGGTACTGCGCAAGGCTCAGAATAGGCAGAGTGGTAAGGCTCATTATTTTCTCCGTATTGCAGATTGATGCTCGGTAATTCAGGCGGTGCGAATGGGGGATGACAACAACAGCGCTGCATGGGATATCTCCTTTGAAGTTGATAACCACAGCCTGCCTGAATGCAAAAAGCGGCTCCAATAACGTTAATTTCTAATTTATGTTCGTGAGGGGGTCTGAGCTTTTGCGAAAAATGGCAATAGCGAAAGGCCATGCAAAGTGAGGGGTTGTAATGTGAAGGATGACGGCGTATCGTAATTGTTATGTTATAACATAATAAGTGAGGATCAGATGAAAGCGAATATCCATCCCCATTACCGTCCCGTCGTGTTTCATGACACCAGCGCTAATGAGTTCTTTACCGTAGGATCAACCATCAAAACCGACCGGGAGATTGAGCTGGAAGGCGTGACATATCCCTATGTCACCATTGATGTTTCGTCCAAATCGCATCCGTATTACACCGGCAAACAACGTACCGCATCGACTGAAGGCAGCGTGGCGCGTTTCACCCAGCGTTTTGGTCGCTTTGTTGACGTAAAAAGGGGGTCATGATGCAGGTACTTAACTCGCTGCGCAGCGCAAAGCAGCGTCACCCGGATTGCCAGATAGTTAAACGCAAAGGGCGTCTCTACGTTATTTGCAAATCGAATCCCCGTTTTAAGGCCGTGCAGGGGCGCAAGAAACGTCGTTAAGCGCTGGCTTTACGTAATGTCTCCAGGGACTGGCGCTGCTTGCCGTCGGCAGAAAAATTGTCGGCGGCAAGCCATTTCTCGAAGGTCTGGTTGAGTGCTGGCCATTCACCATCAATGATGGAAAACCAATCTGTATCGCGGTTATGGCCTTTGATCACCAGCGCCTGGCGAAAACGTCCTTCAAACTGAAAACCTAAACGCAGCGCCGCCTTGCGTGAGGGTTCGTTAAAGCTATTACATTTCCACTCGTAGCGGCGATAGCCCAGGGTTTCAAAGGCGTAGCGCATCAATAGCCACTGTGCTTCCGTTGAGGCCGGCGTTCGGCTTAACAGCGGAGAGAAGTGAACATGGCCGACTTCCATGACACCGTTTTTCGGGTCAATACGCATCAGTGCCAATGATCCCACCGGCCGTTGAGTTCGCGTATCAATGACCGCAAATTGGATGGGATCCTGCAACGTTTCAATGCTCGCAATCCACTGACGACATTCTTCCACTGAACTTTCCGGTTCGCGCAAAAGCCAGGTCCATCCGCGAGTGTCCGTAGCCTGCTGGTGGGCAGCAAACAGCGCGTCGGCATGCTTAAGGCTTAATGGTTCCAGGCGGCAATAACGGCCTTCCAGCGTCACGCGCTGCGGATGTGGGCGCGGTTGCCAGTCTTGCAGGGCATCGCCAATTAGCTGACCAAATTGATTAAGTTGACTCATAGCCTCTCCTTAGGGAAATAAACAATACGCTGAGCGTAGGTGTTTACTGGTTCCATAAAAAGTGCCAGAAGCGTATCTTTTTATGGTGCCACAAGGAGAAAAGATGAATATTCCCGACGATCCCTTTTTCGCTATGCTCATGCGTTCGCTACAGGCGCGCGTGGGTGAAACGCTGCAACGTAGTCTCTACAGCACCTTGAGAGAGGCTATCATGCAAGGACAGCTGCAGGCGCAAAGCTGGTTGCCCGGTTCGCGGGTGATAGCACAGCGGCTGTCTATATCGCGGAATACGGTGAATGCGGCGCTGGAACAGCTGGCGATGGAAGGCTACTTACGTCGGGACCGCCGTGGTTCGCGAGTGACCACGCTGCCACAGTCGCAAAACCGTGATGTCCCGGCGATGCCAGCGGCGTCGCTGTCTTCGCGCTTACAGGCCCTGCCGCCAGTATTGCCGCGCGATACGCCGCCGCTGCTGTTTGCACCAGGCACGCCAGCGATTAACTATTTCCCGCTACCGCTATGGCGGCGATTGCTCGACGGCGTGTTGCGTGATGAGGGGAGCCGCCTGCTGGGCTATGGAGATTCAGCAGGGGAGTGGCCTCTGCGGGTCGCGATCGCTCGCCACCTGGCGCTTTCTCGCGGCATTGACTGTAATGCCCGGCAGATTGTGATTACCGAAGGCGCGTTGGAAGGGGTCAACCTCTGTACCCAGTTGCTCAGTGAACCCGGGCAAACCGCCTGGGTTGAAGAACCGGGCTATTTTGGTGCTAAAAGCGCGTTTATCTCGGCGGGTCTGAAGCTGGAAGGTGTAACGGTAGATGAGGAAGGGATGCAAATGCATCAGGATTTACCGACGCCGACGCTGATTTTTACTTCGCCGTCGCACCAGTATCCTACCGGCAGCGTGCTGAGCGCCTCCCGACGGCTTGCGTTGCTGGAGTATGCACGTCAGCACGGGGCCTGGATTATTGAGGATGATTATGACAGTGAATTTCGCTTCAGCGGTGAGCCTATCCCCGCGATGCGAGGGATGGTTAACGATGCGCCGGTGGTGTATTTAGGTACGTTTAGCAAGACGCTATTTCCGTCGCTGCGAATTGGTTTTATGGTGCTGCCGTCCGCGCTGGTGGAATCTGCGCAGCCAGCCATTCGCGCGCTACTACGCGGGGGACACCGTGCCGAACAGCGTGCACTCGCCCGCTTCATTGAAGAGGGACATTACGCTCGCCATCTCGCCGCAATGCGCCGCTTATATCGTAAACGGCAGACGCAGCTGCATGAAGCGTTGGCGCAGGAGTTAACCGTTGAGCATAGGGTAATGGCGGGAGAAGGGGGGCTGCACCTGACGGTTGCCATTGACGGAATTGATGATGTAGCGCTGGTTCGTCAGGCGCATCAGCACCAGCTAGCGCCCAGCGCGCTAAGTTCGTTTTACCTTAACCGCCAGCACGCCCGCTCGGGGTTAGTGCTGGGGTATGGCAATACGTCGGCATCACAGTTTGCGACGGCTATCCGCACATTGCAGCGCCTTATTACACCGCTTCGGAACGGGTCAGGCTGAAAACATCGTAGAACGATAATTCGCCTTTAGTGGCGACCATTTTTTGCAGCTGCGTCTTAGATTGGCCATCGACCCGGCTTGAATTCAGAATGCGTTCAATGAGCTGCGGTGGCACGAAACGGGTGTTATACCATTCGCCGTTGTAGCAGACGCGAAAATCCAGTACATCGATATCTTCGTAGCGATAGCGCGGATAGACGTCAAAGAAGAAAAAGCCGTTAAGCAGCGCAAACATCAACCACAGCAGCCAAACCGAATCTGCCAGCGTGTCAGAACGCATCATGACCACCAGAGTCGCAAAGAAGGCAACGTACATGGCGAAAAACAGGCCGGGATGATTACGGATAAAACTGATGCTAAAGCGCGGGCGGTTGTCGCGCTTTTCAGTGGTATTCAATTCATCAATGGTTTGCGTGAGTAATCGCTGGATCTCTGACATCTTAAGCTCGGCAACGGAAGGCGGATTGACCTATTCTATGTTGCATTAATCCACACGGAAAGTAACAGATCGGTTGCAAAAAAGCATAACAGTCAGCAACTCTATCAGCTCACCATTTTGATGATTTTCGCTGGATTGCCACCCACGACGGCATTTGCCGGGACATCTTTCACCACCACCGCACCTGAAGCAATCACCGCATTGTCGCCAATCGTCACACCGGGATTAATAATCGCCCGTCCGCCAATCCACACGTTATTGCCAATATTCACCGGCTTGCCATATTCCACGCCGCTATTACGCTCATCGGCATTGAGTGGATGCGTCGCGGTATAAATATGGACGCCGGGCGCCAGCATGCAGTTATCGCCAATATGAATCGGACAAACGTCCAGCATGACGCAGTCAAAGTTAGCGTAGAAATTGCTGCCGAGGTAGATGTTGTAACCGTAGTCGCAGCGAAACGTAGGTTCGATATAGGCATCGTTGCCTTGACCCAGTAGTTCGCTGAGGATGTGTGCACGTACGGATTTTTCATCCGGGGCCGTGTGGTTATATCGGTGGATAAGCTGCCTTGCGCGTACCCTGTCCATTTTTAGCGTGTCGTCTGAAGGGCGATAGAGTTCGCCAGCAATCATTTTGTGTTTTTCAATACTCATGGATGCCTCCGTCTACAGGAAGCTATTACCATAAAAGGCTATGGCTGCGCTGGGAACGTTCCCAATCCGTTGTTGTGATAATAATCACAGTTATAGGTCAAATGGGAAGGGAAAACCTTGCACTTATAGCAGAAGAAAGATTAGCGAATGAACTTCCATACGGTAGACGGGATTTTGTCGTACAGTTTATTCATGGTCAATTCGGCCAGACGATGATCGGCTGCTGAGTAAAATACCGCCAGCTCATTATCGGAAAGTTCATATTTATTTTTTTCAATCACACGCTCTAACGTATCAATTGACTGACAGCGTCGTAGGCGCATCAAATAATCAGTTTTGGTTAATGGTTTATCAGACATAATTCACCCATTGATTGTAATAGTTTTAACAAGAAAGGCTAACAGGGTTAGCACGGCTCACGTTGACAAAACAGCGAAAGAGTTTGTTCCCTGACTTACGCCATTTTTGAAGGTCATCGCTATTAATGCCGTAGTTGCCGAATAGCATGAAAGTATCATCCAGATATTCGTCAATCTGCGCAATCAGTTTATTATCTTCATCGTACTTAATCTTATAATTAAGTGCGAACGTCGCAATATGTTCGATCAGTTCATTAAGCTGAAGATTGACCGCCGAGGTAGGGTCATTTACCCAGCCATGGTTACTCTCTTCCAGCGTGGCGAGACTGTCATGATACAGCGTTTCACAAAGAAACTTAAGCTGCGCGATATCATGCCTTTTTGGTGAGTATTCGTCCATAACGCATCCCCCTAATCGTAGTGCAAACAGCGAAGATCAAATACTGGTGCGGGATGGGTACAACTGGCTAACCGAAAGCATACACAAGCTCTCGATCTGCTGTAACTATAATCTACTCTGGAACAGATTTCATCGAGCTATTACGAATAATTACAATTTAGCGGTTCGTGGTTATTTCTTTTCATTTGCTGTGGTTAATGGTGAACATTAATGGCTAACACCTTGTTTCCACGTAAAAAGCAACAGGATGGATTACTTAGCCAATACCTTAGACAGCGGGTACTCAACAAAAGTTCTGCAATCGCAGTTAGGAATATTCTTAATTTCTTTAAGAAATGGAGGGTTTACTCATTTATTCAAAATAAAATAAAGATAAATCTCAATGCCTGTTTTTAGCAGGCCGGATTATTTCAATATTAATCCTAAAAACAATATCAGACTTTTTTATGATTGATTAAAAAATACCCAGGTGCATATCCGGAGTTTTAAAGCTAGCGGGATAAAAAAAGGGCCGCTAATGCGGCCCTTTGTGTTTCAGACTTTTAGTGATGCTCAACTTTGTGGCTATGCTCAATGTCTTCGCTCTTACGGCTAAAGCGACGACGTACGACCACGAAGAACACCGGTACGAAGAAGATAGCCAGAACGGTCGCGGTGACCATCCCGCCCATGACGCCCGTACCAACGGCGTTCTGTGCACCGGAGCCAGCACCGGTACTGATAACCAGTGGCATTACACCAAGGATAAATGCCAGTGAGGTCATCAGGATTGGACGCAGACGCATACGAACTGCCTCAAGCGTCGCCTCAATCAGGCCTTTACCTTCTTTGTCCATCAGGTCTTTGGCGAATTCAACAATCAAGATGGCGTTCTTCGCCGACAGCCCGATGGTAGTCAACAGACCGACCTGGAAGTACACGTCATTGGTCAAGCCACGGAAGGTGGCAGCTAACAGTGCGCCCACAACCCCCAATGGAACCACCAGCATAACGGAGAACGGAATCGACCAGCTCTCATACAGCGCTGCCAGACACAAGAACACCACAATCAGTGAAATAGCGTACAGGGCAGGGGCCTGGTTACCGGAGAGACGTTCCTGATAGGACATCCCCGTCCAGTCGTAGCCCACGCCAGTTGGCAGTTTACCCGCCAGTTCTTCCATCAGGTTCATCGCTTCACCGGTACTTTTACCCGGTGCAGCCTGGCCCAGAATTTCCATGGAAGGCAGACCGTTATAACGTTCCAGACGCGGTGAACCGTACTCCCAGCGCGAGGTGGAGAAGGCAGAGAACGGTACCATCTGACCATTGCTACCGCGAACGTACCAGTTGCCGATGTCTTCCGGCAGCATACGGTATTTCGCTTCGGACATCAGATACACTTTCTTCACACGGCCGCGGTCGATGAAGTCGTTGACGTAGCTACCGCCCCAGGCTGTGCCCAGCGTGGTATTGATGTCGCTGATGGAAACGCCCAGCGCCTGTGCTTTTTCCTGATCGATATCGACTTTGAACTGCGGCGTATCTTCCAGACCGTTAGGACGAACGCCGGTCAGCACGTCAGGGTGCTGGGCAATCATACCGAACAGTTGGTTACGCGCCTGAGTCAGCTTTTCGTGGCCCAAACCGGCCTGGTCAATCAGCTGGAAGTCAAAGCCGGTTGCGGTACCCAGTTCAACGATAGCTGGCAGGTTAAAGGCGAATACCATCGCATCCTTAATCTGCGAGAAGTAGCCCATCGCACGTCCGGTAATCGCTTCAACTTTGTTTTCATCACCAGGGCGTTGGCTCCAGTCTTTTAACGAAACGAAGGCGATACCGGTGTTTTGACCACGACCTGCGAAGCCAAAGCCGTTAACCGCAAAGACGGATTCAACGTTGTCTTTCTCTTTGGTGAGATAGTAGTTAGTCATCTCATCCAGCACTTTCTGCGTACGTTCCTGGGTCGCACCGGCAGGAAGTTGCGCCATGCTCAGGAATACGCCCTGGTCTTCGTCTGGCAGGAACGAGCTTGGCAGACGAACAAACAGGAACGCCATGCCGACCACGATGATTAAATAAAGCAGCAGATAACGACCGGTGCTGCGCAGAATGTTACCCACGCTGTCGGTGTAGTGGTGCGTGCTCTTATCAAACATGCGGTTAAACCAACCGAAGAAGCCAGTGGTTGCACCGTGGCTGCCTTTCTGGATTGGCTTCAGCATCGTGGCACAGAGCGCTGGTGTCAGGATCAATGCAACCAGTACGGACAGCGCCATCGCGGAAACGATAGTGATGGAGAACTGGCGGTAGATTGCCCCGGTGGAACCCCCGAAGAAGGCCATTGGGATAAATACCGCAGACAGCACCATCGCAATACCAACCAGTGCGCCCTGAATCTGGCCCATGGACTTACGCGTGGCTTCTTTCGGCGGTAGGCCCTCTTCGGCCATCACACGCTCAACGTTCTCGACCACCACGATGGCGTCATCCACCAATAGACCGATGGCGAGCACCATCCCGAACATTGTAAGGGTGTTTATCGAGAATCCGAATGCAGCAAGTACCGCAAAGGTCCCGAGCAGTACCACCGGTACGGCGATGGTTGGAATCAGCGTCGCACGGAAGTTCTGCAGGAACAGATACATAACCAGGAACACCAGAATGATCGCTTCGACCAGCGTTTTCACGACTTCGTGAATCGAGATCTTAACGAACGGCGTGGTGTCGTATGGGTAAACAATTTTCAGGCCTGATGGGAAGAACGGCTCCATCTTCGCCAGTTCAGCACGGATAGCGTTAGCGGTATCCAGGGCGTTAGCGCCGGTTGCCAGTTTAATACCCAGACCGGAAGCTGGCTGGCCGTTAAATTTAGCGATAACGTCATAGTTTTCACCACCCAGCTCAACCTTCGCCACATCGCGCAGGCGGACCTGAGAACCATCCTGATTCACTTTCAGCAGGATGTTGCTGAACTCGTCAACGTTAGTCAGACGCGTTTGCGCCACGATAGAGGCGTTCAGCTGCTGGCCTTTAACCGGCGGCGTGCCGCCTAACTGACCGGCTGCAACCTGGGCGTTCTGTGCTTTCAGCGCGCTGATAACATCAACCGGCGTCAGCTGGAAGTTGTTCAGTTTATTCGGGTCCATCCAGATACGCATCGCGTACTGAGAACCAAACAGCTGAACGTCACCCACGCCGCTGGTACGGCTAATCGCATCCTTCATGTTGGCGGCGACGTAGTCGGAAATATCATCCTGGTTCATGGTGCCGTTGGTGTTGATTACACCAACCACCATCAGGAAGCTGCTCGACGCTTTCTCAACGCTGATACCCTGCTGCTGAACTTCCTGCGGCAGAAGCGGCGTGGCCAGGGCGAGTTTGTTCTGCACCTGTACCTGGGCGATATCCGGATCGGTACCTGATTCGAAAGTCAGGGTAATGGTTGCCGTACCGGTGGAGTCGCCGTTGGAGGACATGTACATCAGGTGATCGATACCGTTCATGTTCTGTTCGATAACCTGAGTGACTGTGTTCTGCACCGTTTCGGCGTCAGCACCGGGGTACATGGCTGTGATCGAAATCGCAGGCGGCGCAATCGTCGGATATTGCGCGACCGGCAATTTGAGGATCGATAGCCCCCCAGCCAGCATGATAATAATGGCGATCACCCACGCAAATATGGGGCGATCGATAAAGAAATTAGGCATGTCTTAACGGCTCCTGTTTAAGTTAAGACTTGGTTTGTTCTGACGGAGCTGCACCTGCTTCGGCAGGCTGTTTAGCGTCAGAAGTGACTTCCTGGGCTTTAACCTGCGCACCTGGTTTCACTTTTTGCAGACCGGTGATAATCACGCGATCGCCATCTTTCAAACCTTCAGTCACCAGCCATTTATCACCAATGGCCTGTGATGCTACGATCTGGCGAGTCTCGACTTTATCGCCTTCACCCACCACCAGTGCGGTCGCATCGCCGCGTGGTGTACGGGTCACACCCTGCTGTGGAACCAGCAGCGCATTCGGGTTAGTCCCTTCTTCCAGACGTGCACGGACAAACATTCCCGGCAGCAGCGTGTGCTCTGGATTCGGGAAGACGGCGCGCAGCGTGATAGAACCGGTAGTCTGGTCAACGGTAACGTCAGAGAATTCCAGCGTGCCGCTCTGCGGATACTTGATGCCATCGTTGGTCACCAGGTCCACTTTCGCTTTGCCGTTTTCCTGCTTCAGTTTGCCGTCCATCAGCTCTTGCTTCAGACGTAAAAAGTCGTTGCTGGATTGGGTGACGTCAACGTAGATAGGATCTAACTGCTGCACAGTTGCCAGCGCCGTAGCCTGACCGTTTTGCACCAGCGCACCTTCGGTTACGTTGGATTTACCAATGCGTCCGCTGATAGGCGAAGTCACTTTGGTATATGCCAGGTTAATGCGTGCGGTTTCAACGGCGGCTTTCGCGGCCAGCACGGCAGCATTAGCCTGCTGTGCGTCGGCGACAGCGGTGTCGTAGTCCTGACGGCTGATGTACTGGGTACCGAGCAGTTTTGAATAGCGGTTAACGGTCAGCTTCGCGATGTTGGCTGCGGCTTGTGCCTTCGCTAAATCACCTTTTGCGCTTTCATAAGACGCCTGATAGGTGGCTGGATCAATCTGGTAGAGTGACTCGCCCGCGGTGATGTCGCCACCTTCGGTAAAGTTACGCTTCAGAATAATACCGCTGACCTGCGGACGAACTTCCGCTACGCGGAATGCGTTTGTGCGGCCGGGTAATTCCGTCGTGATTACAAGAGGTTCAGATTTGAGCGTCACTACGCCAACTTCTGGCGCGTGTTGTGCTCCTTGCTGAGCTGGTTTGTCGTCACATCCTGTTAGCGCTAAGCTGCCTGAGAGCATCAGAACGACCGCCAGAGGCGTTAACCCTCTGTTTTTGTTCATATGTAAACCTCGAGTGTCCGATTTCAAATTGATCAATGGAACAAGCGTCCACAAACCCATTGCTGCGTTTGTATTATCGTCATACTATGGTACATACATTCATAAATGTATGTAAATCTAACCTCTGTAAATTCACCGACCTATGGCACGAAAAACCAAAGAACAAGCGCGAGTTACGCGTCAACACATCCTGGATGTTGCCCTACGGTTGTTCTCACAGCAGGGGGTATCATCTACTTCACTGGCCGAGATTGCAAAAGCGGCCGGGGTGACGCGTGGTGCGATTTACTGGCACTTCAAGGATAAGTCGGATCTCTTTAGCGAAATCTGGGCGTTATCAGAATCCAGCATCAGCGATCTTGAAATTGAGTATCGGGTAAAATTCCCGGACGATCCACTCTCAGTTTTAAGGGAAATCCTTGTTTACATCCTGGAAGCAACCGTGGTTGAAGAACGCCGACGCTTGATGATGGAGATTATATTTCACAAGTGTGAGTTTGTCGGTGAAATGGCGGTTGTGCAACAGGCTCAGCACAATTTATGCATCGAAAGTTACGATAGAATTGAACAGGCGTTAAACGACTGTGTTGTGGCGAATGCCTTACCCACCAATTTATTAACACGCCGGGCCGCCATTTTAACCCGCAGCTATATCTCCGGGCTGATGGAGAATTGGCTGTTTGCTCCCACCTCGTTTGACCTTCGGGCAGAAGCGCGAGCCTATGTCGCGATTTTGATCGAAATGTATCAGTTCTGCCCAACGTTACGTGAATAAGTGGACGTTTAACGACGACTTAATGACCAGGAAGAATCCTGGCGTCTCTGGCTATTCGGCTGTGGACGAAAGTGCTATTCTGCGGCGGTATTTATCTCCGGCTCGCTACCGGCTTTAACCACTACTCATGTTAACATTATGCTGCATAACATCCGCCCACGGGCCACGATCTCTGCATTTTTCATCGTTGCTGTTTGCTTCTTCTTCTCTATAGCCGCGGTACACGCTCGCGCGCTAAACAGTAGCGATATTCCTGACCGCGCTGACGTTCAGGATCAGCTTAATTCCCTCAATAATAAGAAAGACCTGACGCCGCAGGATAAGCTAGTGGTGCAGGATCTCAGCGAAACGCTGCAGCTACTGGACAAAATTGACCGCGTTAAGGACGAAACCACCCAACTGCAGAAGCAGGTGGATCAGGCGCCCGCAAAACTGCGCCAGGCAACGGATAATCTCAACGCGTTGAGCGACGTGGATAATGACGATGAAACGCGTAAGACGCTGAGTACGCTGTCGCTCCGCCAATTGGAAGCTCGTGTTTCGCAGGCCGTTGATGACCTGCAAAATGCGCAAAACGATCTGGCGACCTACAACAGCCAACTGGTGTCTCTGCAAACGCAGCCCGAGCGCGTGCAGAACGCCATGAACTCAGCATCGCAGCAACTCTTGCAGGTGCGTAATAGCCTCAACGGTACTACCGTTGGCGATGCGCTGCGCCCCACCCAGCAGACGATGATGCAGGTGCAAAAAACGCTGCTTGATGCCGAAATCGACTTCCAGCGTAAAAGCCTCGCGGGCAACACGGTGCTCCAGGATACCCTGCAAAAACAGCGCGATTATGTCACCGCCTATAGCTCTCGTCTCGAACACCAATTACAGCTGCTGCAGGAAGCCGTGAGCAGTAAGCGTCTGCTGCTGTCGGAAAAGACTGCCGCGGAGACCGCTTCACCGGAAGAAACCGCGCGTATTCAAGGCAACCCACTGGTTAAACAGGAGCTGGAAGTTAACCATCAGTTGAGCCAGAAGCTGATCGCTGCTACTGAAAGTGGCAACCAGCTGGTACAGCAAAATATCCGCGTGAAAACCTGGCTTGACCGAGCTCTGCAGTCGGAAAGTAATATCAAAGAACAGATCGCGGTGCTGAAAGGCAGCCTGCTGCTGTCGCGTATTCTCTACCAGCAGCAACAGACGCTGCCGTCGGCAGATGAGCTGGAAGATATGACGACGCGCATTGCTGACCTGCGTCTGGAACAGTTTGAGATTAACCAGCAGCGTGATGCCCTGTTCCAGAGCGATGACTTTGTGGCCAAGGTAGAAGAGGGGCACAGTAGCGAAGTCGACAGCGAAGTCCATGATGCCCTGCTGCAGATTGTCGATGCGCGGCGCGAAATGCTCGACCTTATCAACAAACAGCTCGGCAACCAGCTGATGATGGCTATCAACCTTCAGATTAATCAGCAGCAGTTGATGAGCGTCTCGAAAAGCCTGAAATCCATTCTGACCCAGCAAATCTTCTGGGTGAACAGCAACAGACCGATGGACTGGGACTGGATTAAATCCTTCCCGGGCGCGCTGAAAGACCAGTTTAAGGCGATGAAGATCACCGTTAACTGGGAGAAGGCGTGGCCTGCGGTCTTTATTGCATTCCTCGCCGGACTGCCGCTATTGCTTATCGCTGGGCTCATTCGCTGGCGCCTGCAGTGGCTACGTGATTATCAGAATAAATTGGGCGATCAGGTTGGCAATCTGCGTAATGACAGCCAGCTGCATACGCCGAAAGCGATTTTAATCGACCTTATCCGCGCCCTGCCGGTGGTGCTGCTGATTCTGGCGATTGGCCTTATTCTGCTCACGATGCAGCTGAATATCAGCGGGCTGCTGTGGGCATTTTGTAAAAAGCTGGCCATTTTCTGGTTAGTCTTTGGCCTGTGCTGGAAAGTGCTGGAGAAAAACGGCGTCGCTGTGCGCCACTTCAACATGCCGGAGCAACTGACTAGCCACTGGCGTCGGCAGATTGTTCGTATCAGTCTTGCGCTGCTGCCGCTGCACTTTTGGTCGGTAGTCTCCGAGCTGTCGCCGCTGAACCTGATGGATGACGTGCTGGGGCAGTTCGTGATTCTGCTGAACCTGCTGCTCATCGCCATTCTGGCGTGGCCGATGTGCCGTGAAAGCTGGCGTGATAAAGAGTCACACAGCTTGCGTCTGCTGACGGTGACCGTGTTGTCGCTGGTTCCGGTGGGACTGATGGTGCTGACTGCAACGGGCTACTTCTATACCACGCTGCGTCTTTCTGGCCGCTGGATTGAAACCGTCTATCTGGTGATTTTCTGGAACTTGCTGTACCAGACTGTGCTGCGTGGCCTGAGCGTAGCCGCGCGTCGTATCGCCTATCGCCGTGCGTTGGCCCGCCGTCAAAACATGGTGAAAGAGGGCGCCGAAGGGGCCGAACCGCAGGAAGAACCGACCATCGCGCTGGAACAAATCAACCAGCAGACGTTACGTATTACCATGCTGGTGATGGTGGCGCTGTTTGGCGTCATGTTCTGGGCGATTTGGTCAGATTTGATCACCGTGTTTAGCTATCTCGACAGTATTACGCTATGGCATTACAGCGGCACCGAGGCCGGCGCCAGCGTGGTGAAAAACGTCACCATGGGCAGTTTGCTGTTTGCGATTATCGCTTCGATGGTGGCCTGGGCGCTGATTCGTAACTTACCGGGTCTACTGGAAGTGTTGGTGCTCTCGCGGCTGAATATGCGTCAGGGGGCTTCCTACGCCATTACGCAGATCCTTAACTACGTCATTCTGGCCGTCGGGGCGATGACCGTCTTTGGTTCGCTGGGCGTTTCGTGGGATAAGCTGCAGTGGTTGGCCGCCGCGCTGTCCGTTGGCCTCGGTTTTGGTTTGCAGGAGATCTTCGGTAACTTCGTTTCCGGTCTGATTATTCTGTTTGAACGTCCGGTACGTATTGGCGACACCGTAACCATCGGTACCTTCTCAGGAACCGTCAGCAAGATTCGTATTCGTGCGACCACTATTACCGATTTTGACCGTAAAGAGGTCATTATCCCGAACAAGGCCTTCGTTACCGAACGTCTGATCAACTGGTCGCTCAGCGATACCATTACCCGCGTGGTGATCCGCCTTGGTGTGGCCTACGGTTCGGATCTGGATAAAGTGAAATCAGTCTTGCTGCAAGCGGCAACCAGCCATCCCAAAGTGATGCACGATCCGGAACCGTCGGTCTTCTTCACCACCTTCGGTGCCAGCACGCTGGATCACGAACTGCGTTTGTACGTCCGCGAGCTGCGCGATCGTAGCTATACCGTCGATGAACTGAACCGCACCATCGACCGTCTGTGTCGTGAAAACGATATCAACATTGCCTTTAACCAGTTGGAAGTGCACCTGCATAACGAAAAAGGTGATGAAGTGACGGAAGTGAAGCGGGACAATAAAAACGACAGTCAGGATCCTATCGTCGACTGCTAAGAAAAAGGCGACGTTATGTCGCCTTTTTTACTCCGGCTGGGCCGCCAGGTCTTCAGCGGTTAAGCCGGTCAGCTGGGTTATCAGAGTCACTGATAGCCCCGCATTTAGCATGTTACGCGCTATTTTAAAGGCCTCCTCCCGGCGTCCAAGGGCTTCGCCTTTCTCCATACCTTGTTCTAATCCTTGTACTACACCCTGCTTTCGTCCTTTTTCGGCAAGCCATTCTGCAATGGTCATTAGCTGCTCCCTATGCTGTGGTGAATATTCCGCGAGTTGGGTTTTCAGTTCTTCTGGATTCTGCGTGCCGCCCGCTTGCAGCATATAGTGAATGAGTGCCGCCAACTGTGGCGTAGTTAACCAATTTTCCATCAGTAGCGTCCCCAGTCGGTCAAGTAACGTAGCGAGATCGCGCTGGCGTATGTGCTTAAACAGCAGTTCCAGCATCGCCATGCGTCGGTGTGTCATGATCTCATCGTCGGGAATAACGGTGATATCGATCAGCGGGAAATCGTGTGTATACAGTTGAGCAGCAAGCGCGGGGTTGGCAAACTGGGCCGTCCAGTTCAGGCGATAGGGCCAGGGGCTGCTACTGCCGTGATAAAAAAGCATGGGTATCACTAACGGCAGTGTGTCGTGACCGGCATCGAGATGGCGCTGCATAGCGGCAATGGCATAGCGCATCAGGCGAAATGCCATCAATTTATCTGTGGAGCTTTGATGCTCAATTAACACGTAGATATAGCCTGGCCCATCATGGGTTTGCAGGGCATAGAGAATATCGGAGTAGCTGGTGCGCAGGTCTTCTTCAACGAAGCTACCCGAGGTGAGCTGTAGTGTTTCCAACTGACACAGTGCCAACAGACTGTCGGGTAGATGAGCCTGGAGAAAATCGCGGGCGATCGCCGTATGGTGCAAAAAATGTTTAAAAATGCCGTCGTGTGGCATCGCTGAGAAAATCTTCATGATAATCCGTCATCGCTGTTTCCTTCCCTGAGTGGGAATTTGTCACAGGCGACGACGGTGGGGGAGATGGTGATGACGCGTTTTACGAGGCGTCTTCCGCCTTTTTCAGTTTGTTTACATAGTCTTGCCGCACCATCTCCAGCGCGCTTAGCACAATATCCGGGGCGATATGATTGCTCTCCAGCAGTTCGATGAGATCGACGGCTAGTTTGACGTCATCCGGTGCATTTTCCAGTGACATACTTTCTCCTTATTTAGCGCGTCATGCGCGCAAGCACGCGTTCAATTTCTAAAAGCGCCTGCTGGCAGCGGGTAATTCGGCCATCAAAAGCGGTTATTTCACGTGCCAGACGCTGTTGTTCATCCAGCGTGGTGGCCTGTTGATACTGCTGTTGGCGCTGCTGCTTCATCTCCAGCAGGCGGCGTTCGAAATCCTGCGTTTCCAGCCGTTTGCGCTGCCAGCGGCGCAGGCCCGGTGAAGTGCTGTCCCAAACTCTCAGTGACCATGCCTCACTCTCCCGATTGATCGCTTCAATCTGCGCCGCCAGATGCTCAGCAAGCCAGGCGACCTGCGGCAGCTGTTGCTGTTCAACGGCGCGTTTGAGTTCCTGAAAGTTCGTCTGCGCTTCATCGAGATAGGCCTGCATTTGCGTGCTGCGGGTGCGAAAAAGCTGGCGGTCAAAACGGGCACTCAGCGTGGCGTGGGCTGCCTGTGGGGCAACGTGCGCCTGTAGACGGACAAGCTGTTGTTCCAGCGTTTGTAAAAGCAGAGCCGTTTTCACCTGGTTCTCCGTGTTAATCTTATCGGCTATGCTACATTAGCAAACTCATTTGATAACGATTCGCATTATGCAGCGTACTATTTTAATCATTATTGGCTGGCTGGCGGTAGCGCTTGGCACGTTAGGCGTGGTTTTACCGCTACTTCCGACAACGCCGTTTATTCTACTTGCGGCCTGGTGTTTTGCGCGCTCTTCGCCGAGATTCCACGCCTGGCTGCTTTATCGTTCGTGGTTTGGCGGCTATCTGCGCCACTGGCAGCGCTATAAAGCGATGCCGCCTGGGGCGAAGCCGCGGGCGATTGCACTGATTTTACTGACGTTTGGCATCTCGCTTTGGTTAGTCGACGTGCTTTGGGTTCGCTTGCTGCTGCTGGTGATTCTCTGCGCGCTGTTGATTTTTATGTGGCGAATCCCGGTGGTTGATGCAGAACAACAAAAGTCGTGAACCGCATTAATGGTGTTGCAATTCTCTGAGCTAGCCAGTAAATTCTGGCGTTTTCGAGCACAGGCGCGCCCGGTTAAATTTTAAGCGTTCGACTTTTTTAACCCGTTTTGCTCGCCTTAAGTAACACTGTTTTAATTAGGCACAAACCTATGACCGCAACTGCACAGCAGCTTGAATATCTGAAGAATAGCATCCAGAGCATCCAGGATTATCCAAAACCTGGCATTCTTTTCCGTGATGTCACCAGTTTACTGGAAGACCCGAAAGCCTACGCGCTCAGCATTGAACTGCTGGTTGAGAAATACAAAGATGCCGGTATCACCAAAGTGGTGGGTACCGAAGCACGTGGCTTCCTGTTCGGTGCGCCGGTTGCGCTGGCGATGGGCGTAGGTTTTGTCCCGGTTCGTAAGCCGCGCAAACTGCCACGCGAAACCATCGCTGAAAGCTATGAGCTGGAATATGGCACCGATCAGCTGGAAATCCACGTTGATGCGATTAAACCCGGCGATAAAGTGCTGGTGGTTGACGATCTGCTGGCGACCGGCGGCACTATCGAAGCGACGGTGAAGCTGATTCGTCGTCTGGGTGGTGAAGTGCACGACGCGGCATTCATCATCAACCTGTTCGATCTCGGCGGCGAGCAGCGCCTGGAAAAACAGGGCATCACCAGCTATAGCCTGGTGAATTTCCCAGGTCACTAAGCATTTCCCGATACATAGCCTCGCCGATCTGGCGGGGCTGTGATAGCATTACCCCTTCCAGAATCCACCTTCCAGCGTTTCAGAGCCAGCCAATGAGTTATCAGGTCTTAGCCCGAAAATGGCGCCCACAAACCTTTGCTGACGTCGTCGGCCAGGAACATGTGCTGACCGCACTGGCGAACGGCTTATCGTTAGGGCGCATTCATCACGCATATCTTTTTTCCGGCACCCGTGGGGTCGGGAAAACGTCCATCGCCCGCTTGCTGGCGAAAGGGCTCAATTGTGAAACCGGCATTACCGCGACGCCGTGCGGCGTGTGCGATAACTGCCGCGAAATCGAACAGGGGCGTTTTGTCGATCTGATTGAGATCGATGCCGCCTCGCGAACCAAAGTCGAAGATACCCGCGATTTGCTGGATAACGTCCAGTACGCGCCCGCGCGCGGTCGCTTTAAGGTTTATCTTATCGATGAAGTGCACATGCTTTCCCGTCACAGCTTTAATGCCTTGCTGAAGACGCTGGAAGAGCCGCCTGCACACGTTAAATTCCTGCTGGCGACCACCGATCCGCAAAAGCTGCCGGTGACGATTCTGTCGCGTTGCCTGCAGTTCCATCTGAAGGCGCTGGACGTTGAACAGATCCGCCATCAGCTGGAACACATCCTTGATGAAGAGCATATCAGCCACGAGCCCCGCGCCCTGCAATTGCTGGCGCGCGCGGCGGACGGCAGCCTGCGCGATGCGCTGAGCCTCACCGATCAGGCCATTGCCAGCGGTGAAGGGAAACTGACCACGGTCTCGGTCAGCGAAATGCTTGGTACGCTTGACGACGATCAGGCGCTGTCGTTGGTTGAAGCGCTGGTTGCCGCTAACGGTGAGCGCGTGATGGAACTGGTCAACGATGCCGCGCTGCGCGGCGTTGACTGGGAAGCTCTGCTGGTGGAAATGCAAAGTCTGCTGCACCGAATTGCGATGGTTCAGCTGTCGCCTGCGGCGCTAGGCAGCGACATGGCGGCGATTGAACAACGCATGCGTAATCTGGCCCGGACGGTGCCCCCGACTGACGTACAGCTTTACTACCAGACGCTGCTGATCGGCCGTAAAGAATTACCGTATGCACCTGATCGCCGCATGGGCATTGAGATGACGCTGCTGCGCGCGCTGGCATTCCACCCGAATGCACCGCTACCCGAGCCGGAAAGACCGTCGCAGGCTTTTGCGCCAGCCAGTGCTCCGGTGACGCAACAGCCGCCATCGGTGTCCGCCTCAGCGCCGGTTAGCCCGCCACCGGCGGCTTCGCTACCTGATTCCACTCATCAGGTGCTGGCCGCACGTCGCCAGCTACAGCAGGGCAGCCAGGGAGCAACCCAACCAAAAAAGAGTGAACCGGCAGCCGCTTCCCGCGCGCGGCCGGTGAATAACGCTGCGCTGGAAAGATTGGCATCGGTATCCGAGCGCGTTCAGGCGCGTCCGGCACCGTCGGCGCTGACGCAGCCTGCGGCGAAGAAAGAGGCCTATCGCTGGAAAGCGACCACGCCTGTCGCCGAGGTGAAGAAAGAGGAAGTGGCGACGCCGAAGGCGCTGAAGAAAGCGCTGGAGCATGAGAAGACGCCAGAGCTGGCGCAAAAGCTGATGGCGGAAGCCATTGAGCGCGACGAGTGGGCGGCGCAGGTTAGTCAGATGGCGTTGCCGAAGCTCGTTGAGCAAGTCGCACTTAACGCGTGGAAAGAACAAAACGGCCAGACTGTGTGTCTGCATCTGCGTCCGACGCAGCGACACCTGAATTCGCCCGGAGCATTACAGAAACTGTCCGAGGCGATGAGTACTTTATACGGTGCGCCTGTTGAATTGACCATCGTGGAAGATGATAATCCGGCGGTGCGTACACCGCTGGAGTGGCGACAGGCCATTTACGAAGAGAAGCTTGCGCAGGCGCGCGAGTCAATTATCGCGGATAATAACATTCAGACCCTGCGTCGGTTCTTCGATGCGGATTTGGATGAAGAGAGTATTCGCCCCATTTGATTGTGAGCCTGGCTCACGATTGTCATCCTTTAACGTGACTTATTGAGAGAGAAGCCTATGTTTGGTGGTAAAGGCGGTCTGGGTAACCTGATGAAACAGGCCCAGCAGATGCAAGACAAAATGCAGAAAATGCAGGAAGAAATCGCGCAGCTGGAAGTGACCGGCGAGTCTGGCGCAGGTTTGGTGAAAGTGACCATCAACGGTGCGCATAACTGCCGTCGCGTTGAAATCGACCCAAGCCTGCTGGAAGACGACAAAGACATGCTGGAAGATCTGGTGGCTGCGGCCTTCAACGATGCAGCCCGTCGTATCGACGAAACGCAGAAAGAGAAAATGGCTTCCGTTTCCTCCGGAATGCAGCTGCCGCCAGGCTTTAAGATGCCATTCTGATGCAAACCAGTCCGCTGTTAACTCAGCTGATGGAAGCACTGCGCTGTCTGCCGGGCGTTGGCCCGAAGTCGGCGCAGCGCATGGCGTTTACCCTGCTGCAGCGTGACCGCAGCGGCGGGATGCGCCTGGCGCAGGCATTAACCCGTGCGATGTCTGAAATCGGCCACTGCGCCGATTGCCGTACCTTCACCGAGCAGGAGGTGTGCAACATCTGTTCGAACCCGCGTCGTCAGGAGAACGGTCAAATTTGCGTGGTGGAGAGTCCTGCGGACATCTACGCCATTGAGCAAACCGGGCAATTCTCTGGCCGCTACTTCGTGCTGATGGGCCATCTTTCGCCGTTGGATGGTATTGGTCCGGACGATATCGGACTTGACCGACTTGAGCAGCGTCTGGAAACGGAGCAACTCACCGAGGTTATCCTCGCCACCAACCCCACGGTGGAAGGGGAGGCAACCGCCAACTATATCGCCGAACTGTGCGCGCAGGCAGGCGTTGAAGCCAGCCGTATCGCTCATGGCGTGCCGGTTGGCGGCGAGCTGGAGATGGTCGATGGCACCACGCTGTCGCACTCCCTGGCTGGGCGCCATAAGATTCGTTTTTAATCAATCGAGAGCAGGATTTACTGCTCTCGCTTGAAATCCTTTCCTCCCATCCCCATTTTCCTCTCATCGCTTTTTTTTACCTTGTAATCAGCATTGAGGTATTTTGCAATGAAAGGACAAGAAACCCGTGGCTTTCAGTCAGAAGTAAAACAGCTTCTGCACCTGATGATCCATTCTCTGTATTCCAATAAAGAAATCTTCCTGCGTGAGCTTATCTCTAACGCATCAGATGCGGCGGACAAACTGCGTTTTCGCGCGTTGTCGACGCCCGATCTGTATGAAGGTGACGGCGAACTGCGCGTTCGTGTTTCCTTCGATAAAGATAAGCGTACGTTGACCATTGCCGATAACGGCATTGGTATGAACCGCGATGAGGTTATCGACCATCTCGGGACTATCGCCAAGTCCGGTACCAAGGCGTTCCTCGAATCCATGGGCTCCGATCAGGCGAAAGACAGCCAGCTTATCGGCCAGTTCGGCGTGGGCTTCTATTCGGCATTTATCGTGGCAGACAAAGTCACCGTACGCACCCGTGCGGCGGGCGATAAGCCGGAAAACGGCGTGTTCTGGGAATCTGAAGGTGAAGGTGAATACACCGTTGCCGACATCACCAAAGCCGATCGCGGTACTGAAATTACGCTGCACCTGCGCGAAGGCGAGGATGACTTCCTCGATGACTGGCGCGTGCGCTCCGTTATCAGCAAATATTCCGACCATATCGCGCTGCCGGTAGAGATTGAAAAACAGGAAGAAAAAGACGGCGAAACCGTTGTTTCCTGGGAGAAAATCAACAAGGCGCAGGCACTGTGGACGCGTAATAAAGCTGAGCTTAACGACGACGAATACAAAGAGTTTTACAAGCACATCGCTCATGACTTTACCGATCCGCTGACCTGGAGCCACAACCGTGTGGAAGGTAAGCAGGAGTACACCAGCCTGCTGTATATCCCTTCGCAGGCGCCATGGGACATGTGGAACCGCGATCATAAGCACGGCCTGAAGCTGTACGTACAGCGCGTGTTCATCATGGACGACGCCGAGCAGTTCATGCCGAACTACCTGCGCTTCGTTCGCGGTCTGATAGATTCTAACGATCTGCCACTGAACGTATCGCGTGAAATTCTGCAGGACAGCACTGTTACCCGTAATCTGCGCACTGCGCTGACCAAACGCGTACTGCAGATGCTGGATAAGCTGGCCAAAGACGATGCTGAGAAATACCTGACCTTCTGGAAACAGTTTGGTCTGGTGCTTAAAGAAGGCCCGGCGGAAGACAACGGCAACCAGGAGGCTATCGCCAAACTGCTGCGCTTCGCGTCTACCCATACCGATTCTTCTGAGCAGACTGTGTCGCTTGCCGACTACGTTTCGCGCATGAAAGAAGGGCAGGAGAAAATTTACTACATCACCGCCGACAGCTATGCCGCGGCGAAGAGCAGCCCGCACCTGGAGCTGCTGCGTAAGAAAGGCATTGAAGTGCTGCTGCTTTCTGACCGCATCGATGAGTGGATGATGAACTACCTGACCGAGTTTGACGGCAAGGTGTTCCAGTCGGTAGCGAAAGCTGATGAGTCCATCGACAAGCTGGCGGATGACGTTGACGAAAACGCGAAAGAAGCCGAAAAAGCGCTGACGCCGTTTGTTGAGCGCGTGAAAACCCTGCTGGGCGATCGCGTGAAAGAAGTGCGTCTGACTCACCGTCTGACCGACACTCCGGCTATCGTCACCACCGACGCGGACGAAATGAGCACCCAGATGGCAAAACTGTTTGCCGCTGCGGGCCAGGCTGCACCGGAAGTGAAATACATCTTTGAACTGAACCCGGATCACGTGCTGGTGAAACGCACCGCCGACACCCAGGACGAAGGGCAGTTTAAAGAGTGGGTTGAGCTGCTGCTCGACCAGGCACTGTTCGCCGAACGCGGTACGCTAGAAGACCCTAACCAGTTTATCCGCCGCATGAACCAGCTGCTGGTGTCCTGATAAGACAGGCCCTCACCCTAACCCTCTCCCATAGGGAGAGGGGACCGATTGTGCAAATGGTTATAATCGGTACCGACCTTCTCCCTCTCCCCGTGGGAGAGGGCCGGGGTGAGGGCAACAAACCGCACGTTGAGTAAAATATCGTACCGTTAACCGTTTCAGCCAACCCTCCTTCCTTGAGCCATCGCCGTTCTGGTGGTATCTTTTAGCGCTTTTTAAAAAATATTGACAACCTTTGAGGGGATTTTCGCAATGCGTATCATTCTGCTTGGCGCTCCGGGCGCGGGGAAAGGAACTCAGGCACAGTTCATCATGGAGAAATATGGCATTCCGCAAATTTCCACCGGTGACATGCTGCGTGCCGCGGTGAAATCCGGCAGCGAGCTGGGCAAACAAGCTAAAGACATCATGGACGCGGGTAAACTGGTTACCGACGAACTGGTTATCGCGCTGGTGAAAGAGCGTATTTCTCAAGAAGACTGCCGTAACGGTTTCCTGCTGGATGGCTTCCCACGTACGATTCCGCAGGCTGATGCCATGAAAGAAGCGGGCATTAACGTTGACTACGTTCTGGAATTCGACGTTCCTGATGAACTGATCGTTGACCGTATCATTGGTCGTCGCGTTCACGCGGCATCTGGCCGTGTTTACCACATCAAATTCAACCCGCCTAAAGTGGAAGGTAAAGATGATGTGACCGGCGAGGAGCTGACCACCCGTAAAGACGATCAGGAAGAAACCGTGCGTAAGCGTCTGGTGGAATACCATCAGATGACTGCACCGCTGATTGGTTACTACTCCAAAGAAGCGCAGGCGGGTAACACCCAGTACGCGAAAGTTGACGGTACTAAAGCCGTTGCTGATGTACGCGCTGAACTGGCGAAAATCCTCGGTTAATGTTTCACGCCATCTTGCATGTCGGATGGCGGCGTAACCCCTTAACAGATCTACCGATTCTTCGGTAGATCTGTTAAATGCAATACTTCAGGCACATTCTCGCCTTACCTCTCACAGCAATTAGTTTTTCTTCCTCGCTTTTCCGCTACAATTATCAACAATTTGAATCGATAAGAGGCGGTAATGCATCATAAGAAACCCGGTATTCTGCTGGTTAATCTCGGCACCCCTGATGCGCCGACGCCGGGCGCAATTAAACGTTACCTGCTGCAATTTCTCAGCGATCGACGCGTTGTGGATACCCCACGTCTGCTGTGGTGGCCGCTGCTGCGCGGCGTGATCCTACCTATTCGTGCCCCCCGTGTCGCAAAGCTCTATCAATCGGTGTGGATGGAAGAGGGCTCGCCGCTGATGGTTTACAGCCGTCGTCAGCAGCGCGCATTGGCCGCGCGCCTGCCGGACGTGCCGGTGGTATTGGGCATGAGCTATGGCACACCCTCGCTGCAAAGCGCGGTGGATGAGCTGTTAGCGCAGGGCGTTGACCAGCTGATCGTTCTGCCACTCTACCCACAGTACTCTTGCTCTACCGTGGCTGCGGTGTGGGACGAGCTGGCACGTATTTTGGCAACCAAACGGGCTATCCCCAGCGTATCGTTTATTCGCGACTATGCGACCGACCACGATTACATTCAGGCGCTGGCTGCCAGCGCGCGCGCCTCATTTGAGCGTCACGGTGAACCGGACGTGCTGCTGCTTTCCTACCACGGCATCCCCCAGCGCTATGCCAATGAAGGTGATGATTATCCACAGCGCTGCCGTGATACCACCCGCGAGCTGGTTTCCGCGTTAGGGATCTCGCCGGATAGAGTGATGATGACCTACCAGTCGCGCTTTGGCCGTGAGCCGTGGCTGACGCCTTACACCGATGAAACGCTGAAAATGCTCGGCGAGAAAGGGGTGAAGCATATTCAGGTGATGTGCCCGGGCTTCTCGGCGGATTGCCTGGAAACGCTGGAGGAAATTGCGGTACAGAACCGCGAAGTGTTCCTTGAGGCGGGTGGGCAGAAATATGAATACATTCCGGCGCTGAACGATGATGATGCGCACATTACGATGATGGCCAATCTGACCGCGTCGTATCGCTAATCGCAAGCAGGCGGGGGAGTGTGCTACTATTCTCCGCCTGTTAACGGCCACACAAAAATCACCATGAAATTTCCCGGTAAGCGCAAATCTAAACACTATTTCCCAGTGGACGCTCGCGATCCGCTGCTCAAACAGATCCTGCCTGAGAGCGAAAACAGCGTCTCGTGGGTTGTTGGCATTGACCAGACGCTGGTGGATATCGAAGCCAAAGTTGACGATGCGTTTATTGCGCGCTACGGCTTGAGTGCCGGGCACTCGTTGGTGATTGAAGATGACGTGGCGGAGGCGCTGTACCAGGAGCTGGTACGTGAGAATCTGATTACCCATCAGTTTGCCGGTGGCACTATCGGCAATACGATGCACAACTATTCGGTGCTGGCGGATGACCGTTCGGTGCTGCTTGGCGTGATGTGCGGCAATATTGAAATTGGTGGCTACGCCTACCGTTACCTGTGTAATACCTCCAGCCGTACCGATCTCAACTATCTGCAGGGCGTTGATGGACCAATTGGCCGCTGCTTCACGCTGATAGGCGATGCGGGTGAACGGACCTTTGCCATCAGCCCTGGTCACATGAATAAACTGCGTCCGGAGAGTATCCCTGAGTCCGTGATTGCTGGGGCTTCAGCGCTGGTGCTGACGTCTTATTTGGTTCGCTGCAAGCCGGGCGAACCGATGCCAGATGCCACCATGCAGGCCATTGCCTACGCCAAAAAATACGATGTACCGGTGGTGCTGACGCTGGGGACCAAATTTGTTATCGCCGATAGCCCGGAGTGGTGGCAGAGCTTTATCAAAGAGCACGTGTCAATTCTGGCGATGAATGAAGAAGAAGCTGAAGCGCTGACCGGGCTAAGCGACCCGCTGCAGGCATCAGATAAAGCGCTGGATTGGGTCGATCTGGTGCTGTGCACTGCTGGGCCGACCGGGTTGTATATGGCGGGCTTCACCGAAAATGAGGCCAAACGGAAAACGCAGCATCCACTGCTGCCGGGCGCTATTGCGGAATTCAACCAGTACGAATTCAGCCGCGCGGTACGTTATAAAGATTGCCAGGATCCGTTGCGTATCTATTCGCACATTGCGCCATTCATGGGTGGGCCTGAGAAGATCATGAACACCAACGGTGCCGGTGACGGCGCACTGGCTGCGCTGTTGCACGACATTACCGCTAATGCCTACCACCGTTCGAACGTGCCTAACTCCAGTAAACATCAGCATAACTGGCTGACCTATTCGTCGCTGGCGCAGGTGTGTAAGTATGCGAACCGGGTGAGCTATCAGGTATTGAACCAGCACTCACCGCGTCTGACGCGCGGGCTGCCGGAGAAAGAGGATAGCCTCGAAGAGGCGTACTGGGAACGTTAATTCGATATGACAGCGGGGGCCTTTGGCCCCCGCTTTTTTATACTACCCGCTCACCGCCTCTTTCAGCGGCGGTTCACTCAGTAAACCCAACATGGTTTTGGCAATTTCACGCTCGCCCATCACCACTTCATTCGCCCCTCGCTCGCTGATATAGGCGACTTCATCGTCGTAATGCGCGCGGGCGATAATCTCGAGGTGTGGACACTTCTCACGGGCGCTGGCGACAATCTCACCGGCTTCGTAGCCGTTTGGAATGGTCAACAGCAGCCAGCGGGCGCAGTCGAGGTGCGCGAGATTCATAATCTCTTCATTGGCCGCATTGCCCAGCACGGCGCGAATGCCGCGCTCACGCAGCTCGTCCACGCGGGTACGCGAGGTTTCAATGACCACCAATGGAATGCCCTGAGCCATTAACTTCTCGCCTAGCAGGCTTCCTACGCGGCCGTAACCGACCAGCAGAGCGTGGTTGCAGATATCCACGGGGATCTGTTTTTCGTCTTCCAGCGCTTCTTCCAGCGTCTGCTCTTCCAGCGTTTCCGTCTTTTCGAGATATTTCTCAAGCACCGTGAACAGCACTGGATTGAGCATAATGGAGAGGATTGCGCCCGCCAGCACCAGGTTTTGCCCGGCCTGCGGCAGCAGATCCAGCGCCATGCCCAGACCGGCAAGGATAAAGGCGAATTCACCAATCTGTGCAAGGCTGGTGGCGATGGTCAGCGCGGTGCGCTGTGAGTGGCCAAACAGGCGTACCAGCCCGAATGCGGCCAGCGATTTACCAAAGATAATAATCGCCAGCGTTGCCAGCACCGCCAGCGGCTGCTCAATCAGGATCAGTGGGTCGAAGAGCATCCCGACGGAGACAAAGAACAGCACTGCAAACGCATCGCGCAGCGGCAGCGTGTCGTGCGCGGCTCGGTGGCTCAACTCTGACTCGTTCAGCACCATCCCGGCGAAGAAGGCACCCAGCGCGAAGGAGACATCGAACAGCTCAACGGCACCGAAGGCGATACCCAGCGCCAGCGCCAGGACGGAAAGGGTAAACAGCTCGCGAGAACCGGTCGCGGCGCTGCGTGAAAGAATCCACGGTACCAGACGACGGCCCACCAGCATCATGATGGCGATGAACGCCACGACTTTACCAATCGTAATGGCCATATCCATTGCCAGCGAGGCAAGGCCAATATTCTCTTTTTCCATCATGCCGGCGACGGCTGGCAGCAGAACCAGTGTTAGTACCATCACCAGGTCTTCAACGATAAGCCAGCCGATGGCAATCTGCCCTCGCTGACTGTCAATAAGCTGCCGTTCTTCCAGTGCACGTAGCAGTACCACGGTACTGGCGGTAGAAAGACACAGGCCAAAGACGATACCGGTCATCATTGACCAGCCTAAGAAGGTGGAAAGCAGCATCCCCAGCAACGTGGCGACGGCGATTTGGGCTATCGCTCCGGGGATGGCTATCGACTTTACCGCCATCAGATCCTTGAGCGAGAAATGGAGACCGACGCCAAACATCAGCAGAATAACGCCTAATTCTGCCAGTTCCGGCGCAAGCTTAGTGTCAGCGACAAATCCTGGAGTAAACGGTCCGGCCAGCACACCCGCTAATAAATAACCTACCAGAGGGGAAATTCTTAACTTATTGGCAATCATGCCAAGGAAAAAAGCGAGCACAAGGCCACCAACAATGGTGGTGATAAGCGGTGTGGCGTGATGCATTCCGTCTCCTTTCGTCGTGATGCGTGGTTCCATTTTTGGTGCAGAGTGTCAAAACAACCTGAAAACCAAAAAGCCTGGTAATAGTTTATGACAATTTCCACCATTATGTTTGTGAATAATTCTTGAATTTAGCTAAAAAATTGAATTTTTGAGAGTAAATGGCACAAAAGTGAAAATTGAATGCAGGAAGGTAGGCAGGGGGCGAGCTTGCAAGGAAGTGGCGGCAGCCAAAGTGACACTTTGACTGCCGATAACTCAGTGTTTTTGGCGGTTATCAGGTAAGAATATGGTCAACATCCCAATAAGTGGTAGGAAAGCACATATTTTATAGACCAATTCAATGCTGGTATGGTCGGCGATAAGCCCCAACACCGCAGCACCTAAGCCCCCCATGCCAAAGGCGAAACCGAAGAATAGTCCGGAAACCATGCCGATTCGGCCCGGTAACAGCTCTTGGGCGTAGACGAGAATGGCAGAAAACGCTGAAGCGAGGATAAATCCAATGATCACCGTTAAAATCCCGGTCCACCACAGGGTTGCGTAAGGTAAAAGGAGGGTAAACGGTGCGACACCGAGGATAGAGCCCCAAATAACATATTTACGCCCAATTTTATCCCCTACCGGGCCACCAATGACCGTGCCTGCGGCAACAGCAAAAAGGAAGGCGAACAAATGAATCTGGGCATTTTGTACCGATAATCCGAATTTTTGTATCAGATAAAAGGTGTAATAGCTGCTAATGCTCGCCATATAGAAGTATTTCGAGAAAATCAGCATTAACAGGATGGAAACGGCCAGGATCACTTTATTCTTCGGCAGTGGATTAATAATTGGCGCCTTCGGTTTGCCTTTGTTCATCCGATGCTGCGCGGCGTACCAACGGCTTACCTGCGCCAGCACCACAATCGCCAGAAGCGCGGCTAATACAAACCAGGCCACGTTACCTTTACCGTACGGTGCGATGATCACTGCCGCCAGCAATGGCCCTAATGAGCTACCAAAGTTACCGCCTACCTGGAAGATAGACTGCGCCAACCCGTGACGGCCGCCGGAGGCCATACGCGCCACGCGGGAGGATTCCGGGTGGAAGACCGAAGAACCGGTCCCGACCAGAGCGGCGGCCAGCAGCACCATGCCAAAGCTCCCAGCCAGCGCCAAAAGCACCAGGCCCGTCAGGGTAAAGCACATACCCACCGGCAGCGACCACGGCATTGAGCGCTTATCGGTGATGTAACCGATAACCGGCTGGAATAGCGACGAGGTGAGCTGGAAGGTGAGGGTGATCATCCCGATCTGCACAAACGTCAGCGAAAACTCCGACTGAAGAAGGGGGTAAATCGCGAGGATCAGCGATTGGATCATGTCATTGAGCAGGTGGGAGAGGCTGATTGCTCCCAGGATGCCAAATGAGGTGCGGCCCTTTTGCGAAGACGCAGAAGGACCCGGCCGGGTAGGGCTAGTTTCAGAGATTGCCATAGATTCCACTTGTATTTTATCGAGCGATGTTGGGGATAAACGCTTTAATAATAGTTATCAGACTAAGATACCTGCCTAAGACGTTTGAAGGAAGTCTCATTTCTGAAAACAAATTAGACTAATATTTCATGGCGTTGTAATTTCTGCGGTTGTTATTCACTCAGGGAGAGATTTATGCGATTCGTCAAACGGGGCGTGGCGTTGGCGATGCTGGCGGCTTTATCGTTAACCAGCTTACCGGCACAGGCTTACCAGCAAGATAAAACTTATAAAATCACCATTCTGCATACCAACGATCATCACGGGCACTTCTGGCGCAGCGAATACGGTGAATACGGGCTGGCAGCGCAAAAGACGCTGGTGGATGGTATTCGTAAAGAGGTGGCGGCCGAAGGCGGTAGCGTGCTGCTTCTCTCCGGCGGCGATATCAACACCGGGGTGCCGGAATCCGATCTTCAGGACGCCGAGCCTGATTTCCGCGGGATGAATCTGGTGGGCTACGACGCGATGGCGGTCGGTAACCACGAATTTGATAATCCGATGAGTGTGCTACGTCAGCAGGAAAAGTGGGCTAAGTTCCCATTCCTCTCCGCCAATATCTATCAAAAAAGCACCGGTGAACGCCTGTTTAAACCGTGGGCGTTGTTCAAACGTCAGGATCTGAAAATTGCCGTCATTGGTTTAACTACCGACGACACGGCGAAAATCGGTAACCCGGAATACTTCACCGACATCGAATTCCGCAAACCGGCAGAAGAGGCGAAGCTGGTTATCCAGGAACTGCAGCAAAACGAGAAGCCCGATCTGATTTTGGCGACCACCCATATGGGCCATTACGATAACGGTGAGCACGGTTCCAACGCGCCGGGTGACGTCGAGATGGCTCGTAGCTTGCCTGCTGGCTCACTGGCGATGATTGTGGGTGGTCACTCACAAGACCCGGTGTGTATGGCGTCGGAGAATAAAAAGCAGGTCGACTATGTGCCGGGCACCCCGTGCGCGCCGGACAAACAAAACGGCATCTGGATTGTGCAGGCGCATGAATGGGGCAAATACGTCGGCCGTGCTGATTTTGAGTTCCGTAACGGCGAGCTGAAGCTGGTGCACTACCAACTGATCCCGGTCAACCTGAAGAAAAAAGTCACCTATGACAACGGGCAGAGTGAGCGCGTACTTTACACGCCACAAATCCCGGAAAACCCGCAGATGCTGTCACTGCTGACGCCATTCCAGAGCAAAGGTAAGGCGCAGTTAGATGTCAAAGTGGGGAGCGTCAACGGGCACCTGGAAGGCGATCGCAGCAAGGTCCGCTTTGTACAAACCAACATGGGGCGGCTGATTCTCGCGGCACAAATGGCGCGTACCAGCGCTGATTTTGGCGTCATGAGCGGTGGCGGCATTCGTGATTCCATCGAGGCCGGAAATATCACCTATAAGAGCGTGCTGAAGGTGCAGCCGTTCGGTAACGTGGTGGTCTACGCTGACATGAGCGGCAAAGAGGTCACTGAATACCTTACCGCGGTGGCGCAGATGAAACCGGACTCCGGAGCTTATCCGCAGTTTGCCAACGTCAGCTTTGTGGCGAAGGGTGGGCAGCTTCAGGATCTGAAAATCAAAGGTGAGGCCATTGATCCGGCGAAAACCTATCGTTTAGCCACCCTCAGCTTTAATGCCACCGGCGGCGACGGTTATCCGAAGATTGATAGCAAACCAGGCTATGTGAATACCGGCTTTATCGATGCAGAAGTTCTGAAGCAGTACATTGAACAGAACTCACCGCTTGATGTGAACGCTTACGAACCGAAAGGGGAAGTGAGCTGGCAGTAAGGCTTTGAGCCGTTCCCGGGCTTCGTTCTATTCCCTCTCCCCTTTGGGGAGAGGGTTAGGGGACAACCCGCTCCGATCAATCCCGGCGCGCAATATCTGCGAAGGTCGCGCCGAGGATTTTCGCTAAATCCCCCGCCGCCAGCTCAATATCCAACCCGCGCTTACCGCCTGAGACAAAAATAGAGGCAAACTCCTGAGATGGCGCGTCAATCACCGTCGGCAGACGCTTTTTCTGCCCTAATGGGCTGATGCCGCCGACCAGATACCCGGTGACGCGCTGTGCCACCATCGGATCAGCCATATCCACTTTCTTCGCACCGAGCGCTTTGGCAACTTTCTTAAGATCCAACTGCCCAGCGACTGGCGTAACCGCCACGGCGAGGTGCTTCATATCACCGTTCACCGCAACCAGCAGCGTTTTATAAACCTGGTCTGCGTTGAGACCTAATTTACGGACCACTTCGTCACCAAAATTGGTTTCATTCGGATCGTGATCGTAGGTGTGTATGCTAAATGGGATTTTGTTCTTTTCAAGTAACTTAACGGCGGGAGTCATAACGTTCCTTCTTACCACAAACGAGATATGCACTCAGCATACGCCCGTAAACAGACTAAAAAATAGTATAATCTTGCGCATTAGGTCTTGGCAGTTGCGGCAACTTTGAGCGACAATCGAAGGATCCGGAGTGAAAACTTCGGGATAATAATAATGATGAAATTCCTCTTTGACGGGCCAATAGAAATATTGGCCATTTTTTTATTTCAACATTTGCGGCAGATTGCCTTCCCCGTATAAATGCAACGCCCCCACGGCGACCACGTAGCGCCCCGGCGGCAGCGCCAGCAGCGTATCGCGCCAGGCTTCATTTCGTTTCACCATCAACACATCATACAGCGACTGGCTGAAGGTGTTCGGTAGCGAGGCCGTCCCGTTTGACGGTGGCTGCTGTAGCCACCAGCCGATCATCACTTGTAATAATCGTGCGTTGGTATGCCAGTGGGTCAGGGTATCGTCCAGCAACGCCATTCCGCCATCGGGCAGTTGGCACAGCAGATCAATCTGACTGTCCGCGCCTTCCAGCTCCTGTACCGGTAGATCGGCGGCACGCGCGGCCGTCAGTAACTGGTAGTCGATTCCGTAATCTGGGCGCAGCCCCAGACGCTGCGCCTGAGTTGCCTGCAATACCATGGCAATTTGCCACAGCGGTTGGGTATCAAAGCGAAAAAGCGATAACCCCTGCTCGGTCACCCGATTTTCCAGTTCGTTCAGCTGTGCTTCGCTCAGGCGTTCGGCCAACGGTGGGCAGATGGGGAGATTGGTGAACGGCGTTTCGCTACCGGAAATATCGGCTTCAACGATCAGCGCATCGGCCTGACGCAGCTTTTTGACCAACCTGGCGGGAAGGGGAGCCATATCGCGGGTCCCCATATGAATGCTGCCAACCAGGTGTAAATGGCGGCCGCCGGGTAGCGCAACATCCAGCGCAGGCCAGCTATAAGTTGAACCGCGCAGAATGCGCCACAGGTGTTGGAGTTGATTCAGCAGGCTCATCCGCGCTCCCTGGAAGGAAAATCTCATGCTAGCGCGATGGGGGGAAAGGTGCAAACGCGTCCCTCCCAAAGGTGGGAGGGACGATGGGATTACTGTTTTGGTTTAAAACGCAGCAGACGGTTGGCGTTGCTCACCACGGTGATGGAAGACAGCGCCATCGCCGCCCCTGCCACGACCGGGTTGAGCAATGTACCGGTCAGCGGCCAAAGGATCCCGGCGGCAATGGGAATACCCAGTGAGTTGTAGACAAAGGCACCTAACAGGTTTTGTTTCATGTTGCGCAGCGTGGCGCGGGAGATAGCCAACGCATCGGCAACGCCCACCAGGCTATGACGCATCAAAGTGATGGCGGCGGTTTCAATTGCCACATCGCTACCGCCACCCATGGCGATACCGACCTCAGCCTGCGCCAGCGCCGGGGCATCGTTAATGCCATCACCGACCATCGCCACTTTCTGGCCTTGTGCCTGCAAATCTTTAATCGCCTGCGCTTTGCCATCCGGCAGGACGCCGGCAATCACTTCATCAATACCGGCCTCTTTGGCAATGGCATTGGCGGTAATCGGGTTATCACCGGTCAGCATCACCAGGCGGTAGCCTTCGCGGTGAAGGCGTTGTAATGCTGCCACACTGTCGCTGCGCATTGGGTCGCGGATGGCGAACAGCGCGGCGGCATGGCCGTCAACGGCTAACAGCACCGGCGTTGCACCTTTGGCGGCCTGCTGTGTTATTTCATCATCGAGTTCATGTGTCGCGATCTGCTGTTCATGCATCAATGCCTGATTGCCCAGCAGAACCTGATGCCCGTCGACGTCACCGCTCACGCCGAGACCGCGCAGAGTGCGAAAGGCATTGACCTGCGGTAACGACTTCTCGGCGGCTTTTTCTAAAATGGCGCGTGCCAGCGGGTGATTTGAGCCCTGTTCCAGCGCGGCGGCTAAGCGCAGTGCGGTGACTTCGCTAATCGCGCCCAGCGTTTTCACCGCCACGACCTGCGGTTTACCTTCGGTCAGGGTGCCGGTTTTATCAAACACCAGCGTGGTGAGTTCGCTGGCGCGCTGCAATGCATCGGCATCACGGACCAGTACGCCATATTCTGCGGCGCGTCCAACGCCGGAGATAATCGACATCGGTGTTGCCAGACCGAGCGCACAAGGGCAGGCGATAATCAGCACTGTGGTGGCAATGACCAGGGTGTAAACGATCTGCGGCGCTGGGCCGAAGAAGTACCAGATGGCGGCGCTGAAGATGGCGATAGCAACCACCACCGGCACAAACACCGCCGAGATTTTGTCGGCCAATTGACCAATTTCAGGTTTGCTGCTTTGCGCCTGGCGCACCATCTTAATGATGCGCGACAAGGTGGTGTGGCTGCCGACTGCGCTGGCGCGGAACAACACGGAACCGTCCTGCACCACGGTTCCGGCGTGAATACTGTCGCCGTCGCCTTTTTGCTGCGGAATAGGTTCACCGGTCAGCATGGCTTCATCAAACCAGGCTTCACCTTGACTGATTTCTCCATCGACCGGCACGCGGTCGCCGGTGGCGAGACGCAGGGTCATACCCGGCTGCACATCGGCCAGCGGCACGGTTTTTTCGCCGTCATCGGTGACTACGCGCGCGGTAGGCGGTGTCAGATCGAGCAATTTTTCCAGTGCCCGGGACGAACGCTGACGGGCACGCGCCTCTAACATATGACCGAGGTTTATCAGACCGATGATCATGGCGCTGGCTTCATAATAGAGGTGGCGGGCTTCCATCGGGAACCACTGTGGCCACAGGTTAACGCTCATCGAGTACAGCCACGCCACGCCGGTGCCGAGCGCGACCAGCGTATCCATGGTGGCGGTGCGGTTCTTGAGGCTTTTCCAGGCGCTACTATAGAAGTGGCCACCGGCAAAAACCATCACTGCGAGCGTGGCCAGACCAATCACCAGCCACAGGGAACGGTTATCGTCGGAGACCATCATGTTGTCGCCGATCATCCCCCAAACCATCACCGGAATACCGACTAACAGGGCCACAATCGCCTGCCAGCGAAAACGTTTCATGGTTGCCAGCGCAGTTTCCTGCTGGCGTTCGCGGCGCTTGAGATCGTCCTCAATCGCTTCCGCGCCGTAGCCTGCTTTCTCTACGGCTTGTACTAAATCACCGGCGGAAGCATTGCCCATGACTAGGGCCGTGCGCTCCGCCAGGTTTACCCGTGCCTGTACGACGCCGGGGACAGCCTGCAAAGCCTTCTGTACCCGGGAAACGCAGCTGGCGCAGCTCATACCGTTGATCAGCAGCTGTTGGCTGTCATCCAGATCCTGTGCTGCCGGAAGCTCAGGGGTGGCCGCTGTCAGTGCTTCCGACGGGGATGATGACTCTGCCAGCGGTTTAGCCTTTGGGTGGCTTAACTCCGCACCGTATCCAGCTTGTTTAATGGTTTCAATCAGCGCTTCAGCGCTGGCGCTACCGGTGACGTGTGCCGCTTCGATAGTGACATCCGCTTGTTCAACGTCAGGACGTTGTTCCAGGCTCTCTTTCACGCGTTTAACGCAGTGACCGCAGGACAGGCCGTCCAGGGTTAGGTCGATGGTATGAGACATCATGCTCTCCTTAATTGCAGGGTGACCAAATTCACCTTTTCGTCTACAGTTATGAAGGTTAAACCTTCCAGCAAGGGGAAGGTCAAGGGGGAAAAGTGAATATCAGTGATGTTGCCAAAAAAACCGGGTTAACCAGTAAAGCCATTCGCTTTTATGAAGAGAAGGGGCTGGTGACGCCGCCGCTGCGCAGCGAGAACGGCTACCGTAGCTATACGCAAAAGCATCTGGATGAATTTACGCTGCTGCGCCAGGCGCGACAGGTGGGGTTCAATCTGGAGGAGTGCGGCGAACTGGTGAATTTGTTTAACGATCCCAAACGCCACAGCGCGGATGTGAAGGCGTATACGCTGCAAAAAGTCGCTGATATCGAGCGTCATATTCGCGATTTGCAGGCGATGCGCGACCAGCTGATGTCGCTGGCCGCTTCCTGCCCGGGCGATGACAGCGCCGACTGCCCGATTATCGACAATCTCTCCGGCTGCTGCCACCGTAAAGCCCAGGCCTGATTGTTAGCGCGGCGGGGCAATTCGGATGCGCAGAACGATCCCTTCTACGGCGACGACTTCTACTTTACTCCCTGCTGGCAGATCGTCATCGGCGATAACAGGCCATGAGCTGTCGCCGACGCGCATATGACCGCGGCCGTTAACTAGCGTGCTGTCGAGCGTAAAGCGTTGCCCCAACAGCTGTTGGCCACGCTGGTTAAGCTGCCCTTCGGCAGGGCGCTGACGGTCAGCACGACGGCTTAGCCATTTCCACCATAGCCAGGCCGCCAGCAGCGTGAGCACCGCAAACAGCGTGCCTTGCCACTCCCAGCCAATCGGCAGAATCCACGTCAACAGTCCGGTGACCGCCGCAGCGACGCCGCTCCACAACAAATAGCCGCTGCCGCCGAGCATTTCTGCCGCCAGCAGCAGGCCGCCGAGACTCAGCCAGAAGATATGCGGGTGCGCGAGCACCAGGGCAATCATGATGATTTCCGTTCGCTGGCGCTGTCTTTTACCAGCTCAGCGATCCCGGCGATGGAACCCATCAGGCTGCTGGCATCCAGCGGCATCATGACCACTTTGCTGTTATTCGACGAACCGATTTGCTGGAGTGCGTCGGTATATTTCTGCGCCACGAAGTAGTTCACAGCCTGAATATCACCGGCGGCAATCGCCTCTGACACCATTTTGGTGGCTCGGGCTTCTGCTTCCGCCGAGCGTTCACGCGCTTCCGCTTGCAGGAACGCCGACTGACGTTCACCTTCGGCGGTAAGAATCTGCGCCTGTTTTTCACCTTCGGCTTTCACGATCTGCGCCTGTCGAATCCCTTCGGCTTCCAGAATATAGGCACGCTTAGTACGCTCGGCCTTCATCTGTGCGTTCATCGCATCAATCAGCTCCGCCGGTGGGCGCACGTCGCGAATCTCGATACGGGTGATTTTGATGCCCCACGGATTGGTGGCTTCATCGACGATGTGCAGCAGGCGAGTGTTGATGTTATCGCGCTGGGAGAGCATTTCATCCAGCTCCATCGAGCCGAGCACGGTACGGATGTTGGTCATCGTCAGATTGATAATGGCCAACTCCAGATTGCTGACCTCGTACGCCGCTTTCGGCGCGTCGATAACCTGAATAAAGCAGACCGCATCAATCGCCACGTTGGCGTTATCTTTGGAGATAACTTCCTGCGATGGAATGTCGAGGACCTGTTCCATCATGTTGATCTTACGACCAATACGATCCATAAACGGCACCACCAGGCTTAAACCCGGATGCAGCGTTTTGGTGTAGCGACCAAAGCGCTCAACCGTCCATTGATAGCCCTGCGGCACAATTTTGACGCCCGCTGCGACAACCACCAGCGCGACGAAGATAAGAATAGGGATAAATACCAGCATAAAACCTCCTGTTTAACTGTCCGTAACCTCAATAAGTATATCGGCAATGATGCTGAAATTCGCCCCCTGAAATTAATTGGCGTTACACTGTAGGGACAAAAGAAAAAATCAGGATATGGAATGGCAACAATGGAAAATAGCGCTATTTTGCAGCTCAAAAATGTGGGCTTTGATATCGGCGGAAATACGATACTGGAACAGATAAATCTCAGCATTGCTCCTGGCGAATTTAAGTTAATTACCGGCCCCTCTGGCTGTGGGAAAAGCACGTTATTAAAAATCATCGCTTCGCTGCTTTCGCCGAGCAGCGGTGAGATTCTCTTTGAAGGCAAAGAGATAACCACGCTATCGCCGGAAGCCTATCGCCAGCAGGTCTCATACTGCGCGCAAACCCCGGCGCTGTTTGGCGATACGGTTTATGACAACCTGATTTTTCCCTGGCAAATTCGCGGTAAGCAGCCGGAGCCGGAACGTTTTCTGTCGCAGCTAGCGCATTTCGGTTTACCGGAAGAAACGCTGTCAAAATCGATAAACGAGCTCTCAGGCGGGGAGAAACAGCGGGTTTCGTTAATTCGCAATCTGCAATTTCTGCCGAAGGTGCTGCTGCTGGATGAAATAACCAGCGCGCTGGACGAGAGCAATAAAAAGAACGTTAACGACATTATTCATCAGTACGTTCGCGATAAGCAGGTGGCGGTACTGTGGGTGACCCACGATAAAGATGAAATTAGCCATGCGGATGAAGTGATCACGCTGCCATCCCATCGTGAGAACGTGCAGGAGGCACACCATGAATGATCATATTATTACCAATGAATCGTTAGCGCTTTCCATGGTGCTGGTGTTGATTGCCGTGCTGGTAAGCTATCGGGAAAAGCTGGCGCTGGAAAAAGACATCATCTGGAGCATCTGCCGGGCGGTGGTGCAGCTGATTATCGTCGGTTATGTGCTGAAATATATCTTTAACGTCAACCACGCGGTGTTGACGCTGTGTATGGTGCTGTTTATCTGCTTTAACGCCGCCTACAACGCGCAAAAGCGCAGCAAATACATTGATAAAGCATTTGTTTCCTCGTTTATCGCCATTACCACCGGTGCTGGTTTGACGCTGGCGGTGCTGGTATTTTCTGGCTCCATTGCCTTTGTGCCAATGCAGGTGATCCCGATCTCCGGGATGATCGCTGGTAACGCAATGATCGCGGTGGGCCTGTGCTACAACAATCTGGGGCAGCGCTTTAGCGCCGAACAGCAGCAGATTCAGGAAAAATTAAGCCTGGGTGCCACGCCGAAAATGGCTTCGGCACGGCTGATTCGCGAAAGCATCCGCGCATCGCTTATCCCAACGGTCGACTCAGCGAAAACCGTCGGGTTGGTGAGCCTGCCTGGGATGATGTCAGGGCTGATTTTTGCCGGTATCGACCCGGTAAAAGCGATTAAGTACCAGATTATGGTGACCTTTATGCTGCTTTCAACCGCCAGCCTGTCGACGATTATCGCCTGCTACCTGACCTATCGGAAGTTTTACAACGCCCGCCACCAGCTAGTGGTGACGCAGTTGAAGAAAAGTTCGTGAAGCGTATCGCCCGGAGCCAGCGTGCTGTGCGCCGGGCGATGAACAGTGGTCGTGCTGAAAGAGACTTAGTACAGCAGGGAGTACAGCTGACGGCGGTACTTCGATGCCAGCGCATCGCCGGTACCGAGTGCCGCCAGAATTTCCTGCAGCATTTTGCGCGCCTGGCCGTCCGCGGCACCTAAATCTTTGCGCAGGTGGCTGAACAACAGCTCCAGCGCTTCTTCATTACGCCCTACCTGATGCAGCTGCAGCGCCAGCTTAGAGGCCAGCTCGGCATCTTCCGGGTTCTGCTCAACCTGCTGCTGGAGCTGCTGGATTTCTGGGGTGTCCGCCGCTTTTTTCAGTAGCTCAATCTGCGCCAGCAGGCCCTGATAATGGGTATCCTGATCCTGCAGTGGAATGGTTTTCAGCACGGCCTCGGCGTCTTCTGAACGGTTAAGCGCAATCTGCGTTTCCGCCAGCAGCAGGCCAATCTGGCTGTCCTGACCGGAGAGCTGCCAGGCGTCTTTCAGCAGCGGCAGCGCCTCGGCGTGGTTGCCTTCCTGAATCAGCGCCAGCGCTTGCTGTGCTTTCAGTTCTTCTTCACGCGGCAGCACTTTATCCAGCAGTGCACGGATGGCTTCTTCCGGCTGCGGGCCCTGGAAGCCGTCTACCGGCTGACCATTCTGGAACAGATAGACGGTAGGAATGGCACGCAGACCAAACTGGGAAGCGACCATTTGTTCTGCATCACAGTCAACCTTCGCCAGAATAAATTGGCCGTTGTACTGCGCGGCCAGGCTTTCCAGCACCGGCGTCAACTCCAGACAGTGCTGGCTGCGCTCGGACCAGAAATAGAACAGCACCGGCACGGTGGTGGATTGCTCCAGAGTCTGGTGCAGGTTAGCTTCTGTGATGTTTACGATACTCTGTACGGACATAAGTCATTCCCTATAATCGGTTTGTATTCGAGATGGGGGCAAAAGCGTGCGCTTCAACTTAGCCCTGCAGAATTTTGTCCATCAAGCGAGCCGGTAGCAGGCGTTTTAACCAGCCTACCGCATGAGTCACCAGCGTAACCGGATAGCGCAGCTTAGGTTTATCGCTAATAAACGCATGGCGTACTTTCTCCACTACCGCGTCTGGGCCCAGGGTGAATCGTGCAGCGATACCCGGATTTTCCACCGCCGTATCACTGGTCTGATTGACGTTGTCGGTAAAGCGAGTGCGAATAGGGCCCGGTTCAATCAAGCTGACTTTAACGCCGCTATGGCGTAACTCCATGCGCAGGGCATCCGACCATGCTTCCAGTGCGTACTTGCTGGCGGCATACGCGCCGCGCCCCGGGGTCGAAATCAGTCCCATCACCGATGAAGTCATCACGATACGACCTTCGCCGTGCGGCACCATGGCGGGCAGCAGGCGCATGGTCAACTGATGAACGCCAAAAAAGTTGGCGGAAAATTGCTGCACCATTTGCGCGCGGCTAATGCTCTCCAACGGCCCATAAACGCCGTATCCAGCATTATTAAACAGACCAAACAGGCGATTGTTCGTCAGGGTCATCACCTGGTCTGCTGCGTTATCAACGCTTTCCGGGCTATCGAGATCGAGGAGAATCCCCGTTAGCCCCATGCCGTCCATGCGCTTGACATCCTCGGGTTTGCGGCAGGCGGCCAGCACGCGAAACCCCTGACGCTTTAGCTCAAGTGCGCTTTCAAGACCAATCCCACTGGAACATCCTGTAATTAAGACCGATTTTTGCATAACTTTACCTGAAGACACCGCTTTACTTTCCGGCGTCGTGATTAACTAATGGAGCCAGACGTGTCGCCATCCAGTCGGCAATAAACGGCTGGGCGTCACGGTTGGGATGGATGCCATCATCCTGCATCCACTGCGGCTTGAGATAAACCTCTTCCATAAAGAAGGGCAGCAGTGGAACGGAGAACTCGCTGGCAAGCTTTGGATACACGGCGCTAAAGGCCTCATTATAGCGGCGTCCATAGTTTGCTGGCAGACGAATTTGCATTAATAACGGTTGGACGTTGGCCGCTTTGAGCTGCTGCAAAATAGTGCGCAGAGTTTGTTCAATCTGCTGCGGTGGAAAACCGCGCAGCCCATCGTTACCGCCAAGCTCCACCAGTACCCAGCGTGGTTGATGTTGTTTGAGCAGCGCGGGCAGGCGAGCCAGCCCCTGCTGAGCGGTGTCGCCGCTGATACTGGCGTTGACGACAGTGGTTTTTGGCTGCCATTTATCATTTAACAGGGCGGGCCAGGCGGTATTGCCTGCCATGCGATAGCCTGCACTCAGGCTGTCACCCAGAACTAACAGCGTGTCCGCCGCCGCGGCGCGAAAGCTTAACAGAATCAAAAACAGGACAGGCAAATGCCAGCGGAAAACGTACTTGAAGTTCATCATCTTAAGAAATCCGTCGGTCAGGGGGAGCATGAGCTCTCCATCCTTACCGGAGTTAACCTGATTGTCAAACCGGCGCAAACCCTTGCTTTAATTGGCGAGTCTGGCTCTGGTAAGTCGACGCTGTTGGCTATCTTAGCTGGCCTTGATGACGGCAGCAGCGGTGAGGTCAAGTTGCTGGGCCATCCGTTAGAGAAAATGGATGAAGAGGCGCGTGCGCGCTTACGTGCTCAGCATATTGGGTTTGTCTTTCAATCGTTTATGTTGATCCCGACGCTGAACGCGCTGGAAAACGTTGAACTGCCCGCGTTACTGCGCGGCGAAAGCGATAAGCAGAGCCGACAGGGCGCGAAAGCGCTGCTTGAACAACTGGGGCTGGGCAAGCGTTTACAGCATCTTCCGGCGCAGCTTTCCGGCGGTGAACAGCAGCGTGTGGCGCTGGCCCGCGCCTTTAACGGCAGGCCAGATCTGCTGTTTGCCGATGAACCGACGGGCAACCTCGACCGCCAGACCGGCGACAAAATTGCCGATCTGCTGTTTTCTTTAAACCGTGAACACGGCACCACGCTGATTCTGGTGACTCACGATGCCCAGTTGGCCGCGCGCTGCGATCGTCGACTGAGGCTGGTCGATGGGCAACTGCGGGAGGAAGCATGATTCTTCGCTGGTTCTGGCGCGAATGGCGTTCGCCATCGCTGCTGATTGTCTGGCTGGCGCTGAGCCTGGCGGTGGCCTGCGTGCTGGCGCTCGGCAGCATCAGCGACCGCATGAACAAAGGGCTCAATCAGCAAAGTCGTGACTATATGGCCGGTGACCGGGCGCTGCGCAGTTCGCGTGAAGTGCCGCCCGTGTGGCTGGAAAAAGCGCGCGCTCTGGGGTTAACCGTAGGCGAGCAGATTAACTTTTCCACCATGACCTGGGCGGGCGACACGCCGCAGCTGGCGGACGTGAAAGCGGTGGATGACCATTATCCGCTTTACGGTGACCTACAAACGCTGCCGGTGAACGTCAAACCGCGGGCTGGGACAGTGTTGGTGGCACCGCGTCTGATGGCGCTGCTGAATCTGAAAACCGGCGACAACATTGATGTCGGCGATGCCACGTTACGAATTGCTGGAGAAGTGTTGCAGGAGCCAGACAGCGGCTTTAATCCCTTCCAGATGGCGCCACGCCTGATGATGAACCTGGCCGACGTCGCCAAAACCGGCGCAGTCCAGCCCGGTAGCCGGGTGAGCTGGAACTACAAATTCGCCGGTACACCGTCGCAGCTGGCGAGCTACGAAGGCTGGCTGCTGCCGCAGCTGAAGCCGGAACACCGCTGGATTGGGCCGAATCAGGACGACGGAGCCTTAGGGAAGTCGCTGCAACGGTCGCAGCAGTTCCTTCTGCTGTCGGCGCTGTTAACGCTGCTGCTGGCGGTGGCTGCCGTCGCTGTGGCGATGGGACACTACTGCCGCAGCCGCTATGATCTGGTGGCGATTTTGAAAACGCTGGGCGCCGGGCGGGCGCAGCTGCGTAAACTGATTATCGGTCAATGGGGACTGCTGCTGGTGCTGTCGGCGCTAGCGGGCGGCGCGATGGGGCTGGTGTTTGAATCTATTCTGCTGACTTTGTTAAAACCGGTGCTGCCAGCGGCCTTACCTGCCGCCAGCGCCTGGCCGTGGCTGTGGGCCGTCGGCTCGATGACGGTGATTTCGCTGTTGGTGGGGCTGCGGCCTTATCGTTTGCTACTGGCGACACAGCCGCTGCGCGTACTGCGTCAGGATATGGTCGCCAGCGTCTGGCCGTTGAAAGTGTATCTGCCGGTGGTTTGCCTCATTACCGTGGCGCTGCTGGCGTGGTTGATGGGCGCAAGCCCGCTGCTGTGGTCGGTTCTTGCCGGGGCCGTGGTGTTGGCGGCGCTGTGTGGGCTGGTGGGCTGGCTGCTGCTGAAGGTGCTAAAGCGCCTGACGCTGCGTGCGCTACCGCTGCGACTGGCGGTCAACCGCCTGCTGCGCCAGCCGTGGTCAACGCTAAGTCAGCTGGCAGCCTTCTCGCTGTCGTTTATGTTGTTGGCGCTACTGCTCGTTCTGCGCGGCGATCTGCTCGATCGCTGGCAGCAGCAGTTGCCGCCGGAGAGTCCGAATTATTTCCTGATCAATATTGCTCCTGAGCAGGTGAGTGAGGTCAAAGCCTTCCTTGCCGATCATCAGGTCATCCCCGCGGCGTTCTACCCGATTGTTCGCGCGCGTCTGACGCAGATTGATGGGCACAGTACGGAAGGCAATAAAGACGAGTCGCTTAACCGCGAGCTGAACTTAACCTGGCAGAATCAGCGTCCTGAGCATAATCCGCTGGTGGCGGGCGCGTGGCCGCCGCAGGCAGGGGAGGTCTCGATTGAGGAAGGGCTGGCGCAGCGACTGAATATCGGCCTCGGCGATAGCGTCACCTTCACCGGCGATACCCAGGACTTTACCGCTAAAGTCAGCAGTATTCGTAAAGTGGACTGGGAGAGCCTGCGGCCAAACTTCTTCTTTATTTTCCCTGACGGTGCGCTGGATGGTCAGCCACAGAGCTGGCTAACCAGTTTCCGCTGGGATCGCGATACATCGCTGTTAACCCAGCTTAACCGTGAGTTCCCGACGGTGAGCCTGCTGGATATCGGTGCCATCCTGAAGCAGGTCGGCCAGGTGCTGGCACAGGTGAGCCGGGCGCTGGAGGTGATGGTGGTGCTGGTGACCGCCTGCGGCGTATTGCTGCTGCTGGCGCAGGTCCAGGTGGGGATGCGTCAGCGTCATCAAGAGCTGGTGGTCTACCGCACACTGGGGGCAAGCAAATCGCTGCTGCGCGCCACGCTGTGGGCTGAGTTTGCGCTTCTTGGAGCCATTTCTGGCCTGGTCGCCGCCATCGGGGCAGAAACCGCGCTGGCGCTGCTGCAAAGTAAGGTGTTTGATTTCCCGTGGTCGCCGGACTGGCGGCTGTGGGTGGCACTGCCGGTATGCGGGGCGCTATTGCTGTCGCTGTGCGGCGGCGGGTTAGGGTTACGGCTGCTGAAAGGGCGAGCGCTGTTCCGCCAGTTTTCCGGCTAGCGATAAGAAATCACGGCCTTATTGGTCGGTTGATTTACACGCCATTCGACGGTCTGCATGGATTGTCGAATGGCGTTTCTCTTTTCCCTGAGCGGTAATGCCAGGTGACTGTCGAGCAGGCAGCTCAAAATTGCCCATCCTTTCATCAATTTGCCTCGTTTACGGCACCATTCGGTAAATCTGGAAAGCTAAAGCGCACGTTTCATTAAAAATCAGCGAGGTGTAATTTATTAATAAACGATAATATTTGTCAGCCAGATAGTTGGCTCAAAATCTATCAAGGAAAAATAATGACTATAAAAATGAAAGCACTGGCGTTATCGATCGGTGCAGCAGTGGCATTGACGTCTTTCGCATCCCAGGCTGAAATTACCCTGCTCAAGCAGGATCCTCAGGCTGGAAACCCGCTGAGCCGTCTGAACTTCACCGTTGGCGGGAGTATCCGTCCACAGTTCAACATGATGACCGGTGACGGCGACAAAGGCTCTTACAAACGTAATGGCTTCGATGGCGGCACTCGTTTCCGTTTCGCAGCAGATTACTACCTGTTCGACGATATTAGCTGGGTCAGCTACTACGAACTGGGCGTGAACATCCCTGCGGTCTTCGACTGGGATAACCACTACGCCGAAGGCGCAAACGACACCACCCGTCGTATGCTTTACACCGGCCTGAAGAGTGATACCTGGGGTACGCTGACCTTCGGCCAACAGAACAGCATCTATTACGATGTGGTCGGTGCGAAAACCGATATCTGGGACTATGACATGATTGGTCAGGCGCCAGGTAACGGTATCAACGGTGACTACGATGGTTCTTATCGTACCCGTAAATCTCTGAAGTATAAGAAAACCGTAGGCGACGTTGATCTCTACGCTTCTTACCTGTTCAGCGATGATCTGAACCTGAACAACGGCCTGATGTACAAACGTAAAGGCGGCGGTTCATTGGGTGTGGATTACCACATCACTGACGATCTTTCCTGGGGTACTGCATGGAACTATACCCGTGCGGACATGAGCAACGTCAACAACAGCGACGGCAAAACCTACGATCAGAACATCGTCGGTACAGCACTGAGCTGGACGCCTGACAACTGGACCTTCTCCGTTGGCGGCGGCTGGTACCAGAACTTCATGACCACCAAGAAATCGTCCGTTCACGATTACTTCGCCGGTGATGCATGGGGTGTGGAATACTTCGCGGGCTACAAAATCCCGGTTGGCCAGTACGCGCTTAAATCCGTTCAGCCATACTTCATGGGTGACCGTATTGAATACGTGAATGGTCGCAACTACCAGCGCATCGATAATGGCGTGGGTATCAGCTTCCAGCTGGATTATGGTTTCCGTGTTGACTACGAACACGTATTCACCTCCAGCACCGATGACCTGGGTGATATGAACCTGGTGCGTCTGCGTTACGATTTCTAATCGTATTAAAGGGCGGCTTAGGCCGCCCTTTGCATAGTTTATTTTCAACTTTCGTTAGCTAAAAAACGTCTAACTTCTGCCGCCATTCCCGCTTTTTTGTTACACATCAGCTGGTTATAATTTCGCTCCTCAACTACTCCATTATTTCATTTTATGTTACCGACAGCAGAGCCTTATCTGTCTGTAAATTCTGACTTTTCTATTCTGTATGGAATTGTGAAGCGGTTAACAAGGTGAAGGGGATTCAATTGCGTGCCCATTGATAAAGGCGCTTATATACCGGGTTAAATATAAAACCGGATATTCAGCCTGCACCGCGCGGTTGAAAGAAATGTTGACTACCGGTTCGTCGGTTTATTTCTTTGCAGGAATAAGAATTTTAAAGGGTAAGGAGTTAATGACGTATGCGTAAATTAGTTATCCCCGCCGCATTGATTTCACTGGCGCTGGGTCTCACCGGCTGTGACGACGCAAAAAATAAAGAGACCGCGAATGCTCCGGCTGCCAGTAGCAGCGCGGCGAAAGACGGTGGTTCGCTGATTATTGGTATTACCTCCGGCGACCCGCTGGCGGTGAATCCGATTTACGCCAGCGATCGAACCACGCTGACCATCATGCAGGCGCTGTACGCTCCGCTGTATAGCTATAACGACGGCAAAATTGAGTGGGGCCTGGCGGAAAGCCTGGAGCCGTCCGCCGATAACCTGAGCTATATCCTCAAACTGAAACCGAATCTGAAGTGGCAGGATGGCCAGCCGATCACCGCTGCCGACGTGGTCTTCACCTTTGATAAGCTGCTGGATGAAAAACAGCACAGCTTCTTCCACAGCATGTTTATGTTTGGCGGCAAGCCGGTGCAGGTCAGTAAGGTTGATGATTTAACAGTGAAATTTACCCTGCCACAGGTGAGCGCGGCGTTTGTCGGCACGCTGGTGCAGATTTACCCGATCCCGCAGCATGTATTCGCCAATGAAGGCGATCTGGAAAAAAGCAGTAAAAACGATGCCCCGGTGGGCTCCGGGCCGTTCAAATTTAAAGAGTATCGCGCGGGCCAGTACTATTCCCTGACGCGCTTTGACGATTACTGGAACGGCAAAGCCAAGCTCGATTCCGTGACCTACCGTTTTGCTAAAGACAGCAACTCGGCAAACCTGGCGTTGCAAAACGGCGAAATCAATCTCAAGATGGTTGATCCGCAGGATGTTTCGCGCCTGACGAAAACCGATAAATTCAACTTTGTGGTCTACCCGGAAGGGCGTCTGGCGTATATGACCTTTAACCAGAATGTGCCGGCGCTGAAAAGCAAAGAGCTACGCCAGGCAATTGCCTACGCTATCAATAAAAACGATCTGGTGACTACCGCCTTTACCTCGACGGATTACGCCAAACCGGCAACCTCCTTCCTGACGCCGGATACGCTGTACCATTCTGACGATGTCGAACAGTACGCCTACGATCTGCAGAAAGCCAAAGATCTGCTGAAAGCTTCCGGCGCGCCGAGCGACCTGAAGCTGCGTTTGGCCTATATCAACACCAATAAAACTCAGGAAAGCATGGGGCTGTATATTCAGCAGCAGCTGAAAGCGCTGGGGCTCAACGTTGAGCTGATGCCGCTGGATGCCAACGCCATGTCGCAGCGTAGCCTAGATATGAACAACACCGCGTATGAACTGAGTCTCGGTGGTTACATCATGGGCGCGGAGCCAGACGGCTATAAATCGCTGTTTATGAGTAACGAAGCCTACAATTACGCGCACTACAAGAATCCGCAGTTTGATGCACTGTGGGATAAAGGCGCGGTCGAGACCGACAGCGCCAAACGCGGTGAAATCTATAAGCAGATCCAGCAGGTTGTTGCCACCGACATGACCTACTACCCAATTGCCTATACCAACGCGGTGGTGGCGGTTGATAAACGCTTCGGCGGCACCAAAGAAGCCGAGCCAAAACCGGTCTATATGTTCCAGGATTTATCAAAAATCTATCAAAAATAAAAATGATATACGCTTTGTTCCCTCTCCCTTTTGGGGAGAGGGTTAGGGGATTCTGGCACTAAGTTGCTGGAGACCCTCACCCCGGCCCTCCCCCTAAGGGAGAGGGGGAAAGGCGTTAAGGTAATGTCGTGAACACAATGCTGACACGTCGGCTGCTACAGCTGCTGCCGATGCTTTTCTTTATCTCGCTGGTGGCGTTTTTGCTGGTCAAACTTGCCCCGGGAGATCCTATCCAGGCGTACATCACGCCGCGCATGTCGCCGGAAGATATCGAGCGTATTCGCCATAGCCTCGGGCTGGATAAACCGCTGGTGACCCAGTACCTGCTGTGGCTGAAAAATATTCTGCGCGGTGATTTGGGCTATTCGCTGATCTACCACCGCCCGGTGCTGGAGATGATTCTTGAACGTATTCCAGCCACCCTTGGCCTGATGGGCGCTTCATTGCTGCTGGCGATTGTGCTGGCGGTGCCGCTGGGCCTGCTGGCCGGTGCGTTCAAGCATCGCTGGTTGGACTACGTGCTGAACCTGTTCGCCTATATCGGGATCTCGGTGCCGATTTTCTGGTTCGGCATACTGCTGATTACCGTTTTCGCCGTGCAGCTCAACTGGTTTCCCAGTATGGGAATGCGCACCATCGGCGTCGAAGATAGCTGGCTGGATGTGCTGCGCCACGGCGTGCTGCCGTGTATTGCGTTGACCTTTTATAACCTCTCGACCTACGTGCGCTACGTGCGGTCGAACACCATTACGCAGCTGTCGGCAGACTATGTGCAGACGCAGCTGGCCTACGGCGCGACCTATCGCACAATTTTGTTCCGTCACGTGCTGAAAAACGTCCTGCTACCGGTGATCACCCTGTTTGGCCTGTCGTTCGGCGAGCTGGTGGTTGGCGCGTACGTCACCGAGAGCGTCTTCTCCTGGCCGGGAATGGGGCTTTTAGGGATCCAGGCGATCACCTCGCTGGACTATCCGCTGATCATGGCGATTATCCTGCTGTCATCGCTGATGTTGATCGTCGGCAATCTGCTGGCCGATCTGCTGTATCGCTTTGCCGATCCCCGCATTCGTACTTTGAGGTAGCCGACGATGAATCGACGCTGGCAAAACGTTCGCCACCAGCTCCGCCGCAATCGTCCGGCGCAGTTTTCCCTGCTGGTTTTGTTTATCTTTGTTATCGCCGCGCTCGCGGCGGGTTTTAGTCCTTACGATCCGGACCAAATGTCGCTGGCCGCACGCATGCTGCCGCCCGATGGGGCACACTGGTTTGGTACCGACGAGTATGGCCGCGACTATTTCACCCGCGCGCTGTCCGGTGGGCGAATCTCGCTGATGGTCGGCTTTCTGGCAATGCTGTTTTCTACGCTGATTGGCACGGTCGTCGGCACCATTAGCGGCTACTTCGGCGGTTGGCTGGATAACCTGATGATGCGCGCCGTCGATATTCTGATGGCTATTCCAGCCTTCTTCCTGCTGCTGGTGTTGAATGCCTATCTGAAGCCGGGTGTGGACAACATCATTATGATTATCAGCCTGTTGACGTGGATGAACATGTCGCGGCTGGTGCGTGCGGAAACCCTGTCTATCAAGGAGCGCGAATACGTGCTTTACGCTCGCGCTTCCGGGGAAAATCCACTGCGCATTATCGTCCGGCATATTATTCCCGGCGTGCTGCCGACCATTATTGTGGCCGCGACGCTGAATATCGCCTCGGCAATTTTGATGGAGTCGACGCTGAGCTTCCTCGGCCTTGGTGTCCAGCAGCCCGCCGCGTCGTGGGGCAGTATGCTCAATAACGCTCAGTCGTATATCGGCGAGGCTTCCTGGCTGGCGATGTTCCCGGGCATTTTGATTCTGCTGACCGTCTTTAGCTTTAACGTACTCGGCGACGTGTTCCGCACCGCCTTCGAACCGGGGGCCAACCGCGATGCCTGATTTACTCGAACTCGATAATCTGCAAACCTCATTTTTCACCCGTGATGGGGAAGTTCACGCGGTGCGCGGCGTGAGTTTTGCGCTCAACGCCGGGGAATTGGTTGGTATCGTTGGCGAATCCGGTTGCGGCAAAAGCGTGACCTGCAAATCGATTCTTCAACTGCTGGGCAATAACGGCAAAATCACCGGCGGCAGCGTACGTTTTCGCGGCGAAGATTTGGCGCAAAAAACGCCGCAGCAGATGCGACAAATTCGCGGCAACGATATCGCGATGATTTTCCAGGATCCGATGACGGCGCTGAATCCGGTGCTGACAATTGGTCGGCAGATGAGCGAAATCCTGATGCGCAATAAAGGCCTCAGCCGCAAAGCCGCCAATCAAAAGGCGCTGGCGATGCTGGAGAGTGTGGGCATTGCCGACGCGCCGCGGCGCTTTAAGCAGTATCCGCACGAATTCAGCGGCGGGATGCGCCAGCGAGTAATGATTGCCATCGCGCTCTCCTGCGACCCGCAGCTGTTGATTGCCGACGAGCCGACAACCGCACTGGATGTGACCATTCAGGCGCAAATTCTGCGGTTGTTGAAATCGTTGCAGCAGCAAACCCAGGCGGCGATTTTACTGATTACGCACGACCTTGGCGTGGTGGCGCAGATGTGCAGCCGCGTGGTGGTGATGTACGGCGGATTGGTGATGGAAGAGGGCCGCGTCGAGGATATTTTCCTGCGTCCGGCGCACCCGTACACCCGGGGACTGTTGGCCTCGCTGCCACGCGCCGACGACCCGGAACACCGGTTGTCGCCGATTGAAGGCTCACCGCCGGGACTGTTGAACCCGCCGCCGGGTTGCCCGTTTGCCGAACGCTGCTCGCAGCGTATGCCGCAGTGCGCGGCGCTGCCTGCGTTTCGTCAATGCGGTGAAGGACATCGGGTGGCGTGTTGGTTATGGGCGGAACAGGAGGTATCGGCATGAGCGAAGCACCGTTAATTCGTCTGCGCGACGTGCGTAAACATTATGCCCTTAACGGCGGCATCTTTAGCCAGAAACGGGTCGTAAAAGCCGTCGATGGCGTCAGCTTTGATATCCAGCCGGGGGAAACTTTCGGCCTGGTGGGGGAGTCTGGCTGTGGTAAATCGACGGTGGGGCGTTCTATTCTTCGACTGTTTGATATCACTGCGGGTGAAATTGAATTCGCCGGGCAGGATATTGCGCAGGCGTCGGAGAAAACCCTTAAACCGCTGCGTCGTCGGATGCAGGCCATTTTCCAGGACCCGTGGTCGTCGCTTAACCCCGGCATGACGGTACAGCAGCTGGTGGCAGAGCCAATGAAAATCCACGGCTATGATACCCACACTCAGCGCGAGCGCGCTGAGGAAATGCTCTACAAAGTGGGGCTTAAGCCCGAACATTTGACCCGTTTTCCGCATGAGTTTAGCGGTGGGCAGCGTCAGCGCATTAGCATTGCGCGGGCGCTGTCGGTACGTCCGGAGTTTGTGTTGTGCGATGAGCCACTATCGGCGCTGGACGTGTCGGTGCAGGCGCAGGTGGTCAATATTTTGCAGGACCTTCAGCAGGAACTGGGGCTGACCTATCTGTTTATTGCCCATGACCTGTCGATGGTAAGACATATTTCCAGCCGTATTGGCGTGATGTATCTCGGTAAGCTGGTAGAGGTGGCACCAGCTGGCGAACTGTATCAGCACCCGGCGCATCCGTACACGCAGGCGCTGCTGGCTTCGGTCCCGGTCGCCGATCCGCGGATTAAGCAGTTAGAAGATGACGGGTTGAAAGGCGAGATCCCCAGCCCAACGGCTGAGCTAAGCGGCTGCCGTTTTTGCAGTCGCTGCCCGCACGTCATGCCACAGTGTCAGCAGCAGGAGCCGCCAATGCGGGAAATCGCCCCGCGTCACTTTGCCGCCTGCTGGTTATTTAAGGTTTAAGCGTGGGTAGAGAGCCAGTGCACGACGTCTTCTGACGTACCCCGGAAGACGACCTTGTCGGCTTTCTTCTCTAGCTGGTAGCGGTACATTGGGTCGTAATATTCGTTAAGCAGCGGCACCAGCCAGGCAAAATGCGCCTCGGTATTGCCGCTGCGCCGTTGCTCGGCCAGCGATTCATCGAGCGTAGCGGTCAGTTCCGCAAAACGCTGCAGTCCCAGACGACGGCGAATGGCGAACAGACCGTGATGCAAATAGGCGCTGTACTCTTGCCAACCCTGTTCTTCACCGTAGGCTTCGAAAAAGTCGTGGTGCATGCGGGTAAAATACTCTTCCCGCAGGCGCTCGATGCGCAACTCAAAAGGATCTTCCACTACCGCGATAGGCGACTGGGCCATACGATCGCGCAGGCATTCCGGCAGATGGTTGGCACCAATCATCCGGCCTTCATCCTCCAGCACCCAGCGAACTTTCTCTTGCTCATGTGCGCCTTGCAGCAGCGCTGTTGCCAGATGGTTCTCAAAGGTCGCCTGTGAAAACTGGGCGTTGAGGGTGCGGCCAAATGAGGAACCGCGATGATGCGCCAGCCCTTCAAGGTCGATCCCCTGCGGCTGCTGGCGAACCAGCGGCGTTTTGCCGTTGCCGGTGCAGCCGCCGATAAGGATTATCGGATGGCGGACCAGCGCTTCGGTGGCCTTAATCGCCGCCTGACGCAGGGCCTTATAGCCGCCAACGATAAGTGGATAGTCGACGCCGTGTTCTTTGACCCAGCTTTGCGTAATATGCGAACGCTGCCCGCCGCGGGCGCAGCACAGGTAGCCGTTCGGTGCGTCGCGGCAGGCGTCCAGCCAGGCCGCAATGCGCTGCTGGCGCGTTTCACCGGCAACCAGCTTATGCCCCAACGCTAGCGCCGCATCTGCGCCTTCACGTTTATAACAGGTGCCAACGGCGGCGCGCTCGTCGTCGTTCATCAACGGCAGGTTAACGGCGGCGGGCATTGCGCCCTGAGCGAACTCAACCGGTGCGCGAACGTCAATGATGGGCGTTTCCGCGCGCAGAATGGCGCAGTAATCCGTCCCATTATTCATGGGGAAATCCTTCTGTGAACAAAGTGGGGGTATTGCGGTTACGGCGGGATTTTACGCTTCAAGGAGGGGGCCGGGGAAGCGTAAGTTACTCTCCCCGGCACTAAAGGCCTATTTCAGACGCGTTTGCGCCCAGGCTATGCCGCTTGCGTAATCGGCAGGCAGCAGCGGAACCAAAGCTTCCAGCGTGGCGGAAAGACGGCCAGTGTCGCTGTCATTGAGGTTCAGATGACCGACTTTGCGGCCTTCACGAACGTCTTTGTCATACCAGTGCAGGTGCACCAGCGGCAGCTTCAGCCAGTCATAGTTCAGTTTGGTACCAATCAGGTTGACCATCACCGATGGGCTGTTAACCACCGGCGGCGGCAGCGGCAGATCGGTAATTGCCCGCAGATGCAGTTCGAACTGGCTGATAGAGGCACCGTTTTGGGTCCAATGGCCACTGTTGTGCACGCGCGGAGCCAGTTCGTTGATCAGCAAACCGGCTGGCGTCACGAAGCACTCCATCGCCATCACGCCCACGTAGTTCAGCTCCTGCATGATGGCAGAAAGCATGGTTTCTGCCTGCGCTTGCTGCTGCGCATCAGCCTGCGGGAAGGCGACGCTCATACGCAGAATGCCATCCTGATGCAGGTTGTGGGTCAGAGGGTAGAACACGGTGCTGCCGTCATGCGCGCGAGCGCCGACCAGCGACACTTCGCCGGAGAAATTAATGCCTTGCTCAACGATGCACTCACCGTAGCAATCATCCGGTAGCTCGGCGGTTTCATCCACGCGCAGACGCCACTGGCCCCGACCATCGTACCCACCGGTGCGGCGTTTCACGATAGCCAGTTCGCCCAGACGGTCAAAGACCGCAGGCCATTCATCCCTGCTCGCCAGGAGTTGCCACGGTGCGGTCGCAAGACCGAGCTTATCGAACAGCTGCTTTTGCGTCAGTCGATCGGCAATAATCGGGAAAACGTCGCGGTTAACAAAGGCTTTATGCTCAGCCAGTTCGCGAGTCAGCGCGGTTTCCGGCCAGCGCTCAATCTCGGCGGTGATAACGCTTTGCTGGAACGGCACGGCGGCCGGGTCGGCCTCTAAGCCTACGGGCCAGACGGCAACGCCTAAGGGTTCACCGGCCTGGCGCAGCATCCGGCCTAGTTGACCATTGCCCAGTACGCAGACCTGCTTCATGCCGCACCTCGTGGGTCTGGATTATCCAGCACGTCGTCGGTTTGTGCTTTACGCCAGTCTTGCAGACGCTGATGCAGTTCCGCGTCATGCTGCGCGAGGATCTGCGCGGCGAGCAGAGCGGCGTTGGCGGCACCCGCTTTACCGATAGCCAACGTGCCAACCGGGATTCCGCGCGGCATCTGTACGATGGAGTAGAGGCTGTCGACGCCGCTTAATGCCGCGCTTTGTACCGGAACACCCAGCACCGGGACCAGCGTTTTGGCCGCAATCATACCGGGTAAATGCGCAGCGCCACCGGCACCGGCAATAATCACCTGATAACCGTTGCTTTCGGCTTCTTCGGCAAAGCTGAACAGTTTATCGGGGGTGCGGTGGGCGGAAACCACTTCAACGTGGTGAGGAACATTCAGAATATCGAGGATTTCTGCGGTGAACTGCATGGTAGCCCAGTCGCTTTTGGACCCCATCACGATGGCGATACGTACCGGATTATTGCGGGAAGACATGCGTCTTAAAACTCCTGTGGGTGTGCTGCACACGACGTTAGAGGCCACAGAGAATAACACGGAAAATGGGCAAGGAAAACGGTTGCGTAGCCTTCGTTAGGGGGAATCAGGTGGAAAAATTAAAACGGGAAGGGGATAAGTTCGACGTCTTCGCGGCTGACTTTGACCATTGAGCCATGGCTATGCCATGCGCCGAGTACCACGCGATGCGCCGTTTCACCGTTGGCGTGAAGCGTATGGATATCCGGACGGTGGGTATGCCCGTGAATCAGCCACTGGACGTGATGTTTTTCCATCACCGTCACCACTGCCTGCGGGTTCACATCCATGATTTCCATCGACTTGCTGCTGTTGGCGGCTTTACTGTCATTACGCATTTTCTGCGCGATACGACGACGGATAAACAGCGGCAGGGCGAGAAACAGGGTTTGGATCCACGGCGTGTGGACTTTGGCACGAAACGCCAGATAGCCGGGATCGTCGGTGCACAGGGTGTCACCGTGCATTATCAGCACGTCGCGGCCGTAGAGATTGAGGACTTTTTCTTCGGGAAGCAGCTGCATATCGCTCTCGCGAGCGAAACGCTTGCCGACCAGGAAATCACGGTTGCCGTGAATGAAGGAGCAGGGAACGCCGGAATCGACCAATGACTTGATTGCGTTAGCGATTTCCCGGTGTAACGGGTTGGGATCGTCGTCGCCAATCCAGGCTTCAAACAGGTCACCCAGAATATACAACGCATCGGCGCTGCGCGCTTCACCGGCTAAAAAACGCAGAAAACCGGCGGTTATCGCCGGTTCTTCTGTTTGCAGATGCAAGTCTGCAATAAAGAGTGTCGCCACCAATTACTCGCTGACGGTCACGCTTTCGATGATAACGTCTTCTTTCGGAACGTCCTGGTGCATGCCGCTACGACCGGTAGAGACGGCTTTGATTTTATCAACAACGTCCATGCCTTCAGCGACTTCAGCGAAGACACAGTAGCCCCAACCCTGCAGGCTTTCGCCGGAGAAGTTCAGGAAGTCGTTATCTGCTACGTTGATGAAGAACTGAGCGGTCGCGGAGTGCGGAGCCTGAGTACGGGCCATTGCCAGCGTACCACGGGTGTTTTTCAGGCCGTTGTTCGCTTCGTTTTTGATAGCCTCTTTGGTGGTCTTCTGGTTCATGCCCGGCTCAAAGCCGCCGCCCTGAATCATAAAGCCATTGATAACACGGTGGAAAATCGTGTTGTTGTAGAAACCTTCGCGGCAGTAGTCCAGGAAGTTTTTAACTGTTTCCGGCGCTTTGTCGTCGAACGTTTTGATGACGATATCGCCGTGATTAGTGTGGAAAGTAACCATTTCTGCATCCTGTTCCGTATTAGAGTGGTGCTTTAGCCCGCAGTTTAGCGGCATATAGGTGCCTGTTATAGCATAACCGACGACATCGATCACCTTGCATTGTGTGCTGCTTCCGGGTTGAATTACGGGTAGAATATGCCGTTTCAGGCGAAAGCCCGGTTCACACACGTAAACATGGAATTCTCGATGCTAAAAATCTTCAACACAATGACGCGCCAAAAAGAGGAATTTAAGCCTATTCACGCCGGTGAAGTCGGCATGTACGTGTGTGGTATCACCGTTTACGATCTCTGTCATATTGGCCATGGCCGTACTTTCGTCTCCTTTGACGTGGTGGCTCGTTACCTGCGTTTTCTCGGCTACAAGCTGAAGTACGTGCGTAACATTACCGATATCGACGACAAAATTATCAAACGCGCCAACGAAAACGGCGAAAGCTTTGTTGCGCTGGTCGATCGTATGATCGTTGAAATGCATAAAGATTTCGACGCGCTGAATATTCTGCGCCCGGATAACGAGCCGCGTGCGACGCACCACATTGCTGAAATCATCGAAATCACCGAGCAGCTGATTACCAAAGGCCACGCCTATGTCGCCGACAATGGTGACGTGATGTTTGATGTCCCAACCGATGCGGATTACGGCAAGCTGTCGCGTCAGGATCTGGACCAATTGCAGGCCGGTGCCCGTGTCGATGTGGTTGACGTTAAACGCAACCCGATGGACTTCGTGCTGTGGAAAATGTCGAAAGAGGGCGAACCAAGCTGGCCGTCACCGTGGGGCGCAGGCCGTCCGGGCTGGCACATCGAGTGCTCGGCAATGAACTGCAAACAGCTGGGCAACCATTTTGATATTCACGGCGGCGGTTCTGATCTGATGTTCCCGCATCATGAAAACGAAATCGCGCAGTCTACCTGTGCACATGACGGCGAATACGTTAACTACTGGATGCACTCCGGGATGGTGATGGTTGACCGCGAGAAGATGTCAAAATCGCTGGGTAACTTCTTTACCGTGCGCGACGTGCTGAAATATTACGACGCCGAAACCGTGCGTTACTTCCTGATGTCCGGCCACTATCGTAGCCAGTTGAACTACAGCGAAGACAATCTTAAGCAGGCCCGTTCGGCGCTGGAGCGTTTGTATACCGCGCTGCGCGGTACGGTACACTCAGACGTCGAGTTCGCACGAAGCGCGCAGTACGTTGATCGCTTCAAAGAGGCGATGGATGACGATTTCAACACCCCGGTGGCCTACGCGGTGTTGTTTGATTTAGCCAAAGAAGTGAACAATGCGAAGCAAGCGGGCAATAGCGAAGAAGCGAATTCCGCCGCGACCTGTCTGCGTACCCTCGCCGCGGTTCTGGGCCTGCTGGAGCAGGATGCCGAAGTGTTCCTGCAAAGCGGTGCGCAAGCTGACGATAGCGAAGTGGCTGAAATTGAATCGCTTATCCAGCAGCGTCTGGATGCGCGTAAGGCGAAAGATTGGGCTGCAGCCGACGCCGCCCGTGACCGTCTCAACGAGATGGGTATTGTGCTGGAAGATGGCCCGCAGGGCACTACCTGGCGCCGTAAGTAAATTTTTCCCCTCTCTCCATCGGGGAGAGGGGCTCTCCTTCCTGCTCTAACGTCCCTGTAATCCCGCGATAAATTCCGTCAACAGATCTGACAGCGGTTCGTCATACCACAACGCATAGAGATCGGCCGGCACGGCCTCTTCCAGCGGCAGAAAACGCACGCCCGGCCAGTGGATCAGCCCACAGGTTTCAGGCAGTAGTGATAATCCCATCCCCGCGCTCACCAGCGCTAACGCCGTCTGCGGCTCATTCACCTGATGGGCGACCAGCGGATAAAACCCGGCCTCCACGCAGTGATCCTGGAGCTGGCGGGCAAAGTCACTTTGATGAAAGGCCAGTGAGATAAGCGGCCTGCCTGAGAGGGCGGTTAACGGCACTTTACCGAATTGGCACAGAGGATCGTTTTCCGGCACGGCCAGCGCGACCGATTCATGCGCGATGAGTTGATTACGAATATGGTCTTCGGCATAGGGCAGCACGTTGCGGTTTATCGCAATATCAATGGTCCGCGCGCGCAGGGCGGCAATTTGCTTATGCTGAGACAGTTCGTGCAGGCTCCACTCAACGCCGGGGTGCAGCGTCTTAAATTTTTTCAGCCGCGTCAGCAGCGTCCCCCATAGCGCGCTGCCGATAATGCCAATGCTGATGTGCTGGTTGGCGCTGCGGCCGATTTGCCGAACATAGTTCAGTGAGTGTTCGGTGGCATTGAGGATGCGATCAACCTCGGTTTTTAAGACCTGACCCGCGCGCGTTAGCGTTACGCGGCGGCTGGTCCGCTCAAAGAGCTTGGTTTCCAGCACCTCTTCCAGTTCTTTAATTTGGATGCTCAGCGGTGGCTGAGAAATATTCAGCCGCGATGCAGCGCGTCCGAAATGCAGCTCTTCAGCCAGTGCCTGAAAATAGCGTAGGGCGCGGATATTTATACGGTTATTAGCCAGGGCGTCGGTCATGGTGTGTTTGGGTAAAAGAGGAGGGAAGGCCATCATGCCGCCCTCCTTTTTTGTTGTCAAACGGCTGCCTGTGTGGAGGAATGCAGGCGTTCCGCGCGGCTACAAACGATGGCGACAACCAACACCAGCAGCAGAACGGCATAAGAAAAAGTGGCGGTATTCAGCGCACCGTGCAGGCCGTAGCGGGTATTCACCAGTGAGGAGACGCTGGAAAATAGCAGCGTGCCGACCGTGCCGCAGGTCAACAATGCGGAAATAAGCGTAGGCGAACTCTGGTTCACCTGCAGCGAGCCGTAGCTCATCAGCCCGGAAAACAGCCCCGAGTTGAAGAAGCCGAAGATGGCGCAAGCCAGTAAAATCAGCGTGGTATTGCTGCTGTTGGCAATCAATGCCATGGCAACGAGCCCTATACCGGTGCAGCCGAGCAGGAAGGTGCGCAGCTTCATCCACTTCACGGTGAACTGATTGAGGAACAGACCAATCGCTTTCGCCACCCAATAGACGGTGGTGTACAGCGCCGCGTCCTGCGGTTGCATCATGAAGCGAGACTGCAAATAGCCCGGCGTCCACAGGGTGAAAATAGGCTCGGCCAGCAGGAAAGCGAACAGGGCAAAGCAGATTAAGTAAATCGACGCGCCCCAAGGCTCGCGCGTGGTGGTTGGACTGTGCTGCTGCGGTGTCGCGGCTTCCGTTGTTGGGAAACGGCAGCGAAGGGTCAGCGCCAGCATCAATGCGCCTAAGCCGCCCATTATGCCGTACATCGCCACCCAACTGGCACCCATGCGGAACAGCCAGGCCAGCAGGAAAGAGAGCGTTGCACCGGCAAGGCTAAAGAAAAAATCGGTAAAAATCAGACTCGATGAGCGGCTCTTTTCGTCCGGATTAATACGCACCACCAGATAACTGCCGATGGTCATGAAAATTCCCCCGCAGGCGCCAATGCCGGCGACGGCGAAGCTGAACATAGTCAGCGTTGGGGCAACGAACAGAATCGCGCTGATAAGCACGGTCAACGCGGCGGCAATGACCAGCGGCTTTTGTAGTCCCCATTTGCGCATCAGAATGCCGCCCAGCATGATAGGGATAAACATGCCGATGTTCATCAGCGTAAAGACCTGGCCGATAAAACTGGGATCTTTATTGAAAGCGGCGCATAGCGGGCCAAGAACGATGCCCAATGTCGAGACCAGTGCGCCAACGAAGTAATAGCTCAGATATGAGACGGCGTTTAAATTAGGGCGAGAATATGAAGTGTCGGACATAAATATCTCTCCAGGCGGGCAGTGTACTACCCGCCGATGAATCAGGGATTAGGCGTACTGTTTGATGAACTGACCAATCAGGCGGATAAAGTCGCCGGTCACCATCGCTGCGCATTTCAACGTCTGTTCGTGCGAGAGTTCTACATCGCTCAGTCCTTCCGCCATGTTGGTGATGGCAGAAACCGCAAGCACTTTCAGTCCGCAGTGACGCGCTGCGATCACTTCCGGTACGACCGACATACCCACCACGTCGCCGCCCATGCGCTGCATCATGCGGATCTCGGCCGCCGTTTCGAAGTTTGGCCCCGGATAGGAGACGAAAACGCCTTCATGTAGGTGGATTTCAAGACCTTTCGCTGTTTGATGTAGCTGAGCGCGCAGGGCTTTATCGTAGGCATTCGCCAGGCTAAAGAAACGCGGGCCAAAACGGTCGTCATTCGGGCCGACCATTGGCGTAGACGGCATAGTATTGATGTGATCGTTCAGCGCCACGAGGCTACCGGCGGGAATCGCTGGATTCAGGGAACCTGCGGCGTTTGTGCAGAACATAAATTCACAGCCGAGTAGCTTAAAAGTGCGCACCGCCTGGGTCATGATGCCCATGCCTAAACCTTCATAAAAATGGCCGCGTCCCTTCATGCAGATAAGCGGTACGCCGTGCAGCGTCCCCATGACGATCTCGCCCGCATGGCCGATGACGGTGCTGACGGGAAAACCCGGCAGTTCTTCGTAGGAGAGAGTGGTTTTGTTATCCATGTCATCGGCCAGTGCACCAAGACCTGAGCCGAGGATAAGCGCAATGCGCGGGGTAAAGCCGGGTTTTGCGGTACGGAGAATTTCGGCCGCTTCGTAAGGGGCGTTATTGAGAATTGACGGTGACATACGGACTCCAGAATCAGGGATGTTTTGCGATAGTCTGGGGAACCGTTGATTGCCAATCCAATTTGATAAGTGGTGGTATTGATATTTAAATCGAATTAATTGCAGAAGGGACGATTTTAAATGTTTGAGATTCAATGTATTACGAACAAGATGTTCGTATGAGCGCCCGGAAACTCGCTCTCCGGGCGTTGCGAATTGTGATGAGTTTCACTTTGGCCGCGCACGGCTTTTTGTGACGTCTGTCCTCCGCGCTGGTTACCGCCGTCGCCACCACAGCACAGCCATAACCGCGATACCTGGCAACCATACCCACATCAACTCTGAAATCATCACCTGATGCCCGTACGGCGTGGTGTAGCGTGAGAGCGCAAATGGCGCGACCTTAATCACCTGCCACGGCGCGAAGAATCGCTCATCAGACCACGGCCACAACCAGCCGACGCCTTTGCCTCCAGTGGTAATGGAATCCAGCAGGCTGTGCGACAGCAACGAGACGGTTAAAAATAGCCAGCAGCGCACCAGGCCTGCGCGGAACCATCGTCGACCTATCAACACGCATATCAGCGGCACCATGAAGGCAAACAGCAGTGAGTGGGTAAAACCGCGATGACCAAAGATATTGCCGTAAGCAATACCGAACTTAAAAGCCAGAACGTCGGCGTCGGGCAGCATCGCCAGAGCTACGCCGGCGAAGAGTAGCCGCGGAGGAATGACGCGCGTGCCCAGTCCTAATCCGAGGCACAATGGAACGGCTGCATGGGTGATAATGGTTGGCATCGGGCGTCCGTCAGCAGAAAGGAAAAACAAAGTATTAGCGGAAAACGCGGGAAATGCAGCAGGGGGATATTCTGAAATTTTGCCAATAAAAACCCGGCGTTGCAGGGCTTCGCCGGGTATTAAGATGCTTTACCGTAGGGATTAGGCGGTAACGGTGACGCTCTGGCCTTCAAAATTTACGGTTTGACCGGCGACAATTTTGCAGCGCTTGCGGGTTTCTACCGCACCGTCAACTTTCACCAGACCGTCGGCAATGGCGATTTTCGCCTGCGCACCGCTCTCGCTCCAGCCTTCCAGTTTCAGTAAGTCACAGAGTTCCACATGCGGATGCTTACCCAAAGAAAATGTTGCCATCTTATGCCTTCTCCACGTCGTGATACTCTTCACACGCCTGTAAGGTGTTTTCAATCAGGGTAGCGACGGTCATTGGCCCGACGCCGCCCGGTACCGGGGTGATGTAAGACGCGCGCGCAGCGGCCTCTTCAAACACCACATCGCCAACTACTTTACCGCTTTCGAGGCGATTAATCCCGACATCAATCACGATAGCACCTTCTTTAATCCACTCGCCGGGGATAAAGCCAGGTTTTCCAACTGCCACAATCAGCAGGTCCGCGTTTTCTACGTGGTGACGCAGATTTTTGGTGAAGCGGTGGGTCACGGTAGTGGTGCAACCCGCCAGCAGAAGCTCCATGCTCATTGGACGACCCACGATGTTGGATGCGCCAATGACCACGGCGTTGAGGCCGTAGGTATCAATGTTGTAGCGCTCAAGCAGCGTCACAATACCGCGCGGAGTGCACGGACGCAGACGCGGCGCGCGCTGGCATAGGCGGCCAACGTTGTACGGATGGAAACCGTCTACGTCTTTATCCGGATCGATACGTTCCAGTACTTTCACGTTATCGATGCCAGCTGGCAGCGGAAGCTGAACCAGAATGCCGTCGATAGTGGTGTCGGCGTTTAGAGTATCAATCAGCGTCAGCAGTTCCGCTTCGCTGGTCGTTTCCGGCAGATCGTAAGAGCGGGAGATGAAGCCCACCTCTTCGCAAGCTTTGCGCTTGCTGCCGACATAAATTTGCGATGCGGGGTTGCTGCCAACCAACACAACGGCGAGCCCAGGAGCGCGTTTTCCGGCCGCAACGCGAGCCTTCACTTTTTCCGCAACTTCAGAGCGCACCTGCTGCGCAATCGTTTTACCGTCAATAATCTTTGCTGCCATCAGGATAAATATTCCATCTGTCATTCACGAAGGGGGGATGTACATATTTTGTCAGATGCGAGGCTCGCTGTCAGTTATCGTTTGCGAGTTTTCAGCGGAAAGTGGTTTTGCTGAACTGTTGAGCGATTGTTGACGCGACTTTATCCACTGCTGCATTCAACGCAGGTTTCACGAGGAAATGGATTGACTCATCGGTCAGTGACCGTATAATTCCACGCGCTTCACCCCATCAGGAAGTGCAAACTTCTCCAGAATGCGCCCTTAGCTCAGTTGGATAGAGCAACGACCTTCTAAGTCGTGGGCCGCAGGTTCGAATCCTGCAGGGCGCACCATTTCAATTCAATAGATTACACTTCTTTTGCTTTCTCCTTATTTCCTTCGTGGGACATATTGGGAACATCCATTTTTTCGCTCTCGTATCCAGGCTGGCAAGAGTGCGAATCTGCTCACATACTGTTCACTGTTTGTTTGTTGAACGCGAAAACTCAAATTATACTGTATGTAATTACAGTATGGTAACGGAGGCAGTATGGACTACGAGATTAAGCAGGTTGAACCACGCAAAATCGCCGGTTTTCATATGGTTGGGCCGTGGGAAGAAACGGTCAAACAAGGGTTTGAGCAGTTGATGAAGTGGGTTGATGGCCAACAAATCCCCGCCCAGGAGTGGCTTGCCGTTTATTATGACAACCCGGATGAAGTGCCGGCAGAAAAGCTGCGCTGTGATACGGTGGTCTCGGTGGCCGATGATTTTTCGGTGCCAGCCAATAGCGAAGGCGTGATGACCGCCGACGTCGCGGGTGGCTTGTATGCAGCCGCGCGCGCGCGAGTTATCGACCATGACTTTTCCACGCCGTGGTACCAGTTTTTCAATAGCCTGATGAAAGATGAAAAACACCAGATGGTGGCCAAACCCTGTTTTGAGATCTACCACAACAACGGTGCGGAAGACGGCTACTGGGATATTGAAATGTTCGTTGCCGTAGAGCCGAAGTCGTAACGAAAGGCGCCAGAGCGCGTTGGCGGCTCTGGCGCTGTTGCTGCCGAATTCCTGTGGCGGCTTCGCGCCTGCAAAGAATCCGGCTGCACAGCGGCTTAGCGCAGTGCTTTGGCGATGGCGCTAAACATCAGCGAGGCTTCAAGCGGTTGCGCGCTGAAAGATGGCTCCGCCTGCGGCCAGGTCGACCACTGGACGACAACCAGGTTCTCTGCACGGTTGACCATAATCATCTGGCCAAAGATCCCCAGCGCCCACATTGACCCTTTCAGTGAATCCTGTGCTGTCGGCACCACATCTTTTGCATTGGCAGGCACTTCATTATTCCACCATTGATAGCCGTAAATTCCCTGAGGATGCGCAGCGGAAACCGATTTTTGTGCCGTGTTCCAGTTGGCTGATTGCGCTACCCAGTTATCCGGCAGGATCTGTTTGCCGTTTGGTAATTGACCATTGTGCAGGACGAATTCACCGAAGCGGCCCCAGTCTTCCAGCGTGGCGTTAAAGCCGTGCGCGCCGACATCGTGTTGCCCTTTCGTGTAGGCGTGCCATACCCCGTCGTTGGCCATGCCGTATGGCTGCCAGAGGCTTTTCTCCAGATAGCCCGCGAGCGTCATCCCGGTTGCTCGCTCCAGGACATCGCCCAACAGCCAGGCACCGCCGGAAGAGTAGGACCAGACTTCTCCTGCCGGATGGGCGCGTTTCAGGCCGGAAACCAGCGTACGTACGCATTCATAGGCACCTGGATGCGCCTCGCATTGTGTCAGTTTGGCAAAGTCTGACTGTGGATTGGTGTAATCTTCATCCCACGCCACGCCGGACGTGTGCTGAATCAGCTGTTTCAGAGTCACGCCGTCCCAGGCGGTGCCTTTCAGATCCGGTTCATATTGCGTCACCAGGTCATCCATGGAGTGAATTTTGCCCTCTTTTAGCGCTACGCCGAACAGGATGGAAACCACCGATTTGCCCACTGAACGCGAAGTCCAAAGCGTCGTATCCGTATTTCCCTCTGCCAGATATTTGTAGGCAACTTTGCCGTCTTTCAGCACCAGCATTCCACTGACGTTCTGTCGTTTGAGGTAATCCTGCAAGTTCCACTGCTGACCGTTGACCTGATAGCTGGCCTGCGTTAGCGGTTTCTCGGCGGCTACCAGCGGCGTTGCTTTACCATGGCGGAAGACATCACCTTTGTAGTTGCGGTAATCATTGCGAAAACCGACTACGCGCTCGGCTTGGCTCCAGGTGAGCATTTTTTGCGTATCCGGCAGTTTGGCATCAAACGGCGCAGGGCATTGGGTGAGTGCTGTTCCCTCACAGGCTGCCATTGCGGGCGCGGAGATAAAGGCTGCGGCCATCAGGCTCGCCAACAGACAGGACTTTGCAGGGAAGGATTTACGTTTATTATTCATAGCGTTCTCGATTTTAGTTATACCCGTAGACTCGTCGCTACCGCGTAGAGGTAGGACGGATTGAGTATAAAAATCGGCGCACTATAATAAAAAACGCGTTATGGGGGGAAAACCCCACAATCATGGCCAAAGGAGACCGGCGTGGCGTCATTGTCCTACTCATTTTCACAGCTTGAAGCGTTCACCACCGTCGCCGAATGCGGCAGTCTGGTCAAAGCCGCCGGTAAATTGGATAAAGACCGTACTACGCTGCGCGATCTTATTGATCTCCTTGAAGATGGCCTCGGTTACGCGCTTTTTGTGCGTCAGGGACGCGCGCTACAGCTGACGCCGCAGGGCGAACAACTTCATCGTCAGGCGCATCTATTAATGCGTCAGGCGAGAGCGTTTGAACAGTTTGCCCGTCAGGTCCCGGCCACTGAAGCGCAGGAGCTGAGCATTGTCTACGATCCTTTTACCCCGCGACGTTTTTTGCAGGCGTTAATCGCCCGGATGGCGAACCGCCATGTTCGCCTGAGCCTGCGATGCACATCGCGCGCCGAAGGGGAGCGAGCGCTGGCAAGTGGGTTGGCAGATCTGGGTTTTTTTCAGGCTAATAATCATAGTGTCGGTAGCGAAATGGAGTGGCGTGCGCTGGGGGCTATCGATATGGATTTTTTTGCTGCTGATAGTCTGTTCGTTGATGTCGTGCGCCCGTGTTCACTGCTCGATCTTTCTCTGACGTCGCAGGTGGTCATGCATTCGGCCAGCGATATACCGATGGCGCGTCGGCTGCAAATTTCCGGCAATGTCATTATGGCCAATGAACTGGAGATGCTGCGTAGCTTGATTGAGGCCGGGTGCGGTTGGGGTTTTTTACCCACCCATTTTCAGGCATCGCGCTGGGAACATGTGTCCGCAATCCCCACAGTGGTAGGCAATGAAGGCATTAGCCAGACAATGGTGACAATCTGGCGTCCCGGTAGTGAAAAACGCGTGTTGATTGACGACACGCTGCTCACGCTGTCGTCACTGTGGCGAGAGTTCTGTCAGGGTTAAGCGAGAAAACGGAACGCTAATCTTGCACCGTTGTTGGCCACACTAAAGGAATGATGCTGTTGGCGGTTAACGGCGCCAGAAGGGTACTGGCGATATCGGACGACGACAGCCAGGTAACTTCTTCAATTTCAGCCGCGGGTTTTATCGCGCCGAACGCTTTGGATACGCGATACATCAGCGCGACCAGCGTATGCCCTGGCTCATTAGCAGCGGTGTCGGAAAATTCACCAATAGGCGTTAACTCTTCCGGCGTGACCACCAGACTGAGTTCCTCCATGAGTTCCCTCACCAGCGCCAAACGAGGCTCTTCACCGGGCTCAATTTTGCCGCCTGGCTGCATGAAATAAGCGGTGTTTCGTTTTCTGACTAGCAGTAACTTTCCCTGACTATCGGTGATGATCGCGGCGGCTATCCGAATGATTTTCGACTCAGACACGTGGCTCTCCATTTTGTGTGCTCCATTTTGAAGCCGGTGGCGTGTAGTTTTTGAAATGATGGATAATGTCGTCAATGTTATCGGAGAACAGCAGCATATCTGCGTACTCTTGCTTCATGAAACCCTCTCTAACGGTCTGCTGAATCATCGCTTCGAGGGGCTGATAAAAGTGGTTCACGTTAAGAAACGCGCAGGGTTTCCGATGTATTCCGAGCTGCGCCCAGGTCCATTGCTCAAATATCTCTTCCAGCGTACCCGCACCGCCCGGCAGCGCGATGAATCCATCGGAGAGCTCTGCCATCATGTTTTTACGCTCGTGCATATTGGCCACGACCCGGAGATCCGATAATCCGGTATGCGCAATTTCACGTTCAAAAAGCGCTTCCGGGATCACTCCGGTGACATGGCCGCCGCAGGCGATAGCTGAATCGGCAACGGCTCCCATCAGACCCACCCGACCTCCGCCATAAACGATTCCGAACGCGTTGTGGACCAGGCGTTTTCCGACCGCGCGTGCGGAATCCATGTAGGCGGGGGATAAGCCAGCAGAAGAACCACAAAATATACCGATGTTTTTCATTTTTCCCTCTTAAATTATAGTGTTATGCGAGTTTTATCATGGGCTCTGAGCGATGGTCCGTATCGTAGAGAGTATTATCGGCGGCGGTCCGCAGCAATCACCAACCCAATCCCGGACAGCGTGATAACAATCGCCAGCAGCATCCGCCCATCAATGGCTTCCCCCATAAAGACCAAACCACCGAGGGCCGCGAGGCAGGGCACGCTCAGTTGAAGGGTACTGGCGGTAGTAGGGCTGAGTTTTGGTAGCAGCGAATACCAGAGCAGATATGCCCCACCGGACATCAACGCGCCGGAGGTGATGGCCAGCAAGATGCCGTAAAAATCGGCCTGAGCGGGTGTCCATCTGAGGATAAAGATGAACAGCGCCATCGGCACCGCCAGCATAAAGTTACCGGCCGTTGCGGCAGCCGCATTGCGTACCTTTTTTCCGGTAATGCAGTACACCGCCCAGGCGACGCCTGAAATCATCATTAATATCGACGCGCCAATAGACGGATGACCGGCACCTGGCAGCAGTAGCAACGCCAGCCCACCCATGGCGGTCAGCATGCCGATACTTTTCAGCCAGGAGAGTCGCTCGCCTCGTGCCAGCCCCCAGCCGCTCATCACTACCTGAACGGTACCGAATAGCAGCAGCGCGCCTGCCGCGGTGGTTAACGATAAATAGGCCAGCGAGAAAGCAAAAACGTACGCGGTGAGTAAAGCGGCGTTCAGTAGATTGAATTCGGCTTTTCTTTTCATCCCCGGCAGCTGGAGCAGAAAAAATAGTGCTATCGCACCGCTGAGCAACCGCAGGCTGCTAAACGATACCGCATCCATATGCAGCCCTTTGAGCGCCAGTCGGCATAGCAGTGAATTGGCGGCAAAGGCGACCATTGCGAGAATAATTTTGAGCAGCACAACGGCTCCTTTTCAAAGCATTAACCGAGATTATGCGGCAGGTCGCGGTTTGTCGCACGCGCGTTTTGTGCACTGAAGGGGCAATCAATCGTCTGCGCCATTATGGTGATAGCGGCGGTTACATCTCTTTACGCTTGATCATAAAACGATAATGAGTATAGTTCTCACTCTCTTTTTTATTCACCGTTTTGGTTCCGCTGGCTCAGTCATCAGTGAGGGATGTTTCACAGGGGGATTCTGGGGCGAGATGCTGCAAGAAACCGGCTGGCACCAGGGGTGAATTTTTTCAATACCAAGGACTCCTCCCATGACAATGAAACTCTCGACGCTGGCACTGGCAATCAGTGCTGTCATTCCCACCGCTTATGCCGCCACCGCTGACGATACAACCACAAAGAAAAATCAGACCGAAACCATGGTTGTGCAGGGCGCGGCGGACAGTGATTTTACCCCGGGTGGCGAACAGTTGGTTCCCGCTTACCTCGATGGACAGATTGCACACGGTGGCCGTATCGGCATGCTGGGTGAGCAAAAAGCGATGGACGTGCCGTTCAACGTCATCGGCTACACCTCGAAACTGGTGCAGGATCAGCAGGCGAAAACCATTGCTGATGTTGTCAAAAACGATGCGGGTGTACAGGCAGTACAAGGCTACGGCAACTTCGCAGAAACTTACCGTATTCGTGGGTTCAAGCTTGATGGCGATGACATGACCATGGGCGGTCTGTCCGGCGTGGTACCGCGTCAGGTGATGGATACTCAGATGCTTGAGCGCATTGAAGTCTTTAAAGGGGCGAACGCGCTGGTAAACGGCGCAGCAAGCTCCGGCGTCGGCGGCATGATTAACCTCGAACCGAAGCGCGCCGAAGATATTCCGACCACGCGTATTGGCGTCGACTATACCGGTGATTCACAGGTCGGCGGCTCGCTGGATCTGGGGCGTCGCTTCGGTGACGACAACCAGTTTGGTGCACGCGTGAACCTGCTGCATCGTGAAGGGGAAGGGCGCGTCGATAACGATAATCGCCGTACCACGCTGGCCTCGATAGGGTTGGATTACCGTGGCGAGCGCTTCCGCTCCTCGTTTGATTTTGGCTACCAGAAAAAAACCTTCCACGGCGGGGAGATGGGAATTGGTTTCGCTGCCATCAGCGAAGTGCCAAAGGTGCCGAGCAACACCAAAAATACCGGGCAGAAGTGGGGGTTCAGCGATATCGAAAACGAATTCGGTATGGCAAAAGCAGAATACGATCTGAACGATTCCTGGACCACTTATGCCGCGCTGGGTGCGCAGCATGCGCATGAGTTAGGGACCTACGGTGCGCCGAAGCTGACCAATATCAACGGCGATGCCACCATCAGCCGTCTGGATACCAACCGTATTATCGATAGCTTCAGTGGGATGGGCGGCATTCGCGGTAGCTTTGACACTGGCGTGGTGTCTCACAAGGTTAACATCGGTTACTCGGCGCAGATGCGCAGTGACGCCACCGCCTGGCGTATGTCGAGCGCTAAGACCAACAAGAACGTCAATATCTATAACAACCACGATGTGAGTCTGCCTGCTTATACCTCAGTCGGCGGTAACTACCATGACCCGCTCACTACCGCGCGCAACCGCACGCAGGGCTGGCTGTTCAGCGATACGCTGGGCTTCTTCGACGACAGCCTGCTGTTTACCGCCGCTGCGCGTCATCAGAAAGTGGTAATTCGTAACTACAGCAATACCACCGGCCTGGAAACCACCACCTCCAGCTTTACCGAAAGCCGCTGGATGCCGACCTTCGGCGTGGTCTATAAGCCGTGGGAAACGGTGTCGCTGTATGCCAACCACACTGAAGCCCTACAGCCGGGTGGCAACGCCCCCAATACGGCGAAAAACTTTGGTCAGAGCATTGGCATTGCCCATTCCAAACAGGAAGAAGTGGGTGTGAAAGTTGACTACCAACGCGTGGGCGGCTCGCTGTCCCTGTTCCAGATTAAGAAACCGTCCGGCGTGCTGGATAGCGACGGTTACTACCGTATGGATGGCGAGCAGCGCAACCGCGGCCTTGAACTGAGCGTCTTCGGTGAGCCGATGCTTGGCCTGCGTTTGAACGGCAGCACCCTGTGGATCGACCCGGAAATGACCAAAACCAAAGGCGGTCTCAACGATGGTAACGACGCGATTGGTGTCTCTCGCTTCTACGCCGTACTGGGTGCCGAATACGATATCAAACCGGTGGACGGCCTGACGGCAACCGCGCGCGTGAACCATACCGGTTCGCAGTATGCGGATTCCGCCAACACCAAGAAGCTGGATAGCTACACGACCCTGGATTTAGGGATGCGCTACCGTATGCACCTGAACCAGGAGCAAAATGACCTGGTATGGCGCGTGGGCGTGACCAACGTGACCAACGAGAAGTACTGGTCTGGCGTGGATGATACCGGCGTCTATCTCTTCCAGGGCGAGCCGCGTACGCTAAAACTCTCGGTGAGCTACGACTTCTAAGTCATTGCAAATATAGGGTTATTGCCCCGGAAGCGAGTGCTTTCCGGGGCTTTTTGCTATTAGGGTACGGGTACTGATTGCCTTGCGACAAGCCGCGCTAAGTGTTAAAAGGTGCCCCTTCATATTCATGCTACAGGGGTTAGACGTGAGAAACGCGTCATCAGCATCCAGCCAGAATCAACCGGATGCCTCGTCGGAAACTAGCCCGACGCTTCACCGCGGATTACAAAACCGCCATATCCAATTAATCGCCCTCGGCGGCGCCATCGGGACCGGTCTGTTCCTCGGTATTGGCCCAGCTATTCAAATGGCAGGCCCGGCGGTTGTCCTCGGCTACGCCATTGCGGGCGTTATCGCCTTTATGATCATGCGCCTGCTGGGTGAGATGGTTGTGGAAGAGCCGGTATCAGGGTCGTTTGCCCATTTTGCTTATAAATACTGGGGGCCGTTCGCCGGGTTTTTGTCTGGCTGGAACTACTGGGTGATGTTCGTGCTGGTGGGTATGGCCGAACTGACCGCCGCCGGGATCTATATGCAATATTGGCTGCCGGATGTCCCCACCTGGGTTTGGGCGGCAGGCTTCTTTGTCCTGATCAACGCCGTTAACCTCGTGAACGTCCGCCTGTATGGTGAAACGGAATTCTGGTTTGCGCTGATTAAAGTGCTGGCCATTATTGGCATGATTGGCTTTGGCATCTGGATGCTGGTCTCCGGCAAAGGCGGCGACCACGCGGGTATCGATAACCTCTGGCGCTTCGATGGCTTCCTCGCCACCGGGTGGCAGGGGCTTATTTTGTCGCTGGCGGTGATTATGTTCTCCTTTGGCGGGCTAGAGCTTATCGGTATTACGGCAGCAGAAGCGCGCGATCCGGAAACCTCAATTCCGAAAGCCGTTAATCAGGTCGTTTATCGTATCCTGCTGTTTTATATTGGTTCGCTGATTGTTCTGCTGGCGCTCTATCCGTGGGTTCAGATCAAGTCTGATAGCAGCCCGTTTGTGATGATTTTCCACAATCTGGACAGCAATCTGGTGGCTTCGGCGCTGAATTTCGTTATTCTGGTGGCTTCGCTGTCGGTGTATAACAGCGGTGTCTATTCCAACAGTCGTATGCTGTTTGGCCTCTCTGTCCAGGGCAATGCGCCGCGCTTTTTAACGAAGGTTAGCCGTCGCGGGGTACCAGTGAATTCGCTAATCCTCTCCGGGACCATTACTTCACTGGTGGTGCTGGTGAACTATCTGCTGCCGCAAAAGGCCTTCGGCCTGTTGATGGCGCTGGTGGTGGCAACGTTGCTGCTGAACTGGATTATGATCTGTATGGCGCATCTTAAATTCCGCGCCGCGATGCGTCGTAAAGGCCGCGAGCCGAAATTTAAAGCGCTGTGGGCTCCTGCCAGTAACTACATCTGTATTGCCTTCCTGCTGATGGTCTTTGTGCTGATGTGCACCATGGACGGCATGCGCCTGTCGGCAATTCTGTTGCCGGTGTGGGTGCTGTTCCTGCTTGTGGCGTTTAAGGCGCTGCGCCGTAAAGCGTAAGTCCTCATAAAATACGGTACGGCCATCAGCGCCGTACCGTCTCTTGTTTTCTTGCCCCGCCTATCGCTAACGCCATTCTGAGCGGCTGGCTCCGATCACTCCCTGTTCATTACCCCTAACGGCGGACAATTTTTAATCGTGACCGGTCTCGCAATTCTACATTGCGATGCGCGATCTTATTTTTGTAATCGATTACTTTTCATTTTGAGTGCTTTTGTAATCGATTACTTTGAGGGTGAGAACATGGTCTCTACAACGCAAGGTTCGGAAAATAGCGGCGTACAGCACCGGCTGTTGGTGCCGCGTCTGTCGCTGATGATGTTTATGCAGTTCTTTATCTGGGGCAGTTGGTCGGTGACGTTAGGGCTGGTGATGAGCCAACACAACATGTCATTGCTGATTGGTGATGCCTTCTCGGCGGGGCCGATTGCCTCCATTCTTTCGCCGTTCGTGCTGGGAATGCTGGTTGACCGTTTCTTCCCGTCGCAAAAGGTGATGGCGGTGATGCACCTGTTGGGTGCGGTGATTCTGTGGTTTGTGCCGCAGGCGTTGGTGGCAGAAAACGGCGCGCTGCTGATTAGCCTGCTGTTCGGCTACACCCTTTGCTATATGCCCACGCTGGCGCTGACCAACAACATTGCCTTCCATAGCCTGAATAATATCGACAAAACCTTCCCGGTGGTGCGGGTGTTCGGCACGATCGGCTGGATTATTGCCGGGATCTTTATCGGTGTTACCGGCATTTCTGATACCACCGGCATCTTCATCCTGGCCGCACTGTGCTCGGTAGTGCTGGCGATTTATAGCCTGACGCTGCCGCACACACCGGCACCGGCAAAAGGCCAGCCGCTGAAGCTGCGCGATCTGTTCTGCGCTGACGCGTTTGCATTGTTGAAAACCCGCCACTTCCTGGTGTTCGCTATCTGCGCCACGCTGATTTCGGTCCCACTGGGCACGTATTACGCCTATACCGCGTCGTATCTTGCAGACGCAGGTGTGGCGGATGTCAGCACCGCGATGTCGTTCGGCCAGATGTCAGAAATCGTCTTTATGCTGATTATCCCGCTGCTGTTCCGCCGTTTGGGCGTCAAGTACATGCTGCTTATCGGCATGTTGGCGTGGTTCGTGCGCTACATGTTCTTTGCGCTGGGCATCAATGAAGAGACGCGTTTCCTGCTGTATCTCGGCATTCTGCTGCACGGTGTGTGCTACGACTTCTTCTTTGTGGTGGGCTTTATCTACACCGACCGCGTGGCGGGTGAAAAGGTGAAAGGGCAGGCGCAAAGCATGGTGGTGATGTTCACCTACGGTATCGGCATGTTGCTGGGTTCGCAGATTTCCGGCGCGCTGTATAACCAACTGGTGGCCGGGCAGACCGTGCCGCAGGCGTGGGTAAACTTCTGGTGGATCCCGGCGGTAGCGGCGGTGGTGATTGCATTCATTTTCCTGCTCTCGTTTAAATACGACGAAAAAGAGCAGGCGTAATTTTTTAAGGAGGGGGTATGAAAACCATTAAGGGCCCGGGCATTTTTCTCGCCCAGTTTATCGGCAGCGATGCGCCGTTTAACACGCTTGATGGGCTGGCTGAATGGGCTGCAGGGCTGGGATTTAAAGCGCTACAGCTGCCGTGTAACCATCCGGGGATCTTTAACCTCGGACAGGCTGCGGCCAGCCAGACCTACTGCGATGAGATCGCCGGGCGTCTGGCGGAACATGGATTGGTGATCAGCGAACTGTCTACTCACCTTGAAGGGCAACTGGTGGCCGTTAATCCAGCCTATGACAGCGCGTTTGATGCTTTTGCACCGGCGGCCGTTCGGGGTAATCCGGCGGCCCGTCAGCGCTGGGCAGTAGAAAGCGTGAAGCAGGCGGCGCTGGCATCGGCGCGGCTGGGGTTAAAGGCGCATGCGACTTTTTCCGGTGCGTTAGCCTGGCCGTTTTTCTACCCGTGGCCGCCGCACAACGCGGCGCTGCTCGACGAGGCCTTTAACGAGCTGACGCAGCGCTGGCGGCCAATCCTTGACTACTTTGACGAGCACGGTGTGGATGTGTGCTATGAAATTCATCCCGGTGAAGATCTGCATGACGGCGTGACCTTTGAGCGTTTCTTGCAAAAGGTCGATAACCATCCGCGCTGCCATATGCTGTATGACCCAAGCCACCTGCATTTGCAGAATATTGATTATCTGGCGTGGATAGATATCTACCACTCGCGCATTCGGGCGTTCCACGTTAAGGACGCCGAGTTTGAGCGCAACGGCCGTACCGGCGTTTACGGCGGCTACCAGAACTGGCAAAACCGCGCCGGGCGTTTTCGTTCATTGGGTGATGGCGACATCGATTTCAAAAAGATCTTCAGCAAACTCACCCAGTACGATTTTGACGGCTGGGCGGTCATGGAGTGGGAATGTTGTCTGAAGGATGCGCAGACCGGTGCGCGTGAAGGCAGCGAATTTATTAAGCGGCATATCATCCCCGTCTCCGCGCGGGCGTTTGATGACTTTGCCGCAGGTAGCGAGGTGCGCGGATGATTCAGGTCGGTATCGTAGGCTCCGGGTTTATTGGCCCGGCGCACATTGAGGCGCTACGGCGTCTGGGGTTTGTTGAGGTTGTGGCGCTGTGCGATGTATCGCTGGAAGCGGCGCAGGAAAAGGCGCGTCAGCTGAATATCCCTCACGCCTACGGCGATGTTGATGCGCTGCTGGCGCATCCGGGGCTACAGGTGGTGCATAACTGCACGCCGAATTTTCTCCATGCGCAGGTGAACCGGCAGATTTTACGCGCCGGTAAGCATGTCTTTTCCGAAAAACCGCTGTGCATGACGGTGGAAGAGGCACGGGAGCTAGAGCTGCTGGCGCAAGAGGCGGGCGTGATACACGGCGTCAGCTTTGTTTATCGCCAGTTTGCCATGGTGCAGCAGGCGGCAAGTATGGTGCGTAACGGTAGCGCCGGGCGACTGTTCTCCGCTTATGGCGGCTATCATCAAGATTGGATGCTGCTGGAGACCGACTTTAACTGGCGCGTTGACGCGCAGCAGGGCGGTGTTTCCCGCGCGGTGGCAGATATCGGCTCCCACTGGTGCGATACGGTTCAGTTTGTCACCGGGCGGCGCATCGTTGAGGTGATGGCGGATTTGGCTATCGTCTGGTCGACGCGCAAAGCCAGCGTGAGCGCCGAGACTACCTTCAGCGAGCATCGCTCAGATACGCAGTATCAGGACGTGCCGGTGACCACCGAGGATGCCGGTTCGGTCCTGTTCCGCTTTGATGACGGCAGCAAAGGGTGTTTTAGCGTGTCGCAGGTTAGCGCCGGACGTAAAAACCGCCTGCATTTTGACATCAACGCCAGCAACTGTTCACTCGGCTGGGATCAGGAAACGCCGCAGCAGCTGTGGATTGGCCAGCGTCAGCAGGCTAATCAGCTACTCAGTGATGACCCCGGTTTGTTAAACCACGATGTCGCAGGATTGGCGCACTTTCCCGGTGGCCACAGTGAAGGCTGGCCGGATGCGTTTAAGAATATGATGCTGAACTTTTATCAGGCGGTTCGCGCAGGTGAAATGCCGATGGAAAGCGCGCGTCGGTTTGCGTCGTTTAGCGAGGGCGCGAACGTTATGCATATCATTGACGCTATCGTTAAAAGCCATCAGCAGCGGCGCTGGGTCAGCGTGGAACAATAACCCTGTGCCCGGTACGCCGGGCACGATTTTTATGATAGCCTGCACGCAAAGCGTTAATTGCAGGGAATAGCGTAGCTATGTCAATTCAGAAAATCGCCCAACTGGCGGGGGTTTCAGTCGCCACCGTATCGCGCGTGTTGAATAACAGCGACACGGTAAAAGCAAAGAACCGCGAGCGGGTTTTGCAGGCGATAAAAGAGAGTAACTATCAGCCGAACCTGCTGGCACGCCAGCTGCGAACGGCGCGTAGTTCAATGATTCTGGTGATGGTGTCTAACATCGCCAACCCGTTTTGTGCCGAGGTGGTGAAGGGAATCGAAGAGGCCGCCGAGAAAAACGGTTACCGCATCCTGCTGTGTAACTCCGGTTCCGATATTGAACGTTCCAAATCCGGTCTGCGCCTGCTCACCGGTAAAATGGTAGATGGCATCATCACCATGGACGCCTTTAGCAAGCTGCCTGAACTGACCACCGTTATCGGCGATGCGCCGTGGGTGCAGTGTGCGGAGTACGCCGATGCGGGCGCGGTCTCCTGCGTGGGGATCAACGATGTTGATGCTGCTGAGCATGCGGTCGGTTATCTGACAGCGCAGGGGCATCAGCGCATTGCCCTGATTAACCACGATTTAAGCTATAAATATGCCCGCCTACGTGAACAGGGATATCACGCGGTGCTGAAACAGCAGGGGCTAGAGTTTGATGCCGTGGAATACGCCAACGATCTGAGTGCGGCGGCCGGGAAGGCGGCGATGAAAAATCTGCTGGCGATGAGCCCACGTCCGGATGCGGTATTCGCCGTATCGGATTCACTGGCCGCGGGTGCGATGCGCGCCGTTGAACAGGCTGGTTTGCAGGTGCCGCAGGATATCGCCGTGATTGGTTTTGACGGCACCGAGCTTGCGGAAATGGTCTCGCCGCAGCTTACCACCGTTGAGCAACCATCGAGAGAGATCGGTGCCAAAGCGGTCGAGCTGCTGCTAAACAAAATCGAAAACCCGGACGAGCCAACCGAAAGAGTGATGCTCGACTGGCGCTTTATTTCACGCGCCAGCGCCTGATTACGACTGCCCGAACGCGCCTGAAAGGGCGCGAATATCATTGCCGGTAGGCGATTGATGAATTCGCAAACCAAACTCCTCTACCACCGCAAAAATATGGTCAAAGATATCGGCCTGAATGCTCTCATATTCAGCCCACACCACGGTGTTGGTGAAGGCATATATCTCAATTGGCAGGCCGTTATTATCCGGTGCCAGCTGACGCACCATTAGCGTCATATCTTTGCGAATCCGTGGATGGTTACGCAGATATTCATTGAGATAGGCGCGGAAGGTACCAATATTGGTCATCTTGCGCAGATTGAGCACAGACTCATTACTGCCGTGCTGCTGATTCCACAGCGTAATTTCCTCATGGCGTGAGTCCATATACGGTTTCAACAGGCGAGCTTGAATTAGACGCTGCTGTTCCTGCTCGTCGAGAAAATGGACGCTGGTGGTATCGATATTAATGCTGCGCTTAATTCGACGTCCGCCGGAGGCCGACATCCCGCTCCAGTTTTTAAACGAGTCAGAAACCAACGACCAGGTCGGAATGGTGGTGATGGTATTATCCCAGTTGCGCACTTTGACGGTGGTTAAACCAATATCGGTGACCGCGCCGTCAGCTCCGTATTTTGGCATCTCCAGCCAGTCGCCGAGCTTGAGCATATCGTTGGCGGAAAGCTGAATTCCCGCGACCAGTCCAAGAATCGGGTCTTTAAACACCAGCATTAACACCGCAGCCATCGCCCCAAGACCGCTTATCAGAATCGCCGGAGATTGCCCTAAAAGCAGGGAAATAATCAGGATGCCGACCAGAATCGCGCTGACCAGTTTAACGCCCTGGAATATGCCTTTTAGCGGTAGCTGAGAGGCGACAGACAGCTTCTGCGACAGATTAAAAATAACGTCAAGCAGGGAGAAAAATGACAGCAGGGCATACAGCATCACCCACAGTTGCGCGACGGTGGTTAATATTTGCGCCGCATCGCTGCCTTTTTGCAGCCACAACACGGCCTGCACGTTGACAATAATCCCCTGCAGGGTAAAGGCCAGGCGGTGAAACAGTTTGTTCTGCGTGATGATCTGCAGCCATAAATGACTGCTGGCCTGCGCGCGTTTTTCAAAGGTGCGAAGTACCAACCGATGAAGTATCAGATGGACAATGATGGCAGTGAGAAAAATAATACCAAAGATAATCACGAGTGAATTGGTATGGTTTATTTCAATGCCCATTTCTTCGATTTGGGTAATCAATTCCTGCATAACGTCTCCTATATAGCCAGCCATCTATAATGGACAGGCTGGCTATATTATGCAAACGGCGACGCACGTTATCCCCAAAGCGGCTTCCGCCTCACCGCTTTGGAACGCAAGAAAGTAAAAGCTCTTAAGATGATGGGGCGGCAAGGTGCGGGCTATGATTCAAATGATGGCGCAGACTCATGGCGATAATTGCCAGCAGAATCATCATCACCGCTTCAACCCCGAGAAAACCGATCATCGCCTGTGGGTAGCTGCCGTGGTGATGGCGCATCAGGGCTAGCAGCAGTGAACCAAACACCGCCGGGCCCATGCCCAACGTCGCCTGCTGTAGCGTGCTGAGTAGCGCACTGCCTGCACCCGCATCATTGGCGGTAATATCGCGCATTCCCACCCGATAGAAACAGTTCACAATCAGCGCCTGGCCATAGCCAATCAGCGCCGTCGAGGGTACCAGCGCCAGAGTGGTCGTTGTTTGACCATAGTGATGGAAGGTTTCCATCAGCAACAACAAACCGCTTATCTGCACTGCCAGCCCGGCCAATAGAATTTTCCCCATGCTATGACGGGCTATCAGCTTAGGCGCATACAGCGCCGACAGGAAATAGGCGACGCCAAGGGCGACAAAGCTATTGCCTGACTGCCACGGTGCCATGCCCAGGCCGGACTGCATGGTCAACGCCATGCAGAACATAAAACCGGACCAGGCGCTAAAGAACAGCAGGGCAATGACCATCCCAAAACGGACGCTGGCCAGTTTCAGTAGCCGTGGCGGCAGCAGCGGATGTTCACCGCGCAGCTCTTTACGCAGGGCGCTGGCACGCATCCACAGCAGCAGGGGAATAATCGCCAGCAGCATCAGGCGCAGAGACCACGGCCAGTGTAATTCCGGGCCCAGCGCCATTGGGAACAGCAGGCAGCAGAGAACCAGCCCCAGACTTAGCGTACCCTGCCAATCGATGCGGGCATGTCCATCGCGACGGGTTTCCGGCACATAGCGGCGGCTAAAGGCCAACACCAGCAGGCCAATTGGCACGTTGATGAAAAAAGCGTTACGCCAGCCGAGACCGGCGATATCCGCTGAAACCAGCCAACCGCCGCACATCTGGCCGACAATAAATGAAACGCCGCCGATACCACCGTAGAGACTGATGGCGCGGGCATGCGCAGTGCCTTTCAGCGTCACGTGCAGAGTGGCGAGAATTTGCGGCACAATCAGCGCCGCCCCAGCACCCTGCAAGGTCCGTGCGGCCAGCAACGCGCTAATCGAGTTAGCCAGGCCGCACAGCAGCGAAGCGAGGCTGAAAATTGCCACCCCCCACATAAACAGACGGCGGCGGCCGTAGTTGTCGCCGAGCTTGCTACCCATCGCCAGGCATACGGCGAACGCCACGCCGTAGAGAGCCACGATAAGCTCGAGCTGGGTGGCGCTGGCGTGCAGCGACGCAGTGATTGAGTCGAGGGCGACATTGGTGATTGAGGTGTCGATTTGCGGCAACATCAGGCCGGTTAGCAGCAGGAACAGCCCTGCGCGATCGGGGGAAATAGCAGACGTTTTCATGGTGACTCCATTGCGTCATTCAGCGATTGGCCGTAGCATCGCTGATTAGATAAACGGGTACCAGTTCCTGGTTATACTGGTACTGACGCTACCATGCTGGAGATATCATGAGCCTCATCAGCCACAGTGAAATAGACACTTCCCTCTCGCGATTGGACGATAGTCGTAAGCAGCTTGGTACGTTTTTGCGGGCGCGTCGGGAAAGCCTCGACCCGCAGCGACTAGGGCTGCCGCGGAGTGGTCGGCGGCGCACGCCTGGGCTGCGTCGTGAAGAGGTGGCGATGTTGGCGGATGTAGGGGTGACATGGTACACCTGGCTTGAACAGGGGCGAGAGGTAAATCCATCGGTGGCGGTGATGCAGGCCGTCGCCGAGGCGCTGCAATGCAGCCCGCTGGAGACACGGCACTTATTTGTGCTGGCAGGGTTAACGCCGCTTGAGGACACTCATGTTTCCCAGTGTGAAGGCATCAGCCCCGGTGCGCGGCGCATGTTGGATAGTCTGCTGCCCCAGCCCGCCAGCATCCAGAAACCCAATTTTGATATTGTGGCGTGGAATGATGCCTTTTGTCGGCTGATGGGCGTTGATTTTGCCACTATCCCGGAAGATGACCGCAACTGTATCTATCTCTATCTGACCCATCCCGGTTGGCGCAGTCGGCTGGCGAATCGCGATGTTCTCACCACCTTTGTCTCCTATTTTCGCGCTGCGATGGCCGATCACCGGGGGGAATCCGCGTGGGAAAACAAGCTCGCCCGCTTCTTCGCGGCCTCCGCTGAGTTTGAGGCGCTATGGCATAAGTGCCATGAGGTGCGCGGCGTCGAAAATCAGATTAAGAATTTCCATCACCCTGAATTCGGCGATTTTCAGCTCCAGCAGATGTACTGGTACTCCGCGCCGCGTAATGGCTCGCGGCTGCTGGTCTATTTACCGGTGGATGAAGCGGGGGAGGCGGTGCTGGCGAAACTGTAGAGAGGGAATCTCCCGGCGTCGCTTTGCTCGGCCGGGCGCTGTTTTACGATCCGCTTTCCGCTATTGATGATTGAATCTGAACGTTATCGCCAGTACGCATAAAATCATGTGTGAATGGTGAATTAGCCTTTAATGCAATTTGCCTTATGTGCTAATATTTCAGAGGCGAAAATCGTGTTCAGAATAGTGGTTCATGCGGATGTCAAGGGTGAGCTGCTGGCCCTGCCCGCGTCGGTTCAGGCAAAAATGATTGCTAAGATCGAGAAACTCCGGCTTAACCCCACCGCTTTACGGGAGCCTGACAGCAAGCCTCTCTCCCCGGGACTTTTTGAGATCCGGACATTAGGGGGAATTCAAAGTCGGGGTATCTATGTGTTCCAGAGAAATGAGACGATTTTCTTGCTACGCGTATTTGTGAAAAAAACGCCAAAGACACCTCCAGCAGAGATCCGTCTGGCGCTAAAGCGGCTACAGGAGATGCGAGATGAGCAAGAAGGTTATTGATTGGGATGCGCTGAAAACGGAAATGCTGGCTCAGCCCGATGTTCTGGCGGCATTCAATGCCGAGGAGCGGCGTGAACGGCTGCGTGAGATGTTGGCTCAATGGCGCAACCATGCGGGTCTTACCCGTGCGCAGGTGGCAACAAGAATGGGCGTGAGTGCCCCAACAGTATCGAGAATGGAGGCTAACGTAACCCGCGCGAGTCTGGATACGCTGACGCGCTATGCGCTGGCCTGCGGCGTGAAGCATCCGCAGATCGTTCTGTACTAAACTTTCCCGGCGTCGCTTTGCTCGGCCGGGAAGGGCTGAACTCAATCAGATCTCTGTGATTACCGTGGCTTCCGGCAGACGGGATTTTGGCAGCGCTTTGTTGAAGTCTTCCACGCTGTGATGGCCGACAGGCACAACCACAAGGCTAGTGAAGCCTTTCTCTTTCAGGCCAAATTCGGCGTCCAGAATCTCTGAATCAAAACCTTCAATTGGCACCGCGTCCAGACCCATCGCGCCCATGGCGAGCAGGAAGTTGCCCACGTTCAGGTAGGTCTGACGGGCAGCCCACTGATCGTCATCATGACGTTCTTTACGGTGCAGATCGGCGAAGAAGGTACGGCCCTTATGATTAGCGGCTTTGGCTTCTGGGGTGGCGAAACGGCCATCGGCATCTTCCTGATCGACCACTTTTTCCAGCCAGGCATCATCAATGGCAGTTTTGGCACAGAAGACGACGACGTGGGAAGCATCCAGCATTTTGCGTTCGTTGAATACGTAACCACCCGCCGCGGATTTCGCCACGCGCGCCTTGCCTTCATCGGTGCTGGCGACGATAAAGTGCCATGGCTGGGAGTTGGTGCTGGACGGGCTATAGCGCAGCAGCGTTTTCAGATTGGCTGCCTGCTCAGCGGTCAGTTTTTTGCTGGCGTCGAAAGCCTTGGTGGAATAGCGCGCTAAAGCAACGGATACGATATCCATAAACACTCCTGAATGATGAAAGGCACCGCCAATCGGTGCGTTGAATCACAGAAGGGTACCGCGCTGATTCATAAATGAGAAGGCGTTCAATGCGATAACACTTATCGCATTGAACGTAAAATCAAACCGGGCGCACTCGCTGCTGGACGCGCTTAGGCAGCTTGTTGACCACCAGATTCCACGAATCTTCAATCAGGCTATTCAATAGATCGACGGTGATCTCTTCGCCGGGATAGACCGAAATCCAGTGCTTTTTGTTCATGTGATAGCCCGGTTTGATATGCGGATAGATCGCCTGATGCAGCAGCGATTGCTCGGGATCAACCTTCAGATTGATGATCGGCTCGCCGCGAAGGTAGGCTTTGAGCATAAACATTTTTCCCTCGACGGTGAAAACGTCATATTCCGGCCCAAATGGCCAATAAATATCAGAAAAGGGCAGGGTGAGTGCGAACTCGTGTGCGCACGCGTGCAGGGTTTTACCGTCCATTAGTCACCTTCAGCCAGCGCCAGCCACATGGCTTCGAAGCCCAACGCTTTCAGTTTATCGGCGCGCTGCGGTTCGCGGCTGGCAAATTCAATGGTCGCTTCAGCAAGCGATAAAAAGAGCGCGTCGCCAAAAGCGCGGAAATCATCGGACATAAACACCGCGCGCACCGAACGCTGGCAGAGCTTTTGTAGCTCCGGGAACATGGCACGTACCTGTTCGATGGTTTCGTCGGTGATCTTTTCGCTCACCGCCATGCGGCGAATCGCGTGGTGACCGGTGGGATTGCGCACGCCCCAGTCGATGTAGCTGTTCCAGATGTTGTGAGTAAACTCTTTTGGTGAGACGTTCTCAACCAGCCCGGCAAGCATCGCCTGGCATAGGTCGCTTTTCAAATGCAGATAAAGTGCGTTCAGCAGGTCGTCTTTGGTGGGGAAATAGCGAAACAGTGTGCCTTCAGCAACCCCGGCGCTGCGTGCGATTGTTGCGGTCGAGGCGGCTATCCCCGATTGAGCAATGGCGCTGGTGGCGGCTTCCAGTAACGCTTGTTTTTTATCTTCACTCTTCGGACGAGCCACTACACTTTACCTCTCTGACTGTAAAAAAATGAGATTGAAACATGTTGAGGCCGGAGACTTCAACGTCGATTGTCAAATTTTGAAAATTGCTTGACGATTTTTTCCACTCCTTTCTATAATGAGTGCCTACTCACTCATAATCAACTTTTTTCGTGTGGCTTCCTGGATGAAGCCGGTCTCAGGTCAGGACATGAAACGTCTTATCATCAGTGTGGTTGCCATCATGCTTATTGCCAGTGCAGCAAGTTTACCTTTTGTTCTCAACGCCGGTTTCGGACAGGCCCCGCAGGGCGCCGAGAAAAGCCTGATTGAGCGTTCACCAAACTACCGTGATGGGGAGTTTCAAAACACGCTGCCGACGCCAGGTTTCAGCAGCGATAAAAATATGGTGGTCGCGCTGTGGGAGTTTTTAACCGTCAAGCGTGAGAATGCCCGTCCTCAGCAGCCGCTGCCGCTGGTCCCGACCGATCTCGCCAGTCTGCCGCTCGCGACCGATACCATGATTTGGCTCGGCCATTCATCGTGGTATCTGCAGCTCTCCGGTAAGCGCATCCTGATCGATCCGGTATTTAGCAGCTACGCCGCGCCGTTTGCGTTTTTAAATAAAGCGTTCGACGGCAACTATCCGTGGCAGGCGGCCAATATGCCGGATATCGATCTGTTGATTATCTCGCATGATCACTACGACCATCTCGACTATGCCACCATCAAAGGGCTGATGCCGAAAATCAAACGTGCCGTGGTGCCGCTGGGCGTCGGTTCACACCTGCGTTATTGGGGAATGAAAGATGAACTCATCACTGAGGCAGATTGGCAGCAAAGCGTCACCATTAGCGATGCGCTGAGCGTGCACGTGCTGCCGGCGCGTCATTTCTCCGGGCGTGGTCTGAAGCGTAACCAGACGCTGTGGGCGAGCTTTATGTTCGTCACGCCAACGCAGAAGATTTACTACAGCGGCGACAGCGGCTATGGCCCGCACTTCAAAGCCATTGGTGAACAGTTTGGCAAGGTAGATATCGCCATTCTCGAAGACGGTCAGTATGACCAGGATTGGCGCTACATCCACATGATGCCGGAACAGACTGCGCAGGCAGCGGTGGATCTCAACGCCGAGCGCGTGCTGCCGGGCCATGCTGGGCGCTTCGTACTGGCGAAACACACCTGGGACGACCCGTACAAACGGTTGGCTCAGGCATCTAAAGACAAAGCGTATCGGCTGCTGACGCCGATGCAGGGTGAGCCGGTGTGGCCTGCCGATGCAACGCAAACATTTCGGGCCTGGTGGGAATAACCACCGGCTGTCGTTAAACGAGGGGAGGGGTGTATGACCGAATTAGCCACTCAGGTGATCGACACACTGGTCGAATGGATTGACAACAATCTGCATCAACCGTTGCGTATAGATGAAATTGCCCGCCGGGCGGGCTACTCAAAATGGCATCTACAGCGCATTTTCTTACAGCATAAAGGGGAGAGCCTGGGCCGCTACATCCGTACGCGTAAGCTAAATCTGGCGGCGGACGAGCTGTGTACGACCGATCAAAAGGTTTATGACATTTGTCTTAAGTATGGGTTTGATTCCCAGCAGACCTTTACGCGTATTTTTACCCGCACGTTTAATCAGTCGCCGGGAGCTTACCGTAAAGAAAACCATCGTCCACGGGCGCATTGAACTGCGCCCTTGCCCAGCCAGGGAGCAGGCTGGGGTGATGAGGGACGAGTCCCGCCTTCAGTCCGCGAGTGAAAACCACCGCCGCCACACGTAGCGCATCAACAGGTACTCCACCGTTCCCAGCGCCAGAAACCATACGCAGAACAGAACGGTATAGAGCTGGCTCAAGTCCATAAAGTGGAAGGTTTCCACCAGATTTTGCGCGAGCGTCAGTCCCAGCGAGGGGGCTGGCAGCAGCAGGCACGAGAGAAACGCCATTAATAAAATACCGGCGGCGGTCATCAGAGATTCAAGCGGATGCTTCATGCGATGTTAATCTTTAGTTAAAAATATTATTGTCCGGTAATTTTTAATGGAACGCAATGTTTCTAATTTAAATAATGTTAATTTGGCTAAATGAAATAAATAACAATCCCTACGATAATATTCGTACAAATAAAGTTAAATAATAATCAGGATTAAATTAAATTATTAATTCGTAAATTAACGTCATGCTTACGATAATATTTTTACAAAAGTATAAGTACTGTATCCAATCAGCGTAGCAACCACGATAGCTAGGGCTATGTACAGCGCCAGACGGCGTCCTCTGTAGATTCCGAACATAATGACCTCGTTTAGATGGGGTTTAGGAACATTCTGTAATATTATATTCAGCAAATCAACTTAATGTCGTTTTGAAATTTATAGAGCAAAAGAAATTGTGACTAAACAATTATCTTTTAAACTTAAAAATATTATTTAACGACGACGCCTTGGCCAGAAAGTGAATTCAGGCTTTCCGTTAGCAGGAATTTAAAAGGAAACGTAACTTTGTCTAAAATGATGAACTCTCAGAATGTGCCGCACGCGGGTCGTGACCCGCAAGAGCACGCTTATCAGCTCTCTGCGCAGAAAGTGTTGTCGCAGATGAATAGCCAGCCCGAGGGGCTTAACGCCAGCGACGCGGAAAAGCGTCAGCATATCTATGGCCCGAATGCGCTGCCGGAAAAGAAAGGCAAGCCAGCGTGGCTGCGTTTCCTCGCCCACTTTAATGATGTCCTGATCTACGTGCTTCTGGCTGCCGCCGCGCTCACCGCGGTGATGGGTCACTGGGTGGATACCGCCGTGATCCTCGGCGTAACCGTGATTAACGCCCTGATCGGCCATATCCAGGAAAGCAATGCGGAGAAATCGCTGAAAAGCATTCGCAATATGCTCTCCAGCGATGCGCAGGTGATTCGCGATGGTAACCATATGACGGTGGCGACCACCGAACTGGTACCGGGCGATATCGTGGTACTGCGCGCCGGTGACCGTATTCCGGCGGACATGCGTCTGATTGAAGCGCATAACCTGCGCGTGGAAGAAGCTATTCTGACCGGCGAGTCTACCGTCGTGGATAAACACACCGATGCCCTACACGGTGAACTCTCGCTGGGCGATCGTACCAACATGCTCTTCTCTGGTACGACGGTGAGCGCAGGTGGTGGTAAAGGCGTGGTGGTTGCAATCGGCCAGGAGACTGAACTGGGCCACATTAACCAGATGATGGCGGGTATTGAAAAGCACCGTACGCCGTTGCTGGTACAGATGGACAAGCTCGGTAAAGCGATCTTCGCCATTATTCTGGCGATGATGGCCGCGCTGTTTGTCTTCAGTATGCTGCTGCGTGATATTCCACTCGGCGAGCTGCTGCTGTCGCTGATTAGCCTGGCGGTTGCTGCAGTACCGGAAGGTTTACCGGCCATTATCTCTATCATTCTGTCACTGGGCGTTCAGGCTATGGCGCGTAAGCGGGCGATTATTCGCAAGCTGCCAACCGTTGAAACCCTTGGGGCAATGACCGTGGTCTGCTCGGATAAAACCGGCACCCTGACCATGAATGAAATGACGGTGAAGGCGATTATCACCGCCGACAGCTGCTACCGCGTGGACGGCAACAGCTACGAGCCGCACGGTAACATCTATCTGGAAGGCAGTGACACGGCGGTAAAAGTACAGCCTTATACCGTGCTGGAAACCTATCTGCGCACTATCGACCTGTGTAATGACAGCCAGCTGATTCAAGATGCGCAGGGCCACTGGGGTATTACCGGCGGTCCAACCGAAGGCGCGCTGAAGGTACTGGCGGCGAAGGCTAATCTCGAACAGTTGCGCACTCAACTGATTGCTAAGATCCCATTTGATTCACAGTACAAATATATGGCGACCCACTTCCAGCTCGACGAGCAGGAGACGGTGATGGTCACCGGTGCCCCGGATGTGCTGTTCGCACTGTGCCAGAAGCAGCAGACTTCGCGCGGAGTGATGCCATTTGACCGTAGCTACTGGGAGTCCGAAATGGCGCGCTTTGCCAGCCAGGGGCTGCGCATGGTGGCGGCGGCAACCAAGCCTGCTAACCCGGGTCAGAAAACCCTCGACCATAGCGACTTGCAGGACGGGCTTATCTTCCTCGGTATAGCCGGGATGATGGATCCGCCGCGTCCGGAAGCGGTGGAAGCCATCCACACCTGTCAGACTGCGGGGATCCGCGTGAAGATGATCACCGGCGATCACCCGCAAACGGCAATGAGCATTGGCCAGATGCTGGGGATCCGCAACAGCAGCGAAGCCATGACCGGCTACCAGTTGGAGCACATGGATGACGCCGAGCTTGCCAAAGCGGCGGTAGAGTATGACATCTTTGCGCGTACCAGCCCGGAGCATAAGCTGCGTCTGGTCAAAGCGCTGCAGGATAGCGGTGAAATCGTGGGGATGACCGGCGATGGCGTCAACGACGCTCCGGCGCTGCGTCAGGCTGACGTTGGTATCGCCATGGGCATCAAAGGTACCGAGGTGACCAAAGAGGCCGCGGACATGGTACTGACCGATGATAACTTCGCGACCATCGCCAGCTCGGTAAAAGAAGGGCGTCGCGTTTATGACAACCTGAAGAAGACCATTTTGTTCATCATGCCAACCAACCTGGCGCAGGGGCTGTTGATCATCATCGCGCTGCTGGCGGGCAACATTATCCCGCTGACGCCGGTACTGATTCTGTGGATGAACATGGCGACCTCCGCCACGCTCTCTTTCGGTCTGGCTTTTGAAGCCGCCGAGCGTAATGTGATGAACCGTCCGCCGCGTAAAACCGGCCAGCACGTGATGGATGCCTTTGCTGTGTGGCGCGTTGCTTTTGTGGGCTCGATGATTGCCATTGCTGCGTTCATTCTCGAAGCCTGGCTGGCACCGCGTGGCCACAGCGCCGAGTTTATCCGCACCGTGCTGCTGCAGATGCTGGTCACCGCGCAGTGGGTCTACATGATTAACTGCCGCAGCAGCGACCGCTTCTCCCTGAACAGCGGCCTGCTGAAGAACAAAGGCATTTGGCTTGTGACCGGCGTACTGCTTCTGCTGCAGTTGGCCATCATCTACCTGCCACTGATGCAGACGCTGTTCGGCACTGAAGCACTGCCGCTGCGCTACTGGGGTATCACGCTGGTGATTGGCGCTGCCATGTTCCTGGTGGTAGAAGTTGAAAAACGCCTGACCCGCCGCTTCCGTAAAACCGCATAGTCATCAGTTGCCCCTCTGCCTGTGCAGAGGGGCGCTTTCCCTGCAAGGACTTCCCGATGAAAACAACACTCCGCTTTGCCTTATTGGCCTGCGGGCTGGCTTACTGCACGCTCGCTTCTGCCTCGGCACCGGTGCGCACTGCCACCGTTGAGCGCTCGCCGCATGCGGTTGAGCGTCAACTGCCAGGTCGCGTTGAGGCCATTCACGCGGTGGATATCCGCGCGCGTACCGAAGGCACCATCGTGCAGCGTCACTTCCAGGACGGCCAGGACATTAAAAAAGGCGATCTGCTGTTTACCCTTGACGATGCGCAGCCGCGTGCGTCACTGGCATTAGCTCAAGCCGAGTTAAAAAGCGCCCAGGCTTCGCTGCGTCAGGCGCAGCAGTTGCTGTCCCGCTATCAGAGCCTGAAGACCAATCAGTCGATCAGCCGTAACGATGTGGATACTGCGCAGATGCAGCGCGATGTGGCCGCCGCCGCTGTGGAGCAGGCAAAAGCCCGCGTGAGTGCGCAGCAAATCACCCTCGATTACACCCGTATCACCTCACCGGTCAGCGGCCGCGTAGGGCACAGCGCCTTTCACGTTGGCAGCCTGGTGAATGCCGCCAGCGGCGTGCTGGTGGAGGTCGTCCAACTTGATCCGGTGCGCGTAAGCTTTGCGCTGGATGAGTCTGCGTTCTACAGCAAAGCCGGACAGCATACCGATATTCGCGCACTGAAGGCCGCATGGCTGGCGCAGATCACGCTTGATGGCCAGCGTGAAGAGGGCGTGTTGACCTCGGTGGATAACCGTATTGATGCCCGCACCGCAAGCGTGGCGGTGCGCGCTGAGTTTGCTAACCCGCAGCACCGGCTACTGCCGGGCGGCAACGTCAACGTGACGCTGCGCCCGCAGGCGCTCAATGACAGCGTGATGATCCCTGTCGCCGCGGTCCAGCAAGATGCACAGGGTTACTTTAGCTGGGTGCTGACGGCGGAAAATACCGCTGACCAGCGTCGGCTTGAGCTCGGTGGCCAGCAGGGCCAATTTTTCGCCGTCGCAAAAGGCTTAAGCGCGGGCGAACGCGTGGTCACTGAAGGCGCACAGCGCCTGACCAGCGGCGCGGCCGTTCAGCTGCTGAATTAATTAAGGAGACAGGATGCTGACGTTCTTTATCCGTCGTCCACGTTTTGCCATGGTTATTGCGCTACTGATGACCTTTGTCGGCGCCGTGGCGCTGAAGCTTATTCCGGTGGAGCAGTATCCACAAATTACCCCACCGGCGGTTAACGTCAGCGCCAGCTGGCCGGGTGCCAGCGCGCAGGACGTGGCGCAGGCCATTGCCGCGCCGCTGGAAACGCAGCTAAACGGCGTTGACCAGATGCTGTATATGGAGTCGACCAGCTCTGACGACGGCGGCTATAGCCTTAATCTGACCTTTGCCGCCGGCACCGATCCGGATATGGCGGCGATTGATGTGCAAAACCGCGTGGCGCAGGCGGTGGCTCAGTTGCCTTCCGTGGTACAGCAAAATGGCGTGCAGGTGCGTAAGCGGGCCAGCAACCTGCTGATGGGGGTGAGCCTCTACTCGCCAAATGGGACGATGCCGCCGCTGGCAGTGAGCAACTATGCCAGCACGCAAATTCGCGAAGCGCTGGCGCGTCTGCCGGGCGTGGGCCAGGTGCAAATGTTTGGTGCGCGCGATTACAGCATGCGTATCTGGCTGCGTCCTGATCGTATGAATGCGCTGAATATTACCAGCGATGATATTGCCAAAGCGCTGAGCGAGCAGCACGTGCAGGGGGCTGCCGGACAGATTGGTACGCCGCCGGTGTTTAACGGCCAGCAGCAGACCCTGACCATTAATGGGTTAGGGCGCCTGACTGAGGCCGATGAGTTTGGCCGGATTGTGGTTCGCAGTGGAACGCAGGGGCAACTGGTTCGCCTCGCCGACGTGGCGAATATTGAACTCGGTGCGCGTAGCTATAATTCCAGCGCCCAGCTCAACGGCGTGGATTCGGCCTATATGGGGATTTACCCGACGCCGACCGCCAATGCGCTACAGGTGGCGAGCGCCGTCCGCGCCGAGCTGACGCGCCTGCAAACCCGCTTCCCGGCAGACCTCAAATGGGAGGTCAAATTTGATACCACCCGTTTTGTCTCGGCCACGATTAAAGAAATAGGCACGTCGCTGGCACTCACTCTGCTGGCCGTGGTGGCGGTTGTCTCTCTGTTCCTGCAAAGCCTGCGTGCCACGCTGATTGTAGCGCTGGCGATTCCGGTTTCGCTGGTGGGCACGTTTGCGGTGCTTTATGTGCTTGGCTACAGCGCCAATACCTTGAGTCTGTTTGCCATTATTCTGGCACTGACCATGGTGGTGGATGATGCCATTGTGGTGGTTGAAAGCGTGGAAGGGCATATGGCAGAGGGCTTAAGCCGTACCGAGGCGACCGCACTGGCGCTGCGCCAGATTGCCGGGCCGGTTATTGCCACCACGCTGGTGCTGCTGGCGGTGTTTGTGCCGGTGGCGATGCTGCCGGGGATCGTCGGTGAGCTGTATCGTCAATTTGCGGTCACGCTTTCCACGGCGGTGACGCTGTCGAGCATCGTGGCGCTCACCTTGACGCCAGCGCTCTGCGCACTGCTGCTGCGTCCGCGTCCGCCGAAACCCGCGGCCTTCTTCCGCGGTTTTAACCGTGGGCTGGATGCCACCCGCAATGGCTACGGCCGTCTGGTGGGATGGATGAACCGTCGTCCGCTGGTGGCTGTGGCGGCGACATCGCTTGCCGCGCTTCTGGTGGCGTGGAGCTTCTCAACGATGCCAAAAGGCTTCCTGCCACAGGAAGACCAGGGCTACGTCTTTGCCAACGTGCAGCTACCTGAATCGGCCTCGCTTGAACGCACTGAAGCGGTGATGGCGCAGGCGCGTCAGCTTCTGGGCGCTCACCCGGCAGTGGAAGACGTGATTCAGGTATCTGGTTTTAGCATTCTCAGCGGCACCAGCGCGTCCAACAGCGGCTTTATTTCGCTGATGCTGAAGGACTGGTCGCAGCGTGAGCCGCTGGACCTGGTGATGGGCGAGCTGCAGCGCCAGCTTCATGCGCTGCCGGAAGCCACGATTATGCTGTTTGCGCCACCGACTCTGCCTGGGCTTGGCAGCGCGGCAGGGTTCGACCTGCGCATTCTGGCACAGGCCGGGCAATCTTCCGCAGAGCTTGAGCAGGTGACCCGCGGGATCTTGATGAAAGCTAACCAGCATCCGCAGCTGAGCCGCGTCTTTACGACCTGGAGCAGCAACGTGCCACAGCTGACGTTAACGGTCGATCGCGACCAGGCGGCGCGTCTGGATGTGCCGGTATCGCGCATTTTCAACAGCCTGCAAACGGCCTTTGGCGGCGCGCGCGCTGGAGATTTTAGCGTCAACAACCGCGTCTACCACGTGGTGATGCAAAATGAGATGCAGTGGCGCGAGCGTGCAGAGCAAATCAGCGAGCTGTTTGTGCGCAGCAACCACGATGAGCTCGTGCGTCTGAGTAACCTGGTGACCATCACGCCGACCGTTGGCGCGCCGTTTGTCCAGCAGTACAACCAGTTCCCGTCAGTGTCGGTGAGCGGTTCGGCAGCAGAGGGCGTCAGCAGCCGAACAGCGATGGCGCACATGGAATCGCTGTTGGCCGAACACCTGCCGCAAGGCTACGACTACGCGTGGAGCGGCCTTTCCTGGCAGGAGCAGCAGACCGGCAATCAGGCAATATGGATTGTGCTGGCGGCGGTGGCGATGGCGTGGTTGTTCCTCGTTGCCCAGTATGAAAGCTGGACGCTGCCGGCAAGCGTCATGCTCTCGGTGCTGTTCGCTATCGGCGGCGCACTGCTGTGGCTGTGGGTTGCGGGCTACGCCAACGATGTGTACGTGCAGATAGGGCTGGTGCTATTGATAGCCCTGGCGGCGAAAAACGCGATTCTTATCGTTGAGTTTGCCCGCGAGCGCCGCCAGTCCGGGTTGTCGATTGTCGATGCGGCGCGTGAGGGGGCGACTCGCCGCTTCCGCGCGGTCATGATGACGGCGGTGTCGTTTATTATCGGTATCATGCCGATGATGTTCTCCACTGGCGCCGGGGCGCAGAGCCGCCGCATCATCGGGACCACGGTGTTCAGCGGAATGCTGGTGGCGACGGTGATTGGCATCCTGTTTATCCCCTCGCTGTACGTACTGTTCCAGCGGCTGCGTGAGTGGGCGCACCGCCGGGCGGGCTAACCCATCTGCGCGAGCTGATGACGTAGCACATCGACCCCCGGCGCAATGGCGTCGGGGTTGATAGCGTGGAAACCCATGCGGAAAAAATTATCCGGTGGTGCGGCATCAAGAAAATGCCGCGCGCCGGGTTCAATCAACACCCCGGTATGCGCCGCCCGCCACGTGAGCTGTTGGGTGCTGATATGCGGCGCTGTGCGTAGCCAGAAGGCGTTAGCGTGTTCGCTACCGGGCAGCAGTTGGCACTCTGGCAGCAGTGAAGAGAGGGCGTTATTGAGCATCTCCCAGCGGCGCGCGGAGTCGTCACGGTAGCGCCGCAGATGGGTTTCGTAGTGCCCTTGCGCCAGGAAATGCGCCATCTGATATTGAATATTGGTCGGCGGGTGCCGGTATACCAGACGGCGTAGCGCTCGCGCTTCATCAATTAAATCTGGATCGGCGACCATAAATCCCAATCGCAGCCCTGGCGACAGCGCCTTTGACAAGCTGCTGACGTAGACAACCCGTCCGCTGCAGTCGCTGGCTTTCAGTGCCGGCAGCGGATTGGCCTGGAAATTACTCTCCGAATCGTAATCATCTTCAATAATCACCGCATCGTGCTGCGCCGCGTAGCTCAGCAGCTGGCTGCGGCGGGCTTTACTCATGGTGACGCCGGTCGGCACTTGATGTCCCGGCGTCACATAGTAGTAATCGCACGGTGAATCATTCAGCACGATGCCCTGCTCATCAACCGGGTGCGGCACAATCTGGCTTTCGCCGAGCATGAAGGTGTTGATGGCCTCGCGAAAACCGGGGTTCTCCACGCCGATGCGAGTCTGCCGCGACATCAACAGGCGGGTGAGCAGATACAGCGCGTTTTGCGAGCCCAGGGTTATCAGGATTTCATCGGGTGCGGCGACAATGCCGCGCTTGGGCAGCACGCGAGTACGAATCTGCTCAATCAGCATCGGCACGTCCTGATCGATATGGTCGACCACCCAGGCCGGATCGCGCGCGCCACCGTGCAGCCAGTTAGCAGCCGAACGCCAGCTGGCCAACGGGAACTGACGGGTATCCGGTTGGCCGTAGATAAACGGGTAGCGATAATTCATCCAGCCAGCGGGCTTCAAAATAGACTCCTGCTGGCTTGGCGTGATGTTGAGCCGTTTGCCCCATGATGGTGCACGTTCTCCGTCGATGGGTGCAGGGGCAGCGCTGCTAAGGCGCGGTGCGCAATAGTCCGGATGCAGGTAATATCCGCTGCGCGGACGGCTAATCAGGTAGCCTTCGTTGACCAGGCTTTCAAACACCAGCGCGGTGGTATTGCGTGAAACCTGAAGCTGGCTTGCCAGCTGGCGACACGAGGGCAGCGGCGTGTCGGCAGGAAAAATACCGCCTAAAATGGCGTTCACCAGCGACTCACGCACCTGCTCTTGTAAACCGCGCTGATGGTCAAAATCCACGTGCAGTAAGTGCCGAATCATACGCTGCTCCTTCCAGTATTCGCTTTCTTAGCATTCAGCAATTTTTGTACCAGCCTGAAATCGTCTGACACAACGGCGCGCGAAAACTGGCTCTATTCAGAATGCAAAAAGTCTCCCTACAGTAAAAACGTCACCAGCGACTGCCTCACTTTGCCGCTGTCGGCACATATCTTGCAATGCTTCCAGGGCATCTGGAATTCACGTATCGGGCATTTAAACAGGGGTCACACGATGAAAAAAACGATGGGTTCGTATTATCTGGCCGCCGTGATGGCGATGACCTTTTCTTTGCAGGTGGCTGCGGCCGATTTACCAGAAATTGAAAAGTCCGGAACTTTAAAAGTGGCAACCGAGGATGATTATGCGCCGTTTAACTTTATGAATAATGGCAATGCCGACGGATTTAACAAGGATATGCTGGCGGCGCTGCGTGAATACGCCAAATTTAACGTCACGCAAAGTATTTTACCGTGGACCGGATTATTAGCGGCGGTGTCTACCGGGCAGTACGATATGGCGTTAACTGGTGCCGTCGTTACCGATGAGCGCCTTAATGTGTTTAATTTTACTCCGCCATGGGCGTCGGCTCAGCACTATTTTGTTAAGCGTGCGGGCGACACTTCATTAAATACTATTGCCGATTTAAGCGGTAAGAAAGTAGGCCTCCAGGCGGGCAGCGCATTATTAGCCCGTTTACCTGAACTGAAAGCAATGATTGAAAAAACCGGCGGCAAGCTGGGGCCGGTAGTGGAATACCCTTCCTACCCGGAAGCCTACGCCGATTTAGCCAATAAGCGCCTCGACTACGTCATTAACGTGGTGATCTCTGTTAATGACCTGGTCAAAGCCAAGCCGAAAGTCTTTGCCAAAGGGCTGGCGGTTTCCGGACCTGGCTACATGGCGTGGCCCATTCCGAAAAACTCACCAGAGCTGTTGGCTTATATGACCAAATTTACCAACCACATGCGCGAAACCGGCCAGTTGGCAGCACTGCAGAAAAAATGGTTTGGCGAGACCTACGATGACCTGCCGACCGAGCCTATCACCAGCGCCGCGCAGTTTCACAAGTTAGCTGGGCAGTAATTATGGCTGCGGGAAACCGCAGCCCGTTTGATTTAAAAGGAGGGCAACATGGACTCAATCGCATGGCAGTTACTGTTTGAAGGCGCATGGACGACCCTCTGGATTTCCGCCATCGCCATCGCTTTCGGCGTAGTGATTGGGCTGCTTATCGCCTTTGTGCGAATGATGAAAATCCCGGTTATCGATCAAATTTTGGTGGTCTATATTAGCCTCGCTCGCGCCACGCCGCTGGTGACGCTGGTGCTGTTTCTGTTTTTATCACTGCCGACCGTTGGCATTAACCTCGATAAAACAGTGGCGGCAATTGTGGCACTGACGCTCAATACTTCGGCGTTCAATGCGGAAATTTGGCGTAATGCGTTTCGCACGTTTCCCCGTGAACAGCGTGAAGCGGCGGAGTCGGTAGGGATGCGGCGCTGGCCCTATTTCCGTTACATCATGCTGCCACAAATGTGGCTGGAGAGCCTACCGGCGCTGGTAAATGAGATGTCCTTTTTAATCAAAGGCAGCCCGGCGATAGCGGTGATTGGCGTGGTAGATCTCACTCGCGTCACCAACCGTATTGCCTCCGTGACCTATGAGCCGTTGTCGCCCATTCTGGCGGCAGGGCTGCTGTATGTGGTGATTATTGGCCTGCTGCTGAAACTGCAAAGCCTGGCAGAACGTAAAGCAAAACGACTGGCGCGCTAAGTCCCGGGAGGAACGATGAATCAATGGGCAATTATCTGGGCCGAGCACGATAACTTTATCGCCGGGCTATTGGCGACCTTAGAGTTGTTTATTATCGCCGCTGTCTGTGGCTTATTTATTGGCACGCTGCTGTGCTATATCACCGAGTATCAAAAGCGCGTGCTGAATAACCTGATTATGGGCTTTGTGAATCTGATGCGCGCCGTGCCATTTTTGATCCTGGCCTATCTTCTGTATTACGGGTTGCCCGAGTTGGGAATCAGTCTGGAAGCGTGGACCGCCGGGTTATTGGCACTCATTATTTATCATGGGGCCTATTTCTTTGAGATTCTTCGTAGCCAACGGCGGGTATTCTCCAATGGCTATATCGAAGCTGCGGTGGTGCAGGGGTTCTCTCGCTACACCCTATTTCGCCGCATTGTTCTACCGAATATTTTCTCTTCCGCACTGCCGCTGTTGGGCAATCAGTTAATTATTTGCCTGAAAGACACCGCATTTCTGAGCATTATCACCGTGCAGGAAATTACCGCCGCCGCGAACAGCGTGCAGGCAACCTATTTCATTCCGTTTAACGCCTTTATTGTCGCCATTGCGCTGTATTGGGCCATCAGCATTGTTCTTGAACTGCTGGTGAAACGGTTGACTGTTTATAGCGCCAAGAGAGGAATGAGCCATGTCTGATATCACGGCGGTTAGCGTCAAAAATGTCTCCAAGCAGTTCGATAACGTGGAAGTGCTGCGCGATATTAATTTGACGGTGGAAAAGGGGACGGTGGTGAGCATTCTGGGTTCTTCCGGCTCGGGAAAATCGACGCTGCTGCGCTGTATGAACTGGCTTGAACAGCCCGACCGCGGGGAGATTCACATTGGCGGGCAGCGTATTGGCGTCGATGACCGTTCCGGTAAGGCGATGTCGCATCGCGATTTGTCGAAAATCCGCGAGCGGGTAGGGATGGTGTTCCAGAGCTTTAATCTGTGGCCGCACCTGACCGTTGAGCAAAACGTGATGGAGGCGCTGTTGCATGTGAAGGGGATGAAGCGCGATGAGGCGCGGGAAATTGCCCGCCAGCAGTTGACCAAAGTGGGCATGGATCATAAAGCCGATGCTTATCCGATAACGCTTTCCGGCGGCCAGAAACAACGGGTCGCGATTGCGCGCTCGCTGGCGATGTCGCCGGAGGTGTTGTTGTTTGATGAACCGACGTCGGCGCTCGATCCCGAACGTGTAAATGAAGTGTTGAGCGTGATGAAATCGCTGGCTGCGGAGGGCTACACCATGGTTGTCGTCACCCATGAAATGGAATTCGCGCGACAGGTATCGAATGAAGTGGTGTTTCTGGAGAAAGGCATCTTGATTGAGAAGGCGCCGCCGGAGATCTTCTTTACTCAGCCGAAGTCGGAAAGGGTGAAACAGTTTTTGCAAAGTAGCCGGTAAGTGCGTTTTGAGGGGGAGTGTTGATTTGCCCCTCACCCCGGCCCTCTCCCTGGAAGGGAGAGGGGGTATGACGAACCTAACCATTATCAATCAAAAAAAGGCCGTCAGGCCGAGACTCCAGGCTCAATAAACCACGCCGAACGGTCCCCTCTCCCCAGTGGGGAGAGGGTTAGGGTGAGGGGATGTGTCCTCAGCAAACTCAATCTCTATCAATCGCAAACGACTGCCAGGCCTGGCGTACCGGCATCACTTCGACGCGGTTAATGTTCATATGATCTGGCAGCGTGGCGATATAAAACATCTGCTCGGCAATATCGAGCGCCGACAGCGGCGTAGTGCCGCGATAAAGCGCATCGGACGCGGCCTGGTCGCCCTTGGTACGCACTAGCGTAAATTCTGTTTCGGCAATCCCCGGTGCGAGGTCGGTGACGCGTACGCCTGTTCCTAACAGGTCGCAGCGCAGGTTATAGCTAAACTGCTTCACAAATGCTTTGCTTGCGCCGTAGACGTGGCTGCCTGGATACGGCCATTGCCCGGCAATCGAACCAATATTAATAATACTGGCTCCGGCCCCATGGCGAACCAGCGTCGGTAATAGGGCGTGGGTGACGTTTACCAGCCCGGTCACATTGGTGTCAATCATCGTATGCCAGTCTTTTAGATCTACCTTTTGCGCTGGCTGCGGTGCCAGCGCCAGCCCGGCATTGTTGATGAGCGTGGTGACATCGGCAAATTCTGCGGGCAGTGCGGCAACGGCTGATGCCACGGCGTCGCTATCGCGTACGTCCAGCTCCATTACATATACCGGCACGAGCGATGCCAGCTCGGCCTGTAAAGCCTCAAGTCGGGCCAGACGACGGCCGCTTAGCACCAGCGACCAGCCTGCGCGAGCAAAAACATGCGCTGCCGCTTCTCCAAAGCCGGAGGTTGCCCCGGTAATAAATACCACTTTACGATTTTGCATTGTGCTCTCCTGTGCAGGTTGTGTATCTCACTATAAAAACCGAGGGCTAACCTGCCGAGGGACAGTCTGCGCACGGCGATGTGACACCGGTGTCACAGCGGCAAGACTACACTGGCTCTATCACTTTCTTTTTCGCCGACGACATGATGAGTCACAGCCAACGGTATGCGAGGAATGACCATGACAGAGTTGAATAATAAAGCGGTACGCCAACTGGACAGAGAGTATGTTTTTCATTCCTGGACGATGCAGGGCAACCTTAACCCGCTGGTGATTGCTGGGGCAAAAGGGTGTGAACTGTGGGACTACGAAGGGAAAACCTATCTTGATTTCAGCAGTCAACTGGTGAACGTCAATCTGGGATATCAGCATCCGAAAGTGCTGGCAGCGATGAAGGCACAGCTGGAATCACTGGTGACCATTGCTCCTGCCACCGCCAACCTGGCGCGCGGCGAAGCGGCGAAACGTATTATTGATCTCGCGCCGGAAGGGTTTAGCAAGGTGTTCTTCACCAACGCCGGCGCTGATGCCAACGAGAACGCAATTCGTATGGCGCGACTGTATACCGGACGTGACAAAGTGCTGTCGGCCTACCGCTCTTATCACGGCAACACCGGCAGCGCGATTGCGGCCACCGGCGACTGGCGTCGTGTGCCGAACGAGTACTCGCGCGGCCACGTGCACTTTTTTAACCCGTACCTCTACCGCAGCGAGTTTAACGCAACCACCGAGCAGGAAGAGTGCGCCCGTGCGCTGGCCCATCTGCGGCGGATGATCGAATGCGAAGGTCCGAAATCGATCGCGGCGATTTTGCTGGAGTCTATCCCTGGAACCGCCGGGATTCTGGTGCCGCCGGAAGGCTATATGAAAGGGGTTCGGGCGCTGGCGGATGAATTTGGTATCATCCTGATCCTTGATGAAGTGATGGCCGGTTTTGGCCGTACCGGCAGCTGGTTTGCTTTTGAACAAGATGGGATCGTGCCGGATCTGATCACTTTCGCCAAAGGTGTTAACGCAGGGTACGTTCCGGCGGGTGGCGTGATCATTAGCGAGGCGATCGCTCGTTACTTTGACGATCACTTCTTTGCCGGTGGTTTGACCTATTCGGGGCACCCGCTGGCGATGGCGGCGATTGTTGCCACACTGGATACCATGAAAGAAGAACGTATCGTTGAAAATGCTGCGGCTATCGGCAACGGTGCGCTGCGTCAGGGGCTGGAGTCGCTGGCGGCATCGTCGGCTCTGGTGGGCGAAGTGCGCGGTCGCGGGGTGTTCCAGGCGCTGGAATTGGTCAGCGACAAGACCCAAAAAACGCCGCTAGCGGCAGGCGACATGGCGGAAATCAAAGGGGCGCTAACCGAAGCCGGGCTGCTGAGTTTTGTGGTGGAAAACCGCATTCACGTGGTGCCGCCATGTACGATCACCGCTGAGCAGGTGCAAAAAGGGTTGGGGATTTTGGGGAGCGTGCTGGGGAATTTTGCGCATTTAGCGAAGTCGTGATGGGCAAAAAGCCCGATTAATTATCATGCTGTTTAAGCAACAATTCCGTTCACCTTGTGTTTTGTAGAATATGAAACATCTGTACCTGTGAACGGGCTAAGGGGGGCGCCGCGCCCCCCTTAGCAATCCCCGCGGCCCCGCAGCGAAATCGGTGCT
>NZ_LGHZ01000017.1 GCF_001266615.1 Kluyvera genomosp. 1 | reverse complement strand
TCGTCGGCAGCGTCAGATGTGTATAAGAGACAGGAGCGTCAGATGTGTATAAGAGACAGAGCTGTGCCTGTTTGAACTGGCGTAACGCTTCTAACTGCTGCTCTTCGTCTTCTTCCGGCACGCGCAGAAGATACTGACGCAGTTCATCCCGATACGCATCGGTGGCCGTCGGCTGATAAAGCGTGCTCGGATCCAGCAGTTCATCAAGCAGCAACGGATAGCGCGCCAACTGGCTCGCCACCATCGGCGACGCGGCACACAAACGAATAAGATGTTTTAAAGCGCCAGGGTATTCACTTAGCAGCTCAAGGTAGGTCGTACGCGTGACGATACCGCTGAGCAACGGCGTAATACGGGTTAGCAGCACCAGCGCATCTTCACGCGAGCAGACTTCACTCAGCAGATGTGGCATCAGAGAGTCCAGCACCTGACGCCCGCGTGGGCCAATGGTGCGCTTATCCAGTTCTTTGCGGAAATCCGCAATTTGCAACAGCACGCGCTGGCGGTCGTCACTGCTGAGATGTATTAGCACCGACGGGGTATCATCCTCCTGCAGCGTGTCCTGCCACAGCTCTCGCCAGTCTTCCGACAGCTGTTCTTCCTGTGATGGCTCTTCATCATCGCCGATAAGATCGTTAAAGACTCGGCGTACTTCCGCCATCAGCGCATCAAGACGCTCGGTCAACGCGTTCCAATCAGCCAGATGCATGCCCCACGCCAGACGCGCGCGATTGAGCTCATCGCCCGGCAGAGTTTGCGTCTGTTCGTCATTAATGCTTTGCAGCAGATTTTCCAGACGGCGCAGGAACAAATAGGCTTCACGCAGCGCCTGCGCATCGGTATTGGACAGCAGATTCAGTGCCTCAATCGCCGCCAGCGTCGGCAGCAGCGATCGGCTTTGCAGCGACGGCTCACGCCCACCGCGAATCAGTTGGAAAACCTGGACAATAAATTCGATTTCGCGAATACCGCCCGCACCGAGCTTGATGTTGTCTTTCAGCCCCCGGCGGCGCACTTCGCGGGTGATCATCCCTTTCATGTTACGCAAAGATTGGATCACGCTGAAATCGATGTAACGACGGAACACAAACGGCCGCAGCATCGCGCGCAGCTCGCCCGTATAGACACCATCGTCATCGCCCATAATCCGCGCTTTAACCATCGCGTAGCGTTCCCAGTCGCGCCCCTGCTCCTGGTAATAATCTTCCAGCGCCGCAAAACTCAGCACCAGCGGGCCGCTGTCGCCAAATGGGCGCAAACGCATGTCGACGCGGTAAACAAAACCATCCTGCGTCGGCTGATCGAGCACTTTGATGAGCCGCTGTCCCAGGCGGGTAAAGAACTGGGCATTATCCAGCTCACGACGACCACCTTGAGTCGAACCGTGCTCAGGCCAGGCAAAAATCAGATCGATATCAGAGGAGAAATTAAGCTCGCCACCGCCCAGTTTGCCCATCCCGAGAATCAGTAACGGCTGTGGGACACCATCGGCACTGCACGGTGTGCCCCATTCACGACAGCAGGCATCGTAAAGCCAGTTACGAGCGTGGACGATCAGCGTTTCTGCCAGATGGCTCAACTGTTGGAGGGTATCTTCTTCGCTAACCAGTGCCAGTGCCTGCGACCACGCAATACGCACCATCACCCGACGGCGAAAGACGCGCAGTGCGCGCATCAGCGCCGTTTCATCATGAACTTCAGCCAGCTCCGCCTGGAGCCAACCCGCGTATTCTCGCCACTCATCCGCTTGCGGTGGCTCGCTTTCCAGCGACGCCAGCCACTCGGGATACGCCATCAAACTTTGCTGAACAAAATCACTAAAGGTGAAAACAGCCTGCGCATTCGCGCTGAGCGTTGCGATTGGAAAATCTTCCGGAGCGCGCTCCACTAGCGTTTGCCAGTGCTGCTGTAACTGCGAAGAAAGCGGCGTCATACACGGGTTCCCTGAAGTCAATTAACGTTTTCCGCTGTGTAGCCAGAACGGTTCGACCGCCAGTGCCTCATTGCGGTAGTGCTCTATTTCAATGTGCTGGCGTGTTTCGATGGCATGGCGCAAGCCCTGCCAGTTCGCCAGCCAGCGCTGCGCTTTTTCAGCGTCGTAGTAGCCTGCCAGCACCTGAACGCTATTGATGTCACGCGTCAGACGCGGCAACTGATCGCCATAGCTATCGCCAAGCGGATAGGCAAAGGTGGTGCGCAGTTCGGCAGCTTGACGAGAGAGGTGGGTATCGGCAAAACGTTTGAACGAGTCGGCCATTTTGCCTTCGGCTTTGGCATCAAGGAACGGCTGCCAGCCGCGCATCACCAGCCATTCGGTAAAGGCGAGTTTGGTGAGCGCCGTTTCACGGTTGAATGCTGCGTCATGGGCCGAGACTTTCTCAGCCATCAGCGCATCCACCTGAGTCAGCCCATCACGCAGTTGGGCGCTCGCTTTACGTGGCACAATCCCGCCAAACAGCGTCAGAATGTGGCGAATCAATCCCTGCGCGTTGACAACTTCGGTTTTCGCTTTCGTTTTGCCGCGCAGCCAAAGCTCTTCATGATATTGCCAATGTGCGAGAGCGCTTTCCAGCGCCGCTTCAAACGCTTGTCCCACCGTCGCTTTCGGCGGCAATGCCAAAATAGTCAGCGGTTTGATCTCACGCTCAGGATTGCCTTGCGCCAGGTGATAGCCACGAGCGGCTTTACTCAGACTGCCTTGACGCAGCAGGCCGGTCTGCGCAAGCTGCTGCGCCAACGCCAGCACGTCAGCCGTTTCACCGCTCAGCAGCTCCAGCTCCAGTTCGCAGATAGCTTCCTGATGATCGCCAGCCTTAACGTCACCCTGATCCAGCGCGATTTCAATCTGGCTCTTGCCCTGACTGACCACCCATTTTTCACGGAAGAAATCGGTGCTGAACAACGGATTCACCTGTTCTGCCAACCCCTCAGGCATTTCGCCGTTCGGCCACACCTCGGACGGCAGCTTGTCGAGCGCGAGCTCCGGCGAGCTAATGGCAATATTGTATTCCGGACGCTGATGCAACCCGCCAACGGTACGCCCGGCGATTTTCATGGTCATCTCATAACGACCATTGTCGCCGCGAATACGCAGCCCCATATCATGGCGACGCAGCCAATTATCCGCAGTCTCGTAATAGATGTTCAGCAACTGCCCCGGCGGGGTGTGCTCTGCATTGAGGGTTTGCAGGTGGTCGCGGAGCGCTTCAACACCAGCGGTGTCGACGATAAATTTTAATTCGATTTCTTGAGCCATGATTGAATTCTTTTGGTTTCGTTACCCGGAAATACCTTTATGGCGAACTTATAGGTATTCTTTTTGTCAGTAGATAGTATTTTGCGACAAATTGCCATGCAATGCGCAATTTGTCAGGTGGACAGCAGACGCCGGTTTTTTCTCCTGGAGGATTCCGATTGCCGCAGAATGCTTTGCGTCGTCAGACTGTTGCCACTACTATCGTTCCACTTATATGACAAAAACGATGATCTGATGCCAAAATTACGCTTAATTGCCATTACTTTACTGACACTTACCGCTTCAACCCTTGCTCACGCGGATGAAAAGCGTTACGTTTCCGACGAACTGAACACCTGGGTACGCAGCGGCCCGGGCGATAATTACCGTCTGGCTGGCTCCCTGAATGCCGGTGAAGAAGTCACCTTGCTGCAGACTAATGACAATACCCAATATGGCCAGGTGCGCGACAGCAACGGCCGTACGGCGTGGATCCCGCTGAAAGAGCTGACCGCGACACCCAGTCTTCGCACCCGCGTACCGGATCTGGAAAACCAGGTCAAAACCCTGACCGACAAACTCAACAATATCGACACCACCTGGAACCAGCGCACGGCAGAAATGCAGAAAAAGGTCGCTGAGAGCGATAGCGTGATTAACGGTTTGAAAAACGAAAACCAGAAGCTCAAAAACGAGCTTATCGTCGCGCAGAAAAAAGTGAACGCGGCCAATCTCCAGTTGGATGACAAACAGCGCACCATCATCATGCAGTGGTTTATGTATGGCGGTGGCGTGCTGGGTATCGGCCTGCTTCTGGGTCTGGTACTGCCGCACATCATCCCAAGCCGCAAGCGCAAAGACCGCTGGATGAACTAAGCCGTTCCCCTGTCTTTTTGACAGGGGATAATTCGCCTTATCGGCGCTTCTTTCGTATTATCTGAAAGAAAATGATAAGGAGAAACGTGGCGTGAAGAGTTATCTGGTCGGTGGTGCGGTTCGGGACGGGTTGTTAGGTCTACCGGTCAAAGATAAAGATTGGGTTGTGGTTGGCGCCACGCCGCAGCAAATGCTTGACGCGGGCTACCAGCAGGTAGGCCGCGACTTTCCTGTCTTTTTACATCCCAACAGCCACGAAGAGTACGCGCTAGCCCGCACCGAGCGTAAATCGGGCTCCGGTTATACCGGTTTTACCTGCTATGCTGCGCCAGACGTCACCCTGGAGCAGGATCTGCTGCGCCGCGATTTAACCGTCAATGCGCTGGCCGAAGACGCCGATGGCACGATCATTGACCCCTATGGCGGCCGCCGCGATCTCGAACAGCGTACTCTGCGCCATGTTTCCCCCGCCTTTGGTGAAGACCCGCTGCGTGTTTTACGCGTGGCGCGCTTCGCTGCACGGTACGCCCATTTAAGCTTCCGCATTGCCGACGAAACCATGGCGCTGATGCGTGAGATGACCGATGCCGGTGAGCTGGCGCACCTGACACCAGAGCGCGTATGGAAAGAGACGGAGAACGCCCTTGGCACCCGCAACCCGCAGGTGTTCTTCCAGACGCTGCGCGACTGCGGAGCATTGAAAGTCTTATTCCCGGAAATCGATGCGCTGTACGGCGTACCGGCTCCGGCAAAATGGCACCCGGAAATTGATACCGGCGTTCACACGTTGATGACGCTCACCATGGCGGCGATGCTCAGCCCGGAGATTGACGTACGCTTCGCTACTTTATGCCATGATTTGGGCAAGGGGCTGACGCCAAAAGAGTTTTGGCCACGTCACCATGGGCACGGCCCAGCGGGTGTGAAACTCGTTGAACAATTAAGCCTGCGCCTGAAGGTGCCTAACGAAATGCGGGATCTGGCTAAACTGGTTGCTGAATTCCACGACCTCATCCATACCCTGCCAATCCTGCAGCCGAAAACGCTGATCAAACTGTTTGATTCCATCGATGCCTGGCGAAAACCGCAGCGCGTCGAGCAAATAGCGCTTACCAGCGAAGCCGATGTTCGTGGCCGAACTCACTTTGAGGCCTGCGATTATCCGCAGGGCAGATTACTGCGCGAAGCGTGGGAAGTTGCCAAAAGCGTGGGCAACAAAGAGGTGATTGAGGCCGGATTTAAAGGCCCGGAGATTCGTCAAGAGCTGACGCGGCGCCGAATTCAGGCGGTAGCGAACTGGAAGGAAAAACGTTGCCCCCAGCCAAAAGACTGAGGGCGACGCATCAGAAGAAAACGACGTAAACCGCTGCCGCCACGATAAAGCGGTAGATAGCAAACGGAATGAACGAGATACGTTTAATCAGCTTCAGGAAGGTTTTGATGGCCACCAGCGCTACAAGGAAGGCCATCACAAACCCAACGGCAAACATCGGAATGTCGCCAACGGTCAGGAAGTGCCAGCTCTTGTAGAGATCCAGCGCCGTCGCGCCCATCATCATCGGCACAGCGAGCAGGAAAGAGAACTCGGAAGCCGCATAGCGGCTCACGCCCATCAGCATGCCGCCTGAAATCGTTGCTCCGGAACGCGAAAAACCCGGCCACAGCGCCAGACACTGGAAACAGCCAATCATAAAGGCTTGACGATAGGTCATATCATCAATCCCGACCGCACGCGGCGTTTTCGGCTTCAGGCATTCTGCCGCAATCAGCAATAGACCGCCGACCACCAGCGCGTACATGACGTTAATCGGGTTAAAGAGCGATTTGATCGCGTCGTGGAAAACCAATCCCAGCACGACCGCAGGGATCATTCCCAGCAGAATATGAATCAGCGACAAACGGCCAGAACCTTCCCCTTCATGTACCGGCGGACGACCAAAATGAATGCCAATCAGACCGAACAGGCGGCGCCAGAACATCACCACTACCGCAAGAATGGATCCGAGTTGGATAACCACCTCAAACGTCTTTGCCGTTTCCCCTTCAAAGCCCAGCAGATGACCAACAATGATCATATGACCGGTGCTGGATACAGGCAGGAACTCCGTCAATCCCTCGACCACACCCAGAATTGCCGCCACCAGCAGCGAGTGTATATCGCTCATTAAATAAACCCTTAAAAGTAAACAATAAAATAAACCCGGCACTATGACCGGTATAAATCACTTTGGTTTAAGTTATATGACGGCTAATCGTATTATTTCAGATTTTGGCCACGCTCGATGATGACCCCGACGTTCGCTGCACGGGCGACGGCGCCAGGTTTGCTGACTTTAATGCGAACCCACGGCGACTTAAAGCGGGTCATCAGAAGCTCAGCGACCTCTTCCGCCACGCGCTCAACCAGGGCAAAACGGCTCCCTTCCACGTGCTTTACTACCGCTTCGCTGATATCAGCATAGCTTAGGCAATCTTCCACATTGTCGCTGGCAGCGGATTTACGGTTATCCCAGCCTAATTCGATATCGAACACCAGTTTCTGTTCAATCGTTTGTTCCCAGTCATAAACACCAATAGTGGTGATTACCGAAAGTTGCTCTATAAATACAATATCCATCACGACCTGCTTGGTTTTAGGCTAAACCGGATACCACTTCCGGCGAATTATGCGTATTATCCACAGATGCAGAGAATACTTCGACATTTTCAAAATGGAACAGCGTTATGAGTGCAATCGAGCCTGGGATGATTCTCCTCGCCTACCTTTGCGGCTCAATTTCCAGCGCCATTCTGGTCTGCCGCATCGCAGGGTTACCTGACCCTCGCAGCAGTGGCTCGGGTAATCCCGGAGCCACTAACGTATTACGCATTGGCGGTAAAGGCGCTGCCGTAGCCGTACTGATTTTCGACGTCCTGAAAGGGATGCTTCCGGTTTGGGGCGCTTACGCGCTGGGCCTATCTCCTTTCTGGCTGGGGCTGGTTGCTATCGCCGCCTGCCTGGGCCATATCTGGCCGGTATTTTTCCATTTCCATGGCGGTAAAGGCGTTGCCACCGCATTTGGCGCCATTGCGCCTATTGGCCTGGATTTGACGGGCGTGATGGCAGGCACCTGGCTATTGACGATTTTACTCAGCGGTTATTCTTCGCTGGGCGCTATCGTCAGCGCACTGGTGGCGCCGTTTTATGTTTGGTGGTTCAAACCGCAGTACACCTTCCCGGTCTCCATGCTTTCGTGTCTGATTTTGCTGCGCCATCACGACAATATTCAGCGCCTGTGGCGACGTCAGGAAACGAAAATTTGGGGACGCTTGAAAAAGCGTAAGCAGGAAGACACCGAACAGCGCAAGCCTTGATGTCGCGATATCACCGGAATAAGAGATGTTAACCCCGGCGTCGCTACGCTCGGCCGGGTTACGATAGATTAAGCGGCCGGGAGTTCTGCCAGCGGCCAGCGTGGACGAACGGTCACGCCCAATGAGGCATTCGCGCCGGTTTTCAACCGTACCATCCCCGCATAAGCAATCATCGCGCCGTTATCGGTGCAAAACTCTGGGCGCGCGTAGAACACTTCCCCGCGGCGTTTTTGCATCATTTCAGCCAGCTTCGCCCGCAGCGTACGGTTTGCGCTTACGCCACCCGCCATCACCAGACGTTTAAAACCGGTTTGGTCCAGTGCGCGCTTGCACTTAATCATCAAGGTATCCACCACCGCATCTTCAAACGCACGGGCAATATCGGCGCGGGTCTGCTCGTCATTGTCGTTGTTACGAATGGTATTCGCTGCGAAGGTTTTCAAACCCGAGAAGCTAAAATCAAGTCCAGGGCGATCGGTCATTGGACGCGGGAAGATAAAACGCCCTTCCGTCCCCTGTGAAGCCATTTTCGACAGCATCGGTCCGCCGGGGTAATCCAGTCCCAGCAGCTTCGCCGTTTTATCAAAGGCTTCACCGGCAGCATCATCAATAGATTCACCCAGGAGCGCGTATTCACCAATGCCGGTCACGCTAATCAGCTGCGTGTGGCCGCCGGAAACCAGCAGCGCAACGAACGGGTATTCCGGTGGATTATCTTCCAGCATCGGCGCCAGCAGATGGCCTTCCATATGGTGCACCGCAATGGCGGGAACATCCCACGCGAACGCCAGTGAACGACCAACGGTTGCGCCGACCAGCAGTGCGCCAACCAAGCCAGGGCCTGCGGTATAGGCCACCGCATCAATATCTTTTGCCGTCAGATTGGCTTCTTTTAACGCCGCCTGAATCAGCGGAACCGTTTTACGCACGTGATCGCGCGAGGCCAGCTCAGGAACCACACCGCCGTAGTCAGCGTGTAATTTCACCTGACTATACAGTTGGTTGGCTAACAGACCTTTTTCATCGTCATAGATAGCGATGCCGGTTTCATCGCAGGATGTTTCAATACCCAGTACACGCATGGCTAGATTTACCTCATTTCAATACCGCGCAGTGTAGGGCGAATAACCCGGGATGTAAAACTTTGCTCACCCCTGGACTCCACTTCGTGTATACTCCTCACCCTTAAAAAGTCCATTTCAAAAAGAGCATCGGTGCTTTACAAAGCAGCAGTAGTTGCAGTAAAATTCCGCACCATTTTGAAATAAGCTGGCGCCGATGCCAGCGGCAAACCGAATTTATAAAGGTGAGAGTTACATGCCGGTAATTAAAGTACGTGAAAACGAGCCGTTCGACGTAGCACTGCGTCGCTTCAAACGTTCATGCGAGAAAGCAGGTGTTCTGGCAGAAGTTCGTCGTCGTGAGTTCTATGAAAAACCAACGACCGAACGTAAGCGCGCTAAAGCTTCTGCAGTGAAACGTCACGCGAAGAAACTGGCTCGCGAAAACGCACGCCGTACTCGTCTGTACTAATCTCTTGAGAGCGTCAGCTCTCAATTGTCAGACTGAGTTGTAGTTGCAAGGCCGTGCTTCCGAAAGGAATGCGCGGCTTGTTTTCGTTTATAAGTTATTAAAATAAACGGGGCCTATGGCTGGACGAATCCCACGCGTATTTATCAGTGACCTGCTGGCTCGCACCGACATCATCGATCTCATCGATGCGCGGGTGAAGCTGAAAAAGCAGGGCAAGAATTACCATGCGTGCTGTCCATTCCATAACGAAAAATCCCCTTCTTTCACCGTAAATGGTGATAAGCAGTTTTACCACTGCTTCGGCTGCGGCGCGCACGGCAATGCCATCGACTTTTTAATGAACTACGACAAGCTCGAGTTTGTTGAGACCGTTGAAGAACTGGCTGCCATGCACAATCTTGATGTGCCGTATGAAGCCGGAACGGGCCTGAGTCAGATAGAGCGCCATCAACGGCAAAACCTCTATCAACTCATGGACGGATTGAATGCGTTTTATCAGCAATCCTTTACCCAACCCATCGCCGAGCCTGCACGGCAGTATCTGGATCAGCGCGGCCTGAGCGCCGAAGTTGTCCAGCGCTTTGCTATTGGTTTTGCACCGCCTGGCTGGGATAACGCACTAAAACGTTTCGGCGGTAATGTCGACAACAGAAAGCTGTTGCTTGATGCCGGAATGCTGGTCACCAATGACCAGGGAAGAACGTACGACCGTTTCCGCAATCGCGTGATGTTCCCGATTCGCGACAAACGAGGCCGGGTAATTGGTTTTGGTGGCCGCGTACTCGGTAACGATACGCCGAAATACCTGAACTCCCCGGAAACCGATATTTTCCATAAAGGCCGACAGCTGTATGGCCTTTATGAAGCCCAGCAGCACAACGCTGAACCACCGCGTCTGCTGGTTGTCGAAGGTTATATGGATGTCGTCGCACTGGCGCAATACGGTATCAACTATGCCGTGGCTTCGCTGGGTACCTCGACCACGGCCGACCACATCCATATGCTATTCCGTGCGACAAACAACGTAATTTGCTGTTACGACGGCGACCGCGCCGGGCGTGATGCCGCATGGCGCGCATTAGAAACCGCCATGCCGTACATGACCGACGGCCGTCAGCTACGCTTTATGTTCCTGCCCGACGGTGAAGATCCGGATACGCTGGTACGTAAAGAAGGCAAAGAGGCTTTTGAGGCACGGATGGAGCATGCACAACCGCTCTCCATGTTCTTATTTAACAGCCTCTTACCGCAAGTTGACCTGAGTACGCCGGATGGTAGTACCCAGCTTGCGGCACTGGCGCTGCCGCTCATCAGCCAGGTGCCTGGCGATGCGCATCGTATTCAGCTGCGCCAAACGCTAGGCCTGAAGCTGGGTATTTTTGACGATGCTGCGCTTGATCGTTTAATGCCAAAACAGGCAGAAAGTGGCGTCGTACGCCCGACCCAACAGCTAAAACGCACGACCATGCGTATACTTATAGGGCTGCTGGTGCAAAATCCCGATCTTGCGCCGAAGGTTCCGCCGCTAGCCGGGTTGGATGCAAAAAAACTGCCGGGCCTGAAGCTGTTTTCCGAACTGGTGACTACCTGTTTGGCTCAGCCCGGTCTGACCACTGGTCAACTTTTAGAGCAATATCGCGGCACAAATGAGGCTGCAACCCTTGAAAAACTGTCGATGTGGGACGATATAGCAGATAAGGACATTGCTGAAGAAACCTTCACCGACTCGCTCAACCATATGTTTGATTCGTTGCTTGTACTGCGACAAGAAGAGTTGATAGCTCGCGATCGCACACACGGTTTAAGCAGCGAAGAACGCCGGGAACTCTGGACGCTAAACCAGGAACTGGCCAAAAAATGAATTTAACGGCTTAACTGCCGAATACCTATCGGGTAGCCCCCGACAGCCGCACCGAGGCGCAGCGGCACAAATATAAGTACGCCCTCGCATTAAATGTCGGCGGTTCGTTCGCCGGCCGACACCAATCAAATGAATTAAGTGTGGATACCGTCTTATGGAGCAAAACCCGCAGTCACAGCTCAAGCTTCTTGTCCAACGTGGTAAAGAGCAAGGCTATCTGACCTATGCCGAGGTCAATGACCATCTGCCGGAAGATATTGTCGATTCAGATCAGATCGAAGATATCATCCAAATGATCAACGACATGGGCATTCAGGTGATGGAAGAAGCGCCGGATGCCGATGATCTGTTGCTGGCTGAAACCTCCAACAACACTGATGAAGACGCAGAAGAAGCGGCTGCACAAGTTCTGTCCAGCGTGGAATCTGAAATCGGGCGTACGACTGACCCGGTGCGTATGTACATGCGCGAAATGGGTACCGTAGAACTGCTGACCCGCGAAGGCGAAATCGACATCGCCAAACGTATTGAAGACGGGATCAACCAGGTACAGTGCTCCGTTGCCGAATACCCAGAAGCGATTACCTATCTGCTGGAACAGTACGATCGCGTAGAAGCGGAAGAAGCGCGTCTATCCGACCTCATCACCGGTTTCGTCGATCCTAACGCCGAAGAAGACATGGCGCCGACTGCAACGCACGTTGGTTCCGAGCTGTCTCAGGAAGAAAGGGATGATGACGAAGACGAAGATGAAGACGACGACGACGATAGCAGCGACGATGACAACAGCATCGACCCAGAGCTGGCACGTGAGAAATTCGCTGAACTGCGTACTCAGTACGAACTGACTCGCGATACCATCAAAGCGAAGGGCCGCAGCCACGCCGCCGCTCAGGAAGAGATCCTGAAGCTGTCTGAAGTCTTCAAACAGTTCCGTCTGGTACCGAAGCAGTTCGACTACCTGGTAAACAGCATGCGAACCATGATGGACCGCGTGCGTACCCAGGAACGTATCATCATGAAGATGTGCGTTGAACAGTGCAAAATGCCTAAAAAGAACTTCATCACCCTGTTCACCGGCAATGAGACCAGCGATACCTGGTTCAACGCAGCGATTGCGATGAACAAGCCATGGTCAGAAAAACTGCACGATGTCGCGGAAGACGTTCAACGTGGTCTGCAAAAACTGCGTCAGATTGAAGAAGAAACTGGCCTGACTATCGAGCAGGTGAAAGACATCAACCGTCGCATGTCCATCGGTGAAGCGAAAGCCCGCCGTGCGAAAAAAGAGATGGTTGAAGCGAACTTACGTCTGGTTATTTCTATCGCCAAGAAATACACCAACCGCGGTCTGCAGTTCCTTGACCTGATTCAGGAAGGTAACATCGGCCTGATGAAAGCGGTTGATAAGTTTGAATATCGTCGTGGTTACAAGTTCTCTACCTATGCAACCTGGTGGATCCGTCAGGCGATTACCCGTTCTATCGCAGACCAGGCGCGCACTATCCGTATTCCGGTGCATATGATTGAGACCATCAACAAGCTCAACCGTATCTCTCGCCAGATGCTGCAGGAAATGGGTCGTGAGCCAACGCCGGAAGAACTGGCTGAACGCATGCTGATGCCAGAAGACAAAATCCGTAAAGTGCTGAAAATTGCCAAAGAGCCAATCTCCATGGAAACGCCAATCGGCGATGATGAAGATTCACATCTGGGTGATTTCATCGAGGATACCACCCTCGAGCTGCCGCTGGATTCTGCCACCACTGAAAGCCTGCGTGCCGCAACGCACGACGTACTGGCGGGCCTGACCGCTCGTGAAGCGAAAGTCCTGCGTATGCGTTTCGGTATCGACATGAATACCGACCACACGCTGGAAGAAGTGGGCAAACAGTTTGACGTTACCCGCGAACGTATCCGTCAGATCGAAGCGAAGGCGCTGCGTAAACTGCGTCATCCAAGTCGTTCTGAAGTACTGCGTAGCTTCCTGGACGATTAATCATCCCGGCTTAAAACGTAAAAAGCTCCCTACGGGGAGCTTTTTTTTTGCCTGCGAGTTGGGCATCGTGCTGCATCCTGGAAATCACCACACATTGGGGCTGTGCCAGAAAGTTAAAGCCCGCGCGCTTTTAGCGTCTTATCCAGTTCCTGATACGCCTCTACCAGCTTATCCAGCGTAATACGGCTTAGCCCGCTCGGATTCGGGAGTACCCATATTTCAGTATCACCAATCATCAACGTCTGCTTGCCCCATGGCGCGTTACGCTGCCCCAGCCCACGCTCAAAGGCCTGCTTGCCCAATATCGCCAGTACGGCAGGCTTGTAGCGCTCAACCTTCTCAACCAGCGCCTGCCCGCCGCTTCGCAGCTCCTGTACGCTCACCTCACTCGCCTGTACCGTTGGCCGCTCGACCAGCTTGGTGACGCCGCAGCGAAAATCGAGCATCAGCTGTGCCTCTTCCGGCTTTAATTGGCGGTCAGTAAACCCGGCCAGATGCAGCACTTTCCAGAAGCGGTTTGCCGGATGGGCGAACGGATAGCCCAGCGAGGAAGATGACAGCCCCGGGTTGATACCGCAAAACAACACCCGCAGTCCCGAATCAATAATGTCCTTAACCATAATATCCTCAACCGATACATCGTCAGTTGAGTATAACGAATTGAAAATGCATTGTTTATAAAAACAGCATGTGCACGCTTAATGCTGGATTGGCGTCCGCTGTTACTTTATAATCGTCGGCTCACTGGCCCCTTAGCTCAGTGGTTAGAGCAGGCGACTCATAATCGCTTGGTCGTTGGTTCAAACCCAACAGGGGCCACCAAATACAAAAAGGGCTGACGAGAAATCGTCAGCCCTTTTTGCTTGAATAAGATGATAACAGGCGCTCCCACGAGGCAGGTGAGAGCGACTTAAGCAGGGTTACACTAGCGAGCTCAGTTCCTCGCGCATGTAGTCAGAGAAGAATTCAGGGTGTTTAATCACAATGCGCTCGCCGGATTCGACTCGCTCGGCCCAGTTGGCCACTTTATCCGTAAACCCGGCATTCCAGCCCTCATGCTGGCCGCGTTCGGCGATGGCGGCAGAACTCACCGGCGTCCCCAACTCTTTCAGATAGTTCAGAATTCCCTTCGCTGTACTCTCATCCATGGACTGTGGTACTGGCTCAGACGTGTTCATACCACCAATGAAATCCAATGCTTTATCAATGACTGCTGGCATATGCTTGTCCTTAAATTAACCACGTAGTAAACAAGTTATACTATGGACTGAAACTGGCGGTCATTACAAAGAAACAGCTCACGTTATTGCACTTTTTCGTGAGCCAAAACCGATTTTTACCTCACTTTTCATCGTGGTGATGCCATTCAGCACAAAAAAACCAGCGCAATAGGCGCTGGCTTTTGTCGTATCGAAGAGATTATGCGTTGGTGACCGAATTCTGCTCCGCGCTGGATTTGGTGTTCTCCAGCATCCGGCGTACCGGCACAATCAAGACGCACAGTACGGCGGCACAGATCAGTAACGCGATAGAGCAGCGGGCAAACAGATCAGGCAGCATATCCAGCTGGTCAGCCTTCACGTGGCCGCCAATCAGGCCTGCGGCCAGATTACCCAGCGCGCTGGCACAGAACCACAGCCCCATCATCTGGCCACGCATTCTTTCCGGTGCCAGCAGCGTCATGGTTGCCAGGCCAATTGGGCTCAGGCACAGCTCACCGAGCGTCAACATCAGGATACTGCCCACCAGCCACATTGGCGACACGCCTGCCCCGCCGTTGCTCAGCACGTTCTGAGCAGCCAGCATCATCAGACCAAAGCCCGCCGCGGCGCACAGAATACCGATAACAAACTTGGTAATACTGCCCGGACGCACGTTTTTACGCGCCAGCGCTGGCCATGCCCAGCTAAATACCGGGGCCAGGATAATGATAAATAGGGCATTAATTGACTGGAACCATACCGCCGGGATCTCGAAATCACCAATCATACGATTAGTGTAATCATTCGCGAACAGGTTAAAGGACGTAGGTTTTTGCTCAAAAGCCGACCAGAAGAACGCCGCAGCGACCAACAGGATAAAGCACACCAGCAGACGCGCACGCTCTTTGCGGCTAAGGCCTGCAAAAACAAACAGATAGATAAAGTACAGCGCGACCGATGCGGCAATCACGTACACCAGCACGCTCGCCACCGCTACCGGATTAATGACAATAATGCCCTGCGCAATCAGCGTAATAATCACGGCAACGCCAACGGCCAGCGCCAGCAGCCATGCACCGACGCCGCGCTTTTTGGCCACTGGGTTGTTCCAGGTCGAATCCAGCCCCACTTCGCTGTCATAGCGTTTCATCGCCGGCACGGCAAAGATGCGGAAGATAACCAGCGCTACCAGCATCCCGATACCACCGATACCGAAGCCCCAGTGCCAGCCATGAGATTTAATCAGCCAGCCGGAAATCAGCGGCGCGATAAACGATCCCATGTTGATGCCCATATAAAACAGAGAGAAGCCGCCATCACGGCGCGCATCGCCTTTTTTATACAGCGTACCGACCATCACCGAGATACAGGTTTTAAATAACCCGGAACCCAGCACGATAAACATCAGGCCGATAAAGAACAGGTTGTCCCCCATAAAAGCTGATAGCGCGATAGACAGGTGACCCAGCGCGATCAGTATCGAGCCATACCAGACGGCCTTTTGCTGGCCGAGCCAGTTATCCGCCAGCCAGCCGCCCGGCAGTGCAGCCAGGTACATTGTTCCGGCAAAGATGCCGACAATCGCTGAAGCATTTTCACGTGCCAGTCCCATACCGCCGTCATATACGGTGGCCGCCATAAACAGGATCAGTAATGGGCGGATACCGTAAAACGAGAATCGCTCCCACATTTCGGTAAAGAACAGCGACCCCAGCGGATAAGGGTGACCGAAAAAGGTTCGGCTTTCGTTTTTATTAACAGAGGAATGCATAGTTTCTCCAGAGAAGGTGCGCCGCAACGCGTGTAAGTTGTGTAAGCGGACTAGCCATTTATTAATTTTGTCGATGATTTACATCTAACACGGTATTTTTTAACCATTTGATAACCATAATATGGTCATGTCTAGCCCGTAGCCCCATACTTTTAGACGAAAAGTCGATAAACATCTACTTTTTCAGATTTTTTATTGGCACTAGCAGAAAGGTAATTGACTTCATCACCCGACACAATAAGTGGTTAATTATTCATATAAAACAATAATATATTCTATTTTCAAACGCAATAAATGGCCAAAAACAGGCCCAAAGATAGGACTATAAAAAGTGTGGAAAATACGGTGTTCGCTTAGAGGATGGGAGAAAATCGCGATAAATGACAGACAAAGGAAGCGGCGGAGAGTGAAGAATGCAAGACAGGAAAGTCCGTTGGAGATGCAGGCGCCAAACGCGCCTGCCGCCGTTTTATTTTGCGTGCCAATAAGCGCTTGAACGTACCAGCTGTGGATCCATCGCTTCAGTCACAAAACCGTCGGTCAGCCCTTTCACCACCTTTCCTTCACCCGTCAACCAGATAAAGTAATCGGACTCAGGCACCGCTAATTGTGCCAGACGGGCAGCAACGGCCTCAGCATCGTAGCGGGTAAACCATTCAATATTGCACTCGTCAAACCCGGCCAGATAGGCTTTATCTGCTTCATCACGCACCATCACCAGCGCAGTAACCTGTGGGAACTGTGGCAACTCACGTAATACCTCCAGCCGACGACGCAGCGCGGGCATCCCGGTTTCATCGCAGACATACAGCTGCCAGGCGTAATCCTCCGGCACCACCAGCGAACCGCGCGGTCCGCCGATCAAGAGCGTATCGCCCGCTTTAGCCTCCATCACCCACTGGCTGGCCACGCCGCCGTCGTGGATAAAGAAGTCATAGGCCAGCTCATGGCGTTGTGCGTTATACAGCGGCGTGTAGTCTCGCGCCTGCGGGCGGACGCCATCTGCCCAAATGATACCGTCATCACCCACCGTTGGCGGCGTCAATGTTGTACCTGCCTGGGGGAAAAACAGTTTGGTGTGGTCATCAAAGCCCCGTGAGCTAAAGCCTTCAAGCGCTTCGCCGCCCAACACGACCCGTTGGAAAGCCTCACCCACGCGCTCGACGCGCAGTACCGTCAGTTCACGAAAACGAAGTTCATTACGTACGCGCTGTGGGTATTTGTTCTCTTTCATTTGGCGTCTCTCTCAAAATAGATATATCTAAAACATTTGCAAATGATAATGATTGCCAATTAAAAAGAAAGCAAGCACTTTTTATGATATATGAAAACCACATTTTAAACTTTCTTAGTGCTAGATAAAAAATCATTAATATCAATTAATTAATGAAACATTCTTTTTTGATATTGCTAAAGATACAAAAAAAGATATAAATTAGATATATCTAATCAATAAAAAGGAACACCCTATGAAACCTTTCTCTGGTACTGAACATCGCGGCCGCGGTCATCGTGGTGAACTGGCTGACTGTGAACATCGTGGCGGACGTGGTGAAGGACACGGCGGCGGTCGTCGCCAACGCTTCTTTGGACACGGTGAACTCCGCCTGGTGATCCTCAGCATCCTTAAACAAAGCGCCAGCCACGGCTATGAACTGATTAAAGCCATTGAAGGCCTGACTCAAGGCCACTACAGCCCGAGCCCTGGCGTTATCTATCCCACGCTGGATCTGTTGCAGGATCAAGGGTTGATTACCGTTCAGGAAGAGGACGGCGGGCGGAAGAAAATTGAGATTACCGCTGACGGCAGCCAAATGCTGGAAGAAAGCCAGGAGCACCTGGAACAAATCCAAACCCGGCTGAAAGCCAGAATGGTAGGCCACGAGTTACGTAAGAACCCGCAGATGAAGCGTGCGCTGGATAACTTCAAGGCCGTGCTGGACCTGAAAGTGAATCAGGGCGATATCAGCGATGCGCAGCTAAAACAGATTATCGGCATCATCGACCGCGCGGCGCTGGATATCACCCAATTAGATTAATGCAGGACGGTTACCGCATCCTGAAGACGGCTCGCGCGGCGTTTGACCATCGCCGACACGCTCGCGCTCTCAGCCACCAACCCGGCATTCTGCTGGGTAATCTCATCAAGCTTGGCGACGGCACGCGTCAGGTCAGAAAGCCCCGTCGCCTGCTCGGAAGTTGACTGGCTAATCTGCGCAATCAGCTGGGTGACATTTTGTACCTGAGAAACAATGTCATCCATCGTGCGTCCCGCCGCATGGACTTGTTCAGACCCCGACTGCACTTTGCTGGCGCTGGCCTCAATCAACTGGCGGATTTCATTGGCAGCCGTCGCGCTGCGGCTTGCCAGGTGGCGTACTTCACCGGCGACAACCGCAAATCCCCTACCCTGCTCACCGGCGCGCGCCGCCTCTACGGCGGCATTCAGCGCCAGAATATTGGTCTGGAAAGCGATATCGTTAATCAAGGTTGTAATCGACCCGATGCGCTGCGTGCTATCAGCGATATCTTCCATGGTTTGCACCACCCGATGCATCGCCTGCCCGCCCTGAGTTGCTGCACCGCTGGCAGCCAAAGAGAGCTTATCGGCCTGCGCCGCGGTGTGGGAATTATTCTGTACCGAGGCCGCCATCTGATTCATGGTGGTGACCGTTTGCTGCACATTTTCGACCGTCTCCTGTGTGCGCTGGTTAAGCGAATCGTTACCGCGCGCCAGCACGTCGCTGCCATCGCTGACGCTGTTCACCTGGCTTGAAACATCGTTAATCAGCCAGCGGCACATTAATCCAAGCTGCCCTACCGAGCGCAATATCAGCCCTAGCTCATCACTGCGATCCAACTGCTCGACGCTGTTGCGCTCGCCGGTTGCCACACAGAGCGCCTGTCGCGCCACGTTTTCCACGGGGCGGACCACCTGCCATTCAAGAACGGAAGTGGTCAGCAGCAGCAGAACCGCTGATGCCAGCACTGCTGCAATAGGTGCGTTCAGGGCGAATAGCGACCCGGCCAACAGTAGATACAGGCCGAGCATCAGGCTTCGAACCCGCCACCGTAGTGGCATCGCCGTCAGTTTCCCCCACCAGCGCTTGCTGATAACACGCCCCTTATGCAGGCGCTTATTGCTGCGATCCTCCCGCAGCGCCTGATACAAAGGCTCAACGGCCGCCACTTCCTGCGGGCTGGCCTTTGTGCGGATAGACATGTAGCCAATCGTTTTACCATTACGCACCTGGGGAATGGCATTCGCGCGCACCCAGTAATGGCCGCCGTGTTTCGGGCGATTTTTCACAATGCCGGTCCACGGCTCACCTTGCTTCAGCGTACGCCACATATCGGCGAATGCGGCTTTCGGCATATCGGGATGGCGAACGAGGTTATGCGGCAGGCCGAGCATCTCTTCACGGCTGTAGCCGCTAACCTTGACGAAGGCATCGTTAACGTGGGTGATGTAGCTGTTGAGGTCGGTGGTCGACATGAGGGTGGTGTGGTCATCCAGCACGGATTCATGCTGGTTTTGGTCGGGCAGGGTAGACATACGAACATCCTTTTCAGGTGCGGAAAGAAAATGTATTACAATTGTTATATCGGAGGTTATTTAATTAACCTTAATTGTTAATTTTGCGTTAGATCGCAAAATCAACAAAAGCCCTACTTTTTGCACGGCGCGCAACCGTGGCGCAAAACGCGCACCACGCTCGAGCACCCTGCACATTCAGGTCGCAGCCCACTCCTCCCTTTTTGAGCCTCCCCGCTACGCTGGACGATTAAATATTGTACAGACGCGTTTTTCCCTGGCATTTATCCCGATTTTCACCGTAGCCGCTGAAGTGGCGTAATCCCTGCAATACTTAACTCAGTATCATGTGATACGTGAGTCCCGGGAGCACATTTTGAACAGGTTACCTTCCAGCGCATCGGCTCTGGCCTGCAGCGCACACGCACTGAATCTCATTGAGAAACGAACGCTCTCACATGAGGAGATGAAAGCTCTTAATCAGGAGGTCAGGGAATACTTTAAAGAACATGTGAATCCGGGGTTTTTAGAGTACCGAAAATCTGTAACAGCCGGTGGGGATTACGGAGCCGTAGAGTGGCAGGCGGGAGGGTTAAATACGCTTGTCGACACCCAGGGCCAGGAGTTTCTGGATTGCCTGGGCGGTTTTGGTATTTTCAACGTGGGGCACCGTAATCCAGTGGTGGTTTCCGCCGTACAGAATCAGCTCGCCAAACAACCGCTTCACAGCCAGGAACTGCTCGATCCACTGCGTGCAATGCTTGCGAAAACGCTGGCAGCACTGGCGCCGGGCAAACTGAAGTACAGCTTCTTTAGTAATAGCGGGACCGAATCGGTAGAAGCGGCGCTGAAGCTCGCTAAAGCTTATCAATCGCCACGCGGTAAATTTACCTTCATCGCCACCAGCGGCGCGTTCCACGGTAAATCGCTCGGGGCGCTGTCGGCTACGGCTAAATCCACTTTCCGCAAACCGTTTATGCCATTGCTGCCGGGCTTCCGTCACGTGCCATTTGGCAATATCGACGCGATGCGTACCATGCTCAGCGAATGTCAGAAAACCGGCGATGATGTCGCGGCGGTGATCCTTGAGCCTATTCAGGGTGAAGGCGGTGTCATTCTGCCCCCTCAGGGCTATCTGCCTGCCGTACGTAAGCTGTGCGATGAGTTCGGCGCATTGCTGATCTTTGACGAAGTTCAAACCGGGATGGGCCGTACCGGCAAGATGTTTGCCTGCGAGCATGAAAATGTGCAGCCGGATATCCTGTGCCTGGCCAAGGCGCTTGGCGGCGGGGTGATGCCTATCGGTGCCACTGTCGCTACGGAAGAAGTGTTCTCCGTACTGTTCGATAATCCGTTCCTGCACACCACCACCTTTGGCGGTAACCCGCTGGCCTGTGCGGCAGCGCTGGCTACGATCAACGTGCTGCTCACTGAAAACCTGCCCGCTCAGGCAGAGCAGAAAGGCGATATCCTGTTGGACGGTTTCCGCTGTATGGCACGTGAGTATCCGGATCTGGTGCGCGAGGCGCGCGGGAAAGGAATGCTGATGGCGATTGAGTTTGTCGATAACGAAATCGGCTACAACTTTGCCAGTGAGATGTTCCGCCAGCGCGTACTGGTTGCCGGAACCCTCAACAATGCCAAGACGATCCGCGTTGAACCACCGTTAACTCTGACGATGGAACAGTGCGATCAGGTGCTAAAAGCAGCGCGTAACGCCCTGGCCGCACTACGAGTCAGCCAACACCAGGTGGCGACAGAGCAGTAAAAAATACGCCCTCAGCAAACCCGCCGAGGGCGTCCTTTTCCTATTGGGCACCAAACAGCGCCGTCATATCCAACCACTGAACCTCACAATCGCTGGTACCGCAAAACAGCCGGGTATCCCCTTTGCCGTCAGCCCACACTCCGGCTGGAAAAACAACGTCCCGCAGATCCTCACGCTTACACTCTCCGGGTAGAAAATCATCCCGGCATGCAATAATCTCCATCGCTGATGAACGCCCGCGAAGATAATCGAAGATAAAACGTGCGGCGTAGTAGTGACGATCCCCCCTCTCATCGAACCGAGCCACATGCGCCAACACATGAACCTCCCCTTCAGCACGGACATAGGCGGTATTAACGCCGCACCAGTACTGTTCATCAAGGTGAGAAATCAGCGTCGCGCGGGAAATTGTCTGTGCATTCAGCTCATCCAGGCTGGAGAGCATAGTCCAACCAATGGTGCCACGCCCACCCCATTCGCCCTGCGGGCGAGTGAAAAGTAGAATGCGGCCATCCGGCAAGGAGACGGGGCGGATATCTTTCATTCCCCATGGCCCGGTTGCCAAAGGGCGTAATGTTTCCAGGCTGTCGCCGATAAAAAACAGCGTACGCCAGCGCAAAGGAACATCGTCCGCGGAATACTCCACTTCAACGCCGCCAAACAGCAGTTGCCCGGTAAGCATACAGATAAACGGATCCTGTAGCGCAAACGTCGGTAGGTCAGCCAGCAAAGTGGCATGATTCCCACCGTCCCAGGCAAAGAAGCGCACCTCAGAATACTCGCTGTTACGCTTCTCCACGCGAGCTGCCATACACCAGGCCCCGGCATGACGGAAAGGGGCCGTCGGGTTATAGACGTCATACCCGTCCACGCCGTGGAAAATCATTTTTCCACTACGGCGCGGCCGAGCATGAGCGCGATAGCGATGATAAAGTTCGCTCACATCATCACGCATTAGGCTAGCCCTAAGTGCTTCCACAGTGCATCCATCGGGAGCGTGGCTAATGCGGTACACTCATCCGCCGCGCCGTACCAAACGTGAAGTGTCTCATGACGAACCAGCGTTCCGCAGGTAAAGACCACGTTACCGAAGAAGCCTTCCCGTTCGTATGAAGCGGTCGGTTCGAGCAAAGGTACCGGCGATTTGGCCAGGATTTTCGTCGGATCGTTAAGATCCAGTAACAGTGCACCAAGACAGTAGCGCTGATCGGCATCAACGCCGTGATAAATCTCAAGCCAGCCGCGATCCGTTTTAATCAGCGGTGCACCGCCGCCCGACTTCCGCGAATCCCATTTATCCCCCGAACGTCCGAGCAAATGGCGATGATTGCCCCAGTGCAGCATATCGGGAGACTCGCAGATCCAGATTTCCGGGTGGCCAAAGTGGCTCGGTGCCGGACGCGTCAGCGCCATATAACGCCCGGCCACTTTTTCCGGAAAGAAGCAGACATCCCGATTGTCCGGGCAGAGGATCAGGCCCTGTTTTTCGACGTGTATGAAGTCCCGGGTCGTCGCCAGCGCGGTGGTGATACCCAGCGATGACACTGCCGAATAGTTGATATACCAAAGACCGTCTATCTGCGTGATGCGCGCATCTTCGCAACCAAACTCTTCATAGCGGCTATCCGCGATGATGAAAGGCTCGCTATCAATGGTGTAATGCACGCCATCTTGACTGCGCGCCAGGCGCAAATGGGACATCGAAGTCAGCCACAGCTGCGCCGGATCGCTCTTTAAAACAATGGTGCGCGGATCGCTAAAATCATAGCGATCATCGCCACGATCGAATGTCTTCGTGGTCTGCCGCCAGCCGCCTTCATGTGGTTCCAGCAGCGGAACGACGATAAGCCGGGGATCATCATTCACTACGCTCTCCGCAACGCGCAGAAGCAGAATAATTTCACCCTGATACTCGGTGACTCCGGTGTTAAACACGCATTCAACTTTGCGCCCTGGCAGTGAAGGCACCACATCTTTCGGGGTGATTAGCGGGTTATTGCTGTGTCTGTTCATGAACTTTCCTTTTCATCAGAATTTGATTTTTACCTAGCCATTGGCCGTCCTGTCCGTAGAGGAGATCCGCAGTCATGTTCCACCAGGGGTTCTCTATCGGCTCACCAAAGTTAATCGCCACCCATAGCTGTTCGTTGCCCGTTGTACGGGTAAACCATACGCACTCCTGGGTCAGTGAGAGCGGGCCGCACTCTCCTATGCACAGCGCTTCGCTTTTTGCCCGTAGCGCAATGAGAGTCTGGTAATCCCGCCATAGCGAGGCCGGTGTTTGCCGCTGCCGCGCGGCATTGATTTGCGGATAGTCCCCGCTGACAGGCATCCACGGGGGAACACAAGAGAATCCAGCAAAGGGAGCATCGCTCCACAGCATCGGCGCGCGGGAAGCATCGCGGGAATGTTCTATCGCTTGAGCCAGCGCCTGTTCGGCATTCAGGCCTTGTTGTAATGCCGTTTGATAATGGGTTACTCCCTGTATATCAAAGATTTGTTCCACCGTTTCGGGGAGATAATTGGTCATCCCTAGCTCTTCGCCCTGGAAGATAAACGGCACGCCGCGTACGGTCAGCTGTAGCGCGAATACCGCTCGGGCGCGTTCAATATCACGCGGCCCGTCGCCAAAACGTCCAATCATCCGCGGCATATCGTGGCTGGAGAAAAAGAGCGTAGGTGGGCCCGATTGCCGAGATTGCGTGGCGTTAATCTCGGCACATAAGCGTGAGACATCAAAGGTCTTCTGGCTGCCAATGTTGAAATTAAACACCACGTCCATCAACTCGGGCGCCTGATAGCGCGCCAGAATATCCAGCTCATCGCTGCCGATTTCGGCTATCAGAAACGCGCTTCCCTGCTGACGCACATAGCGACACAGGCGCGTTAAGGTGTCGATAATCCCCGGTTGATTAATATCAAACCGATGCTGCTGCTCGCCATTTTCCACCGGGTTATCAGGGCCGATGCCGTGGATGGTCAAAAAGTTGATCACATCAAAACGAAAGCCATCCACGCCCAGCGCTTTCCAGAAATCGATAACCTGGTAGATCTCCTGTTCAACCTGCGGGTTCTGCCAGTTCAAGTCGACCTGCTGCGGCGCGAACTTATGGTAGTAATACTCACCGGTATCCGGCTCCGCGCACCAGGCGCTGCCGGAGAAAAATGACTGCCAGTTGTTTGGCTGCTTGCTAAACAAAAAGTAGTCCCGGTAGCGGCTCGCTGGATTATTCCAGGCGTCGAGAAACCAGGGATGCTGTGACGAAACATGGTTAACGACCAGGTCGATAATGACCCGAATACCGCAGGCGTGGCACCGTTTCACCACCTCCCGAAAATCTGCCAGCGTGCCAAAGCGCGTATCAACGTCGCAGTAGTCGCTAATGTCGTAACCGTTATCTACCAGCGGCGAGGGATAAAAGGGGGTTATCCAAATAGCGCCTACGCCCAGCGCATTGAGGTAGTCCACTTTTGATAACAGCCCGGGGAAATCGCCCATGCCGTCGCCATTGCCATCACAAAATGAGGGCAGATAAATTTGGTAGCAGGTACAGGACTGCCACCAGGGGTGTTTATTCACCGGTACGTTCCTTATTTCAGTGATAACGACATGCCCTGCAGGAAATATTTGCGGAACAGGATAAACAGCACGACCACCGGCAGCATTTGCACCACGGCTCCCGCCATTACTGGCCCCAGGTAGACGCCATACGATTTACTGAAGGTGGCAAGAAGAACCGAGAACGGCATCTTGTCGACATCACGCATGACAATGAGCGGCCAGAGGAAGTTGTCCCAGGAACTGGAAAAGGTAAACAACGCGACAATCGCCAGAATGGATTTATTCAATGGCATCATCACATGCCGCAAAATGCCCCATAGATTGGCGTGGTCGAGACGCGCGGCATAGAGGTAGTCATTCGGTGTCCCTTTGAAGCTCTGTGAGACCATAAAGATCCCCCAGGCGCTCATCGCATAGGGCAGGATCATCGCGCTATAGCCATTAATCAGCCCAAGCTCCCGCATCAGCACAAACTGCGGAATGATGAACATAAAAACCGGGAACACCATCTGCACAATCAGCAAATTGCGGAACGCGTTTTTACCGCGAAACTCGGTCTTGGCCAACGCATATCCCACCAGCATCGAGGTCACGGTCACGCAGGCCGTAATAGTGATGGAGACAAACAGCGAATTACACAGCGTCCGCAGGAATGGTTTATCCGCCCGATTGCTGTTATCAAAAAGGAAGACATAGTTTTCCAGCGTTAAATGCCCGGAAAACAAGCTGGTGGTATAGATTTCCGCCGTAGGTTTCAACGAAGAGATAACCATCCAGACAAACGGATAGAGCCAGCTCAGTGCCAGTAAAAACATCACCGCATGAATTACCAGGCTCAGAGGAGTGAGTTTTTTCATTCACACAATCTCGATATTTTTTTCAAACAGTTTGCGGAACAGCCAAATTGCCAGGAAGCTACAGCCCGCAACGATAATGGACATGGCGGCAGCCCAGGTCGGCTTCATATTCTGGAAGGCCGCTTCATACATCACCACCATCGGACTGGTCGTACTGTTCAATGGCCCACCGCCGGTAATTAGATAAGGTTCGGTGAAAATACTGAAAGCAACGGTAATCGCCAGCACCATGACCATCACAATTTGCGGATTCATCATCGGCAAAGTTATCGCCCAGCCCTGTTTAAAACGTCCAGTTTTATCCAGTATCGCCGCACTGTAAATATCATGTGGAATAGACTGCATCCCGGAATAAAGGATCAGACCGTAATATCCCACAAATTTCCACGTCACGATAAGTGCGATGGACAACATCGCGCAGTCTGGGTTGGTAAACCAGGGAACGGAAATACCAAAAGAATTATTTAAGAACTGATTAACCGGGCCATATTCACTGAACAGTTTGGCAAATACAATTGAATACGCCACGCCTGATGAGATATTCGCCAGTAAAAAACTCAGTGCAATAAATCCCTTACCATATTTAATTCTCCGCAAACCGGCGGCAAAGAGTAATGAAGTCATAAAGACAATGGGTAAATACCACATCAAGAAGCGGCAGATATTCCACATGGATGTCCAGAATAACTGGTCATTTACTACGCCAATAATATTTTGTAGCCCCGTAAACCGGGGCGTCCCAATAAACTGCCAGTGAGTGACGCTTAGCACCAACAGCCAGGCGAGTGGGTAAAACCAGAACAGTAGTGAATAACCAATCCATACGGAGGCCAGCAGGCCTCCGGTACGGGAATCATATCCGGCCATTGATCCCCCTTATTTGGCCAACAAAGCGTTAATTTCTTGTTGAGACTGCTCCAGCGCCTTGCTTGGATCGTCATGGTTAAATATCACCCGCTCAAGCATTTGCGTCATACTGCGCTGGACTTCCGTGGTTTGCGTCGTCGCCACCGGTGGCAGCGCGACATCAACATAGGAGGCAATGTCTTTCTCCAGCGGATTATGTTCGAAATACTGGGTGAACAACGGGTTGGTCATCAGGTCAGCACGCGCCGGCGGCATGCCGGTCAGTTCCAGCCAGCTGCGGTCATGCTCGGCGTTGCCGAATACCCATTGGATGAATGCCCAGGCTTCTGCTTTGTGCTTGCTGGAGCTGAACATGACCATCCCTTTGCTATCGCCAAACGTATGCGGGTGGCCCCTGCCGCTTTCGGTCATTATTGGGCCAATCTGAATGGTTTTCAGCACATCTGGATATTGCTTACGATAGCGGGCGAGATCCCATGGACCACGAGCAGAAGCCAGTACCTGGCCGGTCGCTAGCGGGTCATCAGCGGCGGTGAAGTCGTAGCTGCTCCACTTGTTGGCAAACACTTTCCCCATAAATGTCAGTACGGCATGGCCTGCAGGATTATTGAAGTCGGCCTTTTTATCCGCCACATAGCTTTTGCCCGCGCTCTGCGCGTAATACAGTGGAATAAAGTCAAACCAGCGTTCCCACCAGTTCTTCCCAGCGGTAAGCTGCATCACGTAGCCATGGTTATCCGACGCCCTGCGTGCTGCCAGCTGATAGAGTTCGTCATAGCTCGTTGGAACATGGTCAAAGCCATATTTTTTCAGCAAATCACCGCGCCACCACCAGACGATAGGGTTGATATAAATCGGCAGAACATTTTGCTGACCATTGAGCTTCCAGGCTGGCAGGATTGCCGTCATTTGGCGAGTGTTCACCAGTTCATTAAACCCCGGCATTCTGGATAAATCTTCGATCTGCCCAACATCAACAAGCTGGCTGGCAAAGCCAATAAAGATATTGCTGGAAATATCGGGTTCAGTTCCAGAAGCCAATGCATTCATAATAGCTTCTTCCGAACTATTAGCCGCAGGAATAGTTGTAAATTCAACGGGCGTATGCGAGGCGTCTTTATTCCATTCAGCCACCATTTTATTCCAGAACGCCTCTTCATTTTCATTCGGCGCAACCCACATCTTGATTGGTGTTTTAGCGCTATCTTGCGGATCCTGTTTGTCATCCGGACCACAGCCGGAAATACAGAGGCTAAGTAATATTGACGCAGTCAATTTAGCAACCGTTGAATATTTCACAATATCTCTCCCTAACGCTGAATAACTGTTATTGGCTTATCGCAACCCTGCTTTAAACGAGGCGTAAATTAACACCCCTTTTTTATGTTTATCGTTAAACAAATCACAAAATCATTTTTGTTTAACGATAAACTCAGCGGCCATCAGTGATAAATAAAAACATAATCACTAGGAATATAAAATAAGAAAACACGATGCCAAATAAATACAAAGAAAGAAGAAAAGATAGGGTTACGATTAAATCATTGGCTAAAGAAATGAATATTTCGCACACCAGCGTATCGAATGCATGGAATAATCCAGAGAAACTCTCCACTGTTTTACGTGGGCGAATTTTATCCTACGCAGAATCCGTCGGGTTTCAGGGGCCTGATAAGCTCGCTCGGGCACTGCGGACGGGTAAGTCAGACGCTATCGGTGTCATATTCAATGACTCAATGAGCTACGTCTTTATCGATCCCCATGACATGAAGCTCATGCGCGGGATTGCAATATGCTGTGAACAACAAAATATCAACCTGGTGCTCATTCCGCTGCAAAAAGGGACGACATGTCAAACGACGACGCTGACTACCCTGGTTGATGGCTATATTCTTAACGCCACTTACAGCAACGCGGTGGCCATTCAACAAACCCTTGCCCGCCATCTCCCCATTGTCACGCTTGATTTTCAATTACCCCAGTACAGCAGCGTATCCATTGATAACGCCTGCGCCATGCGCGATATCGCGACATACCTGATTCAAAAAGGCCATCGCCACTTTGGCATCATTGCCTTCTCTTCACGCCCAGGCATTCAAGGGTTACGCCATCTTGAACACACAATAACCGGTGATAACTCCTTGATGTTGACGCGAGTGAACGCCTGCCGTGAGGTTTTTCATGAACATGACATCCCGCTTGAGGATAGCTGGCTCTATGAAACCCAACATGACGAAAAGCATGGCGAGCAGGCCGCAGAAGCGTTGCTCACTACCCATCCCCACATTACCGCACTGATTTGTTTGTCCGATCGTTTTGCTATTGGTGCGGTGAATTATTGCCAGCGTAATCACCTGGCTATTCCTGAACGCGTGGCGATCACCGGTTTTGACAACATGGCGCCCGAAGTCAACGGCATCGGGCTGACCACTATCGCCCAGGATGCGGAACGCAAAGGGGAAATCGCCGTTGAATTACTGCTCAAAAATGGGCCGATTACTCACTATGCGCTGGAATATCAGCTCATTGTGCGGGAAACGGCCTGAGACCCCATCGCTTAACAGAAGAGTGGATTATGGATGAACTGACCTGTTTTAAAGCTTACGACATTCGTGGTGAAGTCGGTACCGAACTCACGGCCGGGATCGCCTTTCGCATCGGCCGCGCCTATGCCGCCTGGCTCAAACCTCGGCGCGTTGTCATCGGTGCAGATATTCGCTTGAGTTCGGAGGAGCTAAAAGCTGCACTGGCGCAAGGACTTATGGCCAGCGGCGTCGACGTCATTGATATTGGTCTAACGGGGACTGAAGAGATTTACTTTGCCACGCGTGAACTGCGCGCAGACGGCGGGATCCAAATTACAGCGAGCCACAATCCAGCCCAGTACAACGGCATGAAGCTGGTTCGTGAAGAGGCGCGTCCCATCAGCAATGATAACGGCCTGCTCGACATCAAAGCGCTGGCTGAAAACAACGATTTTCCCCCTGCCGTGCACCGTGGCATTCTCACGGCTTACGATAATCGCCCTGCCTGGATCCAGTGTCTACTGCGTTTTCTCAGGCTTCGGCTTATACGACCGCTGCGTATCGTGGTCAACTCCGGGCATGGCACGGCTGGCCCAGCGCTCGACGCTCTGGCCGAGGCGCTTAAAAATATCGGTGTGCCCGTTGAGTTTATCCGCCTTCATCATCAACCCGACGGCCACTTTCCCGCAGGTGTGCCCAATCCCATGCTGGCCGAAAACCGAACCGTCACACAGCAGGCGGTCATTGCCCATCACGCTGATTTTGGCATCGCCTGGGATGGCGATTTCGATCGCTGTTTTTTCTTCGATGAGCACGGTGAATTTATTGAGAGCTATTACCTGGTAGGACTCTTTGCCCGGCACTTCTTACAGCAAGCGCCAGCGAGTCACGTGATCATCGACCCGCGTTTAATCTGGAACAGTCTCGACATTATCAATCAATGTGGTGGCGTGCCGATTATCAGCAAAACGGGGCACGCTTTTATCAAAGCCCGCATGCGTCAGGAAGATGCTATTTACGGCGGCGAAATGAGCGGACATCACTACTTCCGTGATTTTGGCTACTGCGATAGCGGGATGATCCCGCTGATATTGATGCTGCAAATTATTGGCTGTCGTCATCAACCCTTGTCGGCGTTTATTCGCGATGCACAGGCGCGTTTTCCGGTATCAGGCGAGATCAACCGAGTGGTTAGCCATCCTGCCGCACTCTTGAAAAGCATCATCGAGCATTATCAATCCCAGGCCCCGCAGTATGACGATTGCGATGGAGTGAGCCTGGCCTTTGCTCATTGGCGCTTTAACCTTCGAGGATCAAATACCGAACCGCTGCTGCGTTTGAACGTGGAAACCCGTGGCGATACCCGCCTGCTGGCCGAAAAAACCGAAGAAGTACTGGCATTTATTGCCGCAAAGGAGACTCTGTGACAGCCCTTTATCTCAGCAATATTCATAAGAAATACGATAAATCCACCATCATTGAAAACCTATCACTGGAGATTGCCTCCGGGGAATTTATCGTACTGGTAGGCCCTTCCGGCTGCGGTAAGTCGACGCTGCTGCGGATGATTGCCGGGCTTGAAATGCCCGATAGCGGCAAAATGATAATGGGAGAGAAGGACGTCACCCATCTGGCAGCGGGTAAACGCAGCCTATCCATGGTTTTTCAGTCCTACGCTCTCTATCCCCATATGACGGTACGCGAGAACCTCTCCTTTGGGCTACGCAATATCAAAACGCCCGCCGACGAAATCACCCGGCGTATCAATCATGCAGCCAATATGCTAAAGCTGGATGAGATGCTCAACCGGCTGCCGCAAAATCTTTCCGGCGGCCAGCGACAGCGCGTGGCGATTGGGCGTTCGATTGTTCAGGAGCCCGAACTGTTCTTATTTGATGAACCGCTTTCCAACCTCGACGCCGCACTGCGGGTGGAGATGCGCCAGGAGATCCAGCAGCTTCATAACACACTGAAAAACACTATGATTTATGTGACCCACGATCAAGTCGAAGCCATGACGCTGGCTGACCGTATCGTCGTGCTCTACAAAGGAAAAATTGAACAGGTCGGCACGCCGCTTGAGCTTTATAACACCCCGGCAAACCTATTTGTCGCTGAGTTTATCGGCACGCCTAAAATCAATATCCTGCCTGCCGTTTGGCGCCAGGGCACGCTGTATATCACTGATGACATCGCCTTCCCCCTCTCTCGCCAGCCTATCGGTGTTCGGGATGGTGACAAGATGTTTGTCGCCATCCGCCCGGAGCATATGCAATATCAGCAGCCGGGTGATTTTAGCCTTACCGGTCGCACACGCCTATGTGAACTCCAGGGAGATTCAACGCTGGTGTGGCTGGACATTGATGGCCACTCTGTTTGCCTGAAGTCATTCCAGCAGCTGAGTTTCCCACCTCAGCAGCCGCTGACTCTGAGCGTGCAAGAATCGCATCTCCATCTGTTCGATGCGCTGGGTAAGCGAGTGGTATTCGCCACACCAGCTCTTTAAGAGACGCCCCCGACACGGGGGCGTTCTTTGAATCCCATCACAATCATCGCATTCCCCTTTTCCCTTTTTCCCGCCGACGGCTAAATTAGTAACTCATCCGACCACATAACAATAATTTCACATACTGGACATTCTTATGAGCTATCCGTCGCTGTTCGCCCCGCTCGATCTGGGTTTTACCCAGCTTAAAAACCGTGTGCTGATGGGGTCTATGCACACCGGGCTTGAGGAGTATCCCGACGGCGCGGAGCGTCTGGCGGCTTTCTACGCCGAGCGAGCGCGTCACGGCGTGGCGCTTATCGTCAGCGGCGGAATCGCACCGGATGCCACCGGTGTCGGGATGGCGGGCGGTGCGATGCTGAACGACGCAAGCCAGGTACCGCATCACCGCGTGATTACCGACGCGGTGCATCAGGAAGGCGGCAAAATTGCCCTGCAAATCCTGCACACCGGTCGCTACAGCTACCAGCCAAAGCTGGTTGCGCCTTCCGCCCTACAGGCGCCGATAAACCGCTTCACACCACATGCATTGACTCATGACGAGATCCTCACATTGATTGAAGACTTCGCCCACTGCGCCCAGCTGGCGCGGGAAGCGGGCTACGATGGCGTAGAAGTGATGGGGTCGGAAGGGTATTTGATTAACGAATTTCTAGCCGCGCGCACCAATCAGCGTGACGATGAGTGGGGCGGAGAATATGCCAACCGTATGCGTTTTGCCGTGGAGGTAGTGCGCGCAGTACGTCAGCGGGTGGGGAAAAACTTTATTATCGTCTACCGCCTGTCGATGCTCGATCTGGTCGACAACGGCGGTACTTTTGATGAAACCGTCCTATTGGCAAAAGCCATTGAGGCCGCCGGTGCCACGATCATCAATACCGGGATCGGCTGGCACGAAGCGCGGATCCCCACTATCGCCACACCGGTACCGCGTGGTGCATTCAGCTGGGTAACACGCAAGCTGAAAGGTCATGTGACGATCCCGCTGGTCACCACTAACCGTATCAACGATCCGCAGGTGGCCGATGACATTTTGTCACGCGGCGACGCCGACATGGTCTCCATGGCACGCCCCTTCCTCGCCGATGCCGAGCTGCTGTCAAAGGCACAATCCGGACGCGCCGACGAGATCAACACCTGTATCGGCTGTAACCAGGCCTGCCTGGATCAGATCTTCGTCGGCAAAGTGACATCTTGCCTGGTGAACCCTCGCGCCTGCCATGAAACCAAAATGCCTATTGTACCGGCGGCACATCGCAAGAATCTGGCGGTGGTTGGCGCCGGCCCGGCGGGTCTGGCTTTTGCCATCAATGCCGCCTCACGCGGTCATCTGGTCACGCTGTTTGACGGCAACGCCGAGATCGGCGGGCAGTTCAATATCGCCAAGCAGATCCCTGGCAAAGAAGAATTTTATGAAACGCTGCGCTATTACCGCCGAATGATCGACATCACCGGCGTGACGCTGAAGCTGAATCAGCGGGTTAGCGCCGACGATCTTCTGCACTTTGATGAGACCATTCTCGCCACCGGGATCACGCCGCGCACGCCGCCGATCGACGGTATCGATCATCCGAAAGTCCTGACCTATCTGGATGTGCTGCGCGATAAAGCCCCGGTAGGCCAGCGCGTCGCGATTATCGGCTGCGGCGGCATCGGTTTTGATACTGCCATGTATCTTAGCCAGCCCGGTAATCCAACCAGCCAGAATATTGCCGAATTTTGCGTCGAATGGGGGATCGACACCAGCCTACAGCAGGCAGGCGGTCTGCGTCCGGAAGGCCCGCATCTGGCACGTAGCCCACGGCAGATCGTCATGCTACAGCGTAAAGCCAGTAAACCAGGTGAAGGGCTAGGCAAAACCACCGGCTGGATCCATCGCACTACCCTGCTTTCGCGCGGGGTGAAAATGATCCCTGCGGTGAGTTACCAAAGAATTGACGATGCGGGATTACATGTGGAAATCAATGGCGAAGCGCAAACACTGACGGTCGATAACGTGATTATCTGCGCCGGTCAGGAGCCCAACCGGGCGCTGGCGGAACCGCTGCAGGCTGCGGGTAAAACGGTGCATCTTATCGGCGGGAGCGATGTCGCAGGAGAACTGGATGCCCGACGCGCTATCGCGCAAGGCACCCGATTGGCGCTGGAAATATAGCCCTCTCGCTTTTATCCGGCCTGGTCTTCATCAGGCCGGATAAAACGTTTCTATTACACGCTAGCGCCAGCGATTAACGGCGACGGCCGAGTTTCACCGCTTTCAGCACCACGAATTTATTGTTGGTGGCGATGGTTTCGCAGTTGCCGAAAATCTTCTTCAGCTTGTGGAAGTAATCGAGGTGACGGTTGGCCACGATGTACAGCTCGCCGTTGATTTTCAGACAGCGACGCGCATGGTGGAACATCTCCCACGCAATGTTATCAGTCAGCGCGTGTTTCTGGTGGAACGGTGGATTGCACAGTACCGCGTTAAAGCGGAACGGTTCAACGCCAGAAAGGGCGTTGTTGATCATAAACTCGCAGCGATCCAGTGCGTCTGGCAGGTTAGTTTCCACGTTGAGACGGCTGGAGGCAACGGCCATCGGCGACTCATCGACAAACACCACGCTCGCCTGCGGATTTTTCTCCAGCAGCGTCATCCCAATAACACCGTTGCCACAGCCGAGATCAACAATCTCACCTTCCAGGTTATCCGGCAGATGCTGCATAAAGAAGCGCGCGCCGATATCCAGCCCGGTGCGGGAGAAGACGTTAGCGTGGTTGTGGATGGTCCACTCGGTGCCTTCCAGCTTCCAGCTCAGGGTCAAGGAAGTATCGGCTAATTCTGGTTTACTGAAAGTACAGTTGATCAGACGCGCTTTTTTCCATGCCAGCGTGGTGGTGGTTGGGCCGAGCACTTTTTCAAACAGCTCAAGCGTCGAGGTATGAATATCGCGGGCTTTCGCGCCGGCGATAATACGCGTTTGGGGTGTCAAAACATCGCGCAGCGCACGCAGCTGCTGTTCCAGCAACGCCATGGTTTTTGGGATCTTAATCAGCACCACGCCCGGCGCCTGCGGGTACTCGGCGGTGCTGTCGAGGAATTTAACGCTGGATTCGGCGATGTCGTTGTGGCGCAGGTTTTCACGCGTTGCCAACTCACTTAAGTATGAATCACCAATGCTGTAAGGCGTATGATCCGCTAGCGCACAGCCCAGCGCACCGAAGGTATCATTCAGGATTAACACCGGGCCGCTAATCTCAGTATCGTCCAGCTGCTGCAGCAGATACTCATCCGCCGCTTCCCACGCCAGCAGCGGGTTAACGTCATCCGTTTCCGGGAAACGTTTTAGTGTTAGCGAACGGAAACCGTTGTCTATGTGGCTCATCGGCCCTCCTGAATGGTAAAATTACGGCGTATCCCTGAAAAGGGTGCGTGAGTATACACTTTTTATGATTTGCGTGGGTGAAGATGAACCAACTAACTTACCTCCAGGGATACCCGGAGCATTTACTGACTCAGGTGCGCACGTTAATCACCGAACGGCGTCTGGGCACGGTGCTGGAGAAACGCTATCCCGGCACGCACGATTTTGCTACCGATAAAGCGCTCTGGCAGTACACCCAGGATCTGAAAAGCCAGTTTCTGCGTAACGCACCGCCGATCAATAAAGTCATGTATGACAACAAGATCCACGTGTTGAAAAACGCACTCGGGCTGCACACGGCGGTATCACGCGTGCAGGGCGGTAAGCTCAAAGCTAAAGCTGAAATCCGCGTTGCCACCGTATTTCGCAACGCCCCGGAAGCCTTTCTCAAAATGATTGTGGTTCACGAACTCGCACACTTAAAAGAAAAAGAACACGATAAAGCGTTCTATCAGCTGTGCTGTTATATGGAACCGCAGTACCACCAGTTGGAGTTTGATACCCGTTTGTGGCTGACGCACCTGTCATTAAAGGAAACTGCGTAGTCGGGCACTGGCATTGTCATAAAGGCGTGATACATTGACGAAAGAATCCCTTTATGGAGCCTGAAGGCGTTTATGATACGTTTCGCTGTGATTGGGACAAACTGGATCACCCGCCAGTTTGTCGATGCCGCTCATGAGACCGGCAAGTACAAGTTAACCGCCGTTTATTCCCGCAGCCTTGAACAGGCGCAAAGCTTCGCCAACGATTATCCCGTCGAGCATCTGTTCACTTCGCTTGAAGCCATGGCGCAAAGCGATGATATTGATGCAGTGTATATTGCCAGTCCAAACTCATTGCACTTCCCGCAAACCGAGCTGTTCTTACGCCATAAAAAACACGTCATTTGCGAGAAGCCGCTGGCCTCTAACCTGCGCGAAGCGGAGCGGGCTATTGCTCTCGCCCGTGAAAACCAGGTGGTGCTGTTCGAAGCGTTTAAAACGGCCAGCTTACCCAATTTCCAGCTACTGCAACAGGCGCTGCCAAAGCTCGGTCAGATCCGTAAAGCGTTTATCAACTACTGCCAGTATTCCTCCCGCTATCAGCGCTATCTCAACGGCGAAAACCCCAATACATTTAACCCTGCCTTCTCCAACGGCTCGATTATGGATATCGGTTTTTACTGCCTGGCCTCTGCGGTCGCGCTGTGGGGCGAGCCGAAGCACATTCAGGCCTCCGCCAGTCTGCTGGACAGCGGCGTTGATGCGCACGGCGTGGTGGTGATGGATTACGGTGATTTCAGCGTCACGCTGCAGCACTCCAAAGTCAGCGATTCTAACCTGCCAAGCGAGATTCAGGGGGAAGCCGGGGCGCTGATTATCGAGAAAATCTCCGAGTGCCAGAAGCTTTCCTTCGTGCCTCGCGGCAGCAAAGCACAGGATCTCAGCCAGCCTCAGCATATCAATACTATGCTGTATGAAGCTGAAGAGTTTGCGCGCCTGGTCGAAAACAACGAAGTGGAACACCCTGGACTCGAAGTCAGCCGCATTACCGCTAAAGTACAGACCGAAATTCGTCGCCAGACCGGCGTCGTTTTCCCAGCGGATGCGCAGGCTTCGTAAAACAACGTAAATGAGAGATGGCGGGTCATTGACGAAATCAGTGACCTGACATATTTTGTTACCTGCAAAGGGGAGTAACTTCCTTGTCGGTGGATCGTCATTACGATACGTGTAAAACCGTATCCGGTCGCCGGGCAACGAAAAAGGAATACGAACGCGTATTCCTTTCTTGTTGTAAGTGAGACCTTGCCGGAAGGCGAGGTCTATGCATAAAAAGCAACGGCTATCGTCTTCTGACGTTAGCCGTTTTTTTATGCGTAAGGAAAATAGTTATGAATACAGTCGGCACACCGTTGCTGTGGGGCGGATTCGCGGTTGTGGTGGTTATCATGCTCGCCATCGACCTGTTATTACAGGGCCGTCGCGGCGCTCATACGATGTCGATGAAACAGGCTGCCAGCTGGTCGCTGGTCTGGGTCACCCTCTCTTTACTGTTTAACGCAGCCTTCTGGTGGTATCTGGTACAGACCCAGGGACGTGCGGTGGCTGACCCACAGGCGCTGGCATTCCTCACCGGCTACTTGATTGAAAAATCGCTGGCGGTCGACAACGTCTTCGTTTGGCTGATGCTGTTTAGCTACTTCTCCGTGCCTGCTGCACTACAGCGTCGAGTACTGGTCTACGGCGTGCTAGGTGCTATCGTTCTGCGTACCATCATGATCTTCGCCGGTAGCTGGCTTATCTCCCAGTTCGAATGGCTGCTGTATATTTTCGGCGCGTTCCTGCTGTTCACCGGTGTCAAAATGGCGCTGGCGAAAGAAGATGAAGGCGGCATCGGCGACAAACCGCTGGTACGCTGGCTGCGCAGCCATCTGCGAATGACTGACAAAATCGAGAATGAACATTTCTTCACCCGCAAAAACGGCGTGCTGTTTGCTACCCCATTGCTGCTGGTGCTGATTCTGGTTGAGCTAAGCGATGTGATCTTCGCGGTCGATAGCATTCCGGCGATCTTCGCGGTGACCACCGATCCGTTTATCGTGCTGACCTCTAACCTGTTCGCCATCCTCGGTCTGCGTGCGATGTACTTCCTGCTGGCAGGCGTCGCAGAGCGCTTCTCCATGCTGAAGTACGGGCTATCGGTGATCCTGGTATTTATCGGTATCAAGATGCTGATCGTTGATTTCTACCACATCCCAATTTCCGTTTCATTGGGCGTGGTGGGCGGCATTCTGTTGCTCACGTTGCTGATTAACGCGTGGGTGAATCACCGCAACGATGCGAAAAAGCAGATAATGTAATTCCCTTTCTGGACGAGCCGCGCGTGGCTCGTCCAAATTCCGCCTCAAGTTGAGCACCGTGAGTTTAAGAGTGAGATACGCGGGGCGACCATCGAGTTTGGCATCCCTCCGGGAACCAAATCCCGGCGTTTCCCCTAATCGCTTTGCTTAAGTGGACAGTGTTGGCCTCCAGTTCATATTTGCGCCGCAAAAATGTAAATAATTAGTTAAGAAATATGACGCGTGGCGTAAATTCCAGCATTTTGTACTTCCCCAAGCGAAGACTTTCCTTATACTCGATCGAGCAAACATTTTTTTACATCCAGACATAAACGTAACAAATAATACGTCGCTGGAAAGACACAACTCATCATCTTAAGGAATGCAATGATGACACAACAACCCGCATCATCCGGCTTTATGCGTTTTCTAACCCGGGGTAGTCTGGTCAAACAGATCCTGGTTGGGCTTATCCTTGGTATTGCGCTGGCACTGGTTTCCAAACCTGCCGCGGAAGCCACCGGCCTGCTCGGTACGCTGTTCGTCGGCGCGCTGAAAGCCGTCGCCCCTGTCCTCGTATTAACGCTGGTGATGGCGTCAATCGCTAACCACCAGCAGGGACAGAAAACCAACATCCGCCCTATTTTATGGCTCTATCTGTTTGGTACCTTTGCAGCGGCGTTAACCGCTGTGGTAGTGAGCTTTCTCTTCCCATCGACGCTGCAGTTGACGACCGGAGCCACGGATATCACGCCACCAACCGGTATCGTTGAGGTCATGCATGGCCTGCTGATGAGCATCGTCGCTAACCCTATTCACGCGCTGATTAACGCCAACTACATCGGTATTCTGGTGTGGGCGGTAGGCCTGGGCTTTGCTCTACGCCACAGCAACGACACCACCAAAAATCTGGTCAACGATCTGTCGAATGCGGTGACCTTTATCGTGAAAGTGGTTATCCGTTTCGCACCTATCGGTATCTTCGGTCTGGTCTCTTCCACGCTTGCCACCACCGGTTTCTCAGCGCTGTGGGGCTATGCGCAGATCCTGCTGGTGCTGATTGGTTGTATGGCGGTGGTCGCGCTGGTCATAAACCCGCTGCTGGTATTTTTGCAAATCCGCCGCAACCCGTATCCGCTGGTTTTCCTGTGCCTGCGTGAAAGCGGCGTAACCGCCTTCTTCACCCGCAGCTCGGCGGCCAACATTCCGGTGAACATGTCGCTGTGTGAGAAGCTGAATCTGGACCGTGATACCTACTCGGTATCCATTCCTCTGGGGGCAACGGTCAATATGGCGGGGGCGGCGATTACCATCACCGTGCTGACGCTGGCGGCCGTACATACGCTGGGTATCGCTGTCGATCTGCCCACGGCGCTGCTGCTGAGCGTCGTGGCATCGCTGTGCGCCTGCGGTGCATCCGGCGTGGCGGGCGGTTCATTACTGCTGATCCCGCTGGCCTGTAACATGTTTGGTATTCCCAATGAGATTGCCATGCAGGTGGTTGCCGTCGGCTTTATTATTGGCGTACTGCAGGACTCCTGCGAAACCGCCATCAACTCCTCCACCGACGTGATGTTCACTGCCGCTGTCTGCCAGGCGGAAGATGCACGTCTGGCAAAGGACGCCCTGCGTAGCTAGCTCTTGAGCCCCTTCGCCATCAGGCGGAGGGGTTTTCACTCTGTACTTTCTTCTCGACCTTAAACGGGTCAATCCCCTTCCGCTGCATGCGCCAGAAGCGAATAATGTTCAGGCCGTTCATCACCAGGAAGCTGCCCTCAATCAGCGTGCCGCCAATCGACCCGAGCCAGAAATTATGAATGACCCAGCAAGCGGTGGAGCACCACATCACACAGCGCACCGTGAGCCCTTTGCAGCGGAACAGCGCCCAGGTACTGGCCACCGTGCCGATAACCGGCAGAATTTCCATCGCGTGCTGAAGTTTACCGATACCGATAATCAGCGTCAGCGCGATAAACAAGAACATCACCCACAGGCGTCGGGTATAGACCGAAATCACCGTGCGAATCACGTTAAGCTCGGCGCTCGCCCCGGCGGGAATCGCCCCCATCAAGAAAAAATGCAGCCCAATTACGCCGCTGTAGATAGCCAGTTGAAATTTGAAACGACGCTCGTCGCGGTTGATAAAGGTAGTGATACCGATCAGAAAAGCGATGATACCTACGCCCTGGGCAAGCCAATACGCAGTCATGAAGAGTCCCTGAAAAACGAAGCCATAAAAAAACGGCGCTTCAGAATTTGAAACGCCGTTTTATCGTATCAGATAATCGTGCTACTACAACGTGACGCCGCTCTTAAACAGCGCCAGCTCGCGGAAATCATTGCGTTCGTTGCAGGTCTGCTTGCCATTAGCAAAATCAACAATGGTATCGACAAACTCATTCAACAGCTGCGGCATTGCTTTGCCGTGAATCAGCTGGCCGGCATCAAAGTCGATCCAGTGTTTTTTCTTCGCCGCCAGTTCGCTGTTGGTAGCAATTTTCACCGTTGGCACAAAACCACCGTATGGTGTACCGCGACCGGTGCTGAACAGCACCATATGGCAGCCCGCACCCGCCAGTGCGCTGGTCGCGACGGCATCGTTGCCCGGCGCGCTCAGCAGGTTTAGCCCGTGGGTTTTCAGACGCTCGCCATAACGCAGCACGTCAACTACCTGGCTTGAGCCCGCTTTCTGCGTGCAACCCAGCGATTTGTCTTCCAGCGTGGTGATACCGCCAGCTTTGTTGCCCGGGGATGGGTTCTCGTAAATCGGCTGATTATGCGCAATGAAGTACTGCTTAAAGTCATTGACCATGGTCACCAACTTGCCGAAGGTCTCTTCGTCGCGGCAGTGATCCATCAGCAACTGTTCGGCACCAAACATTTCCGGTACTTCAGTCAGCACGGTAGTGCCGCCGTTGGCAATCACGTAGTCAGAGAAGCGACCCAGCATCGGATTGGCGGTGATACCGGACAGGCCATCAGACCCACCGCACTCCAGACCAAACTTCAGCTCGCTCAGTTTGCCCGGCTCGCGTGTGTCATGACGCATGACATCGTAAAGCTGGCGGAGGTGTTCGATCCCGGCTTCCACTTCGTCTTCCTGGTGTTGGCAGACCATGAAGTGAACGCGTTCGGGATCGAACTCTCCTAAGGTTTCGCGGAAAGCATCAATCTGGTTGTTCTCACAGCCAAGACCGACCACCAGCACCGCCCCCGCATTCGGGTGACGCACCATATTTTGCAGCATGGTACGGGTGTTAATGTGGTCATCACCCAGCTGCGAGCAGCCGTAGGTGTGACTGAAGAGATGAACGCCGTCGATACCTTCAGCCTCGTTGCTCTCTTTGAGAAAGCGCGTCTGCATCTGGCGAGCCATCGCGTTAACGCAGCCCACGGTCGGCAGGATCCACAGTTCGTTACGCACCCCAACCTCACCGTTCGGACGGCGATAGATCTGTACCTCACGATCGGCTGGCTGTGCAACTTCAGCCTGGAAATCCGGTTGGTAGCTATACGTGTCCAAATCGCTAAGATTGGTGCGAGTGTTGTGCGCATGAATGTGCTCACCCGCCGCCACATCAACCAGCGTATGCCCAATTGGCAAACCATATTTGATGACGTTTTCGCCTTTCGCAATATCGCGTAAAGCGAATTTATGGCCACGCGTTACCGCCTGACGCAGGGTTATCGCCTGGCCATCAACGGTCACTTCGGTTCCTTCAGCCAAGTCAGCGAGCGCTACCGCGACGTTATCCAGCGCATGGATCTTGATGTATTGCATACCAACCCCAGACCTTAGTTCAATTCAATGGCGAAGTAGTCACGCGCATTGTTAAAGCAAATATTTCTCACCATCTCACCCAGCAGCTGGATGTCGGCAGGCGCTTCGCCCGCGGCAACCCAACGGCCAATCATCTGGCACAGAATGCGGCGGAAGTATTCATGGCGAGTGTAAGACAAGAAGCTACGGCTATCGGTCAGCATGCCAACAAAGCGGCTGAGTAGGCCCAGCTGTGCCAGCTGCGTCATCTGACGTTCCATGCCGTCTTTCTGATCGTTGAACCACCAGCCGGAACCGAACTGCATCTTGCCTGGCATACCTTCGCCCTGGAAGTTACCGATCATGGTGCCCAGCACTTCGTTATCGCGCGGATTCAGACAGTAAAGAATGGTTTTTGGCAGCAGGTTCTGTTCATTCTGCTTGCTCAGCAGTTTAGACAGCTCTTCGGCCATTGGACGGTCGTTGATGGAGTCAAAGCCAACGTCAGCGCCCAGCAGTTTGAACTGACGCAGGTTGTTGTTACGCAATGCGCCAATGTGATACTGCTGTACCCATTCGCGACGCGCATATTCCGCGCCGAGGAAGACCAGTACCGCAGTTTTGAACTGCGCCACTTCGTGTTCGCTCAGGGTTTCGCCAGCCAGACGACGGGCCAGGATGCTGTCGAGTTCCGCTTCGTTAGACTCGGCGAACAGCACCACATCCAGCGCGTGGTCGGAGACTTTACAGCCGTGGGCAGCAAAGTGATCCAGACGTTTAGTCAGTGCAGTCTGCAGATCGGTGAAACGACGAATTTCAGTGTCAGACACTTCGCCCAGTTTCGCCATGTAATCGTTGAAGGTCGCCTGTTCAATGTTGAAGGCTTTATCCGGACGCCAGCTCGGCAGCACTTTCACGTCGAAAGAGCCATCTTTAGCGACAGCTGCATGGTGCTCCAGAGAATCTATCGGGTCATCGGTAGTGCCGACCATTTTGACGTTCATCTGCTTCATGATGCCGCGCGCGGAGAACTTGTCCTGCGCCAGCAGCTCGTTGCACTCGTCCCAGATCTCACCCGCGGTTGTCGGTGACAGCAGTTTGCCGGTGATGCCGAATGGGCGGCGCAGTTCCAGATGAGTCCAGTGGTATAACGGGTTACCGATCGTATGCGGTACGGTCGCTGCCCACGCGTCAAACTTCTCACGGTCAGACGCATCGCCGGTGCACAGACGTTCTGCAACGCCATTGGTGCGCATCGCACGCCACTTGTAGTGGTCGCCTTTCAGCCAGATGTCATACAGGTTTTTAAAACGATAGTCTTCGGCAACCTGCTGAGGCGGTAAATGGCAGTGATAGTCGAAAATCGGCTGGTCTTTTGCGTAGTCCTGGTACAGACGGCGGGCAAATTCGGTATCTAACAGGAAATCTTCAGTCATAAACGGAGTCATTATCGTCTTCCTCTCAACGAGTGGGTCAGATGTTTATCTGTAATGCAGACAAAGTTATCACACCAATTTCGTTGAGCCGAAGATTTTTTCGTGAGTTAGATCAATAAATCCTGACAAAAAATGACAAAAAAAATAGCAAAACAACGCTGCAAGCCGCGCCGTATCTGGCCTAGCTTATATACCCCTTAAACGCTATGGAAAATACCTCTTTTGTGACGGTATTCACCTTTTAAAGTTGTATGACAAGTTATCTTGCCCTCCGTCGAACACATTCATCGACACGATGCATTAGCGGTGGTCGCTATAGACACCTGATTGAGCGGTACGGATACCGAATTCAGCACACGTACTAATGGCAAGTTCGGGCCGTACCGGGATTCACGTCCTCGGTAAGCCCTTCGAAAAAACATCATCTCCTGGCACAGGATGATGGCTGCGGAATCCGCAGAGATAACAAACGATGAGGTTTACATGCGTAAAATTAAAGGATTACGTTGGTACATGATTGCACTGGTGACCGTGGGCACCGTGCTGGGATACCTGACGCGTAATACCGTGGCAGCAGCAGCGCCAACTCTGATGGCTGAACTGCACATTTCCACACAGCAATATTCGTACATCATCGCTGCTTACTCCGCAGCTTACACCGTCATGCAGCCTGTTGCGGGCTACGTGCTGGACATTCTGGGTACCAAAATTGGCTACGCCTTCTTCGCCATTGCCTGGGCCGTATTCTGCGGCGCAACCGCACTGGCTGGCAGCTGGGGTGGTCTGGCGATTGCTCGTGGTGCGGTCGGTGCTGCTGAAGCAGCGATGATCCCTGCGGGTCTGAAAGCCAGCTCCGAATGGTTCCCAGCGAAAGAACGTTCTATCGCCGTGGGCTACTTCAACGTCGGTTCCTCTATCGGCGGCATGATTGCTCCACCTCTGGTTGTGTGGGCTATCGTGATGCACAGCTGGCAGATGGCGTTCATCATCTCTGGCGTCCTGAGCTTCATCTGGGCAATGTCCTGGCTCATCTTCTACAAACACCCACGCGATCAGAAAAAATTAACTGACGAAGAACGCGATTACATCATTGGCGGTCAGGAAGCACAGCACCAGACCAACAACGGTAAGAAAATGTCGCCATGGCAGATTATTCAGACCCGTCGTTTCTGGGGTATTGCACTGCCACGTTTCCTGGCAGAACCAGCCTGGGGTACCTTCAACGCCTGGATCCCACTGTTCATGTTCAAAGTGTATGGCTTTGATCTGAAAGAAATCGCTATGTTTGCCTGGATGCCAATGCTGTTCGCTGACGTAGGCTGCGTACTGGGTGGTTACCTGCCGCCGCTGTTCCAGCGCTGGTTTGGCGTAAACCTGATTGTGTCCCGTAAAATGGTTGTCACCATGGGTGCACTGCTGATGATTGGCCCAGGGATGATTGGTCTGTTCACCAGCCCGTACATTGCAATCGCGTTATTGTGCCTCGGTGGCTTCGCGCACCAGTCTCTGTCCGGTGCGCTGATTACACTGTCTTCTGACGTATTCGGTCGTAACGAAGTGGCTACCGCCAACGGTCTGACCGGGATGGCAGCGTGGATGGCAAGCACCATGTTTGCTCTGGTGGTCGGTGCGCTGGCGGATACTATTGGCTTCAGCCCATTGTTCGCCGTACTCGCCATCTTCGACCTGTTAGGGGCTCTGGTTATCTGGACCGTCCTGCAGAACAAGCAGGCGGATGATGGTGAATCCGATACCCACCGTCCGACACAGCAGGCCACACAAAACTAATCTGTTACCGATGTCTGCTTTCTCTAAAGCCGCCTTGATTCAGGCGGCTTTTTCATTTCAAATTGTGGTTAGCTGCTCGTAAAAGTGGTATAACAAATTTAATCTGCCGTACCCTGCCTGGAGAGCATATGGAAATCACCGACGCACGCCGTTTGTATCAGCAACTTGCCGCTGAGTTAAAAGAGCGCATTGAGCAAGGTGTTTACCTTGTGGGCGATAAACTGCCTGCGGAGCGCTTCATTGCCGATGAAAAGAGCGTTAGCCGTACGGTGGTCCGCGAAGCCATTATTATGCTGGAAGTGGAAGGTTACGTTGAAGTTCGTAAAGGCTCAGGTATCCACGTCATTTCCAATCAGGCCAAATACCATCAGGCACCGGATGAAAATCTGGAGTTTGCCAACTACGGTCCGTTTGAACTGCTGCAGGCTCGCCAGCTGATTGAAAGCAACATTGCCGAATTTGCTGCGACCCAGGTCACCAAGCAGGACATCATGAAGCTGATGGAGATCCAGGAAAAAGCGCGTAAAGAGAAATGTTTCCGTGACTCCGAGTGGGATCTCCAGTTCCACGTACAGGTTGCGCTAGCGACACAGAATACTGCGCTTGCGGCGATTGTCGAAAAAATGTGGACTCAGCGCGTGCATAACCCGTACTGGAAGAAACTGCATGACCATATCGACGCACGTACGGTCGATAACTGGTGTGATGACCACGACCAAATCTTAAAAGCACTGATTCGCAAAGATCCGCATGCGGCCAAAATCGCCATGTGGCAGCACCTGGAAAACACCAAGCTGATGCTGTTCAATGAAACCAGCGATGATTTCGAATTTAACGCCGATCGCTATCTGTTCGCGGAAAACCCGGTCGTTCACCTTGATACGGTGTCAATCGGCGGTAAATAAGCGGCGTTAGCGCTGTTCGCAAAACCGTTGAAATCTCTATAAGGCTTGCCCGACTTTCAGTGTGGGTAAGCCTTTGTAAATCCCCTAGCCTCTCCCCGCACTAAGCCGCAAAATCAATCAGCAACAACTTGCAATTTCTGTGACGAGAAACCAGACCATTTGTTACAATTGAATGCAATTTGTCGTTTTGCACTTTATTTCGCCCAAAACAAGGACTGTTCAGCGCGTATTTACCGCGATGCTATTAAAATAAAAACAGAGAAGATATCGCAGCGCGTTCAGGCATTACGTTAATCGATGTACCAGGAATCGTGAATGGAACTACTAACCCAACTTTTAAATGCCTTATGGAACCAGGATTTCGAAACCCTCGCTAATCCATCCATGATTGGTATGCTCTATTTCGTCTTATTTATGATTCTGTTCCTTGAGAATGGTTTGCTGCCAGCGGCCTTCTTGCCAGGAGATAGCCTACTCGTGCTGGTCGGCGTGCTGATTGCCAAAGGGGCAATGGGCTTCCCGCAGACGCTTATTCTTCTGACGGTCGCCGCTAGCCTTGGTTGCTGGCTGAGCTATATCCAGGGAAAATGGCTCGGCAACACCCGAATCGTTCAAAACTGGCTATCCCATCTTCCTGCACACTATCACCAGCGTGCGCACCATCTATTCCACAAGCACGGTCTTTCTGCCCTGCTGATTGGCCGCTTTATTGCCTTCGTGCGTACGCTGCTGCCAACTATCGCGGGCCTCTCGGGGCTGAGCAATGCACGCTTCCAGTTCTTCAATTGGATGAGCGGTCTGCTGTGGGTGCTGATTCTGACCACGCTAGGTTTCCTGCTGGGCAAAACGCCTGTCTTCCAGAAGTATGAAGATGCGCTCATGTCATGTCTGATGCTGCTACCAGTCGTACTGCTGGTCGTGGGTCTGATTGGCTCACTGGCCGTGGTGTGGAAGAAAAAATACGGTAATCGAGGGTAATTATGGGGTCTAACCACATTCTGCTCCGCCGATTTGCTCTCAGCCTGAGCGTGATGCTGATGTTGTGCATCATGGTCTGGCTGTGGGCCGCGCTCCAGCGCGAAGAGTCCACGCTAGCGATCCGCCCGATGAACCAGGCCAACATGCCCGATGGCTTTTCCATCTCGCATCACCTGGACGCGAACGGAATCCGTTTTAAAAGCATCACGCCACAAGATGATGCGCTGCTGATTACCTTTGAGTCCAGCGAACAAAGCGCTGCGGCAAAACGCGTACTCGATAGTACGCTGCCGCATGTGTACGTTGTCGCTCTGCAGGATGAAGAGACCGATCCGGCGAGCTGGCTGTCCCTTCTCCGCGACACCTCCCATCGATTTGGCTAACAACAGCGACTTCCAGGATTCTGAATTATTTCACTATCTTTGGTGATTTCGCATTTTACTTACTATGCTTAGTACCGTGAGTGTGGCAACGTCATGACTCACGTACTGGGAAAAGTACATAATAGATGTACTTCGCACAATGGAAGGTCCATACATGAAATACCGCATCATACTCGCGCTCACTCTCGCTTCGCTTAGCGCGAGCGCTGCAGCATCATCACTGTGTCAGGAAAAAGAGCAGGACATCCAGCGCGAGATTGGTTATGCCGAACAGCATAACAATCAGCACCGCATCGACGGTTTGAAAAAGGCGCTGAGCGAAGTGAAAGCTCACTGCACTGACAGCAAACTTCGCGCCGATCATCAGGAAAAGATTGCTGAACAGAAAGATGAGATTCGCGAGCGCGAGCAGGATCTGAAGGAAGCTAAACAGACCGGTAATGCGGATAAAGTGGCTAAACGTGAGCACAAGCTCAAAGAAGCCCAGCAAGAACTTAACGCGCTGGAATCCCGCGCGTATTGAGTCAAAACCCTTACAGGAGAGATACGATGGCTAAAGATTCGACATCAGAACAGTTACGTGCAGAGCTTAAAGCCCTGTCCGATACCCTGGAAGAAGTCCTGAATACTTCCACCGATAAATCCAAGGAAGAGTTAAGCAAGCTGCGCAGCAAAGCGGAAAGTGCGCTGAAAGAAAGCCGTGACCGTCTTGGCGAAACCAGCGACGCCCTGGCAAAACAGACTCGTGAAGCGGCTGCGAAAGCCGATGGCTATGTCCGTGAAAATCCGTGGACCGGCGTCGGAATCGGTGCAGCAGTAGGCCTGGTACTGGGCGTTCTGCTGACCCGCCGTTAAGCATGAACGATTCTCACCACGCACAAGGCCCGGGAAAAAATATCCTTGGCATTGGTCAGCGCATTGTCACCCTCGCGGTGCAGATGGTGGAAACGCGGCTGCGATTAGCGGTCGTCGAGCTGGAAGAGGAGAAAGCGAACCTCATCCAGCTGCTGTTAATGGCAGGGCTTACCCTGCTGTTTACCGCTTTCGGCCTGATGAGCCTGTTGGTGTTAGTCATCTGGGCGGTCGACCCTCAGTATCGTTTACACGTCATGATGGCAACCACCGGCACGCTGCTTGTGCTGGCGCTTATCGGCGGTGTCTGGACAATACGTAAGGCGCGCCGTTCAACGCTGCTGCGCCATACGCGTCACGAGCTGGCAAACGATCGCGCTTTGCTTGAGGACGATAAGCCATGACCCCTCGACCGTCGCGAGAGGAACGCAAGGCCGTTCTGCTGCGAGAAATTCAGCAGCAACGGCTGGATCTCATCGCTAGCCGCCGCGACTGGCTGGAGGCCACCGATGTCTACGACCGAGGCTGGGGCAAGCTCGTGAGCCTGCGCTCCTGGGCCATTGTTGCCAGCAGCGCGATGGCCGTGGTATCGCTGCGCCATCCTCGCTTTTTGGTACGCTGGGCCCGTCGCGGCCTGGGTATCTGGAGCACCTGGCGCATGGCTAAAAATCTACTGCGTTAACCCTCTGAATACACCGGTTATCTGAGTAACGGTATGAACGAAATACCCGGCTCAGATATCACCGGTCATTCCTGCTATCACCCGCCCCCCCTCCGTGTTACAGAGTAAAACCGCCGCACCACGCTGCTGAATAAAGACCTTAGCCAACACGACGTGAAGAGACGGCAAAAATCATGCTGCCATACATCGTTGCTCAGATTCTTTGAAGAAGTTCAACAGTTTTCCTTGCTAACAATTGCCGAACGCCGCGGTTATATTTCTCTCCATCGACAGCAGATACACGCTATCGACGTGTAAACGCTCAATAATATGGTTTAACTACCCGCAAGGTTCTCTGGAGAGAAAGATGAAAAAATTAGAAGATGTTGGTTTCCTGGTTGCTCGTATTCTGATGCCAATTCTGTTTATCACAGCTGGCTGGGGCAAAATCACCGGGTATGCGGGTACACAGCAGTATATGGAAGCCATGGGCGTCCCAGGGTTCCTGCTGCCACTGACCATCCTGCTTGAGTTCGGCGGCGGTCTGGCCATTCTGTTCGGTTTCCTGACCCGTACCACTGCGCTGTTCACCGCAGGCTTCACCCTGCTGACCGCGTTCATCTTCCACAGCAACTTTGCTGAAGGTATGAACTCTCTGATGTTCATGAAAAACCTGACCATCGCTGGCGGCTACCTGCTGCTGGGTATCACCGGTCCAGGCGCATTCAGTATCGACCGTGTACTGAATAAAAAATGGTAAGCGCACTATACTGAATGAATAAAAAGCGAGGAGACATCTCCTCGCTTTTGCTATCTAAACTCTGGCGACCTAACGTGAGCGCGTAGAGTCTAAAAAGGAGAACATCATGGGACAGTTAATCGACGGCGTCTGGCAAGACGTCTGGTATGACACCAAATCCACCGGTGGACGTTTCCAGCGTTCAGTCTCCGCCTTTCGCAACTGGCTGACCGCCGATGGCGAAGCCGGCCCAAGCGGCAATGCAGGCTTTGCCGCTGAAAAAGATCGTTATCACCTGTATGTTTCCCTCGCCTGTCCGTGGGCACACCGCACGCTCATTCTTAGAGCGCTGAAAGGACTGGAACCGTTTATTTCCGTTTCCGTCGTCAACCCGCTGATGCTGGAAAATGGTTGGACCTTCGATGCTGATTTCCCCGCAGCCACGGGCGATGCACTCTATCAGCACCAGTTTCTCTATCAACTCTATCAACACGCCGATCAAAACTACTCTGGTCGCGTAACGGTTCCGGTGCTGTGGGATAAAAAGAATCAAACTATCGTCAGCAACGAATCGGCAGAAATCATTCGCATGTTCAACACCGCCTTTGATGCGCTGGGTGCAAAAGCCGGTGACTACTATCCGCCAGCGCTGCGCGAGCAAATCGATGAGCTGAATGGCTGGATTTATGACACTGTTAATAATGGTGTCTATAAGGCTGGCTTTGCCACCAGCCAGGCAGCCTATGATGAAGCGGTCGAAAAAGTCTTTAGCTCGCTGGATCGTCTGGAAAAAATCCTTGGACAGCATCGCTACCTGACGGGCAATCAGCTGACCGAAGCCGATATCCGCCTGTGGACCACGCTTATCCGTTTTGATCCGGTTTATGTCACCCACTTCAAGTGCGACAAACACCGCATCAGTGACTACCTCAATCTGCACGGCTTCCTGCGCGATATCTACCAAATGCCGGGCATTGCGGAGACCGTCAACTTTGACCATATCCGCACCCACTATTTCCGCAGCCACAAAACCATCAACCCGACGGGCATTATCTCCATTGGGCCATGGCAGGATTTAGATGAACCGCACGGTCGTGACGAACGCTTCCGTTAAGCGCACAGGGCATCGTTTATCGATGCCCTAATTTTTCCCCACCAATATTTACCCCCTTTTCATTCACGACTATCCTTAGATTGATCGCTTTAAAAACAAGTGATTAATGATTAATAGAGGCATGAAAATGGATTGGTATCTCAACGTTATACGTAACTATATTGGGTTTGGCGGTCGCGCCCGTCGTAAAGAGTATTGGATGTTCATTCTGGTGAACGTCATTTTGACGGCCGTGTTAAGCGTGGTGGATAAAATGCTTGGCTGGCAGCGTGCCGGTGGCGAGGGGATCCTCACCACGATTTACGGTATTCTGATCTTTCTGCCGTGGTGGGCGGTACAGTTCCGTCGTTTGCACGACACCGACCGTTCGGCATGGTGGTTGCTGCTGCTGCTTATTCCGATCGTGGGCTGGATAGTGATTATTATCTTCAACTGTCAGAACGGGACGCCGGGTAATAACCGCTTTGGTCCCGATCCTAAACGCCTGGCTTGATGGTATTCACCGTCACAAGATAGCCCGGACGAGGTGCCCAGCACCGACTCCGGGACATTCCCGGCGGCACGTTACCCAGCCGGGAATCCTTCAAGGGCCCTATCTGGCGGTCAATAATTTCTGGATTTCACGCAGACACCAGGATTTAGCTTCACCCATACTGTCGCGTCGCCACGCCATGATGATATCAATCTCGCTGGTATACTCCGGGCTTACCACCCGCAGACGCCCCTGCGCAATATCCTCTTCCACCAGCGGATACGGCATCGTCGCCACACCCAACCCGGCCAACAGCGCCTGACGTTTTTCTTCCATCGACGTCACCGTCAATCGCGGCTGTTTATCCAATAGCTGTACCGTCAGGACCGGACGTTCGCGTGCGGTATCGGCAATCGCCACGCCGCGATACTTCACGCGGGTCACTTCTGAAAGCGGTTCGGCTTCCTGATGAATCGGATGATCCGGTGCAGCAACATAGACGTTCATCACCGAGTACAGTTTGCGCGAGTTGATCTCCGTTGATGAACGGAAATGCATGTCCGGCGCAATGACGATGTCCGCACGTCCCTGCTCCAGACGCTCCCAGGCCCCCGCCAGCACTTCGGTAATAATCGACAACTGGGTATTGGATTTGGTCGCCAGCTTCTCCACCAACGGGAATAGCGTTGGCGTTGGGATCAGCGCCTCTGCGACGATGGTGAGATGGGTTTCCCAACCGCGCGCCAGCGCTTCGGCATCGGTTGTCAGCTTATCCGCCGCTTCCAGCAGCACGCGACCACGTTCCAGCAGCATGCGCCCGACGTTGGTGAATTTTGTTCGATGACCTGAGCGGTCAAATAACACCACGTCCAGCTCTTCCTCCAGCTTTTGCATGGTGTAGCTCAATGCCGAAGGCACACGGCCCAGCTCATCGGCTGCCGCGGCAAAGCTGCCGCGCCTATCGATGGCGTCCATTACTCGTAGTGCTTCCAGCGTCAGTGCTCTCTCTTTAGCCATGGCGTTCTCATTCAGGAAATTTGAACATACCGGGCAGAATATCTGGCTAACAATGCAGCGTCCATACCTTTACCATTGTTTTAGTGTAAAGGAGGGTCAAGAAGATGATTACCACAAGAACAGCAAAACAGTGCGGACAAGCTGACTTCGGTTGGCTGCAGGCCCGCTATACCTTCTCTTTTGGGCATTATTTTGATCCGAAACTGCTGGGTTACGCCTCTCTGCGCGTGCTGAATCAGGAAGTGCTCGCGCCCGGCGCCGCCTTCCAGCCGCGGACCTACCCGAAAGTAGATATCCTTAACCTGATTCTGGAAGGTGAAGCCGAGTATCGTGATAACGAAGGTCATCACGTGAAGGCCAAGGCCGGTGAAGCCCTGTTGATTGCCACTCAGCCTGGCGTCAGCTATAGCGAGCATAACCTCAGCAAAGACAAATCGTTAACCCGGATCCAAATCTGGCTGGACGCCTGCCCGGAACGTGAAAACTCACGTGTGCAGAAGATGAAATTGCACAGTTCCGAGCACCAACTGTTAGCGTCTCCGGACGGCAGTGAAGGCAGTCTGCAGCTGCGCCAGCAGGTATGGCTGCACCATATCGAGTTGGACAAAGGCGAACAGGTGAGCCTGCAGCTGCATGGCCCACGCGCCTACCTGCAGTCGATTCACGGCACGGTGCACGCAGACGCCCATGATGCGCAAAAACAGGCCTTAACCTGCGGTGATGGAGCATTTATTCGCGATGAGAGCAATATCACACTGGTGGCTGATACCCCTCTGCGCGCTTTACTGATAGATTTACCGGTATAGCACCAGCAGGGAGCAGTACAAAATGAGTAAGAAAAACAAGAAACAACAGCAGACAGTTGATGCCGTTACTGCGGCACCATCGGTTGAAGCACCGGCCGCGTTTGGTTTTGAAGAGATGCTCAGTGAGCTCGAAGCCATTGTGGTACAGGCGCAAAGCCGTCTGGATGAAGAAGCTAGCGCTGTATAAAGAACGGCCCCGGCCAGCCACCGGGGCGCTCAGCTAAGCGATTTTACTCGCCATAATTTCAATCACCTGCTTGTCGGTTTGCTGCATAGAGTGGCAGGCCAGCGCGCAGAGATTGCTAATCGACTGTTCTACATCGTTGGCTACAATGCCCTCGTTTCCGGTAACAGCAGTTTCATCCAGCGCCATCAGCACCGCTTTCCACGCCGACGATACGCTGGTAGAGACCTTCATTGCGCAGCTATTGGATGCGCCATCGCAAATCATGCCGCTCACGTCGCCAATCATGCTGCTAATCGCCATTGCGATGCAGCGATAGCTGCCGTCAATCAGCCAGCAAATCCCAGCGGCAGCCCCCATCGAGGCGGTCGTGGCGGCGCACAGCGCGGAAAGCATCGGCAGCTGATGGTGAATATAGATAGCCGTCATATGCGACAGAATCAGCCCACGCGCCATTTTCTCCTGTGAACATCCCAGATGCTCGGCCACCACCACCACCGGCATGGTGGCAGCAATGCCCTGATTACCAGAACCGGAGTTACTCATCGCCGGTAGACAGGCGCCGCCCATGCGTGCATCGGAGGCCGCTGAAGTGCGGATCATAATGTCGCTCAACAGATCTTTCGCCAGCAGCCCGCGCTCACGCTGGCGCTGTAACGTCGCGCCGATGTGCAGACCATATGGCGCGCGCAGCCCCTCATGAGACAGCGCATCGTTGAGCAGCGCCGCATCAAGAATAAAACTGATGCGTTCAAACGGCACCTGTTCGGCAAATTCCACCACCTGCGCCAAGGTCACGTTTTCCAGCGATACCGCCGTCTCCTCTCCCGTCCCCGCACAACCACCAGCATCCAGCAGAACAACGCCGTTCTTCACAATACGGATAACCCGTGTATGGCCACCGGCGATGGTGACCGTCGCCGACTCATCCGTCGTGTAAACCGTGGCGCTGGCATACAGCACTTCATCGCACGGTTCCTGGATAGCCACCGAGACCTTACCACTGGCGAGCAGCAGCTTGCCTGCGGCAATGGCATCCACCGACGCGCTTTTCAGCACTTCCAGCCCGGCCTGCGAATCACCGCCTAGTGCCCCCACAGCGGCGGCAATCGGTAGCCCCACCATTCCCGTGCCGGGTACGGTAACACCCATACCGTTTTTCATCAGATTGGGTGAAACTTTGGCGTCAACACGGATGACTCGACCGGCCAGATGCGAGGCCGCAATGGCGCTGGCTAACGCCAGTGACACCGGCTCGGTACAACCCATTGCGGGTTTGACGTTCTGTTTTACCGCCTGAATCAGCACGTCCCATAGCGGGTTCATTTTCACTTCAGCCATTTTTACCACCAATTAATCAAGAGAATGCCAGGAACGGAGACACACAGAGCAGCAGACCCGTGATGATGATGATCACCAGCGAGACACCTTTGTATTTGTGCAGCGCCGGCACTTTGTAAACCAGCCAGGCCGGGATAAGACAGCCGACCATCCCGAAGATAGGACTACAGATAGAGGTGAAGCTCAGCACCGGTGCGTTGAGGACAATTGCGCTCCAGGCCAGCAGAATGGCGAACAGCATGATCCCGCGCTGCACCAGCTTCTGATTGATTTTCTCTTCCGGCATTTTGCGACGCAGCAGGTTAATCACAATGCCCTGAGTCGCTTCACGGAAGCCAAGGTAAACGCCGAAGAACGCGGTCATCACGGCAAAAATGTTGAGGATGACGCTAACCACGGTGACCCATGCTCCAGCGCTGCCGTTGATGAACTGCGCCGCAATTGCCAGCGCCGAGATGTTTTGTTCATAAGCTTTGACCGCTTCATCGTGGCCCATCGCCAGGGTGAAGGAGACGGCATAGAAGAAGACCACCACAAACAGAATACCGAAAGCGATATTCATGGCACGCAGCGCTTTATGGCGTGCGACTTCACGAGATTTCTCCTTCGAACGATAGGAGATAACCATCGGGCTCAGAGTCTGAATAAACAGGATGGAAGTCAGCGTAAACGGCAGCGTGATGATGGCATTTTTAATCAGCAGCCCCATCGGCGGCAGCGTACCGGCGTTATACAGATGCCACATCCCCACCATCGATGCGCCCAGCGCCGCGACCACCAGCAGCTTGGTCAGCACCATAAAGCTGGAGACTTTAAACAGCAGCTTTTCCCCCCGCGAAGAGATAGCCACCAGCACGCAGATCAGCACCAGACCATAAAATGGGTTTTCGGAGAGCAGGCCGTCGGTGACGCCGAACGTATGCAGATACGAGGCGCTGTCATTGGTGATGGCGGTGGAGTAAACAAACATCCAAATCACCAGCATGATGAAATAGAGCGCACCCAGCAAAATGCCCCAGTTTTTGCCCAGATAGCCGCTGATTACGCTCGGGTAATCTTTACACTCCGGGGATTCTGCCAGGGTGTTAATAAATAGCCGCTGGAACAGATACATCGCCGGATAACCGACGATAGAAGAGAGCAGGAACACCCACAGGCCCATTAATCCCACCTGGACGGGCAAAAATACAATCCCCGCGCCGATAGCCATCCCGATACTCATAATGACCCAGCCCACATCGGTACTGTCGAATTTAATTGCCGCCTGCCATTCGCTTTCCGACATGCCCGCTCGTGCTGCTGCGCTCGAGGTTGGCGCCGGGGTAATTGAGATTGTTTCCATAACAAAGTCTCACTCTTGGTTTGTAGGGTTTATTGTTTTAATACAGATTGATATTCCACATATTTTTAGCAATGCAGCGTGATTAACCACATTTTTTATAGTGGATAGATGATAGCGCGGGTTAAGGAGAAAAAACTTGTCACTGCTGGCATGGAAACGGCTATAGAGAGAAATTTATCCCCCTTTTAGCGATATATAAGCGCTTTTATTTCTCCACATATCAAATTACAAAGGATTTCTGTATTTCAGCATTGGACGAATAAACATAATTGATTGATTTATAACGAATTTAATCAATGACACTTTATCTGCGCCTTCGCTTAACGCCGAAATTCTGTGAAATAGCGCAAACAGATGAGTTACCAGGATGTAACCGCCAGCAGCGGCAAAAAATGATGTCTATCACAGAGTCAGGGTGATTTAGTCAATAATTCTGATGTTTGTAGGGAAAATGTAAGTAAACAAGATAATTCGCTGCTTAACATCCCTGTTTGTCATGACACAAGACCGCCAAAAAAAACGCCCCGGGCCATCAGGCCAAGGGCGTTGCGTTGGGGATTTCACCGATTTATCACGTCACGGCTGACGGCACCAGGTGCTAATCACACAGCACTTTTATCGCCAACCCACCGCGCGACGTTTCGCGGTATTTCTCGTTCATATCCTTTCCGGTCTCATACATGGTCTCGATGATCTTATCGAGCGACACGCGCGCTTCGCTGGTACGCTGAATGGCCATACGCGCCGCATTCACCGCTTTTACTGCATTGATCGCGTTACGTTCGATACAGGGGATCTGTACCTGTCCGCCCACCGGATCGCAGGTCAGCCCCAGATTGTGCTCCATAGCGATCTCGGCCGCCATACAGACCTGCTGCGGGCTACCGCCGAGCAGTTCAGCTAACCCCGCCGCTGCCATGGATGCCGCCACACCGACCTCACCCTGACAGCCGACTTCTGCGCCTGAAATGGAAGCGTTACGCTTATACAGCCCGCCAATCGCGCCTGCCGCGAGTAGATAGCGGGCAATCGAGTTGCCATTGGCCGTACGCCTGAACTTATCGTAATAAGCCAGCACCGCTGGCACGATGCCGCACGCGCCGTTGGTGGGCGCAGTGACAACTCGCCCCCCCGCCGCATTCTCTTCGCTGACCGCCAGCGCAAACATGTTGATCCAGTCGATCACATTCATCGGATCGCTTGACGTGCTGTCGCTGGACACCAGTTGTCTACGTAGCGCAACCGCGCGGCGCGGCACGCTGAGTGGCCCCGGCAGCACGCCTTCGGTATTCATCCCGCGCTCAATTCCGGTGCGCATCACGTGCCAGATACGCATGAGCCCGGTATCAATATCGCTCTGACTTCTTAGCGCCAGCTCGTTTTGCATCATCAGGCCTGAAATAGACAGCCCGTGATCTTTGCACTGCTGCATCAGTTCACTAGCGGAATGGAAGGGGTAAGGGACCGGTTGTTCAACATCAAACTCCTGGCCAAACTTCGACTCTTCGACAATAAAACCGCCGCCGATGGAGTAATAGGTTCTACAAAGTAAAATGGTATCGCCACTGCGTGCGGTAAAACGCATACCGTTTTCATGGCGCGGCAGGGCATGATCATGAAAAATGACGTCATCGCTCAGCGAAAACGACACTTCGGCTTCGCCCTGTGCCAGGCTGAGCAGGCCACTGCGTTCGACGGCGCGCATAAATGGCTGCATGGCATCGATGTCGACGCTTTCCGGGCGATTACCCGCCAACCCCATGACCACCGCGACATCGGTGGCATGCCCTTTCCCGGTGAGGGAAAGCGAACCGTAAAGATCGACCGTCAGGCGAGTGGTCTGCGGTAAAAAGCCTCCGGCCGCCAGCTCGTCAATAAACGTTTTCCCGGCGTTCATTGGCCCCACGGTGTGGGAGCTGGATGGCCCGACGCCAATTTTGAACATATCGAATGTACTAATCATATCCGTGACCTCGATACGGCTTCAGAGACGGGCTGCCGGATGGCAGCCCGGTGAGGCTACATGCGGGTTACAGGCTGTCCCCACGCACGGCGATGGCTTCAATTTCCAGCTTCACATCTTTCGGCAAACGTGCGACCTGCACGCAGCTGCGCGTTGGATAGGTCGCCTGATGCTCGTCGAAAAATTGCTGGTAAACCTGGTTGATGGTCGCAAAATCGTTGAGATCGGTGATAAAGACCGTCATTTTGACGATGCTGCCCACGTCCAGCCCCGCTTCGACAATGATCGCTTTCACGTTCTCAAGACTCAGCCGAGCCTGATCCGCGACGTCGGCAGGGATCTCACCATTACGTGGATCGACCGGGATCTGCCCGGAGGTGAAGATCATTTTGCCTAAATCAATTCCCTGTACATAAGGGCCAATGGCGCCCGGCGCACGGGAGGTTTCAATCAACTTTTTCATACACACTCCACCGATTAAATCGCTTGAGTAAAGGTTCGGGAAATCACGTCCTGCTGCTGCTCACGCGTCAGTGCGTTAAAACGCACCGCGTAGCCAGAAACGCGAATGGTGAGATTCGGGTAATTTTCCGGGTGGGCAATCGCGTCCAGCAGCATGTCGCGGTTCATCACGTTGACGTTAAGATGCTGCCCACCTTCCACCGAGGCTTCATGGTGGAAATACCCATCCAGTAGCCCGACGAGGTTGGTTTTGCGTACCCTATCCTCTTTGCCCAGCGCCGCCGGAACAATGGAGAAGGTGTACGAAATCCCGTCCTTCGCGTAAGTAAACGGCAGCTTCGCCACTGAAGTGAGTGAAGCAACCGCCCCTTTGCGATCGCGCCCGTGCATCGGGTTCGCGCCCGGCGCAAACGGCGTGCCTGCGCGGCGGCCGTCCGGCGTGTTCCCCGTTTTCTGGCCGTACACCACGTTAGAGGTGATGGTGAGAATCGACTGGGTCGGTACCGCATGACGGTAAGTTGGCAGCACTCTGATTTTCTTCATAAAGCGCTCAACCAAGTCGCAGGCGATGCTATCCACACGCTCGTCGTTGTTACCGTACTGCGGGTAATCGCCTTCAATCTCGAAATCGATAGCCAGGCCATTTTCATCACGAATCGGCTTCACGCGGGCATGTTTGATAGCAGACAGAGAATCCGCCGCCACCGACAGCCCGGCGATACCGCAGGCCATGGTGCGATACACATCGCGGTCATGCAGCGCCATCAGCGAGGCTTCATAGCTGTATTTGTCGTGCATGTAGTGGATGACGTTCAGCGCGCTGATGTACTGCACCGCCAGCCAGTCCATGAAGTGATCGAGGCTCTCCATCACCGTGTTGTAGTCGAGCACATCATCCATCAGCGGTGCAGTTTTCGGCCCCACCTGGATCTTCAGCTTTTCATCCACCCCGCCGTTAATCGCGTACAGCAACGTTTTGGCGAGGTTGGCGCGTGCACCGAAGAACTGCATCTGCTTACCAATCACCATTGGGCTGACGCAACAGGCAATCGCGTAATCATCGCTGTTAAAGTCAGCGCGCATCAGGTCGTCATTTTCATACTGTAATGATGAAGTAACGATAGAGACCTGCGCGGCATACTGCTTGAAGGCTGGCGGCAGTGCTTCCGACCACAGAATAGTCAGGTTTGGCTCCGGTGCCGGGCCCATGGTGTGCAGCGTATGCAGATAGCGGAAGGCGTTTTTACTCACCAGCGTGCGCCCGTCCAGCCCCATCCCGCCGATCACTTCCGTTGCCCAGATTGGGTCACCGGAGAACAGCGTGTCGAACTCCGGCGTGCGCAGGAAGCGCACCATGCGGATCTTCATAATGAAGTGGTCGATAAGCTCCTGCGCCTGTTCCTCGGTAAGACGCCCTTCCTGCATGTCACGTTCAATGTAGATATCGAGGAACGTGGCGGTGCGGCCGAGCGACATCGCGCCGCCGTTCTGCGATTTCACCGCCGCCAGATAGGCGAAATAGAGCCACTGCACCGCTTCTTGCGCATTGAGCGCTGGGCGGGAAATATCACAGCCGTACTTCGCCGCCATCTCCTGCATTTGCAGCAGCGCGCGGCGGTGCTCCGCCAGCTCTTCACGCAGACGCAGCGTGGCTTCCAGATCCTGGCCCCACTCCATTTTGGTTTGCAGGTCGGCAAACTGCAGCTCGCGCTCACGCACCAGGTAGCGGATGCCGTAGAGCGCCACGCGGCGATAATCGCCGATAATGCGCCCGCGTCCGTAGCCGTCCGGCAGACCAGTCAATACGCCTGATTTACGACAACGCAGCATATCCGGGGAATATGCATCGAAGACGCCCTGGTTATGGGTTTTACGCAGCGAAGTAAACTGGTACTCAAAATCGGCATCCATTTCACGACCGTAGGCTTCAAACGAGCTTTTGATCATGTTGATCCCGCCAAACGGATGCAGCGCACGCTTGAGCGGTTTATCGGTTTGCAGGCCGACTATCTTCTCCAGACTCTGATCGATATACCCAGCATCGTGCGCGGTAATCGTCGTCGCGATATTGGTATCAAAATCAACCGGGGCATGGGTGGCGTTTTCGATACGAATGCCCGCCATCACTTTTTCCCACAGCGCGGTGGTTGCTGGCGTTGCCGCCGCGAGGAAAGATTCATCCCCTTCATACGGCGTGTAGTTGTGCTGGATAAACTCGCGAACGTTAATTTCTTCTTTCCATTCGCTACCGTTAAAACCGCGCCATGCATCGGCAAAATGCATATCGTTAAGATCGATATTTACCTTCATGAAAACTCTTCTCTCAATAATAAAAGCGATTAACTCAGGCGTATTCCGCTACCGTACTGAGGTGCCCTAAACGGATAGCGTCCAGCGCAATCATTTTTTCTTCATTGGTGGGAATCACGGCGCAGACCACGCTGGAACGTTCGTCAGAAATGATCCGCTCCCCGTCGCTGTTTGGCCGACTGTTCATGTCATCGTTGGCAATGACCCCAAGCACACGTAAATGCGCCATCACCAGGCGGCGAATCAGCTGCGAGTTTTCACCAATACCGCCGGTGAAAATAATGGCGTCAAGCCGGGTCAGCGAAGCCGCGTGGCCTGCGATGTGTCGAGCAATGCGGTGCACAAAGGTTTTAATCGCCAGCTGCGCGCGCTCATGGCCGTCGTGCCAGGCTTTCTCCAGGGTGCGAAGATCTGACGACAGCCCGGAAATCCCCAACAGACCAGACTCCTTGTTGACGATGCGTTCCAGGTCACTCATCGTCTGGTGGGTCTGGTCGGCAATCCACGCCATCGCGCCAAAGTCGACATCACCGCTGCGGGTGCCCATCATCAAGCCTTCCAGCGGCGTCATGCCCATTGAGGTATCCACGCTTTTGCCGTTATGCACAGCGCAAATTGATGCGCCGTTGCCAAGGTGCGCAATCACCAGCCCGGAATCCTCCTCCTGTAGCTTCAGCAGGTCATAGGCCTGCTGGGCAACATAGCGGTGCGACGTGCCGTGGAAGCCGTAGCGACGAACGCCAAGCTCCTCGGTGTATTTCCACGGTAATCCATAGAGATAGGCTTCCGGTGGCAGGGTTTGGTGGAAGCTGGTGTCAAATACCGCCACCTGCTGTACGCCGGGAAACAGATGCTGCGCCGACTCAATTCCGCTGAGGTTGGCGTAGTTGTGTAACGGCGCCAGCGGCGAAACCTGGCGAATACCGTCGACAACCTCATCGGTAATCAGTACGGACTGAGTGAAGATATTGCCGCCGTGGGCAATACGGTGGCCAATTAAGGCCACGCTGTCGATTAAATCGCGCGTTTCCAGCTCGAAGGAAATCGCCTTTAGCGCGGCTTCATAGGTCGGGTGAGACAGCGGTGAGGACTCACCGCCGTTGACCGATAATCCCGCCCGCTCTGTATTAATGCCTTCCGCGATACCCGCCAGTAAAACATCACAGGTCTCGACATCCAGCACTGAGAATTTAATAGACGATGAACCGCTATTAATCACTAATACAACCGGGAACTCATTCATATTACGACTCCGCTCATCCTGAGCTTGTTAATTAAAAGAGCTTGTAGACGATGTTCAGAATGGTCAGCAGACCGATTGCCGTAACAAACACGTTGTCCAGCTTGCCGCGGTATTTCGCCAGCGATGGCGCTTTACGGATGGCGTACATCGGCAACAGGCACAGCAGGGAAGCGATAATCGGCGCACCCATGGCTTCAATCAGGTCCAGGATGTTCGGGTTGGCGTAAGCCACAACCCAGGTGGAGCCCATGATGAAGATCATGCTGATGGTGCTGAGCTTACGGTCAGAAACCTTGGTTTTATCGCCTTTGTAACCGAACTTCAGTACCAGACCATTGAGCCCTTCCAGTGTGCCGAGGTAGTGGCCGAAGAAGGATTTGAAGATGGCCACCAGTGCAATAATGGAAGCACCGTATTCCAGCGTTGTGGCGAAGGTCGATTTCTGGCCGGCCATGGAGGAGAAGTGGTTTGCCAGGTAAGAAAGCACCGGAATGTTTTGCGCTTTCGCTTCCGCCATGTTTTGTGGAGAGAGGGTAAACAGGCAGCTGAAGGCGAAGAACATCACCACCGCTACCATCAACATGCTGGCACGGGAGATAATTTTGGAACACTTACGTTCAGTATATTCACGGCCAAAATCAGCTTCGTACTCTTCACGCTTCGACACCACAAACGAGGAGACAATGGGTGAGAAGTTGAAGGAGAACACCATGATGGAAATACCCAGCCATACGGTCACCAGGATGCCGTCATGACCGGTCAGTGAGATCTCGCTCAGGCTGACCTGATCGATAACCGCGGAGTTCCAGTAAGGGATCAGCGACAGGGAAATCAGCACCAGACTGGCGATGAATGGGAACACCAGGTAACTCATCACCTTCACCATCAGGTCTTTACCAAACCAAATGACGAATGCCATCAGCAGCAGGAGCAGCAGAGCCACCACGCCGCGGTTGAGTGCCGGCATTTGAAGCTGGTTTTCCCAGAAGGTCATAAAGGTATTGGTGATGGTGACGCCGTAAATCCACAGCAGCGGACAGATAGCGAAGAAGTACAGGAAGGTGATCACTACCCCACCGGTCTTACCAAAGTGCTCTTCCACCGTTTCGGTAATGTTTCCCGACGGGTTAGAACCAGAAAGGCACAGGCGCGCCAGCGCGCGGTGGCAATAAAACGCGATGGGATAAGCTAACAGCAGCATCAGCAGAATGGGAATCAGACCGCCATAGCCTGCGCGAATGGGGAAGAATAATACCCCTGCACCGATTGCGGTACCGAATAAACCTAACGTCCATGTGGTATCCGATTTACGCCAGGAGGATTCTTTGGTTTGGCTAACATTAATACTTTCTGTCGTACTCATAATATGTCCTTGAATTAATGTTTTCGTCATTTTTGGATAACAGGCAGCCGGGCATCAAGAAGCTGCCTGAAATAAACCAGGAAAAGAATTAATTAAGCGCCGACAAATCCAGTAATTTCTGAAACACGCGACAGGTCGATATTGCCGCCAGAAATAATACTGACCGTTTTGCGGCCCTGAATATAGTGGTCGAGCTTGCCACTTAATAATGCCGCAGATGCTAATGCGCCAGCACCCTCGGTCACGACTTTATTGCGCTGGATTAACGCAATCATGCTGTTGCGAATTTCCTCTTCGGTCACCAGCACAATATCATCCACCAGTTCGCGAACGATTTCGAAAGTCAGGTTGCCTGGACGCGCGACGTCACAGCCATCGGCAAGCGTGGTGCAGGTGCGGTGATTGGTTATCTCGCCAGCATAATAGGAGGCAGCCATACCGTGAACGTTCTGCGACTGTACGCCGATGATTTTTATCGTCGGATTAATGGATTTAATCGCCGTCGCAATCCCGGCAATCAGGCCACCGCCGCCGATGGGTACAATAACGTTATCCACATCATACAGATCTTCCAGAATCTCCAGCCCGATAGTGCCCTGACCGGCAATCACTAGCGCATCATCATAAGGAGGAATAAAGATACGCCCTTCCATTTCAACGATTTCACTCACCTTCGCGATGGTATCGTTAAAGTTATCGCCGTGCAGAATCACCTCAGCGGAGTAGTCCTGAGTGGCCGCCACTTTCGATTTTGGCGCCCCTTTTGGCATCACCACTTTGCCGTCAATACCGAGCATTGCACAGGAGAGCGAAACGCCCTGTGCGTGGTTCCCCGCCGAACAGGCCACCACTCCTTTGCGGCGCTCTGCTTCGGTCAACGCGCTCAGCTTGTTAAACGCACCGCGAATTTTAAATGAGCCGGTGCGCTGCATGTTTTCGAATTTCAGGAATATTTCGCCTTTGCAGCGTTCACTCAGATAGTTAGAGCGCGGCATTCCGGTTTTATAAATTTTGCCAGCGAGTCTTTTTTTCGCTGTTTGAATGTCATCAAGGGTAACAGGAAGATCGTAGGTAATATGCATCGTATCCTCTTATCAGAATAAGCTTCTGACGTTAGACAATATCAGGGTAGCAGAGCTATAAAATAACTCTGGAGTTCTTTTTAATTTATTCGCTTTAATACATCAGCAGACATTTAATTCATTTCATTTTTCTCGGCTGGCGAAGAATATTTCTTGGCCAACTCCACTAATACTGAGGCCGGTTTTTTTATACGATAATTCTTTGACCAAATTGCTGCATAGCGCGCTACGGGTAATACGTCTTCGACCGGCAAAATAATAAACTGGTCAGATCCAAAGGGCGCAATCATATCTTTCGGTATGACCGTCAGGAAACCGGCATTTAAGACCAGGTTGTAGATGGTCACCACGGAATCTGTTTTGACGATATTTTCAGTGCTGATGTGATGGAGGTGGAGAGTGGAGAGGAGTTCTTTGTAGTAGCCCATGTCGGTTTGTGGGAAGACCCACTGCTCACCGGAGAGAGACTCCAGCGCGACCGTTGACGTACACGTTCGTAATTTGGAGGCAACGACAACAAACTCAGACTCGAAAAGCGGCTCCACGTGCAGATCCTGCAGCTGCATCTCATCGCTTAATGTACCAATAGCAAAATCCAGGCGCCCATCGCGCAGCGCCGGTAAAAACGACGACAGCTGGGCTTCAAACATAGTGACCTGCGCTGCTGGAAAGACCTGTTTAAAGGTTTTAATCATCTCAGGCAGAAAGGTAAACCCAATCAGCGACGGGTAGCCGAATGAAACATCAACCACGCTGCTGCAGCTCAGGCTGTTCATTTCATTGACCATATTTTTCATTTTGCGGGTGATAGACTCGGAGTAGCCGAGCAGCACCTGACCCGCGCTGGTCAGCGTCACACCGGTATTTTTACGCACCATCAGCTCGATACCGAAGTTAGATTCAATATCGTTGATGATCTTACTGACTGCCGGCTGGGTTAAACCAAGCTGTTTTGCCGCTGAGCCGAAAGAGCCACTTCTAATGACTTCCTGAAACACCACGAGGTGTTGCGTTTTAGGCAGAAGAACATTATCCATTTTTCTTTCTCCTCTTATTTCCACTTGGCGAGGTGGATTCTATTAAATATAGGCAAGAGAGATGTGTGCTACTACTCACAATTTACTTTAAACCATGATTACCACAACCTGCAAAATCAAACAAAACATTTATATATCAATAAGTTGAAAATATTTAATATGATATTAGACTGACTTTCATCAATAAAAAAGAGGTGTATGAATTTATTTTATGGCGATAAATAACGCAGTTTTACAGCGAGATAAAATTTAATAATTAGATCATCTTTCAATCATTTTCAGGGCATTTTTTGTGCGAAATAAAACCATTAATATTATTTGATAAAATAAAAATAACTGATAAAAAGCACCGTTATTACTTCGATTCTTCGCACACCATCACACAACGGCATTCAAAATATACATACACGTTAATATGTTTAGATCATTAAAATTAACATACTAAAAACATAAAAATGACATCACCAGGCGCGAATACACCTGCTTTTTCGTCATTTTTTACGGGTTACAAAAGGGTAAAAGCGACGTTGGCAGCACAAAAATCCAATCGAAACGTTTGAATTAGTGTTTTGTGCATCATGTCGCATTTCAGCAAAATGCACGTTTTTTGTAACAACCTCAGGATCCGAAATCAGGAAAATCTGCACGCTTTATCAGATGATTTTTCTGAGCCTAAAAAAGCAAAAACCCCGCCGAGGCGGGGTTTTTTAAGAGGTGAAACTGACCGATAAGCCGGGTTCTGTCGTTGGACAGTCATTCATCTAGGCCAGCAATCGCTCACTGGCTCAAGCAGCCTACCCGGGTTCAGTACGGGCCGTACCTTATGAACCCCTATTTGGCCTTGCTCCGGGTGGAGTTTACCGTGCCACGGACTGTTACCAGCCGCGCGGTGCGCTCTTACCGCACCCTTTCACCCTTACCTGATCCCACTTGCGTGGGCCATCGGCGGTTTGCTCTCTGTTGCACTGGTCGTGGGCTGTTACACCCCCCAGGCGTTACCTGGCACCTTGCCCTATGGAGCCCGGACTTTCCTCCCCTCCGCCCGTCTCCCCCGAAGAGGACGACGACGAAGCGGCGACTGTCTGGTCAGCTTCGGCGCGCAGTATAGAGGGTTTGCACGCCGATGTCACCCTTGAGTTTGCGCCTGCATCCCCATCTGGAGGGTCGCGGCGACATTACGCGAAGTGAGGTAAATATTATCGGCGGCATCGCGGAATGCTTCTTCCAGCGAGCCAATACGGTTAAGCACGCTAAACACCGAATCAATGCCGTATTGATGCACAATCCCAACATCGCGCGTCAGGCTTCCAGCAATGCCAATCACCGGCTTGTGGTATTTTTTCGCCACACTGGCCACGCCCACCGGCACTTTGCCATGAATGCTTTGGCTATCAAGTCGCCCTTCACCGGTCACCACCAGCGTGCAGTCATGAATATGCTCTTCCAGATTGAGCGCCTGCGTGACAATTTCAATTCCACTGCGCAAATCCGCACCAAGGAACGCCATCAGCGCCGCCCCCATCCCCCCCGCAGCTCCGGAGCCCGGCACCTCTTTCACATCCACCCGCAGCGATTTCTTCATCACCTCGGCGAAATGCGCAAGATTATGGTCCAGTTCGGTGATCATCGCCTCGGTGGCCCCCTTTTGCGGGCCAAAGATGTAGGAGGCCCCCAATTTTCCGGTCAACGGGTTAGTGACATCACAAGCCACGCGTATGCTGCAGGCCTGCAGACGCGCATCAAGATGAGTCACATCAATATGGTTCAGGCTCATCAGGCTACCGCCGCCAAAACCAATATCAGCACCGTTAGCATCGCAGAGCTTCGCGCCAAGCGCCTGCACCATCCCAGCGCCGCCGTCGTTGGTGGCACTGCCGCCGATACCGATAATAATATTCTTCACCCCCCTCTCCAGCGCCTGCAAGATAAGCTCCCCGGTGCCGTAAGAGGTGGTAATTAATGGGTTACGTAACTCAGGAGGCACCAGCGCTAACCCGCTGGCGGCGGCCATCTCGATAAATGCCGTATGGCCATCGCCCGAAAGCCCCCACTGCGCGTCAACGGCATCGCCAAGCGGTCCGGTGACGGTTGACGTTACGGCCCGGCCGTGAGTGGCCGCGATCATCGCCTCAACCGTTCCTTCTCCCCCGTCTGCGACCGGTACGGATACAAACTGCGCTTCCGGAAAGATTTCCCGAAATCCTTTTTCTATTGCCTGCGCTACCTCGGTAGCAGAAAGGCTTTCTTTATAAGAGTCTGGGGCGATTACGATTTTCATATCTGAGCCTATTAGCGCACGACGGCGGATGGCGTATGGCTTATCCGGCCTACAAAGTAGGCCCGGTCAGCAAAGCGCCACCGGGCACGACGTCATTAGCGAGTCACTTCCACTTTTGCCAGTTTCTCGTAGTAGCACGCAATTGCGCTGTGGTCGGCGGTTCCCAAACCGTCGGCGCGTAGTGCCTGCATCATCTCCATCACCGCCGCCGTCAACGGCAGCTGCGCACCCACGCCGTGGGAAGTATCCAGCGCGTTGGCCAGATCTTTAATGTGCAGATCGATACGGAAGCCTGGCTTGAAGTTACGGTCCATCACCATCGGTGCTTTCGCATCCAGCACAGTGCTTCCCGCCAGGCCGCCGCGAATCGCCTGATAGACCAGATCCGGATTAACGCCCGCTTTGGTAGCTAACGTCAACGCTTCGGACATCGCCGCGATGTTCAACGCCACAATCACCTGGTTTGCCAGCTTGGTCACGTTGCCCGCGCCAATCTCACCGGTATGTACCACGGAGCCAGCCATGGCTTTCATCAGGTCATAGTACTTGTCGAAAATCGCTTTATCGCCGCCAACCATCACCGACAACGTGCCGTCGATAGCCTTCGGCTCACCGCCGCTGACCGGTGCATCCAGCATCTCTACGCCCTTCGCTTTCAGCGCGTCGCTGATTTCACGGCTGGCGAGAGGGGCAATGGAACTCATATCAATCAGTACAGTTCCCGGTTTAGCTCCCTCAATAATGCCGTTTTCACCCAACGCCACGTCTTTCACGTGCGGCGAGTTTGGCAGCATGGTGATAATCACATCGCACTGCTCGGCAATCGCTTTTGGCGTGCTCGCCGCTTCCGCACCTGCGGCCATCACTTCGGCAACGGTTTCAGGATTACGGTCAGAAACCACCAGCGAGTAGCCCGCTTTCAGCAGGTTTTTACTCATCGGTTTACCCATGATACCCAGGCCAATAAAACCAACTTTCATCGTCATTTCCTCAATTTTGCGTGTATGCGTGGTGGTTACTTTTTAAAAGCGTCGGCCAGTTTCTGCGTTCCGGCACGGAACACGCCCAGATCGCTGCCAACGGCCACAAAAGTGGCACCCCATTCCAGGTAGCGGCGTGCATCGGCTTCAACCGGTGCCAGAATGCCGCTTGGTTTGCCGTGCGCTTTGGCGCGGGCAAAGATGTGTTTTATCGCCTGCTGCACTTCCGGGTGCGAGGCATTACCCAAGTGGCCTAAGGCCGCAGCCAGATCGCTTGGCCCAACAAAGATGCCGTCAACACCGTCTGTTGCCGCAATGGCATCAACGCTATCAACGCCCAGTTGGCTTTCAATCTGCACAAGAATGGTGATGTTCTTGTTGGACTGCGCGAAATAATCCGGCACGGTGCCAAACATGTTGCCGCGATGGGAAACGGAGACACCGCGAATGCCTTCTGGTGGATAACGCGTGGAAGCGACCGCCTGTTCTGCCTGCTCCTGAGTTTCAACAAACGGGATCAGGAAGTTATAGAAGCCGATATCCAGCATGCGTTTGATTATCACCGGCTCGTTAGTCGGGATACGCACGACCGGCGCGCTGGCGCTGCCTTTCAGAGCCATCAACTGCGGGATTAACGTCGTCACATCGTTCGGCGCGTGCTCACCATCCAGAACCAGCCAGTCGAAACCGGCCAGGCCTAACACTTCGGTACTGATTGGGCTGGACAGCGCTGACCAGCAGCCAATCTGAACCTGATGTGCAGCCAGTGCTGCTTTGAATTTGTTAGGGAAAATCGCGTTATCCATTGTCATTACCTTAAGTTAGTCGTGACTTATTTCCGCAGTTCCAGACGTTTGATGTCTCCTACCACGAACAGGTAGCACACCATCATCATCAGTGCGGAACAGCCTACAAAAATCAGTGCGCCATTAAAGGAGTGCAGTTCGCTGACGATATAGCCAATCACCAGCGGCGTCACGATGGAGGCCACGTTGCCAAAGACGTTAAACAGCCCGCCGCACAGCCCTACAATTTCTTTCGGCGCCACATCGGAGATAACCGGCCAGCCTAGTGCGCCAAAGCCTTTACCGAAGAATGCGAGTGCCATCAACGCCACGACTAGCGCGGTGTTATCGGTGTAGTTACACAGAATAATCGTCGATGCCAGCAGCATGCCCAGAACGATAGGCAGTTTTCGCGCAAAGGTCAGCGTACAGCCGCGGCGAATTAAGTAGTCGGAGAACAGGCCGCCCAGCACGCCGCCGCCAAAACCGCACAGCGCAGGAATCGACGCCACCATCCCCACCTTCAGAATCGACATCCCTTTATCCTGCACCAGGTAAATCGGGAACCAGGTCAGGAAGAACCAGGTGATGGTGTTTAAGAAGTACTGACCAAAGAAGATCCCTAACATCATACGGCTACTTAGCAGCTGCTTGATGTAATCCAGCTTCGGGCCTTTCGCCGCATCACTGCCCGGCTTTTTGTGGTCCATATCGACCACGGCGCCGTTATCCGCGATAAACTTCAGTTCTTCTTTGGTCATTCGCGGGTGGTCGGTTGGGTTATGGACGAACTTCACCCACATCCCGGTCAGCACGAAACCAATCACGCCCATGACGGTAAAGACATGTTCCCAGCCCCAGGCAAAGGTCAGCCAGCCCAACAGCGGTGAGAACAGCGCTAAAGAGAAATACTGTGCGGAGTTAAAGATTGCGGAGGCAGTACCGCGCTCTTTGGTTGGGAACCAGGCGGCCACAATACGGGCGTTAGCCGGGAAGGATGGCGCTTCAGAAAAGCCCAGCATAAAGCGCATGATGAACATGGAAACCCCAGCCCACGCCAGCGGGAAGAAGCCCACAAAACCCTGCAGGAAAGTAAACAGCGACCAGAAGAATAAGCTGTAGGTATACACTTTCTTCGAGCCAAATTTATCCAGTAACCAACCACCGGGGATCTGCATGAGCAAGTAAGCCCAACCAAATGCAGAGAAGATATACCCCATTGAAACCGCGCTAAGACCTAGCTCCTCAGCAACGGAAGTACCGGCAATGGAGAGCGTTGCGCGGTCTGCGTAGTTAACGGCCGTAACAATAAAAATAATTAATAAAATTAAATATCGGGTAGGCATACCCTTTTTTGATTCAGCAACATCAGCAGCATCGTGTATCATTTTATTATCCTCGGGTACAGGACACCTTAATTATATTATTTTTTATTAAGGTGTATTTCGCTGACTATTTATTGATAACGGGTAGTCTCAAAAAACAAATCAGACACCATGAAATCGAGATTCAGTATAATCAGGAAGCCACACCGGTACATTGTGCAAAGAACCAATTTAAACGCTTTTATAATTCATTAAATTGATCATATGCACATAACACTGGGCGCTAATGCACAATTTCAACCATTGCTCCCCTTGCCACGCGGGGCATCACGGCGATAGGTGATCTACATCACGTTCTTATATCTGAACTCCTGACATTCTTTATTCCATTATTCAGGTGTTTTTATTTCCTATAACCAGAAGCGAAACACTCATATACCTTATTCTTTTTACCCCGTTGCTGGAGAATGCTGGACAATGGCAAACATTGAAATCAGACAAGAATCGCCAACTGCCTTTTATATAAAGGTACATGCAACAGATAATGTTGCGATCATTGTCAACGATAACGGATTAAAAGCAGGAACGCGTTTTCCTGATGGTCTGGAATTAATTGAACATATTCCCCAGGGCCACAAAGTGGCATTGGTTGATATTCCGCATAATGGTGAAATCATTCGCTACGGTGAAGTTATCGGCTATGCCGTTCGTGATATCGCCAAAGGCAGCTGGATAGACGAATCCACGGTCTCTTTACCAAAAGCGCCGCCGTTGAACACGCTGCCGCTGGCAACCAAAGTGCCTGAACCGCTGCCGGCGCTTGAAGGTTATACCTTCGAAGGCTACCGCAATGCCGACGGCAGCGTCGGTACTAAAAATCTGCTGGGCATTTCCACCAGCGTGCACTGTGTCGCGGGCGTGGTGGATTACGTGGTCAAAATCATTGAGCGCGATTTACTGCCCAAATACCCCAACGTCGATGGCGTGGTTGGCCTCAACCACCTGTATGGCTGTGGTGTAGCGATTAACGCACCGGCAGCGATCGTACCTATCCGCACTATCCACAACATCGCCCTGAACCCGAACTTCGGCGGCGAAGTCATGGTCGTTGGCCTGGGCTGTGAAAAACTGCAGCCGGAACGCCTGCTGGAAGGGACTGAAGATGTGCAGAGCATTCCGGTCGACAGCGCCAGCGTTGTGCGATTGCAGGATGAGCAGCATGTCGGCTTCAGATCCATGGTCGATGACATTCTGCAGGTCGCTGAACGTCATTTGGAAAAACTCAATAAACGCCAGCGTGAAACCTGTCCGGCCTCTGAGCTGGTCGTCGGAATGCAATGTGGCGGTAGCGATGCGTTCTCCGGCGTCACCGCCAACCCGGCGGTGGGCTACGCCTCCGACCTGCTGGTCCGCTGCGGCGCGACCGTGATGTTCTCGGAAGTGACCGAAGTACGCGATGCCATTCATCTTTTAACGCCGCGCGCTATCAATGAAGAAGTCGGTAAGCGCCTGCTGGAAGAGATGGCCTGGTACGATAACTATCTCGACATGGGGCAAACGGATCGCAGCGCCAACCCGTCTCCGGGCAACAAAAAAGGCGGATTGGCGAACGTCGTCGAAAAAGCGCTGGGCTCCATTGCTAAATCCGGTAAGAGCGCCATCGTGGAAGTGTTATCACCGGGTCAGCGCCCCACCAAGCGCGGCCTGATTTATGCCGCAACGCCTGCCAGCGACTTTGTTTGCGGCACTCAACAGGTCGCATCCGGAATTACCGTGCAGGTGTTTACCACCGGCCGCGGGACACCGTACGGCCTGATGGCGGTACCGGTCATCAAGATGGCTACCCGCACCGAGCTTGCCAACCGCTGGTATGACTTAATGGATATCAACGCGGGGACGATTGCCACAGGCGAAGAGACAATTGAAGACGTCGGCCTGAAGCTGTTCCATTTCATTCTTGACGTTGCCAGCGGGCGTAAGAAAACCTTCTCGGACCAGTGGGGCCTGCACAACCAGCTGGCGGTGTTTAACCCAGCACCAGTGACCTGATAGCAGTCGGCAGATAAAAAAGGGGGAGCATTTATGCTCCCCCTTTTTTTAATCCGCCAGCGAAACCAGAATCACGTCGATACCGCTTTTCCGCAGCCCTTCGAGGCTTTCTACTGGGATCCCTTCATCGACGATAATCATATCGACGCGCTGCATATCAATAATCTTATGTAGGCTGGAGCGGTTAAATTTACTGGAATCGGTGACCACCACGATTTTTTCGGCCACTTCGCACATCCGTCGATTCAGGCGCGCTTCATCTTCATTATGGGTGCTAATCCCACGTTCCAGATCGATGGCATCCACACCCAGGAACAGCATGTCGAAATGATAATTCTGCAAAGACTGCTCGGCCTGATCGCCGTAAAAAGATTGCGATTGGCGACGGAGATGGCCGCCGGTCATCAGCAGCTCCACACCGTCAGCTTCCAGCAGCGCATTGGCCACGTTCATGCCGTTGGTCATGACAATCACGTCCGTGTGCTGGCGCAGCATGCGGGCGATTTCAAACGTGGTCGTACCTGAGTCAAGAATAATGCGATTTCCAGCTTTGATGAGCTGAGCCGCCTCGGCCGCGATACGCCGTTTGATCGCAGTATTGAGTGAGCTTTTATCCTCAACGGAAGGCTCAGTTCCCGGCACATTACTGTCGCAGATGAGTGCGCCGCCATAGGCTCGAACCGCAATTCCCTGCTTCTCCAGGAAGGCCAAATCGTTACGGATAGTCACCGTCGATACGCCAAAATCATTCGAAAGATCATTTACCTGCACGCTTCCTTGCTGACGTAAACGCTGAATAATGAGCTCACGCCTCTCACTGGTACCCGTAATACGTTTTTCAGCCGATAAATCAGTGCCGCCCATAGTGAATCCCTTAACGTAATCTTTCGTTTCATTTCGATTACCCTATTAACGCCTTTCCTTTAACAGAATGCAAGTGCCACTGGCCCCTTAGCCACCTATCATCAGCGCTCCAAATCTTTCATTATGTTTCTTTTGTGAAATAGATCGGAAAACTATTATCTTTCGTTTTATTTTTACAACACCATAATGCAGTATTAAACGAAACAAACCGAAAGATATCTATCACGACAATCTGTTCTGGAGAGGAAAGTGAAACATCTGACTGATACGGTAGAGCTGCATAAACAAGGTAAAGCAAATGGGATATATGCCGTTTGTTCCGCACATCCATTGGTACTCGAATCAGCGCTTCGCTTTGCCCATGCGCATCAGACACCTCTACTCATCGAGGCAACATCCAATCAGGTTGATCAATTCGGTGGCTATACCGGGATGACTCCCGCCGATTTTCGTGACTTTGTTTGCCAGCTCGCTGATTCGCTACAGTTCTCCCAGGATCAGCTGATCTTAGGCGGCGATCATCTGGGCCCTAACCGCTGGCAAAACTTGCCAGCAGAACAGGCAATGCTCAACGCCGACGATCTCATTAAAAGCTATGTGGCTGCAGGCTTTAAAAAGATCCACCTTGATTGCAGCATGTCCTGTGAGGGCGATCCGGTACCACTGACGGACGAGATCGTCGCTGAACGCGCCGCACGTCTTGCAAAGATTGCTGAAGAGACCTGCATTGCCCACTTTGGTGTTGCCGATCTGGTCTACGTCATTGGCACAGAAGTGCCCGTACCCGGCGGAGCCCACGAAACGTTAACCGAGCTGGCCGTCACCACGCCCGATGCCGCCCGCGCGACGCTCGAAGCCCACCATCATGCTTTCGAGAAACAGGGTCTGAACGCGATTTGGCCACGAATCATTGCCCTGGTTGTGCAGCCTGGCGTTGAGTTTGATAACAGCCACATTATTGATTACCAACCGCAGAAAGCCGTTGCCCTGAGCAAAATGGTTGAGGCGTATGACACGCTGGTCTTTGAAGCGCACTCCACGGATTACCAAACGCCACAGTCGCTGCGCCAGCTGGTGAAAGATCATTTCGCCATCCTGAAAGTGGGCCCGGCGCTGACCTTTGCTCTGCGGGAGGCCCTGTTCTCGCTTGCCGCTATTGAAGAAGAACTGCTGCCCGCCAAAGCCAGTTCCGGGCTACGTCAGGTGCTGGAAAACGTCATGCTCGATCGCCCGGAATACTGGCAGAGCCACTACCATGGCGATGGCAACGCTCGCCGCTTTGCCCGTGGCTATAGCTACTCCGACCGCGTTCGTTACTACTGGCCGGATAGCCAGATTGATGAGGCCTTCGAGCGCCTGGTACGCAATCTGGCGGACGACACGATCCCCCTTCCACTCATCAGCCAGTATCTACCTTTGCAGTACACCAAAGTACGTGAAGGATCGCTTTGCGCGACGCCGCGTGAACTGATCATTAGCCATATTCAGGACGTATTGCAGCAGTACCACACTGCTTGCCTGGCCACGACATCCCAAAACGGATAACAACAAAGAGGAACAACACTATGCCAAATATCGTTCTTAGCCGTATCGATGAAAGATTAATTCACGGACAGGTCGGCGTGCAGTGGGTCGGATTTGCAGGCGCCAACCTGGTGCTGGTCGCTAACGATGAAGTTGCCGAAGACACCGTACAGCAGAATTTGATGGAGATGGTGCTGGCGGAAGGGATTGCCGTGCGTTTCTGGACGCTGCAAAAAGTCATCGACAATATTCATCGCGCTGCTGACCGGCAGAAAATATTGCTGGTCTGCAAATCCCCGACCGATTTTCTCAAGCTGGTAGAAGGTGGCGTTCCTGTCACCCGTATTAACGTAGGAAACATGCACTACGCCAATGGCAAGCAGCAAATTGCCAAAACGGTTTCTGTCGATGCCCAGGATATTGCCGCGTTTAACGGCCTGAAAGATGCCGGTGTGGAATGCTTTGTACAGGGCGTACCCACGGAAGCTGCCGTAGACCTCTTTAAACTCCTCTGAGGGATTCACAATGGAAATTAGTCTGTTGCAAGCAGCTGCGTTAGGCCTACTCGCCTTTATTGCGGGTCTGGATATGTTCAACGGCTTAACGCATATGCACCGCCCGGTGGTGCTTGGGCCGCTGGTCGGTCTGATACTGGGCGATCTGCATACCGGTATCCTGACCGGCGGTACGCTGGAACTCGTTTGGATGGGCCTGGCACCGCTGGCCGGTGCACAGCCGCCTAACGTGATTATCGGCACGATTGTCGGCACCACCTTTGCCATTACCACCGGCGTGAAGCCAGAAGTTGCCGTCGGCGTGGCCGTCCCCTTTGCCGTTGCAGTACAAATGGGCATTACCTTCCTGTTCTCCGTGATGTCCGGCGTCATGTCCCGCTGTGACCGCATGGCGGCCAATGCCGATACCCATGGCATTGAGCGCGTTAACTACCTGGCGCTATTGGCATTAGGCATTTTCTATTTCCTCTGCGCTTTCCTGCCGATTTACTTCGGCGCGGAGCATGCAAAATCCGCCATTGATGTATTACCAGAGCGTCTGATTGACGGCCTCGGCGTCGCAGGCGGCATCATGCCAGCCATCGGTTTCGCCGTGCTGCTGAAAATCATGATGAAAAACGTCTACATCCCTTACTTCATTATCGGGTTTGTTGCCGCAGCCTGGCTCAAGCTTCCGGTGCTGGCTATCGCTGCCGCCGCGCTGGCAATGGCCATGATAGACCTGCTGCGTAAATCTCCTGAAGCTGCCGCTCCAGCGGCTAAAAAAGAGGAATTCGAAGATGGAATCTAATCCACAGGTGCTGCCAAACGTGTCCGAAAGCGAAGAGACACTGTTGTCCGGTGTGAATGAAAATATTTATGAAGATCAGAAGATTGGGGCAGATCTTACCCGTAAAGATATTAATCGTGTCGCCTGGCGCTCCATGCTCTTACAGGCTTCGTTTAACTACGAGCGTATGCAAGCTTCCGGCTGGCTTTACGGTCTGCTGCCTGCGCTGAAAAAGATTCACACGAACAAACGCGATCTGGCCCGCGCGATGAAAGGCCATATGGGTTTCTTCAATACCCATCCATTCCTGGTGACGTTTGTTATCGGCATCATTCTGGCCATGGAGCGCTCAAAGCAGGACGTTAACAGCATTCAAAGCACCAAAATTGCCGTCGGTGCACCGCTTGGCGGGATTGGCGATGCCATGTTCTGGCTCACTCTGCTGCCGATTTGTGGCGGTATTGGTGCCAGCCTGGCATTGCAGGGATCCATTCTCGGTGCCGTTATCTTTCTCGTGATGTTTAACGTCGTCCACCTTGGCCTGCGCTTTGGCCTAGCACACTATGCTTATCGGATGGGCGTTGCAGCGATCCCGCTCATCAAAGCAAACACCAAGAAAGTCGGCCACGCCGCCTCTATTGTCGGGATGACCGTCATCGGTGCGCTCGTGGCGACCTATGTTCGCCTGAATACCACGCTTGAAATCAAAGCGGGTGATGCGGTTGTTAAGCTGCAGGCCGATGTTATCGACAAGCTCATGCCCGCCTTTTTACCGCTGGTCTATACCCTGACGATGTACTGGCTGGTGCGTCGCGGCTGGAGCCCGCTGCGCCTTATCGGTATCACCGTGGTGCTGGGTGTTGTCGGCAAGTTCTGCCACTTCCTGTAAAGCAAATGAGGTCTGAAATGTTAGGTATTATTTTGACGGGGCACGGCGGATTTGCCAGCGGCATGGAAAAAGCGATGAAGCAAATCCTCGGCGAACAGTCGCAGTTTTTCGCTATCGATTTTCCTGAAACCTCCAGCACCGCGCGGCTTACCGCACAGCTTGAAGCGGCGGTGGCTGAGCTGAACGACGCGGAAGGCATTATTTTCCTGACCGACCTGCTCGGCGGCACGCCGTTCCGTGTAGCGTCTACGCTGTCGATGCAACAGCCGGGGCGTGAAGTCATAACCGGCACCAATCTGCAGCTGTTACTGGAAATGGTCATGGAACGTGACGGGCTCAGCAGCGAAGCATTTCGTCTACAGGCGCTGGAATGTGGGCATCGTGGCCTCACCAGCCTGGTTGACGAGCTCGGGCGCTGTCGTGACGAGGCGCCAGTAGAGGAAGGCATATGACACAAGTCCTGCGTGCCAGACGTCTGCTCACCGAGCAGGGCTGGCAAGACGATCATCAATTGCACATTGCCGATGGCATGATTACAGCGATTGAACCGATCCCAGCTGGCGTCACCCAGCGTGATGCCGAGCTGCTTTGCCCAGCCTACATCGACACCCACGTCCACGGTGGCGCGGGTGTTGATGTGATGGACGAAGCGCCGGATACGCTCGATAAGCTGGCAATACACAAAGCGCGTGAAGGAGTTGGCGGCTGGCTACCCACTACTGTCACCGCCCCTTTAACCCTGATTCACCGGGCGTTAGCGCGTATCGCAAAGCGATACCACGCCGGTGGCCCTGGTGCTCAGGTGCTGGGAAGCTATCTGGAAGGCCCCTATTTCACGCCGCAGAATAAAGGCGCGCATCCCCCGTCGCTCTTTCGCGAGCTGGAGGTAAGCGAACTTGATGAGCTGATTGCGGTCTCTCAAGGCACTTTACGCGTGGTCGCCCTGGCGCCAGAAAAACCAGGGGCATTAGTAGCCATTCGCCACCTCAAGCAGCAAAACGTCCGGGTGATGCTGGGGCACAGTGCGGCTACCTGGGAGCAAACCTGTGCCGCATTCGATGCCGGAGCCGATGGTTTAGTGCACTGCTTTAACGGCATGACCGGTCTACACCACCGTGAACCAGGAATGGTCGGTGCCGGGTTAACCGACCCGCGCGCGTGGCTTGAACTGATTGCCGACGGGCATCACGTGCATCCGGCGGCAATGAAACTTTGCTGTAGCTGCGCAAAAGATCGGGTGGTGCTGATAACTGATGCCATGCAGGCCGCAGGCATGCCGGACGGGCAGTACACCCTATGCGGCGACCAGGTTGAAATGCGCGGTGGAATTGTGCGTACCGCTTCCGGTGGCCTGGCAGGCAGCACGCTATCCGTGGACGCCGCGGTGCGTAATATGGTTGAGCTTGCAGGCATTTCATCGGAAGAGGCGATTCACATGGCATCGCTGCATCCTGCGTGTTTACTAGGTCTCGACGGACAGTTAGGGTCGCTAAAAGTAGGTAAACGCGCCAACGTAATCGCCCTAAACAGCGGCTTACATATCCAAGAAAACTGGGTTCAGGGCCAACCGCTCTCCCTTTAATCCCCCTATGGTGTGCCCCTTTGGCCTTCGGTCGTCGATCGCAAGGCCTTTCTTTTTCTTTCTTTTGATTCGGGAAACAAATAAATGCTCATTATATCTACTCATTAAAAATCAACAGCATAAAAGCATCCTTTGTTCTTCGATCACAATTTTCGTTTTATTTCATTTTTTCACATTGAACTTTCGTTTTCTTTTCTATAGATTTTAATCAACTGATATACGAAAAAGTGAAACGAAACGAAAGACAATGACAATTTGCCTGCGTCTGAGGTGGAATTCACAAGACTAAGGACTGAGTTATGCCAGAAACCTATACCCCCGCTCTCTCTGCAACCGGCACATGGACAGAAGAAGAGATCCGCCAGCAGCCCAACTGCTGGATTCGCTCACTGACCAATATCGAAAAGATACGATCTGACATTGATGGTTTTCTCGCGCCATTGCTGGCTAAAGAAGATCTTCGAATCGTTCTGACCGGAGCCGGCACTTCGGCCTTTATCGGCGACATTATCTCCCCATGGCTCGCCAGCCACACCGGGAAAAACATCAGCGCAGTGCCAACGACCGATCTGGTAACCAATCCGATGGACTATTTGAATCCGGCACACCCGCTGTTGCTGATCTCATTTGCCCGTTCTGGCAATAGCCCTGAGAGCGTCGCCGCCGTTGAGCTGGCGAACCAATTTGTCCCCGAGTGCTACCACCTTTCCATCACCTGCAATGAAGCAGGCAGTCTGTATAAGAATGCGGTCAACTGCGACAACGCCTTTGCGCTACTGATGCCCGCAGAGACACACGATCGCGGCTTTGCGATGACCAGCAGCATCACCACCATGATGGCGAGCTGCCTTTCGGTATTCGCGCCAGCCGCATTCAACAGCCACACGTTCCGCGACGTCGCTAACCGCTGCCAGGCCATTCTGAGCTCACTAGGTGACTTCAGCGAGGGCGTCTTTGGTCAGGGAAACTGGAAAAGAATCGTTTATCTCGGCAGCGGCGGATTGCAAGGCGTTGCACGTGAATCGTCCCTGAAGGTCCTTGAGCTGACCGCTGGCAAGCTCGCCGCATTTTACGACTCGCCAACCGGTTTCCGTCATGGCCCTAAATCATTGGTCGATAGCGAAACGCTGATCGTGGTGTTTATTTCTAGCCACCCTTACACCCGTCAGTACGATCTCGATCTGTTGGCCGAACTGCGCCGCGATCAACAAGCAAAACGTGTCGTGGCCATTGCCGCAGACACAGATGCCATCGTTGAATCTGGCCCACATATCCTGCTGCCGCCGGCACGTCACTTTAATGATATGGAGCTGGCTTTCTGCTTCCTGACCTACGCCCAGGTCTTCGCGCTGACGCAGTCCATCCACGTCGGTAACACACCCGATACGCCATCCGCTAACGGCACGGTCAACCGTGTGGTGCAAGGCGTCGTTATTCACCCGTGGCAGGCATAAGAGGGAGCCATCATGAGCATTATTTCCACCAAATATCTTCTGCAGGACGCCCAGGCAAAAGGCTACGCGGTGCCCGCTTTTAATATCCACAATGCCGAAACCATCCAGGCGATCCTCGAAGTGTGCAGCGAAATGCAATCTCCGGTGATCCTCGCCGGTACGCCAGGCACCTTTAAGCATATCGCGCTGGAAGAGATCTACGCATTGTGCCGCGCTTACTCCACCAGCTACGACATGCCGCTGGCGCTGCATCTCGATCACCATGAGTCGCTTGATGACATCCGCCACAAAGTAAATGCCGGCGTACGCAGCGCGATGATTGACGGCAGCCACTCACCGTTTGAAGAGAACGTGAAGCTGGTGAAATCAGTCGTCGATTTTTGCCACGCTCACGATTGCAGCGTCGAAGCTGAATTAGGGCGCTTAGGCGGCGTGGAAGACGACATGAGCGTTGATGCCGAAAGCGCATTCCTGACCGATCCGATGGAAGCCAAACGCTTTGTGGAACGTACCGGCGTAGATAGCCTCGCCGTGGCTATCGGCACCGCGCACGGCCTGTATACCAAAAAGCCCAAAATCGATTTCCAGCGCCTGGCCGAAATTCGTGAAGTGGTCGATATCCCGCTGGTGCTGCACGGCGCAAGCGACGTCCCTGACGAATACGTTCGCCGCACCATCGAGCTCGGGGTGTGCAAGGTTAACGTTGCGACGGAACTGAAAATCGCTTTTGCCGCCGCGGTAAAAGAGTGGTTTGCAGAGAATCCGGAGGGTAACGACCCGCGCTATTACATGCGCGTCGGGATGAATGCGATGAAAGAGGTCGTGCGCAGCAAAATTAACGTTTGCGGATCAGCGAATAGACTGCTCCCAGCGCAGCGTAGTTAATATGCTGCGTTGAATTAAATAATAAAAAATATTAATAACAACTCACCTCTCATTTTGTAAAGGTCATGAGTATTTTCTCATGGCCTTCATATTATACTGATAGAAATAATGGAGTACTCTACATGACACAGGAAAATTCTATAAAGTCACGAGTATGGGAGTTTTTTCAAAGTTTAGGTAAAACATTTATGTTTCCCGTATCGCTGTTAGCGTTTATGGGGTTATTGTTAGGTATTGGTAGTTCAATTACGAGCCCTTCCACCATTAAAAGCTTTCCTTTTTTAGGCGGTGAGTTAACACAGTTAACATTTGGTTTTATTGCCACCGTCGGGGGTTTTGCATTTACCTATTTACCCGTTATGTTTGCGATTGCTATTCCGTTTGGAATGGCCAAAAGAAACAAAGCCGTTGGCGCTTATTCAGGGTTTGTCGGCTATATGTTGATGAACATGAGCATCAACTACTACCTGATGGCAACCCACCAGCTGGCTGATGCCGCCACCATGAAGCAGGTCGGCCAATCCGTGGTGCTGGGCATCCAGACTCTGGAAATGGGGGTATTAGGCGGCATCATTGCCGGTGTGATCACCTACTTCCTGCACGAACGCTTCCAGGACACCGTACTGCATGATGCCTTCGCCTTCTTCAGCGGCATCCGCTTTGTCCCAATTATTACCTCTCTGACGCTGTCGATCGTCGGCCTGGCCATTCCGCTTCTGTGGACCTACGTTGCAATGGGTATTGCCGGTATTGGCCATATCATCCAGAGCACCAGCGTATTTGGCCCCTTCCTTTACGGCGTTGGCGTACTGCTGCTCAAGCCTTTCGGCCTCCATCATATCCTGCTCGCGATGGTGCGTTTCACCCCGGCAGGTGGCACGGAAATCGTTAACGGGCATGAAATTGCCGGTGCTCTGAATATTTTCTACGCCGAACTAAAAGCCGGCCTGCCTTTCAGCCCACATGTGACGGCCTTCTTGTCACAAGGGTTTATGCCAACCTTTATTTTTGGTTTGCCCGCGGTGGCGTTTGCTATTTATCGGACGGCGAAACCTGAAAATAGACCCATCATTAAAGGGTTATTACTTTCTGGGGTGTTAGTTTCCGTTATTACTGGTATTTCCGAACCGATTGAATTCTTATTCCTTTTCATTGCTCCAGCACTGTATGTATTCCATATTATCATGTCAGGTTTAGCATTAATGGTGATGGCACTACTGGGAGTTACCATTGGTAATACTGACGGTGGGATTCTCGATCTGTTAATTTTCGGGGTAATGCAAGGCACCTCGACAAAATGGTATTTACTCTTCCCGGTTGGCGTCGTGTGGTTTGCCGTCTACTTCCTGGTATTCCGCTGGTATATATTAAAACACGACATTAAAACACCGGGCCGTGAAGATTCCTCCGATGGTGCATCACAGGCAGTCGCTGCAAATACCAAAGCACGTGGTAAATCCAAATACGATCATGGGCTTATTTTGAGCGCTCTCGGCGGTAAGGAAAATATTAACTCCCTGGATAACTGCATTACCCGACTGCGCCTCGTGGTCAAAGATATGTCGAAAGTTGATCAACAGACGCTAAAACAGGCCGGTGCACTTTCCGTGGTCGTCCTTGATGCACATAGTGTTCAGGTCATTATCGGCCCGCAGGTTCAGGGTGTGAAAACCGGCATTGAAGCCTTAATTTAACCAGGAGTTGGACATGTTCGATTTCGATAAAATCATCGAGCGTAAAAGTGATAAGTGCCGTAAATGGGACCATGCATTTGTCTGCTCTCGCTTCGGCGAGGTACCAGAGGACTTCATCCCGCTGTGGATTGCCGACATGGATTTCACATCGCCACCCGCCGTTATTGACGGCTTCCAGCGGATCGTTGAACACGGAACCTTTGGCTACACCTATAGCTTTGATGAATTTTATGATGCCGTAATCGGCTTCCAGCGCGACCGCCACCATGTCAACGTCGAGCGCGACTGGATAACGCTCACCTACGGCACCGTCTCCACGCTGCATTACCTGGTGCAGGCATTTTGCCAGCCGGGCGATAGCGTGATGATGAATACGCCGGTTTATGACCCATTTGCCATGGCAACACAGCGCCAGGGTGTTCAGGTACTGGCGAATCCGCTAAAAATTGAAAACAACCGCTATCATCTCGACTTTGCGCTTATTGAAGAGCAGCTCAAGCGCCAGCAGCCTAAGCTTTGGCTCTTATGCTCACCGCATAACCCATCCGGACGCATCTGGACGCTGAGTGAAATTCACCAGGCTTCCGAGCTTTGCCAGCGCTACGGGGTCATTCTGGTGGTCGATGAGGTCCATGCCGAACACATTCTTGCCGGTGAATTCACCAGTTGCCTGTCTTCGGGTGGGGCAGCCCAGGACAACCTGATTCTGCTGACCTCACCCAATAAGGCTTTTAACCTGGGTGGGCTCAAAACCTCCTACGCCATCATCCCGGATGCCCAGCTTCGTCAGCGTTTCCGCCAACAGCTGGAAAAAAATTCCATTACCTCCCCCAATATCTTCGGCGTGTGGGGAATCACCCTAGCTTATCAGCACGGCCTGCCATGGCTGGATGCGCTCAACGGGTATTTACGCAGTAACGCCCACTACCTTGCCGACGCCATCCAGACTCATTTCCCGGAGTGGAAGATGATGACGCCGGAGTCGTCTTATCTGGCGTGGATAGATGTCAGCGGTGGCGGACGTACAGCGACGGAAGTGGTGAACCATTTTGCTCGCCATGCAGGGGTGATTATTGAGGATGGCAGTCATTATGTTCAGGATGGCGAGCGTTTTATTCGCATCAACTTTGGTACGCAGCGGTATTGGCTGGAACAGGCAATAGAGAGAATGCGTAAGCATTACTAATGCCCAGAGAAAACAAAGGCAGATAACTTTCGCTATCTGCCTTTTTCTTTGCGATTCAAACCGCGTTATCGGGCAACCGAAACGCGCAAGATCGGCCTATTGCTTACTCGCCCTACTTCTCCAGCGCATACTTATACAATGCGTTCTTCTTCACGCCGTGGATTTCCGCCGCCAGCGCCGCCGCTTTTTTCAGCGGTAGCTCCGTTTGCAGCAAGGCCAGGGTGCGCAGCGCGTCGGCTGGCAGTTCGTCATCCTGCGCTTTGTGGCCTTCGACAATCAGCACCATTTCACCTTTACGGCGGTTTTCATCCTCTTTCACCCACGCCAGCAGCTCACCGACCGGTGCGCCGTGGATGGTTTCCCAGGTTTTGGTCAGCTCGCGAGCCAGCACCACATAGCGGGCTTCGCCCCACACGGCGACCATATCCTCGAGACTATCCAGAAGACGGTGAGTTGATTCGTAGAAGATCAGAGTACGCGGCTCAGTTTCGATGGCCTTCATCGCATCACGACGGCCTTTCGATTTAGCCGGTAAAAAGCCTTCGTAGCAGAAACGGTCAGACGGTAACCCCGCGGCGCTGAGCGCAGCAATCGCCGCGCAAGGCCCCGGCAGCGGTACCACGCGAATACCCGCTTCGCGACAGGTTCGCACCAAATGGTAGCCCGGATCGTTAATCAGCGGCGTGCCTGCGTCGGAGACCAGCGCGATGTTGAGCCCCTCTTTGAGCTTATCCACCAGCATTTGCGCTTTTTGTTGCTCATTGTGATCGTGTAGAGCAAACATCCGAGCGTTAATGGCGAAGTGTTGCAGCAATAAACCGGTATGACGCGTGTCTTCAGCCGCAATTAAATCAACAGCTTGCAATACTTCGAGCGCTCGTTGGGTAATATCAGCCAAATTTCCGATAGGAGTAGGTACAATAAAGAGTTGGCCTTGAGAATTATCCGCCGATTCGTGTTGTTTCATTGTTTAGTCCGTATTGCCGATTTAATATTGAGCATTGCGTAAAAAATATCACTGGATACAGAATGGTACCCTCAACATTTTCTCGTATGAAAGCCGCGCGCTGTCTGCCTGTTATCCTGGCCGCGCTGATTTTTGCAGGCTGTGGAACCCAGGCTCCCGATCAGAGTGCCGCCCAACTTCAGGGTGCGACGCAGGCTGACTCCGGCTTTTATCTGCAACAGATGCAGCAAAGCTCGAATGATAGCAAGACCAACTGGCAATTACTCGCCATTCGTGCACTGCTGAAAGAAGGTAAGAGCCAACAGTCGCTGGAATTGTACAACCAGCTGCCGCAGGAACTTAACGCAGCTCAGCGTCAGGAGCAGTCGCTGCTGGCCGTGGAAGTGAAACTGGCGCAGAAAGATTTTGCTGGTGCACAGGCGCTGCTGCTGAAGCTGAAAGCCGATGATTTTGACAGTGCATTGCAGGCGCGTTTCTGGCAAGACACCATCACCGCCGAGCAGGGCAAACCTTCGCTGACGCTGCTGCGGGCGTTGATCGCCCAAGCTCCTCTGCTGGCGACACAGCCGGAAAAACAGCAAAACAGCGATGCCACCTGGCAGGTACTCTCCTCCATGACTCAGGCGCAGGCGAACGCGCTGGTCATCAACGCCGACGAGAACGTGCTGCAAGGCTGGCTGGATCTGCAGCGCGTGTGGTTTGATAACCGCAACGATCCGGACATGATGAAAGCGGGGATCAAAGATTGGCAGACCCGTTACCCGCAAAACCCAGGGGCAAAAGTATTGCCATCGCAGCTGGCCAACGTACAGAGCTTTAAACCGGCCTCGGTGAATAAAATCGCCCTGCTGCTGCCTTTAAGCGGCCAGGCATCGGTCTTTGGCCGTACCATTCAAAAAGGCTTTGAAGCCGCGAAGAACGGCATTAGCCCAGTGAGCGGCAGCGCGGTACCGGAGCAGGTGGCGCAGGCCGCTTCTACGGACGTCATCAGCCCATCACAGGCCGAGGTCACCGACTTGACCTCTCCACAAACTCAGGCACCGGTTCAGGCGCCAGCGGCCGCCGCGCCGGTTCAGGCAGCGACCTCTGCGCAACCTGACACAACTGCTGCGCCAGCCGAGACCGCACCAACACCTGCCGCACAGCCGCAGGCTGTGGCCAACGTGGCAGCAAATCCATCCGCCGAGCTGAAAATTTATGACACCTCCACGCAGCCGCTGAACCAGATCCTGGCGCAGGCGCAGCAGGATGGCGTCAGCCTGGTCGTGGGCCCGCTGCTGAAAAACAACGTTGATGAGCTGCTGAAAAGCAACACCTCGCTGAACGTACTGGCGCTCAACCAGCCGGAAAACGTGAGCAACCACGCCAACATCTGCTATTTCGCGCTTTCTCCTGAAGACGAAGCCCGCGATGCCGCACGTCATATCCACGAGCAGGGGAAACAATCCCCGCTACTGCTGGTTCCGCGTAATACCCTTGGCGATCGCGTGACTCAGGCTTTTGCCGATGAATGGCAGAAGCTGGGTGGCGGCACGGTGTTGCAGCAGAAATTTGGTTCACTGTCTGAACTGCGCGGTGGCGTCAACGGCGGCTCCGGCATTGCGCTGTCTGGCACACCGGTTACCTCCACCCAGTCGCAGCCGCAGGGCGTGACCATCGGTGGCCTGACTATCCCACCGGCACCAACCGATGCGCAGATCACCGGCAGCGGTAAGGTCGATGCCGCCTACATTTTGGCAACGCCGGAAGAAATTGCCTTTATCAAACCAATGATTGCAATGCGTAACGGTAGCCAGAGCGGTTCTCTGCTGTATGCCAGCTCTCGTAGCGCACAGGGCACCTCGGGCCCGGACTTCCGTCTGGAGATGGAAGGCCTACAGTACAGCGAAATTCCAATGCTGGCAGGCAGTAACCCTGCACTGATGCAGCAGGCGCTGAGCGCGGTTAACAATGACTACTCGTTGGCGCGTCTGTACGCCATGGGCGTTGATGCCTGGGCACTGGCGAACCATTTCGCACAAATGCGCGGTATGCCGGGCTTTGAGCTGAACGGCAACACCGGCGATCTTAGCGCCAACCCGGACTGCGTGATTAACAGGAAGTTATCATGGCTCAGATACCAACATGGACAGGTCGTCCCCGCCAGCTAACCACCAAACAAGTCGGCAACGCGGTTGAACTCCGCGCGCGTCGCTGGCTGGAAGAGCAGGGGCTGAAATTTATCGCCGCTAACGTCCATGAACGCAGCGGCGAGATCGACCTGATAATGCGGGACGCTGCGGTGACGGTGTTTGTTGAAGTCCGCTACCGCAAGTCCGCGGCATACGGCGGCGCAGCGGCCAGTGTGACCCGCAGCAAACAACATAAATTATTACAGACTGCCCGCTTGTGGCTTGCCCGGCACAATGGGAGTTTTGATACTGTGGATTGCCGTTTCGATGTGTTAGCCTTCACGGGCAATGAGATCGAATGGCTCCAGAACGCTTTTAGCTAACAGAATGTAAAGGGATATCGTGCTCGAAAGAATTAAAGTGTGCTTCACTGAAAGCATTCAAACCCAAATCGCGGCGGCGGAAGCGCTCCCGGACGCTATCTCCCGAGCAGCGATGACCCTGGTACAGTCACTGCTTAACGGCAACAAAATTCTCTGTTGTGGCAACGGTTCTTCTGCGGCCAACGCACAGCATTTTGCTGCCTGCATGATTAACCGCTATGAAACCGAACGCCCTGGTTTACCAGCGATTGCACTAAACAGTGATAATGTGGTCTTAACCGCGATAGCGAACGATCGCCTACACGAAGAGATCTACGCCAAGCAGGTTCGCGCGCTCGGTCATGCCGGTGATGTGCTGCTGGCGATCTCCACGCGTGGCAACAGTCGCGATATCGTCAAAGCGGTCGAAGCTGCCGTTACTCGTGATATGACCATCGTTGCCCTTACCGGCTATGACGGAGGTGAACTGGCGGGCCTGCTCGGGCAACAGGATGTCGAAATTCGCATCCCTTCGCACCGCAGCGCGCGTATCCAGGAGATGCACATGCTCACGGTTAACTGCTTATGCGATCTGATTGATAACACCCTTTTCCCACACCAGGACGACTAAGGAGAATAAATGAAGGCAATTTCGACCCTCGCAGTCCTTATTTCCGCATTGCTGCTTCAAGGATGTATTGCAGCCGCCGTTGTTGGCACGGCCGCAGTAGGCACCAAAGCCGCTACCGATCCGCGTACCGTGGGAACTCAGGTGGATGACAGCACGCTGGAAGTTCGCGTGAACAATGCCCTGTCGAAAGATGCACAAATTAAGAAAGAAGCCCGCATTAACGTGACCGCGTATCAGGGCAAAGTCCTGCTGACCGGCCAGGCACCGGATCTGAGCCTTGCCACTCGTGCGAAACAGATTGCCGTCGGCGTTGATGGCGCGACTGAGGTCTTTAACGAAGTCCGTCAGGGCCAGCCAATCAGCCTTGGCACCTCGTCCTCCGATACCTGGATTACCACCAAAGTTCGTTCTCAGTTGCTGACGACCGACCAGGTGAAATCCTCAAACGTGAAAGCGACCACGGAAAACGGTGAAGTGTTCCTGATGGGTCTGGTGACCGACCGAGAAGGTAAAGCCGCAGCCGACATTGCTAGCCGCGTAAGCGGTGTGAAGCGCGTCACCACCGCGTTTACCTACATTCAGTAACCCTGCTGCCCGGCAGATTCACTGCCGGGCCATTTCTCTAAGCTGTCGCGATGACAGTATCGTCACCGGTGCGGTTGCGGGATGCTTCGCCATATTCAACATCGCTTTCGCCACATCTTCCGCCTGAATCGACTTCCAGTTTCCCGGCAACAAGCTAAACAACGGCGCCAATAGCTGCTCATTAAGCCGCGGCAAACGGCGATCGCCCAGCAGCATTGAAGGGCGTGCCAGCGTCAACGTCGTCCAGCCTTGCGCAATCAGCGCCGCCTCCGCTTGTCCTTTGACACGATTGTAAAAGAAGGGAGATTGAGTATTTGCCCCCATCGCGCTGACCACCAGCATCTGCTGCGCGCCGAGACGTAGACCGGTTAATCCGGTTTCCACCACCAGGTCGTAATCGACGTGAGTGAACGCTGACTTCGAGCCCGCTTCGCTCTGCGTGGTGCCCAAACAGCAAAAGACGGTATCAACAGGGGTGTTCACTTCCGTCAGCGCCTGGCGCAGGTCGGTATTATGCGGATTGCCGATGCCGAAGGCGTGCTCTAACGGACGACGCGTGGGGGCGATGATGGATTCAACCTGCGACTCGCGGCGCAGCATGTTGAGTAAGTGCCCACCAACCAAACCGGTGGCGCCAGTAATCAGTACATGTTGCATAAGGGTCTCCGTAATTCCCCGACGTTGCTACGCCCGATGGAATCACCGGGCGGTTTCAGCGTGTAGGCCGGATAACGCATCTACGCGGCTATCCGACAAGATGCCGCATCATACCTGACGGCTTGATGCTTACCAGGCCTACAGCGCTGACTCGGTCAGGAGTCTGCTGGATTTATCCATTACGTCTGTGCCGATATAACCCAATCAACTTATAAGCGGCAGGAATAATAAACAACGATAGCAGCGGTGCGGTGATCATGCCGCCAATCATTGGCGCGGCAATCCGGCTCATCACTTCAGAACCCGCACCGGTCCCCCATAGTATGGGCAACAGACCGGCAATTATCACGGCGACGGTCATCGCTTTGGGACGGACGCGCAGTACCGCACCGTGATACAGCGCATCATCCAACCGCTCCTCGCTAAAGGTTTGCGGGTTTTGCAACTTTGGATCGGCCTCGACAGCGTGGCGCAGATACATCAGCATCACCACCCCAAACTCGGCCGCGACCCCAGCCAGCGCAATAAACCCAGTACCGGTTGCCACAGACATATGGAACCCTTGCCAATAGAGGAACCAAATGCCTCCGACCAGCGCAAACGGCAGGCTCATCAGAATCAGCAGCGCTTCTTCCACCCGGCGGAACGCCAGATACAGCAGAATGAAGATAATCATCACCGTCATCGGCACCATCAGCTTGAGCTTTTTGTTCGCGTGTTCCAGCAGTTCAAACTGGCCGGAGAACGCCACGCTGGTACCGGGCTTTAGGGTGACGCTACGGCTGATTGCCGCTTGCAGGTCATGCACCACCGAGACCATGTCGCGGTCACGCGCATCGATATAAATCCAGCTCGCCGGGCGGGCATTTTCGGTTTTTAGCATCGTCGGGCCGGAAACTACCGCCACCTTCGCCACGTCCCCCAGCGTAATTTGCTGTTTGCCTGGCGTCAGGATCGGCAGCTGGCGCAGCGCCATTGGGCCATCACGGAACCCCTGCGGATAGCGGATATTAATCGGGTATCGCGCCACGCCCTCCACGGTTTCCCCAATCGTTGCGCCTCCAATGGCCGACGAGACGAACAGCTGCACATCACCGACGGTCATCCCATAGCGTGCCGCTTTTTGACGGTCGATATCCACGTCGATATAGCGCCCGCCCTCCAGACGCTCTGCCAGCGCTGAGACAACGCCGGGCACCGTTTTCGCCACCGTTTCAATGTGCTGCGCGGCGTCATCAATATCGGCAAGTGAAGTCCCCGAGACCTTGATACCAATCGGACTTTTAATCCCTGTAGAGAGCATATCGATACGGTTACGTATCGGTGGCACCCACAGATTTGCCAACCCCGGCAGGCGTACGGTGGCATCAAGTTCATCGATAATTTTGTCGAGGGTCATCCCCGGTCGCCACTGATCCTGCGGTTTAAGCTGGATAGTCGTTTCAATCATCTCCAGCGGCGCAGAGTCGGTTGCCGTCTCCGCCTTGCCGGATTTGCCAAATACTGAAGCGACTTCCGGCACCGTTTTAATCAGCTTATCGGTTTGTTGCAGCAATACCGCCGCCTGCCCCGGCGAAATTCCCGGCAGCGTCGATGGCATATACAGCAAATCACCTTCGTTGATTTTCGGTAAAAATTCACCGCCCACTTTGCTCAGTGGCCACAGAACGGTAAACATCGACAGCAGCGCCACCAGCAGCGTCAGCTTTGGCCAGCGCAGCACTTTCAGCAGCAACGGGTGGTAAATCGCAATCAGAAAACGGTTCAGCGGATTACTCGCTTCCGCCGGAATTTTTCCCTTGATCCAAAAGCCCATCAGAATTGGGATCACCACGATCGCCAGCGCCGCCGCCCCAGCCATGGCGTAGGTTTTAGTAAAGGCAAGCGGACCGAACAAACGCCCTTCCTGGCCTTCAAGGGTGAAGATCGGGATAAAGGACAGGGTGATGATCAGCAGGCTGATAAACAGCGCCGGCCCTACTTCCACCGCAGCATCGGTTATCTCTCGCCAGCGGGTACTGTTGTCCATCGTCTGTCCGGGATGCGCCTCCTGCCAGTGTTCCAGCCGCTTGTGGGCGTTCTCGATCATCACGATCGCCGCATCTACCATCGCCCCTACGGCGATAGCGATCCCACCCAGGGACATAATATTGGCATTCAATCCCTGGAAGTGCATGACGATAAAGGCAATACACAACCCCAGCGGCAGTGAGACGATCGCCACCAGCGCCGAACGCAGGTGCCAGAGGAACAGCGCGCAGACCACGGCCACGACGATAAACTCTTCAATCAGCTTCGAGCGCAGATTATCAATAGCCCGATCGATAAGCTGGCTACGGTCATAGGTGGTGACCACTTCAACGCCCGGCGGCAGGCTTTTTTGCAGCGATGCCAGTTTATCCTTCACTGCTGTAATCACTTCACGGGCATTTTTGCTGGAACGCAGCAAGACTACGCCGCCGGCCACTTCGCCCTCACCATTAAATTCGGCGATCCCACGACGCATTTCTGGGCCAATCTGCACCCGTGCCACGTCCTTCAGATAGACCGGCACGCCGTTCTCTCCGGCCTTCAGGACAATGTGGTTAAAATCATCGAGACTCTTGAGGTAACCGGTGGCGCGGACCATGTATTCCGCTTCCGCCATCTCCACGGACGAACCCCCAGCTTCCTGGTTCGAAGAGGTGAGTGCCTGTTTAACCTCACTTAAGCTGATGTCGTACTGGGCAAGCTTCAGCGGATCAACTTGCACCTGATACTGCTTCACCACCCCGCCCACGGAGGCCACTTCCGCCACGTTAGGGATGGTTTTAAGCTCATATTTCAGGAACCAATCCTGCAATGAACGCAGCTCTGCAAGATCGTGTTTGCCGCTTTTATCCACCAGCGCATATTCAAAAATCCAGCCTACACCAGTGGCATCCGGGCCAATTTCCGAGCTGACGCCCTGAGGCAGTTTGCCCTGCACCTGATTTAAATATTCCAGCACGCGTGAGCGCGCCCAATAGAGATCGGTGCCATCTTCAAAAATGACGTAGACATAGGAGTCGCCAAACTGCGAGAAGCCGCGCACCGTTTTGGCGCCCGGTACCGACAGCATGGTGGTGGTCAGCGGATAAGTAACCTGATTTTCCACAATCTGCGGTGCCTGCCCCGGATAACTGGTTTTGACGATCACCTGCACATCAGAAAGATCCGGCAGCGCATCGACCGGTGTGTTCACAATGGTCCAACCGCCCCACAGGCTCAAAAACAGCACGCCCATCATCACCAGAAATCGATTCGCAACCGAGCGTCGAATAATCCATTCAATCATCGCCGTCTCCTTAATGCCCGGCATGGGCGTCAGCGGTATGTCGCATTCTGTCGAGTGCACCGCTGATATTGGCTTCCGAATCAATCAGGAACAGGCCGTTAACTACGATGGATTCGCCTGCGGAAAGGCCGGCAGCAATGCCCGTCTTATCGCCAGACTCATGCAACACCTGTATTTTCTTCGGCACAAATTCACCGTGGCTGTCGACCGTAATTACCCGCTGTTCATCCCCGGTATCGATCACCGCTTGTGACGGGATCAGCAACATTTCGTCGCTCTGCGCGCTGAGCTTCAGGTAGGCGTTCATCCCCGGCTTTAGCAACTCATCGGGGTTACTGACCTGCAGACGGACCTGCAGCGTGCGGGTCGTCGGATCGACGATCGGTAAAATCGAGGTTTTCAGGATCGTGAAAGATTGGCCGGGGTAAGCCGGAATAGAGACCGTAAACTGAGACGAATCTTTGAGCAGCCAGGCAATCGACTCCGGCACCGCAGCGCTGATCCACACCGGATCCATCCCCTGAATTTGTGCTACCACATTATCTTTGGCGATATTCATTCCGCTTTTCAGACTGAAGGCGGTGAGTACGCCGTCAATCGGCGCAGTGAGGGTAAACTGGGTCTGCACGCGGCGCGTGGTGCGCATCCGTTGGATATCCGCTTCCGGCATTCCCGCCAGACGTAGACGTTCGAGCACACCTTCCAGTTGAGTAGCCGTACCGCCGGAATTGGCCAGCAGCAGATATTCACTTTGCGCCTCAACCCATGAAGGAATGGTCGCCGCCACCAGCGGCGCCCCCTTACGCACCTTATCGCCCACCGTCAGTGGATAAACCTTATCGATAAACCCTTCGGCACGTGCCTGCACAATCACAAACTGATATTCGTTATAGCTGACGTTGGCCGGTAGGGTTTGGGCATAGTCGAGCCGTCCTTTGTTCACCTTTGCGGTACGCAGCCCCAGATTGTGCACTTGGGTTGGATCAATACGCACGCCGCTCGACTGCGTATCGCCGCCTTCGTCGGCGTATTTGGCAACCAGGTCCATATCCATAAACGGCGATTTACCGGGCTTTTCAAAGCGCACATCAGGCTTCATTGGATCGTACCAGTACAGCACTTTGCGTTCGGCGGGCGCGGATTCTGCCTGCGCGCTGGGCGTGATAAAGTGGCTCACGGCGGCTGTCGACAGCCCGCCAATTATCAGGCTACCGACGATCGCCGCCGTATATTTTAATTTGGCTGTCGTCATGGTGATTACAGCGCCTTGATGTCCTGAAGAAGGGAGAGATTGCCCTGCTGGACAAAACTGAAGTTAACCTGTTCGCCCTCCTTGAGCTGTTTAATCGCCTCGGTCGGTTCGCTAAAGGTAAAGCGCATGGTCATCGCGGGCCAGCCGATAGCGGGGATGGCCTGATGATCGATGGTGATTTTCTTCGCATCCATATCGATAAGTTTCACCACGCCAGTGCCCTCAATCACCTGCGCTTTCGCGCTCATATCCATCATTTGGCCATGGCCGTTATGCTGCATTTCCGCAGCCTGCACGTTCAGCGCCAACATCATAAAAACGCCACCAACCAGAATAGTTAATTTACGCATCGCTTAAGACTCCTGAATAAAAAGTTAGGCTTTCCAGCCGCCGCCAATGGCGCTGAATAGATTGATTTCGTTAACCTGCTGGGAATAGATCAAATCGAGGATCGCTTGCCGGGTGGCAAACAATGAGCGTTCGGCATCCAGCACTTCGATATAGCTCACCGCCCCGCTGGCATACAGCGCGCGGGCGCGCTGCAGGGTAATTTGCAGCGACGCCAAATAGCGCTGCTGGGCCACCAACTGCCCCTGAATGCTGTCGCGCAGCGAGAGCGTGTCAGCCACAGCTTTAAACGCCGACTGTATTTTTTGTTCGTAGTTCACCACCGCCTGGCGCTGCTTCACGTTCGCCAGCGCGAGGTTGGCCTCGTTACGCCCGGCGTTGAAGATGGGCAGGTCAATCTTCGGCACAAAGTTCCACATACCGCTGGCCGCGTTAAACAGGCTGGAAAGCGTTGAACTGCTGCTGGAGACGCCGCTGGTCAAGGTAATCGATGGGAAGAATGCCGCGCGCGCCACGCCGATATTGGCATCCGCGGCGCGGAGCTGATGCTCGGCCTCCATGATGTCCGGACGCTGAAGCAGAATGGTAGACGGCAGATTGGCTGGCAGTGGTAGAGGGTTCACTGCCGCTGCCGACTGCGGGGAGTTCGCAAGCGTGGTGTTGTAGACGCCAAGTAGCTGCTGGAGTGCGTGATTGGCCTGCGCCAGTTCACCTTCACGCTGAGCGATATCGGCACGAGTGCTTTCAATCACCCCGCGCGCCTGTTCCAGCGCCAGCACGTTGGTGCTACCTGTCACCAGCTGTTGTTCCACAAAGGCGTAAGACTGCTGGTAGTTTTTCAGCGTCTCTTTGGCAATCGCCAGTTGAGCCGTCAGGCGGCGTTGATTGAAGTAGGCCTGCGAAACGTTAGTCACTACCACAATCTGCGCCGCACGCTGCGCTGCCTGGCTGGCGAAAAAACTCTGCCGGTCGGCTTCACTCATGTTTTTCAGCTTGCCGAAAAAGTCGAGCTCATAGCTGAGATTCAACCCCACATCGTAGCGTTTAGTGGTGGCTTTTTGCCCCTGAAGATCGCCTTCATAGCTTGCGCCAGAGGTACCATTAAGCTGCGGATAACGCCCGGCGTCGGTCACGTTATATTGCGCACGAGCGGCTTCCACATTCAGTACTGCCATGCGCAGATCGCGGTTGTTCTGTAGCGCCACGTCAATCAAACGCTTGGCCTGCGGGTCGGCGAAAAAGGTTTGCCAACCGGTCTCTTGCCATTGGCTACCGGTGGGCACCAGCACGCCCTGTGAGAGGGAAAACTGTTCCGGCACCACCTTTTCGGGCGGCCGATAGTCCGGCGCCAGCGAAGTGCATCCGGCCAGAATAAACGCCATCATCAGCGTCAGGGGTTTGAGAGTAAGCATGTCACGTCCTGTTCAGCCGAATCAGAAGGGGCTGGTAATGTGCATACCTTACGGGAGTGACTCTGTTTGCTCGGTGACAGGATAATGACAAAGTTGTCATTTAAGACGCAGAGGAAAATTCGGGTGTGATCGCGTCGGCAAAAAATAGCGCTAATGAAAGACCCGGCTTTATTTCATCGATAAAAAGACAATTATTTAATGCCAAATATTCGCCGCCATCACACTCTATGATGAAAATAAAAACCGGCTCACACTTTTACGGCCTTTCGTGTAGATAAAAGAATAAAACAAAAAACATAAAAACCATAAATTTCAAATAAATAAAAACAATCTTTTAATTACAGTCTATTTTTACTGTGAAACTCGCCACACAACGACACAATATCCACGCCGCGCCAATATTAAAACATTGTTTCAACTTACCCCCCCTCCTATCATCATTCTGTTTCATCTTTTCACCCATGATTACCTCTGTTCAGGGATAGAAAGTCTCGCCCGTCAACCGGAGTCAAAAATGAAATTGAAAACAAAAGCGCTAGGTCTGGCCCTGTTATTCGCCCTTTCACCCCATGCCTTCAGTGAACAACTCGACGTCTGGATACGCGCCAGCAATGATTCAAAAGTGATCTATCAAAAGCTCGCCGACCAGTTCCAGAAGGAAACCGGGATATCGATAAAGTACTTTAATGCAGTCACCGACTTTGACCAGCGCCTGGCGCGCGCGGCCACCGGTGGCGCGCTGCCCGACGTGGTGTTTAATGACGCGATTATCGTCGGTCAGATGGTGCAATTGGGCATTGTCGATGAGATTAAACCAAGCGAACTGAAAGGCGGCAGTGACGTGTATGAGGCAGCGTGGAAATCCACCCAGCTACCGGATGGCAAGTACTACGGTGTGCCCACTTCGGCCCATACCTACGCGCTGTTTATCCGCCAGGACTGGCTCAACAAGCTAAACCTGAAAGCACCTACCACCTGGGATGAGCTGAAAAAAGTCGCTCAGGCGTTCACTCACGACGACCCTGACGGCAACGGCAAAAAAGATACCTATGGTTTTACCATGCCGCTGGCCACTACCCGTGGCTACGCCAGTTCGTTCTCCTCATCCTATCTCTGGCAGGCTGGCGGTAACTACTTAGTTGCCACCCAGCCGGGGAAATTTAAAGGCGCGCTGGACAGCAAAGAAGTCGCCAAAGCAATGGCCTTTATGCGCGGCATGGTGTGCGAAGGTCTAGCCCAGCCGGGTGCCATTAACCACACCACCGCCGATGCCAACACGTCGTTCCGCTCCGGACAGACCGGGATGTACTCTTCCGGGCCATACCACATCGCCTTGTTTGATAAAGATCCGGGCAAGCAGACCTACACCGTCGTACCACCACCGGCTGGCCCTGGCGGTGCTATCTCCATGGCCGAAGGCACCACCGCGTTCCTGATGAAAACCAGCTCGCGTAAAGTGGCGGCAAAAAAATTCCTCGAGTTTCTGATCTCACCAGAGGGGCAGAAGATCGGTATGGCAGTGGATAGCACCTCAATGCCGATCGTCCGTCTGCCGGTAAACAAAACGCTGAACATCAAGGATTACCACGACGATCCGCGTTGGGAGGTGTTTGCCGAGACCTATGCCAAAGAGGGGCGTTACATGCCACAGATCCCAAACTGGATCCCAGTACGTCAGATCACCGCCGACGGCTTTAACAAAATTTACGCCAGCTGCGAGGGTGATATTCCAGCCGTACTCAAAGAGATCAATGACAAGGTCAATGAGGAGCTCAAGCGGCAGAATGCCTGGGCGGAGTAAGATTCAACCATAAGCCTGCGCCAGCCGCAGGCTCTTTCCCTGTCTTGCTATCGCCCCACGCTCCATTAGAATGGCCCCATCACACAGCGGCGATGGAGGGCGCGTGAAAATACTGGTTGTCGAAGATGAGATCAAAACGGGTGAATACCTGAGTAAGGGGCTAACGGAAGCGGGCTTCGTGGTGGATCGCACCGACAACGGCCTCAACGGCTATCACCTGGCGATGACCGCGGATTACGATCTTATCGTGCTGGATATTATGCTGCCGGATGTGAACGGCTGGGATATCGTCCGCATGCTGCGTGCCGCCAATAAGGGTATGCCGATCCTGCTGCTGACCGCGCTGGGCACCATCGAGCACCGGGTAAAAGGGCTCGAACTCGGTGCTGACGACTATCTGGTGAAACCGTTCGCTTTTGCCGAGCTGCTGGCACGTGTCAGAACGCTGCTGCGCCGGGGGGCTGCCGTGATTGTTGAAAGCCAGTTTCAGGTCTCCGATCTCACTCTCGATCTGGTTTCCCGCAAAGTCACACGCGGAGATACCCGCATCACGTTAACCAGTAAAGAATTCACGCTGCTGGAGTTTTTCCTGCGCCATCAGGGGGAAGTGCTGCCGCGATCGCTCATCGCCTCGCAGGTGTGGGATATGAATTTCGATAGCGATACCAACGCCATCGACGTTGCCGTTAAGCGACTGCGTGCCAAGATTGATAACGATTTTTCGCCCAAGCTAATTCAGACCGTACGCGGCGTTGGCTATGTGCTCGAGGTGCGCGATGAAGGGTAATCTGCGCCGCCGCCCGTTTTCACTAGCGACACGCCTAACCTTTTTCATTAGCCTCGCCACCATCATCGCCTTTGCCGCCTTTACCGGCATCATGCTGCATTCGGTCGAGAAACATTTCGCCGAACAGGACGTGAGTGACCTCAAGCAGGTTAATACCACGCTCAGCACGTTGCTGACCGCACCGGATACGCCTGAGGCGGAGAAAATCAGCAACATCGCCAGCGCACTGGCCAGCTATCGTAATATTGCCGTGCTGCTGCGCACGCCTGACAACCCACAGCTTTTCCGTTCCCCCAATGGCCCTGACTTATCACCTATATTTGCTTCTCCCCAGTTTACGCAGGAGCTGAAAACTCAGCGCATGTTCCGCTGGGAAGGCAGCAGCATGCCGCCGATGCCAGGACATGAAGCCAGCGCCAGACCGACGACCACTTACCGAGTCATTGCCTCAACGTTCCATGATAATGAACGCACCTACACGCTGCTGATCGCACTGTCGATCGACTTTCATCTGCACTATCTCGATGAGCTCAAACGCAATCTGATGATGATCGCCGCCGTCATTAGTCTGTTGATTATCGGGATCGTGCTGATCGCCGTGCGTAAAGGCCACCAGCCGCTGCGTAATGTGAGTAAGAAGATCAAAAATATCACCTCGGATAACCTCGATATGCGGCTGGAGCCCGAGCGCGTCCCCATTGAGCTGGAACAGTTGGTGATATCGTTCAACCAGATGCTCGGCCGGATCGAGGACGTTTTTCGTCGCCAAGCCAATTTCTCTGCCGATATCGCCCACGAAATCCGCACGCCGATCACCAATCTGGTGACGCAAACCGAAATCGCCTTAAGCCAACCCCGCACGATCAAAGAGCTAGAGGATGTGCTCTATTCGAGTCTCGAAGAGTACAACCGGATGGCGAAGATGGTGAGCGATATGCTGTTTCTGGCGCAGGCCGATGAAAATCTGCTGATTCCGGAACGCATTCCGTTGGATCTGCAAACCGAAACCATCAAGGTGTTTGAGTTCTTTGAAGCCTGGGCCGAAGAGCGCGAGGTTACGCTACGTTTTGTCGGGCAGCCATCGCTGATTGAAGGCGATCCGCTGATGATCCGCCGCGTGATCAATAATCTGCTGTCGAATGCCATTCGTTATACGCCGCGCGGCATGTCGGTAACCGTGCTGGTCAGTTCGCAGGATGACAGCATTATTTATCGCGTGGAGAATCCGGGAACTCCCATTGCGGCCGAGCATTTGCCGCGTCTGTTCGATCGCTTTTACCGAGTCGATCCTTCGCGGCAGCGTAAAGGCGAGAACAGCGGAATTGGGTTGGCGATCGTCAAATCGATCGTGCGGGCACACGGGGGGAAAATCGGAGTGACGTCGGATACCGTCGCCACCCGTTTTACGATCACGTTGCCGAAGATGGGCAGCTAGTCGCGCAGCCAGTGCAGCTTTTTGCCAAAACCGAGCGTGTTGTCGGTGAACTTCAGCTCATCCAGACGTAGCTCCCAAACCGGGGCCGACAGGACGCGAGCAACCTGAAAACGGCGCACGTATAGCGCCCGTTTTTCGGCGGCCTCATCCCCTTCCAACAACCGAATTTCGCCTTTGAACTGCACTCCGCGAATCAGAGCCACCGTTTTCGGCTGGCCGTTGACGGTACCGGCAACCGGTGCCTGTTTACCGGTCATCTGTCCGTGCCGCGTGTTCTCTTCGCTGAGCAAATAGAAAGCGACGCGCTGTGGGTCGTAGACGTAGAACGCGTTGGCGCACCACAGCTCGCCCTCATTGGCCACACACCAGCTAACCACGTGTTGTTTTGCCAGCCAACGGCTAATGGCAGCGAGCGTTTCCATCTGTTCTCTCCGATATGCTATGGTGCGTCCATCTCTACAGACAGGTTGGCACACGTGCGTTGGTTTCTTTATCTTGTCCGGACCGAGGACGACAAATTGTACACCGGTATCACCACCGATGTTGAACGGCGATTCCACCAGCATCAAAGCGGTAAAGGGGCGAAGGCGCTGCGCGGCAAAGGCGAGCTGAAGCTGGCATTTTTCGGTGAGGTCGGCGAACACTCGCTGGCACTGCGCCTCGAGTACCGCATCAAGCAGCTGACGAAGCGCCAAAAAGAGCGCCTCGTCGCAGGTGACGGTTCTTTTGAAACGTTACTGGACAGCCTTAGAATCGGTTGAAATGGTCCGAATACTCCACCAGGCCATGTACGCCTTTCAGCGCATCATCTGCCAGAGGGTGGACCATAAACGCCTCTTCAGTGCCCGGCCAGCGGCAGCGTAAATCATACTGCGCGGCGCGTTCAAAGCCGAAACGACCATACAGCGCAGGGTCACCTAAGGTGACGACCGCCGCATAGCCAAACTCATTCAGCGAGTCCAGCCCTTCGTAGATCATCTGGCGTGCCAGCCCCTGACCGCGATACTCTTCATCAACCGCTACCGGCGCCAAACCCACCCACTGCAGCTCTTCACCTTCAACGCTCACCGGGCTAAAGGCCACGTAGCCGACGACATGACCTTCATCATCCGTGGCCACCAGCCCCAGCGTAATCAGGCCGTCTTCGCGCAGATCGCGTACCAGACTGGCTTCGCCATCACCGTTGAATGCACGACGCAGCAGCGCGTCGATTCCCGGGGCATCAATTCCAATTTCTACTCGAATCAGCATGGCTCACCTACCGATGTATGTTTAGTTTCTGATGGTGATTTTAGGCCAGCTTCGACAAAATCGGCCAGCTGCATCAGCATCACGCGCAGCGCTTTTGGCATCTGCTCAAGCTCAATGGCATCCATCAGGTTTTTGACATAGAGACCCAGCTCCGTATCGCCTTCAATCACCAGCCGACGCTGGAAGAAGAGCGTATCCGGATCCTGTTTCCGCGCAGCGATCATCAGTAAGTCGCTGGCATCCGCGCTGAAGCTCACATCCGCCTCAGCGGCGTCGCTCACAATTAAGCGTTCATTCTGTACCGAAGTGAACCATTTGAGGCCAATGTCACGCACCTCAATGCTCAACCAGCGGCCGTCGAGAAAATCCAGTTCGCCGTCATTGAGCGCCTGGCGGAACTGCCAGCTTAACACCTGCTGCAGAACCTGGCGTTTAAGGGCGAACGGCGTAAATTTCACCGGGACGCTCATCAAAGTTGGCGCTACATGGACCAGACGTGAACGCAGTTTATCCAACACAAGCTTTACTCCCTGAATGCAATAGTTCCGTTATTTTGCCATATCAGATAAACGACATAGCGGCGTAAATCAACAATTATGTCGTGAGGCAGAGGGATTATTGGCGTCATCAATACGCTTTTGTCTGCCTCAAATCAAAAATGATTAGCGATAGGTTAACTAAAATCCCTAATCATTAACAATAATGCGCCCCAGCCGGGCCGCAAACTCAGGAAGAATTATGGAGTTGCTCTGCCCTGCCGGAAACCTTCCGGCGCTTAAGGCGGCTATCGAAAACGGTGCCGATGCGGTCTATATCGGGCTGAAAGATGATACTAACGCCCGCCATTTCGCCGGTCTGAACTTCACCGAGAAGAAGCTGCAGGAAGCGGTAAACTTCGTTCACCAGCATAACCGCAAACTGCATATCGCCATCAATACCTTTGCGCATCCTGATGGCTACGTGCGCTGGCAGCGTGCGGTGGATATGGCGGCACAGCTGGGCGCCGACGCCCTGATCCTCGCCGACCTCGCTATGCTTGAGTATGCCGCAGAGCGCTATCCGCATATTGAGCGCCATGTCTCCGTTCAGGCATCGGCCACCAACGAAGAAGCGATTAATTTCTACCACCGCAACTTCGACGTTGCCCGCGTGGTGCTGCCGCGCGTACTGTCTATTCACCAGGTAAAACAGCTCGCGCGCGTCACGCCAGTGCCGCTGGAAGTCTTCGCTTTTGGCAGCCTGTGCATTATGGCTGAAGGACGCTGCTACCTTTCCTCTTACCTGACCGGTGAGTCGCCAAATACCGTGGGTGCCTGTTCACCTGCACGCTATGTACGCTGGCAGCAAACGCCACAGGGGCTGGAGTCGCGTCTTAACGAAGTGCTGATCGATCGCTATCAGGACGGTGAAAACGCCGGCTATCCAACGCTGTGCAAAGGTCGTTACCTGGTCGACGGCGAGCGCTATCACGCGCTGGAAGAGCCAACCAGCCTCAATACCCTGGAACTGCTGCCGGAACTGCTGGCCGCCAATATTGCGTCGGTGAAAATCGAAGGCCGTCAGCGTAGCCCGGCGTACGTGAGCCAAGTGGCCAAAGTCTGGCGTCAAGCGATTGACCGCTGCATGGCCGATCCGCAGAACTTCGTCCCACAGGCTTCATGGATGGAGACGCTTGGCTCCATGTCCGAAGGTACCCAGACCACCCTTGGTGCGTATCACCGTAAATGGCAGTAGGAACAGCAATGAAATATTCATTAGGGCCAGTGCTTTACTACTGGTCAAAAGAGACGCTGGAAGACTTTTACCAGCAGGCCGCCACCAGCAGCGCAGATACCATCTATCTGGGCGAAGCGGTGTGCAGTAAACGTCGCGCGACCAAAGTCGGCGACTGGCTGGATATGGCTAAATCCCTCGCTGGCAGCGGTAAACAGGTCGTTCTCTCTACCCTCGCGCTGGTTCAGGCATCGTCTGAACTGGGCGAGCTCAAGCGCTATGTCGAAAACGGTGATTTTTTGGTGGAAGCCAGCGACCTCGGCGTCGTGAACCTGTGCGCCGACCGCAAGCTGCCGTTCGTGGCGGGTCACGCGTTGAACTGTTACAACGCCGTCACGCTGCGCCTGCTGCAAAAGCAGGGCATGATGCGCTGGTGTATGCCGGTTGAGCTGTCACGCGACTGGCTGGTCAACCTGCTCAACCAGTGTGAAGAACTGGGTATCCGCGATAAATTTGAAGTGGAAGTACTGAGCTACGGCCATCTGCCGCTGGCCTATTCCGCCCGCTGCTTTACCGCGCGTTCCGAAGACAAACCTAAAGATGAATGTGAGACCTGCTGCATCAAGTACCCTACCGGGCGCAGCATGCTGTCGCAGGAAAATCAGCAGGTATTTGTGCTTAATGGCATTCAGACCATGAGCGGCTACGTGTATAACCTCGGTAATGAGCTTACCTCGATGCACGGTCTGGTCGATATGGTGCGCTTGTCACCGATGGGCAACGAAACCTTCGCCATGCTCGACGCCTTCCGCGCTAACGAAAACGGTAATGCGCCGCTACCACTGACCGCCAACAGCGACTGTAATGGTTACTGGAAGCGTCTGGCCGGGCTGGAACTGCAGGCCTGATAAAAACCGCTCACTTTGTTAACAACAGTCATCAATTTTTAATGCATTATTAAAGTTGCAGCTTTTCTGGCCGGGCTCGCCCGGCTGGAAGAAGACCTTCAATCTGATGACTATGCACGGACTCATTCAGGCTTTTCACCGCGAATAGTGGGCTAGCCTGAAAGACGACGAGTATACGCTGTAGCAAAGTGAGCCTTTATGACTGACAAAAACGTTTCATACTCGGTGCTCGACCTGGCGCCGATCCCGCAGGGGTCCTCCGCGCGGGAAGCTTTCTCCCATTCACTCGATCTCGCCAGGCTCGCTGAAAAGCGTGGCTATCATCGCTATTGGCTGGCCGAACACCACAATATGACCGGTATCGCCAGTGCCGCTACATCGGTACTGATTGGCTATCTGGCGGCCAACACCACCACCCTGCATCTGGGGTCCGGCGGCGTGATGCTGCCTAACCACTCGCCGCTGGTGATTGCCGAACAGTTCGGTACGTTAAATACGCTCTACCCTGGCCGTATCGATCTTGGTCTTGGCCGCGCGCCGGGCAGCGATCAGCCGACAATGCGCGCGCTGCGCCGTCATATGGGTGGCGATATCGATAACTTCCCGCGCGATGTCGCGGAACTGGTGGACTGGTTCGACGCCCGCGATCCAAATCCGCAAGTTCGTCCAGTGCCGGGCTATGGCGAGAAGATCCCCGTCTGGCTGCTGGGTTCAAGCCTTTACGGTGCGCAGCTGGCGGCACAGCTTGGGCTGCCATTCGCCTTCGCCTCGCATTTCGCACCGGATATGTTGTTCCAGGCGCTGCACCTTTACCGCACCCACTTCAAGCCGTCGGCGCGCCTGGAAAAACCTTACGCCATGGTGTGCATCAATATTATCGCCGCGGACAGTAACCGTGATGCAGAATTCCTCTTCACTTCCATGCAGCAGGCGTTCACTAAACTGCGCCGCGGTGAAACCGGCCAGCTACCGCCACCCATTGAAGATATGAGCAAATTCTGGTCCCCGTCGGAGAAATACGGCGTCGATCAGGCGTTAGGCATGTCATTAGTCGGCGATAAAGAGAAAGTGCGTCACGGTCTGGAATCAGTACTGCGTGAAACTCAGGCAGACGAGATTATGGTCAACGGGCAAATCTTTGACCATCAGGCGCGTTTGCATTCGTTTGATTTAGCGATGGATGTAAAAAAAGCGCTGTTGGGTTAGCGCTTTTGCAGGCCGGATAACGGTTTCATCTTATCCGGCCTGTTTGCCGTAGTACGGTTGCTTATTGATAAACCGGCAGCAGGTTAAAGCTCGACAGAATATGTACCAGCGCGTTACCCACGCCGAACACCAGTACTAACGCAATCATCGGCTTACCGCCCCAAACACGGAATTTCGGGCTACCAAAGCGTTTACGGGATTTACGCGCCAGTAACGCCGGTACAATTGCCGCCCAGATGGTTGCCGCAAGACCCGCGTAACCAATCGCATACAAGAACCCATTCGGCCACAGCAGGCCACCGACAATCGGCGGCAGGAAGGTCAGCAGCGCGGTTTTGAAGCGGCCCAACGCGGAGTCATCAAAACCAAACAGGTCCGCCAGGTAATCGAACAGGCCCAGCGTCACGCCAAGAAACGAACTCGCGACCGCAAAGTTAGAGAACACCACCAGCAGCAGATCCAGACCGCGACTATTGAGCACACCGCTCAGCGCCTGCACCAGTACATCAATGTTCCCGCCCTTCTGTGCAATGCCGATAAACTCCGGACGTGGAATATTCCCCATCGTCCCCAGCAACCATACGGTGTAGAGAACCAGCGCCAGCAGCGTGCCGTAAACCAGACATTTCACAATGGTGCGCGGATCTTTGCCGTAGTATTTCATCAGGCTCGGCACGTTGCCGTGATAGCCGAAAGAGGCCAGACAGAATGGCAACGTCATCAACAGGTACGGGGTGTAGGAGGCATTACTCTCGGCAACGTTAAACAACGTTGTCGGCGTGACGTGCCCCATCAGGCTACCGAAAGTCAGGAAGAAGGTAATCACCTTCGCACCCAGAACGATAGCCGTCATACGGCTTACCGCTTTAGTACTTAACCACACCACAAACGCCACCAGCAGCGCAAAGCTAAAGCCCGCGGCGCGTGCCGGAACGTTCAGCGACATTTCCGCAAAGGTATGGTGCAGAATCGAGCCGCTGGCCGAGATGTAGGCGTAGGTCAGGATATACAGCACAAACGCAATCGAGATGCCATTAATGACGTTCCAGCCCTTGCCCAGCAGATCTTTGGTGATGGTGTCGAAGCTAGAACCAATACGGTAGTTGAGGTTCGCTTCCAGGATCATCAGCCCAGAATGCAGCATACAGAACCAGGTAAAGACCAGCGCAGCCATCGACCAGAAGAACCACGCACCGGACATCACGACCGGCAGGGAGAACATCCCCGCACCAATGATTGTGCCGCCGATGATCACCACGCCGCCAAGCAGCGAAGGTGACGTTTGGGTGGTGGTTAGTGTCGCCATACAGCCTTTTCTCCAGTGTATTATTTTGCTACTGCATTTTAATGTGTTGCACTGTACCAGTACACGAGTACAAAGGGAATAAAAAAAGCCCCAATCGTTAAGATCGGGGCTGTATCGTTTACTTTACGCTAATAAGCTGTGAGGCTTATGCGTCACCGCCGAAACGACGACGACCGGCAGAGTCATCACGACGCGGTGCTGCACCAGCATCATCACGGCGCGGCGCACGGTTACCACCGTCACGACGCTCGCCGCTGAAACGACGACCATCACCACGGCCGCCTTCGCGACGCTCACCACCAAAGCCACGGCCTTCGTTACGACGTTCGCCGCCGAAGCCACGACCGCCTTCACGACGTTCGCCACCACGACCACCACGGTCAGGACGAGGCTGGGCATCGCCCATCAGCTGCATGTTCATTGGCTTGTTCAGGATGCGAGTACGCGTAAAGTGCTGCAGTACTTCACCCGGCATGCCTTTTGGTAGTTCGATAGTCGAGTGGGTGCCGAACAGCTTGATGTTACCGATGTAACGGCTGCTGATATCACCTTCGTTAGCGATAGCGCCAACGATATGACGAACTTCAACACCGTCATCACGGCCAACTTCAATGCGGTACAGTTCCATATCGCCGACGTCACGACGTTCACGCTTAGGACGATCTTCACCGCCACGGTCGTTACGATCGCGTGGACCACGGTCGTTACGGTCACGACGTTCAAAACGATCGTCACGCTCACGGAATTCACGTTTAGGACGCATTGGCGCATCTGGTGGAACGATCAGAGAACGTTCGCCCTGTGCCATTTTCAGCAGAGCCGCAGCCAGAGTTTCAACGTCCAACTCTTCGCCTTCAGCCGTCGGCTGGATTTTCGCCAGCAGACCACGGTACAGATCCAGATCGCTGCTTTCCAGCTGCTGCTGTACTTTCGCGGCGAATTTTTCCAGGCGGCGTTTGCCCAGCAGATCAGCATTTGGCAGTTCGACTTCTGGAATGGACAGCTTCATGGTGCGTTCGATGTTGCGCAGCAGACGACGCTCGCGGTTCTCAACGAACAGCAGCGCGCGGCCAGCACGACCCGCACGACCGGTACGGCCAATACGGTGAACGTAAGACTCGGAGTCCATCGGGATATCGTAGTTAACAACCAGGCTGATACGCTCAACGTCCAGGCCACGAGCCGCAACGTCGGTAGCAATCAGGATGTCCAGGCGACCGTCTTTCAGACGTTCCAGAGTCTGCTCACGCAGGGACTGGTTCATGTCACCGTTCAGCGCTGCGCTGTTGTAGCCGCTACGTTCCAGGGCTTCAGCCACTTCCAGAGTCGCGTTTTTGGTACGAACGAAGATAATCGCCGCATCAAAATCTTCTGCTTCCAGGAAACGGACCAGCGCTTCGTTTTTACGCATGCCGTAGACAGACCAGAAGCTCTGGCTGATGTCCGGGCGAGTCGTCACGCTTGACTGAATGCGTACTTCCTGTGGCTCTTTCATGAAGCGACGGGTAATACGACGGATAGCTTCCGGCATGGTTGCAGAGAACAGAGCGGTCTGATGACCTTCTGGGATCTGAGCCATGATGGTTTCAACGTCTTCGATGAAGCCCATACGCAGCATTTCATCAGCTTCGTCCAGCACCAGGCCGCTCAGTTTGGAGAGGTCCAGGGTGCCGCGTTTCAGGTGGTCCAGCAGACGACCTGGAGTACCGACAACAATCTGCGGCCCTTGACGCAGGGCGCGTAACTGCACGTCATAACGCTGGCCGCCGTAAAGGGCTACCACGTTCACGCCGCGCATGTGTTTAGAGAAATCAGTCATTGCTTCAGCCACCTGAACCGCCAGTTCGCGGGTCGGGGCCAGCACCAGAATCTGCGGTGCTTTCAGCTCAGGATCAAGGTTGTTCAGCAGCGGTAAAGAGAACGCTGCGGTTTTACCGCTACCGGTCTGGGCCATACCCAGAACATCGCGGCCGCCCAGCAGGTGTGGGATACACTCAGCCTGGATCGGAGATGGTTTTTCGTAACCCAGATCGTTAAGGGCTTCAAGGATAGGAGCCTTCAGCCCCAGATCTGCAAAAGTGGTTTCGAATTCAGCCATGTAGTACGTGTGCCTCAAAATTAATGGCGGCCAGTCTACATAACTCATCGTGAAAATTTTCGGTAATTTTCATTAAAAGTGTGAACCGGCTCAAAGTAGATGTATTAACGAACAACAACGCCCTCACCCGCGAAGGTGATGGCAATCAAATGTGATTACGGGCTGATGTGTACGTCAGCTATTGCTGGTCCGATTCTGCCAGGTCATCTTGCTCCTGGCCCAAGAGCGCTAATTCCAACAATGCGTATCGGTGCTCAACGTAGTTGTGTACGTTGTTGGCAACCGCCAGTTTGAACAGTGCCGCAGCGCTGTCCTTGTCCCCCAGACTTAGGTAGTACTTACCTAAATAGAAGTTGGTTTCACTGAGATGCTCAGCGAGCGAGGTGTTATCCGTTGCGTCCGCCTTCAGGCGTTCCATTAACGTTTTTTCGTCAATGTTGCCCAGGTAGAACTCGACAATGTTCCATCCCCATTGCTCTTTGTCCGACTTGTCGAAGCGTTGTTTCAACGCGACTTTAGCCTGCTTCTCATCGAGCTTCTGCTCAGCGAGATATAGCCACAGACTGCGGAAAGGATCATTGGGATCGTCTTGATAAAACGCCAGCAGATCATCTTGCGCTAACTTCGCACGGCCACCGTAATAAAGCGCGATGCCGCGGTTCAAGTGCGCATAATTGTAAGTTGGATCAAGCTCAAGTACAGAATCAAACGCTTCATAGGCAGCATCAAAATTGCCTGCCTGCGTTAAATAAATGCCTAAGTAATTGAATACTTCAGGCATATCAGGTCGGATAGCCAGCGCTTGCGAAAAATCGTTACGCGCTAATGCTCTCAAACCAAGACTATCATACAACACTCCGCGCTCATATAAAAGCTGTGCGCGTTCGTCATCGGTTAAAGCCCGACTGGCAAGTATTTGTTCCATGCGTGCCAGGATTACTTCCTGCTGTAAAGTCGGTTGCAATGGCACCGCGAGGACTTCACTCTTACGCCAGGCAGAGTTGCTGCATCCTGCCAGCGTGAGTGCTGTCGCAACGAAACACCAGCGCAAAAAAGGCTTCATTTCCCACTCCCGAAGACAACAATTGGATGAACGTCCTGTCCCCCGCCTGCAAACAAGGCATCCTGCCAGCTAAATGTGCCCTCCGCAAACGCGGAGGGCAAAAGGCAAACCTTACTCGCCTTGTTCTGCTACCGGAGCTTCCGGTGCGGCAGAGGACTGTTCGGTTGCTTCTTTGATGCTCAGACGTACACGGCCCTGACGGTCAACTTCCAGGACTTTAACCGGTACTTCCTGATTCATCTGCAGATAGTCAGTCACTTTCTCAACGCGCTTGTCAGCGATCTGAGAGATGTGAACCAGACCTTCTTTACCGCCACCGATGGCAACAAATGCACCAAAGTCAACGATACGGGTTACTTTACCGTTGTAGATACGGCCAACTTCGATTTCTGCGGTGATCTCTTCGATACGGCGAATCGCGTATTTCGCTTTTTCACCGTCGGTTGCTGCGATTTTCACGGTACCGTCATCTTCGATTTCGATGGTGGTCCCGGTCTCTTCGGTCAGCGCACGGATAACAGAACCGCCTTTACCGATCACGTCTTTGATCTTGTCTGGGCTGATCTTAATGGTGTGGATACGCGGAGCGAACTGAGAGATGTCGCCACGTGGCGCGTTAATCGCCTGTTCCATCACGCCCAGGATGTGCAGACGTGCACCTTTAGCCTGGTTCAGCGCAACCTGCATGATCTCTTTGGTGATACCTTCAATTTTGATATCCATCTGCAGCGCAGAGATACCGTCGCGGGAACCCGCTACTTTGAAGTCCATATCACCCAGGTGATCTTCGTCGCCCAGGATGTCAGACAGAACAACATAGTTGTCGCCTTCTTTCACCAGACCCATCGCGATACCCGCAACGGCCGCTTTGATTGGCACGCCTGCGTCCATCAGAGCCAGAGAAGCACCACACACGGAAGCCATGGAAGAAGAACCGTTGGATTCGGTGATTTCAGAAACCACACGAACGGTGTACGGGAATTTTTCCAGATCTGGCATAACTGCCAGCACACCGCGTTTGGCCAGACGACCATGACCGATCTCACGACGCTTCGGAGAACCAACCATGCCGGTTTCGCCGACGCAGTATGGAGGGAAGTTGTAGTGGAACAGGAAGTTGTCAGTACGCTCACCCATCAGTTCATCAAGGTTCTGCGCATCACGGGTGGTACCCAGGGTCGCGGTAACCAGCGCCTGAGTTTCGCCACGGGTGAACAGTGCGGAACCGTGGGTACGTGGCAGTACGCCAGTACGCACGTCCAGACCACGGATCATGTCTTTTTCGCGGCCATCGATACGCGGCTCGCCTGCCAGTACGCGGCTACGAACAACGTTTTTCTCGATAGCGTGCAGGATTTCACCCAGTTCGTTCGCGTCAAGGGATTCATCTTCTGCAACCAGCGTGGCGATGGTTTCTGACTTGATCACGTCAACCTGAGCATAACGCTCTTGTTTGTCGGTGATGCGGTAAGCGTCGCTCAGGCGCGCTTCAGCCAGTGCAGCAACGCGCGCGTTCAGCGCTTCGTTGACGGCTTCTGGCTGCCAGTCCCAACGTGGTTTACCGGCTTCTTTCACCAGTTCGTTAATTTCTTTGATAACAACCTGCTGCTGGTCGTGACCAAATACAACAGCACCCAGCATCTGGTCTTCGCTCAGCAGTTCTGCTTCGGATTCAACCATCAGTACAGCACCTTCGGTACCGGCAACGACCAGGTTCAGTTTGCTTTCTTTCAGTTCGTCCTGAGTCGGGTTCAGCACGTATTGGTCATTGATATAACCTACGCGCGCAGCACCGATTGGGCCGTTGAAAGGAATCCCGGACAGGGACAGCGCAGCGGATGCACCGATCATGGCCACGATATCTGGGTTAATCTGTGGGTTAACGGAAACAACGGTCGCGATAACCTGAACTTCGTTCACGAAGCCTTCTGGGAACAGCGGGCGAACCGGGCGGTCAATCAGACGCGCAATCAGGGTTTCACCTTCGCTTGGACGGCCTTCACGACGGAAGAAGCTGCCTGGGATACGGCCAGCAGCGTAAGTACGCTCCTGATAGTTAACGGTCAGCGGGAAGAAGTCCTGGCCTGGTTTCGCTTTTTTCTGGCCGACAACGGTTACGAAGACCGCGGTGTCATCCATGCTAACCATAACGGCTGCGGTCGCCTGACGCGCCATCATGCCAGTTTCCAGGGTTACGGTGTGTTGGCCGTACTGGAACTTACGAACGATCGGATTAAGCAAAATTCTATCCTTTCTTAATTATGCGGCGGAACACCCCATGGTGCGCCAGCCAATGAAACCGATCTTCTTTGCATCCTCGCGACTAATGACAACCCTAACCCGGTCTGGGTAAAGCCTCTCATTAGCCGCGCGAACCTCTGCAATGAAGAATATGCACAACAACAATACATTATACCCGTTATCTTTCAAAATACTGCTGTGTTGGTAATTCCAGCTCAATTTTGTCTAAACGAGATGATTTTACCGAAACATCAGGCAGTGATTTACGGGCACTTCTTTCTCATAAATTGCTGTCATCTGGTGGAAAAAAGGGGCCATAAAGGCCCCTCTTTCTGAAACTCGCTAGAATTAGCGACGCAGACCCAGACGCTCGATCAGCGCGGTGTAGCGTGCAACATCTTTACGTTTCAGGTAGTCGAGCAGTTTACGACGCTGAGAAACCATGCGCAGCAGACCACGACGGCTGTGGTGATCTTTTTTGTGCTCTGCAAAGTGACCCTGCAGGTGGTTGATCTGTGCAGTCAGCAGTGCAACCTGTACTTCGGTAGAACCGCTGTCGTTTGCGCCACGACCGAACTCAGAAACGATTTGTGCTTTAGCTTCAACGCTTAGAGACATTTTGAACTCCAAATTTAAAAGAAAGAAAGGGTGCCGATCTCTAATTCAGCAGCCCCTGATATAACGCTCGCCAATTGTTAAACAATTACGCGGACGTTAAGCCGCGATATTCTACCCGCAGCGCTCTGTTATCGCAAGCCACAGAGTCAGGCTTACTCGGCGTATTCAACGACCAGACGGCGTGGAGCCACGCGGCCTTCATCATCGATTTCACCCATACCGAGAAATTTCCCTTCATCACCCTCGGTTACGCGCACCAGCCCGTCCAGCGGCGCACCGCTCGTCCGTACCGGGTTACCGTTTTTAAAGTAAACCGACGATGTCAGGGGAAGATTAACGATGGGATAATCCGAAGCTGGACTGTCCATCGGCATTAATAACGGATCGAGCAATTCTGCTGCCGGTACACCCTGCTGCTGCGCCTGTTCAACCAGTGCTTGCAGCTGCTCCAGCGTCACCATGCGATCGACCGGATATTTGCTGACAGCCAGACGGCGCAGGAAAATCACGTGCGCGCCACAGCCGAGCTTTTCACCCAAATCGTCGATGATGGTACGAATATAGGTGCCTTTCGAACAATGAATTTCCAGCTCCAGTTCATTACCTTCATGACGAATAAACAACAATTCGTAAACGGTAATCGGCCGTGCTTCACGCGGAACATCAATCCCCTGGCGGGCATACTCATACAGCTTTTTGCCTTGATACTTCAGCGCGGAGTACATGGATGGCACCTGTTGGGTGTCACCACGGAAACTCTCAAGCGCATCGGCAAGCTGGGCATCGCTAAAGCTGACCGGACGCTCTTCCACGATCTGCCCGTCTGCATCCGAAGTATCGGTACGCTGGCCTAAGCGCGCAATCACCCGATAGCGTTTGTCAGAATCCAGCAGATATTGGGAAAACTTAGTAGCTTCGCCGAGGCAGATCGGCAGCATGCCGGTGGCCAGCGGATCCAACGCACCGGTGTGACCCGCGCGATTGGCATTATAAATACGCTTTACCTTTTGCAGGACATCATTGCTGGAGGCACCCTGAGGCTTATCCAGCAACAATACGCCGTGGATATCACGGCCGCGACGACGAGGACGACTCATCAGTCCTCCTTGCTGTCGTCCGGGTTCACACGACGTTCATCGTCATGCTTCACCACGTTGCTCACCAGGTTAGACATGCGCATCCCTTCAACCAGCGAGTTATCGTAGAAGAAGGTCAGTTCCGGCACGATACGCAGGCGCATGGCTTTACCCAGCAGCGAACGGATGAAGCCAGACGCTTCCTGCAGCGCTTTGATGCCGGCTTTGACGGCCGCTTCATCTTTGTCGTTCAGGAAAGTCACAAACACTTTGGCATAAGCCAGGTCACGGGACATCTCAACACCGGAAACGGTGGTCATCATACCCAGACGCGGGTCTTTAATTTCACGCTGCAGGATGAGAGCAATCTCTTTTTGCATCTCCTGAGCCACGCGCTGCGGGCGACCAAATTCTTTCGCCATAATAAATTCTCCAGACAAAAAAGGGGCTATCAGCCCCTTTTGAAATAATTGCCGGGTGGCGCTTCGCTTACCCGGCCTACGCAACATCATCTTCTCAGGACTTTGGGCTACACATCAGCAGCCCTAAAGACAACGAAGATTATGCGATGGTACGTTGGATTTCGATGATCTCGAACACTTCGATCATATCGCCAACGCGAACGTCGTTGTAGTTCTTAACGCCGATACCACATTCCATACCGTTACGGACTTCGTTAACGTCATCTTTGAAGCGGCGCAGGGATTCCAGCTCGCCTTCATAGATAACCACGTTGTCGCGCAGAACGCGGATTGGGTTGTGACGCTTGATGGTACCTTCGGTAACCATACAGCCCGCGATCGCACCGAATTTCGGTGATTTGAACACGTCACGCACTTCAGCCAGACCAATGATCTGCTGTTTCAGTTCCGGAGACAGCATGCCGCTCATCGCTGCTTTCACTTCGTCGATCAGGTTATAGATGACGGAGTAGTAACGCAGATCCAGGCTTTCGGATTCAATCACTTTACGCGCAGAAGCATCCGCACGAACGTTGAAGCCAACCAGGATTGCATTGGATGCTGCAGCCAGAGTTGCGTCGGTTTCGGTGATACCACCTACGCCAGAACCGATGATCTTCACTTTAACTTCGTCAGTAGACAGTTTCAGCAAGGAGTCGGAGATCGCTTCCACAGAACCCTGAACGTCGGCCTTCAGAACGATATTCACTTCGTGAACTTCGCCCTCGGTCATGTTCGCAAACATGTTCTCGAGTTTAGATTTCTGCTGACGAGCCAGTTTAACTTCACGGAATTTGCCCTGACGATACAGCGCAACTTCACGTGCTTTCTTCTCGTCACGAACCACGGTCACTTCATCACCGGCAGCCGGCACACCGGACAGACCCAGGATTTCAACCGGGATAGATGGACCCGCTTCCAGAACTTCCTGACCCAGTTCGTTACGCATTGCACGAACACGGCCGTATTCGAAACCACACAGAACAATATCGCCCTTGTGCAGAGTACCTTCACGAACCAGAACGGTAGCTACTGGGCCACGACCTTTGTCCAGGAAGGATTCGATAACTGCACCGCTCGCCATACCGTTACGGATAGCTTTCAGCTCCAGAACTTCTGCCTGCAGCAGGATAGCGTTCAGCAGGTCATCAATACCGGTACCGGCTTTCGCAGATACTGGGATGAACTGAGATTCGCCGCCCCACTCTTCCGGCATAACGCCGTACTGAGACAGTTCGTTCTTCACGCGGTCCATATCGGCTTCTGGCTTATCGATTTTGTTCACAGCAACAACCAGCGGAACCTGAGCCGCTTTCGCGTGCTGGATAGCTTCGATGGTCTGCGGCATCACGCCGTCATCTGCTGCAACAACCAGAACAACGATATCCGTTGCCTGCGCACCACGAGCACGCATAGAGGTAAATGCGGCGTGGCCTGGGGTATCCAGGAAGGTGATCATCCCGTTTTCAGTTTCAACGTGATATGCACCGATGTGCTGAGTAATGCCGCCCGCTTCACCAGAGGCCACTTTCGTTGAACGAATGTAGTCCAGCAGAGAGGTTTTACCGTGGTCAACGTGACCCATGATGGTCACAACCGGTGCACGTGGCTCAGCCTGTGCGCCAGTATCACGGTCGCTCATTACCGCTTCTTCCAGCTCGTTTTCACGACGCAGGATAACTTTGTGGCCCATCTCTTCGGCAACCAGCTGTGCGGTTTCCTGGTCGATGACCTGGTTGATGGTCGCCATTGCGCCCAGTTTCATCATCGCTTTGATGACCTGAGAACCTTTGACCGCCATCTTGTTAGCCAGATCGCCAACGGTGATGGTTTCGCCGATCACAACGTCACGGTTAACTGCCTGAGCTGGCTTCTGGAAGCCCTGCTGCAGGGAAGAACCTTTACGCTGTTTGCCGCCTTTACCGCCACGAACCGCTGCACGCGCTTCTTCACGATCGGCTTTAGATTCAGCGTGCTTGTTGCCTTTTTTCGCTGGACGAGCCGCTTTTGCGCTACGAGTACGGCCACGGCCGCCTTCAACTTCACGGTCGTTTTCGTCTTCAGCCTGACGAGCATGCTGGGAGGTGGTGACGTGATAATCGCTGGTATCTTCAGTCGGTTCAGCGTTATTCACACCATTCTTCTCGTTTTCTTCTGCCATACGGCGAGCTTCTTCCGCTACGCGGCGCGCTTCTTCTTCAAGCTTGCGGCGTGCTTCTTCTTCCGCTTTACGCTTCAGCTCAGCTGCTTCATTTTCACGGCGGGCTTTATCGGCCTGGGCGGTTTTTGTCATATCGTCGGTCTGTTGATTGCTCACTTTGTCTTTTTCCGCAGCTTCACGTTTCGCTTTATCAGCGGCTTCACGTTTAGCTTGTTCTGCGGCCTCGCGTTCAGCTTTATGTTGCGCCTCGCGTTTGGCCGTTTCTTCTGCCTCACGACGGGCTTGCTCTTCCGCTTCACGCTGCGCCTGCTCTTCCGCGGCAAGGCGTTCAGCCTCTTGCGGATCGCGTTTCACAAAGGTGCGTGTCTTGCGGACTTCGATTTGTACCGATTTACTTTTTCCACCGGTACCAGGAATGTTGAGAGTACTGCGCGTTTTGCGCTGCAAAGTCAACTTATCCGGGGCAGAACCGTTTTCACGGTTCAAATGCGCCAGTAAGGTTTGCTTCTCTTGTGCGGACACAGAGTCATCGGCAGACTTCGGGATACCAGCATCAGCAAATTGCTGTACCAGGCGATCCACGGAGGTCTGTATCTCTGCAGCCAGCGATTTTACGGTTACATCTGTCATACTGTTCCTTCCTGCTACAGTTTATTACGCTTCGTCACCGAACCAGCAAATATTACGGGCAGCCATAATCAGCTCACCGGCTTTTTCGTCGGATAACCCTTCGATATCAGCCAGATCATCAATGCCCTGTTCGGCGAGATCTTCCAGCGTACAAACACCACGGGCAGCCAGTTTGAAGGCCATCTCACGATCCAATCCTTCCAGATTCAGCAGATCGTCAGCCGGTTTATTATCACCGAGGCTCTCTTCCTGGGCCAGTGCCAGAGTGGTCAGTGCGTTTTTAGCACGCTCGCGCAGTGCTTCAACGGTGGCTTCATCCAGGCCGTCGATAGCCAGCAGCTCTTTCATTGGCACATAAGCCAACTCTTCAAGCGTTGCAAAGCCTTCTTCAACCAGTACCGTTGCGAAATCTTCATCAATATCGAGATATTTGGTGAAGGTATCAATGGCTGCATGCGCTTCAGCCTGATGCTTCGCCTGCAGGTCATCAACGGTCATGACGTTGAGTTCCCAGCCGCTCAGCTGTGACGCCAGACGGACGTTCTGGCCGTTACGACCAATCGCCTGTGCCAGGTTACCGGCTTCCACGGCGATATCCATGGTGTGCTTGTCTTCGTCAACCACGATGGATGCAACATCAGCCGGTGCCATCGCATTGATGACGAACTGCGCCGGGTTATCATCCCACAGGACGATATCAATACGCTCGCCGCCCAGTTCGGTAGAAACCGCCTGAACACGTGCGCCACGCATACCGACGCAAGCGCCAACCGGGTCGATACGTTTGTCGTTAGTTTTAACGGCAATTTTCGCACGAGAACCTGGATCGCGAGCGGCAGCTTTGATTTCGATAACTTCTTCGCCAATTTCCGGCACTTCAATGCGGAACAGTTCAACCAGCATTTCTGGTTTAGAACGAGTGACGAACAGCTGTGCACCGCGCGCTTCAGGGCGTACGGAATACAGCACACCACGGATACGGTCGCCTGGGCGGAAGTTTTCACGCGGCAGCATATCTTCACGCTGGATAACAGCTTCAGCGTTGTTGCCGAGATCCAAAGAGATGTTGTCGCGGTTTACTTTCTTAACCACGCCGGTGACGATCTCACCTTCGTGTTCACGGAACTGATCAACAACCATTGCACGTTCGGCTTCACGTACTTTCTGCACGATAACCTGTTTCGCAGTCTGGGTGGTGATACGGTCAAAAGTCACAGATTCGATCTGGTCTTCAACGTACTCACCCACGTTCAGACTTTCGTCTTCAAAACGTGCGGCTTCCAGAGTGATTTCTTTGGTTGGCTGGGTGACTTCTTCGACGATAACCCAACGGCGGAACGTGTCAAAATCACCGCTACGACGGTCGATTTCTACGCGAACGTCGATTTCTTGTTCGTATTTTTTCTTGGTTGCTGTAGCCAGCGCACTTTCCAGCGCTTCAAAAATTTTCTCGCGTGGCAGTGATTTTTCGTTGGAGACGGCTTCAACAACGGCCAAAATTTCTTTGTTCATCGCGGGCTTTTCACCTCAATCCAGACTGTTAAAAGTGGGGAACCAGGTTCGCCTTCTGGATATTACTCAGCGCGAACACTTCATCTTTACCTTCGACTGTGACAGTGATCATTTCACCGTCCACCGCTTTGATAATGCCCTGCCATTTACGACGGTTTTGTACCGCCATACGCAGAACCAGCGTTACCTCTTCACCCATGAAACGCGTGTAGTGTTCCGCGGTGAACATAGGACGATCGAGGCCCGGAGAAGAAACTTCCAGGTTGTAGGCCACGGTGATCGGATCTTCAACGTCCATCACCGCACTGACCTGGTGGCTCACATCAGCACAATCGTCAACATTGATGCCATCTTCACTATCAATATAGATGCGCAGTGTCGATGTGCGACCACGAATAAATTCGATGCCGACCAGTTCATAGCCCAGGGCTTCAACCGGCGCTGTAATCATCTCTGTTAATTTTTGCTCTAATGTGGACAAACCCACCCCCAAGACATAAAAAAAGGGCCTAAAGCCCAGTTATTCTGTAGTCAGATAACAAAAAACCCCGATAAATCGGGGCTTTAGATAACTGAACCCTATAGCCGCAACTGCGGCCTGGAGAACCTTCCGAATAGAATTTTTTTCAAATCCAGCTACGAAGGCCTAAGTCTTCACAGTATATTTGAAAAAGAACTCTAAGGGAAAGTGGTTGCGGGGGCCGGATTTGAACCGACGACCTTCGGGTTATGAGCCCGACGAGCTACCAGGCTGCTCCACCCCGCGCCTGAAACGTGGCAAATTTTACGCGTTTTGAGTAAAAAATGCAAATAATGCTGGGATTTGGTACCGAGGACGGGACGTAAAATCGACCTATAGTATAGTGATGTCGATCACAGCTTGTCAACCTCACATTCTATGCAGAAGAAATGCGCCCGCAGTCGCGATAAGGTACCCCTAGCGACTCTCGCTTCCACCACGGTTTTTTTGAATAAAAATGCATGAAGCACTTCCAGTCCCGAGCAAAAGATGATTAAATTAAAACTCATTTATTTTGCATAAAAATTCACTGACAGCGGAAGGCTATTCCACCTTCAGTCACTTAAGCAGGGTTTTACTTTATGACGACGATTCTCAAGCATCTTCCAGCAGGTCAACGTATTGGTATCGCCTTCTCTGGCGGTCTGGACACCAGCGCAGCGCTGCTGTGGATGCGAAAAAAAGGCGCTGTCCCTTATGCATATACTGCAAACCTGGGTCAGCCTGACGAAGATGATTATGATGCTATCCCTCGTCGTGCTATGGAATATGGCGCAGAGAACGCTCGCCTGATCGACTGCCGTAAGCAGCTGGTTGCTGAAGGTATCGCCGCCATTCAGTGTGGCGCATTCCACAACACCACCGGTGGTCTGACCTACTTCAACACCACTCCGCTGGGCCGTGCTGTGACCGGCACCATGCTGGTTGCCGCCATGAAAGAAGATGGTGTCAACATCTGGGGTGACGGCAGTACCTATAAAGGAAACGATATTGAACGTTTCTATCGCTATGGTCTGCTGACCAACGCCGAGCTGCAGATTTACAAACCGTGGCTGGATACCGATTTTATCGATGAGCTGGGCGGACGCCATGAAATGTCCGAGTTCATGATTACCTGTGGCTTTGACTACAAGATGTCCGTTGAAAAAGCGTATTCAACCGACTCCAACATGCTGGGCGCGACGCACGAAGCGAAAGACCTCGAATTCCTGAACTCCAGCCTCAAAATCGTTAACCCGATCATGGGCGTCAAATTCTGGGATGAGAACGTCAAAATCCCTGCAGAAGAAGTGACCATTCGTTTTGAACAGGGTCACCCTGTTGCGCTGAACGGTAAGACTTTCAGCGACGATGTCGAGATGATGTTGGAAGCCAACCGCATCGGCGGCCGTCACGGTCTGGGTATGAGCGATCAGATTGAAAACCGTATTATCGAAGCGAAAAGCCGTGGCATCTACGAAGCCCCGGGGATGGCGCTGTTGCACATCGCTTACGAACGCCTGCTGACCGGTATCCACAACGAAGATACCATCGAGCAATACCACGCACATGGTCGTCAGTTGGGTCGCCTGCTGTATCAGGGCCGTTGGTTTGACTCCCAGGCGCTGATGCTGCGCGATAGCCTGCAGCGTTGGGTTGCCAGCCAGATCACCGGAGAAGTGACGCTGGAACTGCGTCGTGGCAACGACTACTCGATCATGAACACGGTTTCCGAAAACCTGACTTATCAGGCAGAGCGTCTGACGATGGAAAAAGGTGACTCAATGTTCACTGCTGAAGATCGTATCGGCCAGTTGACTATGCGTAACCTGGATATCACCGATACCCGTGAGAAGCTGTTTGGTTATGCTAAAACAGGCCTGCTCTCCGCCTCTTCCACAAGCGGTGTTCCGCAGGTAGAAAACCTGGAAAGCAAAGCTAAGTAAGCCTGAAAATTCTCTAAAAAGGCCGCGCTCGCGGCCTTTTTTTACGCCCGGATAATGACGCTACTTCCGCCGCCATTCACCCGGCGTTTTGCCATAGTGCTTTTTAAAAGTTTTTGAAAATGACGCCTGCGACTGAAATCCACAGCGCTCGGCAATCGTATCCAATCGAGCCTGTCGGTCTTGCTGTAGCAACCGTGCGGCCATCGCCATACGCAGCTGAGAAAGCCAGGCCTGCGGTGTAAGGTGATAAACGCGAGCAAAGTGACGGGCGAAAGTTGCGCGTGATAAAAAGGCGCGTGCCGCCATACTTTCCATCGTCCAGGACTGTTCCGGTGTCGACATCACTGCCAGTACGGCTGGCATCAGCCGTTCATCACTCATCAGCCGCATTAGGCCAGCAGGCGGCTCCTTCATTCCCAGCAACGTGCGCAGCAGCAGTACCAGCAGTGTGTCGCCGAGGCTACGAACAATCGCCGCACCACCGGGACGATCGGCAATACTTTCGCGCACCAGGACGTTAAGTAAAATCTCCAGCTCCGGGCACTCTGCGCGCTCATCAGTATGCAGATGAACCAACTCGGCCTCTTCCGCAAACAACCAGCTTACATGCGGTCCAAAATAAAATTCACCGCACAGCATCTCCAGCGTATCCGCCTGCGCTTCGGTACGCATTTCGGTCAACGTCCCGTTAAAACGATGGGCAACGGGCAGCACCTGCCCCCATTCGACTAAGCTTTCCATTAAATGCGGAGAGCCATGGGGCAGCAGGATCACGTCCCCCGCGCGCATATCACGGGTTTGATTGCCAACGGTGAGACGGCCTTCACCGCGCAGTACAAAATGCCACGGCACGATTCCGGTGCGCATTTGATCATGGCCCACCTGCCAGCGACCGCCAAAACGGCAGTGCAAATTCACTTCACAACGGGGGGCCAGCAGCGTTAATAGGTGGCTCAGACTATCCATATGCCTCCTGAGACGATAAGACAAAAAGATGAGACGCAGACCGGCAGTCTATCATGGGTCTGGGAACTAAGATGTCTGCGTTGACACAACATCCCCTCATATCACAGGAGCACACCATGAGCCGTTTAGCCGAAATTCGTGAACAAGACGCCACCGGTAAAGCCGCTGAAATTTTCGCCGGAATTAAAAAGGCAGTAGGGAAAGTACCGAACGCCTATCTGACTATCGGTGGACACTCACCGGCGGCGCTTCAGCAAGCGCTAGCGCACAATGCAATGCTGCAGAAAGGCAGCCTAAATGCGAAAGAGCTGGAAACTATTAACTTGTCAGTCAGCGAGGCTACCGGTTGTGACTACTGCCTCGCCGCTCACAGCATGATGGCAAAAAACGCGGGCTTTAACCGCGAGCAGATTCGTCAATTGCGCCGAGCCGAGTACACCGAGGATGCACATCTTGATGCGTTAGCGAAATTTGCTCAAACCGTGGTGACCACGACTGGTACGCTGCCACAGGCAGAGGTCGCAGCGCTGAAAAATGCCGGATTCGACGATCGCCAGGTAATTGAGATTATTAGCGCTATTAGCGCCATTCTCTTCACCAACATGGTAAACCGGGTAAATGATACGGTGATTGATTTCCCGAAGGCTGACTGATAGGGCTTTATAGGCCTGATACGTACTGTGTTATCAGGCTATTCTGCACACGTCATCGGATAGCGGCACAAAAATACAGACGAAAAAAAAGACGCTTTTCAGCGTCTTTTTTTGGAATATTGGTACTGAGGATGGGACTCGAACCCACAAGCCCGTTAGGGCACTACCACCTCAAGGTAGCGTGTCTACCAATTCCACCACCTCAGCACAGATACTTCTATTAGTGCGGGATATCGCTGGTCGGCTGTGCCGGTGCAGCTGGCTGAGTCTGCTGGGTGTTAGCCGGTGCAGTCAGATTATCCCACTCGCTTCCTTTATTGGTCTTGTTACTGTTGATGTTGCCCAGAACCAGACTGATAATGAAGAACAGTGTCGCAAACACGGCGGTCATGCGGGTCATGAAGTTACCAGAACCACTAGAACCAAACAGCGTGCCGGAAGCGCCTGCTCCAAAGGAGGCTCCCATATCAGCGCCTTTACCTTGCTGCAGCATAACGAGGACCACAAGGCCAATCGCTACAATAAGGAAAACAACTAAAAGAGCTTCGTACATAATCAACCTGTTCCTTGCGGGGTCACCGCGTACCAAGTGCTTCTACCAATAAAGCGGGATGTTTATATTTCCCACTGAAGCGGGTGTGAATACTAACCAAAGCGAATGACCTTCGCAAGGGCAATTTCCACACATTGTATCAACTGCGGAAAAAAACAGCAAAAGTGCATAAAGTTATTAATAAAAAGGCGGCAAGCGCCGCCTTTTTAATCACTTAGCGTTCGCTTAAACTACTTTTACCGCGTCGGCAATACGATGCGCGAAAGCGTTAACCTGCGCTTCGTCTTCCCCTTCCACCATCACGCGGATCAGCGGTTCAGTACCCGATTTACGCAACAGCACGCGACCACGATTCCCCAGGGCTGCTTCGACTTCCGCCGTGGCTGCTTTCACCGACTCATTTTCCAGTGGATTGGTTTTTCCGTCGGTATAGCGAATATTGACCAATACCTGTGGGAACATTTTCATTCCACTGCACAGATCATGCAGACTCATATGGTTACGCACCATCGCCGCGACAACCTGCAGGCCAGCAACAATACCGTCCCCGGTCGTGGTTTTATCGAGCAGGATCACGTGGCCGGAGTTCTCCGCACCGATGCGCCAGCCTTTCTCCTGCATTTTTTCCAGAACGTAGCGGTCGCCCACTTTTGCACGGGTAAATGGAATGCCCAACTGTTTCAGCGCGACTTCCAGGCCCATGTTACTCATCAGTGTACCTACTGCACCACCGCGCAGTTGCCCCTGGCGCAGTGCTTCGCGTGCGATGATATACATAATCTGGTCGCCATCGACTTTATTACCTTCGTGGTCAACCATGATCACGCGGTCACCGTCGCCATCCAGTGCGATCCCGAGATCTGCTTTTTCAGCCAGGACACGAGCCTGCAGTGCGCGAACGTCGGTGGCGCCGACTTCTTCGTTGATGTTAACGCCATTAGGCTCACAGCCAATCGCGATAACGTTGGCACCCAGCTCGCGCAGCACGTTCGGTGCGATGTGGTAGGTGGCACCATTCGCGCAGTCGACCACTATTTTCAGTTCGTTAAGATTAAGCTCGTTCGGGAAGGTGCCTTTGCAAAACTCGATATAACGGCCCGCGGCGTCAACAATACGGCTGGCTTTACCCAGCTCAGCGGAGTCAACGCAGGTGATCTCTTTTTCCATCTCGGCTTCAATCGCTTCTTCCACTTCATCCGGCAGCTTAGTGCCATCGATGGAGAAAAATTTGATGCCGTTATCATAGAACGGGTTATGCGATGCGGAGATGACGATGCCGGCTTCCGCACGGAAAGTCCGCGTCAGATAGGCAACAGCAGGCGTTGGCATTGGGCCAGTAAATGACGCCGATAACCCTGCTGCAGCTAGTCCTGCCTCCAGGGCTGATTCCAACATATAGCCAGAGATGCGAGTATCTTTACCAATGATGATCTTACGCGAGCCATGGCTCGCTAACACTTTACCAGCCGCCCAGCCCAGCTTTAACACAAAATCAGGGGTAATTGGCGCATCGCCTACGCGACCACGGATCCCATCGGTACCAAAATATTTGCGATTACTCATAACGTTTATTTCCCTTCGCAGACAGGGTGGCCTCAACCACACGCATCGCTTCTACAGTTTCTTTTACGTCGTGGACGCGAACAATATGCGCGCCCTGCATGGCAGCAATCACCGCACACGCCAGGCTACCGCTCAAACGTTCCGACGGACCTACATTCAGCAGTTGACCAATCATCGACTTACGCGACATCCCGACAAACAGCGGTAGTCCAAAATGATGGAATTCTGATAAGCGTGCCAGTAATGCATAGTTATGAGAGAGATTTTTACCGAAACCGAACCCTGGGTCGAGCAACAATTTATCTTTTGAGATTCCCGCCCGTTCGCAGCGGGCGATTTGCTCGACAAAATACTGGTTAACTTCAGCGAAGACATCTTGATACTTCGGTGCGTCCTGCATTGTTTTCGGGTCACCTTGCATGTGCATCAAAGAGACCGGTAAACCGGTTTCTGCAGCGGCTTCCAACGCGCCGGGTTCGCTCAGAGAACGGATATCATTGATAATATGCGCACCAACGCGCGCAGATTCGCGGATCACCTCCGGTTTTGAGGTATCAACGGAAATCCATACTTCAAAACGCTGGGCAATCGCTTCAACCACGGGAATGACTCGCTCCAGCTCTTCGTCAACGCTAACATCCAGCGCGCCAGGCCGGGTAGACTCACCGCCGACATCAATGATCGTAGCACCGGCATTAATCATCAAATTGGCATGCTTCACCGCCTCAACCAGCGTGTTATGCGTTCCGCCGTCGGAGAACGAGTCCGGCGTAACGTTGAGGATCCCCATAACGTGTGGATGGGAGAGATCCAGGATAGAGCCCTGGGCGGTGAGTTTCATAGTGAGTCCTTTGAGTTATTGATTGCAGAATAAATACGCGAAGTCATGCAAGCGGCTGTATGACACGTATAAAAAACCCCGGGGCAAGCCCCAGGGTTTTAGGTGAAGCACAGTCATCCACGAGGGAGAACTTACTTGTCGCCCAACTGCTCTGACATGGTGCCAGAGTCCGGCGCACGTGGTTCATCAACCGGACGTGGCGCAGTCGGTGTACCGTTGCTGCCGGAGCTGTTGGATGAAGAACCAGGTTCTTCCCAACCGGCTGGCGGACGCACATCGCGGCGAGCCATCAGATCGTCGATCTGCGGTGCATCGATAGTCTCATATTTCATGAGCGCATCTTTCATCGAATGCAGGATATCCATGTTGTCGTTCAGAAGCTGGCGCGCACGATTGTAGTTACGTTCAATCAGCGCTTTCACTTCCTGGTCGATGATACGAGCCGTTTCATCGGACATATGCTTCGCTTTGGCAACAGAACGGCCCAGGAATACTTCACCCTCTTCTTCCGCATACAGCAGCGGACCGAGTTTGTCGGAGAAGCCCCATTGGGTCACCATGTTACGCGCCAGGTTTGTCGCGACTTTAATGTCATTCGACGCACCGGTAGAAACATGTTCTACGCCATAAATAATTTCTTCCGCCAGACGACCGCCGTACAGGGTTGAGATCTGGCTTTCCAGTTTCTGACGGCTAGCGCTAATCGCATCACCTTCAGGCAGGAAGAAGGTCACACCCAGTGCACGACCGCGCGGAATGATGGTCACTTTATGCACCGGATCGTGTTCCGGCACCAGGCGACCGATAATCGCGTGGCCCGCTTCGTGATACGCGGTAGATTCTTTCTGCGCTTCCGTCATCACCATGGAGCGACGTTCCGCACCCATCATGATTTTGTCTTTCGCTTTCTCGAATTCAACCATCGATACCACACGTTTGTTACCGCGAGCAGCAAACAGTGCAGCTTCGTTCACCAGGTTCGCCAGATCGGCACCGGAGAAGCCTGGAGTACCGCGAGCAATAATTGCCGCATCGATGTCTGGAGACAGCGGTACGCGACGCATATGCACTTTCAGAATCTGTTCACGACCGCGAACATCTGGCAGACCAACGACTACCTGACGGTCAAAACGACCTGGACGCAGCAGCGCAGGGTCAAGTACGTCTGGACGGTTAGTCGCTGCGATAACGATGATACCTTCGTTACCTTCGAAGCCATCCATCTCAACCAGCATCTGGTTCAGTGTCTGTTCACGTTCATCGTGACCACCACCCAGACCCGCACCACGCTGGCGGCCTACGGCGTCGATCTCATCGATGAAGATGATGCACGGTGCCGCTTTCTTGGCTTGTTCGAACATGTCACGCACACGAGATGCCCCGACACCAACGAACATTTCCACGAAGTCAGAACCGGAAATGGTGAAGAACGGAACCTTCGCTTCGCCTGCGATTGCTTTTGCCAGCAGGGTTTTACCGGTACCAGGAGGGCCGACCATCAGAACGCCTTTCGGAATTTTACCGCCCAGCTTCTGGAAACGGCTCGGTTCACGCAGGTATTCAACCAGTTCAGCCACCTCTTCTTTTGCTTCGTCACAACCTGCGACATCAGCAAAGGTGGTTTTAATCTGGTCTTCCGTCAGCATACGCGCCTTGCTCTTACCGAACGACATGGCGCCTTTGCCACCGCCGCCCTGCATCTGACGCATGAAGAAGATCCAGACACCGATCAGCAGCAGCATTGGGAACCAGGAAATGAAGATAGAAGCCAGCAGGCTTGGCTCTTCAGGCGGTTCGCCAACCACTTTGACGTTTTTCGTCAGCAGGTTATCAAGCAGCTTCGGATCGTTAACCGGAATATAGGTCGTGTAACGGTTACTATCTTTCTTGGTAACGTTGATCTCACGTCCGTTGATACGCGCTTCGCGAACCTGATCGTTATTGACCTCTTGCAGGAAGGTAGAATAATCCACCTTGTGGCTGTTCGATTCGCTGGGCCCAAAGCTCTGGAATACTGACATCAGCACGACGGCAATGACCAGCCAGAGTATTAGGTTTTTCGCCATGTCACTCAAGGGATTAACCTCTTATTACAACTGTGTTAAAAACAGCGTCAGGATACGCTATATCCGGTTTCTTTCAAACTTTCATCTGAAATTGCCGGTTATGGTTTTCGCCCGGTCGCTACAATGTACACTTCACGTGAACGCGCACGAGAAGAGTCCGGCTTACGAACTTTAACCTTCGTAAACAGGGAGCGAATTTCCCTTAGATACTCATCGAAACCTTCGCCCTGGAACACTTTCACTACAAAATTTCCGCCCGGCGCTAACACATCACGAGCCATTTCAAGCGCCAGTTCCACCAGATACATGGCCCGGGGGATGTCAACCGCCGGCGTTCCGCTCATGTTTGGTGCCATATCTGACATGACAACTTGTACTTTACTGTCACCAACACGTTCCAGTAATGCCTTCACCACGAGTTCATCACGAAAATCGCCCTGAAGGAAGTCCACACCAACAATTGGATCCATAGGTAAAAGATCGCAAGCAATGATGCGGCCTTTGCCACCAATCTGCGTGACCACATACTGTGACCAGCCTCCTGGCGCAGCACCGAGGTCAACGACCGTCATCCCCGGTTTAAAAAGTTTGTCACTTTGCTGTATTTCATCAAGTTTAAACCAGGCACGGGAACGTAACCCCTTTTTCTGTGCCTCTTGAACATATTTATCGCTAAAGTGTTCCTGTAGCCAGCGGCTTGAGCTGGCAGAACGCTTTTTACCTGTCATTTAACATTCCCATCGGGACAGTTCATCGTAGCCTATGGCGTAAATTTCTACGCATCATTTGGCGATATAAGGGAGATGGCGGTAGAATGACCCGTTTTCAATCCCAACGTAAGCAAAAATATACGATGAATCTGAGTACTAAACAAAAACAGCACCTGAAAGGTCTCGCACATCCGCTCAAGCCTGTAGTTATGCTTGGCAATAATGGTTTGACCGAAGGGGTACTGGCCGAGATTGAACAAGCGTTAGAGCACCATGAACTTATCAAGGTGAAAGTCGCCTCGGAAGATCGCGAAACCAAAACCTTGATCGTGGACGCTATCGTGCGCGAAACCGGCGCCTGTAACGTACAGGTCATCGGTAAAATGCTCGTGCTTTATCGCCCTAGTAAAGAACGCAAAATCTCGTTGCCACGTTAAGAATATCCTAATTTCTGACACAACATTGTGTTAAATGAGGGATTTTCTTCACGAGGGCTAGCAACATGCCACGCTCTCAAGCTTGATAAAAGGCCGCTATGCGGCCTTTTTCTTATCTTTACACTCAGTCAACATTTTGAGTGTCGAACAAAACTTACAGATAATCCACATTGAGGATTTCAAACTCAACTTCACCGCCCGGTGTACGGATAACAACAACGTCATCCTGCTCTTTACCGATAAGGCCGCGAGCAATTGGGGAGTTCACCGAAATCAGGTTCTGTTTAAAGTCTGCTTCGTCGTCACCCACAATACGGTAGGTTTGTTCTTCGTCGTTATCCAGGTTCAGCACCTTCACGGTGGCACCAAAGATCACACGGCCGTTGTTAGGCATCTTGGTGATATCGATAACCTGCGCGTTAGACAGCTTGGCTTCGATATCCTTGATACGGCCTTCGCAGAAGCCCTGCTGCTCACGGGCAGCATGGTACTCGGCGTTTTCTTTCAGGTCCCCGTGCTCGCGCGCTTCAGCGATGGACGCGATGATTTCCGGGCGACGTACGGATTTGAGGAAATCCAGTTCTTCACGCAGTTTTTCTGCGCCACGAAGGGTCATCGGAATAGCTTGCATCGTTATACCTCTTAAACATTCCTGTAGGGAGCGACTCACACCGCCCCGGCTGTTAAGCCCGCCTGTATCGCTATTAACGCCAGGCCAGAAGCAAAAGAAAACCGACCCGGGTGCAAAGCCCCAGGTCAGCAGTAATTTTTAATTTGATACGCATTTTACCCTGAAGTTCACTACGGGTCATCGTTTACTTTACAGGGCGTTGCGCCGTAGTATGACGGCTTGTTTCCAGGTTGTTAGCGCGAGATTATGCGATTTTCCAGATTTATCATCGGATTGACTACCAGTATAGCGTTTAGCGTTCAGGCTGCGAATGTTGATGAATATATCAATCAGCTTCCCGCCGGGGCCAACCTCGCGCTTTTGGTACAGAAAGTGGGCGCACCCGCGCCGCTCATTGATTATCACGGGCAGCAAATGGCGCTTCCTGCCAGTACGCAGAAAGTGCTTACCGCACTAGCTGCGCTGCTACAGCTCGGCCCGGATTTCCGTTTTACCACCACGCTTGAGACCAAAGGCAGTGTTGATAATGGCACACTGAAAGGTGACCTTATTGCGCGATTTGGCGGCGATCCGACGCTAAAACGTCAGGATATTCGCAATATGGTGGCCACACTGAAAAAATCTGGTGTGCAAAATATCGAGGGAAACATCCTTATCGATACGTCCATTTTTGCCAGCCATGATAAAGCACCCGGCTGGCCGTGGAACGATATGACGCAGTGCTTTAGCGCGCCACCGGCCGCAGCCATCATCGACCGCAACTGCTTCTCGATTTCGCTATACAGTGCGCAAAAAGCCAATGATATGGCCTTTATTCGCATTGCGTCCTACTACCCTGTGACCATGTTCAGCCAGGTGCGTACGCTGGCAAAAGGCTCTCCGGATGCGCAGTACTGTGAGCTAGACGTCGTGCCAGGCGATCTCAATCGCTTTACGCTGACCGGCTGCCTGCCACAGCGTGCCGAGCCGTTGCCGCTGGCATTCGCCATTCAGGATGGTGCCAGCTACGCCGGGGCAATAATCAAAGATGAGCTAAAGCAAGCCGGGATCACCTATTCCGGCACCCTGCTCCGCCAGACGCTGGTGAATGAACCGGGCACGGTGATTGCCAGCAAGCAGTCTGCGCAGCTGCATGATTTACTGAAGATCATGCTGAAAAAATCGGACAACATGATTGCTGACACCGTGTTCCGCATGATTGGTCATGCACGCTTCGGCGTACCGGGCACCTGGCGCGCAGGCTCTGATGCGGTACGGCAGATTCTGCGTCAGCAGGCTGGCGTAGACTTAGGCAACACGATTATCGCCGATGGCTCAGGTTTATCACGCCATAACCTGATTGCCCCAGCGACCATGATGCAGGCGCTGCAATACATCGCTCAGCATGATAACGAGCTGGATTTCATCTCCATGCTGCCACTTGCCGGACACGATGGTTCTCTGCAATACCGTGCAGGTCTTCATCAGGCGGGCGTCGATGGCAAAGTATCGGCGAAAACCGGTTCGCTGCAGGGTGTCTACAACCTCGCGGGCTTCATTACCACCGCCAGCGGGCAGCGAATGGCCTTTGTGCAGTATCTGTCAGGCTATGCGGTTTCACCGGCCGATCAGCGTAACCGACGCATTCCGTTAGTTCGCTTTGAGAGCCGGTTGTACAAAGACATCTATCAGAACAACTGAGTCTATTCTTGCCGGGTAATCGCGCAGCGCGTCTTAACCGGCAGGCCACTGACATAAAAAACGGGCCGCAAATGCGGCCCGTTGAATTTTGTTAGCCGGAAAAGTGGAAACACCCTCCGGCTCTCAGGTTAACGTTTGTAGATGAACTCAACACCTTCTTCGTCATCTTCATCCCAATCGTCATCCCAGTCTTCGTCATCGGATTCAGCTTCGGCGGCCACTTCATCAAGCTGCTGACGGTGGTAGTCATCCCACATGAATTCAACTTTCTCTGGCTGTTTCGCTTCTTCAGCCTGCACGATTGGGTTTTCAATGATGAAGTTCATCACATCCCAGCACAGGTCTTTAACGCCAATCTGGCTTGCCGCAGAGATCAGGTAGTGTTTACCTTCCCAACCCATTGCGTCTGCAATCGCCTGTGCCTTGGCTTCCGCTTCGGCTTTATCCATCAGGTCGATTTTGTTGAAGACCAGCCAACGTGGTTTGCTGGCCAGCTTCTCGCTGTATTTTTCCAGCTCACCGATGATGATACGGGCATTGTCAGCCGGATCGGAACCGTCAATTGGGTCAATATCGATGATGTGCAGCAGCACGCGGCAGCGCTCAAGGTGCTTCAGGAAGCGAATACCAAGGCCAGCGCCTTCGGATGCGCCTTCAATCAGGCCCGGGATATCAGCAACCACGAAGCTCTTCTCGTTATCGACACGCACCACGCCAAGGCTTGGAACCAGTGTCGTAAACGGATAGTCCGCCACTTTTGGTTTCGCTGCGGAGACGGAACGGATAAAGGTGGATTTACCGGCGTTCGGCATCCCTAACATCCCAACGTCAGCCAACAGCATCAGCTCAAGCTGAAGGTCACGCTTATCACCCGGTGTACCCATCGTCTTCTGACGCGGAGTACGGTTTACGGAGGATTTAAAGCGGGTGTTACCCAGACCGTGCCAGCCCCCCTTAGCCACCATCAGACGCTGACCGTGTTTGGTCATATCGCCCATGGTTTCGCCAGTGCCCTGATCGATAACGCGCGTACCGACCGGCACCTTGATGGTGACGTCTTTACCACGTTTGCCGGTACAGTCGCGGCTTGCACCGTTCTGGCCACGCTCAGCGCGGAAAGATTTTTCGAATCGGTAGTCAATCAGGGTGTTCAGGTTCTCGTCGGCTTCCATCCATACATCGCCGCCATCACCACCATCACCACCATCCGGACCACCGCGTGGAATATATTTTTCACGGCGGAAGCTAACGCAACCATTACCGCCATCACCTGCTACGACCAGGATCGTTGCTTCATCAACAAACTTCATTTTACTCTCCGTAAATCATTCGCCTGCGCGGGGTAACGGAACAACCGCTTCACGCTTACGCCACCGTCCCCAAAGACGATGGCCAATGGCGGAATACATCGCGCCCGCAACCACGATAAACGCACCGAGGTAACCTAAAAGGTTCAACATCGGTCGGGCGAAGAAATCGGGCCAGGCCATTGATAAAAGATCTGAAAATAACAGTGTAAACAAGGGAGTAAGCGTCACTAATGCGCTTACCTGTGCCGCCTGCCAGCGTGCCATGGCTTCCGCCAACGCCCCATAACCAACCAATGTGTTCAGACCACAAAAGATCAGGCAGGCTAGCTGCCAGTCGCTTAATTGCCCGATAACCTCAGGCTTTGCTAACGGCAGCAGTGCAATCGTACATAAAGTGTACAATAAAAAGAGGATCTGCTGTGAGGCCATCCGCCGCAATAACACCTTTTGCGCGACGCCGTAGCTCACCCAGACCATCGCCGCCCCAACCCCGAAGATAACACCCCAGGTATAGTCGGTTAGACGGGTAAAGATTTCGATAAGGCTGGTGTTGAAAAACATCAGCAGGCCGCAGATCAGCATTGTTGCGCCGATAATCTGCGTGCCGCGCATCTTCTCTTTGAGGATAAAGACGCTGGCAACCATCATGCCGACCGGCGAAAGCTGGCCAATCACCTGCGACGCCGTTGGGCTCACATACTGCAAAGACGAGCTAAACAGCACGAAGTTACCGAACAATCCCCCGGTGGCGATCAACAGCAGCACCAGCCAGCGCGGATTGCGGAAGAGCCGCAGGGAAGGAAGTTTACGCTTCCATGTCAAAATGAGGCCCAGGCCGCAACTTGCCATTAGAAAGCGATAGAACACAACGGTAGGCGGTTCCATGACTTCCAGAACCTGTTTCATGGCAATCGGTAAGGCTCCCCAGCAAATTGCCGTCGTGAGCGCTAAAAGAATGCCAATACCCGCCTGCTGCTTCATACCGGATTCCCTTTACCGATTTTTCCTGGCGTCGAATGTAAAAAGCCCCGCAACACGTTGCGGGGCTTTCATCCGTTACCGGGACGCGAAAAACTTATTCAGCAACGATGCTGATGAAACGACGGTTTTTCGGGCCTTTCACTTCGAATTTCACTTTACCGTCTGCCTTAGCAAACAGAGTGTGGTCTTTGCCGCAGCCTACGTTAGAACCAGCGTGGAACTGAGTACCACGTTGACGAACGATGATGCTACCAGCCAGAACGGATTCGCCGCCGAAGCGTTTTACGCCCAGACGTTTAGCTTCTGAGTCGCGACCGTTACGAGTCGAGCCACCAGCCTTTTTATGTGCCATTTAATCTGCTCCCCTTAACTTAAGCGCTGATGCCAGTGATTTTCACATCAGTGAACCACTGACGATGGCCTTGCTGCTTACGATAGTGTTTACGACGACGAAACTTAACGATTTTAACTTTCTCGCCACGACCGTGAGCAACAACTTCAGCTTTGATTACGCCGCCATCAACGAAAGGAACGCCGATTTTGACTTCTTCACCGTTTGCGATCATCAGAACTTCAGCGAATTCAACAGATTCGCCAGTTGCGATGTCCAGCTTTTCCAGGCGAACGGTCTGACCTTCGCTAACTCGGTGTTGTTTACCACCACTTTGGAAAACCGCGTACATATAAACTCCGCTTCCGCGCACAACTTTGTGTGATTCAGAGTGCGCTATAAATATTCACAATAGGGCGCGAATATTACGCAAAACGTGAGCCTTTGACAAGTGCTACCATCAATAGATGCAGAAAAAAAAGACAACAGGCACGATAACGTTTATCTGAGGCGTTTTTTCAGTACAATCGTAGGTACAACGCTAACGTAAAACCTTCGTTATCCCGTATGGATAAGTGGTAAACAGGACATCAAGCCCGGCTTTTGCGATGAATTTACAACAAATCAATGAGTTAACCGCGCAGGATATGGCGGGTGTTAATGCGACGATTCTTGAGCAGCTCAACTCGGACGTCCAGTTAATCAATCAGCTAGGTTATTACATCGTCAGCGGCGGCGGAAAACGAATTCGTCCGATGATCGCTGTGCTGGCCGCTCGCGCCGTTGGCTATCAGGGAAATGCCCACGTCAATATTGCCGCGCTGATCGAATTTATTCACACCGCAACCCTGCTGCACGATGATGTCGTCGACGAATCCGACATGCGTCGTGGCAAAGCGACCGCCAACGCGGCGTTCGGTAATGCGGCAAGCGTTCTGGTTGGCGACTTTATCTATACTCGCGCATTCCAGATGATGACCAGCCTCGGCTCGCTGAAAGTGCTGGAAGTGATGTCTGAAGCGGTCAACGTGATTGCCGAAGGTGAAGTCCTTCAGTTGATGAACGTCAACGATCCAGATATTACCGAAGAAAACTATATGCGCGTAATTTACAGCAAAACGGCGCGTCTGTTTGAGGCGGCTGCGCAATGCTCTGGCCTGCTGGCCGATTGTACGCCAGAACAGGAAAAAGGGCTGCAGGACTATGGCCGCTTCCTGGGCACTGCTTTCCAGCTGATTGACGATTTACTCGACTATAGCGCCGATGGTGAAACGCTGGGTAAAAATGTCGGTGACGATCTCAACGAAGGCAAACCAACGCTACCCCTGCTGCATGCGATGCGTAACGGTACGCCAGAACAAGCGTTGTTGATTCGTGGCGCTATTGAACAAGGTAACGGTCGACATCTGCTTGAGCCCGTACTCGAAGCGATGGCTGCCTGTGGCTCTTTGGAGTGGACGCGCCAGCGTGCTGAAGAAGAAGCCGATAAAGCGATTGCCGCCCTGGCTCCGCTGCCTGAAAGCCAATGGCGTGACGCGCTCATTGCACTCGCCCACATCGCCGTTCAACGCGATCGTTAATCTCTTCCCGCGCTTTGCGCGGGAAAGCTCTCATAACGTCTTAAACCGTCTTAATTTCACGCCAAAAATTAATTTTTTCTGAATTTAACGCCACTTATAAGAACTTTTTAGAATCCCATCGAAAAGCGCGATACAGTACAGACTTCGTTCAACATGGCGATTTAACCACCGCTCTCATGGAGGAAGTATGGATACGTTTACCGACTGGCATCCAGCAGATATCATCGCGGGATTGCGCAAAAAAGGGACTTCAATGGCTGCAGAATCACGTAAAAATGGCCTCAGTTCATCGACGTTAGCGAATGTGCTTTCACGTCCATGGCCGAAAGGTGAAGTGATTATTGCAAAGGCACTGGACACTGAACCGTGGATAATTTGGCCATCGCGCTACCACGACCCGGTCACTCATGAGTTTATCGACAGAACGCAGATGATGCGTCAGGTAAAACAGGGGAAATAACGCCCTCAAGACAAGCCTGAGGGCGTTTATCAGCGGATGCGATTACTCGCCTTTGATACGCTCGATATTGGCGCCTAACGCGCTCAGCTTGTCTTCAATGCGCTCATAACCACGGTCGATGTGATAAATACGGTCAACGATCGTGGTACCCTGCGCAATACAGCCAGCCAGGACAAGACTTGCGGAAGCACGCAGGTCAGTCGCCATCACCTGCGCACCAGAAAGCTGCTCTACACCGTGACAAATCGCGGTGTTGCTTTCGATTTCTGCGCGAGCCCCCATACGAATGAGCTCAGGAATGTGCATGAAGCGGTTTTCAAATACCGTTTCGGTGATAACGCCGGTACCTTCAGCAACCATGTTAAGCAGCGTGAACTGCGCCTGCATATCAGTTGGGAACGCCGGGTGTGGTGCAGTGCGCACGTTGACCGCTTTAGGGCGTTTACCGTGCATGTCGAGGCTAATCCAATCTTCGCCCACTTCAACATCAGCGCCGGCTTCACGCAGCTTCGCCAGCACAGCGTCCAGGGTATCCGGCTGGGCGTTACGACAAACAATTTTGCCGCCGGAAATCGCCGCCGCCACCAGGAAGGTGCCGGTTTCGATACGGTCTGGCAGTACGCGGTATACGCCGCCACCCAAGCGTTTTACGCCTTCGATGGTGATGCGATCGGTACCCTGCCCCGTCACTTTCGCGCCCATTGCGTTAAGGAAGTTCGCCGTATCGACGATTTCCGGCTCACGCGCGGCGTTTTCAATGATGGTGGTACCTTCCGCCAGCGTTGCAGCAGACATGATAGTGACGGTGGCGCCAACGCTCACCATATCCATCACAATGTGCGCACCTTTCAGGCGGCCATTAACGGAGGCTTTGACGTAACCTTCTTCCAGCTTAATTTCTGCGCCTAACTGCTCAAGGCCAGAGATGTGCAGGTCAACCGGACGAGCGCCGATTGTACAACCACCAGGCAGAGACACCTGGCCCTGACCAAAACGCGCAACCAGTGGACCGAGCGCCCAAATGGAGGCACGCATGGTTTTCACCAGCTCATATGGCGCACAGAATACGTTTACCGGACCTGCATCAATCCATACCGAACCGTTACGCTCAACCTTCGCACCCAGCTGAGTCAGCAGCTTCATGGAAGTATCAACGTCTTTCAATTTTGGTACGTTCTGAATCTCAACCGGGTCTTCTGCCAGCAAAGCGGCGAAAAGAATCGGCAGGGCAGCATTCTTAGCACCGCTAATGGTCACCTCACCCTGAAGGCGGGTCGGCCCCTGCACACGAAATTTATCCATCAAATCTAATCTCTGTTAAGTATTCACGTTCGCCACCGGAAAAGTGATGCCACTTTTCCCCTGGCTCAAAAACCGTTGAGTTTGCGATCGCGTGCCCACTCCTGTGGGGTATACGCTTTGATCGACAGGGCATGAATGCGGTTGTCCGCAATGTACTCCATCAGCGGGGCATAGACAGTCTGCTGCTTCTTAACCCGGCTCATGCCATCAAACATCTCACCCACAACAATCACCTGGAAGTGACTGCCATCACCAGAAACGAGAACTTCCTGAAGGGAGAGTGCATTCATCAGCACGGTCTGAATTTCATTATTTTCCATAGGTTCGCATTTCATTTGAGAGTGAAAACAGCCCCACATCTTAGAGGAAAGTGACGCAGTCTTAAACAAGCAAAAAGCCCCATCGTTGAGATCGATGGGGCTTTAAGAATATTAGAAGCAATAACGCACTGAAATTTTTAAGGGATCATATCTTCCGGCAGATTATACAGCCCTTTCAACGTAGCCACTTTTTCGCTGACGCCTGCGAGGCTCGCCGTACGTCCCTGGGAGCGAATCAGGTCAACCAGATGCACCAGCAGCGCCAGACCCGCCGTATCAACGCGACTGAGACCGCTAAGATCGATGACCGATACCCCCTGCGTGGCGTCCATCCTGGCGTCCCAAAGGGGCACCAGAAAGTCCTGATCCAGTTCACCGTGCAGCGACAGGCATTCACCGTCACGCTTCCAGCTTAACTGTTCAGCCATTATTTTTTCTGTTCCAGGGTAATTGGCTGCGCGGAGATAGATTTCAGCTGTGCGGTCAGGCCATCGATGCCCTTGGTACGCAGCAGATCGCTCCACTCATTTTGCTTAGTGGTGATCATGCTCACCCCTTCAGCAATCATGTCATAAGCCTGCCAGTTACCGGTCTGGGTATTTTTACGCCACTGGAAATCAAGGCGTACTGGTGGACGGCCGTTCGGATCGATAATGGTGACACGGATAGGAATGATAGTGGCATCACCCAGGGACTGTTCAGGAGCGACCTGATAGGTCTGGCCGTGATACATAGCCAGCGCCTGGCCGTAAGCCTGTTTCAGATATTCGCGGAAAGCAGTGAAGTAGGCCTCACGCTGTGCCGGAGTGGCATCTTTATAGTAGCGGCCCAGCACCAGCGCACCGGCGTATTTCACCTGGACATACGGCAGCAGTTCCTGATCCACCACATCACGCAGATAGTTGGGATTAGAACGAATCTTCGGTTGCTCATTCTTCAGGCGATCGAATGTTTTCTGCGCCGCTTCGTTCATCAGTTTGTAAGGATTGGTTTGGTCTGCCGCCGTGGCTGCCGTTAATGGGGCAATCACCAGCATGGCAACCATCAATAAACGTTTAAACATGTCGAGTATCTCCTGAGATTAATTCGTCGAGCCAGTAGCAGGCGCCGCCGTATCAGTATGTCCATCGGTTGACGTCTTCGCATCGCCTGAATTCTGATTGTCACTGCCTTTGCTGTTGTAAAGGAACTGACCGATCAGGTCTTCGAGCACCATCGCCGACTTAGTGTCCTGGATAATGCTGCCATCTTTAAGGATAGACGTTCCCAGCTCCGGATCTTCAAAGCCAACGTTCAGCGCCAGGTACTGCTCACCCAGCAAACCGGAAGTCCGAATAGCCAGCGAACTGGTATCCGGAATATGGTTGTAGGTATCTTCAATATCGATAGCCACGCGCGGTAAGTAGGTTTTCGGATCGAGGCTAATATCCGCCACGCGCCCAATCACTACGCCACCAATACGGACGGGTGAGCGGCTTTTCAAACCACCGATGTTATCGAAGGTGGCATACACGCGGTAGGTTGGCTCTGACTTTATCGAGGACACATCTGCAGCCTTCAGGCACACAAACAGTGCCGCTAGCAGGGCAACCAACAGAAAAATACCGACCCAGATTTCACTCTTTTTCGTTTGCATTCACTCAATTCCCAAACATCAGTGCCGTCAGCACAAAGTCCAGCCCAAGAACCGCCAACGACGCATGCACCACGGTACGGGTGGTCGCTCGGCTAATTCCGGCAGAAGTGGGGATCGCATCGTAACCGTTAAATAACGCAATCCATGTCACCGTAATGGCGAAAACAACGCTCTTAATCAGGCAGTTCACCAGATCAAGACGCCAGTCCACCGCATTTTGCATCGCTGACCAGAAGAACCCGGCGTCAATCCCTTTCCAGCTTACACCCACCAGCGAACCGCCCCAGATCCCCACGGCAACGAAGATAATCGTCAGCAGTGGCAGGGAGATGACGCCAGCCCAGAAGCGAGGAGAGATAACACGACGCAGTGGATCCACCGCCATCATCTCCATACTGGAGAGCTGCTCGGTAGCGCGCATCAGGCCAATTTCGGCCGTCAGCGCCGACCCGGCGCGCCCGGCGAAAAGCAGCGCGGCAACAACCGGCCCCAGTTCACGGAGCAGTGACAAGGCCACCAGCATGCCGAGACTGGTCTCAGCGCTATAGGTTGTCAGTACCAGATACCCTTGTAGCCCCAGCACCATGCCGATAAACACGCCCGACACGATAATGATGACCAAAGAAAGTACGCCGACGTTGTACAGTTGGCGAACCAGCAGCGGCGCATGCTTGCGAAACTCCGGCTTGCCGACAACGGCATTGAATAACATTAACCCAGCCCGCCCGAACGTCGCGATGGTCTTAATTCCGCGATGCCCAAGCGCTGCCAGTGCATTTAACAGCATAAGTCGTTTAGCTCCCTGTACCGATAAGGTCGCGGCGATAATCGCCCGCAGGAAAACGGAATGGCACCGGGCCATCGGCGATACCGTCGAGGAACTGCCGCACCCGAGGATCGGCATTTTCCTGCAACGAAGATGCACTACCGTGAGCGATGATTTTCTGGTCAGCCATGATGTAGGCGAAATCGGCAATACTCAGCACTTCCGGCACATCGTGAGAAACCACGATACAGGTGACACCCAGCGCACTATTGAGTTCCGAAATCAGCTTCACCAGAACGCCCATGGTGATAGGGTCCTGACCAACAAACGGTTCATCAAACATGATGAGGTCTGGCTCCAGCGCGATGGCTCTCGCCAGCGCGGCGCGGCGCGCCATCCCGCCGGACAATTCGGACGGCATTAGCTTCGCCGCGCCTCGCAGGCCCACGGCTTCCAGCTTCATCATCACCGTACTTTTCAGCAGCGGCGCAGGCAGATGGGTGTGCTCTCGAATCGGGTAGGCAACGTTGTCAAACACGTTGAGGTCGGTGAACAACGCGCCCGATTGAAACAGCATACTCATACGCTTACGCACGGTATAAAGGCGGGAGCGCGACATTTGCGGCACATTCTCGCCGTCAAAGAGGATCTCTCCGCTATCCGGGGGGATCTGCCCGCCAATCAGGCGCAGCAGCGTGGTCTTGCCAATCCCCGACGGCCCCATAATCGCAGTGATTTTTCCGCGGGGTACCGAAAGCGATATGTTGTCAAAAATAACGCGATTGCCACGCGAAAACGTGACGTCACGCATATCGACCAGATTCGCTAGATTTTGGCTCATAGGCTTACCTTTCCAGGTCCTTAAGTAGGGCAAACTCCTGCTTGCCCCCGCATTCTTACAGAATCCTAACCGCTCTGGTTAACGAAATCTGGCATTTGTTTTACTTTTCCTGCGCATAAAGTCAAAATTAGGAATTCGTTACGTCCAGAGGTGCGGACCGACGATTATACCCGAATAAAGGATTTTAGATGCTCTTAGCTACGGCTCTGTTAATTATTGGTTTACTTCTGGTGGTATACAGCGCTGACCGCCTGGTGTATTCCGCGTCAATTCTTTGCCGTTCTCTAGGGATCCCGCCGCTGATTATTGGCATGACTATTGTCAGTATAGGCACTTCACTACCGGAAATTATTGTCTCTGCCGCCGCCTCGCTGCACGGACAGGTCGATGTGGCCATCGGTACCGGCATCGGATCGAATATCGTCAACATCCTTCTTATCCTCGGGCTCACCGCGCTGTTCCACCCGTTTACCGTGCATTCTGATATCCTGCGCCGCGAAATACCGCTAATGTTGGTAGTGAGCCTACTGGCAGGGTATGTGTTGTATGATGGCGAGCTGTCTCGCCTCGACGGCATTTTTTTAATCATTCTCACCGTTTTATGGCTGTTGTTTATCATTAAAATAGCCCGACTGGCCGAACGTCAGGGGAATGATAAATTTACGCAGGAGCAGTTGGCTGAATTGCCGCGCGACGGTTCGCTTCCGGTCGCCTGCTTATGGCTCGGTGTGGCCTTAATCATCATGCCAATGGCCACCCGAATGGTTATCGATAATGCCACGGTGATTGCGAACTATTTCGCCATGAGCGAGCTGACGATTGGCCTGACGATCATCGCACTGGGCACTAGCTTGCCGGAACTGGCCACCGCGATAGCCGGGGTACGTAAAGGCGAAAATGACATTGCGGTTGGCAATATCATCGGCTCCAATTTCTTTAATATCGCCATTGTATTGGGGATCCCTGCCCTTATCGCTCCAGGGTCGTTTAACCCGCTCGCGTTTAGCCGCGACTATGGCGTGATGTTATTAGTCAGCGTTGTTTTCGCCCTACTGTGCTGGCGCCGCCGTCAGATAGGACGCGGCGCAGGCTTACTGTTAATCAGCGGGTTTGTGGTATGGCTGGCGCTGCTTTACTGGGGCACGCCGCTTTTCATCGAATGAATCGGGATAACACTATGTCGCAAATAGATTTGCAGCCAAATTTCGATTTCCTGCGAGCAGGAAAAGAAGTTCTGGAGATTGAACGGGAAGGGCTGGAACAGCTCGATCAATACATTAATCAGGATTTCATCGACGCCTGCGAGAAGATTTTCTACTGCAGCGGCAAAGTCGTGGTGATGGGAATGGGCAAATCCGGGCATATTGGCCGTAAGATGGCGGCCACTTTTGCCAGTACCGGAACCTCCTCATTCTTCGTCCACCCCGGCGAAGCCGCCCACGGCGATTTAGGCATGGTAACACCGCAGGACGTGGTTATCGCCCTGTCCAACTCAGGCGAATCCAATGAAATTCTGGCGCTGATCCCGGTACTAAAACGCCAACGCGTTCCGCTTATTTGCATGACCAGTAAACCTGACAGCAGCATGGGACGTGCGGCCGATATTCATCTGTGCGTAAAAGTGCCACGCGAAGCCTGTCCATTAGGGCTGGCGCCGACCTCCAGCACCACGGCGGCGCTGGTGATGGGGGATGCGCTCGCCGTTGCATTATTGAAAGCACGTGGTTTTACGGCAGAAGATTTCGCGCTGTCACATCCCGGCGGCGCACTCGGTCGCAAACTGCTGCTGCGCGTTAACGATATCATGCACTCGGGTGATGAAATTCCGCATGTCAGCATCGACGCTTCCCTGCGCGATGCGCTGCTGGAAATTACCCGCAAAAATCTAGGGATGACCGCCATCTGCGATGACAACATGCAGATTAAAGGGATTTTCACCGATGGTGACCTGCGACGCATCTTCGATAACGGTGTTGACGTTCGTACTCTCGGTATTGCTGACGTCATGACGCCAGGCGGGATCCGCATTCGCCCAGAGATGCTGGCGGTAGACGCCCTGAACCTCATGCAGTCACGCCATATCACCTGCGTATTGGTTGCCGATGGCGACCATCTGCTAGGTGTGATACATATGCACGATCTACTGCGCGCTGGCGTAGTGTAATCAAGGATATAAAGAATGAGTCATGCTGTTGCCCCCGTCGCCACCTGTTACGGCCCGGTGAGCCCACAATTTATTGCGCAGGCGGAAAAGATTCGCCTGCTGATCCTCGATGTTGATGGGGTGCTCTCGGACGGCCTTATCTACATGGGCAACAACGGTGAGGAACTCAAAGCCTTCAACGTGCGCGATGGCTACGGTATTCGCTGCGCCCTCACCTCTGGTATTGATGTGGCGATTATTACCGGGCGAAAAGCTAAACTGTTAGAAGACCGCTGCGCGACGCTTGGTATCACCCATCTGTACCAAGGGCAATCGGATAAACTGATTGCCTACCGCGAGCTGTTGGCGAAGCTGAACGTACAGCCGAATGAAGTTGCCTACGTTGGCGACGATTTGATTGACTGGCCGGTGATGGCGGAAATTGGCTTAAGCGTGGCAGTTGCCGATGCGCACCCGCTGCTGTTGCCTCGCACAGATTACGTCACGCGGATTGCGGGCGGGCGCGGTGCCGTCCGTGAAGTATGCGACCTGCTGCTGCTAGCACAGGGCAAGCTGGATGAAGCCAAAGGGCAATCGATATGAGCAAAACCAGACGTTGGGTTATTATTCTGCTCGCGCTGGCGGCACTGGTCCTCATCGGCCTGAATCTTGCCGACAAAGATGATACCAGCCAGTATGTGGCGAATGCCAATGACCCGACCTATCAAAGCGAACATACCGATACCGTGGTGTACAGCCCGGAAGGCGCGCTCAGCTACCGGTTAATCGCCGAGCACGTGGAGTATTTCTCCGATCAGGGGCTGTCGTGGTTTACCCGTCCGGTGCTGACCACCTTTGACACCAATAAAGTACCAACCTGGTCGATAAAAGCGGATAAAGCCAAACTGACCAGTGACCGCATGCTGTACCTTTATGGGCACGTTGAGATCAACGCGCTGACAGAAGATGCACAACTGCGTAAGATTACGACGGATAATGCCCAGGTAAACCTGATTACTCAGGACGTTGCCTCTGACGACCTCGTGACGTTATACGGAACATCATTTAATTCCAGCGGCCTGAAAATGCGCGGCAATTTACGCAGCAAAACCGCCGAGCTGATTGAAAAGGTTAGAACCTCTTATGAAATTCAGAACAAACAAACTCAGCCTTAAGCTGGCGCTCGCGGGTTCATTGCTGGCGGCTAGCCTGCCGGCACTGGCGCTTACCGGGGATACCGATAAGCCTATCCATATCGAATCCGATCAGCAGTCGCTGGATATGCAGGGCAACATCGTCACCTTCACCGGTAACGTGGTAGTGACACAAGGCACAATCAAAATTAATGCCGATAAAGTCGTGGTCACCCGTCCGGCGGATCAGAAAGGCAAAGAAGTGATCGACGGTTACGGTAATCCAGCGACCTTCTACCAGATGCAAGACAATGGCAAACCGGTGAAAGGCCATGCGTCTAAAATGCACTATGAACTGCAAAACGATTTCGTGGTGCTGACCGGCAACGCTTATCTTGAGCAGCTTGATAGCAATATTAAAGGCGACAAGATTACCTATCTGGTGAAAGAGCAGAAAATGCAGGCGTTTAGCGACAAAGGCAAGCGCGTGACCACCGTTCTGGTTCCTTCGCAGATTCAGGATAAATCCAAAAGCCAGGCCCCGGCCGAGAAGAAGAGTAACTAATTCGTTATGGCGACATTAACTGCAAAAAACCTGGCGAAGGCCTACAAAGGCCGTCGCGTCGTGGAAGATGTCAGTCTGACCGTGAATTCCGGTGAGATTGTGGGTCTGCTCGGGCCAAACGGCGCGGGTAAAACCACGACCTTCTACATGGTCGTCGGCATCGTTCCGCGCGATGCCGGCAACATCATCATTGATGACGAAGACATCAGCCTGCTGCCACTGCATGCCCGTGCCCGCCGCGGAATCGGCTACCTGCCGCAGGAAGCCTCGATTTTCCGTCGCCTGAGCGTCTATGACAACCTGATGGCGGTGCTGCAAATCCGTGACGATCTCAGCAACGAGCAGCGTGAAGACCGTGCGAAAGAGCTGATGGAAGAGTTTCACATTGAGCATCTGCGCGACAGCTTAGGCCAGGCGCTCTCCGGTGGTGAACGCCGCCGCGTAGAAATCGCTCGCGCGCTGGCAGCAAATCCGAAATTTATCCTTCTGGATGAACCCTTTGCTGGTGTTGACCCTATCTCTGTTATCGATATCAAGCGCATTATCGAACACCTGCGCGACAGCGGTCTTGGCGTGCTTATCACCGACCACAACGTCCGTGAAACGCTTGCCGTGTGCGAGCGCGCTTATATCGTCAGCCAGGGGCATCTGATTGCCCATGGAACCCCTCAGGAGATCCTACAAGACGAACATGTTAAACGCGTGTATCTTGGGGAAGACTTCAGACTCTGATAGGGTATGGATAACGACGTTAGCGGGAGAGATTCGTTCTGAATATGAAGCAAGGTTTGCAATTAAGGCTCAGCCAACAGCTTGCCATGACGCCGCAATTACAGCAGGCGATCCGCTTGCTGCAACTGTCGACGCTAGAACTCCAGCAGGAACTCCAGCAGGCGCTGGAAAGTAACCCCCTGCTTGAGCAAACCGATCTTCATGAGGAAGTTGAAACCCAGGAAACCGCCGATACCGAAACGCTGGACCTGTC
>NZ_LGHZ01000016.1 GCF_001266615.1 Kluyvera genomosp. 1 | reverse complement strand
CCCGCCTCGGCGGGTTTTTTTATGCCCGCAACGTGGCGTGTACAGGCTCTTTTTCCGCTTTTCAAGAATCCCCTCACCACAAGCCGTTCAAAATCTGGTAGACTATCATCCAATTTTCTGCCCAAATGCGCGCGATTGTTCATTTTTTGTTTAGTTTATGAACGGGAATGTCGTCTAACGTGCAGATGAGGCTTATCATCTGGCTAGCCGCCGTTGTGGCTGGTAGCAGTACAAATTCTGATTATACCTGGAGGTTTTCATGGCTGTCGCTGCCAACAAACGTTCGGTAATGACGCTGTTTTCTGGTCCTACTGACATCTATAGCCATCAGGTCCGCATCGTGCTGGCTGAGAAAGGTGTGAGTTTTGAGATAGAGCACGTGGAAAAGGACAATCCACCACAGGATCTGATTGACCTCAACCCGAATCAAAGCGTTCCGACACTGGTAGACCGCGAGCTGACCCTTTGGGAATCTCGCATCATTATGGAATATCTCGATGAGCGTTTCCCTCATCCACCGCTGATGCCGGTTTATCCGGTTGCGCGTGGTGAAAGCCGTCTGTACATGCACCGTATCGAGAAAGACTGGTATTCACTGATGCACACCGTGATGAACGGTTCTGCCGCTCAGGCTGACGCAGCACGTAAACAGCTGCGTGAAGAGCTGCTGGCGATTGCGCCGGTCTTCACTCAGAAGCCGTTCTTCTTAAGTGACGAGTTCAGCATCGTTGACTGCTACCTGGCTCCGCTGCTGTGGCGTCTGCCGGTAATGGGTATTGAACTGGTTGGTGCCGGCGCGAAAGAGCTGAAAGGCTACATGACCCGCGTCTTTGAGCGTGACTCATTCCTTGCGTCCTTAACGGAAGCCGAGCGCGAAATGCGCATTGGCCGGGGCTAATTGAATGGACGTTTCACAGCTTTCTCCGCGTCGCCCGTATCTGCTTCGTGCGTTCTATGAGTGGCTGCTGGATAACCAGCTGACGCCACACCTGGTTGTTGATGTTATGCAGCCGGGAATAAACGTGCCGATGGAATACGCGCGTGATGGTCAGATTGTGTTGAACATTGCGCCACGCGCAGTGGGAAACCTTGAGCTGTCCAACGACGAAGTGCGCTTTAATGCGCGCTTTGGCGGCGTACCGCGTCAGGTTTCCGTACCGCTGGCTGCCGTATTGGCTATCTATGCGCGTGAGAACGGTGCTGGAACCATGTTTGAAGCTGAAGCGGCTTATGATGAAGACGCGGAAGGCTTTAACGACGATAGCGTGGAAAACGCTGGAAGCGAAACGGTCATGTCGATCATCGATGGCGACAAGCCGGACGATGACAACGACGATTCCCCGGACGATACGCCACCGCCGCGCGGTGGCCGACCGGCGCTCCGTGTCGTGAAGTAACGTAGAGAACAGACCCCATGGGTCTGTTTTTTTTCGGCCATACCTCTCTCGCCCCGCATTCATTTCCTCCGTACATTTTGTGATATGATGAAAACGCTGTAAATTTTCCCCATCTATCCAGGTTAAACGGTACCTATGAGCGCATTTGACTCCAACTCAGAAGAGACTATCGGCAACAGCCTGCGCCGCCGCCCGTTGGCGCGCAAAAAACTGTCTGACATGGTGGAAGAAGAGCTGGAACAGATGATTCGCCGCCGTGAATTTGGTGAGGAAGGACAGCTGCCGTCCGAGCGCGAGCTGATGGCGTTCTTCAACGTTGGCCGTCCCTCGGTGCGTGAAGCGCTGGCGGCGCTCAAACGTAAAGGGCTGGTGCAGATCAATAACGGTGAACGCGCGCGCGTATCGCGTCCTTCGGCGGACACCATCATTGGTGAACTCTCCGGTATGGCGAAAGATTTTCTCTCGCATCCCGGCGGTATTGCGCATTTTGAACAGCTGCGTCTGTTCTTCGAGTCCAGTCTGGTACGCTATGCCGCTGAGCATGCCACGGATGAACAAATTGCTCTGCTGAGCAAAGCGCTGGAGATCAACAGCCAGTCGTTGGATGATAACGCGCAGTTTATCCGTTCGGACGTCGACTTTCACCGCGTGCTGGCAGAGATCCCCGGCAACCCTATCTTTATGGCGATCCACGTGGCGCTGCTGGATTGGCTGATTGCAGCACGTCCTAAAGTGGCGGATCAGGAGCTTCACGAACATAACAGCGTCAGCTATCAACAGCATATTGCAATCGTTGATGCTATCCGTGCCCACGATCCGGAAGAAGCTGACCGCGCCCTGCAGGCCCACCTCAATAGCGTTTCTGCTACCTGGCACGCCTTCGGCAAAGCCAAAAAATCCCGTAAATGATCCTCGCATTGCGATCGGTTTAGTGAAGTCGATCGCACAATAAGCTTTCTGTATTACGCTGCTGCAAAAACTATCTGGTATAACAGGTATAAAGGTACACAGCTTATTCGATTAAATATCACTACGAGGTATGTATGGCTAACAATTTACGGGGCGTGATGCCCGCGCTTCTTACTCCTTTCGATGCCCAGCAGAAAATCGATCAGGCCAGTCTGCGCCGCCTGGTGCGCTTTAACATAGAGCAGGGTGTTGATGGGGTATATGTCGGTGGTTCAACCGGTGAGGCCTTTATCCAGAGCCTGGCAGAGCGTGAAGAAGTTCTTGAAATTGTGGCAGAAGAGGCCAAGGGAAAGATTACCTTAATTGCCCATGTTGGCTGTGTCAGCACGGCGGAAAGCCAACAGCTGGCGGCGGCGGCAAAGCGCTATGGATTTGATGCGGTCTCTGCGGTTACCCCGTTCTACTATCCGTTCAGCTTTGAAGAACACTGCGATCACTACCGTGCAATTATTGATTCAGCTGATGGATTACCGATGGTGGTCTACAACATTCCGGCGCTAAGTGGGGTAAAACTGACGCTGGATCAGATCAGCACGCTGGTAACGCTGCCGGGCGTTGGTGCATTGAAGCAAACCTCGGGCGATCTTTATCAAATGGATCAGATCCGCCGCGCGCATCCGGATCTGGTGCTTTACAACGGCTACGATGAAATCTTTGCATCTGGCCTGTTGGCCGGAGCGGACGGCGGTATCGGCAGTACCTATAACATTATGGGTTGGCGCTATATGGCGATTGTGCAGGCGCTGAAAGAGGGGGATATCGCGAAGGCGCAGCGCTGGCAGGTTGAGTGTAACAAGGTTATCGATCTGCTTATCAAAGTTGGCGTATTCCGTGGACTGAAAACGGTCTTGCACTACATGGATGTGGTTTCCGTTCCGCTGTGCCGCAAGCCGTTTGCGCCGGTGGATGAAAAATTCCTGCCGGAACTGAAAGCGCTGGCGCAGCAGTTGATGCAGGAGCGTGGTTAATACAGCGTGCCGACTCTCCCCCTATCTGAAATAGGGGGCCAGGGCGGGTGCAATCCCGCTCTCATTCATACCAAAGCGCGTGGGCATCGCCCACCGCGGGAGACTCACCATGAGTACAACGACCCAGAATATCCCGTGGTATCGCCATCTCAATCGGGCACAGTGGCGAGCATTTTCCGCCGCCTGGTTGGGGTATTTGCTTGATGGTTTTGATTTTGTCTTAATCGCACTGGTGCTGACCGAAGTACAGGGCGAGTTTGGTTTAACTACCGTTCAGGCGGCAAGCCTGATTTCTGCTGCCTTTATCTCCCGCTGGTTTGGCGGCCTGATGCTTGGCGCAATGGGCGATCGCTACGGCCGCCGTCTGGCGATGGTCACCAGCATTATCCTGTTTTCTGCGGGCACGCTCGCCTGCGGTTTTGCGCCGGGCTACACCTCTTTGTTTATCGCTCGTCTGGTTATCGGCATGGGGATGGCAGGGGAATACGGTTCCAGCGCGACCTATGTCATTGAAAGCTGGCCGAAGCAGCTGCGCAATAAGGCCAGTGGTTTCTTGATTTCCGGTTTCTCCGTAGGGGCGGTTATCGCGGCGCAGGTCTATAGCCTGGTCGTCCCGGTCTGGGGCTGGCGAGCGCTCTTCTTCATCGGCATTGTGCCGATCGTATTCGCCCTCTGGCTGCGTAAAAATATTCCGGAAGCGGAAGACTGGAAACAGAAGCATGAAGGCAAAGCGCCGGTACGCACCATGGTCGATATTCTCTACCGTGGCCAGCACCGGGTGATGAATATCATCATGACCTGTGTGGCAGGGGCGTCATTATGGTACTGCTTTGCCGGCGAAGCGCGTATTGCTGGGCTGGTGGCGCTGCTGGGTCTGGTCTGCGCCATTATCTTCATCAGTTTTATGGTCCAGAGCAGCGGTAAACGCTGGCCGACTGGGGTCATGTTGATGGTGGTGGTGCTGTTCGCCTTCCTTTACTCGTGGCCGATCCAGGCGTTACTGCCGACCTATCTCAAAACCGAGCTGGCCTATGACCCGCATACCGTAGCCAATGTGCTGTTCTTTAGCGGCTTTGGCGCGGCAGTCGGTTGCTGCGTAGGCGGTTTTCTCGGCGATTGGCTGGGTACCCGTAAAGCCTACGTTTGCAGCCTGTTGGCCTCGCAGCTGCTGATCATTCCGGTGTTTGCCATTGGCGGCACCAACGTGTGGGTGCTGGGCTTCTTGCTCTTCTTCCAGCAGATGCTGGGGCAAGGGATTTCGGGGATTCTACCCAAACTGATCGGTGGTTATTTCGATACCGATCAGCGTGCTGCGGGGCTGGGCTTTACCTATAACGTCGGTGCGTTGGGCGGCGCATTAGCACCAATTCTTGGCGCGCTGATCGCGCAACGGTTGGATCTGGGCACCGCGCTGGGTTCGCTCTCCTTCAGTCTGACCTTCGTGGTGATCCTACTGATCGGCCTCGATATGCCGACGCGCGTTCAGCGCTGGATCCGTCCGGAAGCGCTGCGCACCCATGATGCCATCGATGGCAGGCCGTTTAGCGGTGCCGTCCCTTTCGGCAGCAGTAAAAGTGATTTAGTGAAAAGTAAAAGTTAACCAGGGAGCCCGGCGTTTGCCGGGCAGTCCATGAGGATGTGATGATGTCTTTACTTGAACAGCTTAATGAACGAATTACGCAATCCGGTGGCCTGATCGTCTCCTGCCAGCCGGTTCCCAACAGCCCGCTGGATAAACCTGATATTGTGGCCGCGATGGCGCTGGCGGCAGAGCAGGCGGGTGCCGTAGCACTGCGTATCGAAGGTGTCGCCAATTTACGCGCCACGCGTGCAGTTGTATCCATCCCGATTATCGGCATTCTCAAACGCGATCTTGACGACTCGCCGGTGCGCATCACTCCTTACCTGGATGATGTCGCCTCGTTGGCGGCCGCCGGTGCCGATATTATCGCGATCGATGGCACCGATCGCCTCCGTCCGGCGAGCGTACCATCGCTAGTTGCGGCTATTCACCAGCACGGCTTATTGGCAATGGCGGATTGCTCAACCTTTGAAGATGGCATGGCATGTCAGCGGTTGGGGGCTGAGATTATTGGTACCACGCTTTCTGGGTATACCACGACGCAAACGCCTGACGAACCGGATTTCCAACTGGTGAAAGCGTTAAGCGATGCCGGCTGCCGGGTGATTGCCGAAGGGCGATACAACACGCCGGTGCAAGCGGCTCAAGCCATGCGTAATGGCGCGTGGGCAGTAACGGTCGGCTCTGCGATTACTCGTCTGGAGCATATCTGCCAGTGGTACAACACGGCGTTAAAACAGGCGGTGCTATGACAACACTGGCTATTGATATTGGCGGCACCAAACTGGCCGCCGCACTGGTGGATGATGCGCTGAATCTTGTTGAGCGCCGCGAGCTGCCCACGCCTGCCAGCCAAACCCCGGATGAGCTTCGAGCGGCTTTACAGACGCTGGTAGCACCGCTTTATCCGCGTGCGGATCGTGTGGCAATAGCGTCGACCGGGATTATTCGTGACGGCATTCTGCTGGCCATTAACCCGGATAATTTGGGCGGGCTACTCCATTTTCCGCTGACGGATACGTTGGCCGCGATAACCGGTTTGCCGGTACTGGCGGTGAATGACGCCCAGGCGGCGGCATGGGCGGAATACCGGGCATTGGGCGGCGATTATCGCGATATGGTGTTTATCACCGTCTCGACCGGCGTCGGCGGCGGCGTGGTGCTCGACGGTAAACTGGTTTGCGGTTGCGGTTGCGGTGGCCTGGCAGGGCATTTGGGCCATACGCTGGCCGACCCAAACGGACCGATGTGTGGCTGTGGCCGTCATGGCTGCGTGGAAGCAATTGCTTCCGGGCGTGGGATTGCCGCTGCCGCGCAGGGTGAGCTGACTGGCTGTGATGCGAAAACTATCTTTACCCGTGCAGGGGAGGGGGATCAGCAGGCGGCTCTGCTTATTCATCGTTCAGCGCAGGCGCTCGCGAGATTAATTGCCGATGTGAAGGCGACGACCGACTGCCTGTGCGTGGTGATTGGCGGCAGTGTTGGGCTTGCAGAAGGTTACCTGGCACAGGTTGAAACCTATTTAGCACAGGAGCCAGCGGCCTATCAGGTTAGGTTACAACCGGCACATTACCGGCATGACGCCGGATTACTGGGGGCCGCGCTGTTGGCCCAGGGAGATAAATGATGGTGATGGGTGACATTCAGACGCTGGGCTCTGCGGGGCTACATCCGATTTTGGTCGAAGCGCTTACGCTGGCGTTAACCGCTCGTCCGCAGGAAAAAGCGACGGGGCGCTATGAGCTGCGCGGCGACGATATTTTTATGAACGTCATGTCGTTTGCCACGCAGCCTGCAGAAAGCAAAAAAGCGGAGCTGCATGCACGATATGTTGATATCCAGCTTTTACTGAGCGGCGAGGAGCGGATTTTATTTGCTCGCGCAGGGGCCGCGAGACAGTGTGAAGCGTGGCATGAAGAAGAGGATTATCAGCTTTGTTCGGTAATGGAAAATGAGCAAAGTGTGACGCTAAGGCCAGGGATGTTCGCGGTGTTTATGCCGGGTGAGTCGCATAAGCCGGGATGTACGGTAGAGGTGGCAGGGGAGATTAAGAAGGTGGTAGTCAAAGTGCGTGCAGACGCCCTCACCCCGACCCTATCCCACGGTGATAGGGAGAAAACCGTAAACGCTCAGGAGTGGGCAAAATAGGTTTCTCTCCCACCGAGGGGAGAGAAAACCGTAAGCTTGAATATTGGCACTATCGATACCCTCTCCCTTAGGGAGAGGGTGAGGGAGAAAAGCGTTACACTTCCAGCCAGTTCATGATCCCATCAGCCGCTTTGCGACCTTCGGCGATAGCCGTCACCACCAGATCTGAACCACGTACGATGTCACCACCGGCAAAGATTTTCGGGTTGCTGGTCTGGAACGCATTCTCGTTACCTTCCGGCGCGACAATACGACCCTGAGAATCCAGCTCCACGCTGTGCTTCGCCAGCCACTCCATGCTGTGAGGACGGAAACCAAACGCCATTACCACCGCATCGGCCGGAACAACGTGTTCAGAACCGGCGACGATTTCCGCACGGCGACGGCCTTTCGCATCCGGCTGACCCATCTCAGTACGTGCCATTTTCACGCCGCACACTTTGCCATTGGCATTCACTTCCACACCCAGCGGCTGGACGTTGAACTGGAACTCGACGCCTTCTTCACGTGCGTTTTTCACTTCGCGTTTGGAACCCGGCATGTTCTCTTCGTCGCGGCGATAGGCGCAGATAACGTGAGTTGCATTCTGACGAATAGAAGTACGCACGCAGTCCATCGCCGTATCGCCACCGCCCAGTACGACGACGCGTTTGCCTTCCATCGTGACATACGGCTCTTCGGTGGTTTCACCAAAGCCCATAATCTGCTTAGTGTTGGCAATCAGGAACGGCAGCGCATCGAATACGCCAGAAGCATCTTCGTTCTCCAGCCCCCCGCGCATAGACTGATAGGTGCCGACGCCGAGGAATACCGCATCGTAATCCTTCAGCAGGTCATCCAACTGGACGTCACGGCCCACTTCGACATTAAGTTTGAACTCAATGCCCATGCCGGTGAAGATCTCACGGCGACGGGTCATGACCTCTTTCTCCAGCTTAAAGGCCGGGATACCGAAGGTCAGCAGACCGCCGATTTCCGGGTGGCGGTCAAAGACCACCGCCTTCACGCCGTTTCGGGTCAGCACATCGGCACAGGCGAGGCCTGCCGGGCCAGCACCGATGATGGCGACTTTCTTACCGGTCTGCTTCACGCCGGTGAGATCCGGACGCCAGCCCATTTCAAACGCTTTATCGTTGATATAGCGCTCGATGTTGCCGATGGTCACCGCACCGAACTCATCGTTCAGGGTACAGGAACCTTCGCACAGACGATCCTGCGGGCAAACGCGACCGCAGACTTCTGGCAGGGTGTTGGTCTGGTGCGACAGCTCAGCTGCCTCAAAAATACGCCCCTCGTTGGCCAGCTTCAGCCAGTTTGGAATGTAGTTATGCACCGGACATTTCCACTCGCAGTACGGGTTGCCGCAGGACAGGCAGCGATCTGCCTGTGCTTTGGCCTGACCTTCGGAAAACGGCTCGTAAATCTCGATAAATTCGATCTTGCGGATCTTCAGCGGCTTCTTCGGCGGATCAACGCGCTGCAGGTCGATAAATTGATAAACGTTCTGACTCATGATGACCCCTTACTGCGCCTGCACACGCAGCTCAGCTGCGCTACGACTACGATGACCCAACAGTGCTTTCACATCACTGGACTTCGGTTTAACCAGCGCGAATTTCGCGGAGAACGCCGGCCAGTTCGCCAGGATCTCTTCACCACGTGATGAACCGGTCAGCTGTACGTGCTCGGTAATCAGACCGCGCAGGTGCTCTTCGTGAATGGCCAGGGTTTCAACACCCAGCACTTCCACCAGTTCCGGGTTCACGCGTTTGCGGAAATCACCGTCTTCATCCAGTACGTAGGCGAAACCGCCCGTCATACCGGCGCCGAAGTTAACGCCTGTTTTACCGAGGATACAGACGATGCCACCGGTCATGTATTCACAACCGTTGTCGCCAATACCTTCAACGACGGTAATTGCGCCGGAGTTACGAACACCGAAGCGTTCGCCCGCACGGCCCGCGGCGTACAGACGACCACCGGTCGCGCCGTACAGACAGGTGTTACCGATAATGCTCGCTTCGTGGCTGCGGAAGGCTGAACCCACCGGAGGACGAATGGCCAACAGGCCGCCCGCCATGCCTTTACCGACATAGTCGTTGGCATCGCCGGTCAGGTACAGCTCAACGCCGCCGGCGTTCCACACGCCGAAGCTCTGGCCTGCGGTGCCGCTGAAGTGCGCTTTAATCGGGTCTGATGCCAGCCCCTGATCGCCGTGCGTCTGGGCAATATAACCAGACAGCGATGCGCCTACGGAACGGTCGGTGTTGCGAATATCGAACCAGAAGGTTTTGCTCTGGCGCTCATCGACAAACGGTTTCGCCTGCTGCAATAGCTGTGCGTTCAGCACGCCGTTATCGAACGGCGGGTTGTTCTCGGTGCAGAACAGCGCTTTACCCGGATGCGGCTCAGCGGTTTCCAGCAAACGAGACAGCTCCAGCTTCTGCTGCTTGGCGGTGAAGCCTTCCAGCTCTTTGAGCAGGTCGGTACGACCAATCAGATCCACCAGGCGGGTTACGCCCAGGCTTGCCATCAGCTCACGCACTTCGCGGGCGATAAATTCAAAGTAGTTGGTCACTTTGAACGGCAGACCGTGGTAGTGGTTCTTACGCAGTTTGTCGTCCTGGGTTGCTACGCCGGTTGCGCAGTTGTTGAGGTGACAAATACGCAGATATTTACAGCCCAGCGCGACCATTGGGCCGGTACCGAAGCCGAAGCTTTCTGCACCCAGAATCGCGGCTTTGATGATGTCCACGCCCGTTTTCAGGCCGCCATCAACCTGCAGACGGATCTTGTGACGCAGGCCGTTAGCGACCAGCGCCTGCTGGGTTTCAACCAGACCCAGTTCCCACGGGCAGCCCGCGTATTTCACGGAAGAAAGTGGGCTTGCCCCGGTACCACCGTCGTAACCGGCGATGGTGATCAGGTCTGCATAGGCTTTGGCTACGCCGGTGGCGATGGTGCCGACGCCCGGTTCGGAAACAAGTTTCACGGAGATCATCGCTTTCGGGTTGACCTGTTTTAAGTCGAAAATCAGCTGCGCCAGGTCCTCGATAGAGTAGATATCGTGGTGCGGCGGTGGGGAGATCAGCGTCACGCCCGGTACCGAATAACGCAGTTTGGCGATGTACGGCGTGACTTTATCACCCGGCAGCTGACCGCCTTCGCCCGGTTTTGCACCCTGAGCGACTTTAATCTGAATCACGTCGGCATTGACCAGATACGCTGGTGTCACGCCGAAACGACCGGAAGCCACCTGCTTGATGCGCGACACTTTATTGGTGCCGTAGCGCGCCGGGTCTTCGCCGCCTTCGCCGGAGTTAGAGTTGCCGCCGATGCTGTTCATCGCTTCCGCCAGCGCTTCGTGCGCTTCCGGGCTCAACGCACCGATAGACATCGCTGCCGTATCGAAACGCTTGAACAGTGAACTGGCAGGCTCGACGTCGGCCAGATCGACGGTATCGCCGTTCAGGGCAATCGCCAACAGATCGCGCAGGGTTGCCGCTGGACGTTCGTTCACCAGCTTGGCGTATTCCTGATAATCGCTGTACTCGCCGCTTTGTACTGCCTGTTGCAGAGTGCGCACCACGTCTGGGTTATAGGCGTGATACTCGCCACCATGGACGTACTTCAGCAGGCCGCCCTGATCCAGCGGTTTACGCGCCAGCCAGGCGCGCTTCGACAGGTTCAACAGATCCTGCTGGAAGTCCTCAAAGCCAGCGCCGCCGATACGGCTAACCACGCCCTGGAAGCAGTTGCTGACCACGTCATCGTGCAGGCCAACGGCTTCAAACAGTTTGGAGCAGCGGTAAGAGGCAATGGTCGAGATGCCCATTTTGGACATGATCTTGTACAGGCCTTTGTTGATGCCGTTACGGTAGTTCAGCATCACCGTACGGTAATCTTTTTCGATAGCATGGGTGTCAATCAGGCGTCCCAGCGTTTCGTAGGCCAGATATGGATAGATAGCCGTGGCGCCAAAGCCCAGCAGCACCGCAAAGTGGTGCGGGTCACGGGCGCTGGCGGTTTCCACGATGATGTTGGCATCGCAGCGCAGGCTCTTATCCACCAGGCGTGCCTGAACCGCGCCCACCGCCATTGGTGCCGGTACCGGCAGGCGATTTTTAGCGATGTTACGGTCAGAAAGTACCAGCAGAACGGTGCCGTCGCGAACCATCTGTTCCGCTTTATCGCACAGCGCTTTTACCGTCTCTTCGAGGCTGCTTTCGGTCACATCGAAGGTGATATCCAGCGTGTCAGCGCGGTAATGTTCCTCTTTCATCGTGGTGAGCTGATTGAAATCGGAGTACAGCAGAATCGGCGATTTGAAGCTCAGACGGTGTGCCTGGCCTTCCGCTTCGCAGAAGACGTTCATTTCACGGCCGATGCTGGTGGCCAGAGACATCACGTGCGCTTCACGCAGCGGGTCAATTGGCGGGTTGGTGACCTGCGCAAACTGCTGACGGAAGTAGTCATAAATAATGCGTGGCTGGCTGGAGAGTACGGCAAACGGCGTATCATCGCCCATTGAGCCAACCGCTTCCTGGCCGTTTTCGCCGAGTACACGGAGAACGGAATCCAGCTCTTCGGCGCTGTAGTTAAACTGCTTCTGGTAACTGGCGAGCGTATCGTCGTCCAGTTCGCGGCTGCCGACTTCTTCGTTCGGCAGATCTTCAAACGGTACCAGACGGCGGACGTTTTTCTCCATCCACTCTTTGTACGGGTGGCGGCTTTTCAGATCGTCATCGGTTTCTGCCGAGTGCAGAATGCGGCCGGAACGGGTGTCGATAACCATCAGCTCGCCTGGGCCTACGCGGCCTTTTTCCACCACTTCGTCAGGCTGGTAGTCCCAGATACCGACTTCAGAGGCGCAGGTAATGAGCTTATCTTTAGTGATGACGTAGCGCGCCGGGCGCAGACCGTTACGGTCCAGGTTACAGGCGGCATAGCGACCGTCGGACATGACGATACCCGCAGGGCCGTCCCACGGCTCCATGTGCATGGAGTTAAAGTCGAAGAAGGAGCGCAGGTCCGGATCCATATCCGGGTTGTTCTGCCAGGCCGGTGGAACCAGTAAGCGCATGGCGCGAATGATGTCCATACCGCCGGCCAGCAGCAGTTCCAGCATGTTATCCATGGAGCTGGAGTCGGAGCCGGTTTCATTGACGAACGGTGCGGCGTCATGCAAATCCGGGATCAGCGGGGTCTGGAATTTATAGGTACGGGCGCGTGCCCACTGGCGGTTACCGGTAATGGTATTGATTTCGCCGTTGTGCGCCAGATAGCGGAACGGCTGTGCCAGCGGCCAGCGCGGCACGGTGTTGGTGGAGAAGCGCTGGTGGAACAGGCAAATGGCTGATTCCAGACGCAGGTCCGCAAGATCCAGGTAGAAGCGCGGCAAGTCCGCCGGCATACACAGACCTTTATAGATATTGACCAGGTTAGACAGGCTACAAACGTAGAAGTCTTTATCTTCCTGGAGACGTTTTTCGATACGGCGACGCGCGATGAACAGGCGGCGTTCCATATCACGCGGGCGCCAACCCGCAGGGGCGTTGACGAAAATCTGCTCAATACGTGGCAAAGAGGAGAGGGCGATTTCACCCAGCACGCCTTCATTGGTTGGCACATCGCGCCAGCCGACGATAGACAGCGTCTCGCGCTGCAGCTCTTCTTCGACAATATGACGGGCAGCGGCGGCCAGTTCAGGATCTTTATTAAGGAACAACATCCCGACGGCATAGTTTTTCGCTAAGCGCCAGCCGCGCTCTTCGGCGACGATGCGAAAGAAACGGTCAGGTTTTTGCAACAGCAGACCACAACCATCGCCAGTTTTACCATCAGCGAGGATTGCCCCACGGTGCTGCATGCGGGCCAGTGCGTGTATAGCGGTACGCACTACCTTGTGGCTAGGTTCGCCTTCTATGTGGGCGATCAGGCCGAAACCACAGTTATCCCTCTCAAGGGATTTATCGTACAACATATCAGTGAACCTCCCCAGGCTCTACGGGAGACCCTCTTAATCGATTGCGCGCAAGGCACAGCAAGAGCATGGCGACGGGGTAAGGCATTCTTTGCCTACCTCGCATTCGCCCTCTTTTATCCTTTTCGCGTAGGTCACACAAGTTTGAGGACTTGCTTAAGAGGGAATCTCAATTACTGCATAAATATGATGAGCAGGCTGCTCATCCAGAAAGCTTCCAGCGGATTTCCAAGTTATCGGGAATCGATACATAGGTCAAATGGCAATCTTATTTATACAAAAATGTGCTATAGGTCGATTAAGGCAATGAATAGTAAAGAAAATATGACGTTTTCATCTCGTGGGATACGGAATGAAGGGGCGGAGTGAGTGTGATCTGTCTCACTATATGAAAGCGCTGTGATAATCGTTATGCGCTGTTTTACTCGTATTAAGTAGCATTTAATGCTGGCAATGAGTGTGGGGATATAGGATCACTCTGTTTTTCAGCGCCGCGCGGATTAGTGCAAATTTGTCGCCAGATATAAGCAAAAATAATCTCATTACTTGTGAATGAAATTGCAGTTATTTTGATTTGTTATGCAATGAGGTAAACGGTCTTCATGGCGATTGATCCAGGTCATCGCCGATCGAGACTAAAAATGGCAGGCTTGGCCCCTTTCTTCAGGCCGGTCTATCAGATTATGCAGTTACAAAAATTAGTCAATATGTTTGGTGGCGATCTTACGCGTCGATATGGCGAAAAGGTCCATAAACTGACGCTGCATGGTGGATTTAGCTGCCCGAATCGCGATGGCACCATCGGGCGCGGAGGTTGCACGTTCTGTAACGTGGCCTCTTTTGCCGATGAAGCACAGCAGCATAAGTCAATTGCCGACCAGCTGGCGCATCAGGCGCAGCTGGTAAACCGCGCCAAACGTTATCTGGCCTATTTCCAGGCTTATACCAGTACCTTTGCCGAAGTGCAGGTGCTGCGTTCGATGTATCAACAGGCAGTAAGCCAGGCCAATATCGTCGGCCTGTGCGTCGGGACACGGCCGGACTGCGTCCCGGAAGCGGTTCTCGATTTGCTGAGCGAATATCACGAGCAGGGCTACGAAGTGTGGCTGGAACTGGGGCTGCAAACTGCGCACGATAAAACTCTGCATCGTATTAATCGCGGGCATGATTTCGCCTGCTACCAGCAAACCACACGGCTGGCGCGTGAGCGCGGCCTGAAGGTGTGCAGCCACCTCATTGTTGGTCTGCCGGGCGAAGGGCAGGGAGAGTGTCTGGAGACGCTTAAACAGGTCGTTGAGACCGGTGTCGACGGTATTAAGCTACACCCGCTGCATATCGTGACCGGCAGTATTATGGCAAAGGCCTGGGAAGCCGGGCGCCTGAACGGTATCGAACTGGAGGATTATACGGTCACCGCCGGTGAGATGATCCGCCACACGCCGCCGGAGGTGATTTATCACCGCATCTCCGCCAGCGCCCGCCGCCCAACGCTGCTGGCGCCGCTGTGGTGTGAAAATCGTTGGACCGGGATGGTCGAGCTGGATAAGTACCTCAATGAGCACGGCGTGCAGGGATCGGCACTGGGTACGCCATGGGTGCAGCCGGGCTGATAAAGACTGGCGACGCACTTCGCTCACCCCAGACGCTGCGCTGGGGTCTGCCTTCCGCTGACTATTCGTTTGCTGCCGGGCATTTCACAGATAATCCCCGCATTTTTCGCACAACCTTCAACGCGTTGCTCAGAATTAGGTATTATTGAGCGATGTCGTTGTTAAGGAACTCCTCATGAAGCAAATCCGTATGCTGGCACAGTACTACGTCGACCTGATGATGAAGCTGGGTCTGGTACGTTTCTCCCTGCTGCTGGCGCTGGCGCTGGTGGTTTTGGCCATCGTCGTACAAATGGCGGTGACCATGGTGCTGCATGGCCAGGTCGAAAGTATTGACGTTATTCGCTCCATCTTCTTTGGTCTGCTGATCACCCCTTGGGCGGTCTATTTCCTTTCGGTCGTCGTGGAACAGCTTGAGGAGTCGCGACAGCGACTGTCCCGTCTGGTCGAGAAGCTGGAAGAGATGCGCGAGCGCGATCTGAAGCTGAACGTTCAGCTTAAGGACAACATCTCCCAGCTGAATCAGGAAATTAGCGACCGTGAGAAAGCCGAGGCCGAGCGTCAGGTGACGCTGGAACAGCTGAAAGTTGAAATGCAGGAGCGTGAAGAGACGCAGATCCGCCTCGAGCAGCAGTCGTCTTTCCTCCGCTCTTTCCTTGATGCTTCACCGGATTTGGTTTTCTACCGTAATGAAGATAAAGAGTTTTCCGGCTGTAACCGTGCAATGGAACTGCTGACAGGCAAAAGTGAAAAGCAGCTGATCCACCTGCACCCGGAAGATGTGTATACGCCAGAAGCGGCGGCAAAAGTCATCGAAACCGATGAGAAGGTCTTCCGCCACAATGTTTCGCTTACCTACGAGCAGTGGCTCGATTATCCCGATGGGCGTAAAGCCTGCTTTGAAATCCGTAAAGTGCCGTACTACGACCGCGTGGGGAAACGTCACGGTTTGATGGGCTTTGGCCGTGATATCACTGAGCGTAAGCGCTATCAGGATGCGCTTGAACGCGCCAGCCGCGATAAAACCACATTTATTTCCACTATCAGCCATGAACTGCGTACGCCGCTCAACGGTATCGTTGGGCTGAGCCGTATTCTGCTCGACACCCATTTGACCGCTGAGCAGGAGAAATACCTTAAAACGATCCACGTTTCTGCGGTGACCCTGGGTAATATCTTTAACGATATTATCGACATGGACAAAATGGAGCGTCGTAAAGTCCAGTTGGATAACCAGCCTGTCGACTTCACCGGCTTCCTGGCCGACCTGGAAAACCTCTCCGGTCTGCAGGCGCAGCAGAAAGGGCTCCGCTTTGTGATGGAGCCGACGCTACCGCTGCCGCATAAAGTCATCACCGACGGTACCCGTCTGCGCCAGATCTTGTGGAATCTTATCAGCAATGCCGTGAAATTCACCCAGCAGGGCAATGTTGTGGTGCGCGTTCGCTACGATGAGGGCGACATGCTGCACTTTGAGGTTGAGGATTCTGGTATCGGTATCCCGCAGGAAGAGCAGGACAAAATCTTCGCCATGTATTATCAGGTGAAAGACAGCCAGGGCGGTAAACCGGCAACCGGCACCGGGATTGGCCTTGCTGTCTCACGCCGTTTGGCGAAAAGCATGGGCGGTGACATTGAAGTTTCCAGCCAGCCAGGACACGGTTCGACCTTTATTCTGACCGTCCACGCACCGGCCGTTGCGGAAGAAGTGGAAGACGCGTTTGAAGAAGACGACATGCCACTGCCGGCTCTGCACGTGCTGTTGGTTGAAGATATTGAGCTCAACGTGATTGTCGCCCGCTCGGTACTCGAGAAGCTGGGTAATAGCGTCGATGTTGCGATGACCGGTAAAGAGGCGCTAGAGAAGTTTACGCCAGGCGAATATGACCTGGTGCTGCTGGATATTCAGTTACCGGATATGACCGGCCTGGATATTTCTCGCGAGCTGACGCGTAAATACCACGCTGACGATCTGCCGCCGCTGGTGGCGTTGACGGCTAACGTACTGAAAGACAAAAAAGAGTATATGGATGCCGGCATGGACGACGTGCTGAGCAAGCCGCTTTCGGTACCGGCCCTGACGGCGATGATCAAGAAATTCTGGGATACCGTTGAAGACGAAGAGGAGAGTGCCGTGACCCCTGTTGAGAGTGGTAAATCGCAGCAGTTGCTGGATATTCCGATGCTGGAACAGTACATCGAGCTGGTAGGACCGAAGTTGATTACCGATGGTTTGGCTGTGTTTGAGAAGATGATGCCGGGCTACCTGGCGGTTCTGGAATCGAATCTGACGGCCCGGGATAAGAAAGGCATCGTTGAGGAAGGGCATAAAATCAAAGGTGCCGCCGGTTCTATCGGTTTGCGTCATCTTCAACAGCTTGGGCAGCAGATTCAGTCCCCCGATCTTCCTGCGTGGTCTGATAACGTTGGTGAATGGGTTGAAGAGATGAAGTCCGAGTGGCAGCACGATGTTGCGGTGCTGAAAGCTTGGGTAGCGGCGGCTGGAAAAAAATGACCCCGGTCAAGCCGGGGTGCGCGAATACTGCGCCAACACCAGGGAACTGGTGGTTGCGTCAGGTACTTGACATGATTTTGATTTTTTTGACACAACCTGAATTACGATTGCACGCTCAATAAGATAGCAAATCTTAAAATGATTGTTACGTGAATCAGTAAAATGTGTGAACCATAGCGTCTTAATCAGAAATATTAATCAGTGTCAGAGGGTTAGCGTGAGGAAGATGGCTTTAAGAAGAGTAGCGTGGCTTAAACGTCTGTTAGGGCGTCTGTTGTTGCTGCTGGTGCTTTTCTGGGGCGGTGGCATTGCGTTATTCAGCATTGTGCCGGTCCCATTTTCCGCTGTGATGGTTGAACGCCAACTGGGGGCGTGGCTAACGGGAAACTTTAGCTACGTTGCTCATTCGGATTGGGTCAGCATGGATGAGATGTCACCGTGGATGGGACTGGCGGTGATTGCCGCGGAAGACCAGAAATTCCCGGATCACTGGGGGTTTGATGTCTCGGCGATTGAAAAAGCGCTCGCCCATAATGAGCAAAATGAAAATCGTATCCGTGGGGCTTCCACGCTGTCGCAGCAAACGGCGAAGAATCTGTTTCTGTGGGATGGCCGCAGCTGGGTGCGTAAAGGCTTTGAAGCTGGCCTGACGCTGGGTATTGAAACCGTGTGGAGTAAGAAGCGTATTCTGACCGTCTATTTGAATATTGCCGAATTTGGCGAGGGTGTATTTGGTGTTGAAGCGGCATCCCAGCGCTACTTCCATAAACCGGCCAGCAAAATGACGATGGCGGAAGCGGCGCTGTTGGCTGCTGTGCTGCCAAACCCGATTCGTTTTAAGGCGAATGCGCCGTCAGGCTATGTACGCAGTCGCCAGGCGTGGATTTTACGTCAAATGAGGCAGTTGGGTGGAGAAGGGTTTATGCGGGAGAATAAGCTGTATTAGTCTGAGCGAGCCTGATGCGTAGGGCGCTATCAGGCTCGTCGTCGAGCGGCGGTGCAAGCGCCCATTCGGGCTAGTCTTCGTCGAAGCCGGCGTTAAACAGCGCGATTACCGCCGCCAGCGCTTCCACTTCCTGTGGCCCGGTGGCCTCGACTTCAATCTGACGCCCTTTCGCAGAGTCCAGCATCAGCAGCGCAATCACGCTGTTGGCTTCTGCTTCAGTTCCTTCATCATTACGCAGCAGTACTTCCGCATCGAAATCCTGCATCAGTTCAAACAGTTTCATGGCCGGGCGTGCATGCATGCCCAGCTTATTGGTGATTTCAACGGTTTGCTTTACGGTCATGATTTACGTTTTTCCAGCGTCCGATGACGAGACTGCACGTTCTTACCGCGTGAACGGAAGTAGTCAGCCAGCTGCTCGGCAACATACACCGAACGGTGCTTACCGCCGGTACAACCAATAGCTACCGTCAGATAACTACGGTTGTTGGTTTCCAGCATAGGTAACCATAGCTCAAGATAGCTGCGGGTTTGATAAATAAAGTTGTGTACTTCTGTGTGGCGGTCGAGGAAGGCGGCCACCGGTTTGTCGAGCCCGGTCATTGGACGCAGCTTCGGATCCCAGTGCGGGTTCGGCAGGAAGCGGACGTCAAAGACGTAATCGGCATCGATAGGAATACCGTGCTTGAAGCCGAAGGATTCGAACACCATCGTCAGCTCGCGCTCACGTTTACCCAGCAGGCGGGTACGAAGCATTTCGGCTAGCTCGTGAACGGACATCTCAGAAGTATCAACGATCAGGTCGGCGCGTGAACGCAGCGGTTCCAGCAGGTTGCTCTCTTCATCGATGGCGCTTTCCAGCGACAGGTTTTTGCTTGAGAGCGGGTGCAGGCGACGGGTGTCGCTGTAGCGGCGAATCAGCGTATTACGGTCGGCATCGAGGAACAGCAGCTGAGGGGAGAAGTTCTCCGGCAGATTTTCCATCGCCCGTTCGAAGATTTCCGGTGATTCAGGCATGTTACGTACGTCGATGCTGACGGCAGCCGATATTTCACGGTCGGCCAGCGTTTTTGCCAGCTCCGGCAGCAGCACCACCGGCAGGTTATCGACGCAGTAAAACCCCATATCTTCCAGCGCGCGCAGGGCAACAGATTTTCCCGAGCCAGAGCGGCCGCTGACGATCATCAGTACCATGTACCGTTTCTCCTCAGTACGATGTGATGTCCATTATGCATCATCGTGGGTTTCCGTATCGGTGATGATTTGATACAGCTCTTCGTCACTCTGCGCTGAGCGCAGGCGGCGACAAATGGTTTTATCCGCCAGACGTTTTGCCACCAAAGAGAGCGTATGCAGGTGCGTTTTAGTCTGGTCGGCTGGCACCAGCAGGGCAAACAGCAGGTCAACCGGCTGATTGTCGATGGCGTCGAAGGCGATCGGCGTTTCCAGCTGCACAAAGACACCTACCGCGCGCAGCGTATCCTCTTCCAGTTTACCGTGAGGAATGGCGATGCCGTTGCCGATGCCAGTACTGCCCATTTTCTCACGGGTCAGAATAGCTTCGAACACCACCTGCGGAGGCAGGCTAAGCTGTTTAGCCGCCAGCTCGCTGATGATTTCCAGCGCACGTTTTTTACTCTGACAGTGCACAGCACTGCGGGTACATTCCTGGTTAAGGACGTTGCTCAGTTGAAGAGCGGAATCGTTATTTGTCATAATTTCACCTAAGCACCGCCCGATATGCGGGGGCATATCGGGCGATCGCTCGGACAATCAGTGTTGTTTTAGTTTATCTTTGTGTTTGTTCAACTGTCTCGACAGTTTGTCGATCAAGCCGTCGATGGCGGCGTACATATCTTTCCCTTCCGCGCTGGCGTGAAGCTCGCCGCCGTTAACATGCAATGTTGCATCCGAGATGTGCGTCAATTTCTCCACTTTTAACACAATATAGACCTGATTGATCCTTTCGAAATACTGTTCGAGCTTAACGAATTTCGTGTTCACGAATTCACGCATCGCTTCGGTAATTTCGACGTTGTGTCCAGTGATGTTGAGCTGCATAGTGTCTTCCTTATCAGTAGAGTCAGACCAGTTGTTTACGCTGGTTTGACGGCGGGATGGATAAAGACTCTCGGTACTTTGCAACGGTACGCCGTGCCACCATGATACCCTGTTCAGAGAGCATGGTGGTCAGTTTACTGTCGCTCAGTGGTTTTGCGGGATTTTCCGCGGCAATCAATTTCTTCACCAACGCGCGAATCGCCGTGGACGAGGCTTCGCCGCCGCCTTCGGTGCTCACGTGACTGGAGAAGAAATACTTAAGCTCAAAAATGCCCCGTGGGCTATGCAAATACTTCTGCGTGGTAACACGCGAAATCGTGGACTCGTGCATCTCGACAGTCTGGGCGATATCCGCCAGCACCATCGGTTTCATATGTTCTTCGCCGAGATCGAAAAAGGCCTGCTGCTGTTCAACGATGCAGCGGCTGACGCGCAGTAGCGTGTCGTTACGACTCTCAAGGCTCTTAATCAGCCATTTGGCATCCTGCAGATTGCTGCGGATAAACTGGCTGTCGGCATCGTTGCGGGCGTTATTGCACATGCCTGCGTAGTGCTGATTTATCTGCAAACGCGGAATACTGTCGGCATTCAGCTCAACCATCCAGCGGCCGTTAACCTTACGGACCAGCACGTCAGGGATCACGTATTCCGGCTCACCGGTTTGGATCGACTGACCTGGGCGCGGATCTAACGATTGAATCAGATCGACGGCTTCTTTTAGCACGTCTTCTTTCAGACGCGTGACGCGCATCAGTGAGCGGAAGTCATGATTGGCAAGAAGATCGAGATGCTCGGAGATGATCAGCCGTGCTTCGGTGATGCGCGGCGTATCGGGCGTAAATTGAGAAAGTTGGATCAGCAGGCAGTCACGCAGATCTTTTGCCGCCACGCCGACCGGATCGAAGCGCTGAATGCGTTTAAGCACTGCTTCCACTTCATCAAGGCCGATTTCGTCATTGCCGATGCTTTCGCGAATATCTTCCAGCGTGACGGTGAGGTAGCCTGTTTCATCAACAGCATCGACAATCGAGGTGGCAATGGCGCGGTCGGTATCGGTAAACGGCGTTAACTCCACCTGCCACATCAGATAGTCCTGTAAGGACTGGGTGGTTTCACCCTGATAAACCGGCAGTTCGTCGTCCTGATAATCCGCACCGGTGCCCGATGGCGTTCCGGCGGTGTAAATTTCATCCCAGCTGGCGTCGAGCGGCAGCTCTTCGGGCATTTCCGTTTTTTCCAATGCGTCCACGCTGTCCAGCGTTTCGGTATCGGCGGTTTCCTGGGTTTCAACTTCCTCATGAAGATCGGTTTGCTCAAGCAGGGGGTTACTTTCCAG